>NZ_RHHM01000001.1:0-501794 GCF_003846135.1 Erwinia psidii
CATGGCACTAATGAGGACAGAGAGTACGGATGTTCATCGGGGCTCACGAAGCCGGATATATGTGTGTGGCTACTTTGTCAGAAAGAGACCTGCCGGTGCTTGCATCGGAGAGGTGTCCATATAGCTATTTAGCTACGTAAGCAACCAACAGTGACCTTTAAAACTCACCATTTTTATCCTGAGAATAAGTGTGAGCTACCCCACGTTATTGCTTATCACAACGCGCTGTGAATTCTCTCCCAATCCATTTTATAACAGGGACAATCATCGAATTACCCAGTAAGTGATATCTGTGTAATGTATTCCCCAGTTCGGTATAGCCAACAGGAAAACCCTGCCACTTTTCAAACTCCCCAGACGTAAACCTTCCCGCTCTGAGCGGATTGTTTTCAACAATAATCCCGCCAGGCATAACCCGATCCCGGCTGCTTTGTGTGGACAGTCCAGTAACAGTACTGAAAGTTGATCACTCCGCGAGCAGTGCTCCTCACCCTGTCTGAATCTGTTATTTCAGGTGTGTGGGAATATGGTTTACCATAGATGGCATGAAGACTTGTGTCGCTGATAGCCATACTAATATTTTGTACTCGCCGGATTATGTCTTCACCGTGTACTCAATTTGCCATGTACTGGCGAAGGCACCCACCGTCACCGATCTACAAAAAGAAGCAAAAATCACCCGTTAAGAATATTTTTCCTATTCAAAACATGAAGATAATTTATCAACCGTGGATACTTTACTACCGTGAAAGACCAGCCAGTACAGCCAACATTCCTCTTCCACGATTATGAAACTTTCGGTCAGAGTCCCTCGCTGGACCGCCCTGCCCAGTTTGCTGCTATCCGTACCGATATGGATTTCAACGTCATTGGTGAACCGGAGGTGTTTTACTGTCAGCCAGCGGATGACTATCTTCCCCAGCCACAGGCGGTGATGATCACCGGCATTACGCCGCAGGAAGCGCGGTCAAAAGGCATCAACGAAGCCGCGTTCACCCGACGTATCCACCAGCTGTTCAGTGAACCGGGCACCTGCGTTGTCGGCTATAACAATGTTCGCTTCGATGATGAAGTTACCCGCAATCTGATGTATCGCAATTTTTACGATCCCTATGGCTGGAGCTGGCAGCACGGCAACAGTCGCTGGGACCTGCTGGATGTGATGCGTGCCTGCTATGCACTGCGTCCCGACGGCATTGCATGGCCGGAAAATGAGGAGGGTTTCCCCAGTTTTCGTCTGGAGCATCTGACCAAAGCCAACGGCGTTGCGCATCAGAACGCGCACGATGCCCTCTGCGATGTCCGGGCCACTATTTCTGTGGCAAAGCTGGTGAAAGAGAAGCAGCCACGCCTCTATGAGTTTCTGTTCAGCCATCGCAACAAGCAAAAAATCATGTCGTTAATCGATATTCCGCAGATGAAGCCGCTGGTGCATATCTCCGGTATGTTCGGCGCATGTCGTGGTAATACCAGCTGGATTGCGCCACTGGCCTGGCATCCGGTGAACAAAAACGCGCTGATTACCTGCGATTTAGCCGGTGATATGACACCGTTACTTGAGCTGGATGCCGATCGGCTGCGAACACGTCTTTATACCCGGCGTGAAGATCTTGCAGACGCCTCTCCGGTGCCGGTCAAGCTGGTACATATCAATAAATGTCCGGTAGTGGCACCTGCCAGTACCCTGCGCCCGGAAGAGGCTGAGCGACTGGGGATAGAGCGTCAGCGCTGTCTGGATAACCTTTCTTTGCTACGTCAGCACCCGGAGATCCGTGAAAAGGTGGTGGCGCTGTTTGCCGGTGCAGAACCTTTCACCCCTTCTGATGATGTCGATGCACAGCTCTATGACGGTTTTTTCAGCGATGCCGATCGCACGGCGATGAATATCATTCAGCAAACGGCACCGGAGCACTTACCGGCGCTGGATTTGACCTTTAACGATCGTCGCATAGCAAAGCTACTTTTCCGCTATCGGGCGCGAAATTTCCCGGGTACGCTGGATGAAGCTGAGCAGAATCGCTGGTTACAGCACCGCCGCGACGCGCTTAACCCTGAGCGGATACAGGACTATGTGCAGCAGCTGGAAGATCTGTTGATGCAGTATGAAGGCGATCAAACCCGGCAGGGTCAGTTGAAGGCGTTGTTTGAGTATGCCAGAGAGCTGCTTTCCTGAGCTTAAAAACTGCCCCGGTTTTTACGGGGCAGTCAGGCAGGTGACCTACATTGGTTCTTCAGTGCACTGCGGCACAGGATTGCGGAAACTGCGGGTAACAAAAGCCAGATAAATCAACCCAATTGCGGCCCAAATCAGACCAAGGGTCATGGAGCTTTCCTCAAGGTTTACCCACAGCGCACCGACCGTCAACGCGCCACACAGCGGCAGCAACAGGAAATTGACGTTATCTTTCAGCGTCCGGTTTCGGCCCTCGCGGATCCAGAACTGAGAAATCACCGACAGATTAACAAAGGTGAAGGCCACCAGTGCGCCAAAGTTAATCAGCGCGGTTGCGGTAACCAGATCGAAGGTGATGGCGCTGAGGGCAATCACCCCCACCAGCAACACATTCAGCGCCGGAGTACGCCACGCCGGATGAATGTAGCCAAAAAAACGCGCCGGGAACACGCCATCACGCCCCATCACATACATCAGTCGGGAGACACCAGCATGTGCCGCCATCCCGGAAGCCAGTACGGTGACGCAGGAGAAAATCAGAATGCCAAACTGGAAAGCCTTGCCCGCGACGTAAAGCATGATTTCCGGCTGTGATGCATCCGGGTTTTTAAAACGGGAAATATCAGGAAAGTACAGTTGCAGGAAATAAGACACGACGACAAAGATAACGCCCCCGATCAAGGCGGTCAGAAAGATAGCTTTTGGAATAACCCGCCCGGCATCTTTGGTTTCTTCTGACAGTGAACTGATACCGTCAAAACCAAGAAACGAGAAGCAGAGGATAGTGGCTCCGGTGATCATCGGCACCACATGGGCGTTTTCAGACCAGAATGGCTTGCTGCTGACCAGGGTTCCGGCCCCTTCACCGTGGGCAACGCCGTCAATCACCATCACCATGATCGCCACCATCACCACCACCTGCAACACCACGATAACGCTGTTGAAGTTGGCAACGGTTTTAATGCCTTTCAGGTTGGAAAGCGTCATAAAGCCCACCAACAGCACCACAAAGATCCACGACGGAATGCCGGGAACCAGGGCTTCAAAATAGATTTTTGCCAGCAGGATATTGATCATCGGCATGAACAGGTAATCCAGCAGCGATGACCAGCCAACCATAAAACCAACGTGCGGGCTGATGGCTTTCTGCGCATAAGTATAGGCGGAGCCAGCGGATGGGAAGCGGCGAACCAGCTTGCCATAGCTCAGTGCAGTAAACAGGATAGCGATCAGCGCAAAAACATACGCAGTGGCCACATGACCATCGGTCAGGCCAGAGACAATCCCAAAGGTATCAAACAGGGTCATTGGCTGCATATAAGCCAGGCCAATCATTACCACAGGTAACAGCGTCAGTGATTTTTTAAGCTTAGCGCGCGGCACAGCGGCAGACGTCTGAGGATTAAGCGACATGATTCAGCCTCCCGTGAGCTTCAACCTTTAGCGGTTGAACCACAGGGAAACTTCGCGTCAGGCGAGCGTTTTTCTTGGTTAAAAACATAGGCGGGCAGGTGGCGCTGAAGGTCAAACCGGCTGCGGCGCCGTAGTCGTCACGAAGATGCTTACCGGCGGCTGCCGGAGTAATAAAATGTTGTCCCATCTTTTTTTCCTCAAAGACACAAAGGTGTGTTTAACGTGGCTATCCGCCCTGCGTCGGGCCGGCATGACAAATCATCGGCAAAAAAATAACCGACGCAATCAGTTAGCATCGGTTACGGATATCTGTTTTGCAGGGGGCATATTTTGCATCAATCGCGGGCAGGAAGACAAGCGCTTCCCCCCAGTAGTTATTTGCCAGCCGATGGATGAGGCAGAAATGACAGGCGGTTGCTTCAGGCGTTTTTCAGCATCCAGTCAATTTCAGTGGCGGTGATAAGCCGCTCAAAATGCATCAGCTCATGGTGTTTGCAACTGTGCCAGACAAAGCCAAAGCGCTCACCCAGCAGCTTTTGCAGCGGATAACTTTGCTCAAATTCGTACAGTGCATCACTCTGGCGGGTCGGCAGAGGGTTGCCATCCAGTTCATGACCGTTGCCTTTGACGGCAGGTGGCAGTGAAAGTTGATTATCCAGGCCATGCAGTATCCCGGCAAGCACCGTAGCCACCACCAGATAAGGATTGGCATCTGCTCCGGCCACGCGGTATTCCACGCGATGATTGTCAGGATCGCCACAGGGGATACGCAGCGCCACGGTACGGTTGTTATGCCCCCAGGAAGCCTGTAACGGTACAAAAGCGTCAGGCAGAAAGCGCCGGAAAGCGTTAACGTTCGGTGCCAACAGCGCCATTGATGCAGGCATCAGGTCAATCATCCCGGCCAGCGCCCGTTTCAGCAGCGGCGAGTTGCTGCCGTCATCATTAATAAAGGCATTGTGATCGGCGGCATCCAGCATACTGACGTGAATATGCATTCCGCTCCCGGCATATTCTTCATAGGGTTTGGCCATAAAGGTGGCGTTCATCCCATGTTTTTCAGCGACCTGCCGTACCAGACGTTTGAGCTGAACCGCGTGATCGCAGGCGCTGAGCACGTTCTGGGTATGATGCAGGTTAATTTCAAACTGTCCGGGAGAGGCTTCCGCCAGCGCACCATCGGCAGGTATGCCCTGCTTTCCTGCCAGTTCATCTATCTCCTTCAGTACCGCGGAGAAGTGGTCCAGATTATCGACCGAGTAAACCTGGCTCTGCATGTTGCGTTCGTCGCTGCCCGGCGTACAGGGTGGCTGAATGTAGCCTTCTGCGTCTCGCTGTTTGTCCACCAGATAGAACTCCAGCTCTACCGCTACCACCGGAAACAGACCTCTGTTACGCAGCTGTTGCCAGAGTCGGTTCAGTACGTTCCGGGGTTCAACGTCAAAGGGAGTACCATCTTGGTTGCGCATGGTCAGCAGAAGCTGAGCCAGATGCTGTGGGTCGGCGGCAGAGGGAACAAGAGAGCCTTCAACAGGAATACAGATATTATCAGGTTCGCCCAGCGTCTGGCCTAAGCCGGCCTCTTCCACCGTGTTACCAAGGATGTCCATAGCGAAAACCGAAGCGGGAAAATAACAGCCTTTTTCCAGTTTGAGCAGATTTGAGACAGGGATGCGTTTACCGCGAAAGACACCATTTAAGTCATTGAGGAGGATATCAACATGCCGGGTTTCGGGATGGCGTTCCAGATAAGCGTTAACTTCATGCTGGAACGCGCTGGTTCGTTTCTCTTCACTGTGCCTCGTGAAATCTTCTACTTCGACAAGATTGGTCATCATCTCACCCGCCTGTTTTAGTTATCAGTCCTGCTCAAAATAACAGCCACTCACATAACATAGCGCTAACACAAAAAGTGTGCAAATGTTACACCGAGCTTTATTTTGCCAGTAAAACCGTTTAAATATTGTTCTGTCAAGACCAGGATTGACACAACTTTGCACAGAACAACACCAGGGGCACCTTTGCTGGTTGATATATTGAACAAGAAAGGAAGACGCGGCGTGGACACTATTTTTAACAAGCCGTTGATTGGCGTGGTGATGTGCCAGATTAACTATCAGGGACATCCCACACAGACGGTCCATAACAAGTATTCAGATGCTATTCTGCGGGCGGGCGGCGTTCCTCTGGCCCTGCCACACGGTCTTATGTCATCACCCGAGCTGTTAAACAGCGCACTGGCGCCACTGAGTGGTATTTTATTGACCGGCAGCCCCAGTAATATCGAACCTCACCATTACGGTGAAGCCGGCACCGAAATATACGCCGACCCAGGCCGCGACACGCTGGCTTTTGCGTTGATAAAGGCTGTCATGACCCGGCAACTTCCGTTGCTGGCTATCTGCCGGGGCCTGCAGGAGCTGGTGG
This sequence comes from Erwinia psidii, assembly GCF_003846135.1. Taxonomy (GTDB): domain Bacteria; phylum Pseudomonadota; class Gammaproteobacteria; order Enterobacterales; family Enterobacteriaceae; genus Erwinia; species Erwinia psidii. The sequence goes on from NZ_RHHM01000001.1 coordinate 6,014, forward strand.
TGGCCACCGGTGGAACATTACATCGTCAGCTGCATACGCAGGCTGGTTTTCAGGATCACCGTGAAGACGAATCGCTGCCCCTCGACCAGCAGTACGCACCCTCTCATGAAGTGTATGTCGAGCCGGGTGGGCTGCTGTCTCAACTGGTCACAGGCGGCGGGACACTCTGGGTTAACTCGCTCCATCAGCAGGGGATCCGCACCCTGGGCACCCCGCTACGCATTGAGGCTCTCGCGGCCGATGGGCTGATTGAGGCTGTCAGTCTGCAGCAACATCCTTTCGCGCTCGCGGTGCAATGGCACCCGGAATGGCAAAGCGATGCATCAGCCCTGTCACGCCAGCTGTTCGATGGGTTTATCCACGCCTGCGAGGGGCATCAAAAGGAAACACGGCAATGAAAGAAGCCACTCATGCTCACGGAAGACGTTTAGCAGAAATTCGGCAGCAGCGGGGGTTGTCACAGCGGCGTGTCGCGGAACTTTCCGGGCTGACGCACGGTGCTATCAGCACTATCGAACAGGACAAAGTCAGTCCGGCAGTTAGCACCTTGCAGAAGTTACTGAAAGTCTACGATCTTTCCCTCTCCGAATTTTTCTCTGAAGCCGCCGGGGTTAACACGCCAAAGGTGGTGATCGATGAACAGGATTTGATTGATATCGGCAGTCAGGGAGTCTCATTGCGGTTAATTCATAATGGCAATCCACAGCGTACGCTGGCCATGCTGCTGGAAACCTATCAACCTGGCACCACCACGGGTGAAAAAATCCGCCATCAGGGAGAAGAGACCGGTACGCTGCTGGAAGGGCAAATCACTCTTACCATCAGTGGTCAGAGCTATCATCTGAAAGCCGGGCAAAGCTACGTCATTGATACCGGCAATCCCCACAGTTTCTGCAATTCTTCGGCGTATCCGTGCCGGATTGTCAGTGCGCACACGCCAGCCAACTTTTGAGCTGAGGCACTCACCAGGAGGGAGTTATGGATCATGTGAAGAGTTACTACGCCGCGACCGCAAATCCACACGCGCCCTGGCCACAGCTTAACGACAGCATTCAGTGCGATGTCTGTATTATCGGCGGAGGCTTTACTGGCCTTTCATCAGCGCTGTTTCTCACCGAAGCCGGTTATGATGTGGTGGTGCTGGAAGCCGCCAGAGTTGGCTTTGGTGCCAGCGGTCGCAATGGTGGCCAGGTGGTCAACTCCTACAGCCGTGATGTGGATGTGATTGAGCAGCGCTATGGCCGGGAGAGCGCCCGGCTGCTGGGTAACATGATGTTTGAAGGGGCGGCGATCATTCGTGATCGTATTGAGCGTTATGCCATCAGCTGTGATTACCGCGCCGGGGGGATTTTTGCCGCGCTGAATCAGCGTCAGCTACAGCATTTGAAAGCACAGCATAAAAGCTGGCAGCATTATGGCAATCACCAACTGGAGCTGCTTGATCGTGCCGCCATCAATCGCGAGATAGCCACCGGGCGCTACGTCGGGGGGCTGCTGGATCGCTGTGGCGGCCATCTGCATCCGCTGAACCTGGCACTGGGTGAAGCAGAAGCTATTCGTCGTCACGGCGGCCGCATCTATGAGCATTCCGAAGTGACCGGCGTCAGCTACGACCATCCTCACCGGGTGAGCACCGCGCAGGGTAACGTTAGCGCAAAATATGTTATTTTCGCCGGGAATGCTTATCTGGCGCCCCATCTTGAGCCACGACTGGCAGGCAGGAGCATCCCCTGCGGCTCACAGATTGTCGCCAGTGAACCGCTCCCGGCCGACAGGGCCCTTGCACTGTTACCCAATAATTACTGCGTGGAAGACTGCAACTATCTGCTGGACTATTTCCGCCTGACGGCAGACAACCGCCTGCTCTATGGCGGCGGCGTGATTTACGGCGCACGCGAACCACAGGATATTGTGTCGTTAATCAGGCCAAAGCTGCTGAAAACCTTCCCACAGCTGGCAGGGATTAAATTTGATTTTGCATGGAGCGGCAATTTCCTGCTGACGCTCTCAAGAATGCCGCAGATTGGCAGACTGGAAAATGGTGTGTTTTATATTCAGGGGGACAGTGGTCATGGTGTCACCTTCACCCATCTGGCCGGAAAACTGGTGACCGAAGCGCTGAAGGGAGCGCCTCAGCGTTTCGATGCCTTTGCCAGACTGCCTCATCTGCCCTTCCCCGGTGGCCGACGTTTTCGCGTCCCGTTGACGGCGATGGGTGCCGCCTGGTACTCGCTTCGTGACAGGTTCGGTGTCTGAGACAGCAGCCCTGCAAGAGGGCTGCTTTTGTTTCAGTGATAGTGGTAATTAATGTTGTCACAGCGGTAGAGTTTTTTATCTTTCAGCGCCACCAGACTCAGCACGTTGTCACCCGTTGTGGCGGGCAATGAGAACCAGGACTTATAGCCGGAGTTCTGTAACGCATTATTTTTGAAACTGTCCGCCACATCGCCCCGTGTTACCGTTTGTGTGGTGATAAAATACTCCTCTCCTCTGGCATCAGTACCACGAATAAACACCCGGTCGGGAGAGGACAACCCCGTTGCGGTGAGTGCCAGCCAGCCCTGTATCGAAACTTCAGGCTCGCCATTCTCTGTGGACACTTTCGCAGAGTCGATAACACCCGTGCACAGATTTTTGGTTGCTTCACCCTCGTATTCAATATGGCTTAACCTTTCTCCTACCGAAGGTTCAATGTTAATTCCTTTTAGCGGAATATTATCCCACGCATAGCTGAAGTCCTTCGCAAAATAATTATCTGACGAAACGGTAAATTTTATTTTGCGCACTCGCTCTCCATGAAAAGGGAATGAATATAAGTGCGGTGAGGCGACCACACCACTGACAGAATTGAGTATATTCAGCCGGTATTGCTTTTCCTCGCCGTTGGCCATCAGGTAGTGCACGTACAGCGCGTCTCCCCGATAAAATGTATTTTTGAACCTGGCAAAAGCGGTCAGTTTAAACACCGGGAAAATTTTAACGAGGCTGTCGGCACTGTAGGGTATAGTAATCCACTGTCCGAAAGTGGCGCGATGGTTATCTTCAACAGGCGGCTGAAAAAAACGGGTATCGGTATTGCGTTGCAATAACATGACCGGTTTATTGTTAACATAAAAATGCTTCACTACATGGTAATTCAGCATAACCGCCGTGCTGGTAAGAGGATCCTCATTAAGCGCATATTTACGGTCGAAACCTTCGAAGCTGTTACAAGTCTGGCCCTGGCAAAATGTCGACGCATGCCATAATACAAAGTCAGGCTTATCCTCACTCTCGAAAAACGCCTGATTCATTTTATCCAGCCGTGGGGTGAGCGTCATGAAGTTTTGAAAAAGTGGCCGGTGACGGTAATTGAGCTTATTCGCAAGCAGGAATTCATTATTATAGGGATAAACGTCGACAGATTTTGCACCAATCAGCTGAGTAACATCGTTGGGCAGCAGATAATCATGATATTTTTCAGCGGCTCTGTCTTCGGGTGAAACCAAAAAATTCTCATGGGTATAAAAAGGAACGGGAGGTAAAAAACCAGCAACAATCGGTACGCTTGATATATAAATCAGTGAGCAGATGGTAATGGCGAAAACGCCGCGCCACCATTTTTGGTGATGGAAACAGGTGACCATTACCATGACGGAAACAGGTAAAACAAAATAACCCGGATAGTGATCGGCGCGGCCAAAACCCAGTTTAACAAGCACTAATAACAGGATATTAAAAGTCAACACCATTGCCGGGTAGTTGATAATTAAAAACAGATTGGTCACCGCAAAAATGACAAATATAGCTAACCAGACATTTCCTCCCAGTACATTATCAAATGTCATATCAACAGCATTACCAAAGCTGAGCTGAGAGTTGACAATGGCGTAATCTTTTATATTGTGGAAATGATGAAAAATTGACAGACCAAAGACAAAATAGGCTAATAAGGAAAACAACACGAAAAGGCATGTGGCTTTTATTTTCTTATCAATAACTGATTTAGAAAAAAGGTAAGCCCCAATGCTCAACATTGCGGTCATGCCATAGACAAACCTGATGTAAAACAGCATTCCCGTCACAACAGCAAGCAACACGACAGTGCGTGAATTCAGTACATTTTTCCGCACGCATTCATACCAGGCCACCAGCAGAAGAGGCGTGAGCATAAAAAAGTTTGTTGGAATGATAATCTGATAAAGATAGAGAAAAACAACCACAACAAACGGAAACCATGCTGAAAAGTACCCGCACAATCGCATCAGATAAAACCAGAACAGAGAGGCGACCAGACTCATAAATACCAGTGATATCCAGTACGAAAACTCACTGTACTGGGCAACGGTTCCACCTGTCATCCAGAACAGCGGGCCATAACTGAAAAGAAAATCATTCGTCCCCTGGAACATATGGTTGGTCATATTCATCCATTGTTCCAGGGTCTGAAGGGTACTACCGTTAAATCCCGCCGGATGAAGATAGGCAAACATCACCCCAAAGATGATAGCAAACAATTTGAGGTCGGTGATTTTATTATCGGAATGAATGATTGATTGTGACATTATTTACTGTCCTTTCGGATTGTATTTTCCCAGGCAGGCAGAAAGCAATGTCTTAAACACCGCGTAATTTCCTCTGACGCTACTTATTTTTGTCGGAACTTCTCCTTTAGGGTATTTTCGCACCGTGGCTAATTCACCACATTGGTATCCCAGTTTTGGTGCCCGGTATGAGAGATAGGCCAGTAATTCATAGCTGTTAAAGATAGCGCGAAATGGAGCCACCCTCGGATCCGCTAACATTTTACTGCTGTATGCGCGAAAGCCTTGTGTGGTGTCAGTCCACCTGAAACCCGATGCCAGAGAAAGCAATGGCGCATGGATCCAGCGGATAGCGAGATAGCGGGACAAGGGCGTATTTTCGGATACCCCCCCTTTAATAAAACGCGAGCCCTGTATAAAATCTTTTCCCTGTTGCAGGGCAGAAATTAAACGAGGTATCGCTTCAGGATCATCTTTGTCATTACCATCAATGGTAATGATCCCTTCATAACCCTGTTCAAGCGCATAGGCATAAGCACAACGAAGCTGTGCGCTTAATTTCCCCGGACCGGTTTTAATCAGTAAGGTACGGACATGATTATTAATTAATTTTTCTTCCGCCAGAGAACCATCATTACTGCCACCATCAATAATGATTATATCAGCAAGAGAGGCAATATTAATCGCCGTCATACGACTCAATAAACGGGTAATTCTTTCGCCTTCATTGATAACAGGGATAACAACGCAGCAGGAATGCCTTTTCTCCTGAAATAACTTCACCTGATAATCAGGCACCTGCCAGTTTTTATCGCAGATAATTTTTTCCATTTTATGCCTTATTTCACTTTAGTTGTTATCAAAATAACTCCGGCGATTACCAGCATTATTCCGGCTGCCGTGGTCCAGTAGAAAGGTTCACGGAAGATCAGGAATGAGAGCAGGGCCACACATGCAACGGCACCGGATGTCAAAACGGGGTGCGCCACATTTAACGGTAAAAAGGCGAGTGAGGCGGCATATAATACAAACGCCATGCCATACAGCCCCAAACCAAGCCAGAAAGGCCAGTTATGTAATGCCGCCATTGGCTCGCTGAGCGATGGGAATTTTCTCGGCGGTGTCATGGCCAGTTTAATGAGCACGCTGGCAGAACCATTAGATGCAATACCCAGCAGCAGGATCAACCATTTCATTTTGTTGCTCCATAATGCGGGCTTGCAAAAGCCAGTGCATTTTCAATCGATTGCAGATGGGGCTGGTCGTTGGTCGCCAGCATTTCGATGGTGGCATACTCAGAGGATAAATGACGACGAATTGCCTGACTGAAACGATCATGGTCGCCCTGCCCCGAACCCGGAGGAACCAGCCCTGGTTCACTGATGTGAATATGGCCAATCAGTTCACCGTATTGCGCGAGCAGCTGAAAAGGATCTTCATTATTAATCGTCACAGCACCGGTATCAAATTGCATACGCACAGCCGGATGGTTAACGGCCTGTACCACCTCAGCGGTTTCCGGCGTGGTGATCATAAAATTTGCACCATAACAGGCTGGGTTCGGCTCCAGACAAATAATAACCGAGTAATCGCTGGCGATATCGCCCAGAGCGCGAAAGAAATTAACCGCCGTTGCTGCCACTTCATGGTCAGACAGACTTTTTCTGTCTCTGTTTTTTGGTGAACCGAATACCAGGCGGGTGGCGCCAAGACCCGCGGCAATTCGGCAAACTGCCTCAAGATGATTTAACATCCGCTGGCGAACGTCCACCGCGTCAAACAGATTAAGTCCCTGTGTGCCAAAAAGCAGAGACTGCATGCCGGCAACAGATATTCCCCGCTCACGCCACCAGCTAGCGGTGGCCTTTATTTGCTCAGTCGTGGCATTGACGACATCAGGAAAATATTTCCCTGGCGCAATATCAATGGCATCACATTGATACTGATTAAGCAGTGCGGCAACCTGATGATCTTCAGAGACATCCCAGGCTATATTCGAAAAAGATAATTTTGTCACCTCAGGTTATCCCTTTTTATTTTCCGACTGAGCGTATGCCCTCACCGCCATCAGCGTTTCGCGCTTGCTGTACTGATAATTGCCATTTTTCTCTGAAAATAAACGGGCATAGCGGCTTTGCATATTGTAATTAGCCGGTTTTCCACTCAGCTGAGTGGTACAATCCATACCAAATCCTGCTTTTGCAATTTCTGCTACCGAGAGCGGCTCAGCGGTAAGATGGAGTAGCTCAATCTTATTTTTCAAAGCGATTTCAATGTCATACCAGAGGTTTATCATCGGATAGAACTGAAAAGTACCCCGGCAGTCGATATTCCCGATATTATTATTATGATGGAAGTCAAATATAATATTTTTTCGCAACCCCGGCCCGACCAGACCCGGTAATCTGACAATCAGTGACTGGTCAAAATGCGCTGCAACAAACTTTTCAAGCTCACGACGGTGCAAACCGTAAGGCTGTAATTGTTCCTCATCAACCGGGCTGTGTTCATCAATATTTTCCGGGTTTTTAAAAACATCAACGGTACTGATCAAAATAAACTGTTTGCACTTTACCGTTTTAATTTTTTCAATCAGCAAATCTATACAGGCACGATCATTTTCCGGTTGCTTATTGGCCAACCATTTTTGTCCGGGTGCACCGGCACAAACCACAGTGTCGAAAGACTGGCCACAAATATCAGCAATATTCGTCGAGCGGTATAATGCCTGAAACGTTTTTTGTTTCAGCAACGTTGCACCAACAAACCCGGTAAATCCAATTAACGCATCCACTTATCACCCCGAACTTAATTGTTGCGGCCCGTTTGCACCCGATTATTTTCTGGCGAAACGGCCTCGCTTAATACATTGACACGATCGGTATTCAGCATCACATCACTGTGGCGTTCATAAACCACCGCGTATTCGCTTTGGGCGCTGCTTTCATCCAGCAGTCGTCCCAGGTACTCACCAAAAAATGCCATCATAATGAACTGCAAATTGAAAAGCAGCGACATGAAGAACACCAGTGACGTCCATCCTTCAACAACATGACCATTCAGTAAATGGATAAGCACGCTGTAACTGGCAAATATGAATGCTGCCAGGCTGCCGCAAAAACCAATACCGGACATCCAGCGTAAAGGTCGGGATGAATTGAATACCATCAGACGTAACAGACGCCGGATCGATGTTAATAATCCCAGCCCTTCTGCCTCACGAAGGGGAACATAGGTGTAAATGCCGACCGGATAACCTGTTTTCTGAATACGCAAAAAAAACTGGTGATGAAAACGTCCCACGCGGGTGACGGCATTTACCGCCCGGCGACTGAGGCAGCGCATACAGGTAGAGTTTTTGGGTAAATCATACCCTATGGCGTGCAGCGTTTTATTTGCCACCGTGCGGATGAAACGGTATGAAAGCGATTTTGCGCGAGTCGTTACCCCGATCACCACATCCTGACCGACACGACACTGGCTCACCATGCCCGGAATAGCATCCAGCGGATCGGAACAGGGATTCCATAACACGACGAAATCACCAATCGCATTTTCCAGGCCAGCAGCCAGAGCAACATCAATGCTGACTTCGGCTGAGAGATGGATAATACGCACACCGGGAATGTTTTTCAGGATCGCGTCTTCAGCCTGGGCGTTGGTGGAATGGAGCCCTGCAGCGATAATAACCATTTCAAAGTCGGTATAATGTTCGTCCAGAACCCGATACACCCCCAGTAAGGTGGGGTGTATCTCTTCTACATCAGACTGGACCACAATCACTACTGATACGAAAGATTCACTTTTCATTAACTCAACCTTATCACCCGCTCAATTTCTGCAAGGGCATCATAGATGTTGTCTATCTTCCCCCCCATGATGCAATGAAGGCCCTGCAATCCATGATTGGCTTTGAACAAAATCGGCCGTGAATCATCGGAGTCACTGCGTGGCAGCAGCGTTTTCACTTCCCAAATTGACTCTTTGTACTGACACTCACTGAGCGAAGGGATATAGCGCTGTGCATCGGCTATCATGTATCGCCACGCACTGGCTTTGTGGGACGAATCATACTTCTGACGGGCATCATGATAAGGTGCGTTCGTCTGGTCTTCCCATTGATAGTGCGGCGTGTAACGCACATGACTGAATGAATGATAGTTTGTTGAGGGAAAAGGCATCACAGAAAAAAAGGGTCCGCACATTACGGTGAAGCCCATTTTTTTTAGCTCATCAGGCACGTCAACCAGACACATTTCGGTCATTTCATGTCGGAACGGGATCAGCTCAATGGCAGAAGCGTCAAGCAAATAATTAATGCGGGAATAGGTGCAGTTGAAAAGATGATCGGCATACACTTCTTCCTCTTCGCTGCCGCGCGCAACCCTGACGGTCAGTCCATTACCGCGTTGCGTTACTTTCGTTACCACCGCTTCAGTCACCACATTTACGCTGGCTGCCTGTAAACGCTCCAACATCATGTCACGCAGTTTATGAGAATTAAACGCGTATTCGGTGGTGGTGTATACCGCATCAATCATAGCCGGATTAACAAGCCGCTGAACTTTTGCTGGCGCATTTTCACAAAAGGCACCAATACGTGCGCAGAACTGCCTGAACTGTGATGCGCTGACCTTGCCCAGGTGACTGGAAATAAGATAATACTTCCCGAAATCGCTTTCGATGCAATCTCTGAATTCGTTGACAAACTGAGGGAAAGAAATCCGGGACCGCAGGGCGGTCAGTACACTTCTGGGATAATGGTAACCATTATGAACACGAGCCTGGTTAACATATGACGCTCTCGACATTAGCGATTTCGCCATCTCATATAAGGTGACGTGACATCCTTTTAATGCCAGCTGTTCTGCAATATAAAGACCAAAAAAGCCCCCACCTGCAATAACAATGTTAGCGTGCTTGCTTACAGCCATTGTTTGAAACTCATCGTGTCAAAGATAATCGTCAGGATTTATTAAAAAAATGCTTATCCAAAAGATTATAATCGTTATGATTTGAAAAGAGAATGTAAAGAAACATGGCATGCCAGCATTAGATAAGAAAAAAACCTAATACTTTGATTTATTTGGATTAAAAATATTCAGATCCGGCATAAGCAGCCGGAGAGCCCGTTCACCGGCAGAGGACTTAAAAGTCCGCCTGAAAAAGTATGCTCGCCCGGTTACATTTGGTCTCCGGTCTTATTTATTACTTTTTTGTCGTGATAGCGTCCAGGCCTGAAGCTGATTGCCACATTTTCAACTCATAAACTGACCGGTCCTGCTCTTTGCCGGAAGTGATTTTTACATAGCTTATATTTTTATCCTGTAACTGAATTGCATTAACCGTCCTGGCATCGTAACGTCTGGCTTTAACCCATTCACTCTGAACGCTGGCGACTTCTCCAGAAGAGGCAGAGGTTCTGTCCGCCGGTTACGCTCTGCCCCCCTGCCTTTATTCATCTGCTGATTAATACTGGAACCCCGTTAGCGAAATTGCCTTACAGGTTTTAACCTGCCTTCCGGCGTGCCAAAGGCCGTTTTTTACAGCCTGGGAGTAAAAACAGAAATGGCGTGGGTTGATATTGACTCATAGCCTTTACTGATAACAAACCCAGGCAATATCTGGCATACGCGGACATTTTATGGATAAAGCCTCACAGGAAAGATTATCCTCTTCATAAAAGCACGTTTAAGGGGGATACTACACATTCAGCCGCCCGTTTCAGTCAGTGCAGGGCTTGTTGATATTTTCCAGATGCAGTTCAATGAAGGATTTAGCAATAAAACCCCTCCCGCTCACCGGCGTTTTTTTAACTCAGCATTACGCTGAGCATAATGGAAAAAGTAGATTGCCGTTAATTTGCAGGCGATACTGTTCCGGTTAAGAATAATTAACTGTTATTTATCTCAGAACAAAAAAACGATCTTAAGTCGGTAAGTTACTCAGCCAGGTACGCAAATTCAACTAAAGCCAGTCTGATATTTGCGCGCGGTTTACGCTCGCCAGCTGGCTGATTTTTCCATTCAGCTTAACGCTGTCAGCCACACCCCGCCTCATAGTGCAACCCTGGGCCAGTTGCAGGGCAGAGTGTCGCCCGGTGACCACGGGTTTACTGTAAAGGCATCATGGCAGGATCGGGATGCTGGTATTCAAACCCCAGCTCCCGACAAATTTTGCTGCCGTCGATGATTTTCCCGACTGTCGTTGCTTCTTGCACACAAAAGGTTGGCGCCGGTAATCCAAGCTGACGGGCCACCGCCGGATAGAACAGATTACGTGCCGGATGTTCTGCCGCACTGAGATTATAAATATGTCCGCCTTTAGGCGTTTGCAACAGCAGGGCAATGGCTTCGGTGACATCTTCCAGATGCACCAGATTGACCCCGTGGTTCCCCTCAGTCAGATCGGTTTTACCGGCCAGAAAGCGTCCCGGATGGCGGCCCGGTCCCACCAACCCGGAGAGCCGCAGGATATCCACCGAGGTACCCGGCAACTGATGCAACCAGGTTTCCAGCGCCTTCAGGGTTTTACCGGCTGCGGTAACCGGTTCCAGAGGGCTGTTCTCCTTCATCACCCCGCCATTGCCATAGACTGACGTGGAACTGGTAAAAACAATTCTGGGTATGCCATTCGCCAGCGCACTGTCAACAACCTGCTGGACCGCCAGCAGATAAGCTTCCCCACCCTGAGCCGTTCGACTGGCCGGTAAGGTAATCACCAGCGCATCGGCGTTCAGCAATGTGTTCAGATCGTCGGCGTCACAAATCAGTTCAGGTGTCAGCTTCAGGCAGCAGGCCTCAAGGCCACACATCCGTGCAGCCTCCACCCCTTCTGGTGTGGTTTTGCTACCGGTCACCTGCCAGCCACGCGCCATCAGAGACAATCCCAGTGGCATACCCAACCAGCCCAGACCGACTATCGCAATTCTCTTCATATTTTCCCGCTCCTGTGACTGTTTGCATCGTCAAACGCCAAATTACGCCAGCCGATGGTCAGTGGCAATCAGCAGATGATGAGAGAATCTTTCATCGTTGACAAAAAAATGTTGCGTGAGGCACACAATCTGGTTAGGTTATCGGGCATGAAATGAATATTCATTCATCCAGGACAATTTTATGACTCGCGTTCAGTTTAGCCACCATCATCACCATCACCCTGACTAGTCTTTCAGGCGATGCGTGCTGGAAGATATTCAGGATCTTCCAGTGGTGCAGAACGCAAGAGAAGCCCCCGGAAGATCACCTTCCGGGGGCTTTTTTTTTGGACATCTGTCCGGCAAGGAATTGCTGAGCTGCTGAGCAAAACTGGTTACATGAAAAGAGGATAATTACCCATGTTAGATAACACCCGTTTACGCATAGCTATGCAAAAATCTGGCCGTTTAAGCGATGATTCACGCGAAATGCTGGCCCGCTGCGGGATCAAGATTAATTTGCAACAGCAACGTCTGATTGCTTTCGCTGAAAACATGCCCATTGATATTCTGCGGGTGCGCGATGACGATATTCCGGGCCTGGTGATGGATGGCGTGGTTGATTTGGGCATTATCGGTGAGAACGTGCTGGAGGAAGAGCTGCTTACCCGCCGCGCTCAGGGTGAAGATCCCCGCTATTTTACCCTGCGTCGCCTCGATTTTGGTGGTTGCCGCCTCTCACTGGCGATGTCGGTTGACGATAAATACACGGGACCACAATGTTTACAAAACGCCCGTATTGCCACCTCTTATCCTCACCTGTTGAAGAAGTATCTTGACAAACAGGGCGTGGCGTTCCGCTCTTGCCTGCTCAATGGCTCCGTTGAAGTGGCTCCCCGTGCCGGTCTGGCCGATGCAATTTGTGACCTGGTTTCGACCGGCGCGACGCTGGAAGCCAACGGCCTGCGTGAAGTGGAGGTGATTTACCGCTCCAAAGCCTGCCTGATCCAACGCGATGGCGAAATGCCCGCCGCGAAGCAGGAGCTGATCGACAAACTGATGACCCGCATTCAGGGTGTTATCCAGGCGCGTGAGTCGAAATACATTATGCTCCACGCTCCGAGTGACCGTCTGGAGGACATCATTTCCCTGCTGCCCGGTGCTGAGCGCCCTACCGTGCTGCCGCTGGCGGGTGACAAAAGCCGTGTTGCCATCCATATGGTCAGCAGTGAAACCCTGTTCTGGGAAACCATGGAAAAGCTGAAAACCCTGGGTGCCAGTTCCATTCTGGTGCTGCCGATTGAGAAGATGATGGAGTAAATCATGAATGACTTTGCAACCCCCATCGACTGGCAAAAATGCACTGCACAGCAACAGCAGTCGCTATTGACCCGCCCGGCGATGACCGCCTCTGAAAATATTGCGCGTACCGTGCGCGATATTCTGGCAAAGGTCAAAACCCAAGGCGACGAGGCGCTGCGTCACTACAGTGCCACTTTCGATAAGACGCAGGTTGCCGCACTGCGCGTCACCGAACAACAGATAGCGGAAGCCACGGCACGCCTGGGCGATGAGATTAAGCAGGCGATGGTGGTTGCCGTCGGCAACATTGAAACTTTTCACCTTGCACAGCGGCTGCCGCCGGTGGATATCGAAACCCAGCCGGGCGTTCGCTGCCAGCAGGTGACGCGCCCGGTAGCCTCTGTCGGCCTGTATATTCCTGGCGGTTCCGCCCCGCTGTTCTCAACCGTGCTGATGCTGGCAACGCCAGCCCGTATTGCCGGCTGCCAGCGGGTGGTGCTCTGTTCTCCTCCCCCTGTTGCCGATGAGATCCTCTATGCCGCTAAACTCTGTGGCGTGGAAGAAATCTTTCAGGTTGGCGGTGCACAGGCAATTGCCGCGCTGGCGCTGGGGACCGAATCGGTGCCCAAAGTGGATAAAATTTTCGGACCGGGCAATGCTTACGTCACCGAGGCCAAACGCCAGGTCAGTCAGCGTCTGGATGGTGCAGCCATTGACATGCCGGCTGGCCCGTCTGAGGTACTGGTGATTGCTGATGAAAATGCCACCCCCGATTTTATTGCCGCTGACCTGTTGTCACAGGCCGAGCACGGTGCCGATTCTCAGGTGATCCTGCTGACCCCTTCATCGCCGATCGCCGCCGCCGTTGCCGCCGCAGTAGAACAACAGCTGTCCGCCCTGCCGCGTGCTGAAACGGCGCGTAAGGCGCTGGAAAGCAGCCGTCTGATTGTGACGAAAGACCTTGAGCAATGCGTGGAGATCAGCAATCGTTACGGTCCTGAGCACCTGATTATCCAGACCCGCAATGCCCGCGATCTGGTGGAAAATATCACCAGCGCCGGTTCGGTGTTTCTTGGTGACTGGTCACCGGAATCCGCAGGTGACTATGCCTCCGGCACCAACCATGTGTTGCCAACCTATGGTTACACCTCGACCTGCTCCAGTCTTGGCCTCGCCGATTTTCAAAAGCGCATGACGATACAGGAGCTGACCAGAGAAGGCTTCAGCGCGCTGGCGCCAACCATTGAGATCCTCGCCGCCGCCGAACAGCTTATCGCCCATAAAAATGCCGTTACCCTGCGCGTCAATGCACTCAAGGAGCAAAAATGAGCACCCCGATTGAACAGCTGGCACGCGCCAACGTCCGCGCGCTGATCCCCTACCAGTCCGCCCGTCGTCTGGGGGGGAAGGGTGATGTGTGGCTGAATGCGAATGAATATCCGCTGGCGGTGCCGTTTAATCTCAGTCAGCAAACGCTCAACCGCTATCCTGAATGCCAGCCGAAGCAGGTGATTGAACGCTACGCCGCCTACGCAGGTATCACCACCGATCGGCTGCTGGTCAGCCGTGGCGCTGATGAAGGGATCGAACTGCTGATCCGCGCTTTCTGCGAGCCGGGCAACGATGCCGTGCTGTTCTGTCCGCCCACCTACGGTATGTACAGCGTCAGCGCGGAAACCTTTGGTGTGGAATACCGCACGGTGGAAGCACAGGATAACTGGCAGCTGAATCTTCCGGCCATTGCGCAAAAGCTGGACGGCGTAAAAATCGTTTACGTGTGCAGCCCAAACAATCCTACCGGCAACCTGATTAACCCGGATGATATCCGTCAGCTGCTGGAGATGACCCGTGGTAAGGCCCTGGTGGTTGCCGACGAAGCCTATATTGAATTCTGTCCCCAGGCGACGCTGAGCGGCTGGTTAAATGAATACCCGCATCTGGTTATTCTGCGTACCCTGTCAAAAGCTTTCGCCCTCGCCGGACTGCGCTGTGGCTTCACGCTGGCGAATGCTGAGGTGATTACGCTGCTGATGAAGGTCATTGCACCTTATCCCCTGGCCACTCCGGTGGCAGATATCGCGGCACAAGCCCTGAGCGACGAGGGACTGGCACTGATGAGAGAACATGTCGCTACGCTTATCGCCAACCGCGAGAAACTGATTGCCGATCTGCGCAACTGTCCGTGCGTGGAACACGTCTGGAACAGTGATACCAACTACGTGCTGGCACGCTTTTCTGCCTCCGCCACGGTCTTCAAAACCCTGTGGGATCAGGGCATTATATTGCGTGATCAAAATAAGCAGCCGGGACTGTCAGGATGCCTGCGCATCTCTGTCGGTACCCGTGAAGAGTGTGACCGCACTGTCGACGCGCTGCGGGCCATGCCAGCCGCGTCCGTTTCCCTGGAGCAAGCATGAGTAATAAAGTCCTTTTTATCGATCGTGACGGGACGATCATCTCTGAACCCCCGGTGGATTTTCAGGTGGACAGCATGGATAAGCTGGCCTTTGAGCCGGATGTTATCCCTGCTCTGCTGGCGCTGCAAAAAGCCGGATTCAGCCTGGTGATGATCACTAATCAGGATGGTCTGGGCACCGACAGTTTTCCCCAGGCAGCGTTTGATGGTCCACACAACCTGATGATGCAGGTGCTGACCTCACAAGGGATAACCTTTGATGACGTGCTGATCTGTCCGCATAAGCCGGAAGATAACTGTGACTGCCGTAAGCCCAACACCAGCATGGTGACCCGCTGGCTGACAGAGGGTGCGCTCGACACCACCAACAGCTACGTGATTGGCGATCGCAACACCGATCTGCAACTGGCCAGTAACATGGGTATTCAGGGGCTGCACTATGCAAAAGAAGGCCTCAACTGGCAGGCAATCAGCACGCAGCTGACACTGCGCGATCGCCACGCGCTGGTTGAGCGCAACACCAAAGAAACACAAATCCAGGTCGAAGTCTGGCTGGATCGTGAGGGCGACAGCCAGTTCAATACCGGCGTTGGTTTCTTTGACCATATGCTGGACCAGATTGCCACCCACGGCGGCTTTCGGATGAATATTAAGGTGAAGGGCGATCTCTACATCGACGATCATCACACGGTGGAAGACACCGGTCTGGCACTGGGCGAAGCGCTGCTGAAAGCGCTGGGTGATAAGCGTGGCATTGGCCGCTTTGGTTTTGTTCTGCCGATGGACGAATGCCTCGCACGCTGCGCGCTGGATATATCCGGCCGGCCACACCTGGAATATAAAGCCGAATTCAACTATCAGCGGGTGGGCGATTTAAGTACCGAGATGGTCGAGCATTTTTTCCGTTCGCTCTCATACTCAATGGCCAGCACGCTGCACCTGAAAACCAAAGGTAAGAACGATCATCACCGCGTCGAGAGCCTGTTTAAAGCCTTTGGTCGCACCCTGCGTCAGGCCATTCGCGTTGAGGGTAACACTCTGCCAAGCTCGAAAGGAGTGCTGTAAATGAAAGTGGTGATCCTCGATACCGGCTGCGCCAATCTTTCCTCCGTGAAATGGGCGATACAACGTCTGGGCTATCAACCTGAGGTCAGCCGCGAGGCTGATATTGTGCTGCAGGCCGATAAGCTGTTTCTGCCGGGTGTCGGCACCGCTCAGGCCGCGATGACACAATTGCACGAGCGCGATCTGATCACCTTGATCAAAGCCTGTACCCAACCCGTGCTGGGTATCTGCCTGGGTATGCAACTGCTGGGTGCACAGAGCGATGAAAACGGCGGTGTTAAAACGCTCGGTCTGATCGACCAACCGGTCGTTCAGATGAAGGATTTCAGCCTGCCGCTGCCGCATATGGGCTGGAACCAGATTACGTCGCAGGCGGGCAATCATCTGTTTCGCGGTATCCCGGACGGATCGTATTTCTATTTCGTTCACAGCTACGCCATGCCGGTGAATGCAAACACCATCGCACAGTGTAACTATGGTGAATCCTTTACCGCCGCGGTGCAAAAAGACAATTTCTTTGGCGTGCAGTTCCACCCGGAACGTTCCGGTGCGGCAGGCGCACGGCTGCTGAAAAACTTTCTGGAGATATAACGGGCATGATTATTCCTGCATTAGATTTGATTGACGGCAAGGTGGTGCGTCTGCATCAGGGCGACTACGGTCAACAACGTGACTATGGCAGCGATCCCCTGCCCCGGCTTCAGGACTATCAAGCCCAGGGCGCCGGGGTACTGCATCTGGTGGATTTGACCGGCGCCAAAGATCCCGCGGCACGGCAGATCCCGCTGCTGAAAAAACTGCTGGCAGGCGTCAGTGTGCCGGTACAGGTTGGCGGCGGTATCCGCAGCAGAGAGGATGTCGACGCCCTGCTGGCTGCCGGTGCCAGCCGTGTGGTGGTGGGATCGACGGCAATAAAGCAGCCTGAAGTAGTGCAATCGTGGTTTAACGAGTACGGCCCTGAGGCGATTGTACTGGCGCTGGATGTGCGTATTGACAGCGAAAACCGCAAAGAAGTGGCGATCAGCGGCTGGCAGGAAGCAGCAGGGATCACGCTGGAGGAGGTCATCGCTCAATTTCAGCCATCCGGTTTGAAACATGTCCTGTGCACCGATATCTCCCGCGATGGTACGCTGAGTGGTTCAAATGTGGCGCTGTACCGCGAAGTCTCCACACGCTATCCACAGATTGCTTTTCAGTCTTCTGGCGGCATCGGTTCACTGGCCGATATAGACGCACTGCGTAACTCTGGCGCACAGGGTGTGATCGTCGGGCGAGCCCTGTTGGAAGGTAAATTCACCGTGTCGGAGGCAATAACATGCTGGCAAAACGGATAATTCCCTGTCTGGACGTTCGTGACGGCCAGGTGGTTAAAGGCGTCCAGTTTCGCCATCACGAAATCATCGGCGACATCGTTCCCTTAGCCCAGCGCTATGCGCTGGAAGGCGCGGATGAACTGGTTTTTTACGATATCACCGCCTCTTCAGATGGTCGGGTGGTGGACAAAAGCTGGGTCTCCCGCGTTGCGGAAGTGATCGATATTCCCTTTTGCGTGGCCGGCGGGATCAAAACGGCAGAGGATGCCGCGCAGATTCTCTCTTTCGGCGCGGACAAGATTTCCATTAATTCCCCGGCGCTGGCCGATCCTGAGCTGATCACCCGTCTCGCTGACCGCTTTGGCGTACAGTGTATTGTGGTGGGAATCGATACCTGGTACGACAGCGACAGCGGTAAATACCAGGTAAACCAGTACACCGGCGACGAAAGCCGCACCAGAGTCACCACCTGGGAAACGCTGGATTGGGTGCAGGAAGTCCAGAAGCGTGGTGCCGGCGAGATCGTTCTCAATATGATGAATCAGGACGGCGTGCGTAATGGTTACGATCTGGTCCAGTTACAAAAGGTGCGTGAGGTGTGCAGGGTGCCACTGATTGCATCAGGTGGTGCAGGTACTCTGGCGCATTTCCATGAAGCCTTCCGTGATGCCGATGTGGATGGCGCGCTGGCCGCGTCCGTATTCCATAAGCAGATTATTAATATCAGTGAACTGAAAGCGTTTCTGATTGAAAAAGGTGTGGAGATCCGCGCGTGTTAACAGAACAACAGCTGGCCCGGCTCGACTGGGTAAAAACCGACGGTATGATGCCAGCCATCGTACAACATGCCATTTCCGGTGAAGTACTGATGCACGGCTATATGAACCAGCAGGCGCTGAGCAGAACGCTGGAAAGCGGTCTGGTCACATTCTGGTCGCGCACCAAACAGCGCCTGTGGACCAAGGGTGAGACCTCTGAAAATGTCCTGAAGGTAGTCAGCATTACCCCGGACTGCGATAACGACACGCTGCTGGTGCTGGCGGATCCGGTTGGCCCGACCTGTCATCTGGGTACCTCCAGCTGTTTTTCCCCAGCCGCTTCCGACTGGACCTTTTTGTATCAGCTTGAGCAACTGCTGGCAGAACGGAAACACGCCGATCCGAAAAGTTCGTACACCGCCAGCCTGTATGCCAGCGGCACCAAACGGATTGCGCAAAAGGTCGGTGAAGAAGGCGTGGAAACCGCGCTGGCCGCTACCGTCAACGATCGCGCTGAGCTGACCAACGAAGCCTCCGATCTGCTCTACCATCTGCTGGTACTGCTGCAGGATCAGGATCTGAACCTGAGCACCATCATTGATAACCTGCGTCAGCGGCACAAATAAAGGTCGCACCGCGAATGACGCACACAAGGCCGGTGATCCCGGCCTTTTTGCCTTTGGGAGGTTCCATATGCACACCTTTGAGAAACTGACGGCCCTGCTCGACAGCCATCACGCCCGTTATACGCTTCTGGAACATCACCCCACGGGAAAATGTGAGGAGGTGGCGGCCATTCGCGGCACATCTGTTGGCCAGGGCGCAAAAGCGCTGGTATGTCATGTTAAGGGAAACGGGATAAAACAGTATGTACTGGCGGTGCTGCCAGCCGACCAACAGGCCGATTTGAGTAAGGTGGCCGCCGCCGTCGGGGGTTTACGTGCATCACTTGCCAGCCCGGCGGAGGTGGATCGTCTGACCGGCTGCGTGTTCGGTGCCATCCCCCCGTTCAGCTTTCATCAGGAACTGCGGGTGGTGGTTGATCCCACGCTGTGTCAGCGTAACCGTGAGATTGCGTTTAACGCCGGTCTGCTGGAAAAGTCGGTGTTACTCGACGTGCAGGACTATGAGCGAATTTGTACATTTATACAGGTGAATATTCTGAAATAGTCATTCACAGGCCGGGGAGGAAAGGTTAATCTGTCAACTTGTGTAAAGCTACTGAGATGAAAAGCATTATGGCAAAAATAACGCTCTCCACCTGTTTGCGGCAGGCCGCTGCACTTGCCCTGCTTACCGCCTGTGCCTTTGCTACCCAGGCTAAAATTGCGCAGGTTCGCTTTGCCGTTGACCCGACCTATCCCCCTTTTGAATCAAAAACGCCTCAGGGCAAGCTGGTCGGTTTTGATATCGATCTCGGCAACGCGCTTTGTGCGCAAATGCAGGCGAAGTGTGTCTGGGTCGAAAGCCAGTTTGACGGCATGATCCCGGCACTGAAAGCGCGTAAGTTTGATGCCATTCTCTCTGATATGGGTATCACCGAAGAGCGCCTGAAGCAGATTGACTTTACCGTGCCGCTCTACGATACCAAAACCCAGCTGATTGCAAGGAAAGGTGCTGGCCTGTTGCCCACGGCAGATTCGTTGAAAGGGAAAAACGTTGGCGTGGAACAGGGCACCGTTCAGGAACGTTATGCCCGCGCCAAATGGCAGCCGCATGGCGTGAATGTGGTGCCCTATGGCGATCAGGCACAGGTTGAAAGTGACCTGGTTTCCGGGCGTCTTGATGCGGTATTCACCGACGCCGCTCAGGCCGCGATGGGCTTTTTGAAACATCCGCAAGGCAAAGACTTTGAACTGGCCGGTCCCACCGTTGAGGACCCGATCATCGGCCCTGGCACCGCTATTGGCCTGCGTAAGGGCGATGCAG
Source organism: Erwinia psidii (assembly GCF_003846135.1). GTDB lineage: Bacteria > Pseudomonadota > Gammaproteobacteria > Enterobacterales > Enterobacteriaceae > Erwinia > Erwinia psidii. Next base: position 26,236 of record NZ_RHHM01000001.1, read on the forward strand.
AACTGAAAACCGCGCTGGATAACGCTTTTGCTGAAATTCGCCGGAACGGCACCTTTGATCGCTTGCAGAAAAAATATTTTGCCAGCGATATCTCCATCAAACAGTAATGCCACAGCCGTGCCCACGGGTACGGCGTTCTCTCGCCGCAGGTAAACTATCTGATTATGCAACAACGCCACCATCCCCTGCTCAGTGCCTCACTGGGAACACAGCGTGAAATCATCAGCTATCATTTTGGTCAACCGTCAGTACGGCAGGTCTATATTCAGGCGGCGCTGCATGGTGATGAACTGCCCGGCGTGGCCGTTGCCTGGTATCTGAAGAAAAAATTCCTCGCGCTGGAAAATGCCGATCGGCTGAATGCTCAGATTACGCTGGTGCCGGTGGCTAATCCGTTGGCGCTGGGACAACACTGGCATGGTAGCCATCTTGGCCGGTTTGATACCGCTTCTGGCCAGGATTTTAACCGCCAGTTCCCGGCTCTCGGTCCGGCACTGGCGACTGCGCTCCCTGAGGTGCTGACCGACGAAGTTGAACACAACCGCCAGTGCATCCGTGATGCCATCAACCACTATTTCACCACGCACAAAGCTCTCACCGAGCTGGAATCGCAGCGCCATACGCTGATGCGGATGGCCTGTCAGGCCGATCTGATGATCGATCTGCACTGTGACTGGGAAGCGATCCCCCATCTCTACACCACGCCACAGGCCTGGCGTGATATCGAACCGCTGGCACGCTACCTGGGCAGCGAAGTACAGCTTATCGCTGAGGTATCAGGCGGTGATCCGTTTGATGAAGCCTGCTGTGAACCCTGGCAGTACCTGCTACGCACGCTGGGTGAGCGTTTTCCGCTGCCACAGGGGTTAAAACCGGTAACGCTGGAACTGCGTGGCGTGCGTGATGTCAGCCATTCACAGGCGGAAAGGGATGCAGAAGCGATTATCAGGGGTCTGATGCATGGGGGGTATATCAGTGGCGATGCCAGCGCATTACCCGCGCTGGCCGGTCCGGCAGTGCCGCTGGCAGCCTGCGAGTATCTCTCTGCACCGCACTCCGGTGTGGTTATGCACCGTCGGGAAACGGGGGAATGGATTAAACCGGGTGAGGTGGTCGCTGAGATCCTTGATCCGCTTACCGACCGACTGACGCCGCTGACAGCAAAGCATGGCGGGTTGTTGTATGCCCGCCACTGGGCGCGTTTTGCCACGGCCGGGATGTTGATAACCCGACTGGCAGGCCGTGAAGCGATCCGTGAAGGGAATTTACTGGTGCCGTGAATTGAGCGGCATGGCTGGTTTTTTTCATTTCAGATTACCAGCCAGCGTCAACAGCGGACGCTGGCTGGCAACAGACAGGCTCAGATGAACGGGTTAAAAGCCCATCCACACCACGCCAGAACCCTCGGCAGATAACGCGACTTCAACCGGCGCACTGAACTCCAGGGTGACTGAAGCAATATCTTTCATCGCAATCACATCCCTGCCGGTCAGCAAAATTAAGCCACCTGATGGCTTCAACGTTTTTGAACCGGAAAAATATCGGCTACTGCCATCAACCAGCTTGATGGTCATCCTGACCTCAGCCGTGTTTTTCCCGGATGAGAATGGTCTGACCATTACCGCTGCGGCAACAAGGTTTTTTCCTGACAGCGCGGCGGGTGGCGTTTCCTCAAGCGACAGTGAGCTGGTGAGCACTCTGGTGCCATTGGCCCAGGTCGGGGCCGGTTTGAGGAAATTACAGTTACGCTGATACATCCAGCCAACAGGATCAACAGGAACGCAAAGCGGTGAAGTGGGCGAGTCTATGGCTTCAGCCATCTTCTGCCACTGGGAGTTATTCAGTGCCGGTGAGCCGGGTTCCCTGCTGATCTGACCTGCTGAAATGAGCCAGCCTGTGGCCATAAACCATACCAAAAACAGCACCGGGGCAGCGTGCCTGAGATAACGGTTACGCCCGTTACCGGACAACCGCTCGCTTACTTCAGCCAGCAGACCAGCGACCACCAGCACACAGCCAAAGAATCCAACAATAATATGTCGGTAAACCGGCAGCCCCTGTAGCCTGGACATATCCCGGTTCCACATGTCACTTAAGGCAAATGCATTAAGAAAGACATTAAAGAACAGCAATGCAAGCCCAACTAAAATCAGCGCCCTTGCCTTGCCTCTCCAGAACATTATTGCCATAGCACTGAGGATCAGAAACAGTAAGCCAACCAGCATTAACGGGTGGTTTGGCAAATGCGAGCTGTGCAGGATATAGCCGCCCAGAAAGCCAAAAAAGTACTCAACGGCGGCGATCACTTTAGAAAAAAGCGTAATATCGTTGCTTCTGAAGGGCATGGTTCCGGCGGTCGCACTCAGCGACATCTGGAAAATCTGTCCCAGACAGAAAACAACGGCCACAACGGTTATCCAGCGGAATCGGCTGCGACTGACCAGTGCGACAAGGAGCATCGCAGGGAATGCCGATAATACGGCCGGTTTTGAGATGATGAGCACCGGTATAAACCAGCTCCACCACGGCACCTCTTCTGTATCATCAACCAGTGCCAGCGCCGTCACAATGGCAATGAAGAAGGCGGAAAAGTAGGTGAAATTGATATAGGTTCTGGTTTCAAAGTCAGCAACCATCAGCACGGTGATGGCAACAAGAAAACGCAGACCATCACTTCTGATGACTTTTCGGAATGCGGGAAGGCAGAATGAGCCAATCAGCATTCCGGTAAAAATGATGGCGGTTCCGGTGTAAACATAGGGTACGGAGGCGGCAGGTATATTGAGCTGATTAACCACCAATCCAATAATGCGCTGCGGCACAGGAATATAGCCGGCGTCCGTGGAAAAGAGCTTGTCCAGCAGTGACGGTGCACTTGCATTGATAAAATAATTTGTGGCCATTTCTGCCCACATTTCACCCGACAGAACAAATCCCGGCTGCATGGTAAGTTGATAAACCACATAAAACAGCACAGCAGCCCAGAAAAGAATAACGGCATGGGTTTTATTTCGCACAGGAACACCGGAATCGGCTACGCTGCTCTCAAAAAACCATTCACGTCGGGCTTTTAAATACGGCAATATATTCATCACAACAGCTCTTCAGTATGTGGATTAAGATTTCACCGAAAGACTCATCCGGTATTGTTCCGCATCCCAGTTCAGTAACTCTGCAATTTGCTCGCCGGAAAGGGTTCTCAGTTTTTCGTCTGGTTTTTGGCGCACCAGCACATCAAAATAGCAACGCAGCTGAAGCTGTTTTGCCAGACTGAAAGCGGGATGAACAAAGACACCCTGGTCACGAATAAAAACCAGCTCAGGAAGCGGTTCTGACGCGGCAAAATCGTTGAGCGCTGCCCAGGATGCAAAGACGAACGGTTTGGGGCCAAGAAAGACGACGTGATCGGGATAAAGCGCCCAGTCTGCACTCAAGCGGTTGACCAGGGCCGGATCGCGGGCCAGTCGGTGCACATCGGCATCCGCCAGCGGGATATAGTCGCCGTGGGCCGTTTCCGGTAGCGCGGCCACATCAGGCGTAACGGCTGCCGCCATCGGCGTTGTCTTCATGGTCTCAATCAGGATGGTGAGCAGATGATCAACCTGTTCAATCTGCTCCGCGCCGATCACCACGCCGTGGTTTTTCAGGAAAATAATGCTGGCGGAAGGCGCGTTCGCCACCCCGTCATGAATAGCGCGGGCAAGCTCCGCGCCGGGCTTGAAGTAGTCAACCACCACCACCGGCTTAACTTCTTCCGGCAACGCGATAGCGCTGATGTCACAGCGTTCACGCACCAGATTCGCCAGCAGTTCAATAACATGCAGGTGGACCACAATCCTGTGCGGCATAAGGGCATGCATCAGGGTTTCAATGGAAGGTCTTAAGGTCGAATCACCCAGCACCTTTGGCGAAACGGCGAAATTACCGGCGGCAATTTCACTTCTGACGTGAGCGAGATCGACCGGAATAAAGACAGCCTCCTCCTCAGCGCGGGCAAGCCATGTACCGGAGGCTTTCACCCAGAGTACCTCCCCTTCTTTCCAGGAGACGTTGCCGCCTGCTCCCTGAACCAAAAGAGGATCTTTACCCAGACGGGCACAACAGGCTGTTACCTGGCTGGCGGTCATGTTACAGGGCTGATTCATCGCTGAACTCCCAGTTTGGCAATCAGTTTTTGTAATGCGCTGAAGTCGTTAAATGTTGCATCCGGCGTATTCATCCCGGTGCCTTCCTCGACGCCGACATGCACTTTTTGCAGCGTCACCGCATTAATCTTCTCACGCGCTCCAAGGATGTCATTGACCGGGTTATCGCCAATCATCCAGATGCAGTTACCTTTCGGCCGCATTTTCTCCAGTGCAATCTGGAAAGGGGCTTCATGGGGCTTATCAAAACCGGCTTCTTCACTGGTAACAATGTAGTCAAAGTAGTGATCGAGTCCGAAGTAAACCACCTTCCTGAACTGGATCTGTGCCGTCAGATCGGTAACGATCGCCGTCGGTACCCCCAGCAGACGAAGGTCATCCAGCAGGTCCTTGACGCCATCAAACAGCACCGCATTGCTTAAAAAGGTTCGCCAGTATGTTTGTTCGAAATCCAGCGCCAGCAGCACCTGCGATCCCAGCCCCATGATTTCCAGCATACGCTGAAGATAAAGCAACCGGCTGTGGGAAGAGGCCGTGTGTTTCAGGCGATTTTTAACCTGATCTCTGGCCTGTTTAAATGCCCGGTCAAACTCATCAGGTGAGATGGAAAACATATTGACCACTTTGTCCCGTACCGCCGCCTGGGCCGCTGCGTGCACCGGATCGTAAGGATAGAGCGTATTGTCGGTATCAAATAAAATCGCATCGGGTAGACGGGTGAAACACTCTGGATTATTTATTTTCATTTTACAAATCGCTTAGTCATCGCCTGGCTGATATGAGAAAGAGTGATTAATTGCATCAGTCCAACCATGCCATCTTGCCAGGCAGGAGTAATATCTAAAAACTCGATTACGCTCGGACAAAGTATTTTTGCTGCCAGTTCTATATCTGCCGCTGAAGTTTCACCCTCGATGCTGATTAGAATTTCAGCGCCATCATCACTGACCACGATATCGACATGTAAACCACAGACTCCCACCAGCACCCTGCTCAATGAAAGTTCATTAAAACCATGTCGCGTAGTGACAACCAGCTTCAGGCGCAATGGCTGCTTGCCGTCCAGATTCTCCAGCATCCGGGGATGGATCGGCTGTAACGAAAGCGCAAGATCGGCAAAGCCCAGCTGGGGCCGGATGAAACGCTCGGAATCTGACTCGCGCTTGTTAAACGACGTCAGTACTTTTTCCAGCGTGTGTCCGCGCTCGTGCACATCGCGTTTAATTTTCAGGTAACGCCGTAGCCCCTCATCGATATTGAGGTAAATTTTCAGGTTGTAGCAGTCCCTGAGGATCGGTAAATAGAGCGCGTGCAAACCGCTGGCGATGATAATGTCATTACTGGCGATACGGAAGGGCCGGCTCATTTTGCCCGTCTGATGATCGTAATGACGGGAATGAATAGACTTACCATCGGTCAACGAGATTAAATCGCTGCAAAAGCCTTCCAGATCGTTAGCCATGGGATTGAGATGTGTCATCACCTGCCACATCGGTTTTTGTCGGTCCCACAGGTGATAATCGTCCCCGGACAGTTTAACCACCGAGTGATTGCCAAAAAGCCCGCTTACCGCATCAGAAAGGGTATCTTTACCGGCACCGGAATCTCCGGCAATGCCAACCACAAAAGGCCTGCGGCTGAGCCTGAAAAAATCGTTGCGGCTGATCTCTTCACGCCAGATGCGGATAGCCAGCACCACGCCAATGATCATCATTGATGTATGCAGCAGTGATACAGCGTGATCGCCAGCAGCGCCGTCGACGTTAAACCGCTGGGCAAGATCTAAAATCTGCCCGTTAGATAACTGGACATTGCTCACCAACAGGGTGCTGAAGACGTAGATCAGCGAGAATACCGTGATGAAGATACCGGCGAGACGCCCACTTCGCGCCTGGTAAAGCAGCAGGAAAGGCATGCTCCACACAAACCAGCCTGGCGAGGCTGGCGTCATCAGCACGATCAGCAAGAATGCCATTCCGGTGATAGTCTGAAACAGATCGAAGTTCAGACGCCTGACGCGCCATGCGCTGTACATCAGCACAAAATAGATCAGTGGAACGATATAGATGGAAAAATTCTCACCCAGATTCATTGCCACATTGTAGATCTTGCCCATCTCAGGATTGCCGAACAGCATTTCCAGACCGGCGGAGGAGAAGAGAAAAGGCAGCCCCAGGATCACCGCAGCGGCGGCTAAGCCTGACAAAAATTGCGTAATAATCTGCCTTAATGCTTTGTTGTTATACAGATAAATAATAATAAAAGGCAGTGCAACAATCATGCTCAGTTTTGCTGAAATTGCCGCTGCACATAGCACACCGGCCGTTTTTAACTGCACGCGACGGACAGCAAATATTGACAGTACCAGCAACAATGCAGGAATGAGATCGTTCAGACCCAAAACATAGCTGGCAAGAATCACCACCGGAGAGAGCCAGTAAATCACCAGCAGCAACCGTTTCCGGCCAGGCAACAGGCCGTTAAGCACCACCAGCATGCAAAAGTCAGCCACCAGCAACGTCAGCTCGTAGCCATAATGCAGAGGGGCACCGGCAAGCTTTGCCAGAAGCGTAAGCGGCAGGAATACCAGCCACATCGCGTAGCCATACGGGAAAGCTAATGGTACACCACCCGCATGGATCCAGGACGTCCAGGGATCCAGCGTCAGTGAGGACAGACTGTTATCCAGAAAGGGAGCAAACCATTCCGTGACGGCCAAAGGCGCGATGAAAAAGATCAGCGCGACACGGATAGCAAGCCCGATAAAGAAATAGGGATGCCGGTACAATTTATTCATTGAGTGAGTTCCGTTCCTTCCCAAAGATCGGGGCGTTTTGTGCAAACAGCGTCGTAATGGATATTTCTCGCTTTCATCAGCGCTGCCATCGCAGGTATCTCAACCCCGGCGTCACGACCCTGCAATTCAGGTGACACAATGCAAAGTTTAAACCCGGCATCTTTCAGACGTCGGGCATCCTCTTCGCTTAATGGAAATTGCGTGAAGCAATCCACCCAAACCCAGTTCACTTTGCCCGCCAGAGTTAGCGCTGTTTCGACTGATTCAAACTCCGAAACCCGCACAGCACAGCGTGACTCACCAAGATTTGACCACTTCACCAGAAACGGGAACGACTGATCGAGAAAGAAATAATCGTCAATCCCCTTCTCTGCCATCAGCGCAATCAGGCGGGCTTCAAGGCCTTCTTCTTTCACGTTGAGGATCAGTGTCCCATGTTGGTAGGCATCAATCCATTCGTCAAACAGTGCGCCGCTGGCAAAGGGATCGTGACCGATGATCATCTGCTGCCCGTGACTACGAATATCAACTTCAACGCCATATTTTCGATCGGTAGAAATCAGTTCACTAATGGTATTACGACGATGAGCAATCAGGTTCATTTTGCCATGTTCTTTTTTAATTGAAGGCTGAAATCGACAGTCCTTCGGATGAATTTTCGCTTCGCCGCCCAGTTAACATTCCAGTGGGAAACACCATGCGCCCGTTCGCCAAATTTGACCGGGAAACGATATACCTTCATGCCTTGCTGCTGCGCCTGATAATAGGCGAACAAATCAAGTGAAAAGTCATCCGGTGCTGCGCGCCAGGAATCAAAGAAAGCGCGGGAAAACAGCGTGGGCTGTGCGTTGATGTCCCACATAGGTTTTGCTAACAACAGGGTTTCGAACAGACTCATTCCAACGGTAAACACCACGTCCATCAATGGCCGACCGTAGCGCTTTCCTTTAACAAAAATAGCATCGCCATGCTTTTCAAACAGGTCAAAACCACGCAACGCATCCTGTGGATCGGTTTGCAGATCGGCATGAGTCCAGCCCAACACGGCGCCAGTGGCGGCCTTAAGGCCGCTGACAATGCCAAAACCATATCCCTGGTTGACCTCCACACGGATACTGCGGCATCCCGGATACTGTGGTAACAGTGCCTGCAAAACCTGCGGACTGTCGTCGGTGGAGCCGTTATCAACCAAAATCACTTCAACATCAGGCCGGGCGACGACGTGTTTACAACGCTCAAGCAACAGCGGCAGGTTTGCCGCTTCGTTATAACAGGGAATGACAAGTGAAAATCTCATTTCATCTCCACAGGATTATGTATTCTGAAAACAAAAAGCTTCATCCCCAGGAAATTAAGGCAGGCGGTTAATCCGGTAGCAACCAGAAAAGCCAGCTGAACGGGTGCAAAGGTATTTGCAAACAGTTTCAACGCCAGTGAATTGCACAACACATTGGTTCCAAGCGTCACGGCATAGAGGAGAATAAAACGCCATGCGCTGCCTGACTGGTGTGGTTTGTGACCGAATGTCCAGAAGCGATTGGCGAAATAGGCAAACAGGGTTCCCGTCAGGAACCCCGCTGCTTTCGCTACATTCACCGTGAAAATATCCAGCCCCACCAGCAGTCGATAACTTGAAAAGTCGACCAGCACGGTCAGACTGCCAACGATCAGGAATATCGCTAACTCTTTTTTTATCATGCCTTCGCCTTCAGGCATTCAGGCAGCGTCTTTTGGTATTTCAACGTCAGCGTGCTGAGCTGGTCAGCAGGAACGCGCCCGTCGAGTTCCAACCGATAGGGATGACCATCCCATTTCGCAAAGCAGGACTGCCAGTATTCAAATGTGCGCAGATCGTTTGGTGTACCCCAGCACAGGTAACTGTCAACTTCGAAAAGTGCACAGCGCAAACCAAGCGCAATCGCGTCATCGATCAGTGAATCAATGTAGAATTCACCATTAATACGACCATCACGGGCAATCAGGCGCTCAAGCGCACGCCGGAAATCGTCCGCCTTACGGAAGGTGAAGGTTCCCAGCACCACAGGATCGGAGGCCGGATTTTCCAGCGGTGTTTTCACTGAAATTGAACGGATGACGCCATTTTCAGCATCGATCCAGCCGAACATTTGTGGATGCCGTGCCGCGTTAGGATAGCCCCGCACACCCCAGACAATCACATCTGTCGCAGGGTCGTTCACCAACTGACTGAACGCATCGGCATCATAAAGCGCACCGTGATCGCAGGTACCAATGGTAATCGGTCCTGAAACAGGCTTGCCCTCTTGCGCTAACGCATCAAAACCAATCAGCGCACTGCAGGCCTGGCCCTCGGTCACTTTGTCTATGGTCCTGATAATCGCGTTGGGATAGAGTGCTTTTAGCTCTGCTGCCACGTCCTGATAACCAGCCATATCCGCGCGCAGCACGAACACATGTTGTTCTGCGGCGGGCAGGTCATGCGCGGCCTGAGCCACCATCGAACGCCCTGAAACAGGGATCAATGGCTTGGTCAGAGTGTAACCCTCTTTACTGAAACGTTGTCCCAGTCCGGCCATAGGAATGACAATTGCGCCCTGCGGTGCGGGGGGCACACCAGCCGGTTCGATGGCTTTATGGAAGACATTTGACCAGACATTGTATTCAGCAACGTCCTCTGGCGTACCCCATTGCATGAAATGCTGAATCGGGTATACCGCCACAGACTGTCCGCTGGCTAAAAGCGGCCGGTAGGCGAGGCTGACATAATACTCTCCACCGATATTTAAATTCTGTTCCATCATCATGGAAAATGCATCGGACATTACCTTCGCGGAGGCAAAATAATAGGTGCCGCTTGATGCATATTCTTCCATGCGATTATCTGTGTAAGGCTGTTTTTCCTGAATGTCGTCCATCCAGCCTGCCGTTTCGCGGATGTAGGCGTAGTTGGTTTTGCCAAGCGTGTGCGGGTGAAAACCTTTATAAGCTGGCACCGCTCCTGCACAGGCGGTCTCTTTAACAAAACGTTTGAAATGATGCCAGTCCCAGTAGCAGGTAAAATCGCAATAATTAACCACCACAGGTTCTGACGGGTCAAGCATCGCTTCCACCTGACGCACCGCATGAACAGGGCCAAGTTTATGAGGCTTAATGCCTACCACGCGTCCTTCAGGGCAATACTGTTTCAGAATCGCTTCCATACGATAATCAGGGTTATCAAGGTGATCCTGATTGCAGATGAATATAAAGCTGGATTCGCCGGGAAACATGTCGATGACATGAGCCACAATGGGCTTACCCTCAATTTCGATTAGTGGCTTAGGGACGTTATACCCTACGCGACGAAAACGCTCGCCAAAACCGGACATTGGAATAACAATCTGCACGCTACCGTCCTCTGAATATTTAAGATAGTGACTGGTTTCAATCTGAATCAGCAAAAAAACAACCTTTGCGGTCATTTTAATCTGCAAGGCGTGTGACGTCCACAAAGCGCCCCAAATAAGTAAGGATTTTCTTAACAATGGGCAGCAAATGAAATGATGAATATAAGCGTGTTTATCAGAATGAGTAAAAATCGAACAGGTTACAATAACAGCGGAGAGATGAAAGGCAGGGGAATAACTCATTTAACGGTGAACAAAGCGGTCGGCGCATTAACACCAACAGCAGTCGAATGTGTTGGGTATCAACAAAAAAGCTTCCCGAAGGAAGCTTTTTTAACAGCAGAAAAGGTTATTCCAGCCATTCGGTATGGAATACACCTTCTTTATCGGTACGTTTATAAGTATGCGCACCGAAATAATCACGCTGAGCCTGGATCAGGTTTGCTGGCAGAACCGCTGAACGGTAACTGTCATAATAAGCGATAGCGGCAGAGAAAGTTGGCGTTGGAATACCATTCTGTACCCCCCAGGACACAACGTCGCGCAGCGCCTGCTGATATTCGTCAGCGATATTCCTGAAATACGGTGCCAACAACAGATTGGCGATATCTGCATTATCTGCATAGGCGTCGGTAATTTTTTGCAGGAACTGGGCACGAATAATACAGCCGGCACGGAAGATTTTAGCGATCTCACCGTAATTCAGATCCCAGTTATTCTCGGCAGAAGCCGCCTTTAGCTGTGAGAATCCCTGCGCGTAGGAGACGATCTTACCCAGGTAAAGCGCACGACGCACTTTCTCAATGAACTCGCCTTTATCACCTGACAACGCCTTCACCTGTGGGCCGCTCAGTACCTGAGAAGCGGCCACACGCTGGGTTTTCAGCGAGGAAAGATAACGGGCAAACACCGACTCAGTGATCAATGACAGCGGTTCCCCGAGATCGAGTGAACTCTGACTGGTCCACTTACCGGTGCCTTTGTTTGCGGCTTCATCCAGAATGACATCCACCAGATATTGGCCGTCTTCATCTTTTTTGACAAAAATATCTTTTGTGATGTCAATGAGATAGCTGCTCAGCTCACCTTTATTCCACGCGGTGAAAGTCTTCGCCAGTTCTTCGTTATTCAGGTTCAACGCGTTCTTCAGCAGGGAATAGGCTTCAGCGATTAACTGCATATCACCGTATTCGATACCATTATGAACCATCTTCACATAGTGACCAGCGCCGTCCGGGCCAATATAGGTGACACAGGCTTCACCTTCCGCGCGCGCCGCAATCTTATCAAGGATTGGGGCAACCAGCTCATAGGCTTCTTTCTGCCCACCAGGCATGATGGAAGGCCCTTTTAATGCCCCTTCTTCACCACCGGAAACGCCGGTGCCAATGAAGTTAAAGCCCTGGTCGGACAATTCACGATTACGACGAATGGTGTCTTTATAGAACGTATTACCGCCGTCGATCAGAATATCTCCCTTATCAAGATGGGGAGTCAGGGATGCAATGGTTTTGTCAGTCGCTTCACCAGCCTGAACCATCAGCAGGATACGACGCGGTTTCTCAAGAGAATCAACAAACTCTTCGATGTTGTAGTAAGGTGCCAGCTTTTTGCCCGCATTCCCGGCGATGACTTCATCCGTTTTTTCACGAGAGCGGTTAAAGATGGAGACGGTGTAACCCCGACTTTCAATGTTAAGAGCCAGGTTACGTCCCATTACTGCCATACCTACAACGCCGATCTGTTGCTTTGACATTACATACTCCTGTCTGAAGGGCACTCACGGCGTATGTCAGGTACGCCGCGTAATAAAGAGGAAAACATGTTAACCCAGGATAACCGATCAAAGGTAGTGATTGGTGCGATTGGTAATCTTTCTTGCAAAATAACAAGTTAGGGAACATTACCCCCTCTAATTACCAGGGTTATCTGTGCCGTTTTTTACACTAAATCAGCTTTACTTAAATTGGTTTTGAAATACAAGGGCAAAATATCTTCCGGCTTACCGTCCATTTTGACCGTACCATGTTCAAGCCAGAGGATCCTTGTACACACCTTGGCCATCAACTCATAGCTGTGGCTGGCAAGGATCAGAATTTTGGTGGCATTAATGATATTGCTCAGACGGGTTTCTGCTTTTTCTTTAAAACTTTCATCACCCACGGATAACCATTCATCCATGAGCAAAATTTCGGGTGTGAAAATAGTTGAAACACTAAATCCCAGTCTCATCTGCATACCTGAAGAGTAGGTTCTGACAGGCATATCGATGAAGTCACCTAAATCGGTGAAGTCGATAATTTCATCGATTTTTCCATCAATCTCTTTTTTGCGCAGCCCAAGTAGCGCGCCACGGATATAGATATTTTCTCGTCCGGTAAATTCAGGGTTGATTCCCAATGAAATAGAAATCAGCGATCCAATGTCACCCTCAATATTCACTTCGCCTGTTGTAGGGTGGTAAACCCGGCTGAACATACGTAACAGCGTGGTTTTTCCGGCGCCGTTATGGCCAATCAGCCCTACACGTTCGCCGTCATGAATTTCAAAATTGAGATTATTCAGAGCAGAGACAACCACTTTACCGTTGTTTTCTCCAACCTTTCCACCGGTGGCAAAATTGATAAAATTCTTTTTAATAGACCGTGATGCCGCGTCAAATATGGGAAAGTCGATCCCGACGTTTTTAAATTTAATAATAGCCATAACAATCCTAAACCCAGTAGGGAACGCGATATTTAAACTTACTGGTCATCAACGTTGAGAATGCAATACCCACTACAGCCATTATTGCAGTAACCCACCAGCTCGTCGCCGAAGGCATCTCTCCCAACAATGGCGCACGCACCACCTCCATTAAATGATAAAATGGATTGAAATTAAGCAGCATGGTGCCAATTCTGTGGGAGAGAAGCTTCGGCATCCAGATTACCGGAGTCAGATAAAAAATAACCTGCATAACACTCAGAATAATTTGGGTCATATCGCGAAAACGGGCGCAAATCAGAGACATCACCATCAACAGCCAGGAGACATTCAGCGTCAGCAGGATAAATCCGGGTACAACCAACAGGATATGCCAGTCTACCCCCTTCGATACGGCAAACAACACCAACGGGAATATAACGATGTTGTGCATAAAAATAATGGAATTTTTCCACACCACCCGCAGAACATGAACATGCAATGGTACTGGCAGCTGTTTGATAATACCTTCAGCAGAGATAAGAGCATCGCAGCCCTCTGTGATACAGCCAGACAGAAAACCCCAGATAATCAGACCCAGGGTAAGATAAGGCAGAAAATCGTGTAACGGCGTTTTAAAAAGATTGGCAAAAACCAGCCCCATAGTGGTGATCATCACCGCCATACTGATGGTTATCCAGAATGGCCCTAAACGTGAACGTTTATAACGTTGACGAATATCCTGGCTCCCCATTACCCTGACAACATGAAAGGACCTGATCGTGCTGAAAAGATCGTCAATACCTGGTGAATTTCGAAAGAAAGACATTTAAAGAATACCCCATTCAAACGCTTTTCGTTTTATACCAAACAGGAATTTACCACCTGAAAGTCGACTCATCATCAGTGCCATAAACTCATCCTGTTGTGACGCATCCATCTGGTCCTTAAGTTTTAACAAGTCATTAAAATTGCATACGCCGCGATAAATCAGATCAAGTTTAATTATCGGTAATCCGAGATAGTGCAAAGCAATACAATTATTATGGATTTGGGAGCCACGGGTAAAGTCGTCCAGGTAGATCCCCATCAGGCGCTGCTTCAACACAGTACCATGGGGAAGCATGTCAAAATCAACGCCAGACATAAATGTAGCAAAGCTCACAAAATCCATTTTCTCTTCGACGATATCATCCTTATCTTTTCTTCTTCTGATGATTTCGATGTCATAACTCAGATTCTTTGCATCATCCAGATCCTTGAGATATTTCTTATAATATGATTTTAAGACAAAATCAGACTCAAAATACTCACTGAGGAAACGCATTTGGGTCCAGTATTGACGATCGCCTTCACGGCGGAAATTAAAGTAGTTTTTGAACAGATTTTCATCCTGACTGAGTGCCCGCTCAAAGAAGTTAACATCATACAGCGCTTTAAAATTCTCTTCCGTACTGACTAGCGATCTCAGTACCTGGCTGAGTTTAAATTCACCACGTTTAATAACAAAGGGTCTGACGTTGGATGATTTGTAGGATTTCCAGAAATTCTCAAATTTTTCTTTGCGAACAATATCACCAGCAACTGAAATACAAAACGAACCGAGGTGGTGAGAAATCTCACGGTTTTCAGTGGCACCCAGGACCTCAACCTGAGTATTATAAAGCTGAGAAATAAAGTTCCTCAGCCCTATTTTGGAAAAGAAGATACTGTCATTGATAATCAACAGCCTTTCGCAGCTATCAGCAATCTTATTATCATAGAGGTATTTCATACCAACCTGATAACTACCAAAGTCACGACCGAAATTATCGCGCTCAATGTAAGCATCGATCAGTTCAGGCACGTAGTTTTCAGGGGTTAATTTAAGTGTATTGACAGCAACAATATAAACCCCTTGAGATTTAGCCTCTGTAAGTAGCGCCAGCGTATCATTTCTCAGTTCATTCTTTTCATACAAGGCAAGTAACATAACCTTACCCTGAGAGAAATCAGTCTTGTGGACGAGGTTTTGGAATTTTTTTGTTTTTCTTTCGTCCCGAAAAGACAACATAGTATAGTAACTATAAAAAGCAATCTTCACAGCAAGATTATAAAAATATCTTACAATACCTTTCATTTTTTCACCGTAGTAATGATTTGCATGGTTTAAAACAATTTTCCAAACGCATTCATGATATAGAAAAAATAAG
Organism: Erwinia psidii; assembly: GCF_003846135.1. GTDB lineage: Bacteria > Pseudomonadota > Gammaproteobacteria > Enterobacterales > Enterobacteriaceae > Erwinia > Erwinia psidii. The sequence goes on from NZ_RHHM01000001.1 coordinate 41,420, forward strand.
TTTCAATTACAGACTGGCGATAGCTCCGGCAGGCATGAAAGCATCGTATTCTGGTAAAGGCGCTTTTTTCTCTACAACTGTAGAAGTGGTCAAGAACGTTCTGATTCTCACGAGGCAGCTCACTGTAGTAAAAGTCCAAACTCAGCTGATTAATTTTGTTCCATTCAGCAAACTGTCCCTGATATAAGCGCCGTAAACGTTCAACTTTTGAAAATAAACCCAGATTACTACCTACAATATTGTTCGAGTGTTGCCGATATAATATCTGAGGCTCAGGGTCGTAAATATTAATACCACCGAAAGCTGAACAGATAAGATAGAGGTACCAGTCGTGAGAAACGACAGGAATACCCTCAGGCAATTTTTCGATTTTCGACTTCAGAGCATGGCTGAATAACATCGTGTTACCGCCAGAAAAACTCTGTAGCAACGCATTTTCCAATTTAAATTCACGGTTAAACGTTGCTGAATGGCCAATGATCTCCTCACGTTCATTAATCAGCGTTGTGCGCCCACCATACAGGATAAACTCGCTGGCATGACTTTTTTCAACCTGTTTTACAGCCCGTATTGCCACCTCAAGTTTGCTATCAAGCCAGATATCATCCTGATCGCTGAACGCATAGTAGCGGGACTGAATGTGGGGGTTTTTCAGCATTGAGAGAAAATTTTCAGCAAAACCTTTTGCAGGGCCTTTGAGTAAAACCAGTTTATTCGCAGGCAATTTGTTCTGATATTCTCTGATAATGTCCAAAGTAGCATCAGTGGAACCATCGTCAGATATATAAAGCGTCCAGTTTGTGTGGGTCTGTCTTATAATAGAGTCAAGCTGTTCTTTGAGATATTTTTCACCATTATAACTACAAAACAGGATACTAACATCATCATCTTTTAACATTTCAGTGCCGCACTATACTGTCATTTGGGTCATGAAAAAGTTTTCAGAAAACGACTCTCAGGACCACAGTCTGATCCATCATAATAAAAGTCATTATTAATTGATGATCCAGATAATACTATTACAGGATCATCAATTATTACATCTTATTTAAAATAAACGGCGTCAGAAAACGCTTTACCTGTACGATCTTTTGCTGAGAGCAGAGGCTCACTTCCAGGCACCAGAGGCCAGTCAATACCAATGGCAGGATCGTTCCAGAGTAACGTATGTTCATGACCAGGATTGTAGTAATCGGTACATTTATAAACAAATTCTGCTGATTCTGAGGTCACGTAAAATCCATGTGCAAAACCTTCAGGAACCCATAACTGCCGTTTATTATCAGCAGATAACAGTACGCCAACCCACTGACCAAAGGTTGTTGATGATTTACGCATATCCACAGCGACATCAAAAACCTCACCGGCAACCACCCTGACCAGTTTTCCCTGGGTATTTTCAGTTTGATAGTGTAAGCCGCGCAGAATACCCTGTGCTGATTTTGAATGGTTATCCTGGACAAAAGATCGCCGGGCAACCAGCTCTTCGAATTTCTGTTGCTGCCAGGTTTCCATAAAGAAGCCACGCTCATCACCAAACACCGCAGGTTCGATAATCTTCACGTCAGGAATGGCCGTTTCAGTTACTTTCATTATCAAAGCCTCCCTTCCGCCAGCGCCAGCAGGTATTTACCATACTCGTTTTTACAAAGCGGTTTAGCGAGGTTACGCAGTTGATGCTCATCGATAAACTGCAGGCGGAAAGCAATCTCTTCAGGGCAACACACTTTCAGTCCCTGGCGGGTTTCGATGGTCTGGATAAAATTGTTGGCTTCCATCATGCTCTGGTGGGTTCCGGTATCCAGCCAGGCGTGACCACGGCCCATGATTGAAACCGAGAGTAACCCTTTTTCCATATAAATACGGTTTACATCAGTGATTTCCAGCTCACCACGGGGTGAAGGTTTCAGTGATTTGGCGATTTCCACCACGCTGTTGTCGTAGAAATAAAGACCGGTGACGGCGTAATTACTCTTCGGATGCGTCGGTTTTTCAACCAGCGAAATGGCTTTCCCCTGCTCATCGAATTCAACCACGCCATAGCGTTCCGGGTCCTGAACATGGTAAGCAAAAACCGTTGCGCCCTGCTTTTTCTTACAGGCTTCTTCAAGCTGACTGTTAAGATCGTTGCCGTAAAAAATATTGTCACCAAGGATCAGTGCACAAGGGTCTTCACCAATAAACTCTTCACCGAGAATAAAGGCCTGAGCCAGGCCGTCCGGGCTTTGCTGCACTTTATATTGAATGGACAATCCCCATTGCGAACCATCCCCCAACAGACTTTCAAAACGCGGCGTATCCTGCGGAGTACTGATGATTAAAATATCGCGGATACCCGCCATCATCAGCGTGCTCAATGGGTAGTAGATCATTGGCTTGTCATAAATAGGCAGCAGCTGTTTACTGACTGCCATTGTCACCGGGTACAGTCTTGTTCCCGAACCGCCCGCGAGAATGATACCTTTATTCTTTGTCATAATGCTTTGCACCAGTTGAACAGCATTCGTCTATGCTGATAGTAATTTAGCTAATGATTTCAGTGAGCATACGCTCAACACCAACTCGCCAGTCCGGCAGGGTAAGCCCGAAACGCTGCTGAAACTTGGTAATATCCAGACGGGAGTTAGCAGGCCGCTTGGCGGCAGTAGGAAATGCTGTGGTGGCAACAGCATTAATTTTACTGACCTTCAGGGTGAGTCCTTTCTCCCGCCCGGCACTGATGACAAAAGACGCATACTCATGCCAGGTCGTGGTTCCACTCGCAATCAGATGATAAATACCCGAAAACTGCGGCTGGCCTTTAGCCTGACGGATAGCATGGGCAGTGCAATCAGCAATCAGGTCTGCGCCGGTTGGCGCACCAAACTGATCGCTGATGACCGAAAGTTCATCTCTGTCAGCCGCCAGCTTCAACATCGTCCTGGCAAAATTATTGCCTTTAGCGGCGTACACCCAACTGGTACGAAAGATAAGATAGTTGCTGCATGACGCGATAATCGCCTCTTCCCCATCGCGTTTGGTTTTGCCATAAACGCTCAGCGGGGCGGTGGCATCATCTTCAGACCACGGTGTTTCACCCTCGCCATTGAATACATAATCTGTCGAATAATGGATCAGCAGAGCGCCCACTTTTTCAGCAGCCTGAGCCATAGCAGCAACCGCGGTGGTATTCAGAACCGCCGCCATTTCCGGTTCCGATTCCGCTTTGTCCACTGCGGTATGAGCGGCAGCATTAACGATAACATCCGGTTTGATTGCATCGATTGTCGCGGCAATCCCAACAGGGTTAGTTAAGTCACCACAGTAATCAACCGAATGGCGATCGAGGGCAATCAGAGTGCCAAGGGGTGCCAGCGACCGCTGTAACTCCCAGCCGACCTGGCCGTTTTTTCCCAGCAAAAGGATCTTCATCAGTGGCGCTTCTCGTAATTTTGTTCAATCCAGCTTTGATAAGCACCGCTTTTCACGTTCTCAATCCATTCGCTGTTGTCCAGATACCACTTAACCGTCTTACGCAAACCACTCTCAAAGGTTTCCAGGGGTTTCCAACCCAGCTCCTGCTGAATTTTACCTGCATCAATGGCATAACGACGATCGTGTCCCGGACGGTCATTAACGTAGGTAATTAAATCAGCATAACGTCCATCAGTGGGCTGCAATTCATCCAGTACGGCACAAACGGTTTTTACCACATCAATATTTTTCTTCTCATTGTGGCCACCGATGTTATAAGTAGTGCCAATTTTAGCTTCAGTGACAACCTTGTAAAGTGCCCGTGCATGATCCTCAACATACAGCCAATCGCGGATCTGATCGCCTTTGCCGTAGACAGGAAGAGGCTTTTTCTCAAGCGCGTTAATGATAATGAGCGGGATTAATTTTTCAGGGAAATGGTAGGGGCCATAATTGTTGGAGCAGTTGGTAATGATAACCGGGAGCTTATAGGTACGGCCCCATGCTCTGACCAGATGGTCACTGGCTGCTTTCGTGGAAGAATAAGGACTGCTGGGGGCGTAAGGCGTTGTTTCGGTAAAAAGCGGAAGTTCACCTGTCATTTCATCAGGGTGAGGCAAGTCACCGTAAACTTCATCCGTTGAGATGTGATGAAAGCGGAACGCCTGCTTTTTATCATCACTCAGTGCATTCCAGTACTGACGCGTCGCTTCCAACAGGCTATAGGTTCCCACCACGTTGGTCTGAACAAAGTCAGCCGGGCCGGTGATTGAGCGGTCGACGTGGCTCTCAGCCGCCAGGTGCATGATGGCATCTGGCTGAAATTCGTTCATCACTTTGCTAAGGCCACTGGTGTCACAAATATCCAGCTGTACAAACTGATAACGTTCACTGTCACTGACGTCTTTAATGGATTCAAGATTGCCCGCGTAGGTCAATTTATCCACATTAATAACGGAATCCTGCGTGTTCTGGATGATATGCCTTACAACTGCTGAACCAATGAATCCAGCGCCACCAGTGATCAAAATCTTCATAGCAAGTCTCTAAAACAGAAGTGATTTGGAACAATAACCTTAGATTATTGGCTATTACCGGTATGTCGGTAGAATAAATTTCAGGCATGCTACCGCCCCTGAGTAAGCGTCTCAGAGCGCATTCTGAAATTGAAGGTATCCTTACTTACACTTTATCCCGTGGTTATATGCAGCAGCCGTAACAACCTGACGCCAAAACAATACCTGTTAATTAAGCAGATTTAAGTCACAAAATGCCACGATGTCATACTGTCTGATTCTAGCATTCAGCAATTATTAAAACTAATTAAAATAAGCATTATCGGTGCAGTGAGCGTAAGGATAATCCTGGAGGAAGGTTAGCACAAACGCGCCCGGCAGGCAGGGCGCCGCCCCAGGATATTCTTAAATTCGCAGGCCGACAAGGATAATTCTTAACAGTACCATTGAAGATTTTCCTGGCAGCAGGAACAGCAGTTCGCTAACTGGATGAGCCGGTTCAGTGAAAAAATCAGCGTCGACTGGCTTCATACTGACAGCAACATTCGCACAGCAGGACAGCTGCTCAACCCAGTTTACCGGGCCAGGAGCATGCCGAAATGGCTCGCTGCACACCAGTCCCGCTCAGCACAATCACCTGAGCAGAAATCCCATGTCAGCAAAATTAATGCGACCAATGTTGTTGGATTTATCCATAAAAGACGGCATCAGCGATGACCTCAGCGGGCAACAGACCCGCCTGCGTCGTATTGCCCTGAGCGTCATACGCCTTTGCACCCCTGTGTCACGTCCACTGAACGGTAACGGCGAGTCGCCAGTTAAGACCGCGCAGCATGGCATCAGTAGAAGTACACTCTTGCAGGTGACCGTGCTTATGGTGAGACAATGGGTGTGCAGGCAACCGTCGTTACAAAAGACACCCCCTGCATTCAGCAGGGGGTTCATCTTTGCTTTGTGCCCGATATTCGCAGGATAAATCAGGAAGTGCGTAATAAATTACTTATATCCGTTTGGATTATGGCTCTGCCAGTTCCAGGTATCACGCATCATCTCATCGATGCCCCGCGACACACGCCAGTTCAGTTCTTTATCAGCCAGCGAGGCATCAGCCCAGAACGCGGCCAGATCGCCATCACGGCGTGGCGAAATTTGATACGCAACTGGGCGGCCGGAGGCTTTTTCAAACGCCTTCACCATTTCCAGTACAGAATAGCCTTCCCCTGCCCCAAGGTTATAAGCTTTATAACCACTGATAGCAGGCAGGTGATCCAACGCTTTCAGGTGCCCTTCAGCCAAATCCATCACGTGAATATAGTCGCGGACTCCGGTGCCATCCTTTGTTGGATAGTCATCACCAAAAATACCCAGTTTCTCCAGCCGACCAATCGCAACCTGTGCGATGTAAGGCAAGAGGTTATTGGGAATACCGTTAGGATCTTCACCTATCTGACCGGACTCATGTGCTCCAACCGGGTTGAAATAGCGCAATGCAATCACTTTAAAATCGGGGTTGGCCTTCGCATAATCACGGAGGATAAACTCAACCATCAGTTTTGAAGTACCGTAAGGACTGGTTGTTCCACCAATCTGCGTGGTTTCAACATAGGGAACAGGCGCGTCAGCACCATAGACGGTCGCAGAGGAACTGAAGATAAACTGATTTACGCCCGCCGCACGCATCTCTTCCAACAATACTAATGTCCCTGTGACATTGTTTTGATAATACTCCAGCGGCATACGGGTGGATTCACCAACCGCTTTCAGACCGGCAAAATGGATCACCGCCGTTATGTTGTGCTGTGCGAAGAGATCCCGCAGGCAGGCACGGTCGAGAATATCACCTTCAATAAAGGTCGTTTTTTTGCCCGTCAGCTGCTCCACTCTGTTGACAGACTCGGCGGAGGCATTGCTGAGATTATCCAGTACCACCACATCATCACCGCGTTCAAGCAGCGTCAGCACGGTGTGCGAACCAATGTAGCCTGCACCACCCGTTACTAAAATAGCCATGCTTTCTCCTCGCAGCCGCAGATCAACGTACGGCCATCATGATGATTGATAATTATTTCGCCAGTATCTTTTGAATTTCTTCACGGAACGCAAGGCCCTGGGCGTTGTTTCTCAGTCCCCAGGAGACAAACGCTTTCATGTAGCCCAGCTTGCGTCCACAGTCAAAGCTGCCACCGGTGAGCAGATGCGCGTCAACCGGCTGCTTTTTGGCAAGGTTGGCGATGGCATCGGTCAGCTGATAGCGGCCCCACGCGCCTGGCTCAAGATTTTCGAGTTCAGTCCAGATGTCAGGGGAAAGAATGTAGCGACCCACCGCGGCAAGATCCGAACCCAACGTTGACGCATTTTCAGGTTTTTCAACAAAATCAACAATCTGGCTGGTCTGTCCGGGATTGTCCAGCAGTTCCTGAGTCTTAATCACCGAATATTCAGACAAATCGGCTTCAGACATATGATGCGCCAGTACCTGGCTGCGGCCTGTTTCTTCAAACCGGGCCACCATCGCCGCCAGATTATAACGCAGCGGATCGGCTGTGGAGTCGTCCAACAGCACATCCGGCAGGATCACCACGAAAGCGTCGTCATGCAGCATGGGACGGGCACAAAGGATGGAATTTGCCAGGCCAAGCGGCTGAGGCTGGCGCACGTTCATGATGGTAACACCAGGTGGACAAATAGACTGGACTTCACTCAGCAGCTGACGTTTAACGCGCGCTTCAAGCAGCGCTTCCAGTTCATAAGAGGTGTCAAAATGGTTTTCAACCGCATTCTTGGATGCATGAGTGACCAGAACAATTTCCTTGATACCCGCTGCCACGCACTCATCGATGATGTACTGGATCATCGGCTTATCAACGACAGGCAGCATCTCTTTAGGAATGGCTTTTGTAGCAGGGAGCATGTGCATACCCAGACCCGCGACGGGGATAACTGCTTTAAGCTTGGTCATATTTTTTCCATATAAATGAAGTAAAAAATGTTCAGTGATTATGCAATAAAGAGATGATTAACAAGTATAATCTTAATCTGAAAATTTAGTAGCCGTTGGTCCGCAAATTACTTCACCCTCTTCAGCGCCGGTTAAACCGGGCTCATTGGCAGCGACAAAAAAAAAGTGACCTGTTTAAAAGGTCACTTTTAAATATCACCGGTGGCTTACCAAACGCCACTGAACCATTCAGGTCTTACAAACAGATTGTAATAACTGACTAATCCGATTATTCCAACAAACACCACTGAAACTGAAATCCACTGGCGTGCATAAGGGATAAAACGAATACCGATCACCGGTTTGATAAAAAACGGATGCGCAAAGGTGGAAATCAGTACCTGAGAGAGAGAAAGCGTCAGCGCTACGTACCAGACATTTGGATAAAACCAGGTCGTTGCCAGCACCACCACCACAATAATACTCGCCACCACATTCCACCAGAACTCAACGTTGGTCTGTCCGTTCGCCTGGGATATTGCACCCGTCAGCCCTCCCATCGGTCTTAGCATGCCAAACAACAGCATCAGCGGGATCAGCTGAGCAACGGCCTCATGCGCGCTGCCGTAAAGCACCCGGACAATCACCGGCGAAAGGATACCAATTGCCAGATACATCAGGCTACTGAACAGCATAATCATGAATGTCCCTTTCAGAAAAAGCTGTTGAAGCTGTTTGGGTTCATGCTGTTTTTCGGCAAAACGGGGAAGTGCCAGGCGGTTAATTACCGGCGTAACAAGTTTCAGTGGCTGCAACACCAGCTCTTTCGCCAGTGAGTATACTCCCAGCATATCCGCCCCCATTACTTTACCGACAATAAGCGAATCGGCCTGAGTACGTAACTGGTTAATGGTCTGTGAGCCTAACTGATATACTCCATATCGTATTGAGCTGAAGAACGTCGCTTTATCAAATTCAAACGTCGGACGCCATGATTTTTCACCAAGAAAAATCATCGATAAAATACGCAGTGCCGCGCTGACAAATAAACCAAGAATGACCGCAGAAACGGTGAGGGATGATAAATAAAGCAAACCGACGGTAAATAAAAAAGCCAGCAGCTTGGTAGCCATTTCTATTTTAGCCAGCACCACCACTCTTTTCGCTTTAATAAAATGCGCCTGATACTGAGACAACGAACCCAGCACTAAAAAGTTAAGGCTGGTCAGCATAATTAATCCGGTTAATTGCGCAATATGATAAAAATGTGCAATCGGCCAGGCCAGCGCAATAAGTAATAAGCCGGTCAGTAAACTGAGCAAAACATTCACCCAGTAAATCGTGCTCTGTTCCCTGCGGGTGATGTTCTGGCGATGAACAATATAACTGCTCATCCCCATATCCTGTAGCACCATGGCGACAGCGAGGATCGCATTGATGATAGCCAGTATTCCCAGCTCATGCGCTTCGAGCCTGCGCGCCAGCACGCTTAACTGCGCGACCTGCAATACCGCGGAAAAACAGGTGCCACCAAACAGCCATATGGCCTGAGATTTAAAACTACTCACGCAAATTGCTCCAGAAGCGTTGCCAGCTGACGCCAGGCAATATGCTGGTTAAATTCCGTTTCCACTTTTTGGCGTGCGGCTGCCACCACCGGCGCGATATCTACCTCGCTGTTGGCCAGTTTTAATAACAGCGCGCCCAGTGCCTGCGCATCGCCCTCCGGGGCCAACCACCCTGACACATTGTGTTCGACAAGCTCAGGGATACCGCTGTGATCGCTCGACACCACCGGCAGTCCGACGGCCATTGCCTCCATCAGCGCAACCGGAATACCTTCCATATCCCCATCTGCCGCCGTGAGCGAAGGCAGCAGGAAGATGTCTGCCTGGTCAAGATAACGTTTAATCTCTTCCTGTGGTTTGAAACCAACCATGTTAACGCAGTCGTCAAGATCGGCGGCCCGAATACTGTCCCGCAGCGCCCCTTCCAGTTCGCCGCTGCCAATAATGGTGTACTCAAAACGGGCACCCTGCGCTTTGAGAAAACGGCAGGCTTCGACAGCAACGCCCAGGCCTTTTTTCTCGGTCAGACGCGCCACGGAGATAATCCGCAGCGGTGAATGCAGACCTTCTCTGGGCTGAAAATTGAATTTCTCTGGCTCAATTCCCATGCGTGAAACCTGGATTTTGCCCGGTGGGCACCCCATCTCGATCAGCTTGTTTTCCCACAGGTGGCTGATTGGCAACAGCAGTTCAGTCTGACTGAACAGATTGCGGTAGTCCATCCTGTGCTCATCAAGAATATGACGGCGGGAAATATCGGCACCGTGAAACACCGTTGCCTGTTTGCCACAGAGCACATTCAGCTCACGTAACTTATTTGCCAACGCACCGGCATAACCGAAGTGAACCAGAAACACATCCGCGGTAAAACGCTGTTTAGCGCGGGCAACAATCGCCGGCAGCAACAGTTTGCTTGACTGCTGCCCGTAACGCCCGATATTGAGCGAACGCAAGGTACTGCCGCTGAACAGCTTCGGCAACACTATTTTCAGGCGCTGTTTAAGCTTGCCCGCATTTGAGGAAGTATCCTCAGGCAACAGATAGTGCGTTTTCTCTGCCAGATGATAGCGATCAAATGCGGCATGGCGGTTAGCAAAATCTCCCGGAAAGACAGAGATAATCTCCACGTCATAGCCCTGGTCGATGAAATACGTCACCTGATTGAGGACGAAAGTTTCAGACGATACCGGGAAACGCATGGTGAAAAAGGTTATTTTCATCTGTTCAACCTGTCGTCAGGACATCAGCGGTAATTTGGTTGCCACGCTGCTGCTCTTCAGCAACAGCATTATTAACCTGCTGTTTGACCGCATCATAATTGTCGAGAATACCATTAACTTTGTTGATGATCGTGCCATCCATCAGGCTTTTCACATCGCTGGCCATATCAGGCAGACCCAGCTGATTCATCACCCCCAGCGACTTGTGTTCATAATTTATTGCCACGGCGGGTGTGCCAAAGGTCATCGAAATAATGGCGGAATGCAGACGTGTACCAATGGTCAGATGAGACTCTGCCAGCAGAACGCCCAATTCAAGATCGTTAAACTCATCCATCACCACATGATACTTATCTTTCTGTTTAACATGATCACGCAGTGTGATGGCGATCATGCGATCGTCGTTACCGTAGCTGTCAATGCCGGTGCAGGTAGACAGCGCCACCACCTGATAACCTCTGTCGATCATTGCATTGATCACTCTGGCAAAGGCCAGTTCATATTCGTGCTGAGTGACCCCAAGACGTTTATCAAAAGGTGCCAGCTTACGCACGGTAATGGCGATAGTTTTATTGCTGGCAATCAGCTGCTGCCAGTGCAGCAGATTGTGGCTGGGTTCTTCAACCTGGCGGGCGCGCACCAGAAAAGCGGTGTCAGAGCCGGCAACCACTTTTTCAGTGGTAATGCCGCCCTGCTTCATCATGTCAAGACTGACGCTTTCACGTAATATCAGGCTGTCCACGCGGGAAAAGACAAAGTTGGCAATCTCATTAAAACTTTTTTTCTGAAAAGGCCCGACGCTGTGACCAACCATATAAATTGGTTTTTTTGCCAGCAGGGCACACATTGAATGCTCAAACTGTAGCGGTCCATACAGATCCACAAAAAATGAACCGCCGACCTGAATCACCGCATCATAGGCTTGCAGCCTGTCGCTAAAATCCCGGAGGTACTTCGGCACGGGCAACATTTTGTGCCAGCCGCGACCGCTGATGTGCGCCATGATAATTTTTGGCATCAGCCGACGTTTGACTTTATCAACCAGCTTGTTTTTTCCTTTCCTGAGCGCAAGGAAAAGCTCATCCGGCATGATATTTTGCCCAAGCAGATACCCGGAGCTGACCGGATAACGACTGATTATGTCAATCTCCAGATCGTTTCTGGCATGACTCAGTGAATCAATAAGGCCGCGCAAAATAGCACCATCACCACGGTTACCACAGGTATGGTTGCCGACTAATAAAATCTTCATAAAACACTCCAGAAGCTGCTATACCGCAGGTAAGCAAAAAAATAAACAAATAATAAGAATATTAAAAAAACGATCTAAATCCGAAACGACAACGCAACCCTGCCAGACTGTATATGGTGGGGAACAGGCGCTGGCCTGCTCCCGTCGGCGTTATTTCTTCAGGGCAAAATAGGGCACAGCGACCTGCTGGCCGTTGATTACCATCGATACAAATCCCTGTGCCTGCGAAGTATCCACTTCACTGGCTTTCAGCGGACGCGACTGCATCAGCAGATCGCCCTGCTCATTGGCACCAATACCCGCCTTGCCATTGTGCAGCGTGAAACGCTGTACCAGGCGATGGCTGTTGGCGCCGGAAGGCTGGTCAGCTTCCTTCATTTTACTGTCAAAACGCGCACATTTACCGGTGGTAAACCGGTCCTTAGCCGTCGATTTCATCAGTACGCCGGCAGAAGCCAGCCAGCCTGCAAGCTTAACGTAAACCCGCGTATCGGTGTCATACGGTGTTTCTATCATCACATCCACCACCGGGCTGGCACCTTCTGCATGCCAGCTGCCCTCAGCACGATGGGCTTTGCGTTGCAGGCTGATAATGGCTCTACCGCCCGTGGTATTGCCGCCCACTACTTTTTGCAACACCGCTTTGTCCGTGCCGTTGTTGAAGGCCGCCTGACCGAAGATTTCAATCTCCCAGCTGTCACCCACATCAGGGGTAAAAATGTTGCCCAGCTCGTACCACTTCTCCTGATTGGTGTTATTGATAATGCGGAAACGTGAAGTCAGGTAGTTGTACTTCATACTGCCATCAACGGCGACACCATAAGATTCAACTCTGGTCGACCCTCGTTCATAAGCAGAGAGCCAGGCACCTTCAGCCAGAGAGTTATCGATCCAGCTGCCCGCCTGCAAATTGGTCTGACGCATGTTCAGACGCGAGTTATGTGCAATAAGCGGATTTTTGCAGGTTTCAATGCTAAGGGCGTCGATAATCCACTGTCCGTTAGAAATGTTGCCGGGATTCTCTGAATGCTCGATCCAGCCGTTATGAATAATTGACTGGCTGCAGCGATCCAGGTTCAGCACCATACCTTTTGTACAATACTGAGCATTGAAGTTGGAAAGCTCAATAGCGGTGCTGTGATCCCAGTTACCTCTCTTCTGCCCGGACCAGACGGCTTTAATCACATCACCGGTACATTTGCTGGCGTACCACTGATCTATCTTGCAATCCAGCGTATCCATAAGGTTGAGGGAAGTGCCTCCCATATTTTCAAAACGCAGGGACGCCCCCCGGAAGAACTGGCCACCGGGGCACTTGTTGTTGAAAAAACCCTGGCTGTTTGGCTGCTTGTCCGTGCGACCATTGACGATCAGATTGCTGATTTCAACCCAGCGGGAATTGACCTGGAAAATAAACTCCGACTGACCATCAGAGATAATGGTGGTGGCAGGAAAATAGCCAAAGTTGACCATTGCACCGGAAACACGGAAAAAACGGCTGGTTTCGGCAGAAAAATCACAGCCTTTGACAAAAAAAGTACCCGCAGGAAACTGCACGCAGATAGGCTGATTGGCTTTCACTGACCAGTTATACATGGCTTTAATAGCCGGAGCGGTATCGGTTTTACCATCATCTCTGGCACCAAAATCAAACAGAGACAGGCGGTTAAAGTCATGGACAACACGACGCCAGTGGAAACCTTCGCCCGCGAAGTTAACGCCACCATCATCCGTGCCGCTGCTCAGGCTGCCGACAAATTCACCGCCACCAACCTCAAGGCCTTCATGCCAGCTACTGAGTTTCACTTTTGCGCCTTCAAACAGCGGTCTTGTCTTGCGTAGATCGTTCACCGACGCGATTTCACCAATCAGCTGGTAGCCGGCCGGCTGTGATAAGCGCTGACTGAAACTGGCGGCATCCGGCCTGCTGACGTCCGGGATGTTGAACAGCACGCTGCCGCCATCATCCACCACCGCCATAGAGTGGGCAGGATTAGCAATCAGCGCCGCATTATCGGCAATAAAATGCTGGAAATTACCCTTGTTGAGGATAACCGGCTGCTCAATTTTTGACAGTTTACCGCTGGTATTCCGCAGAAACAGGTCGATAAGATTGCCCGGCTGAGTTGGATCGGTGCCAACCTTACCGACATAAAGTTTGCCACTAAAATTCTCCCAGAATCGGTCTGGCATGGCGTACACCGTTTCCGGTGTCATAATTGGTACATCCTCTTTCGGTACATCACCCGCCTGAACGTCCGTCAGACTGACAGAAGCGTCCTTTTTGGCGGCCTGGCTGGAAAACGAACTCACAGAGAGGGCTGCAAGAATCGACGAGAACCCGGTAATTAATTCTCTTCTTTTCATTGATATAATCCCATAGTAGTCATTGTGCCGATAGGCGTAAATGTGATTTCCAGAGGCGATCCCCTTCCTGATTATGGCCTGTGCGGCATGGTGTTCCACACTTCCCGACTCGCCTGCTAACGGACGCTTGTCAGGAAAATTGCGTCAGCCCCGGTGCATAAGCGATAAAAAATCAGGGGATCGGATTCGTTAAACTAAATAAGTGAAAGCCAGGATTGTTGAATGACCTTGCCATCAAATTTCAGGGCGGTGGATTTGGTTTTTTCACTCATGGCATGAAACAGGTCGTCGTTGTGAGCCAGCTGATTCATCTTCTCGATAAAGCCGACACGATCGTTCATGGCGACCAGAAAACCGTCTTCATTATTGTTGATGATCTCCTGTGGGCCGGTTGGGCAATCGTAAGCAACCACCGGGAGTGACCAGGATTTTGCCTCCAGCAGCACCAGCGGCAAACCTTCGTAGCGCGAGGTCATTAACGCCATATCGCTGTCACGATAGTAATCATTAATGTTTGCCACTTTACCGACAAAAGCGACGCTATCGCTGATATTGAGTGAATTGGCCTTCGCGATCAGTTCATTTTTCAACTCGCCGTCACCGGCAATTACCAGCTTCCACTGAGGGTTAGTGGCGCTGAAATCCCGCCAGATATCCAGCAGCAGGTCGAAGCCTTTCTGAAAATCAAGCCGTCCCACCGCCAGCGCCTGATAGTTACGCGCGGTACGCTGGTAATTTTTGTACACCACGGGATTAGGAATTGTTTTGGCCGGAATGCCCCACTGCGTTAACACCTTTTCATCTTTTGCGGTGAGGACAATCACGCGGTCGTAATAGCGCAGGAAGAGATATTTAAGCAGCTTAATGGGTTTACTGAAGGAGTTTATGGCAATGTGTTCGCAGGCATAGCTTTTGGCTTTTTTCTTGCGCCGGGACAGAAGGCTGTACAGCGCAAACATGACGCTGAGACGTCCCATGCTAATTAAAAAGACCGCATCGAAGTCCTGCTGGCTGATACGCTGGACAGCACTGCGAATAGGATTTTTTTCACCCTCGAAGCTGACGATCGCCTTCACCTTGTCAAAAGGGTAAAAAGGCTGCCCGGCGCCTTCCAGCGAGTAAATCACCACTTCATGTTCGTCGCCCAGACACTCGGACATGAAGTTACAAATATTTTCAGTTCCGGCGTAGGAATAGGCATCTTTAATCACCAGCACTATTTTTTTCATCGCGGACTCGCCACCTCAATCACTTCAATGTTAAAGCCTGTCCTGCGTCGCTTCAGACGCGCCTGTTCAGGACAGGTACGGCGTTTGTCATTGCAAGACTGAAACGTTTCAAGCCTGCAGATTATCTGTGCTTTAAGGTGAACAGAACCCCATTAACCATGTACCAGGCATAATAGTAATACACTTTTAGCGGATTGTTTTTATAGATAAATCTTAATAACTCCAGATGCCATTTGGCCGCCTTATTTTTATTACGGGAGAGCGAATCGCTCAGTTCGTAATAGTTGACAAGGTTACGATCAATCACTCTTGCCTGTTTGTACTGCTCGAATAATTCATACAGGAATAAAAAATCTTCGTGACCTTTTTTCCTGAACAGAATGTTGCGAGACGGACGACGGTAGCAAACGGATGAGAAGCAGATGCGGAACTGCTTCTTCACAAAACTCTCTTTCATCAGGTAAGGCTTACTCCAGCTGACGTCATAGGATTTGGTGCGTGACTTGTAGCCATAGTGGGAAATCACCAGATCGTCACCGGCTGCCAGTGCCTGAACCTGCAGCATCAGCTTATCTTTTTCCCATTCGTCATCACTGTCCAGAAAAGCAATAACCTTCTCGTTGGCCGCTTTCAACCCCACATTGCGTGTTTCCGCCGCGCCAAGATTCACCTCGTTGCTGAGGATGGTAATCCGCGGATCGCGGCAGTGCTCCTGCACAAACGACAGTGAGTCATCGGTTGATTTATCGTTGATCAAATATATCCGCCAGTCCGTCCAGCTTTGATCAAGTACCGACTGTACCGCACGCAGCACGGTGCCACGTGCGTTGTACATAGGAATGACAATGCCAACTGTGCCGATTTGATTGTTCATCTGAGATCCTGCATGCATATCGTGGAAGGGCTTAATGTAAAAAAGGCCAGTAAACCTGGCCTCTGAATCAGAAAAACTTAAAGATGGGAGAGATGCTGTAACCGTTTACCGACTGAACTGAAAGGAGGGTGTTGTAGGCCAGATAATAGGTCGTCATCCCCGCCAGCAGAACGAAATTAATAATGGGGTTACGGATGCGCGTCATCAAAAACGCCAGCAGCAGCGGCTCAGTATGTAAGAAAAGGTTCCCTACCCTGCCCCCCAGAATCGAGAAGTCAGAGAATATAATACGGATTGCCGCACCGGCCGAATAGGTAATTAACAGAATGTAGACCAGCCGATCTTTCTCTTCAATCAATGACTTACGAAAATAGACCAGAGTAAAGAAAATAATGAAGGCAATATTTTTAAAATTCGCCAGACTGAATACCGGCAGCGCCGCATCAAACTCAGTCCCGCTGTAAGCCATTGCCCGATCGCCCAGATTAGGCACGATCCCAAGCGAGTCAAGGAACAGTTTCTTACCGCCAATCAGTCCAAGCGGAATTGCGGCAAACACCATCATAATACCAAAGTATCTGCGCTCCCTGATAAACAGGAACGGTGCCACCACCACGGTCACAAAGCCGGTGGACTGCGACTGCGAACTTAACAACAAAAAGACAAACGCCAGGAAATAACGCCGCCCCGCCGCTGTGCAGATGGCGGCCACCGCAAACGCACTGGACAGGCCAAAACGGATTTGGTTCATGTCCTTGTTAATGAACAGGTGCGCCGAGTAGAGGCAGAGCGAGCACAGGATCAGCGGCGAATACTTCTTAAATATCCAGGCGTTAGTCGAAACAGCGATAAAGGCGATAAACAGCAGGAAGTAATAGCTTTCATGCGTAAACCAGCTCAGTACCCAGGCCAGCAGCATAAACACGTTTTCATAGCGATAGACGTCCGCCACCGCAGCAAATCCATCCATGCTGGTTTGCCGGGAGAAATCGTGGAAAAAACCCAGATATTGCCAGTCATCTACCCCTGAGTTGGGGCCACGCATTCCTGCCAGCAGGATAAGTATGGTGATCCCGATAAAAAAGAAATAGGTGACGATAGTCTTTGTCTTGGGCTGTGTTAACTGGTTAATCGTGGCCAGTTCAAAAAAACAAAAAACAAGCAGTATGTAGCTTATTACCCAGTATATAGCCATTTTCTTCCCCAAAAAAAATCAGTGCATTACAATGAACACTGACACTATTTTCCGCCTAAACGCGTTCTGATTTTATCCTTCAGACGATTGATAAAGTAAGTGCGGTTTTCTGCATTTGTTAAGAAGAAATAGCGGACGAAACTGAGCGTAGCCTTGACGGATTTTCCATCCATTTTGTATCGTAACGGAAGCTTGTAAGCTTTGTAAGTGTTGATATCGCGCTGGGTAAGCCAGGGCTTCATGTTCTCCAGCCAGAAGAAAGAGTATTTTACCGATTCACCTTTATGTTTCGAACCAAAGTTGCTGACCAGATGGTAATCAGCCAGCGGCCTGTCAATCATCACGAACTCGTAGCCTTTTTTGTCAGCACGAATACAGAAATCATAATCCTGATGGCGGATATATTTCGGATCGAACTGGATATCCAGCGCATATTCACGCTTGAGCACGATAGTGCTGGTCTGAATGAAGCCATAACAGCCAAACAGATATTCAGCCACGGTTTCAGTTTTTTTGACCGGCTGCATCGGCATCACTTTCAGGAACTGCCCGTCCTGAATGATGTTAACCTGGCTGTAAATAATGGTCTTCTGCCTGCCCTGCGCCTCCAGCTCGATGATGGTATTCAGCGACTCCTTCAGCTTGTCCTGATGCCATTCGTCATCAGCATCTAAAAAGCAAATGTAATCACCGGTCGCCAGTTTCACACCTTTATTACGGGCAGCGGAGCCAAACAGTTTTTCCTCGGAAAACACCAGCCGCATTTGCAGATGGCTGTATTTTTCTGCCTGTACCACTTCGGCGAGTTTGTCTGCATCAGAGGATTTATCATCAATGATGATAATTTCGAAATGTTGGTAAGTCTGCGCGGCCACACAATCCAGGGTGGTCGCGATCGATTCAGCCGCATTATAAGCCGGGATAACAATCGAGAAGAAAATATCCTTCATTCTCAGGTACCTTTTTTTTCGTCCAGACAAAGCGGCCCGGAAAACACGCGATTTCAAAAAAATAAATAAGAGCCCTTCGTCGTCAGATGAAAGGCTCCTTTTAATTAGTTAACTTTTCGCATCCTGCTTATAGCTGTAATCATAATAATCATAACCATAGCTGAAAGCATTTGAGGCTTTACGCACCACAGCATTAAGAATAACACCTTTAATATCAATACCATTCTGCATAAAGCGGCGGTAACTGAACTCCACTTCTTTGAGCGTGTTGGTTTCAAAACGAACCACCATCAGCGCCGTTCCCGCCAGCTTACCAATGATCGACGCGTCGGTGACCGCCAGGATAGGTGGTGTGTCGACCAGCACCAGATCGTAGTTGATACTGGCCCAGTGCAGTAACTCGTTCAGGCGGCTGTGCATCAACAGTTCCGATGGGTTCGGTGGCACCTGCCCGCGGGGAATGAAATCAAATCCGTATTCACCCTGCTGAACAATCTCTTTGCCAAGGGCTGTTTTCCCAGACAGCACATCCGACAGGCCCACTTTGTTGTGCACACCCAATAACTCATGGGTGTAACCACGACGCATATCACCATCGATCAACAGCACTTTCTGATCGGCTTTGCCTACCAGGGCCGCAAGGTTAGAACAGATAAACGTTTTGCCAATACCCGGGCTTGCCCCGGTGATCATCAGAATATTGTTTTTCGCTTCCATCATCGCGAAGTGCAGACTGGTACGCAGGCTGCGAATGGCTTCGATGGAGAGATCGGTAGGATTACCCAGCGCCAGCAGTGAATTAACCGGTTCAGACTTACTGTAAGGCGTGCGTCGTGCAATCAGATCGGTGTCCCGTTTACGCTGCCATTCTGACAGTGGCACGCTGGCATACACGTTAATGCCGCGTTCTTCCAGTTCATCGGGACGCTCAATACCGTGGTGGAACAGTGCTTTCACCAGAATAATACCAACGGAAACCACCATGCCAAGGATCATACTGGCCAGCACTACGATCAGTTTCTTCGGAGCAACCGGCGCTGCTGCCGTTTCTGCCGGGTCAACAATGCGAACATCACCCACGGTACTGGCTTTACTGATATTCAGCTCCTGCTGACGATTCAGCAGCTGCATATAGATTTCCTGACCAGACTGCACGTCGCGTGTCAGTCGCACTATCTCCTGCTGGGTTTGCGGCATCTGACCGATTTTCTGGTTCAAACGTTTTTGCTCGTCTTCCAGCGTCTGACGTTTCTCCAGCAATGCACGATAAGTGGGATGATCTTTAGTGAACAGCTGAGAGACTTCAGCCTCACGGAAGGTCAGCTCGTTTAACTGGCTCTGAATGTTCACCGAGGAGTCCAGGGCGGATTTCGCCTCCAGAGACATATCCACCGAGTCATTCTGACGACGGAAGATGTTCAGTTTATCTTCTGCGTCATCCAGTTTTGCGCGCACATCCGGCAGCCGTATTTTCAGAAACTCCAGACTTTTCTGCGCTTCTGCTGATTTGCGATCGATGTTCTGATCGACATAGTTGGTCACTATCTGGTTCAGCACCTTGCTTATCTGAACCGGATCTTCCCCCACATATTCCAGTCCCAGAACGCCGGTGTCTTTTCCTTTGTCCGCGACGGTCAGGTTATTGGTAACCATGCTGATGGCCTGCAAGTCAGTCAGTTTGGTTACCGTAAAGCTGGTGCCCGGCTGGACGTTTGCGATACTGACGTTCATCGATACGCCAGCATGGCTTTCAAGCTGTCCAACTTTGCCTTTAAATAATGCCGTGCCATCCTTGCTGACGCTGTAACTGTCAGGCCCTGTCACGTCAAGCACCAGCTCCGGTTTTTCCCAGTCAGACGGAATGGTCAACTGGGTGACGTTGAGCTGGCCGGGCTTATTGCCCATCAGACGGGATAAGCCTTTACCAATAACCGGCAGATAATTTTGTTGAACAAAGGCATCCAGCCCTAAATCCTTAACCGTTTTGCCAATCACCATCCGCGAAGTAATGATCTCCACTTCCGTCGCTGACATAGGTTGCGCACTTGGCAACATCGACTGGATATCATTCAGAACCGTATTCGCATTTTTGTTTTCTACCTGCACCATCGCATCCGAACTGTAGATAGGCGTGGCAAACAGGCTGTACAACGTGCCGAGCAGCATAAACAAAGCCGTAACAGCAACAATTATCCAACGATGATCAACAAGTTGTCCCACAATATGCGTCAGGTCCCACCCGGTGGATTCCTCTTGCGACGCTGACGGTGTCTTACTCTTTATATTCATGGATAATCCCAACTATCGGCTTAATGCGTTGACCCATTTCTGGGCAGCGTTTTCAAGTAATCCGTACACGGCTTCATGGGCATCGCGGCTTTTCTTGTAGGGATCCGCTATTTCCTGTTGATTAAGCCAGTGGCCAAATAACATGGTTTTACCTCGTACGGATGGGTTGATGCGGTTGACCAGATCGATATGCGCCTTTTCCATCACCAGCAACAAATCGTACTCCCGACACATTGCCGAGGTCAGCTGGCGCGCGACATGGCCTTCCAGTGAAACACCATGCTCACTGGCAACGCTGCTGGCAGTAGCATCAGCCGCATGATCCACAACAGCGTGAATGCCCGCAGAGGCGATTTTGATATCCGGTAACGCTGCTTTCAGCAGCCGTTCCCCTGTGGGAGAACGACATATGTTGCCAATGCAGACCACCAGGATTGAATTAATCATCAGCGTCTCCAGTGATTACCAGTTATGAATAATCTGCGCATTATCGCTGGCGGTGTAGATGCTGGTAATAGTTGGAACAAGCTGGGAAACAACGCGGTTCCAACGTGTCAGCGGTGTCGCCGTGACGTAAACGATGTCATACGGTTGTAACTGGAATTCTGAACCCATCACCATTGCGGAAGCATCCTTAACATTCAGCTGATAAATATTGGCGATTTTGCTGCGATTCTGACCTTTAACGGGACGAATAACGAACACGCCAGTCGCATCCGCCACCGCCTGATCCATGCCCTGAGCGCTGCCCAGTGCTTCAGCAAGCGTCATGCCGCTGCGGTCCATTTTCAGGGTGGCCGGCTGTTTAACCTCGCCCATCACGAACACTTTCAGATCGTCATTGCGTGGAATATAGAGGATATCGCCAGGGTAAAGCAGATGGTTTTGCGACAGGTCGCCGTTTTGCATCAGCGCCTGAAGTGAAATAGGCATTTCGCGGCCATTATGGGTCAGCACCACATTGCGCCAGTCGGCCGTTGCCGTCAGACCACCCGCTGCGTTCACCGCATCAAGAATGGTCAAAGGAACGTTGGTGATAGGCTGCTGGCCAGAGGTGGTCACTTCACCGGTTACATAAACTTTTTGCGATTTGAACGAGGCAACGCTGACATCAACCTGTGGGCTTTCAATGTATTGTGCCAGGCGTGAAGCAATTTCGCTACGCACTTCCTGAACGGTACGCCCTGCTACCGCAACACGTCCGATATAGGGATAGAAAATGGAGCCGTCGGAATGCACCCAGTTGCCCGTATCACTGGCACTACGATACTGCCCTGCCGGGGTGGTTAACTCCGGGTGATCCCAGATAACAACCGTCAAAACATCACCCACACCGATACGATATTCGTAACGCTGCAATTCATTCTGCAGTCCCGGATTAGGCTTTGCGACCACAGGCTTCGCGCGAAGCTGCTCAACCAGGCCCGGCGTTAACGGAAAAACGTTAACGTATTTATCAATGTCAAAATCGCTATCCTGTTGTTTAACAACATCTTTTCCGCCAGTGGAAAGTGTCGAACCGGGCACAACCGTACATCCGGAGAGAAGGGTAGCTGTAATCAATAGGGGTAATACTTTCGTTTTGATTGTAATCATCTATCTCATCGCTATCAGTAATTTGATTGATAGTAGCGAATCCGCCGCAGTGTAGCGTCACGCAAAAGTAATAAGGTAAATCACCCGATCAGGCCTTCAAACTAACGGTCATTATCATCTATTCCCTCTTACTTTTTATGCCTTGCCGGTTTGATTAAAGCCGACGCCTAACATTCACCAAAACGTATCCCGCGTACATGTAGTCCGCTCCCGCCTGATGGCCGGTCACGGTCACGTAAAAGCAGGAAACAGCCCGTCTTAATAGGCACCATCCCGCTTCAGTACAACGCCAACGGTCTTGAACAGGATGGCGATATCGTTCCACAGCGACCAGTTTTTCACATACCATGAGTCAAAGTAGACACGGGTTTCGTAGTCCACATCATTACGACCGCTCACCTGCCATAAGCCCGTCATCCCCGGTTTCGCCATGTAATAGTAATCGACATCACCGGCGTACCGTTCCAGCTCATCTTCGATAACCGGACGGGGACCAACCAGACTCATTTCTCCACGAATCACGTTCCACAGCTGCGGCAATTCATCAAGGCTGGTTTTGCGGATAAAATGCCCCACGCGGGTAATGCGGGGATCGTTCTTCAGTTTAAAATCTTTATCCCACTCAGCACGCGCAACGGGGTCGGTACGCAGCACTTCTTCCAGCACTTCTTTCGAATTAACCACCATGGAACGGAACTTAAGGCATTTAAATTTACGCCCGTTCAGGCCCACCCGTTCATGACCATAAATCGGGCTACCTCCATCCCGCGAGACCAGGAAAACCAACACGGCCAACGCGGGCATCAGCGCAACCAGAATGCTCATGGCCCCGACGATATCGAACGCTCTTTTAGTAAAACGCGAAGTACGCTTGGCGAGATTGTTGCTGACCCGCAAAATCATCACTTCATGACTAAAAATATAAGCCATATCCGTGCCATATAGGGGCACACCACGCAAAGAAGGTATCACGGAAACAGCACGACAGTTATGTTTTGCAAGATTTTTTAACCAGAGGTCCCGATACTGGCTTTGTTCGAATTCTACGGCCACGATAAATTGCGTGTCGATATCGACCAGTTGCCACAGTTCTTCCTCGGTGCGGATTACCGGCGTTGAAAATAGTTCCAGCGCCGGGGTGGAGCCATCCACATCGTAGAAGGCCACCACATCAAAGCCCATCATTTCTTCGCTTTGCAACGCCATCCATGCTTCTTCGGCATTTTTACCGCTGCCGATGATAATTGACTGGCGCTTCCACAGTTTATAGTGGTTAAGGGTACGTTTTACCACAGCGCGTCCTGCCGGGATAAATACCAGGGCCAGCAGCCAGGTGAGTACCCAGATCCAGCGTGACAGCTGCCACTCAGAGAGTGCCGTGATAGAAAGGTCGATAACAGAAAAAATCAGTACGCTTCTGAATATTTCTTTCAACTCAAACCAGAAAGGTTTGCGATAAGTATAATGACGCAGACGAACCCAGAACCATGCGATGCAAACCAGCGAAAGGATAATATGAGTAACGATGGTAAGACGCAAATCTTGTGAAGTATATTCATTAAGAAGATTGCCAGGAAGTGCACTCATCAACCAGATTGCAATAAATAATGAGGCGTTAAAGAAAAAGAGATCAGAGAGCGATAAAAACAGTCTGATCAATAACCCTTTCGAGGTAAACTTTATATTACTCATAGTTAACTCTTATTTTTTATTCAGTAGCCTGGAGATAATTAATTCCTGCCACAGGAAGTAATTACGCGCTTACTTATCAAATCATTTTTCATGACAGAAAACATATTCTGAAAGCGCGTGAGGGATATCATGATAATGAGTTGAACATAATGCTGTCTCAGACAAAGATCCGTAACTCTGGTGATGAAAAATTATTCAGCATTGGTATTATCATTACGACTTAACACGCTACCGCCCTTGACTTGTAGCTGCCAATGCGCTGTATCCCACTTTTTCCTGCCCTGTGTGAACGGCAGGTTAACGCACTTGCTGTCTTCATTACCTGTCAACAACAAACGCATAGCACTGAGTTCTAAACATGACATCAGTCATGGTATTAACTAACACGTTGCTATACTAGTTATTACTGGCATGTTTACAAGAGTCCGTCCCTTTTCATTCAGCCTTTTAGGATTAAGACTACCCTCGACCCCATACCGCACCGGGCTTTCCATCATTACTTCCTTTAAAAAATCAGGATCGCAGCATATTCGAATAAGAATATTCCTGGTAAATTTAAGATACTGCTCTTAGTATCATCAGGATTTTTTGAGGACCTGTACGAATAATCCTGAAAAAAAATGGCTACATTTTCTCAATCGGGGAACCGGATAATTCCTCTCCGGGACTTGCGTCTCCTGGCAATAATCTGAACTGTGCTAACGATTGCGACGCAATATTTGTTAAACGATGCCCGGTTAACTATCATCAGAACAATTTTTCAATCGGTACGGGCCTGAACGCTTATGTTCGAATGGATCCTCGATCCGTCAATCCTCGCCGGATTACTGACTCTGATTGTGTTGGAGCTGGTGCTGGGTATTGATAATCTGGTTTTTATAGCCATTCTGGCTGAAAAGCTACCTCCTTCTCAGCGTGACCGTGCCCGCATCACCGGATTGCTGCTGGCGCTGATGATGCGCTTGTTGCTGTTGGCTTCAATCTCCTGGCTCTCGTCGCTGACCTCACCGCTTTTCATCATCATCGGGCATGCTTTTAGTGCGCGTGACCTGATTAT
The DNA here is from genome assembly GCF_003846135.1 of Erwinia psidii. Taxonomy (GTDB): domain Bacteria; phylum Pseudomonadota; class Gammaproteobacteria; order Enterobacterales; family Enterobacteriaceae; genus Erwinia; species Erwinia psidii. Next base: position 66,116 of record NZ_RHHM01000001.1, read on the forward strand.
GCTGTCAGGCGGTGTCTTCCTGCTGTTTAAAGCCACGATGGAGCTGAACGAACGGCTTGAAGGAAAAGATGAGGATGAGAATCCACAAAAAAGCGGCGCTAAATTCTGGGCCGTTGTTGCACAAATAGTGGTACTGGATGCGGTATTTTCACTCGATTCGGTGATTACCGCGGTCGGGATGGTGGATCGGCTGGCTGTCATGATGGCGGCGGTGATTATCGCCATCCTGCTGATGTTGCTGGCCAGCAAACCCCTTACGCGCTTTGTTAATGCGCACCCGACAATCGTGATTCTTTGCCTGAGCTTTTTACTGATGATCGGTTTCAGTCTGGTCGCAGACGGATTTGGCTACCTCATACCAAAAGGCTATCTGTACGCGGCCATTGGTTTTTCCGTCATCATTGAGGCTCTCAATCAGTTGGCACAGTTTAACCGTCGCCGCTTTCTCATCGCAAAATCGCCGTTACGCAAACGCACCGCAGAAGCGGTGCTTCGTCTGCTGCGTGGCGGTCATCAAAATGCAGAACTGGGGGCTGAAAACGCTTCACTGGCGGCGGATCATGCTGACAGCCAGGCCGTTTTCAATTTTCAGGAACGTATGATGATAGCCCGTGTGTTGGGTATGGGGCAGCGTACCGTCAGCAGCATCATGACGTCGCGCCATGATATTGAACATATCGATCTCAGTGAATCTGCGGACAGGATTATGGCACGGCTGGACCGTAATCAGCATACCCGACTGGTGGTGACGGACAACAGTAACGATCCGCTGGGCGTGGTACACGTTATCGATCTGCTGCAACAGACTTTGCACAGTCAACATCTGGATATTCGTGCTGTTGTCCGCCAGCCGCTGGTTTTCCCGGAGCAGCTTACCCTGCTGGAGGCCCTGGAACAGTTTCGTGCGGCACGAACGCATTTTGCCTTTGTCGTGGATGAATTCGGCTCCGTGGAAGGTGTGGTGACGTTAAGTGACGTAATGGAAACGATTGCCGGTAATCTGCCGAATGAAGGTCAGAAGATCGATGTTCGCTATGACATTCAGCAAAATACCGACGGCAGCTGGACAGCCAACGGCCATATGCCGCTGGAAGATTTGGTGGTTTACGTTCCCTTGCTGATTGATGACAAAAGAGACTATCAGACGCTTGCCGGACTGCTGATGGAATACACCCAGCAGGTGCCAAAAGAAGGCGAACAGATTCAGATCGGCGATTATTTGTTCCGCACCCTGCTCGTTGAAAACCACCGGGTGCAGAAAGTACAAATCGTTCCGACACGGCGTGGCGAACCAGATTACCCCGCTGAGAGCTGAACCAAAATTCAGCTTGACAGTCTGCACGTTAAACGCCGTTCTGATTTCTGTCTGACCAGGCTTTCAGGCGTTTTTTCGCTTCATCAAGCAGTTGCTGACGTAGCACCTGATCAACCTGTAACGAATAGTTCAGGGCTGACCACGGGCCGTAAATGCGAAGCGGAACCGGAGTCTGCTGTAGCCGCCTCACCAGTTCACTGTCCCCCTGCCATCCCTGCGTCACGGTAACCGCGAAGGTAATGTCAGCCTGCTGGTCGCTCAGATTAATGCTTCCTTTACCGCTATAGTCAAGCATCGTCGAGTGCCCGCGCATATCGCCAAATGAAAGCAAACCATTATTCAGGGTTGCGCTGCCCGCGATCTGTTGCAGATTGCTGGTAGCCTCTGTTTTATCCGGCCCTCGCACACGGTTACTTCCTCGCTCCACCGCACGCTGGATCATCTGCTGAAAATTCAGACCATTCATCTGCGCATTATCCAGACTGAGTTCGGCAGTACCTTTCCATGCCCGTCGGAAAGACGGCACGGTCATACCATTGCCATTAAAATCACCGTTGAGCGACAGATTACCGCTTAATGAAGACGGTAAATCAAATGCTTTCAGCAAGGGTTCAACCGCAATGTTTTGTAGCACAGGACGAAGCGCGACGCGTGTCTGTGGGCCACGCATATCCATTGTGCCCGGCAGCGAAAAACTGCCGTGCCCGGCATTGCCATTAAAGGTTGCCAATTGTAACACGCCATTTTTACTGGTGGCGTTAAGCGTCACCATATCGAGATCCATGCCGCGCCAGCGCATCTTATCTACTTTCAGATTCAGTTTGCCGTCCGTTGCGTTGAGCAGCGAACTGGCATGATTATCGCCTTCCGGTTGAGCGATAACCGGGGCCGGGCCGGTACGCTGTGCCGCCATTCCCTGTACATTACTGCCCACGCTGCTTTCCAGTCCCAGCAGTGAATCCATGTTCAGTAATGGAGAATGCAACATGACCGCCATCTGTGGACGGCTCCCCAGCGAACCGCTGACGCTACCATCAAGCTGGCTGTCATTCGCACGCAGCGCCAGATTATTCAGGCTAAAAGACGCATTGTCGCCAAGCCATTCAACCTGCATTTTCGCCTGTCCTTTCAGACCATCTTTGGGTAAATCAGGGCCAGTAAGTTGATAATCAAGCCGGTTAACCGCGGCGGTTATCTGATGGGGAGAATGACTGAGATCCATCTCGGCACTGAGATTCATTAACAGCTCACGCTGATCGCGGCTGATGCGGCTGCTCAGCTCAAGATGTGCCTGGCGCTGCTGATTCTGGGACAGTTGCAGAGTGAGATCGCGCACGTTCAGCTGCTCACCATTACGTTGCTGCCAGATCAGCAGGCTATCGGCCACCTGCAACTGGCCGATATCAAACGTCCAGCCGGGGCTGTTTTCCAGCGGGGAAGCATCAGAGGGCCCGACCGGTGCACCAGCCGGGCGCTGACTTTCACTGTCCGGGGTCAGGCGCACTATCGCACCTTTCAGCATCACCTGTTTAACTGCGAGCTGATGCGACAATAACGGCAGAAGTTCAACATCCAGACGCATATTGCTGGCGGTCACTACCGGCTGTGGTGCTCCCGGTGCGGTCAGCGACATCGGCCCGGAAAGAATGCTGAGCTGTGGCCAGACATGCCAACGCAGATCGCCATTAAGCGTCAACTGATAACCGCTTCGATGTTCGACCTGTTCAACCATATAGTCGCGAAACTCATTGGGATTAACCAGCAGCACCAGCGACGTCATACCGGCCACGATTACCACCAGAAAAATTGCCAGCGTGGTAATAAATCTTCTCATGCCTTGTCCTCGCACCTCATTCAGGCCCTGGCAACCGCCGGACTGAAGAAATGAGGCCAGTTATCCTAATCTTTATCGATCCGACTGGCGTCAGCGCCCTGTTGCCCCTTGTATTTGGCATCCTGCCGACGATTATAAGGCCGGGCGGCGGGGCCGCTGAGCGGCTCAAAGCTGAGTGCGCCAATCAGCATTCCCGGACGAAGCGCCAGCGGCAGCTTGCCTGAATTATAGAACTCCAGCACAATCCGGCCCTGCCAGCCCGGATCGATGCGGTGGGCGGTGACATGCACCATCAGGCCAAGGCGCGCCAGAGAGGAGCGACCATCCAGCCAGCCAACCAAATTGTCCGGCAGCGTCACGGATTCTAATGTCACCGCCAGCGCCAGTTCGCCGGGGTGCAGGAAGAAAGCCTCTCCCTCAGCGAGCACAATCTCATCACTCATCACGCGATCGAGCGCGGCGCTTACTTCCGCCTTCGGACCGCTCAGGTCTATGTACGCCGCGGTATGACCACGAAAGGTTCGGAACTGGTTACCCAAACGCACATCCACAGTGGCACCATTAATACGTTCAGCCGGTGGCCGGGGAGAAATCTCAAGCTGGCCATTGTCCAGCCAGGCTTCAATATCACGATCGCACAATCTCATCAGAGGCTACTCCCTAAAAGTCAAAATGGACTGTTCTGGCCGCAACCCCGATACATCCTGCACGGGGTACTGCAAAACACCAGCGGTTGCAGTAAAAGCCAGAGTGTTATTCAAAAAACTGATTGATTTTTGCCTTCAGAATATCAATCGCAATACGGTTCTTCCCCCCGCGTGGCACGATGATGTCAGCATACTGCTTTGAAGGTTCAATAAATTGCAGGAACATTGGCCGGACGGTCTTTTGATACTGTGTCATCACCGAATCCATTGAACGACCACGTTCATTAACATCACGTCTCATTCGCCGCAACAGACAGATATCCAGCGGCGTATCGACAAAAATGGAAAAGTTCATTTCCTGTCGCAGGCGGGCATCGGTCAGCAACAAAATCCCTTCCAGAATAATCACCTTTTTGGGTTGCAGCCGGATGGTCTGCTCAGTGCGGGTATGCTCGACATAACTGTAAACCGGCAAATCTATGGGCTGGCCCGCTTTGAGCATTTGCAAATGCTGTAGCAGCAAACTATGGTCCATCGCGCTGGGATGATCGTAGTTAGTTTTAACCCGTTCTTCCATGGTGAGATGACTTTGGTCTTTGTAGTAGGCGTCCTCAGGAATAACACCAATATTTTCGTCGCCAACCCGCTCGCGGACTTCACGATAGAGGGTACTGGCAATAAGACTTTTTCCAGAGGCAGAAGCGCCGGCAATACCTACGATGACGCACTGATGCGACTTGTCAGTCATAAATTCAAGGCCTGGTTACAGATTATCAGAGATATGGAGAGGATCAATTCGCGGATAATTATAAGGATTCCGGGGGGTTGATGCCAGTAAAATGCAGTTAAAAGCTTTTCAGACTTTCCCGTTATACCTCGCAGGGATTGCCGTTTAGACTGTGCATAATGAGATCTGACTCGCATTTTTACCCAGAAGGAAACACTGTGCCCGATCGTGCTTTGCATATTTTGACCTATTTTGGCGACAGTATGTTGCTTATCCCTACCGCGGCGATCATGGCATTGATGATCGGCTGGAAAAACAGTGACCGTCGTGCATCTGTCTGGTGGCTGGTGGCATTCTGCGCGGCGGGTAGCATTGTCAGCCTGTCAAAAATTGCGTTTATGGGATTTGGCATCGGTAGCGCACGCTTTAATTTTACCGGTTTCAGCGGGCACAGCACCATGTCGGCCACGCTCTGGCCTGTGATGCTGTGGCTGATAAGCAGTCGGCTTTCCGGCTGTTGGCGCGGTTTCGCCGTCGGTATCGGCTATTTCATTCCGCTGATGGTGGGTCTGTCGCGATTGATTCTGAACTTTCATTCGGAAAGTGAGGTCACAAGCGGCCTGATATTGGGCTTTACGCTCAGTACCGCTTTTCTTATCAGCCAGCGTCGCACACAGTTACAGGGGTTTTCGGCACTGCAACTCTGTATTGCTCTGGTGGTGCCGCTGCTGCTTATAGGTCATGGTCGCATTGCAACCACCCAACAATTCCTTCAGCGATTATCAGTGCAGATCGCAGGTATCGACCATGCCTGGACCCGTGAAGAACTGTTGAAACTGCACCAGGCATCATCGGTTAAATAAAACGCATCTCTGAAAGCCAATGTAACGAAACCGGGAATTACCTTAAGCATTCCTTATCGGTTATGTTAGCATCGCAAAGAGATTACAGATTGTACTGATGTCACTGCTGCCCAGCCGGATTTGTCAATGATTACCGAAACACGCTTACCACCATCCAGCCCTGTTTCAGCGTGGGCCAACGTTGTGCTGCTGGGCACATTCTCCTTCGTATTGACATTTTTTTGCAGCGAACTCACTGAAATGAGCGCGCAAGTTTCTCCGCTGTGGTTTCCCACCACGCTACTCATCGTCGTGGTATTTCGCCAGACGGGTAAATTCCTGCTGCTGCTGCTGAGCGGCTGTGTTATCGGTATTGCCGCTGCCAGTATCCTGATGACAGGGCTCTCGCTAAGGGCTCTGGAATATCCGCTGCTCAACCTTGCCCAGGCCCTGCTGGGAGGTCTGCTGCTTCGCCGCCTGCTGGATCGCAAAAAGCCGCTGGATTCAATGTTGTGCTGGTGCAAAATGTTTATCTCAATGGGCCTGGTTATACCGCTGATCGGCGGCCTGTTGGCCTGCTGGTTCCTTGGCCGGTACAGCTTTCATTTTTTTTCGATTTGGGGCGTTTCCGAAAGCATTGGCATGTTGGCACTCGGTCCTGTCTGCCTTTTATGGCAAGGCGTCTGGCTGCGTAAAAAGATCCCCCCCGCAAGTGGATTGAAACCCTGTTAACGCTGTTGTGTACGCTAGTGTTGTGCTATTACGTGCTGCGCTATATGCCCTGGCGATTCACCGCTGTCATGGTGGTATTGTTATACAGCGCGGTGCGTCTGCCTCGCTTCGGCGCCTTTGTGGTCTTTCTTGCCACCCTGTCGATGATGATGATGATGCTCAGCTGCAATATGTTGGAAATTCGCTCCGCCCGCTCTGGTTTTATGACCGATAATCCCTGGCTACCGTTTCTGTTGGTGATTATCCCCAGCCACCTGATGGCGCTGCTGATGCATTCGTTCCGCGAGGAGAAAAAGCATATCACAGAGAGCGAAACGCGTTTTCGCCATGCCATGGAATACTCAGCGATCGGCATGGCACTGGTATCGGCAGAGGGCCGTTGGCTTCAGGTCAACCGATCCCTTTGTGTGCTGGTAGGCTATGAGGAAAGCGAGCTAACGGCAATGACCTTCAACCAGATTACCCACCCGGACGATCTGGCGAACAGCCAACGCCAGATGGACGCGCTGCTTCGCGGTGAGATTGAAACCTACAGTATGGAAAAGCGCTATCTTCGCAAGGATGGCAAGGTGGTATGGGTGTTACTGGCGGTATCACTGGTTCGGGACAGCGAAAAGCAGCCGCTCTATTTTATCGCACAGATTGAAGATTTCACCGGGCTGAAACAGACCGAAGAGGTTAACCGTCTGTTGATGCAGCGCATCACGCTGGCTAACGAAGCGGGCGAAATCGGCGTCTGGGAATGGAGTCTGAAGACCGGAGAAATGAGCTGGGATAAGCGCATGTTCCAGATTTATGGCATGTCTGAAGACGGCCAGATCAACTATCTGACCTGGGCTAACAGCCTGCACCCTGCCGATCGCCAGCTCGCCATTGATGCTTTTGATGACGCGATTAAAGCTTCAGGCCCTGCTGACGTTGTATTCCGTATTCAGACCGCCTTCGGCATCCGCTATATCCACAGTAAATCCACCATGGTACTGGATGAAAAAGGTGACGTGGAGAGAATGCTGGGTATCAATCAGGATGTCACAGCAGTGCGCCAGTTAACGTCAGCGCTGTACCACGAAAAAGAGCGAATGCACATCACGCTTGATGCCATTGGTGAGGCGGTGATTAGCACCGATGAAAAGATGCGTGTCACCTTTATGAACCCGGTGGCGGAAACCATGAGCGGCTGGTCGCAGGAGCATGCATTAGGTAAACCGCTGGGTGATATTCTGCACATCACCCGGAACGGAGACGATCCGCAAACCGAAAACCTGCGGTTATCTGAACTGCCACAAAGTAAATTTACCACCGGGCTGGATCGGGAACCGGTTTTACACAGCCGTTCCGGCAATCAGTTTGACATCCATTTCAGCATGGCACCGCTAAAAACCCAGGAAGGGGATAATATTGGCAGCGTGATGGTTATCCAGGATGTCAGTGAATCGCGTAAAGCCATGCGCCAGCTTAGCTACAGTGCTTCCCATGATATGCTGACTCACCTGCCCAATCGCGTCAGCTTTGAGCAAAGGCTGGAGCAGCTGTTGCACTCGGCAAACGATGAGCAGCAAACGCACGCGCTGATCTTTATCGATCTCGATCGCTTTAAGGCCGTTAATGACAGCGCTGGCCATGCCGCCGGAGATGCCCTGCTGCATGAAATTTCCGTACTGATGCAGCACAATCTGCGTGATGATGATTTCCTTGCCCGACTGGGTGGTGACGAATTTGGCGTACTGCTGCCCGCCTGCTCACTGCAACAGGCGCAGGGCATTACCGGGGATCTGGTGAACGCGGTGAGCAAATATTCTTTCGAATGGAAAGGTGGATTACATCAGGTCGGTGCCAGTGCAGGCATCACGTTGCTGGATGGCAGTAACGGCAATATCAGCGAAGTGATGTCCCAGGCCGACCTCGCCTGCTATAACGCCAAACACAATGGTCGTGGCCAGCATTCCGTCTTTCCCACTCAGCCTTTCCACAAACGGTAACCCGCGCTGAGTGACCAGTTAATCACGCAGTAGCCTTGCTCTCTTACCGCCCCTAAGCTAAAGTCGCTCCCCTTTTTTATGTCAGTTAAGGGAAACAGATGTATATCGGTTTTGATTATGGTACGGCTAACTGTTCGGTAGCCATCATGAATGCAGGGGTACCCACGCTGATCCCACTGGAAAACGATGCCACTCTGTTGCCCTCCATGCTCTGTGCGCCATCACGGGATGCAGTCAGTGAATGGCTGTTCCGCCATCATCAGGTGGCAACGCCGGATGCACAAACGCAGGCCCTCCTTCGCCGGGCCATCAACCTCAACCGTGAAGAAGACATCGACGTCACGCCAGGCAGCGTGCAGTTTGGCCAGGCCGCGCTGGCACACTACATGACCGACCCGGAGGAGATATGGTTTGTTAAATCCCCTAAATCCTTTTTGGGTGCCAGCGGACTGAAACCGCAACAGGTCGCGTTCTTCGAAGATCTGGTTTGCGCGATGATGCTGCATATCCGCCAGACGACAGAGCAACAGCTTGACAGCAACATTACGCAGGCGGTGATCGGCCGCCCGATTAACTTCCAGGGGATGGGGGGCAATGAAGCCAACCACCAGGCGCAGGCTATTCTGGCGCGTGCGGCCAGCCGCGCCGGATTTAAACAGGTGGAATTTCAGTTTGAGCCGGTGGCGGCGGGGCTGGATTTTGAAGCCACCTTAACAGAAGAAACCCGCGTGCTGGTGGTGGACATCGGCGGTGGTACCACCGACTGCTCAATGCTGTTGATGGGACCGGCATGGCACGCTAAGTCCGATCGCAGCAGCAGCCTGCTGGGCCACAGTGGCTGCCGGGTAGGCGGCAACGATCTGGACATTATGCTGGCGTTCAAAGCACTGATGCCGCTGCTTGGGCAAGGAGGCGTGACTGAAAAAGGCATTGCCCTGCCCGCGCTTCCCTGGTGGAATGCGGTAGCGATCAATGACGTACCGGCACAGAGTGACTTTTACGCCACCGCCAGCCGTAAACAGTTGCAGGATTTGATCCGGGACGCGCAGGAGCCGGAAAAAGTGAAACACCTGTTAAAAGTCTGGCAACAGCGCTTAAGTTACCGGCTGGTGCGCGCGGCGGAAGAGAGCAAGATTACGCTGTCCACCGCGCCGCAAACCCCGTCTGCGTTAGATTTTATCGCGCCGTCGCTGGCGACGGACATCACCACGGCATCGCTGAAAGCCGCCATTATGCAGCCGCTGGAGCGCATTCAACAACAGGTGAAGCTGGCGCTGGCAGAGAGTGCAACGCAACCGGATGTGGTCTATCTGACGGGCGGCAGCGCACGCTCGCCGATATTGCGTCAGGCATTACAACAGCAGCTACCGGATATTCCGCTGGCCACTGGCGATGACTTTGCTTCCGTCACCGCCGGTCTGGCACGCTGGGCGCAGGTATTGTTTCGGTAACGGACCAGGAACGCGAACGGCGGTGAGAAGGCGTGTGGATAAATCATCCGCACGCCCTATCTGGTCCGGGTGTGATAACGGCGCCCCGACGCTGGCCGCCTCAGTAACGGCTGGCGTCTGACAGCGCGTGGATATCGCTGTCGCTCAACTTCAGCGTGGCAGCGTGGCTTAATTCATCCAGCTGTGCCAGCGACGTGACGCTGACAATCGGCGCGGTAATACCGGGGCGGGCAATCTGCCATGCCAGTGCCACCTGAGTTGGTGTGGCATGGACAGATTCCGCCACCTGATCCAACGCACTGAGAATGCGCAAACCACGCTTATTCAGGTATTTCTGCACCACACCTTCGCCGCGTTTACTCTTGCTGGCGTCTTCAGCGCTGCGGTATTTGCCGCTGAGAAAACCACTTGCCAGTGAATAGTAGTTAATCACGGCCAGGCCATTATCCCGTGACACCTTCTCCAGCCCGCCTTCATACCCTTCACGATCATACAGGTTGTATTCCGGTTGCAGGCTTTCGTAGCGCGCCAGCCCCTGTTGCTCGCTGATCTTCAGCGCCTCTGCCAGCCGCTCGGCAGAATAGTTAGACGCGCCGATCGCCCGTACCTTACCTTCCTTAATCAGTGCATCAAAGGTTTGCAGGGTTTCCTGTAACGGCGTGTCACGGTCATCACGATGCGCCTGATAAAGGTCGATATAATCCGTTTGCAGGCGGCGCAGAGAATCCTCCACCGACTGGCGAATATACGCGGGCGCCAGCCCGGTTTTACCCGGCCCCATCTCCATGCCGACTTTGGTTGCCAGCACAATGCTGTCACGCTTGCCGCTCCGTTTCAGCCAGTTACCGATAATGGTTTCTGATTCGCCGCCCTGATTGCCGGGTGCCCAGCGGGAGTAAACGTCCGCAGTATCAATGAAATAAAACCCTTTCTCCACCAGCGCGTCCAGCAGCGAGAAAGACGTTTGTGGGGTGACCGTCCAGCCAAAGACGTTACCACCAAAGGTCAGTACAGGGACTTTAATGCCGCTGCGACCCAGTAAACGATGTTCCTGACTCATGATCATCCTCCGGTTATACCTGAGATAATTCAGGTTGCAGAACAAAAACGCCAACGCATTTAAAAGTGCTGGCACCGATGGGGTGAGGCCGGATGGCCAAATCACCCGGCAATCGGGGGGATCCCGATGCGCTTACTCAGGTAAGCGATTCAGGTAACTCAGTACAGCCAACGCACCCTGAAGTATGAAGGGTATTGCATGGTTTTCTGCGTAACTACCAGCTTAGCAAAGCTTAACTGAGACGCAGGATTGATGTAGGGCAAAACAATTTCACCTCGTTAATACTTACATTAGCTGAATCGTTATCCTTATTTCCTTCAATTTTTTTTCCATCTGACTCGCTACACTTTGGGGCTGATATTCCCCCGGACTTTACCCTTGCTATCGGAGAGCTAACAATCACTATGAAAACTACAGGTCGTTCCCGTCAGTTGTTGCCGATTTTGATCGTGGTCGCCCTGGCGGTCGCAGGGACATACTGGTGGTTTAGCCACGCCGATACAGCGCCAAACGGTGCGCCAGCCGCCAGCCGCCCGCAGGCAAAAGGCCAGGGGGGACATCGTGGCGGGAGCGGCGTGCTGCCACCGGTACAGGCCACTGAAGCCGTGACGCAAAGCGTGCCACAGTTCCTTTCCGGTCTGGGCACCGTCGTGGCTGCCAATACGGTGACCTTGCGCAGCCGCGTTGACGGCGAACTGACCGCGATACATTTCAATGAAGGACAGGAAGTACAGGCGGGACAGCTGCTGGCAGACATCGACCCTCGTCCGTGGCAGGTCGCGCTGGCGCAGGCGCAGGGACAGCTGGCAAAAGACCAGGCCACGCTGACAAACGCCCGCCGCGATCTGGCTCGCTATGAACAGCTGGCTAAAAGCAGGCTGGTTTCGCAGCAGGAGATGGATGCCCAGCGCGCGCTGGTCAGTGAGACGCTTGGGACCATTAAAGTTGACGAAGCCAGCGTTGCCAGCGCGCAGCTCAATCTGAGCTGGAGCCGGATCACCTCCCCCATTTCTGGCCGCGTGGGTCTGAGGCAGGTGGATGTCGGCAACTATATCACCAGCGGTGATACTAACGGCATTGTGGTGATCACCCAGACGCATCCCATTGACCTGGTGTTCAGCCTGCCGGAAAACGCCATCAGCACCCTGACAGCCGCGCAAAAAGGGAGCCACCCCGTAGTGGTGGAAGCCTGGGACCGCAGCAACAGGACATTGCTAACCCGCGGCACGCTGTTGAGTATGGATAACCAGGTGGATGCCACCACCGGCACGATCAAACTGAAAGCCCGCTTTACCAACGGCGATGACGCGCTCTTTCCCAACCAGTTCGTCAACGCCCGGCTGAAAGTCAACACCTTGCAGGACGCGATTGTTATTCCCGCCGCAGCACTGCAGATGGGCAATGAAGGACATTTTGTCTGGGTGGTCAATGCGGAAAACAACGTCAGTAAAAAAGCGGTCACCACCGCGCTGGAGGAGGATCAGAAAGTGGTGATTGCCGCCGGGCTGGATGCCGGTGAGCGGGTGGTGACAGACGGCATTGATCGCTTGACCGAAGGCGTGAAAGTGGAGGTGGTCGCACCGCAGTCCACCCCACTCAGCTCCGGTAAAACCAGCCAGCCGTCAAAAGGAAGCCACTCCTGATGCCGTCGGTTTCTCCCAATAATCACGGCGGCGGGCTTTCCCGGCCGTTTATTCTCCGCCCGGTTGCCACCACCCTGTTGATGGTGGCTATTCTGCTGGCGGGGATCCTCGCCTGGCGCGTCCTGCCCGTTTCCGCCCTGCCGGAAGTGGACTATCCGACCATTCAGGTGGTTACCCTTTATCCGGGGGCCAGCCCGGATGTGGTCACTTCCTCTGTTACCGCACCACTGGAGCGCCAGTTCGGCCAGATGTCTGGCTTAAAGCAAATGTCTTCGCAGAGTGCCGGCGGTGCGTCGGTGGTCACGTTACAGTTTCAGCTGACGCTGCCACTGGATGTGGCGGAGCAGGAAGTGCAGGCGGCGATTAACGCCGCGGCTAATCTGCTGCCCTCCGATCTGCCAACCCCCCCCGTTTACAGCAAAGTGAATCCTGCCGACCCGCCGATCATGACGCTGGCGGTTACCAGCAACAGCATGCCGTTAACCCAGGTGCAGGACATGGTGGAAACGCGGGTGGCACAGAAAATTTCGCAGGTATCCGGCGTCGGGCTGGTGACGTTATCAGGCGGTCGGCGTCCGGCCGTCAGGGTAAAGCTTAATCCACAGGCGCTGGCCGCGCTGGGGCTGGATAGCGAAACGGTGCGCACCGCGATCAGCAGCGCCAACGTCAATTCCGCCAAAGGTAGCCTCGACGGCCCGACGCGTTCCGTGACCCTCTCGGCCAACGATCAGATGAAGTCCGCCGAAGATTATCGCCAGCTGATCGTGACCTACAGGAACGGTTCCCCAATACGGCTGGGCGATGTGTCGGTCGTCGAACAGGGCGCGGAAAACCGCTGGCTGGGCGCATGGGCTAACCAGCAACCCGCGATTGTACTGAACGTGCAGCGCCAACCCGGTGCCAACATTATTACCACCGCGGACAGCATCCGGGCGATGCTGCCGGGGCTGACCGCCTCGCTGCCTAAATCGGTGAATGTGCAGGTGCTTACTGACCGCACCATTAATATCCGTGCGTCCGTCACGGATGTGCAGTTCGAGCTGATGCTGGCCATCGCGCTGGTGATCATGATTATTTATCTTTTTTTGCGCAACGTTCCCGCTACCATCATCCCAGCCGTGGCCGTGCCGCTGTCGCTGGTCGGTACTTTTGCGGTGATTTGGTTTCTTGGTTTCTCGGTCAATAATCTGACGCTGATGGCGCTGACCATTGCCACCGGTTTTGTGGTGGATGACGCCATTGTGGTGATCGAAAATATCTCACGCTATATCGAAAAAGGTGAGAAGCCGCTGACAGCGGCGCTGAAAGGCACCGGGGAGATCGGCTTTACTATTATCTCGCTGACGTTGTCGCTGATTGCCGTGCTGATCCCGCTGCTGTTTATGGGCGATATTGTCGGCAGACTGTTCCGCGAATTTGCCGTTACGCTGGCGGTCTCGATCCTGATCTCTGCCGTGGTATCGCTGACGCTGACGCCGATGATGTGCGCAAGAATGCTCAGTGCCGCGTCGTTGCAAAAACAGAACCGCTTCTCCCGCGCCAGCGAAGCGATGTTTGAACGGGTAATTGCCGCTTATGGTCGCCTCCTGAGCAAGGTGCTCAATCACCCCTGGCTGACGCTGAGTGTGGCGCTGGCAACGATGGCGCTGACGGTAGTGCTGTGGATAACCATTCCAAAAGGCTTCTTCCCTGTCCAGGATAACGGCGTTATCCAGGGCACGCTTCAGGCGCCTCAGTCCGTCTCTTACGCCAACATGGCGCAGCGCCAGCAACAGGTGGCATCACTGATTATGCAAGATCCGGCGGTTGCCAGCCTCACCTCATTTATCGGCGTTGACGGCACCAACCCGGCTCTGAACAGCGGCAGGCTGCAAATTAACCTCCGGCCGTTAAGTGAGCGCAACGATCGCATCCCGGAGGTGATTAACCGTTTGCAGCGCGAGGTGGCACAGCTTCCCGGCGTGGATCTTTACCTGCAACCGGTGCAGGATCTGACCATTGATACTACCGTAAGCCGCACGCAATATCAGTTCACACTCCAGGCCGGATCGCTGGATGCCCTGAGTCTATGGGTGCCGAAACTGATGGCACAACTGAGCACATTGCCAGCGTTACAGGATATCAGTAGCGACTGGCAGGACAAGGCCCCAGAAGCCTTTATCCGGGTGGATCGCGACACTGCCAGCCGTCTGGGGATCACCATGGCCGACGTCGACAACGCGCTCTATAACGCTTTTGGTCAGCGTCTGATTTCAACCATTTACACACAGTCCAGCCAGTATCGCGTGGTGCTGGAGCACGATACCAGCACCACGCCAGGGCTGGCCTCGCTGGATGCCATTCGCCTGACGGGCAGTAATGGCACGGTGGTGCCGCTCAGTGCCATTGCCAGTATTGAACAGCGCCATGGCGCGCTGAGTATTAACCATCTCGATCAGTTTCCCTCCACCACATTCTCGTTCAATGTCAGCGACGGCTACTCGCTGGAGCAGGCGGTCAATGCCATCACCAAAGCAAAACGTGAGCTGGCCATGCCTGCGGAGCTAATGACCCAGTTCCAGGGCAGTACTCTGGCTTTCCAGGCGGCCCTTTCCAGCACCGTCTGGCTGATTGTTGCCGCGATTGTGGCAATGTATATCGTGCTGGGCGTGCTGTATGAGAGCTTCATTCATCCCATTACCATTTTGTCCACCCTCCCCACGGCGGGGGTAGGCGCACTGCTGGCGCTGATGTTAAGCGGTAGTGAGCTGGATGTGATTGCCATCATCGGCATTATTTTGCTGATTGGTATTGTGAAGAAGAACGCCATTATGATGATCGACTTTGCGCTGGCCGCCGAACGTGAGCGGGGAATGGCGCCTTATGAGGCGATTTATCAGGCCTGCCTGCTGCGTTTCCGCCCGATCCTGATGACCACGCTGGCCGCGCTGCTGGGCGCGCTGCCGCTGATGCTCAGCACCGGACAAGGTGCAGAACTGCGCCAGCCGCTGGGTATCGCCATGGTGGGCGGTCTGATCGTAAGCCAGGTGCTGACGCTGTTCACCACGCCGGTTATCTATTTGCTGTTTGACCGACTGGCCCATATCACACGTCGCCGCGCGGGTCGGGAGGAGACGCAGTGAAATTTTTTGCGCTGTTTATCCATCGCCCGGTGGCCACCCTGCTGATAACCGTTGCCATTACCCTTGCGGGTATTCTTGGCTTACGGCTGCTGCCGGTCGCCCCGCTGCCGCAGATGGATTTTCCGGTGATCATGGTCTCGGCGTCTCTGCCGGGCGCCTCGCCGGAAACCATGGCGTCTTCGGTGGCTACCCCACTGGAGCGCTCGCTGGGCCGTATCGCCGGCGTAACGGAGATGACCTCCACCAGCTCTCTGGGCAGTACCCGCATTATCCTGATGTTTGATTATGACCGTGATATCAATGGTGCGGCGCGCGATGTACAGGGAGCGATTAACGCAGCACAAAGTCTGCTGCCCAGCGGGATGCCCAACCGCCCAGCCTGGCGGAAAGCCAATCCTTCCGATGCCCCAATAATGATCCTGACCCTGACCTCAGACAGCTATTCACAGGGGGAGTTATATGACTATGCCTCCACCCAGCTGGCACAGAAGCTGGCACAAATTGATGGGGTGGGCGATGTGTCCATCGGCGGCAGTTCACTGCCCGCGGTGCGGGTGGCGCTGAACCCACAGGCGTTGTTCAACCAGGGCGTGTCGTTGGATGCGGTGCGGCAAACTATCGCCAACGCCAATCAGCGCCGTCCCCAGGGCATGATTGAAGATCGGCAGCAGCGCTGGCAGTTAAAAACCAACGATGAACTGAAAACGGCGGCAGAATATCGGCCACTGGTGGTGCACTATCAAAACGGTGCCACCGTGCGCCTTGAGGACGTGGCCAGCGTAACTGACTCAGTGCAGGATGTGCGGAACGCCGGGATGGCAAATGCAAAACCGGCTATCCTGCTGATGATCCGCAAGCTGCCGGAAGCTAACATTATTGACACGGTGGACAGAATTCGTGCCGAGGTCCCGACCCTGCGCACCATTATTCCGGCCAGTATTCATCTGGATGTCGCCCAGGATCGTTCTCCCACCATCCGCGCTTCGCTGGCGGAAGTGGAGCAGTCGCTGGTGATTTCCGTGATCCTCGTGGTGCTGGTGGTATTTCTGTTCCTGCGCTCAGGCCGAGCCACGCTGATCCCGGCGGTGGCCGTGCCGGTGTCGCTGATTGGCACCTTTGCCGCGATGTATTTGCTCGGTTTCAGCCTGAATAATCTCTCACTGATGGCACTGACGATTGCCAGCGGTTTTGTGGTGGATGATGCCATCGTGGTGCTGGAAAATATCTCCCGCCACGTTGAAGCAGGGATGAAACCATTGCAGGCTTCCCTGCGTGGCGTACATGAAGTGGGTTTTACCGTGTTGTCGATGAGCCTGTCGCTGGTTGCCGTATTTCTGCCCCTGCTGTTACTGGGAGGGGTGGTTGGCCGCTTTTTCAGGGAGTTTGCCCTAACGCTGTCGGTGTCGATAGCGATTTCGCTGCTGATCTCCGTCACGCTGACACCGATGATGTGCGCCCGCTTACTGAAAACGCAGGCACATCAGCCATCGCGTCGACGCTATTTCGACGGCCTGTTTTCCCTTATCCGCCAGGGCTATGGTCGTTCGCTGCACTGGGTGCTGGACCATTCGCGCTGGGCGCTGCTGGTGTTTGTCGCCACCATCGGTATGACGTTTTATCTTTATGCCACGGTACCGAAGACCTTTATGCCGGAACAGGATACCGGACGCCTGATGGGCCATATTCAGGCCGACCAGAGCATCTCCTTCCAGGCGATGCGGGGAAAACTGCAGGATTTCATGAAAATTATCCGCGATGACGAGGCGGTGGAGAGCGTGGTCGGCTTTACCGGCGGCTCACGCACCAACAGCGGCATGATGTTTATCTCACTGAACCCCCTGAAGCAACGCAGCGAAAACGCGCAACAGGTGATTTCCAGGCTGCGGCTTAAGCTGGCAAAGGAGTCGGGTGCCAGTCTCTGGTTGCAGGCGGTGCAGGATTTTCGCATGGGGGGACGTGAGTCCAACGCCGGTTATCAGTACACGTTGCTGTCAGACAGTCTGGATGATTTGCGCCGCTGGGAACCAAAAATCCGCCAGGCGTTTGCCGCACTGCCAGAGCTGGCCGACGTTAACTCCGATCGGCAGGATAAAGGCGCGGAAATGGCGCTGACCTACGATCGCGCCAGCATGGCACGGCTCGGAATTAAGGTATCGGACGTCAACAACCTGTTAAATAACGCCTTCGGTCAGCGCCAAATCTCCACCATCTATCAGCCACTCAACCAGTACAAAGTGGTCATGGAGATCGACCCCCGCTATATCCAGGACATCGGTTCGCTGGCGTTAATGTACGTGATGAACTCCGAGGGCAAAGCGATTCCACTCTCCTCTTTTGCCAGCTGGCAACCGGCAAACGCACCGATTTCCGTCAACCATCAGGGACTGTCAGCCGCCTCGACAATTTCCTTTAACCTGCCGGAGGGCGTCTCCCTGTCGCAGGCGTCAGAAGCGATAGATCGCAGTATGACCTCGCTCGGCGTCCCTGCCAGCGTGAGGGGTAGCTTTGCCGGTACGGCACAGCTTTTTCAGAAGACACAGAACAACCAGCTGTGGATGATCCTGGCCGCCATCGCCACCGTATACATCGTACTGGGGATCCTGTATGAAAGTTATGTGCATCCGCTGACTATCCTCTCCACGCTGCCTTCAGCCGGCCTGGGTGCGCTGCTGGCGCTGGAACTGTTCAACGCGCCCTTCAGTCTGATTGCGCTGATCGGTATCCTGCTGCTGATAGGCATTGTCAAAAAGAACGCCATCATGATGGTCGATTTTGCGCTGGAGGCGCAACGCAACGGTCAGCTGACGGCCCGCGCGGCTATTTTCGACGCCAGCCTGCTCCGCTTTCGTCCGATTATGATGACCACGCTGGCGGCCCTGTTTGGCGCACTGCCGCTGGTGCTGACCTCCGGGGACGGGGCAGAACTGCGTCAACCGCTGGGGATCACCATCGCAGGCGGTCTGGTGATGAGCCAGTTGCTGACGCTCTACACCACGCCGGTGGTCTATCTCTATATGGATAAGCTACGGCGAAAAACCACCCGCGCATCAGACGGAGTAACAGGTGTTTCGTAAATCAGCCCGGACCGGATCGGGAAAAAACCTTTCCTCAACGGTGCGCTGGCCACTGTGGATTGTCGCCTTTGGCTTCTTTATGCAGTCGCTGGATACTACCATTGTCAACACCGCCCTGCCGTCAATGGCGGTGAGCCTGGGGGTCAGTCCGCTGCATATGCACTCGGTGGTTGTCTCTTATGTGCTGACCGTGGCGGTGATGTTGCCGCTCAGCGGCTGGCTGGCGGACCGCTTTGGCGTGCGGAATATTTTTTTCAGCGCCCTCCTTCTGTTCAGTGCCGGATCGCTGTTTTGCGTGCAGGCAGCGACGCTGGATCAGCTGATAGCCGCACGCGTGGTGCAGGGCATCGGCGGCGCGATGATGGTGCCGGTAGGTCGTCTGACGGTGATGAAACTGGTCCCCCGAGAACAGTATATGGCCGCGATGACGCTGGTCACCCTGCCGGGCCAGACTGGCACCCTGCTCGGTCCGGCGCTGGGCGGCGTGCTGGTGCAGTATGCCAGCTGGCACTGGATCTTCCTGATTAATCTGCCGGTTGGGCTGGTCGGTGCGGTCGCCACACTGCTGCTGTTGCCCAACCTGAAACTGCCACCACGGCGCTTTGATTTCACCGGTTTTATTCTGCTGGCCACCGGCCTGGCCACGCTGACGCTGGCGCTCAGCGGTGAGGGTGGTCCGGGGAGATCTCCCCTGTCGCTCTGTCTGCTGATACCAGGCGGCCTGTTTTCCCTGCTGTTTTATCTGCTGTATGCCCGTAACAATGATCATGCGCTGTTCAGCCTGGCGTTATTCAGGCACCCGCTCTATGCCACTGGCCTGTTGGGCAGCTTTACCGGGCGAATTGGCAGCGGGATGCTGCCGTTTATGGCTCCACTATTCCTGCAAATTGGCATGGGTTTTAGCCCGTTTCATGCCGGACTAATGATGATCCCAATGGTGCTGGGCAATATGGGTATGAAACGTATTGTGGTGCAGATTGTTAACCGCTTCGGTTATCGTAACGTGTTGGTTTTTACCACCGTCGCACTCAGCCTGGTGGTCGTACTGTTCCCGGTGGTAGCACTGCTGGACTGGAAATGGCTGCTGCCGGGGGTGCTGTTTATGCTGGGCATGGTCAATGCCATCCGTTTCTCGACAATGAACACGCTGACGCTAAAATCTCTGCCTGACGATCTGGCCAGTGGCGGTAACAGCCTGCTGTCGATGGTGATGCAACTGTCAATGAGTATCGGCGTCACTCTGGCCGGACTGTTGCTTGCCACCTTTGGTCAGCTGGGACTGGAGGGGATACCGGGGGTGCGCCAGGCCTTTATTTACAGCTGGCTGTGCATGGCCGTGGTGATTATCCTCCCGGTGCTGATATTCAGACGCGTCCCGACTGATGTCACTAAAAATGTGGTGCTGACACACCAGAGGAGATCCTGATGTTTGCCCGGTTGCGTATCGGTATCACGGCCAGACTGTTTATGGCAATTTTTTCCACCTGTATGTTGGTGCTGATTACCATGCACTGGGGGATCCGCCTCAGTTTTGAGCATGGCTTTATCGATTACATCAAAAAAGGCAACGAGCAGCGGCTGGTGATGCTCAGTGATGCGCTGGCCGATCAGTATGAGCAGCACGGTAACTGGGATTTCCTGCGTAACAATAACCGGCTGGTGTATCAGATCCTGCATTCGTTGGAACAAAACCCGGACGCCAACATACAGCTTCCGCCACACGGCTGGCGTACCCAGTTCTGGGTAATTGATCAACAATATCATGTGATAATCGGCCCACGTCTGCCAGTACCGCCGGAGGGCAACCGGCGAAATATTACCACCGGCAACGGGCATATTGTTGGCTGGGTGATTGGCTCTCCGCCGGAGCGCCTGACCCGCAGCGCCGATATCAACTTCGATCGGCAGCAGAAACGTACCAGCTGGATTATTGTCGGTCTGACCATGCTACTGGCGGCGCTGGTCACCTGGCTGATGTCACGGGGTTTTCTCGCACCGGTAAAACGTCTGGTAGAAGGCACCCATCAGCTGGCGGCCGGTGATTTCAGCAGCCGGGTGGAGGCCAACAGCCGCGATGAGCTGGGCCTTCTGGCACAGGATTTCAATCGTCTGGCCAGTACGCTTGAGAAAAACGAGAGTATGCGACGCGCATTTATGGCCGATATATCCCATGAGCTGCGAACGCCGCTGGCGATTTTGCGTGGTGAGCTGGAAGCCATTCAGGATGGCGTGCGCAAACTGACACCGGAATCCATTATCTCATTGCAGGGCGAAGTGAGTACACTCACCAAACTGGTG
This sequence comes from Erwinia psidii, assembly GCF_003846135.1. Lineage (GTDB taxonomy): Bacteria > Pseudomonadota > Gammaproteobacteria > Enterobacterales > Enterobacteriaceae > Erwinia > Erwinia psidii. Next base: position 86,840 of record NZ_RHHM01000001.1, read on the forward strand.
GATGACGTACACCAGCTTTCACTTTCCGATGAGGGCGCGCTGGCCTACCGTAAAAGTGATATTAACCTGGTACCACTGCTGGAGCTGGTGGTCGCCAACTTCAGCCACCGCTATCAACATCACCATCTGAGCCTGACGCTCAATCTCCCTGCTCAGGCCGTGCTGTTTGGCGATCCGAACCGCCTGATGCAGCTGTTCACTAATCTGCTGGAAAACAGCCTGCGTTATACCGATGCAGGGGGCGGTCTGGTAATCACGCTGGACACCGCTGATAACCCGCTTACGCTTCGTTTTGACGATAGCGCACCCGGCATCACCGACGGGCAACGCGGGCAGATTTTCGAGCGTTTTTATCGCGCGGACCATTCGCGAAACCGTGCCAGCGGGGGTTCCGGTCTGGGGCTGGCAATCTGTCAGAATATCGTGGAAGCACATGATGGAAATATCAGTGCGGATCACTCCCCTGCCGGTGGCCTGAGAATTACAGTACACTTACCCTGCCAAAAAAATTAAATGAGGGATCTTCTCCCTCACGCTGTGTCAGGAGTGATATGAATTCGCAACCCCCACTGATCCTGATCGTTGAGGATGAGCCAAAACTCGGCCAGCTGCTGGTGGATTATCTGCAAGCCGCCGGCTACCGCACCCATCATCTGCTACGCGGTGACGAAGTGCTGACCTGGATGAAACAGACACCGCCAGATCTGTTGCTGCTGGATCTGATGCTACCGGGAATGGACGGTTTGTCGCTGTGCCGCGAAATTCGCCGTTTTTCAGACCTGCCGGTGATTATGGTCACCGCCAAAACCGAAGAGATTGATCGCCTGCTGGGGCTGGAAATGGGGGCCGATGATTATGTCTGTAAACCCTTCAGCCCGCGTGAAGTGGTGGCCCGTGTCAAAACAATCCTGAAACGCTGCCGACATACCCAGGAAGAAGCACAGAAAGTGTCGCTGCTGGTGGTGGATGAAGGGCGCTTCCAGGCTCGTTGGAATGACGCCGTGCTGGACCTGACCCCTGCTGAATTCCGTCTGCTGAAAACCCTGGCACAGGAACCGGGTAAAGTGTTCTCAAGAGAGATGCTGCTCAATCACCTGTACGATGATTACCGCGTGGTAACCGATCGCACCATTGACAGCCATATCAAAAACCTGCGTCGTAAACTGGAGGCGCTGGATGCTGACCAGCCCTTTATCCGCGCGGTATACGGAATGGGCTACCGGTGGGAGGCAGACGTCTGCCGCTTGATCTAGCGCAATTTACATTGTTCCCGCCAGCTTCTACAATCCCCGCACATTTTGCAGGGTCGCCCCGGCGATGGTCGGTCTGTTCACTTTTGAGGTGCACAGCTGCCATTACCAGGGCGGGCCGCACAGCAATATCTGACCTGACATCAGTTAACAACTGGAAATCCTCATGTTCAAACCGGAACTGCTCTCTCCGGCCGGGACGCTGAAAAATATGCGCTATGCCTTTGCTTATGGCGCTGATGCAGTGTACGCCGGTCAGCCACGCTACAGCCTGCGGGTGCGTAATAACGAATTCAACCACCAGAATCTGGCCACCGGCATCAGCGAAGCTCATGCGCTGGGTAAAAAGTTCTACGTGGTGGTCAATATCGCCCCGCACAACGCCAAGCTGAAAACCTTTATCCGTGATTTGCAACCCGTGGTGGCGATGGGACCGGATGCGTTAATCATGTCCGATCCTGGTCTGATCATGATGGTGCGGGAGGCGTTTCCACAGATGGATATCCATCTGTCGGTGCAGGCTAACGCGGTGAACTGGGCGACGGTAAAATTCTGGCAGCAGATGGGACTGACCCGCGTGATCCTCTCCCGCGAGCTGTCGCTGGAGGAGATTGAGGAGATCCGCCAGCAGGTGCCGGACATGGAGCTGGAGATTTTTGTCCACGGTGCGCTGTGCATGGCTTATTCCGGCCGCTGCCTGCTCTCCGGGTATATCAACAAACGCGATCCGAATCAGGGCACCTGCACCAACGCCTGCCGCTGGGAATATAAGGTGCAGGAAGGGAAACAGGACGAGCTGGGGCAAATTGTGCATCAGCATCAGCCGATCCCGGTAAAAACCATTGAACCAACGCTGGGCAAAGGCCAGCCAACCGACAGCGTATTTATGATTGAAGAAGCAATGCGGCCGGGCGAATACATGACCGCCTTTGAGGATGAGCACGGCACCTACATCATGAATTCCAAAGATCTGCGGGCGGTGGCACACGTAGGCCGTCTCAGCGCAATGGGGGTCCATTCGCTGAAAATTGAAGGGCGCACCAAATCACATTATTACTGCGCCCGCACGGCTCAGGTTTATCGCCGGGCCATCGACGATGCCGCTGCCGGAAAACCCTTCGATAATACGCTACTGGAGACACTGGAAAGTCTGGCCCATCGCGGTTACACCGAAGGCTTTTTGCGCCGCCACACCCACGACAGCTATCAAAACTACCAACAGAGTTTTTCTGCATCCGATCGCCAGCAATTTGTCGGGGAGTTTACCGGTGAGCGTCGCGGCAGCCTGGCACAGGTTGAGGTGAAAAATAAATTCAGCACAGGCGACAGTCTGGAGCTGATGACGCCGGCAGGCAATATCACTTTCCAGCTGCAACGGATGGAAAACGCCAAAGCACAGCCCACAGACGTTGCCCCCGGCAATGGCCATATGGTCTGGATCCCGGTGCCGGAAGAGATCGCACTGACCTTTGCCCTGCTGATGCGTAATTTTCCTGCCAGGGAGGACGAATAACGGCCCGTGCTGTTAAGGCTGTCAGCGCCAGCAGGTGGTGAGATGGTGAAAACGGGTCAGACTGCTGCTGCCATCGTCGCGCGTTGATGCCGCAATGCTCTGAAGCGTAAAACGAAGCGAATGGGCGCTGAAGCTCGTCACCGGGGTGGTTGGCTGAACGCACGCCGACCGTCTGGCACCGGGCGCATTCGGGCCCGGCACGGGCTGAGCCAGGCAGCGGTCTTTTATATAAGCCTCCTGACGCTCTTGCCGCGATAAAATAAATGTGCCTGTGCTGGTTATTGGGATCCGATCACACAAGTCGGGCCGTTTACTGGCTATGATGCTCAGGCTGAAAACAACATATTCAAAACAGTGTCTTTCCAATCATTTCCTCTGGCCCGCACAGAATCTCTCCTGACGGGCCATATTTTTTGCACCTTTTTCTTCTCCCTGCTCCGTTTCTTGCTGAATATGCTATAACTGAAACAGTTTTAAGCCCGTTCTGACAGGAAAAATGCATGGACAAACATTCGCTTACGCTGGTGATCCTTAACGGTAAAGGTGCAGGTAACGAGGCCCTGCGCGCCGCCATTCAGACCCTGCGTCAGGAAGGTGAGTCAATTGAGGTGCGCGTCACCTGGGAACACGGTGACGGAGCGCGTTACGTTAAAGAAGCCCTGTCGCTTAATGCCTCCACGGTAGTGGCAGCCGGTGGCGACGGCACGGTTAATGAGATTGCAACCGCGCTGGTCGGTCTGCCAGACGAACACCGTCCGGTGCTGGGGATCATTCCACTGGGGACAGCCAATGACTTCGCCACCAGCGCGGGTATTCCGCAGGAAATGGAAAATGCATTGCGGCTGGCCGTTCTCGGCAAAGCCACCTCAGTTGATATCGCCAGAGTTAACCAGCAACGCTACTTTATCAATATGGCAACTGGCGGTTTTGGTGCACGTATCACCACCGAAACCCCGGAAAAGCTGAAATCTGCACTGGGGGGCGTTTCCTACTTTATTCATGGTCTGATGCGGGTGGACACGCTGAAAGCCGACAGCTGCACATTACGCGGACCGGATTTCAGCTGGCAGGGCGATGCCCTGGTGATCGGCATTGGTAACGGGCGACAGGCCGGCGGCGGCCAGCGCCTCTGTCCACAGGCGCTGATCAATGACGCCAGGCTGGAACTGAGCATTGTCACCTCAAAGGAAGTGCTGCCAACGTTGCTCAATTCCATTTTTGGCAACGATGATGATAATCCAAACATCATCCGTGCTTCACTGCCGTGGCTGGAAATCACCGCCCCCCATGAGATGACCTTTAACCTTGACGGCGAGCCTCTCAGCGGTCGGAAGTTTCGTATTGAAGTGATCCCGAATGCACTTTGCTGCCGTCTGCCCCCTTCCTGTGAACTGCTGATGTAACGGCTGTCATTGTCTGTTTTCCGTTGAAGGTATGACAACCTTCGTTGCCGTGGTCATACCTTCAGCCTCAGGCTCTCCGCCGTGTTTCTGAAGCCGTGGAGACAGCAATGCCAGCCGTCAGCGATGTTGCCTTAACCGGCGATAAACCGCATGGTCTGGTCTCTTCTGGCATTAAAATTCAGCCGTAATCACCGCCACAGGCCATCAATTTCCCGGCATGTATTTACATTTTGAAAACAAAACAATCACACAAAGTTATCTTTTCTGCGATAAATTAATCAGGATCTTTCATCAGTACCACGGGTTAATGAGGCGATATTTAACCCTTTTTTATCTTCACGGTTGATGTGCACAGACGCCTTTGCCGGTTCATTTGCCTTTTTATCCCGCGTCGCACGGGCATCGCGCCGCGTAACCGCATCCCGGCAATAAGAACGGTAACAGGCTGCCAGTTGGCGGTCGGAAGATGATGGGTGACAGGCTGGAAAAGGCGGCGGTGAAGGGCTTCACCGCCGCGATATGGCGTCTTTGCTCCAGGCGTGAAACGGTCATTTCAGTACCATTATCTGGCCGCTGGACAGGCGACAACAGATTTCCATGCCGCGCCCCGGAACCTTTCAACTTCGTGGTAACACATACAACCGTTGGATAACCGGATAAGCGCCGCCGTAAGCCAGCGCCTGCTGGCATGACATGACGGGACGGCTGACAGCATCCACTCTCAGCAAAGTGGATACCCTGTCGCCCTGTCCACGTTCCGGCGCGCCTTAGTTACAAATTCATTCAGAGGTAAGAATATGCAGCTTCATGAACTTATGAATCCCGACTATTTAGATAATCCTTCTCTTCTTTACCGAAAACTCCATGAGCATGGCCCGCTGATCGATGCCGGGAAAAACATTATTATCAGCGGCAGCCACGCTGTCGTGGAGGCGCTGTTAAACAACCGGCAGATCGGTAAAAATTATATGGATAGCATCAGACTGCGTTTTGGCAACGATGTCGCAGATCTGCCGGTGTTTCAGGGTATGAGCAAAATGTTCCTCGTTCTCAATCCCCCTGAACATGCCCGTCTGAGGGGACTGGTGATGAAATCCTTCAGCACCAAAGAAATTCAGCCGCTCAGGGAGATGGCTCTGACGGTAGCAAATGATCTGATCGATGCCATGGCGGGTCGCCAGCGCTGGGATTTGGCCCGCGAATTTGCGTTTCCTCTTCCGGTACGCATCATCTGCCGGATGCTGGATGTCCCGGAGGCGGACGCCGCGGGGCTTGGCGAGGCGGCCTCCGCGCTGGTCAAGACTTTCGATCCGCAGATAAGCGAAGAAGACCTGATGAAAGCAGGTCAGGCATTTGCCAGGCTGGAAGCGTATTTCAGCGCGCTGATTCTGTCGCGCCAGGGCAGCACCGCCAGCGATCTTGTATCGCTTTTTGTCAACAGCGGCAACGATGGTGACAGGCTGCAACACGATGAAATTATCTCCAATGTCATTTTGCTGTTTATCGCCGGACACGAAACCACCTCAAACATGCTGTGCAACACCGTGCTGGCACTGCATGACAACCCTGAACAACTGGCGTTGCTAAAGCAGGACCACGCTCTGGTCCCGGCCGCTGTAGCAGAGTGCCTTCGCTACGACAGTTCCGTCCAGATGCTGTACCGTACCGCGCTGGACGATATTGAGCTACAGGGACAGGTTATTCCCCGCGGAACCACCCTTTTTCTCAGTCTGGGCGCGGCTAATCACGACCCGGCCGTGTTCTCATCTCCCGACACACTGAATATCCGACGCCGGGAAGGACGCAGCCTGTCTTTCGGTGGCGGCATACACCATTGTATGGGCTACCGGCTGGCGCTGGCAGAACTGGAGGTCGCTCTGGAGATATTGCTGAAACGCCTGCCGGACATGCAGCCGGTGAAAGCAGACATTGAGCGTAACCGCAGGGCGAATCTGCGCGGCGTCAACGCCCTACCGATCACCTGCTGAAATATCAGATTACTGCTTACACAGCGCGAAAAACAGATAGCGGATGTCAGTGACGTCCGCTACCTGTCGGCCGAACCGCTACGGATTAAACCGTCACCGAATACCCGCCGCTGTGAGCCACACTGCCTGTGGTGCCACGGAACCATCACTGCGAACACACCCTATGGCTTAATGCCTATGCTCAGTGCAGTTTTTGGGCATGATACGTTATGTCGACCGCCGGCTGCCTTTGGCCTCCTGCTGACGATGACAGAAACCGCAAAGCATCTCATCTGCTGTCAGTCGTCCCGGCTAAACAACAGAGAGGCAAAGCCAAGCCATCGTCGAATCGGGTATTTCCTGCGCGGGTCGTGGGCAGGCGCAACGCATTGTCGCCGCGCGCTCCATGGGACAACAGGCATCCCGTCCCCGCGGCCACCTAAACAGACATGGAAAATGGCGTTGACTGCCATGGCAGAAAACCCGTTCTGTTATATTCTCTGCTTCGTTATGACTTGCGAAACGCAGCATGTGGACAAAATACCGGGTGTTCAAACCACACAAGTTATGGCTTACTGACGGTTATGAAAACTATTGAGGATTTCATTATTTATCTGCCACACGGAATACAACAGGATGCGTATTTTTAACCGTTATTTGTTTTAACAAATAATCAAAAGGAAGACCTGTCATGAAAAAAATACACCTAAGTTTTGATGATGGACCCCATTCTTCAAACACGCCTCTGGTGCTTGATATACTGAAAGCACATCAAATAAAATCCACATTTTTTGTTCTGGGAGAAAGAGTAAAAGCTCACGGTAAAATCATCAGCAGGATCGTTACGGAAGGTCACAGAGTAGGAAATCACACATACAGTCATAAACAACTGACAACGCTTTCCGACCGGGAAATAAAAGATGAGATCATCAGTACGGAAAAATTAATCTCACAATACGCCCCAACAGATTATATTATTCGGCCCCCTTACGGCGCACGCAACACCAGAGTCAACAACCTGATTGCATCGCTGAATTATCACAGCGTACTGTGGAGCGTGGACACCGAAGACTGGAAAAGAAAACCCGATACCTGGATTAATTATGGTATTGAGCAAATTAAAAAAAGAGAGCTGAGTCTTGTGCTAATGCACGATATTCATGCCACGACGGCAGCCGGTCTGCAACGGTTTATTGAGCAAGTGAAGATGACCGGCGCTGAATTTGCCGATCTGGAATACATCACCGGTTTTCCCCCGCCGGATACCACAATTAATCCGCTGCCATCTGCTGAACCTCCTGCACCAACCTTGCGCTACCATGTGGTTAAAACAGGAGAAACCCTGTCATCGATTGCCAAAAAATATTACGGCACGACTCATCAGTGGCGGAAAATTTACCAGGCCAATATGGCGACAATCAGTAATCCCAATGTCATTACTGCCGGAATGCGGCTGTTAATTTTGTAACAGGCCGCGCAACTGCCAAAATATTAACCTTAAAAAGAGAATAATATTCTCAAATTATATCGACCATTTTTTCGCTAATGCCGATTTCAGCTAACGGCAACGTCCTGATGATGAAACACCACCATTCCCTGTCACAGGATACCAGGCATACTGCCCTGAACCGCTGCGGGCAAACCTTGCAGCAGGTAAGTCAGGGCAGTGCTGGCGACGCGATTCATCTCCCCCCTGTCAGAAAGTAAGTGGCTATCCCTGAATGACAAAACAGGTGAGTTAAATAATCCACCGCCTGCCCCACTCTTTTCCTGGTCTCTGATGTTAAGCGCGAACAGACGAAAGAACTGAAAATGTGATCGTTATCCGATGTTAAAAGCAGTTATCTTGTATGGTAGTACGTCAGTTTTTGTATTTCCCGGTACGCTGCTAATGAGCTGCCCTTAATGGACATTTTAAACCGGCAACGTTTTATCGCCGGTTCGCATATACCGGATAACCGGGAGATCGCTGACCAGGCTGGCGCTGCTCATTTATCCCCCTTGCGCCTGCCCGTCAGGCTATATATCGATCCATGGCGGCCCGGATTCTCACTGCTGCGCGCACAGTTTGTTGTGTTATTCGGCAAAGGCTGGCAGCAAACAAAGATCAATACGGTCATCCGAAAAATGGCACCCCGTCGTACAGCTTAAGGAGAAAGCAATGAAAACGGTGGTTATTGAAAAACCAGGGCAACTTACTTTACAGGAGCGTCCCCTGCCGGTACCGACGGCAGGAGAGGTCAGGATCAAGGTCAACTACGCCAGTATCTGTGGTTCAGATGTACACATCCGGCACGGTCACAATCCGTTTGCCCGCTATCCGCGCGTTATTGGCCATGAATTTTTTGGCACGGTTGATGCGGTGGGCGAAGGTATCGGCACTGACCGCATTGGTGAGCGTGTTGCTGTCGATCCGGTGGTGAGCTGTGGTCACTGTTATCCCTGTTCCGTGGGGCGTCCAAACGTATGTAGCCAGCTACAGGTGCTTGGTGTGCATCGCGATGGTGGCTTCAGTGAATATGCCGTAGTGCCTGCGGCAAATGCTTATCTTCTGCCAGAAAGCATTCCCGACCGGCTCGCCTGTCTGGTAGAGCCATTTACCATCGCCGCCAACATCTGCGCTTTTCTCAGGCCACAGCCCGCCGATGTTGCCCTGATTTACGGTGCCGGACCGATGGGGCTGACCGCCATCCAGGTGCTTAAAGGTGTTTATGATCTGCGTAGGGTGATCGTCACCGACCGGCTGCCTGAGCGCCTTGCCATGGCAAAAGAGAGCGGTGCCGATGTGATGCTGGATAACAGCAAGGTTCCGCTGTCAGCCCAGCTGGAGGGAGAGCAGCCGACCCTTATCATTGATGCAGCCTGCCACCCCGCCATACTGGCGGAAGCGGTCGCGCTGGCATCGCCAGCCGCCCGCATCGGCCTGCTGGGTTTCTCTGGCGAACCCTGCACGCTGACCCAGCAAAGTCTGACCAGCAAGGAACTGTCGCTGTTTACCTCACGTCTGAACAGTCACCGTTTTCCGCAGGTCATTGACTGGATGACAGGGAAGCTCATCCAGCCAGAAAAACTGGTCACTCACTCTATGCCGCTGCGCGACATTGACGCCGCCATGACGCTGTTTGAGAAAGATCCACGCAGCTGCTGCAAAGTGATCCTGACCTTAGACTGAAAACAGGCTGATGCAAACGCGCCGCCGTCCCTTTCCTTCTCCGGCCAGCGCATCGGTGAACGCTGAATATAATCAAGGAACCGTTATGTTTAAAAATCTACGCTGGACTATCGTCCTGCTGTTGTTTTTGGTCTACATGATTAACTATCTCGATCGCGTCGCGCTGTCCCTTACTTTGCCATTGATTGAAAAAGACCTGACGTTAAACGCGGCAGAATTTGGCATGATCTTCAGTAGTTTCTTCTTTGGCTACGCCATCTTTAATTTTATTGGCGGGCTGGCCACCGACAAATTCGGGCCCACGCTGGTACTGGGCGTCGCGGTGGGTCTTTGGTCACTGTTCTGTGGTTTTACCGCGCTGGCGACCGGCTTCTGGTCAATGTTGATCCTTCGTGTGCTGTTCGGCATGGCTGAAGGCCCTATCTGTGCCTCGGCCAACAAGGCAGTTAACGGCTGGTTTCCCAAAAAGCAGGCTGCCACGGCGATGGGCTTTCTCAGTGCCGGTTCGCCACTGGGTGGTGCGGTTGCCGGGCCGGTTATCGGCTATCTCGCCCTCGCGTTTGGCTGGCGTCTGGCTTTCGTCATCATCTGTTCAATTGGGCTGGTGTGGATGGCAGCCTGGTTTCTTATCTCCGCCGACAATCCCCTGAAAAGTCGTCGCTGTAGCGACGCGGAACGCAGGTTAATCGCACAGATGAAAGCAGAACAGGCGACCACAGAGGGGACAGAAGAAACACAATCTGGTTGCGCTCTGGGGCACTATCTGCGCCAGCCCATTATCCTGGTCACCGCGTTTGCTTTCTTCTGCTACAACTACATCCTGTTTTTCTTCCTCAGCTGGTTCCCGGCCTATCTGGTGCAGGCACACAATCTTGATATTAAATCAATGAGCATCACCACCATGATCCCGTGGATAGTTGGCTTTGTCGGGCTGGCTCTGGGGGGATGGATCTCAGACCGCATCTTCAACATCACCGGCAAACTGCTGCTTTCCAGAAAAATTGTGCTGGTGGTTTCTCTGCTGGCGGCGGCAGTTTGCGTGGCGCTCGCGGGTTCGGTCAAAGGAGTTTACCCTGCGGTGATCCTGATGTCCGTGTCGATCTTTTTCCTCTATATCACCGGTGCAATTTACTGGGCTATCGTACAGGATGTGGTGCACAAAAACCGCGTTGGCGGTATCAGTGGCTTTATTCATCTTATCGGCAGCCTTTCCGGCATCATCGGTCCTTACGTGACCGGACTCATCGTGCAGCACAGCGGAAAATTCGACAGCGCTTTTGTACTGGCAGGATGCGTGGCCGCCCTGGGCGCTATACTGGTGCTGTTGGTGATCAAAAGTCCAAAGCAGCATTCCCGCACGGTTTCTGTCTGAAAGCCATGGGCGGAACGGTCTGACGTCCGCCCATCTTATATAAGGACTGACTATGTTATCACTTCATCTTTTACCCGCAGGTACGCTACTGCCAAAATATGACCGTCGCGCGCTGCGCACGCGTATCGTTCATATCGGCTTTGGCGCGTTTTTTCGTGCTCACCAGGGCGTTTGTGCCGAGATCCTGGCCTCTGCACACAACAGCGACTGGGGCTACTGCGCGTGTGAAATCAAAAAAAGCAATCAGGGCGATTTGATCGAAGCAGTGCGCCAGCAGGACAGATTATACAGCGTCACTGAAATGGCCGATGACGGACTGAACTCGCGTGTGGTTGGCGTACTGAATAATGCTCTGTACCGCAGCGGCGATGGCATTGATAAAATCATCGGGGCGATGAGTCAGCCTGATGTGGCCATTATATCGATAACGGTGACCGAAAAAGGCTATTGCTATCAGCCTTCTACAGGTCAGTTGATGTCTGATCACCCGGCTGTCGTGCATGATCTCGCGTATCCTGACGATCCTGAATCCGTGCCAGGCGTGATCCTCGCCGCCATTCGCCGTCGCCGCCAGCTTGGTCTGAAGCCTTTCAGCGTGATGTCCTGCGACAACATGCCGGAAAACGGTCATGTCACACGCAATGTGGTGGTACAACTGGCGCAACAGCAGGATGCCGGACTGGCCCGCTACATTGAGGAGAATATCACCTTCCCGTCTACGATGGTGGACCGCATTGTTCCTGCGATGACCAAACAGGCCTTTAGCGCCTTAACCCAACAGCTGGGCTGTGATGACCCGGCGGGCGTGCAGTGTGAGCCATTTTTCCAGTGGGTGATTGAGGACAATTTCGTCAATGGTCGCCCGGGATGGGAGAAAGCCGGAGCTGAGCTGGTGGCTGACGTGCTGCCGTTTGAAGAAATGAAGCTGCGCATGTTAAACGGCAGTCACTCCTTCCTTGCCTATCTTGGCTATCTGGCAGGTTATGAGCATATCAGCGACTGCATGAATGATGCTCACTTTGTTCAGGCCGCCCGCCAGCTGATGCTGGACGAGCAGGCCCCTACCCTTCGCACGAAAAACGTCGACCTCACCGCCTACGCCGATTCGCTGATCGCCCGCTATAAAAACCGCGCCATTAAACACCGGACTCACCAGATTGCCACCGATGGAACGCAAAAACTGCCGCAACGCTGGCTCGACAGTCTTCGCTGGCATCTGAATAACGGCAGTGATTTTGAACTGCTTGCTCTGGGGGTTGCCGGCTGGATGCGCTATGTCAGCGGCGTTGATGAACAGGGCAAGCGCATTGAGATTAACGATCCGCTACAACAGGCGCTGACACGTCTGGTTAGCAGCAGTCAGGATGGCGATGAGCGTATCGCGGCGTTACTGTCACTTCAGGCCGTCTTTGGTGACGATCTGCCGGATAACCGCCGTTTTCGTGAGCGTGTCAGCCACTGTTATCAGTTGCTGTGCACGTACGGCGCGAAAGAAACCGTGCGGCGGGTGAGCAGCCGTTGCCGGGAAATGGCGTAAAAGGGCTGGTGCCGGGGCGATGCTCTGATTAGACTTAGTGCCGTCCCGCGCCTCAACATTGGCGTATAACATCACAACGAATTTTATGCATGTCGATTTCATATAGCATTACCGCCAACGAGCCGGTTAATCAGCAAATTTATCGTTTTCTGCGACAGGATATTGTGACCTGCGCCGTTCCACCCGGATCGCTGCTATCGGAAAAGGAGGTTTCAGCCCGCTTTAGTGTCTCCCGTCAGCCGGTGCGTGAAGCCTTTATTAAACTGGCAGAAGCTGACCTGGTGCAGGTCCTGCCGCAGCGCGGCACCTTTGTGCGTAAGATTTCGGCCCGGCGCGTTGCCGATGGCCGTTTTATCCGCGAGGCCGTGGAGGTCGCGGTGGTAAGGCGCGCGGCGACAGAGGCCACAACCAGCGCGCTGGCGCTGATTGAACATAACCTTACACTCCAGCACATGGCCGCAGAGCGCCATGACAGCCAGGCTTTTCTGCTGCTGGATGATGCGTTTCACCGGCTGATTGCTCAAAGCATCAATTGCGAACTGGCATGGGAAACGGTGGAAAACATTAAGGCGGCCATGGATCGGGTACGTTTCCTTACCCTCAGTAAAGTGTCTCCCCCGGAGAGACTGATTGAGCAACATCAGTCGATTTACCAGGCGCTCCTCACCCGTGACCCGGATGCTGCCGAAATGGCATTGCGAAGTCATCTGCAGGAGATCATTTTCTCCATCACCCCCATTGCTGAGCAGAACAGCGACTGGTTTGAAACCGCAGAGTGATATTCACTCCGCCCCGCACTCTGTTTTCCTGTCCGGCCTGCCGGTGCATCCGCTAAACAGAAACCGTCGGCAGAGTGGTAATGCAGCAATACGCCTGACACGACACCTCTGCGTTCTCTGCAAGGTTTGCTACCACGCCCGTGCCATTCAATGTTCTCTGAAGATTAAGGGACCGCGCCGTCCGGTCCTGCTCCCTCGGAGAGCATGGATCTCCATTCTTCTGCAGGGCAAACTGCCGACGACATTTTTCACAACAGGCGGGTAATACTGTCTCACCACCAGCGATAGAAGTGATGCACAGGACCGTGCCCGTTACCCACCTCCAGTGAATCAGCCTGTTCCAGCGCCCCCTGTAACCACTGCTTCGCCTGCTGCACCGTGTCGTGCCAGCTGGCATTACGTGGTCGCAGCGCCGCCAGCGCGGCGGAGAGCGTACAGCCCGTACCATGGGTATTTTTTGTTATCACTCTTGGGGAAGTGAAGCGCAGTTCTTCACCGGCGGTGATCAGCCAGTCCGGGCTTTCACTGCCGCTGAGGTGTCCCCCTTTCATCAGTACCGCCTGACAGCCCATCGCCAGCAAGGCCCTTGCCTGCTGGCGCATCTCTGTTTCACTGCGCGCAATATCGCACATTAGCAGCGCGGCGGCTTCTGGCAGATTGGGCGTGATCAAAGACACCTGCGGTAACAGCCGCTGTCGCAGGGTCACTACCGCTTCCGGTGAGAGTAAGGCATCGCCACTTTTAGCCAGCATCACCGTATCCAATACTACCCATGGGATCGCGGCGGCCTGCAAGCAGTCGGCCACCACGTCAACAATGTCGCTCCCGGCCAGCATCCCGATTTTCACGCTGTCGATACGCACATCACTCAACACGGATGAGAGCTGCGCGGCAACAAAATCGGGCGTTATCCGACAGAGGGACTGCACGCCACGGGTATTTTGTGCCACCAGCGCGGTCACTACGCTGGTACCGTATGCCGCCAGTGCCGAGAAGGTTTTCAGATCGGCCTGAATGCCCGCTCCGCCACTGGGGTCGGTTCCGGCAATGGTCAGTGCATTAATCCGTTTCATATCATCGCCTTTGTATCCAGCCGGTACAACATGTCGAGGAAATGCGGCACGAAACTACCCGGCCCGTTTGCAGCAATGGCGGCCTTTTCCCCCGCGAGGCTCATAATCCGGCAGGCGCTGGCAATATGACTGAGCTTATCGCCGGGCAACACAGTAAATCCGGCCACCACCGCCGATAAAGCGCAACCGCTACCCACCACGCGGGTCATCAACGGTGAACCGCCCGGTATCTTCATACTGCGCTCACCGTCAGTAACATAATCCACCGCGCCCGTTACCGTCACCACCGCGCCACTCTGTTGTGCCAGCCACAAAGCGTCTTCCAGCGCTGATTCGGGATCGTGCAGACTGTCAACGCCACGTCCGCCACATCCCCGGTTCGCCAGCGCGATAATTTCCGATGCGTTACCCCGGATGGCCGCCGGACGGTATGTCAGCAGATGCTGGCAGAAATCGCTGCGAAAGGTCAGCGCCCCCACCGCGACCGGATCAAGCGTCCAGGGGGTTCCCACCGTATTTGCTGCCGCCACTGCCGCCAGCATCGCTTTACTGCGTTCGCTGGTCAGTGTGCCAACATTGATCAATAGCGCGTCCGCAATGGTGCTAAATTCTGCGGCCTCCTCTGGTTCCGTCACCATCGCCGGTGAGGCCCCCAGCGCCAACAGAACATTGGCGGTGAGCGTCTGCACAACATCATTGGTCAGGCAGTGCACCAGCGGTGAAAGATGGCGCAACGTGGTGAGAGAAGAAGCGGCCTGGCTGGCCGTAAAGAGATGAGGTTGGATCATTTAACGCTCCCCACCCGGCGTGGGAAAGCGATGCGTAACGCATCTGACTTCCCTACGCTGGCATTATCCAGATCAGGTAATACGGGTATTTCTCAGCCTTCTTTTGAAGGGCACCCCGAGTCATTAAAGTAAACTCTTGTTACTTTTCACCAGAATAAGGGAAGTGTCGCCTGCAAAGCAAGCTGGCCTGTCCGCATTCGCCGTCATGAGCGCCGGAAACGGATAAAAACATCAACACCTCATCGCTGAATCCATCCAGGGATTAAGCTGTCAGTTATCATTGCCGGATTTCGTCCCGTCATCGATCATGGTGACATGACCATTTTCATATCTGAAACGGGAACCATCATCAAAGGCAATCACTGAGTTTTTTTGTCCCCAGGACACCCATCTGAGAGGTGCCTTATAATCCGCAGGAGGGTAAAACTCATTTGAGATCACCACCTCTTTACCTGAAAAATTAAATAATCTATATGCTCTGTATCGATACAGATCGCCATATGTAGGGTCGGTTTTTATATATTGAGGAGTATTGAAATCATAGAAAACAATTATTTTACTTCTATAGTTTTTCTTATCTAAGGTCCATCCCTCAATATCTGCGCCTATTCGATAGCTATCGTTTTTAAAAATCTCATTTCCATTCAAAAAAATACGAGATTGCTTATCTTTTTCTTTGCCACCATCAACATACTCTAATTTACCCAGTGTTGTATTATCACAGTTTGTTCTTTGAATGCATTTTTCAAACGAATATGATGAAGTAGATATCAACAGCAGTAATAAAGCCATAGCACGCAAAATCATCATGTTACATCTCCCTTTATTTTTTCTATCACGATTTCTAAACTGCCTGACTCTTGCTTTTCTGTAAACTCTATTTTCGGACAATAAAAATTTTCAAGGTTAATATTGTTATCAATGTATTTTGAAAGCCAATATCTATGCCCCTCAATATAACAGCCATTGTCCTTCGCATATCTCGCAGCCCTCTTCGCCCCAACCTGTGCCACCAGTAATTTATGCGCATTTTCTTCAGTAATGGTTTTTCTGATAAAACGCCTGGCATCGCCCAGCCCCAGATGATGGGTCAGATAAAAGATTTTGGCCTTCTACGCATCATTTACCGTATCCACCCGGTAGCCTGCCGTCTGTAGCCGGGCAAGGTTATACAGCCCGTAATCCACCGCCGCCATAATGATAAACTCCGGCTCATAACGCAGATTGAGCCATGCCTGAAGCGCCTTTGTGGCATGAGGCGGATAAGGCGTTATTCCCCTGAGCAATCGGTTACTGATAATCTGCTGCTTTGTCCACCAGGTGCCCGCCTCAATCTCAAACATCGGCAGGATAATTTGCTGATAGGTTTTCGGGTGATATTCAATATTGTTCAGCGCATCCCGCTTTGGCTTATTTGCCAGTACGCCACGTTCACGGGCCTGTTCATTCAGATACGTCCCTTCCCGAAAGGTCTCATCAATCCAGGTGGCATTTAAAAACTGCGTCATGCCGGCGGCGGAACTGTTGTAAATCACCACGCCTTCGGCTGATTCGCCCTGCTGTTCTTTTAATGCTCTGGCAGCCTTCGTTTTCTCCCGACTTATTGCGACTGAATCTTTATTCCAGACACCTTTAATCTGAGCGGATTCAGCATTAATGACGGCGGCAATACTTTGCGGAATAATGCCACTGCGCTCAGATGCGGCGATGATCTGATCCCAGTAAGCCAGATTCCTGCCCAGCTGGAGATCATATTTGTTCGGGCAGGTATGATTGATCTGGATAACCGGATTACCCTTGCTGTCCCGTCCACTGACGACGGTATTGACCGGGTGTTTATCAAGATCAATACGGCCTGCCCGGTCTTTAACGGGTTCAGTCACGCCCTTTACCCGCACTTTCGGACTGGTCAGTCTGATACCACTTTTCCCCTCTGACGGCGTAAATTTCGCCACTTCCTTAACCCCGTGTGCGCCGTTGACAAACACGCGGATCTGCTGCGCTTTCGCCATGACGTAATCCTGAATACTGCCGAGTTCATCCGTTACCGATTCATACACATCGCCCGCAGCCGACTCGATTCGAACTTTCAACTTTTGCAGCGGTTTTTCTATCAGGTCTTCAAAGGCGAAGGAGAGCGTGCAGGAGGTATCAGCCTGCGCCGCCAGACTGACAACCTCCGCCTGAGTCAGGCTGTACTGACGCACCGGGAGTTTGAGCACCTGCCCCGGAAAAATCAGCGACGCGTTGCGAAGCTGGTTCAGCTCAGCCAGTTCTCTAACGGTGCAGCCATGCTCCTGCGCGATTTCACTGAGCGAATCACCAAACTGTACCGTCACCTCAGTTGCAGACGGGTTGAGTGATACAGTGCTGTCCAGCGTTATCGGCTTGTCTTTGGGGTCAACGGCACAGCGCCAGTCAGCCGACCAGCCCAGCAGACCGTCAAATTTACGGGGCATCACATCCGCTTGCGGAAATATCGGTACGTAACTGTCTTCCCTTGCCATTATTCTTTTTCCTCCGGCATAAATTTAAATACAGGCGCACTCTCTGACCTGCAGTCCTTTCCGCTGGTAACAGCAATAATGTGTTTAGGGGTGTTCCCCATCGCGGGCAGGTCAAGCGGCATGGAGGCAGGGGCGCATAACCCGAAACGTTTAACCCTGCGGGTATAGGTCCCCGTTGTACCGTATTCGATTTTTCCGGCCTCAATTTTCAGGTAGCTGCCACCACCAATCAGCGTGATACGCTTTTTACCCTGAAAAAGGATGTCGCTCAGGCTGGTGATGCTCACCTTTTGCTCCGCACTCAGGTGCATGCTGCCGCCCTGCGCCTGAAACTGCACCGGGCCTTCGCTGGAAATGATGCTGAGTTTTCCGGTGTGCGCAAACAGGCCGATGCTGTCACCCGCCAGGGCAGCCACATTCCCCATTGCCCCGATGCTGATATCTCCGCCCGCGTTCATGGCAATGTTGCCTGCCGCCGTCAGCTGCATATGCTCCCCGCTGGTGAAGGCCATTCCCTCCGGGGCGGAAAAGTGAATCATTTCATTAAGCGGCTTTAGCCGTTTATCAAACATCTCAGTCTGGCTGGCGATATCGGCCTGTAGTGCCCGCGCCTGCGCCGCTACCATATCCAGCTGCTTTATCTGCGCCTGACAGATTTCAATCTCACGCAGGGCGGTTGCCATATCAAGTACATCACCAACGGCCTTACGCTGTCCGTCAGCGGTGACAAGTAGCCCCTTTGCCACACGAATCACGCCATATTCGTCGGTACGCAGTTCAAAGCCGCTGCCACGTGGTTTGCCCTGTGCGTCGGTAACGTACCCCTGATTAAGCTGTGTTGCGCCGTAAGGTGTGGTGAGGGCGACATGCTCCTCTTCCCGCCTGTCGTCCATACGCAGTTCATTGTCGCCCGCCGTGCACAGGATATTCTGGCTGTTGTTGTTGCGGGTCACGATATCAGCGTGCTCTGAGTCGTGGAAAGCCTACGCGATGTAAGGCAGGTCAGAGTCGCCTGCACGGAAAGCCACAGCGACCTCTGTACCGTGCACCAGCGGGAAATGAAAGCCGTGCATGTCGCCCGCCACGGATTTTGACAGTCTCAGCCAGGGGAAGGAATAGCCTGGCTCACAGTCCTGGTCACGGTCAAAGTCCAGGCGTATCCGGTAACGTCCCTGAGCATCCAGCCAGGCATAAGGTTCATCCGGTGTGCGACTGTCCACCCGACCGGGCAACGTGCCATGAATTTCCGGGCGGGGAATTTCCGGCGGGCGGTAACAGCAACGCTCGGTATAGGGCATGCCCCAGACGGAAACATGCAGACGCGAATCGCGGGAGGCGATAAAGGTGACAAGACCGATAACCACGCCTTCGCGCATTTCTTCAATAATATCGCCCTGCGGCTCCAGCACCTGTCCGGGGGTAAGGCCGGATGCATTACTGAAAAGATGCAGAATGGCTGAGCGATTCAGCGCCCGCTCATGGTGAATACGGGCACAGAACGCGCCACTTTCGGTTTCCGGCTCCGGGTCAGTATCATCACCCGCCGTTAACTGCGTGCCACCGTAGCGGTAATCTTCACCTGTTGTTGCGGCATTATTGCGCACAGTCACATCCGCAGAGACCGGTCGCGCCCAGTCCCGGTAATTATCGTTGCGGGTGCTCACGCTGTCGGTGACAACATTATGCCAGGTACGCACGCCCCAGCAGCTTTCCTCTGCACCGTCGTACAGGCCGGAAGGTCAGCATAAGGCAGGGTGATATGAAACTCGTAGTTAAGCTGGCTGTCGGCAAAAATCAGCGTTTCCTGCCGGGTGACAGCGTTCATTTCTGAAAGGAACCAGATGCCCACCTCAGTGAGAATACGCTGAATAAACTGCAAATCGGTTTCGCGCCACTGGGTTATCAGCTCGCGTTCAGGATACTGACGCTCCAGACGAAAATCAAAATCAGCGCCCTCCAGTCCGTGATGGCGCAACAGATGCTCAACCAGCTCCGGCACGGACATATTCTGGTAAATGGCACAGCGGCGAGTTCGGGACAGCAGGGCCAGACGGGATTCAAGACAGACGGCATAGTGTGACTGGTCGGCGCTGGTGCCCAGACATTTCAGAAAGGTGATAATGCCGTGAACCTCTTTGCCGTTACGCATCCTCAGGCTGGCCTACTTCAACAGGACATCCTGCCCGGCAATACCGCCGGATGGGGTGGTGAACTCAATATTCCAGGAAAATGGCTCGCTCAGGGCTTCACGGCCCCTGAACCACAGCATATTGGGGCACACCGGACTGTTATGAATGCAAAGTGAATAGTGGGATTGTCCTGTTTCGGCAGTAGCCTGTGCAAATTCCATTTCGTTCTCCCTGTCGGTAATGGAGGGTAAACCGGTTTAATTTTTCATCATATCCCTGATAAAAGCGAAGAAATATTCACAGTCATACAAAGTAATCAGATATCCTTCGCAGGCTCCTGTACATGCCACCCAACTCAAGGAGCCAGATGAACATCTGACAAGGGCCACTCTGATTGTGGTATCCCTCGCTTTGTAAGAACGGTTCCACGTCGGGTCCGCGCCCTCTGGCTGTAGAGCAGAGGGGTATCGCGGACACGCTCATAATTGATACAGTCACCCTGCATGGTCACGAAGCAGACGCGGTTATCCGGGTGAAGATGGTATTCAGAGCTGGGGCTAATTCTTTCAATGCCCACCATCTTTTGTAACAGTGCCAAATTGAGGACGAGATTGTGAAAATAGCATTTTTAATAAGATTTTTCTCATATTGATGACTTTATCATCCTCGCTGGAAGAAGCACTCCTTATGTTACGATATGCCGGATTAATTATAACTGCCCCATCTTCGTTAACAGTATATTTTTTATCCATGTATTCAATAAATTCAACATAGGAATCCGCATTATTTTTTATAAAATCGGTAACAAAATTTGGAGAACGGGATATTTCAAATGCAGCCTGATAATGCGGTTGCCCCACGAATTCATCTTGCCGCATATCGAAAAAAGTTCGTATTTCGTAATCAGGAACAACCTGAATCATTTCCACCACACTATTAACATTTTTCCATTCACCTAATTTCTGTGATATTGGTGTCATAGTGCCTATGAATGAATCTGACAGATAAATATAATCCAGTGTACCAACAAAGTGCGACATTTCATGCATTACTGTTCTGTGAGGTGCTAAATTTGGTGCAGCAACATTCATAAAAACTGTTTTCCCTGCATCAGTTGGATACACTTTGCCTACGAGGAGATGTCCGGCATCAACTTCACCGCCAGCTTCCGCACCAAAAAAACAAACATTGGAAAAGTTATTATTGACTGTCATGGCGGTCATATGATTTACATGATAACTACGAGATGAAAGGCTAGCAAGAATATCATCCACTTGCTGTTCAGTAAGTTCTGCCCACATTCTTCTGACATCATCTCTTAACTGGTTTCTTAATAGCCCCCCCCCATCAAGCCGGAATGCCTCCTGAAATATATGATTGCTTTTACTTACCAATGTATCAGTCGAAACAAAACTCTGAATTATAAAATTTGCATTTCGGTGAAGAGCGCCATCAATATGTCTGAGATTTTCTACGCCAATATTACCATAGCCATACATGGCGTATCCATCGGTAATAAAATCGGCATAAACCTCTTGAGGCGTGTGTCCATCTGGAATAAATCGCACATATGAATCAGCAACTTTCTGCTGATAAGCGTGATAGGCATTATTATATTGCACTACTGCATTCTGCCCGGCTTGCTCAACATCATTTATTACGGCATCAATATCTGCCTGAAAGATCATACTTCTGGGCCAAATATTTTTGAAATCTATCCCTATTAGTTCTAAATTCTTCTTTCCAACTCGTTCTCTTAGCTTGTTATAATAAATACCATCAGACATACTGATACCTTCATCAATTTTTCCCTCCAGATTATGAAGAGTTGCATCCAGCGAGTCACATGAAGAAGAAACAAAATTTCCCGTACTGTCCATTTGATAATTATTAAAACTACGCTCCAGTTCCGCTGGCTTGGGTATAATAATTTTATCACTTTTAATCATCGATGTCAGGGGCTCGTCGGCAATACTTTTACTGATACCAATACGAACTGCATCTTTAATCTGACTTTCAGCTACAGCAAGATCAGCATCATGTAAAACAAGTGATTTTATTTCATTATCAACATTATCAATCAACGCCGTTTTTATCAGCGACGTTACTTTAATAGGTAAATCAATATTGGTAACTGTATCAATAACCATTGCTGCCACATCACTTTTTGTAACAGGCATTCCATTTATTATCTTACGAGCAACAAGAGCAAAAGAAATAAACGGTATAGGAGCGTAAGTTAGAATTTCCCCCAAAACATCTTCTGCATCATTATAAACAACCTTCATCATCTCTATCTTTTCATATAATGTATTCTTAATCTGACGGTGAAGAATGCTTTCTACTGAACCATTCTCATCAGGAGATGTTTTTTCAAGAACAAGAAGTTCCCGTTTTCCCCACGAATAAATATCAGTGCTTACTTCATTGTCAGAAATAGAAAGAGAATCGCAATCCATCACCAGATAGTTGGTATTTGGATTGTTATCGACAAATGAATAAGTAAACTCATCTTCTTTAGAATAGAATAAATTTACAGATTTAATAATTGAATCAGTTACTTCTTTGTCTATATCTTTATGACGCTTATCATAATACTCCAACGAATAAGGAGCTAAGTCCTTAACTATCGCATCGATCTCACCAAGCTTAGGTTCATGATCCACTGGAGGAATATATCTGACAGCGCTCTTATTATCGAAAGCAACAGAAATAATAACACTGTTATCCTGCGTTATTACAATCACAACATCATCATCCCTTGGGGGGGCCTTATAATTATTTCCTGGTCGAGACAAATGTTTATACGTATATACTTTTTTAGGTGGCAAATCTAACTGTTTGACATCAATACCTGATTTCCTAAACCTTGCGCCTGATATTTGGGTTACGTCCTTATCCATATTTTGCGAAGTATACATCTTAGTAAATTGCGATGAAAACTCGGAAAAAGAATGGCCAGGAATCTCCGATCTTCTTTTTATATCCTTAATTGAAAAATAAGTACTCGGAAGGTAAAAACCTTCAGCAATCTGCTCCAGATGTTCGGCTGTGCTATGCGCATTTTTAAATAAAACTCTTATTCTGCTGGTTGATATATAAGATATAAGTGCTTTTATTTTCATCTTTTCTGAATCAGAATTAACAATGCCGGAGAAATTCAGTCTTTTGTTATCAACATTGGTATTATCAAAATATTTCATTATTGAATGAATATCATTTTTAAATGAAGAGTTGTAGAATACAGACCAGTACATTGCTGCCAGATTTTGAACGTGATATGCCTCTGGCTTTCCACTTACAACAATTGCATTATAGAGGTTCAAATACTTCAATCTTTCATGCTTATCCGATGATGATTCCGTTATTTTGTAAAGATGTTTAACGGCTGCAATTTTCACATCTTCAATGTTATCCTTTGCATATTTCGATTGTTGCAAAGGCATATAAGGCGATACATATTCATCATTGACAACACTACATTCTGAAACAATACTATCCATGTAGTTAATTGCCTCATATCTTTCTCTCAATTCAATCTTCATATTTAGCAATTGAGTATTCACATCCTTGAGTTTTTGCAGGTTTTTATCAAACAACTCCTTACTGACACCAACTTTGTATATTTCACCTTCCACAACCTTTTTTATGTTTTCCAGTTCATTTATTTTAGAAGTAATAACCTTCTCAGTAAATGACTTCACATCATCATTCGCATCTAATTCAGCAGAAACTATTTTTATTGCAAGAGTTAACTCGCTATCAACAATAGAATTTCTTTGACTTTTAGAGAATAAAGAAAGCTTCCCATTCTCTATAGCATCGATAAGTTTCTTACGATATGGCCCTGGATTTTTTGATTTTATTAAGTCAATTGCAACTTCAATTTCTTTTGTTATTTTATTGTTATACAGTGCCTGTGACTCTTTCTTCATATTATAAAAAAAACCAGAACTTAATAATCCCTCTTCTGAAACAGAGTTTATCTTTTGTATATCAACGCCAGTGACTTTCGATAATAGAATTGTTGAAAATTCAGTTCTCAACTTAGGATCACTAAGTGATGGCAGTACATACTCCGACACAAACAAATTAATAATTGAATGCCGATACTTGTTAAAATCCTGCTTACTTAATTCGCCTCGATGAAATTTACCCAGTGCAATATTAAAATCATTATCCACTACTTCTGTTTTAGATGAAATTTCCTTAATAATAATTTGCATTTGGGACATAAATGCATCATTACTGTTTTTTATTTCAACTGGTGTACTAATTATATCTTTATCATCTTTATTTGACAGACAGTCATCAAACTTCGAATTGAAAGCTTCCTGATATCTTTCTAATAAAATCGCATACTCACCACCGATATCAGACTTAATAAATCCATTACCTTCATGCTGGTGTTCAGTTTGCTCTTTAAACATATTATTAATGGCCGATAATTTATCCAGCTCATTGCGATAATTAGGATTACCTCCATTTTCCCCAAGAAGAAAATAAACTGATTTAATTTTTTCCCTGATTGCTTTTACAGATGAGTCATCGACACTCCCCTTAGAATCAAAATCATAAAGCCCTCCAAATACAGTTTGTACCTTTCGAATTACCTGCGTTAGTTTATTGACATGCTGTCCTATTGGTGAATCATTATCCATGTAAGAGAGTGGGAGGCTAATTGTTTTTTTTATCTCATTTTCAACCACATCAAAAACTTTTAATATAATATCCTTTTGCGTATAAGCTTTTATATTTTCACTGACATCCTTCTTTATAATTTCATAACAGTCCGATTTTTTATCTAAATATGGAAGCAGAAGATAATTCATGAATTTGTATTTAAAATTCATATTTAACTTATCTATGTGATATTTACGATCTTTAATTTTTTTTATTTGCTTGAAATTTTTCCCTCTGATTTTTTTTTGCATGTAATTATCCAAATTACGTTGCATAATTTTTAAACCTGTAAATTTCTGCACATCCTCCTTACTAAAATCCTCATAAAAGGCATCATGATCAAATACTCTCAAATTCCCAAGCATTGAGGTAAATAGCATTGTTAACGCCTTTGGTGTCTTAACATAGCTAACACCATTTATTTTCTTCATGATACCCTTTCGCGATAATATTTTTTTCAGAAGGAGCCTGACAAATTTTGCACTTTCATTTTGTTTTTCATCATCTTTAATACCCAGGATTTTATTTTCAACCAGTTGAAAGAAAGACTTTTTATCTAAAAAATAATCGGAATCAACTGTCCCATCTGATTTAATTCCTTTTTTATTTATATCTGCATCCATTTGAAGGTAATTTATAGTTTTTTCATCAGTAAAAACCGCACTATAATCATGCATAGCATCCAATATTTTTTCTCTTACACCTTCCTGCGTATATGCTTTCTCAGGCGAAATTAATTCTTTCTTTTTTTTCTTTGCATTTTTTTCTTCCAAACTTTGCTTTATATATGGATTAGATTTTAGATTCCCATCAAGCACAGAAGCAGCCTGTACACCGTCTTGTTTATAGCTACTGGTTGTTTTCAGCAAACCTGGATCGCTTTTTTCTCTGTGATTCACCCCAAACGAAGCAGCCTGTACACCGTCTTGTTCATTGCTACTGGTTGTTTTCAGCAAACCCGGATCGCTTTTTTCTCTGTGATTCCCACCCAACATAGAAGCGGCCTGTACACCGTCTTGTTTATGGGTACTGTTTGTTTTCAGCAAGCCTGGATCGTTTTTTTCTCTATCGTTCCACGCCAATCTGTTGTACGCCCACCACAGCGATTTTCCCAACATTAAAACCCCGGTCAGACCAGTCACGGTTACAGGTACATATTTTACCCAACCCGGCCTCATCTGTGATGCGGCAACAGGCAAGGCGACTGCCATCCCCGTGACTGGTAGCAAAGGTTTATCGCCACCATCGTTGGTTACTGGCGGAATTATCTCCGTTTCCGGTTCGTTTTTGCGTACGACGGTGTTCTCTGCCGTTTTTCTGAGCGGCTCAGGATAAGCAATACCGTCACATTTCGTATTAAAATACGTGTCAGTGATGACCTTTTCGTTTGTCTGCTGGCGGGTTTCAGTTTTGTGGGTGGCACAGTAAAGCAGGTCTGTCAGTCCGCTTTCCTGCCGGAGTTTTTCCATCGCGAGGGAATGCGCCTGTTCAGCGACAGAGAGACGCTCAGCTTTATCCGGGGCAGACGGGGGTTTGTTGTGGACCATCGCCTGGGTGTAAGCCTCAGGGTTAGTGGTCGAATTTGACGAAAATGCAGTAATTGATGGTGATGAGGAAAGACAGTCAACAGAAGCATCACATACATATCCAGTCATTTTTATACTGGTATCCACCTCAAAAGCCGAAACACGCTGAGGTGATTGCGTTATTCCACTGGATACCCTGCTGGAGGAAGTGTCATTGCGAGCCATATCCCCCAGTGCATTCCAGTAATGACTGGCACGAATAAAGAGGTTTGCCATAAATGCCGGGACCTTAAGCACACCACGCTTCGGCGCCCCCTCATCTTTCATCCAGCGTCCGGCAACAATGGCCGTAACAGCCAGTGCGGTATACAGATGGGCGGGGAAGTGATTTTCCTCGCTATTGAGAAACTGTTGCAAACAGGTGCCGTCAGTCCAGCCAGTAACGGTATCACGGATAAAGGCTGCCAGTTGGGAAACAATATTCATATTGTCAGGCAGGCACCACGAGGCGATGCCAAGGGCATGCAGCGCTGCAGCATCAATATTCCTTTTCTCAGTGAGAGCGGTATACAGGCTGTTGGCAGCCATTACCAGGCTGGCCGGAGTTCCTGGAAGTATTTTTGAAACGCAGGCAGAGAGCATTTTGCTCTCCTCGTATTCTCCCAGAGTACGGATCAGCTGTTGAACACCACGGCGGCAGTCTTCTGTGAACGGGACCCGGAAATCTGCGGCGGCTTCTGCAGATGCCAGGTCAGCATGATCCCTGTCGCTGGCGTCAAACCAGGTCTCGTTCATTTCAAGGAGGTCAATGGCATCAAACCAGATGTCATGCTCTTGAGGAGTTGAGATATCAGAGGTTGCTGTCGTTTTACTTACTGAGGGTTGATTTGTGGTTGAGTTGACAGTTGGCATATTTTTTCACTTTCATTGGATTAGCTATCTCTATTTAAATCAATTCAAGAACCCTTGATTTCAAAAAACGCTTTATCTCTGCTGTGATTGATGCGGTAAATTAAGTGTTCCGATCTTATTCACCTAAAGTGTATGTTGCACTCGCCGCTACTATTGACAATCCGTGATGGTTCCAGCCCGCAACGTATGGCAAAGTCCGCCGCCAGCAAAACCGGATATAATTACGCCTGAGAACCCGCCAGACAACGGTAACTAAAATGACCAGACCGCTAAATGAACAGTACGGAATAAGCGTTGCAGCGCTACAAATGCTGCAATACCTCCGAGAAATTGCCCGTGGCGACCGCGCATTTACCGTGCAGGATATTCAGCTAAACAGCCGCTGTAACGTGACGCCTGCGGATAATTTTACCCTGCTGGATGAACTGTTCGAGGCCGGAAAAATTGATTTCGACTATCGTGGGAGCGGTGCAGACAGTGAAAGGCATGTTAAGCCCGTCTGGGGAGAAAACTGATGTCAGTGCGGCCTTTCATTGAATCAGACCGCCCTTTCTTACGCACGTTGTTTCTCGCCGCACGTCGGACAAACTGGCACTGGCTGGATGGCAGAGAGTGGCAGCTGGAGGATTTTGACCGCATCATTCTGGGGGAACGGGTTATGGTTGCCAACAGAGAGAGCCAACGCGTGGGATTTGCCGCCGTGTTACCCAATGATAATTTCCTGCACAGTCTGTTTGTCGATCCCGACTGGCAGGGGCGCGGCATCGGCAGTGAACTGCTCCGGGCAGTACACCAGAGTTTCACCTCTACCGGAAAGCTGAAATGCATGAGCGCCAATCGCCGTGCGCTGGATTTCTATCAGCAACACGGCTGGCAGCAGATTGGCAGCGGCGAAGGCGACCAGGGACCCTATCTGTTGCTGCACTACCGCCTGAAATAAGCGCCCTCCCCGACCGAGGGCATCACACCGCGCGAAAAGCGATATCTTCCGGGATAATCTCGCCAAGCCAGAACAGCTGTGAGGCCACCAGCCCTGCAAGCTGTCGGTACATCGCGGTAAACTCACTGTCAGGCCGGCGCACCACCGTCGGCTGCCCGTCATCAAGATCCTCACGCAGGGAGATGTGTAGCGGCATCTGGCCCAGCAGCCGGGTATGATACTGCTCCACAAGCTTTTCGGCTCCGCCAGTACCAAAAATCGCTTCGTGATGCCCACACTGGCTGCAAATGTGCATGCTCATATTTTCCACCACGCCCAGCACAGGTACGCTGACCTTATCAAACATCACAATCCCTTTGCGCGCATCGATCAACGCCACATCCTGTGGCGTGGTCACCACCACCGCGCCAGTCACCGGCACATTTTGTGCCAGCGTCAGCTGGATGTCTCCGGTGCCCGGCGGCATATCCAGCACCAGATAGTCCAGCTCCGGCCACAGGGTTTCATTCAGCAACTGCATCAGCGCCTTGCTGGCCATCGGGCCGCGCCATACCATGGCATTATCATCGGTGACCAGGTAGCCAATGGAATTGGTGGCCAAACCGTGTGCCATGATCGGCGCCATATGTTTGCCATCCGGCGATGTTGGCCGCTCATCCTGCGTACCGAGCATATCCGGGACAGAAGGACCGTAGATATCCGCATCGAGCAGCCCCACTTTCGCCCCTTCCGCCTTCAGCGCCAGGGCCAGATTAACTGCGGTGCTGGATTTGCCCACCCCACCTTTACCTGAACTGACCGCAATGATGTTTTTTACCCCGTTAACGCCGGGATGGTTTTTCACCCGCTTAAGGGTCGCTGTCTGGCAATTCAGCCGCCAGCGAATGGCGGCAGCACCGGTAAGGCGCAGTAATTCCGCGCTGCTGGCTTCTTTAAGCGCATCAAAACCGCTTTGCCAGGCAAATGGCATCACCAGATCGATGTGCAGGGTATTATCCATCAGCGCACAGTGGCGCAATGCCTTCAGGCTGGTGAGGTTCTGCTCAAGTGTCGGATGTTCAAAGGTGCTTAATACTCCCATCACCACGGCACGCAGCGCTTCCGGTGAGTGCTTTTGATCAGGCGGTAACATTTTCCCGGCTCCTTGTATCATTGTCAGTTTTATCCACCGGAGCATATCAGATATGGTCTCTGGCAGGGGTAGCCCTGCAAAAAACGTCGCTGCCGGTGCGGGATTGTTTACGCAGGGAGCCGCTTTCGGTTACCATCGACCCCCCTCTTTTGAACAGGTATGAGCTAAGTCTTACTATGACTCAAGTCGCGAAAAAATTATTGGTAACGTGCGCATTGCCGTACGCCAACGGCCCCATCCATCTCGGCCACATGCTCGAGCATATCCAGGCAGATATTTGGGTCCGTTACCAGCGAATGCGCGGCAACGAAGTTTACTTCATCTGTGCTGATGATGCCCACGGTACGCCGATTATGCTGAAAGCTCAGCAGCAGGGTATTGAACCGGAGCAGATGATTGCCGAAATGAGCCGGGAACATCAGACCGACCTGGCAGGTTTTGGTATCAGTTATGACAACTATCACTCCACGCACAGCGATGAGAACCGTGAACTGTCCGAACTGATCTATACCCGTTTAAAAGAGAACGGTTTTATTAAAAACCGCACCATTTCTCAGCTCTACGACCCGGAAAAAGGCATGTTCCTGCCGGACCGGTTTGTGAAGGGCAGCTGCCCGAAATGTAGGGCAGCAGATCAGTATGGCGACAACTGTGAAGTGTGTGGCGCAACCTACAGTCCGACCGAACTGATAGCACCGCAGTCAGTGGTGTCCGGTGCCACCCCGGAAATGCGCGACTCGGAGCATTTCTTTTTCGACCTGCCCGAATTCACCGCAATGCTTAAAGCGTGGACCCGTTCCGGTGCGTTGCAGGAACAGGTGGCCAACAAAATGCAGGAGTGGTTTGAGTCTGGGCTGCAACAGTGGGATATCTCCCGCGATGCGCCCTACTTTGGCTTTGAAATCCCGGATGCGCCAGGCAAATACTTCTACGTCTGGCTGGATGCGCCTATCGGCTATATGGGATCGTTCAAAAACCTCTGCGATCGCCGCGGTGACATCGATTTTGACGCCTTCTGGCACAAAAACTCTGACGCAGAGCTGTACCACTTTATTGGTAAAGACATCGTATATTTTCACAGCCTGTTCTGGCCTGCGATGCTGGAAGGCAGCAACTACCGTAAACCCACCAATCTGTTTGTTCATGGCTATGTGATGGTTAACGGCGCGAAAATGTCCAAATCGCGAGGCACCTTCATCAAAGCCAGTACCTGGCTGCAACACCTTGATGCCGACAGCCTGCGTTATTACTACGCCGCCAGACTCTCTTCACGTATTGATGATATTGACCTGAACCTGGAAGATTTTGTCCAACGCGTAAATGCCGACATCGTGAATAAAGTGGTGAATCTGGCTTCGCGCAACGCCGGTTTTATCACCAAACGCTTTGACGGAAAACTTTCCGCCGAGCTGGCAGACCCGGCGCTGTATAAAACCTTTACCGACGCCTCCGCCAGCATTGCCGAAGCGTGGGAAAGCCGTGAGTTCAGCCGCGCTATCCGTGAAATCATGACGCTGGCCGATGTGGCCAACCGCTATGTTGATGAACAGGCTCCGTGGGTAGTGGCGAAGCAGGAAGGCCGCGACGCTGACTTGCAGGCCATCTGTTCCATGGGTATTAATCTGTTCCGCGTGCTGATGACCTGGTTGAAACCGGTACTGCCAGGCCTGAGCGAACGGGCAGAGGCTTTCCTTAATCAACCCCTGAGCTGGGATGGCGTGCAACAGCCGCTGCACAACCATACCGTTGCCCCGTTCAGGGCGCTCTACGCGCGTGTTGAAATGGATAAAATCAATGCGTTGCTGGACGCGTCAAAACAGGAAGCCGCCGCCAGTAAGCCAGCCGTGAGTGGCCCACTGGCTGACACGCCGCTGCAGGAAACCATCACCTTTGATGACTTCAATAAAGTGGATATGCGTATTGCACTGATCAGCAAAGCTGAATATGTTGAAGGTTCCGATAAGCTACTGCGTCTGACGCTGGATCTGGGCGGCGAAACGCGCAATGTCTTTTCCGGTATTCGCGCCGCCTACCCGGACCCGACGGTGTTAGACGGGCGTCTGACCGTGATGGTGGCAAATCTCGCACCGCGCAAAATGCGCTTTGGGGTTTCCGAGGGGATGGTAATGGCCGCAGGTCCCGGCGGCAGTGATATTTTCCTGCTCTCTCCTGACAGCGGCGCCCAGCCCGGTATGCAGGTGAAATAACCTCACCGTGCTGGCATTGCGCAGCGCATTATGCCAGCCGGGAACAGGGTGACCACGTAAAGGGCGGATTTTCCGCCCTTTTTGCTGCCCCGATGCAGAGAGACCCGGTACAGAACTGTGATCGGTAGCACATTGAACGGTTTGAGCGTAAGATTCATCTGCCAGAAACCAGGAGCTTATCATGCGCAGCACGCTTTTCGCAGGCTGGCGTTATCTACGCGCCTTCCTGATTATTTATCTCTGTCTGTGGGCCGGGAATGGTATCGCCGGACTGCTGCCGGTGGTGATCCCCGGCAGTATCATCGGTATGTTAATTCTGTTTGCTCTGCTCACCAGCCAGCTGCTTCCTGTGGACTGGGTGAAACCGGGCAGCTATCTGCTGATCCGCTATATGGCGCTGCTGTTTGTTCCCATTAGCGTTGGCGTGATGAATTACACTGATATTCTCAGCGCGCAGTTTGGCCCGATTGTGGTTTCCGTAGTATTGAGCACATTTATCGTGTTAATCACTGTCGGTCTGGCCTCTCACCGGCTGCACAGCCGTCCGTTGATTAAGCAGGGAGCCAGTGATGAGTGATATCTGGTGGTCCCTGCCCCTGACGCTGGCGGTGTTTTTTGCCGCCCGTAAACTGGCCGCCAGGGTCAGGATCTCATTTTTCAATCCTCTGCTGATTTCGATGGCGGTTATTATTCCGCTGCTGTTGTTGATGAAGATGCCCTACGCCCGTTATTTTCAGGGCAGTCAACTGCTTAATCAGTTCCTGCAACCTGCGGTAATAGCGCTGGCGGTGCCCCTGTATGAACAACTGCACCAGATCCGGGCGCGTTGGAAGTCAATTATTGGCGTCTGTTTTATTGGCAGTCTGGCCGCGATGATCTCCGGTACGGCCATTGCATTGTGGATGGGGGCAACCACGCAAATCGCCGCAACCATTATGCCAAAGTCAGTCACCACCCCTATCGCGATGGCCGTTTCTGCCACGCTGGGGGGTATCCCGGCGATCAGCGCTATCTGCGTACTGATTGCCGGTGTCCTCGGTGCCGTGTTTGGCCATATGCTGCTGAATTTGCTTAACATCAATCTGAAATCAGCACGCGGGCTGGCAATAGGTAACGCCTCTCACGCACTGGGGACCGCTCGCTGTGCCGAAATGGATTACCAGGAAGGTGCTTACAGCTCGCTGGCACTGGTTATCTGCGGCATTATCACCTCACTGCTGGCCCCTTTTCTGTTTCCGCTGCTGCTGCACCTTTGGCGATGAAACATGCTCTGTATCGTGTATTTTGCATTTACGTTTCACTGATTACATAGTGAATGTGATAAAAATCACATACAGAAGCCAAGCGGCAGGCGATGATAGCGGGCCGTTACCGTGAGAGAGGCTTGCGATGCAACCCCGTTTCCAGACCGCATTTAATACCCTGCCCCCACTGTTACAGGCCGCCGTTGCGCCCTGTCTGCACGCCGATGATTTTCAGGCTTTTTTTACCCCGGATCAGGTTGCGGCAATGAAAAATCATAGCGGTCTTGACCTTCGTGAACTGATGTTTGCTTTGTTGCCGCTGGCGGCTGCCTGTGCCGTGACACCGCTGTCCGGTTTTAACGTCGGTGCGATCGCGCAGGGTAACAGTGGTCACCTCTGGCTTGGGGCTAATATGGAGTTTTCCGGCGCAGCCATGCAGCAAACCGTTCATGCCGAACAGAGCGCCATCACCCATGCCTGGCTACGGGGAGAGACGGGGCTTACGGCGATTGCCGTCAACTACACGCCCTGCGGCCACTGCCGGCAGTTTATGAATGAGCTGAACAGCGCGACCACCCTGGCCATTCATCTGCCGGGACGTGCGCCTGCCGTACTCGCTGACTATCTGCCGGATGCGTTTGGCCCGCGCGATCTGGACATCCAGACCCTGCTGTTGGATCCGGTCGATCACCGGCTGAACATCACCGGCGATCCACTCTGTCAGGCCGCATTGCGGGCCGCCAACCGCAGCCACGCCCCCTATTCTCAGGCACTGAGTGGTGTGGCGTTGCAAAGCCGCGACGGGGCGATTTTTTTTGGAAGCTATGCCGAGAATGCCGCATTTAATCCGAGCCTGCCGCCGTTACAGGCAGCCCTGATCCTGCTGAACCTCAGTGGCTATGATATAAAGGACATTCAACGCGCGGTGCTGGCAGAAGCACCTGATGCGAAACTGACCCAGCGCCACGCAACGGAGGCAACACTCAAAGCACTCGGATGCCACAATATCACCACCATACCTCTGCTTTAGTGCTGTCAATTGCACAAAACCAACCGCTTTTGTGGCCAGTTATTAACAAAAGCTGTACTTTCATATGAATTATTCTAGGATTGCCCCACAACATTACCATCCGAATGAGTATTACTGACATGGAACTCGAACACGAAAGTAAACGGCCACTTTATATCCCCTATGCTGGTCCTATTCTGCTGGAATTTCCCCTGCTGAATAAAGGCAGCGCATTCTCCGTTGAAGAACGCAATGAATTCAACCTGAGAGGACTGCTGCCGGAGACGGTGGAAACCATCGAAGAGCAGGCGCAGCGTGCCTGGCGTCAGTTCCAGGACTTCAAAAACGATAACGATAAGCATGTCTATCTGCGTAACATTCAGGACACCAACGAAACGCTGTTCTATCGTCTGCTGGACAATCATCTTGAAGAGATGATGCCGATTATTTACACCCCGACGGTTGGCGCCGCCTGTGAGCACTTCTCTGAAATCTATCGCCGCGCCCGTGGCGTGTTTATTTCCTACCCGAACCGAGACAATATTGAAGACATGCTGCAAAACGCCACCAAGCAGAATGTCAAAGTGATTGTGGTTACCGACGGCGAACGTATTCTCGGCCTGGGTGACCAGGGGATCGGCGGCATGGGCATTCCAATTGGTAAGCTTTCTCTGTATACCGCCTGTGGCGGCATCAGCCCGGCCTATACTCTGCCTATCGTGCTGGACGTGGGTACCAATAATCAGCAACTGCTCAACGACCCTCTGTATATGGGCTGGCGTCATCCGCGCATCACCGGTGAAGAGTACGATAAATTCGTCGACGAATTTATCCAGGCGGTGAAAAACCGCTGGCCGAACGTACTGTTGCAGTTTGAAGATTTCGCACAGAAAAACGCCATGCCACTACTGGAACGCTACCGGGATGAAGTGTGCTGCTTTAACGACGATATTCAGGGTACGGCGTCGGTGACGCTGGGCACCCTAATCGCGGCAAGTCATGCCGCAGGCAGCAAAATGAGCGAACAGAAGGTGGTATTCCTGGGGGCCGGCTCAGCCGGATGCGGTATTGCCGAGCAGATTGTCGCCCAGATGAAATCTGAAGGTCTGACTGATGATGAAGCACGCGCGCGCGTGTTTATGGTGGATCGTTTCGGTCTGCTGACCGATAAGCTGCCTAATCTGCTCAGTTTCCAGAGCAAGCTGGTGCAGAAAAGTGACAATCTTGCCAACTGGGATTCGTCGTCAGATTCGCTGTCACTGCTGGATGTGGTACGCAATGCCCACCCGGATATCCTGATTGGCGTCTCCGGTCAGCCCGGACTGTTCAGTGAAGAGATCATCCGGGAAATGCACAAACACTGTGCCCGTCCGATCGTGATGCCGCTGTCCAATCCAACGTCGCGCGTGGAAGCCACCCCGCAGGATATTCTGACCTGGACCGATGGTGCGGCGCTGGTTGCTACTGGCAGTCCGTTTTCACCGGTGATGTTAAAGGAAAAAACCTACCCCATCGCCCAGTGCAACAACTCCTATATTTTCCCTGGGATCGGTTTGGGTGTCATCGCTTCCGGCGCAACGCGCGTTACCGAGACCATGCTGATGGCGGCCAGCCGGGCGCTGGCTGACTGTTCCCCTCTGGTGAACGACGGTAAAGGCCCGGTGCTGCCGGAAGTGAAAGATATCCAGGGCGTGTCGAAGGTGATCGCTATGGCGGTTGGGAAAGCCGCTCAGGAGGCGGGGGTCGCGGTCGTCACATCAGAAGATGTGCTGTCCAGGGCCATCTCAGCTAACTTCTGGCTACCGCAGTATCGTCATTACCGTCGTACCTCAATCTGACGGTATTTACCGGGCGCATCGACGCCCGGTATGCTACTCACCGGATGGGACCTGAATCGTTCCCGGTCGGAGCCCCTCTTCAGCCCTTTTCACGTGGGTGGGTCGGACTGGCTTATTTTCCCTTTGCAGACAGCCATCATCTTCACTACAGTTTGTGCGAAATCCGGTCATCCGAAGTCTTGTTACTTGCTTCACCCCGCCGGGTAAAGTAGCCTTGAACCACCTTTTTTTGCGAAGTCTGAGCAGCGTCCGGCATGGTGAAACGCTTGATTTATGGCACGATTATCATCGCTATTTTGATGGTAGCGGCTGCGCTCGCCCTCGATCGCTGGATCAGTGTTAAAACCGCTCCGTGGGTTTACTCCAGTCTGAATTCGCTGCCGCACCGACAGGTCGGGGTGGTGTTGGGTACCGCAAAATATTACCGCACAGGCGGTATAAATCAGTATTACCTCTATCGCATACAGGGCGCCATCAACGCCTACAACAGTGGCAAGGTCAACTATCTGTTGCTCAGTGGCGACAATGCCCAGCAAAGTTACAACGAACCCATGACCATGCGCCGCGACCTGATTGCTGCAGGCGTTCCACCTTCAGATATCGTACTGGATTATGCCGGTTTTCGTACGCTCGACTCCATCGTGCGCACCCGTAAGGTCTTCGATACCAATGACTTTATTATTATCACCCAGCGTTTTCATTGTGAACGTGCGCTGTTTATCGCGCTACATATGGGCATTCAGGCACAATGTTATGCCGTACCCTCACCGAAAAACATGCTGAATATTCGCCTGCGGGAAGTGGGTGCACGGCTGGGGGCGCTGACCGATCTCTATCTGATGAAACGCGAACCCCGTTTTCTTGGGCCAATGGTGCCAATCCCGGCACGGCATGAAGTGCCGGAAGATACACAAAGCTATCCGGCGGTGACCCCCGAACAGCTGTTGGAATTACAGCAGAAGATCGGTAAATCGCTTTAGCAACGCCGCAGCCGTTGCTAAAGCGCCTCATCACGGCTGCAAACACAGCGGTTTTCACCGTGGGCAACGGCCCGCCCTGCTCAGACAAGAAGAGTTATGATGAAACCTTATGTTGCCCTGCTGTTTTTTGCTCTGGGACTGATGGGATGTGCCGCAGAGAAGGTTCCTGCAGAACACGGGGCCACAGGCAAAAAAAAGAGTGGGAAACCTTTATTGCCCCGCTTTCACACAAATCGCAGTCATCCGATCAAAGGCTGATCAACCGCATCGGGAAACCGCGGGAGCACTGAATGCGTGGCAGTCAGATCCCGTGCGCCATTGCGAACCTGAACAGTTGTTCCGAACAGTATATCGTCTGGTAACGTTGGGATTATTTCTTTGCTAATAACTACAGCTCTGGGGCCTTGATATTGGAGAGTTAAGTGGTGCAACGCTGATAATCCCTTGTGCCATAAGGCTTGCGTAAGGTGTAGCGGGATCAGGAACAGTTATTTAGTCTGAATTAATATGTTCGCGGCAGTAGCGCCTGCGCCATGCGGCCGGCGTGGTGCTACGCAGTTTACGAAATACCCGCCTGAAGTAAGCCGCATCATTAAAACCGCACAGCGCTGCCACCTCCGACAGCGTGACGGCATTGCTGAGCAGCATTTTCTCTGCCGCCATAATACGCTGTTGGTGAAGCGCCTGCGTCAGCGTCATGCTGAAGGTCTGGCGATACACCCGCCCAAGATAATCCACGTTGCAGTGCAGACGCTGCGCCAGTTCTGTCGCCCCGATCGGCAGATGGAACTGCGTGGCGATCAGTTTTTTTGCCTGCCAGGCCAGGGCAGCACCGGCGTCATTTTCCGCCGGCATAGCCGGACGGATACGCATAATTTCCTGCAATATCAGTATCAGCAATAATTCCAGAGAATAGCTGCGATCGCCGCGTTCCTGTTCATTTAAAAATAAACGAAATAACGTTAGCAGACTTTCTTCATCGGCTACCTGGCAGTGCTGGGGAATCGTTAACTGTAAAGATGGATTTTCCTGATGAGAATAAAGCATATCAAAATGTAGCCAGTAAAATTTTAATGCCTTATCAAAGGTCGAAATACCCTGATGCTTCCTGCCGGGGAATAACAACAGGCTTTCACCTTTTTTGAGAGTAAATATCCGTTGTTCTTCCCGCAAAGACAGCGTGCCGCTGATAACATAAATCAGCTCGTAAGAACTTAGTGTACGACCGGGATGCGTACCTGTTCCACGCGAGATAAACAGGCCGCCATTCTGCACTTTCAGTGGATGACTGATCGATAAAGACAGCATTCACCCCTCCCGATATGTGCTGAAAATAATCCGCAAAATAACACAGTCGCTGCAGGCTGAGCACATCATAAGCACGCGTTTTGATTTGCTTCACAAATTATTCAGCAGGTCGGAAATGTCCCGATTTACTGCCTGTTCCACCCCTTGCTGACAGAAAGGCAGCGTGCCAGATTAACTATCGGCTCATATCGGAAAATAGGTTTATTTATGCTTTTCTGACGTATCAGAAATCGCTCAGTCTGCTTATTAATTAACGTCCAGCCCCCATGAGGGAATAAACGATGCAAACGGAATTTGCTCAGTCACGTTATACGCCAATACCCATCACCGTGGGAGAGAAAATAGGTTACGGCCTCGGTGATGCTGGTGGCACAATCATTACCTGCATCATCGCTAATTTTCTGACTTTTTTTTATACCGATATTTTTGGCCTGACGCCTGCGTTGGTCGGCACGCTGTTTATTACCCTGCGGATCGTTGATGCTATCGCCGATCCCCTGATGGGCATTATCGCCGATCGCACGCAAAGCCGCTGGGGACGATTTCGCCCCTGGCAACTGTGGGCGGCGCTGCCGATTGGTATCGCGGGAATACTGACCTTCACCGTGCCGGATCTGAGCATGAACGGCAAAATCCTCTGGGCATTCGTCACCTACTTCATGCTGTCGATAGGTTATACCGCCATCAATGTACCCTACTGCGCGCTGATCACCACCATCACCAGCGACCACCGCGAGGTGATGTCCTGTCAGGCGTGGCGCTTTGTACTTTGCGGCATGGCTGGCTTTGTGGTCTCCGTCGGCCTGCCGTGGTTTGTCGGGCTGACGGGTAAAGACGACGCCGCGTCTGGCTACCAGCGCGGCGTCGCTCTGGTGTGTGCGGTGGCCGTTATCATGTTCCTGTGGTGCTTTTTCACGGTACGTGAACGGGTATCGCTACCGGAGTCCGGCAGATTCAGCGTTGGTGAACACCTGCGCGGCATGTTTAAAAATGACCAACTGCTGTTGATGCTGCTGATGTCTTTCCTGTTAATCAACGTCTATAACCTGCGTGGCGGCGGCTATATGTACTTTATCACTTACGTACTGAAAGGCAGCGCCAGCTATGCCTCACTGTTTTTTGGCATGGTGACGCTTGCCTCAATTCTGGGCGCTGTCATGGTTAATCAGCTCAATAAGCGGATCGACAGCGTAAGGCTGTATCAGGCAACCAACCTGCTGCTGGCGTTTTTTTCCGTTGCGCTGTGGTTTGTACCGACCGGGGCAGCTAACCAGTCACTGTGGCTGGGGCTGATTTTCATCCACTGCGTGATACTGGGTTTTACCCTGCCATTACACTTCTCACTGATGGCCTTTGCTGACGATTACGGCCACTGGAAGAACGGTATCCGCTCTTCCGGCATCAACTTTGCCTTTAACCTGTTTTTTATCAAACTCGCCTGGGCCTCAAGCGCCGGCATCATCAGTCTGGTATTTATCCTGGTCGCCTACCAGGCCGGTGAGGAGTATCAGACGAGCACCTCACTGACCGGCATCACGCTGTTTGAAACCTTGCTGCCCGCTGCACTGCACCTGCTGCTGGCTGGCTGCCTGTGCTTTTGCAAGCTGAATACCTCCATGCTGGCACGGATCTCCCACGATCTGGCCACCGAATGTAAATAAGGAGCTTCCATGCACTATTCCCCGGTGGATCAACCTGAGATCCCGCTTCAGCAAATCACCGTTACCGACCGTTTCTGGCTGTCGTATCAGCGGCTGGTGAAGGATGTGGTGGTGCCCTACCAATGGCGGGCGCTCAATGATGAAGTCGTAGAGGCCGAACCCAGCCATGCCATCGCCAACTTTCGCATCGCGGCCGGCCAGCAAGACGGCGAGTTTTACGGCATGATTTTTCAGGACAGTGATGTGGCAAAGTGGCTGGAAGCGGTGGCTTACCTGCTGGCAAAAGTGTCGGACCCTGAACTGGAGAAGACCGCCGATGCGCTGATTGAACTCATCGGTGACGTCCAACAACCGGATGGCTATCTCAACACCTGGTTTACCGTTAAAGCACCGAATGACCGCTGGACCAATCTGGCAGAGTGTCATGAACTTTACTGTGCCGGACACCTGATTGAGGCCGGTGTGGCCTACGCTCAGGCGACGGGCAAAACACGCCTGCTCACTATCGTCAGCAGGCTTGCAGACCATATCGCCACGGTATTTGGCACGGGAGAAGATCAGCTACAAGGTTACGCTGGCCATCCTGAAATCGAACTGGCCCTGATGCGGCTGTATGAAGCGACCGGTAACCGCCGCTATCTGGATCTGACGACCTACTTTACAGAGCAGCGTGGTACAGCGCCGCATTTCTGGGATATTGAATACAAAAAGCGGGGTGAAACCTCCCACTGGTCGCCCTGTGGTCCGGCGTGGATGGTAAAGGATAAGGCTTACAGCCAGGCCCATCTGCCCATTGCATTGCAGCAAACGGCCATTGGCCATGCGGTGCGCTTTGTTTATCTTTATGCCGGTGTCGCTCATCTGGCACGGCTCAGTGACGATCGGCATAAACGCGAAATATGTCAGCGGCTGTGGGAAAATATGACCACCAGGCAGCTGTATGCTACCGGTGCCATTGGCTCACAAAGTCGCGGTGAGGCTTTCAGTTGTGATTACGATCTGCCGAACGATACCGCGTACACTGAAACCTGTGCCTCAATTGGTCTGATGATGTTTGCCAGGCGGATGCTGGAGATGGAGGCAGACAGCCGCTACGCCGACGTCATGGAACGCGCGCTCTATAACACCGTGCTGGCCGGAATGGCGCTGGACGGCAAGCACTTCTTTTACGTCAATCCGCTGGAAGTACATCCGCAAAGCATTAAGTTCAACCATATCTATGACCACGTGAAACCGGTACGGCAGCGCTGGTTTGGCTGTGCCTGCTGCCCACCTAATATTGCCCGCCTGCTGGCTTCGCTGGGCCATTATATCTATACCCGCC
Organism: Erwinia psidii; assembly: GCF_003846135.1. Classification (GTDB taxonomy): domain Bacteria; phylum Pseudomonadota; class Gammaproteobacteria; order Enterobacterales; family Enterobacteriaceae; genus Erwinia; species Erwinia psidii. The sequence continues at coordinate 127,094 of NZ_RHHM01000001.1, forward strand.
GGGCTGACGGTATTGACGTCAATCTGTTCGTAGGCAGCGAAGTGGAAAGTCAGGTCGGCGGTGGCATACTTAGGCTGAAACAGAGCGGCGACTACCCGTGGCAGGAAACCGTGCTGTTGGAGATTGACTGTGATGAACCACTGAACGCCACGTTGGGACTGCGCCTGCCCGACTGGTGTGCAAAACCGCAGGCCAGTCTGAACGGTGAGATGCTGAATGTGACGCCATTACGCCAGCAGGGTTATCTGCGGCTTAACCGCCGGTGGCAGCGCGGCGACCGTCTGGAGTTGACGCTGCCAATGCCGGTACTGCGGGTGAAAGGCAATCCGCTGCTGCGCCATGTGGCAGGCAAGGTCGCTATCCAGCGAGGCCCGCTGGTCTACTGTCTGGAGCAGGAAGACAACGGTTCGGAACTGCATAATCTGCATCTGCCGGCAACCGCAACGTTTCGTACGCTTACGGGAAGCGAGCTGTTCAGCGGCAAGACGCTACTGCAGGCCGAGGGACTACGCCGTGGATCGGCCAACGCCGACAGTGAGCCACTTTACCGCTTCAACAGCGGGCCCTGCGCTTTCACAGAGCAAACGTTGACCTTTGTGCCCTATTTCAGCTGGGGCAACCGTGGCGAGGGGGAAATGCGGGTCTGGGTGGATGAGCGCTGAAGTAAGCAAACAAGCCGGGCAATTCTGCCCGGCTTTTCATCAGCACAGCGGGATTATTTTTTACGGGCGTACTTCAGGGAGTCCAGTGCCACGGCGAAAATAATAATGCCGCCTTTAATAATGTACTGCCAGTATGGGTTCACCCCGATATAAGTCAGACCGTAGTTGATGACGGTGAAAATCAGCACACCGGTCACCACCCCAGCCACGGTTCCCACACCACCGGCAAACGACACGCCGCCCACCACACAGGCCGCGATCGCATCCAGCTCGTACATAAAGCCCAGGTTGTTGGTTGCCGAACCGATACGACCGGCCTCCAGCATTCCACCGAAGGCATAGAATACGCCAGACAGCGCATAAATCAGGATCAGGTTAAAATTAACGTTCACCCCGGAGACTTTCGCCGCTTCAGGGTTACCGCCGATAGCAAAAATGTTTTTGCCAAAGCGGGTTTTGTTCCACAGGATCCAGACAAAGAAAATGGCTATGGCCGCGTAAAAGGTGATGTAAGAGAGCTTGAACTCACCGAAACGAATAAATCCCTGGGCAAAGGTGGAAAATTTATCATCGAATCCGGCAATCGGTGATGCGCCAACATAGTCGTAGTACAGTGAGTTGATGCCATAAACAATAATCATCGTACCCAGCGTGGTGATAAATGGAGTCACCTTCAGGTAGGCGATGATCAGACCGTTTACCAGACCAATCACGCCACCAATCACGCAAACGGCGAGGATCACCAGCGGAATTGGCACGGTGTTCAGTTGTGGAAACACCTTGTTGGCGTTGTCCATCGCCTGCAGCAGCGTTGCCGCTACCACCGCCGCCAGACCTACCTGGCGACCGGCTGACAGATCGGTACCCTGGGTGACAATCAGCCCGGCGACGCCAAGCGCAATAATAATACGAACAGAAGACTGGGTAAGAATATTACTCAGGTTGGTTAAACTTAAGAATGTCGGATCCTGGAAGATAATAATTGCCAGCAGCACCAGCAACACCACATATATGCCACCCTCTTTTAACCAGGTGAGCGCATTTTTTTTATTTACAGCATTCATGGTAACAGCCCTTACCTTGTTAAAGGTGCTTCGATGCCAAACGTAAAATTTCGTTTTGCGTAGTCGTTTTTGTTTCAACAATACCTGCAACCATGCCGTTACTCATTACCAGGATCCTGTCGGTAATCCCCAAAAGTTCCGGCATTTCAGAAGAGATGATAATGATGCCTTTCTCTCTTTTGGCCAGTTCAGCAATTAACTGATAAATTTCAAACTTAGCCCCAACGTCAATGCCGCGCGTGGGCTCGTCCAGCATCAGAATTTCCGGCTGGGTCAATAACCAGCGGCCAATAATCACTTTTTGCTGGTTACCGCCGGACAGCGATCCAATCGAGGTGGCGTGTCCTGGTGTTTTTACCCGCATGGAGTCAATGACCCACTGGGTATCGCTTTTCATCCGGTTGTTATCCAGCAGGCCGATACTGTTTTTATATTTACGGATATTTGAAATCAGCGAGTTAAAACCAATGTCCAGAAACGCATAAATGCCGGTGGCGCGTCGCTCTTCAGTCACCAGTGCAAAACCATGATTAATGGCTTCATTCGCGCTGTTGTTATTGATTTGCTTGCCGTGCAGTTTAATGGTGCCGCCAGACTTCTCACGAATACCAAACAGGGTTTCGACAATATCGGTGCGCTTCGCGCCCACCAGACCTGCCACACCAAGAATCTCGCCTTTACGCAGATCGAATGAAATATCCCGAATCGACGGCTGACGCAGTGACGTCAGGTTACGTACTTCGAGGATAGTTTCGCCCGGCGTATTGGTTTTATCCGGGAAACGCTGACTGAGCGATCGCCCCACCATCATGGCAATAATTTTATCCATATCCAGCCCTTCCAGCGGCTGGGTGGCAATCCACTGCCCATCGCGCAAAACAGTAATCTCATCGCACAGCTGGAATATTTCTTCCATTTTATGCGAGATATAAACAATCCCGCAGCCGCGATCTTTCAGCTTACGAATAATGGTAAAAAGGTGATTAACTTCTTTTTCTGTTAATGAAGAGGTTGGCTCATCCATAATGACAATTTTGGCATCATAGGAGAACGCTTTGGCAATTTCGACCATCTGCATTTGCGAAACGGAAAGTGTAATCACTTTATCCCGTGGATCGATATCAATATCCAGTTCGTCAAAAATAGCTTTAGTGTCACGGTACATTTTGTCCTGATCGACAAAAAATCCTTTGCGCGGATAACGTCCGAGCCACATGTTATCCATCACCGTGCGTTGCAGCACCAGGTTTAACTCCTGATGGACCATTGAAACGCCATTTTCCAACGCTTCTTTCGAGCTTTTAAAATTAATTTCCTGTCCCTGGAAAAAAATGCTGCCGCTGTCTTTGCTGTAAATACCAAACAGGCATTTTAATAAGGTGGATTTTCCTGCACCATTCTCACCCATCAGGGCATGAACCGAATGAGGGCGGATTTTTAAATTAACGTTGTCTAACGCTTTTACGCCGGGAAATGATTTACTGACGTTGGTCATTTCCAGCAGATATTCGCGCTGATCGGGTTGTTTATCACTGCCCATAATTCTACCTGGCTTAACGTTGCGTGAAACCGGAGCCCGATGGCTACCCCGGAAAACCGGAAAAGGGCGCGGCCCACCGCGCCCATGCCCGTAACAGCTTTATTTCGCGATCTGTGCCAGGTTATCTTTATCAACCGGTACATAGGCGACGCGCACCACTTTTCCTTCAAGTTTATAGTTGGTACCGTCGGTAGCCGGTTTGCCAGCAGCAAGGTTTTTCGCCATATCAAAGGTCGCTTTCGCCTGATTCTGGGCATCGTTCAGCACCGTACCGGCCATCGCGCCAGATTTCACCAGCGCCAGCGCTTCTGGCAGAGCATCGACACCAAACACCGGCACAGAAGATTTGTTGTGCGCCTTCAGCGCTTCAACCGCCCCCATTGCCATTGCATCATTGTTGGCAATAACCACCTCAATTTTGTTACCGTTCGGACCCGACAACCACGCATCCATCTTGTCTTTTGCCTGAGCCGTGTCCCACATGGCGGTATCCAGATGCAGCTGCTGGGTTTTCACGCCGTCTTTGTTCAGGGTATCAATGACATATTTGGTACGGGCTTCAGCATCGGGATGGCCCGGCTCACCTTTCAGCAGCACGAACTGGATCACGCCATCTTTGTTCAGATCCCAACCAGAATTCGCTTTCCAGTGTTTTTCAATCAGCTCGCCCTGCTTCACACCGGACTCTTTAGAGTCGGTGCCAACGTAGTAAGCTTTGTCATAACTGGCCAGCGCTTTGGCCGTCGGCTCTTTGTTGAAAAACACCACCGGGATATCATTGGCTTTTGCCTTGCTGATCACCACCGCAGCGGCCGCCGGGTCAACCAGGTTGATCGCCAACGCTTTCACGCCTTTTGCTACCATTACATCTACCTGGTCATTCTGCGTTGACTGGCTGTTCTGCGAGTCATTCATCAGCAGCTTAACATCAGGGCTGTTTTTTGCTTCTTTCTCAATGTCTTTGCGCACGACGGACATAAAGTTGTCATCGTATTTATAGATGGTCACACCGATGCGGGTATCCGCTGCGTGAACGGTGGCAGCGCACATCATGCTGGCGACAAGAGCAGTAAGCGTGAAAGCCTTCTTATTCATGGTATCTCCGGTTTTTTGTAGGGTCATACTCTGCGTCTCACCTTGCAAGGTAAGGCGCTGAAATCCGGCGTGGCGCTCAGGTTGAGAAAACGTTACGCAAAGCCGATTATTTGTAAAACAAAACCCGACGTCCCTGTGCTTTACCGCTGTCCAGAATGCTGTGTAATTAACTGTTTCACGGCGGCTGAAATCCTCAGCCCCAAAGGGCTAAACCGCGTTACATGATGTTTCAATCCTGCTAACTGCTGGCCATCATAAGGAAGGCAATGTTAATTAACTGTGAATTTACTCACAAATTGAAAACGGTTACATGGCACAATCGCTCAGGTTAGTGACCGGTACCACACTTTAGGCTGAGGACACAGAATGACGACGAACCAGCGTCGGCATAAAGCAGTGTTCATCACTGGTATCCAGACGCCCCTCGGCACCTTTCAGGGCCAGCTCGGTGGCAAGTTTGGCCATTGAAATAACAGGATAGCGCACCGTGCTCAGTTGCGGATCGGTATAGCGCGACATGGGAATATCATCAAAACCCACGACGGAGAGATGCTGCGGCACCGCAATACCATTATCTTTCAGCGCCACCAGCGCACCGGCGGCCATGCTGTCGTTGTAGGCAAACACCGCCGTGAGATGCAGATTGCGCCCAAGCAGCTCTACCATTGCCGCCTCTCCGCCCTGCAAATCCGGTTCAGCATTGGCAATCCAGCTTTCAGGCGGCGTAATACCTTGCTCGCTAAGCGCCTGCTGCCAGCCTGTCCGGCGCTGTTCCACATCCTCGATCGGATGACAGGATCCAAGATAGCCAATGCGCTGGTGGCCCTGTTGCTGCAACATGCGCGTGGCCATCAGCGCCCCGCTGATATTATCCAGACAAACACAGCGATGGGCGTAGCCAGGCAACAGCCGATTAATCAACACCATGCCTGGTACCTGGTCCATTAATGAAGCCAGCTCTGCATCACCCAGGGCTTTGGCATGAACCACCAGTGCGTTACAGCGCTGACGGATCAGCACTTCGATGGCGTGCCGCTCTTTGTCAGCCTGATGATAGGAGTTGTTAATCAGGACGTGTTTTTGCATCCGCTGGGCAACGGTATCAACCGCTTTAACCAGCGCACCAAAAAAAGGGTCCGAGACATCCATCACCACCACACCGATGGTGTCGCTGACCTGTGAAGCCAGCGCCTGCGCATTGGCATTGGGCCGGTAGCCCAACGCGTCAACGATACCCAGCACCCTGTCGCGGGTTTCAGCGGTGACCGCGTTGCTGTTGTTCAGCACGCGCGACACCGTTGCCACCGACACGCCAGCCTCACGGGCCACATCACGGATGGTAATCATGGTTGTTTAACCGAAGAGAAAGTCTGCATAGCCGTTCCTGACCTAAAGTCTGAGGCAAGCATTCTGACAGGCGTCGGCAACGGACTACGTGAATCGCGTCACAGCAATGAAAACGGTTACATACAATTACGCAACATTTGTGACAATTGTCTCCTTCAGGCGTTTTTTTCCGGCGGCGGACCGCCAGTTAGCAGGGTCAGTTTGTGCCACAGCCATTCCACCGGTCCGCGACGGAAATAACGCAGCCAGCAGAGCGAGAACAGGATGTTGCACAACCACACCAGCGGCACCAGCAGCAGTAACTGCCAGCGGTCCAGCTGATTAAACCAGCCCAGTCGGTTAAACAGCGTGGTAGATAAAGCCGTCTGCAACAGATAGTTGCTCAGCGCCATACGGCCAACGCAGGAAATAGCAAAGGTCATTTTCAGACGGGAGAGCACAGGCCAGTAACCAAAACATAACGCGGCATAGCCCGCGCCCTGCAACGGTGCGCCCAGCTCACGCGGCACCTGCAAGTAAAAGGCCGCCCAGCGGAAATCCCAACCGCTTATCCATTGCAGATAAATCGCCGGGATCTGAATAAGCCATGCGCTACCAATCAGCATCAGTGCACAGCGGCGGTAATGGACCTGACTCCAGCTCCCTCGCAGCCAGCCGCATTGCATCAGTGCTGCCCCCATCATCATCAGCCCGGCCAGTTGCCAGCCGTACTGTACCCCCAACGACAGCAGGCCGGAAGAAAGCATATCCAGACGATTGCGCATCGCTTCCCAGCCACCGTGGGTTTTCCAGAACGTTTCGTACTGTACTTCGGCAAAGCCCGGCAGCCATGAGTCGTTCGCCTGTCCCCCTGCCGCCATACCCAGTACGATCAGCAGCACGCTGCCAACCATATACAGCAGAACGCCGGTACTGAACAACTGGCGGGGGGAGCCGACATCCCGGATCATTCGCCAGACCACCAGCCCAATCAGGCCGTAGTCCAGAAGAATATCGCCATCCCAGAAAAAAACGCCGTGGAGAAAGCCAAACAGTACCAGCCAACTCAGGCGCGCCTGTAACCAGCGTTTGCCGTTCGGCAGCAACATCTGTAAACCGGCACCAAACAGCAGGGCAAAAAGCGAGAGAAATTTGATCTGGGCAAAGAGATCCACTGCCGCCCAACTTAACGCATCCTGCCAGTGAGGCAGCCCATGCCAGGCGGGGTTAAGATAGGCGGCGCGGGGCAACCCAAAGGCAACAATATTCAGCAGCAGGATCCCCAGAATGGCAAGACCCCGGATAAAGTCCAGCGTGGGGATCCGTGGCATGCTGACTGTCAGCCGTGACGGACGGCACGCAGGAATTCCTGCCGGGTATTCTGGCTGGACTTAAACAGCCCGCCCAGTGAGGTGGTGGTGGTGGCACTGGTCGCATCACGGATACCGCGCGCTTTCACGCAGTAGTGCACCGCATCAATGGAAACGGCCACATTATTAGTGCCCAGCAGCGTCTGAAGTGCCACCAGCACCTGCTGGGTCAGGCGTTCCTGCACCTGTGGACGTGAGGAAAAAAACTGCACGATGCGGTTGATCTTTGACAGGCCAATGACTTTATCTTTCGGAATATAGGCCACGGTGGCTTTACCGTCGATCATCACAAAATGGTGCTCACAGGTGCTGGTGAGGGTAATGTCTCGCACCGTCACCATCTCATCCACCTTCATTTTATTTTCAATCAGGGTGATTTTGGGGAAATTAGCGTAATTCAGCCCTGAAAAGATCTCATTAACGTACATTTTGGCGATACGGTGCGGCGTTTCAGCCAGGCTGTCATCTTCCAGATCGAGATTCAGCAGTTGCATAATCTCGGTCATATGACCGGCAATCAGATTTTTTCGGCTTTCGTCATCCATTTCACGCACAGGTGCGCGCAGTGGGGTTTCCAGTCCACGGGCAAGCAGCGCGTCGTGAACAAGTGTGGCTTCCTGACTTAACGTCGCCATGACTGTTTCTTCTCCGGCAGGGTTTACTGCGGCCCGCAACAGAGCCGCTCTCAATTCTGAGGCGGTATTCTGGTACACAACGCGCCGTTAATCCAGTTAATCAGTTATCCGTGGCATGAAACGGCCTCATTCAGCGCCGGCATCACGCCACCAGGCCAGCACCCCCGCCAGTAACAGCCCCGCTCCCGCCAGATATAACGCAGGTTCCAGTTGGTGGCTCAGCGCGGTGGACAGCGCCGAAAAAAGCGGCCCCAGAAGCTGCCCAATGGCATAGCCGGTGGTCAGCAGGCCGGCCATATAGCGGGCATGCTGCGGTGCCAGTTCGCGGGCGCGGAAGAGGGAAAGCTGCACCACATTAAGAAAACCGCCGCCGATCAGTATCGCCCCCAGCACCAGCCCACTGATACCGGTTAACCGATCGGCACAAACGATTCCCAGCGCCTGAAGCCAGAGGGTAATTGCCAGCCGCTGGCTGGCGCGGCCAGTATGACGGGTGGCAATGCCCAGCACAATGCCTGCCACTGAAGCCCCACCAAACAGTGGCCAGGCAAGAAGGGCAAGCTCGCTGTGAGGAAAACGTGATATGGCCAGCTGTGACAGGAACGTGGCCGGCAGTATGTAACCGAACCCGGCCAGACTGTAGCTCCAGACCAGCCTTTTCAAACTGCCGGTGATCATCAGCGGTTCTGCCGTCATCGCTGGCCGGTGCAGTTCACCTTTACGCGGCAAATAGCGAGCCACCGGTAACAACAAAAACAGTGCCAACAGGCCATAGATAAACCATGCCGTGGCGGCACTCGCGCCGTGAATATGTAAAATCCATGCCAGCAGCCCACAAAGCAATATCCCGACGCCAGGCCCGGCAAATACCGCGGCACTCATGTCCGGACGCCCCAAAATATGCAGTTTTTCTCCGCTCCAGGCCGCAATTAACACCAGCCCCCAGCCGCTGGACCAGCCTGCAAGAAAGCGAATCACACCGTGCAGCCATGCAACAGAAACGCAGGCAGACAATAAGGTCAGCACCACCGCGCCAGCAATACCCGCCAGCAGCCGCAGTTCAACATGTCGGGTAGCCCGCATCGCGTCATAGGCACCAAAGAGATAGCCTAAGTAGTTCAGAGCAGCCACCACCGCCGTGCTGGTCAGTGAAAGCTGGTGTTCACCGATCATCAGCGGAACCTGGGGTGTAAATGCAAAGCGGCCAATTCCCATTATCACCACCAGCGAAAGAAATGCGCTGAGCGCCACACGAACAGCCATACTGACTTCTCCATTTTGTCTGGCGCAACGCGCCGGGTACCACAATCTGAGTGTTGCCAATATGCTGCCTCAAGGTTAAACTCACGAAAAGTGAATAACAGAAACAAAGTTACTTACAATAAGAGAATAATGGATCTGACCCAATTAAAAATGTTCTGTACCGTAGCTGAAACAGGATCGCTGGCTCGCGCGGCAGAATTATTGCATCGCGTACCATCCAACCTGACCACACGCCTGCGTCAGCTTGAACATGAATTGGGAATGGATCTGTTTATCCGTGAGAAACAGCGTCTGCGACTGTCGCCCGTGGGACACAATTTTCTCGGCTACGCCAAACGCATCCTGGCACTTAGCGAGGAGGCGATGAATATGACGCACAATGGCGAACCCGGCGGCAACTTTGCGCTGGGTTCAATGGAGAGCACCGCTGCCGCCCGCCTGCCGATGCTGCTGTCAGCTTATCATCAGCGCTACCCCACCGTTGCGCTTTCGCTCCTGACCGGCACCTCCGCTGAAATCATTGAGCGAGTCCGCGCCGGTACGCTCTCTGCCGCCCTGGCCAGTGGCCCCATACTTTTCAACGAACTGAACAGTTGTCTGGCTTTTACTGAACAAATGATCCTGATTTCCAGCCTGGATCATCGGCCTGTTTATCATCCCAAAGATGCCGCCGGCAAAACGTTGTTTGCTTTCGGGCCAGGTTGTTCTTATCGTTCGCGTTTTGAAAACTGGTTCCACAACGAGGGCGTGCAGCCCGGCACTTTTATGGCAATCCAGTCGTATCACGCTATGCTGGCCTGCGTTGCCAGTGGCGGCGGTCTGGCGCTGTTACCGGAATCGGTGCTGGCGCAACTGCCAGCCGCAGGCCAGGTCCGTCGTCATACTTTACCGGAAGCGATCGCCTGCACCACCACTTACCTCGTCTGGCGTCGCGATGCCTTTACGCCGAATATTAAGGCACTGAAATATATGATTATTGACCTGATGGATGGCGCCTCCCCGTCAGGTGAAATCCCGACGGGCTGAAAAAATCGTCCATACTTATTACACTGATTTTTTAATAACCGGGCAAAACTGTCGTTGCCTGGCTGGCTAAGAATGGCAGATTCTGGCTGGTCCCGATGTTTTCAGCACCATCGCTGGTGGCGTTTGGGATAATGCTCTGCCCTCTTTGCACCACAGACGACCTTACCGGTTGATACTTAAAGGAAACCTACATGCAAATGATAAAAACGCGCGCCGCCGTTGCCTGGGCTGCCGGTGAACCACTGAAAATTGAAGAAGTTGATCTGATGCCACCGCAAAAGGGCGAAGTGCTGGTGCGCATCGTCGCCACCGGCGTTTGCCATACCGATGCTTACACCCTCTCAGGAAAAGATCCTGAAGGCGTGTTCCCGGCGATCCTGGGGCACGAAGGCGGTGGCATCGTTGAAGCGTTAGGCGAAGGCGTGACCAGCGTGGCGGTTGGTGACCATGTGATTCCGCTTTACACGCCGGAATGCGGCAAGTGTAAATTCTGTCTGTCCGGCAAAACCAATCTCTGTCAGGCCATACGCGCCACGCAGGGTAAAGGCCTGATGCCGGATGGCACCACCCGCTTCTTCAAAGATGGCCAGCCCATTTTCCATTATATGGGTACTTCCACCTTCTCTGAATTCACGGTGGTGCCGGAAATCTCCCTGGCCAAAATCAGTAAAGAAGCACCGCTGGAAGAAGTCTGTCTGCTCGGCTGCGGCGTGACCACCGGCATGGGGGCGGTGATGAATACCGCAAAAGTGAAAGAAGGCGATACCGTGGCGATTTTTGGCCTGGGTGGGATTGGCCTGTCGGCCATTATTGGCGCGAAAATGGCGAAAGCGGGCCGTATTATCGGCATCGATCTTAATACCAGTAAGTTCGATCTGGCGACAAAGCTCGGCGCAACCGACCTGATCAACCCGCAGGATTACGACAAACCGATTCAGGAAGTGATAGTCGAGATGACCGATGGCGGCGTGGACTTCTCTTTTGAATGTATCGGCAACGTCAATGTGATGCGCTCCGCGCTTGAATGCTGCCATAAAGGCTGGGGGGAATCGGTAATTATCGGCGTGGCCGGAGCCGGTGAAGAGATTGCCACCCGTCCGTTCCAGCTGGTGACCGGCCGTGTCTGGCGAGGTTCGGCGTTTGGTGGCGTCAAGGGTCGCTCACAGCTGCCGGATATCGTACAGCGCTATCTTGACGGCGAGTTCAGGCTGGACGATTTCATCACCCACACCCTGCCGCTGGAAGAGATTAACCAGGCCTTTGAATTGATGCATAAAGGCGAATCAATCCGCACCGTGGTGCATTACAACAAATAAGCAGGAGGATTGATGGTAGCCACTCTGGAGCTTCTGGAAGAACATCGTCTGTTCGGCGGCTGGCAACAGCGTTACCGGCACCAGTCAGCCGCACTTAACTGTACCATGACCTTCAGTATTTTTCTGCCTGGCCCTAAAGGGGAAACGCCACCGCCAGTGGTATGGTGCCTCGCAGGACTGACCTGTAACGATGAAAATTTCCCAACTAAATCCGGTGCGCAACGCATCGCGGCCGAGCTTGGGCTGGTACTGGTGATGCCAGACACCAGCCCGCGTGGAGAAGGCGTGGCGGATGATGATGGCTATGACCTGGGTCAGGGTGCGGGATTCTATCTCAACGCTACCCGGCTCCCGTGGAAAACACATTATCGCATGTACGATTATCTGCATGAGGAACTGCCCGCGCTTATCGCCGGAAATTTCCACGTCAGCGATCGTCAGGCGATGATGGGACATTCAATGGGCGGTCACGGTGCCCTTATGCTGGCGCTGCGTAATCCACAGAGATTCACTTCAGTCTCCGCCTTTGCCCCCATTGTCAACCCCACAGAGGTGCTGTGGGGGCAAAAGGCATTTCGCGCCTATCTGGGCGAGGAGAGTAGCAGCTGGTATCAGTACGACAGTTGCTGGCTGATGCAGCAGAGTTCGGCACGGATCCCGATGCTTATCGATCAGGGAGACAGCGATCAGTTTCTTGCCGATCAACTGCGCCCGGAACGGCTCGAAGCTATTGCCGCGGAAAAAGACTGGCCGTTAACCGTGCGCATCCAGCCGGGTTACGATCACAGCTACTTTTTTATCGCCAGCTTTGTGGAGGATCATCTGCGCTTTCATGCCGGACACCTGTTCGCAACGACGCCAGCAAAACAGGGTCTTACCGGCCCATAGAGATAACCGATATGCCAGGCGAAGGGCGTCGCCTGGCGTTACTCAGCACTCTGGTTGCGCAACCAGCCCATCAATCAGCACCTGCGGCACGCCCTGAGAACAGCGTTCTATCCGCCCCCTGACACCATAAACTTTTGCCAGGCTCTCGGGAGTAATAACCTCCTGTGGCAAACCGTCGGCAATTAATTCACCTTTCTGCAACATTAATACATGCTCACCGTGGCGCAGGGCAATATTGATATCATGCACCACCACAATGGTAACAATGTTACGGCTACGGGTTTCCCGACGGACCAGATCCATGACGTGGAACTGGTAATTCAGATCCAGGGCGCTGAGTGGTTCATCAAGCAATAACAGCTCCGGGCGACGGATCAGCGACTGTGCCAGCCCCACCAACTGTTTCTGACCGCCAGACAGTTGGTCAAGATAGCTCATTGCCAGATGAGCAATTCCCAACCTTTCAAGCAGCTCCATCACCTCTGTTTTGCTGGCCTGGCTGTGGCGTCCACCCGACGCGCGCTGCGCCACAATTATCGATTCGAGGACGTGCAGGTGCACACCGGCAGGCAGCGACTGCGGCAGATAAACCACCTTCTCTGCCCGGCGGGCAAACGGCAACGCTATCAGCTCGCTACCGTTCAGCCACAGTTGCCCCTGTGCACGATTAAGCCCGGCCAGTGAACGCAGCAGCGTTGATTTGCCACAGCCGTTTGGCCCCAGCAGGACGGTAATTTTTCCCCTTGGCAGCAGCGGCACATTAAGGTTGCTGATGATCTGGCATTTGGGATATCCGGCATAAAAGCCGCTAATTTTCAGGCCATCCATCAGACATTCCCCCGGTGGCGTAAAATAATACTCAGGAAGAACGGCACGCCAACCAGTGACGTCACGATGCCGACCGGGATAATCACTCCCGGTATCAGGTTTTTGGACACCACCGAGGCCAGCGAAAGCACCAGCGCACCGGTCAGCGCGCTGGCTGGCAGATAAAAACGATGATCTTCACCAAATATCAGACGGGCGATATGCGGGGCCACCAGCCCGATAAAACCGATAGGCCCGACAAAAGCCACGGCCAACGCGGAGAGGATACTGATACGTAATAGCGTGGCCAGCCGCAGACGACGCACATCAATACCAAAACTGACCGCACGATCTTCGCCAAGACGCAGCGCCGTCAGTTTCCAGGCGCTCATCATTGACAACGGTACCAGCACCGCAAACGCCGCTGTCAGTACGCCCAGCTTCTGCCATGACGCGCGTGCCAGACTGCCCATAGTCCAGAACACCAGTCCCTGTAGCGTATCTTCGCTGGCAATAAACTGCAGCATTGAAACCAGCGCGTTAAAGGTAAAGACCAGCGCAATACCAAACAGCACCACACCCGCGCTGGCAATACGGGTCCAGCGCGTAACGCCATCCAGCATCAGGGCAGCAAACAGGGCAAAGATAAAGGCATTCGCCGAGATAAACCACTGGTCGGGAATGCCGGGAATGCCGATGCCAAGCACAATCGCCAGCGCCGCACCAAATGCCGCCGCAGAGGAAACACCCAAAGTAAAGGGGCTGGCCAGTGGGTTATTAAGGATGGTTTGCATCTCTGCACCCGCGAGGCCCAGCGACAGCCCCACCACCACCGCCATCAGCGCGTAAGGCAGACGAATATCCCAGACGATCACCCGCGTACCGGCATCCACACTTTCCGGCGACAGCAGTGTCTGCCACAGCGTGGATAAAGACAAACCAGAAGGGCCAAGCGTGAAATCGAGCAACAGCGACGCGAGAATGGCAATCAACAGCACGCTCATCATTATCATACGATGACGCAATACCCGCTGGTAACGGCTCATCACACCGTCATTCTGACGCCCGGCACCATGATGTGCGGGATCGTGGGTTACACTCATTTTTACACCTGACAGGGGGAAAAAAAACACGGCGGTAACATTAAAGGAAATGATAATAGTTATCAATAATCTTTGCAGGCAACTGTTTCATTTGGTAGCGATAAAGGCGCAAAGAACGCGCCTTTATTTAAACAATGAATTAACAAAAATAGCATCAGGCGATACCGCTAGCCTTTAAAGTCAGGAAAGGTCATTTCGCTGTATTTGATAAAACGGGTCTTCTTCACCAGTTTGTAGCCAAACCAAATCACCAGAAACAGCGGGATGCCGATGTAGGTAGCGGCAACTGCGTACCAGTCTATTCTGTCGGCCAGAAACGCCTGATAGTTCTGACCAAGGGTGATAACCAGACACAGAACAAAAGCGAATACCGGTCCCAGGGGGAAAAAACGCGAGCGGTACGGCAATGCTGCCAGATCAAATCCCTGTGCCAGATAACCACGGCGAAAACGATAGTGACTGATGGCAATCCCCAGCCAGGCAATAAAACCGGTCATGCCAGAGGTGTTCAGCAGCCACAGGTAGACTGACTGATTACCAAACAGTGAAGTGAGAAAACAGAGCGCGGCCACCAGCGTGGTGGCGATAAGTGCATTACGCGGCACGCCGCCCGCCGAGAGAGTGCCAAACAGCTTCGGCGCTTTGCCCTCACGCGCCAGAGTGAATAACATGCGGGTACAGGCATACATGCCTGAGTTTCCGGCAGAGAGGACGGAGGTCAGGATCACCGCATTCATCACCGCTGCCGCAGAGAGCAGACCGGCATGTTTGAATACCAGCGTAAACGGACTGACGCTGATGTCTTTCACATCGTTGCGCAACAGCTCCGGCGCGGTGTAAGGAATGATCAGGCTGATAACGAGGATCGCCAGCACGTAAAACAACAGAATGCGCCAGAATACCTGCCGTACCGAGCGCGGAATGTTTTTTGCCGGATCCTCAGACTCTCCCGCTGCAATGCCAATCAGTTCCGTTCCCTGAAAAGAGAAGCCCACGATCATTGCCACACCAATCATCGCCGAGAAGCCACCGGCAAATGGCGCGTCACCAATCTGCCAGTTGGCCCAGCCCGCCACCGGCTCGCTGCCTCGCAGGATGCCACCGATCATCAGCACGCCCACCAGGATAAAAATAATCACGGTGACCACTTTGATAAGGGAAAACCAGTATTCAGCCTCGCCAAATCCCTTCACTGACAGGTAGTTAAGCAGGAAAAGTACGCCGAGGAAGATGGCACTCCAGATCCAGCCTGGCGTATCCGGGAACCAGTACGTCATGACCAGCTGTGATGCCACCAGGTCCACGGCAATCGTCACCGCCCAGTTGTACCAGTAGTTCCAGCCAAGCGCAAAGCCAAAGCCTTCTTCCACATAACGCGAGCCATAGGTGGAAAAAGAACCGGATACCGGCATAAACGCCGCCAGTTCCCCAAGACTGGTCATCAGAAAATAAACCATCAAACCGATCAGCGCGTATGAGAGCAGCGCACCACCCGGCCCCGCCTGGGATATGGTCGCCCCGGATGCCACAAACAGACCGGTTCCAATAGAACCACCAATAGCAATCATCGTCAGATGACGCGTTTTCAATACCCGACGTAACCCAGGTTGTTGTGTTGTTATTTTGTCTTTAACCATCTTGAAATGCTGCACCCTGGCTGAAATGAGGCGCGATTGTAGCAAACTCTTCCACCAGCGACAGTGTTAAGGCCCTTTTTATAAGACAGCTTAATAATGATGGTAAAATTATTAGCCCGAATGCAATTTACCGCATAAAGTACATGCCAATCAGCATATTACCGTTTCATTGCAGTAGCTCAGGAACCGTAACAACGGTCTGGAAAGGTGCTTCTGACGATGATGGATCCGATACAGCGTGCGTTGCAGTGGCGGCACTGGCAGCGCCACTTCCCGCAGTATCCCGCTTTGTAATTGTTCCGCAACTACCCGCCTTGACAGGCAACTGATCCCCATGCCATGGCGGACGGCGTGTTTTATCGCTTCAGAGTTACCCAATTCCAGTGCCAGACGAAATGACGGCAGATGCGAGAGCAACAGATAATCCACGATCTCACGCGTACCTGAGCCTTGTTCACGCAGGATCCACGGGGCACTGGCCAGGCTTTCCAGCGTTACAGGACCGTGCAAAACAGGTGCGTCGGGCGCGGCAAACACCACCAGTTCATCCTCCAACCACGACTCACTGATCAAATCACTCATATGACATGGCCCTTCGATCAGGCCAATATCGGCGCGAAAATCGGCCACGGCGTTAATAACATCCTGGCTGTTACCCACGCTCAGCTCCAGCGGCAGATCCGGGTAATCCCGCCGCCAGCGGGCTATCATTCCCGGTAGCATATAGTTACCAATGGTGCTGCTGGCAGAGATGCGCAGGGCCCCCTTGTCCTCACGAAACAACAGCTCAATTTCCGTTGCCTGCTCCAACAATGCCACCGCGCGCGGATAGAGCAGTCGGCCGTGTTCGTTGACCACCAGTCGTTTGCCGACGCGATCAAACAGCTGCACCCCCAGCTGATGTTCAAGATCCGCCAGGGCCGCGCTAACCGCCGACTGCGAAAGAGACAGCAGCAACGCCGCCTGGGTAGTGGAGCCGCTTTTAAGTACTTCCCGGAATACGTCAAGTTGTCTCAATGTAATATGCATCACTCCTCCTTACGCCATCATCGCAGCCATATCATTTATTCTGGTTAATTATAAATATATAATCAATTTCTCTTTTAAGCCAGCCGGGTTCATGCTGTCCGCTCTCAACAGGAGTATTGTGATGGCCGACCTGACATTGACGCATTCCCAGCCCCACCCCTTACGCCATGTGACGGGCCTTTTACTCTCATTGTTACTGGCCACGGTCGCTATCTGGCTCGGTAACCAGCCTGCGGTAGCCGCGCTGGGTCTGGGAGCATTAACCCTTGCCATTATCGCCGGTATGCTGGCAGGCAACACGGTTTATGCGCGCTGTGCTGAACGTTGCGATCCCGGTGTAATGCTGGCGAAACAACGCCTGTTGCGTCTCGGTATTATCCTGTACGGCTTGCGTCTGACCGTGCAGCAAATTGCTGGCGTTGGCATCAGTGGTGTGTTGATTGATGTTCTGACGCTCAGTTCCACATTTCTGCTGGCCTGCGGTTTGGGACGGCGTGTGTTTGGCCTTGACCGGCAAACCTGCTGGCTGATTGGTGCCGGCAGCAGCATCTGTGGTGCCGCCGCCATCATGGCCACCGGGCCGGTTGTCCGGGCTGAAGCATCAAAAGTGACGGTTGCTGTTGCCACCGTGGTGCTGTTCGGCACGCTGGGCATTTTTATCTATCCCCTGCTCTGGCAATGGGCCAGCGCCACTATCCCCACCATGACCGGCACAGCGTGGGGTATTTTCACCGGCTCCACGCTGCATGAAGTGGCTCAGGTTGTCGCCGCCGGGCACGCCGTCAGCCCGGAAACCGAAAATGCAGCCGTGATTGCCAAAATGCTGCGGGTAATGATGCTGGCACCTTTTCTGCTGTTGCTCAGTGCCCGACTGAGAAACAGCACAGCCGTCATCGGCAGATCCCCGGATAGCATTACTTTTCCGTGGTTCGCCCTGATGTTTATCGCCGTGGCGCTGTTTAACTCTATGCATCTGTTGCCACAGCGCATCATCGTGAACCTGAATCAGCTGGATAATCTGTTGCTGGCGATGGCGATGGCGGCGTTGGGCCTGACCACACGCTTCAGCGCGCTGAAGCAGGCCGGGCTGAAGCCATTACTGCTGGGGTTACTGTTGTTTGTCTGGCTGATCGCCGGAGGTGGAGCAATTAACCTTGCCGTACAACATTTAATGGCATGATTTCCCGCCGACCGGTTATCATTGCCCGTTAGCGTGTTCAGATACCCCCAACAGGAGAAACGGCATGAAATTTATTGGTGCCCACGTCAGTGCTGCCGGCGGCGTGGACCAGGCGGTGCTTCGCGCCCATGAACTGGAAGCGACAGCTTTTGCACTTTTCACCAAGAACCAGCGCCAGTGGCGCGCGGCTCCGCTAACTGATGACGTGATTGCCGCTTTTCGCGCGGCCTGTGAAAAATATCACTACGATGCCGGTCAAATTCTGCCCCACGACAGCTATCTGATTAATCTTGGTCACCCGGTGGAGGAAGCGCTGGAGAAATCGCGCGACGCTTTTATTGATGAAATGCGCCGTTGCGAGCAGCTGGGTCTTTCGCTGCTGAATTTTCACCCCGGTAGCCATCTGCATCAGATTGACGAAGACGCCTGTCTGCAACGGATCGCTGAGTCTGTCAATATCGCGCTGGAAAAAACCACCGGCGTTACCGCCGTGATTGAAAATACCGCCGGTCAGGGCAGCAATCTGGGTTTCCGCTTTGAACATCTGGCGGCGATCATTGAAGGTGTGGAAGATAAATCCCGCGTTGGCGTCTGTATTGATACCTGCCACGCTTTTGCCGGAGGTTATGATCTGCGTAGCGAAGAAGCCTGCGTGGAAACCTTTGCAGAATTCGACCGCATCGTTGGCTTTAACTATCTGCGTGGGATGCATCTTAACGATGCCAAAAGCGATTTCGCCAGCCGGGTTGACCGTCACCACAGTCTGGGAGAGGGTAACATCGGCAAAACGGCGTTCAGCTGGCTGATGAAAGACAGCCGCTTTGACGGTATTCCGATGATCCTGGAAACCATCAACCCGGATATCTGGAAAGACGAGATAGCCTGGCTGAAGGCAGAGCAACGTTAACCAGAGTTAAACCGCGCGGCGATTTATTCCAGGCCGCGCCCGATATCTTTTCTGCCAGCGGGCCTATTATCGTTGTCGGCTTCGCCCGTTCTGTTTACGGTATTTCTTCGCTTAATCAACCCGATAACCCTTTCTGAACAAGGTCAGGTTTTCGCCTGCCATTTTAAGAACAGCATAAATCAGCCTTATTATTCACCAAATCAACCTCCCCACAAAACAACGGTTTATTACCGGTTGATACGTTGCTCTCTATTATCAGCCCTGATGTTTATTGACCTCATTCCAGCTGATTAAGAGATTTTACTCGTGCTTAAAAAATCAGGCAGGGCTTTATATTGGCTTGTCTGTGCTGTCTCAACGACAAGCCAGGCAAGCTCGTTGCATTTGTACTCTTTTAACACCGGTTCGTTCGTCTACCATCTGACCGGTAATAAAGGACAGTACAATGAAAATTTTAATAACCAATTCGTCTCGGTGGAGCGCAAATTCTCTGAAACGTCAAAATACAGCGGACTGGTTGGCACGCTAAAAAACAGCTTTGACGATCGCTGTCTGTCACTGGCGGTGAGAAGAGACTGGGCAGACTGGGATAATGGCTGGGTTTTTAAGGGCGTTTATGGCTATACCGGCGAATTCTTTTTTA
Organism: Erwinia psidii; assembly: GCF_003846135.1. Lineage (GTDB taxonomy): Bacteria > Pseudomonadota > Gammaproteobacteria > Enterobacterales > Enterobacteriaceae > Erwinia > Erwinia psidii. Next base: position 146,585 of record NZ_RHHM01000001.1, read on the forward strand.
AATCATTCAGTCACTGTGGCGATCGCGGTTCTTATCATGCGTTTAAGAAAGCCACCGGCGTCGGCTTCTCGCCGTACCTTTACAATGGAATACAGTACAACTTTAACCGCCATATCGGTGTCGACGCCGGGATTATCTTCCCTGCAATCTTTGCAGCAACTGTTGAATGGCGTTTCGGCTAAGGACAGAAGAAAGGGCAGATGCTGAGAACGGCGTGGATAATCTACCCTTCCCTGCATCTGCCCTGCTGACGTTAATCGCAGTGATGTTTACGCTTTTGCCAGTTCAGCTTCCGGGCGTTTCAGCACGGCATAAGCCAGACCAGCCACGACCGTACCCGCCACGATTGCCATCAGGTAGCCCAGTACCGGCGTGATGGCACCTGGGATCAACAGCACGAACAGACCACCATGCGGTGCCATCAGTTTGGCGCCGATGGCCATGGAGATTGCACCGGTCAGGGCGCCACCGATAATGCAGCACGGCAGCACACGCATCGGATCGCGGGCAGCGAAGGGGATAGCGCCCTCAGAGATGAAGCACAGCCCCAGCACCAGCGCTGCTTTGCCACCTTCCTGCTGACCTTTGTTGAACTTTTTGCGGGCGACCAACGTTGCCAGACCCATCGCCAGCGGCGGTACCATCCCCGCCGCCATGATGGCAGCCATCGGTGCATAAGTCTGCGAACTCAGCAAGCCAACGCCGAAAGCGTAAGCCACTTTGTTCACCGGACCGCCCATGTCGGTACACATCATACCGCCAAGGATAGCACCCAGCAGAACCGCGTTGGCCGTCCCCATGTTAGCCAGCCAGTGCGTGAGGCCCGCCATGATTTTGGCCACGGGCGTACCCACCACGTAGATCATCAGCAGACCGGTTATCAAACTGGCCAACAGCGGAATAATCAGAATGGGTTTTAGCGCTTCCATACTTTGCGGCAGCTTAACTTTCGAGCTGATCAGTTTTGCCGCATAACCGGCAATGAAACCAGCGATGATCCCACCCAGGAAGCCGGCATTGATACTGGTGGCAATCATCCCGCCAATCAAACCCGGCGTCAGGCCCGGACGATCGGCAATTGAGAAAGCAATAAACCCGGCCAGTACCGGTACCATCAGCGCAAAAGCGCTTCCGCCACCAATCTGCATAAGTGCCGCCGCCAGCGTACCCGGTTCTTTAAACGCGGTGATGCCAAAGGCGAATGAAAGCGCAATGCTCAACCCCCCCGCCACCACCATCGGCAGCATATAGGAAACCCCCGTCAGCAGATGACGGTACGCACCGGCTTTCTCTTTCTTCTCATCCGTTGCGCCAGCAGGCTGACTGCCGCCTTTAGGTTGATAAGGTCTCGCTTCGGCAACCGCTTTATCCAGCTCCTGCACGGTTTTTTTCAGCGCCAGACTGGTGGAGGTACGATACATTGGTTTGCCGGCGAATTTAGCCAGGTCAACGTCAATATCCGCCGCCACGATCACCAGATCGGCTGCCGCCACTTCTTCCGCGGTGATGGCATTGCCCGCACCCACCGATCCACGGGTTTCCACTTTGACCCACCAGCCGCGTTTTTTCGCTTCGGCGTCAATCGCTTCTGCCGCCATAAAGGTGTGAGCCACACCGGTAGGACAGGCGGTGACCGCGACTATGCGTTTTGGACCATTACCTGTTGCAGTTACAAGTGCAGCCGCAGAAGGCGCCGGTGCGTGCCAGGTTGTTGCGCCAGTCTGCGCCTGCTCCAGTACTGCTTCCGGCTGACGCAGCAGCTGTTCAATATCCGCCAGATAGATGGCTTTCCCGTCCAGTTTGCTGTCGGTCGGGATGTGTTTCCCGGCAACGATAATCTGGTCAGCCTCGGCCAGGTTTTCCGTCAGCGTCAGCCCTTTACTGGCTGCCGCAGCGGTGGTGATATTTTTTGCCAGATAGCCTGTTGCCAGCCCCAGCGAAGAATCAATTATCAGCAGCGTTTTCATTATGCTCTCCTGCTGTCAGTTAAAAGGTTGGAGGTCGACACGCGCCATCATCGCGGCCAACTGGGTACGGTCGGTAACGCCTACGTTGCTCTGGCTGACGGCCATTGCTGCCACAGCGGTTGCAAGACGCAGTGTGTGCTCGCTGGACTCGCGCATCAGTAAGCCATAAACCAGGCCACCAACCATTGAGTCCCCGGCACCAACGGTGCTCACCACTTCACAAGCTGGTGGTTTGGCGATCCATTCACCTGAAGCGTTCACCCACAGCGCACCTTCTGCTCCCAGCGAGATCACCACATGGGCAATTCCCTGTTCACGCAGTAAATGAGCGGCTTCAATCACATCCTGCAAAGTCGGTAGTTTACGACCAGCCCAGATTTCCAGCTCGCGGCGGTTAGGCTTTACCAGCCACGGCGCGGCTTTCAGACCAGCCACCAGCGCCTCACGGCTGCTGTCAAAAATAATGCACGGACACTGAGTACGCAACGCGCTCATCCAGCGGGTAAAGTCATCTGCATCAACGCCTTCCGGCAGGCTGCCGCTCACGCACACCATATCGAACTGGCCCAGCCAGCTCAGGGAATCAGCGCTAAAGCGTTCCCAGTCCTGCGGTGTGACTGTAAAGCCGGAAAAGTTGAGATCGGTGACTTCGCCATCCTTCTCTGTCAGTTTGACGTTGATACGCGTACGGCCTTCCACCACCTGAAAACGGTTGGCAATACCGAGATCGCTGAACAGATGCTGAAAACCATCCTGATTCTCTTTACCGAGGAATCCCCCTACGGTGACGTCGATACCAAGATCTTTCAGCACCCTGGCAACGTTGATCCCTTTCCCTGCGGCATGTAAACCGGTTGTTTTTACCAGATTCACTTCACCACGTTCTATTTCCGGGGTGTAACCTACCAGGTCATAGGCCGGATTCAGCGTAATGGTTGCGACACGCCTGCTCATGCCGCCCCCTCGCCCAGGCCAGCGGCTATGGCTTCGCCAATGGCATCCAGCGCGGCACGCGCATCTTCACCGCTGGCGGTAAAGCGCAGGCGATGTCCTTTCTTCACGCCCAGCGCCACAACTTTCATCAGGCTGCGGCCATTGGCAGGTTTACCGCTACCATCAAGGTTGGTGACGGTAATTTCTGCGTTGAACTGTTTAATGACGCTGACCAGCGCCGTTCCCGGACGGGCATGAAGACCATGCTCGTTGCGGATGGTGAATTCTTCGCTCAGCACGTCTGCCTGTTCGGTAAATTCGCTGGTCAGTAATGCCAGGATCCCCGCAGCGTCAGCTGTGAGCAGACGATCGGCTTTTTGTGTACAGAGCAGACTGCTCAGGTAGTTGAGAACGCTCAGGGGCTGATCGTCGGTGACGGCTACCGTAATCAGTAATGCCGCTTTCTCGCCTTCCACCTCAAACGGCGTGGCGCTCCGGCTGATTGCCACAGCGCTGGTGAGATTACCTTCGGTGCTGTCACTCAGCCAGATACCCTGCCCCAGATTCAGCGGCCGATTTGATACCACTTTACTGACAAAACTGGCATCAACGGCTCCCGCCTGCTGTAAACGTCCCGCGTTAAGCGCCTGCAGGGTGATGAGATCGCTGGCGGCCACGTCGGTGGCAATCAGTGAGGTGTCAAATTTAAACTCGCTGCCCTGCTTCTCGCCCATTAGCAGGCTGCGTAACGTCTCTGCGGAGTCGGTACTTTTTAGCTGTTCAGCCACGCTGTCATCGCTCAGTACGTGAGTCAGCTGGCGCAGCAGTGCGAGATGTTCATCTGACTTCGCAGCAATGCCAATCACCACATAGGCGGTTTGATCGTCGCCCCAGTTGATGCCCTGCGGGAACTGATACACCTGAACGCCAGTGTTTAACACCAGTGAGCGGGTGTCCGTGGTGCCATGTGGGATGGCAATGCCGTTGCCAAGATAGGTTGTGGTTTGCTGTTCACGGGCCAGCATGCCGTTAACATATCCTTCACCCACGTTACCAGCTGCGGTCAACGCGGCGGCAACCTGACGTATAGCATCTTCTTTATCTCCGGCGCTGGCACCGGGATGGATTGCGGACAGTTCAAGCTGGAACATAGTTCTCCTCGCTGCTGAAATTGAATCGTTTCAGCTAATTTGAGAAAAAAAGCGAAATCTGTGTTTGAATTAACTGAACAGACATCGCTGAAACGTTTCAATGAGTCTGGTGTGTTGGCAGGAATGTGGCAAGTTTTACCTTCAACGACGTAGCAGATTTTTGAAGCGACGCACATTTCATTCGCACTTTTCAGAAAAATACGCCGTATCAGATACAGCAGTAGCTGAATAAATGCTGACAAAGTATAGAGTATTCCTGACCAGCTCAGGCCGTTTTATATTTGCACCGGTGAGAAAGGCGCTAAAAACGTCGTTTTGCTGACGTGCTGACAGGCCGGTTAGCCGGGTGCGGTACGCCTTTCCAGATCCAGTAACCAGATCATTGCTTCTTCACGGCTGGTACAGCACATTTCCGGGTTGGGCTTCAGACCAGCGCATACCGCAGGGCGCAGGGGGGAGGTGAATATTTTGCAGCGCTGCTGTTCATCAAGCTGAATGCAGGGGGTATTGGCCGGTTTGCCCTCTGGCATTCCGGGGATAGGTGTTGAAACTGAAGGGGCGGTACAGCAGGCTCCGCACGCAGAACGACACTCCATTTTTTTCCCCTGTGAGTTTTGGCGCGACAATAGCAGCCGTCCGGTAAGAATACTATCCCTGTTACGATCATTTTTTACGGCACCGCGAGGTTTATTTCCCGGCGAATGCCTCGCGCAATCCTTGCCTGAATCCTCCAGCCGGAGTAAGTTGACGCGACTGTTTTTCATCGCCCGTTCAGTGAGAACTCACCATGCCAAGAGCTAACGAAATTAAAAAAGGAATGGCCGTCAGCCATAACGGTAAGCTGCTGTTAGTAAAAGATATTGATGTGCAAAGCCCCAGTGCGCGCGGCGCATCCACCCTCTATAAAATGCGTTTTACCGATATCCGTTCCGGTCTGAAAGTCGAGGAGCGTTTTAAAGGTGACGACATTCTGGAAACCATCTCCCTGAGCAGACGCCAGGTGAGTTTTTCTTATATTGACGGTGACGAATACGTCTTTATGGATGATGAGGATTTCACCCCTTATCTGTTTAAAAAAGAACAGATTGAAGAGGAGCTGCTGTTCATTCCTGAAGGCGGTATTCCCGGTATTCAGGTGCTGACAATGGAGGGACAGATTCTGGCGCTTGAGTTGCCACAGACGCTGGATATGGAAATTGTCGAAACCACCCCCGGCATTAAAGGGGCCTCCGCCAGCGCACGAACTAAACCTGCCACCATGAGCACCGGTCTGGTGATCCAGGTGCCGGAATATCTCAGCAGCGGCGATAAAATCCGTATTCACATCCCGGAACGCCGCTACATGGGCCGCGCGGAGTAATTTGCACAAAAAACCGGTCAGCTTACGGTGTGACCGGTTTGGCTCTCTTACCGTCCCCGAACGACAATTAATTGTAGCTGACGGTCACCACGCCCTGTTTATGCTCACTGTCTAACCAGCGTATTTCCGTTTGACCTATATTGGCAGGGATGGCCTGCTCATCGCTGATTGCCGAGTGGGTTACCTGGTTGCGCCCTTCACGATAACAGGATGAGCTGAACTGATTTTGTTCAACTTCCACGTCACACAGGGGTTCAACGATGGTCCCTTCAAAATATATCACGCCAGTGTTGCTTCCTGCCGCCAGGGCATGATTTGCCCATGACGTGAATATAACAGCTGCTATCGCCAGTTTTGTAACGTTCATAGTAACCTCATTACTTGATTATCCTCTTATTAACGTAGTAGCAACTTTCTAATCGCGCCCTGTTAGTAAAGTTTTAGCTGGCCCTTAAGCAATCGTTCCCGTTGCCGGACAGGCTGAAGCATGAGGAGCTAAAAGTGACTAAAGTGAATTTGATTACCGGTTTTCCTGGCAGCGGAAAGAGCTCAACACTGCTGCATTTACTGGCCAGTAAACCCGTGGCGGTGCTGGTGAACGAGTTCAAAGAAGTGGGCGTTGATGGTGCTTTGCTGGCCGAAAGCGGGGCCATACTGAAAGAGATCCCAGGCAGCTGTATACGCTGTGTCAACGGTCTGCCGATGCAGGTTGAGTTGAATATGTTATTGAAGCAAAACCAGCCGGACCGGCTGCTGACAGAACCAACCGGCCTGGGCCATCCAAAACAGATCCTGTCAATGCTCTCGGCCGATGTTTACCATCCCTGGCTGACGCTGAATGCCTTTTTATCTCTGCCCGATCCCCAACAGCTGCATGAGGCATCTGTTGGAAAATAAAAATTTCCGCGAGCAGCTTGCTGATACCGACGTTATCATGGCCAACAAAGAAGACCGCTGGGATGAGAATACACGGCAGGCGTTGCGGTCATGGCAGGACAGCGACAGATTCCAACGGCCAGTGATAACCACGCGTTTTGGCAAACCAGATACTACGCTACCTGACCGACCCGGTGAAAATCTCCGCCCTCTGGAGGATGGGCACAACCATCCTGCCCGGCCACCATTAAGACTGGCAGCGCTTCCGCTGAGGCATCACTGTCGCCGGCATCGCTCGCTCAATGAGGAACAGGGCTACTATTCCTGCGGATGGGTATTTGATGAAGAAACCATTTCAACCATGGCGGCCTGTTGAACTGAGTCAGGCTGGCACCGATGACATGTATAAAGCGTGTAATGCCTACCCCGATAGGCACTGTCAGCATCAATCGCCAGGGTGAGGATTTTTTAACAAAAAATCAGTCAGTGTAAGCCCCCGGATAGCCGCATCGAAATGATTAACAAAGCGAAAACCCACTGGAATACGCTACAGACATCTTTGTTGAAGCTTCGTTTAAATTAACCTGTATAATGTGCGCTGGTAATTTTCAATCTTATAATTAGCCAGCAATGAATATAAAAAAATTTATCAGCATTATGGTTCTTAACCTGGTGGGTTTTGCGCTGTTCTTTTCCTGGTATCTTCCTGAGAATCATGGATTTTGGTTTATCACAGATAAAAGTATTTTTTTCTGGTTTAACGACCGGCTGGTTACCAATAAAGCGTTGCTGTGGCTGGTCGCAATAACCAATTTTCGACTTTTTGATGGCGTTTCGTTACTGGCAATGGGGGCGCTTTATCTTCACTTCTGGCGACGTGAAACGCCAGAAGGTCGCCGCCGCATGTTTGCCATCGGCATGACAATGTTATTCAGCGCCCTGCTGCTAAACCAACTGGGTCATCTGATCCCCGTTTCGCATCGCAGTCCAACAAAATTCTTTCCAGGGGTTAACCACGTAGCGAAGCTGACCGGCATTCCCACTAAAGATGCTTCTGCCGACAGTTTTCCGGGTGATCACGGCATGATGCTAATGGTTTTTGCCTGTTTTATGCTGCGTTATTTTACCAGGGGTGCGTTTTTAATCGCCGTGATAATTGTGTTGGTATTTGCCGCTCCGCGTATAATGATTGGCGCACACTGGTTTACTGATGTGGCGGTAGGTTCTCTTTCCATCGTTCTGGTTGGAATGAGCTGGTGGTTAATTGCGCCAGCCAGTGATTATTTAGTGAACGCCTTATATTTTCACTTACCTGGAAAATATAAGCCAACTAAGTAATTTAATGCTCCGTGGACAGCAAAATAAGGTGTTATCAATACTGTCAATTGCTGTTCATTTTCTGCCAGGCTGGCTGAACGAATATTTCATAAAAGATCAGTTTATGACCCCATGTTAGTGAAAAGCTCTGGATTAGTAAAAAAAATGAGATTCCAATCTAAAAATCATGAAAAAAACAAATTTTCACCCTGTTTTTGTCTGCTTTAGTTAAAGTTTTTTCGCACCATGCCGATACGGTGGCGCGTTAATGGCGAAGCAGTTTGACATTATAAAATCCGGTAAAAAAGTCGTGAAAACCGCTCGCCATGCGGTCTTTAATCGGGTAACCTCATTTTTATCTGGTAAAAACCAATAGCTATATTTCTGAAATTTACATTTTAAATTGTGCTCACAAACACATTTTAACCATTCAGGAATTGTCTTACTTTACCGTGATAACTTACTCTCGTTTCGTTTCGCAATTTAGCTAGCGACATTGTCGTTAAGGACTTCAAGGGATCACATTTATAATGGTCAAGTCTCAACCGATTCTGAGATATATATGGCGGCTTGTTCCCGCGGTTGCTCTGGCAACATTGCTTTCAGCCTGTAGCTCGACGAATACCAGCAACAATGCACAAACTGATACCCATGCAGTTAAAGACAAAAATGGTTTTTTACTGCAAGCGTCTCAGGATGAATTTGAACAGTTGGTCCAGAATGTGGACATTAAATCCCGTCTGATGGAACAGTATTCTGACTGGAAAGGCGTTCGTTATCGTCTTGGCGGTACCAACAAACGCGGCATAGACTGTTCAGCTTTTGTTCAGACCACCTTTCGTGAACAGTTTGGCATGGATTTACCTCGCTCAACCTATGAACAGGAAGATGCCGGAAAAAGTATTCAGCGCGCCAGATTACGTCCGGGAGACTTAGTGTTATTCCGTGCGGGTTCAACAGGACGTCACGTTGGCATATACCTGGGCAATGATAACTTTGTGCATGCTTCCACCAGCAACGGCGTGACGATTTCTAATATGAATGAAGCATACTGGAAGAACCGCTACCGTGATGCACGCAGAGTACTAAACCGCTCGCAAAGCTGATTATCGATCCTGAAGTCTGCGAAACGAAAAAACAAAACGCTGCCATGGCAGCGTTTTTTTGTTGGCCTTTATCCGGCACAACGGACTGACAAAGACAAAATCCGTTTTGAACGCCAATTATCGGAAGACAGACAGCACACAGCCGTTATATCCTGCCAGCTGGACACCAGAGCAAGACAGCACAATAATAAAAACAGGCACTAACGGGAGATCAACCCAATGCCATTTTCAATAACTTCCAGGCAGGATAATACGAATACGTGCAAAATAGCCTGTTACAGTGTGGCCATTGCCCTGTTCGCTTTTCTGCTGTTTATCACCAGTGCTCTGGTATTTGTCTCGCAGCATCACAGTGAAGATCGCAGCAAGCTCAGCAGTTCTCCTCCCTACGACGTAAATGGCACCCCAAAAAAACCGGGTAACGCCTATCTGAGCAACAGCAGCCAGAATTTAACTGAACGAGCCGCCTTAAACATCAGTAACCGAACCTTTATGCAGGTAAACAACGCCCTGTTTTTTTGTTCTTCTTCCAGTGGCAATATGCCTGTAAACCTTGCCAGGTTATCAGCGGACACCGGCCCCAACGAAGTCATAAACATGTGTCTGCCGACGCTCATGCCCAATAAGTCAGACCTGGCAATATGGCTGAAAGATCCACATATACCTCACAGCATCGAACTGGCTCCCCTCAACATTAACCTTCCGCTCTATTTGTTACTTGCCACTCACCAACAGGCACTGGCCACTATGCTACCTGCCAACATGGATATAGCCTTGAACAGTTGGGAACAGCATATTCACAATCTCACCGCCGTATCCGGTAATTCATCAGGAATGCTGGTGATGCCTGGTTTGCCTCTTACCCTACTGCTTTATGGTAAGCCGATCCTGGTTGATGACATAACCATGGTGCTGCTGGCCGGTATGCTGTTCGCCCTACTAAGCGGTTTCGTTTTTTATATGCTGGTGTCCCGACGGATGCGCCCCGGCAGGGATATTTTAGAGGGGATCCGGCGTGGCAACTTTCATGTTGTATATCAACCTGTTATTGCAACAATGAGTGGCAAAATTTCATGTATTGAAGCCTTGCTACGCTGGACCCATCCTGAAAAGGGCAGTATTCCTCCCGATCGGTTTATCAGCTACGCGGAGAGTACGAATCTTATCGCCCCTTTAACACGTCATCTGTTTGAACTGGTAGCGCGTGACAGCCATATACTTCGTCGTATTCTGCCGGTGGGAACCGGATTCAATCTGAACATTTCGCCAAATCATCTCGCTGACAACTGTTTCTGTGATGACGTCGCGGCATGGTTGGAGGCGATGCCGCAGGATCACTTCAACTACGTCTTTGAAATTACTGAACGAACCATACTGGATGAACACAGTACGCAACCGGTGTTCAACTGGATCCGTAATCAGGGGATCAGTATCGCTGTTGATGATTTCGGCACCGGACACAGCGCACTGATTTATCTTGATAAATTCAACTTTGATTATCTTAAAATTGACAGGGGTTTTATTGAAAATATCAACAGTAAAACCCTGCACTCACCGGTCCTTGAAGCCGTTCTGACCATGGTCAGTAAGCTGGGCATGCTTGTCGTGGCAGAGGGTGTGGAAAACAGCGAACAGGCGTCCTGGCTGATTCGTCGTGGTGTTTCCCATCTTCAGGGCTATCTGTTCAGTCGCCCCTGTACCGTCCCGCAGTTAATGGAATATATGCAGCAAAACCAGCCGAAACTGTTTCTGAGTTAATTCTGTTGCATCAGTGGTGCATTGCCACAGCCAGCATACTGCTGTTAGGCTTGAGCGTTCGTACTGCTGCCGGGACTGGGCAGCTTAGGATTTTGTTTGCGGAGTTGAATAAGATAATGATCTTGCGCTGGTTTGCCCTGATAATCTTCAGTGTTACCGCACCGTTGGCGTTGGCTGAAAATAGTAATGAGAGTTATGCCTTTGCCCAACTTGGCGAACCGAAATATGCGACAGACTTCAGCCATTATGATTATGTCAATCCGGCAGCACCTAAGGGTGGAGATATCGTCCTCTCGGCAATCGGTACCTATGACAATTTCAATCGTTACGCCTCACGAGGTAATCCGGCCGCAGGATCAGAGACACTCTATGACACCCTGTTTGTCTCCCCTGACGATGAAGCGGGTAGCTATTATCCGTTGATTGCTGAATTCGCCCGCTACCCTGACAGTTTCCGTTGGCTGGAAGTCACCCTTAAACCTCAGGCGCGTTTTCAGGATGGCACGCCGATGACCGCAAAAGACGCGGCTTTTACTTTTAATAAGTTTATGACCGAAGGCGTGCCGCAGTTTAGGGTGGTTTTTAAAGGCGTGACGGCGAAAGCGATTACGGGGCTGACCGTGCGTTTTGACCTGCCGGAAAGCGATCGCGATAAAATGTTGTCGCTGCTCACTCTGCCGGTGTTTCCTGAAAAATTCTGGCAAGACCACAAACTGAATGAACCTCTCGCCACTCCGCCCCCTGCCAGCGGACCTTACCGGATATCCCGCTATAAAGTCGGTCAGTCCGTGACTTATTCCAGGGTTAAGGACTATTGGGCGGCAGACCTGCCGGTGAATAAGGGATTGCGTAACTTTGACACCCTGCGCTACGACTATTACCTGGATGACAATGTCGCTTTCGAAGCTTTTAAAGCCGGGGCATTTGATTTCCGCGCTGAGGGATCGGCAAAAAAATGGGCCACTCAGTATCAGGGTAAGAATTTCAGCAACCATTACATCGTCAAGGATGAGCAGCCAAACAAGGTTGCCAGCGCCACTACCTGGCTGGCATTCAACGTGCAGAAACCGTTGTTCAACGACAGACGAGTGCGCGAGGCCATCTCACTGGTGTTCGATTTTGAGTGGATGAACAGGACGTTGTTTTACGGTGCGTATAAACGAACCAACAGCTATTTCCAGAACACGGAATACGCTGCACGGAATTACCCGGATGCCAAAGAACTGGAAATTCTGGCACCGTTTAAAGGTAAGATCCCGGATGAGGTTTTCTCGCAAATTTATCAACCCTCTCATACTGACGGTAGCGGATACGATCGTGACAATCTGCTAAAAGCGCTGGATTTATTAAAGCAGGCAGGCTGGCAACTGAAAAATCAGCGTCTGGTCAACGTAAAAACCGGTGTTCCATTCAGCTTCGAACTGCTGACCCAGAGCGGCGGTAACGATCAGTGGATACTGCCCTTCCAGCATAATCTGACAAGAATTGGCATCAAATTAAACATCCGCCAGGTCGACAGTTCACAGTACCTCGCCCGCCTGCGGAAAAGTGATTTTGATATGCTGATGTCGCCTTATCCGGCAATGCCTTTCCCGGACAGCGGCCTGCAAATGTACTGGGCAACGCAGTATATCAATTCCAGCTATAACCGCCCGCATGTTTCCAACCCTGTGATTGACAACCTGCTTGCTCAAATCAGTCAACGGCAGGGCAATAAAGCCGCGTTACTTCCTCTGGGACGGGCGCTTGACCGGGTTTTGCTGTGGAATTTCTATATGATCCCAATGTGGCACAGCGCGAACGATCGTTACGCCTGGTGGAATAAGTTTTCCATGCCAGAAACACGTCCTACCTGGTCATCAGGTTTCGACAGCTGGTGGTACGATGTCAATAAAGCCGCGCAGTTGCCGGCCCAACGTCGATAAGGAGCAGAGTTTGGGCAATTACCTGCTACGCAGATTGTTACTGATGATCCCCACCCTGTGGGCAATCATTACCATCAACTTTTTCATTGTACAAATCGCGCCGGGCGGCCCGGTGGATCAGGCGCTGGCAAACATTGAGTTTGGACAGAGCACCGGCATGCCGGGCACGGCTGGCACACTGCAAGCTCAGGGCAAAAACAAAGTCAATCTGAATCCTGGTGACAATCAGTATCGCGGTTCGCGCGGTCTGGACCCGGAGGTGGTTGCCGAAATCACCAAACGTTATGGTTTCGATAAGCCGATTTATGAGCGTTACTTCAGCATGCTGTGGAGCTATCTGCGTTTTGATTTCGGTGACAGCCTGTTCCGCAGTAGCTCGGTTATTCAACTGATTAAAAACAGCCTGCCGGTTTCAATGACCCTTGGCCTGTGGAGCACACTGATCATTTATCTGGTATCGATTCCGTTGGGTATCAAAAAAGCCGTGCGCAATGGCAGCGCCTTCGATATCTGGAGCAGCAGCATCATTATTGTCGGTTATGCCATTCCGTCATTTCTGTTTGCAACGATTTTGATCGTGCTGTTTGCTGGCGGCAGTTATTTTGACTGGTTTCCATTACGCGGGCTGGTATCTGCCCAGTTTGACAGCCTGCGGTGGTACGGCAAGATTGCCGACTATTTGTGGCATATCACCCTGCCGGTTGCGGCAACGGTCATCGGCGGGTTTGCCACGCTGACCATGCTGACAAAAAATGCCTTTCTGGATGAAATCCGTAAACAGTACGTGGTAACCGCACGCGCTAAAGGGCTGGATGAAAAAAAAATCCTTTACCGTCATGTATTTCGCAACGCCATGCTGCTGGTGATTGCGGGTTTTCCCGCCACCTTCATCAGTATGTTTTTTACCGGCTCGCTGCTGATCGAAGTGATGTTCTCGCTAAATGGTCTTGGCCTGCTGGGCTACGATGCCACCATTCAGCGTGATTATCCGGTCATGTTCGGCACGCTTTATATCTTCACCCTGATTGGCCTGTTGCTGAATATCCTCAGCGATATTACCTATACGCTGGTCGATCCGCGCATTGATTTTGAGGCACGCCAATGAGCCGTTTAAGCCCTGTAAACCAGGCCCGTTGGGCGAGATTCCGCCAAAACCGCCGGGGCTACTGGTCACTGTGGATTTTTGCCGTGGTATTTGTGTTGTGCCTTGGTGCCGAACTGCTGGCAAATGATAAACCCCTGGTGGTGCATTATCAGGGCCAGACCCGATTTCCACTGCTGGTCAATTACAGTGAATCGGATTTTGGCGGCCCGCTGGCCAGCGCTGCCGATTATCAGGATCCGTGGCTGAAGTCCCGTATTGAGCAACAGGGATGGGCCATCTGGGCGCCGGTTCGTTTTGGTGATGGTACTATTAACTTTGCCTCCAGAGTTCCCTTCCCTTCCCCGCCGTCTTTGCAAAACTGGCTGGGAACCGATGCCAACGGCGGCGATGTGCTGGCAAGATTACTTTATGGTACGCGCATTTCACTGCTGTTTGGCCTGATGCTGACGCTCATGTCCAGCATTATTGGCATTATCGTCGGTGCCTGTCAGGGCTATTACGGTGGCCGGGTTGATTTGTGGGGCCAGAGGATGATTGAGGTCTGGTCCGGGATGCCAACACTGTTTTTGATTATTCTGCTCTCAAGCGTTATCCAACCCGGATTCTGGTGGCTGCTGGCTATCACCGTTATGTTCGGCTGGATGCAACTGGTCGGCGTGGTCAGAGCTGAATTCCTCCGCGCACGCAATTTTGACTACATTCGTGCGGCTCAGGCGCTGGGAGTCAGCGATCGCAAAATTATGCTGAGGCATATGCTGCCGAATGCCACGGTGGCGACACTGACCTATCTGCCATTTATTCTTTGTGGCTCCATCACCACGCTGACCTCCCTTGACTTTCTTGGCTTTGGTCTGCCGCTTGGCTCCCCTTCACTGGGTGAACTGCTGTTGCAGGGAAAAAACAACTTACAGGCCCCCTGGCTCGGAATAACCGCTTTCTTTACGCTGGCTCTCCTTCTGTCGCTGCTGATTTTTATCGGCGAGGCGGTTCGTGACGCCTTCGACCCCAGTAAGGTGCACTGATGTCACTGCTGAGCATAAAAAACTTAAGTATTGCTTTTCGTCAGGGCGGCGCAAGCCGCCTGGTGGTGGACAATCTTTCACTGTCGGTGGCTGCCGGGGAAACGCTGGCGCTGGTGGGCGAATCAGGATCGGGAAAAAGCGTGACGGCACAGTCGGTAATGCGCCTGTTGCCAGAGCCACCGGTCCATTATCCGCAGGGCGAGATCCTGTTTGCCGGACAGGATGTGCTGAAAGCCGATGAGCGAACGCTGCGGGGATGGCGTGGTAATCGCATGACGATGATCTTCCAGGAACCAATGGTCTCCCTCAATCCATTGCACAATATTGAAAAGCAGCTGTATGAAGTATTGTCGCTCCACCGCGGGATGCGTCGGGAGGCTGCCCGCGCCGAAATGCTTAGCTGCCTTGATCGCGTGGGTATACGTCAGGCAGGCAGGCGGCTGAGCGCTTTTCCTCATCAGCTTTCCGGTGGCGAGCGACAGCGGGTGATGATTGCTATGGCCTTACTGACCCGGCCGGAGTTGCTGATCGCTGATGAACCGACCACGGCGCTGGATGTGACGGTGCAGGCTCAGATTCTGCTTTTGCTGCAAGAGCTGAAGCAGGAGCTGAATATGGGGCTGTTGTTCATCACCCATAATCTGAATATTGTCCGTCGGCTGGCCGATAATGTGACAGTAATGCGCCAGGGGCAGAATGTGGAAAGCAACAGCCTGACGCGGTTGTTCAGCGCCCCGGCCCATCCCTATACCAAAGCACTGCTTGATGCTGAGCCGGATGGTCGTCCCGACCCGTTCGACAGCCAGACGACTCCGTTGCTGCATGTGGATCGGCTGACGGTCTCGTTCCCGCTGAGACAGGGCATAATGCGACGGTTCGGCGGCTATCACCACGCACTGAAATCACTGAGCTTTACGCTACGTCCCGGTGAAAGTCTGGGACTGGTGGGCGAATCAGGTTCTGGAAAGAGCACTACCGGTCTGGCCCTTCTGCGATTAATTCCGTCACAGGGAGAAATCTGGTTCGCCGGACAACCTCTGCACCAATGGGATCGCCGGAAAATGTTGCCGATCAGACGCCAGGTACAGGTGGTATTTCAGGACCCCAATTCATCCATGAACCCCAGACTGACCGTGTTGCAGATTATCGCAGAAGGCTTGCAGGTACATCATCCCGAACTGACAGCCGCACAGCGGGAAGAGAAAGTAATGGCGATGATGCAGGAAGTCGGGCTTGACCCGGAAACCCGACATCGCTATCCGACTGAGTTTTCAGGCGGCCAGCGTCAGCGCGTGGCGATTGCCAGAGCGGTCATTCTGAAACCCCGGCTGATTATTCTTGATGAGCCGACCTCTTCACTGGATCGCTCGGTACAGAAACAAATTCTTGCTCTGCTGAAAAAGCTGCAGCAGGAGCACCGGCTGGCATACATTTTTATCAGTCATGATTTGCAGGTGGTTCGTTCACTCTGTCATCAGATGGTGGTGTTACGCCAGGGGGAAGTGGTTGAACAGGGAGAATGTGAACAGATTTTTGCTGCACCAAAGCAGGCTTACACACAACAGCTACTGGCACTGAAATGAGAAAATCTGCCTGATTGAGATAATCAGGCAGATGCATTTTTAAATGGCTCAGCAATGCCGACACCGAAATTTTTAAGCCGACAGGTGGTAGCGCATTCATCATGGCGGGCGACAAACAGGCATGGTTCCCCCTCCCATTCAACGACGGAGCAGTCAAGCTGGATTTCAGCCAGTGCGTCTTTAATCATCTGCATCACATCCCAGGCCTGTGCGCCATGGTGGCTTAGCAGGCTAAGTCCCACCAAATCGTCATCGGTTGCTATGCTGCTGATAAGCAGTGGCTCCACACTCGCCCCACGACCTCCACCACCCCATCGATAACTCTGAGGCAGACGGTGTACCACTGAATGTTGTAATGTATTCATGCTGTTCCCCCAGACCGGTATCGCTGAAGTGCCGTTGTTCCGCGGCAAACAAGCGGTGTTTAGATTATGCAGCCAGCCAACTGCGTCTGCATTTATCGGTCATAATGGCACTATTTTTTGAGATCTCGCTCCCATTTTAACATTATTTTTACCGCTTTATCGTTCCGATAACAATCACTTTGTTGCACAGAGATATCTTTTTGTAGCGTTATTTTCACATTATAGCAACATATGAAAAAAACACCGAAAGCTCGCGCGGATGTGTTATTCAGCCGGCAGCACCCTGGTGTGATCGGATTGCATAGCTCAACAACAGCACAGAAAGCGTGGCACAAATGAAGATCGAACTGACCATTGGCCATGCGCTGGTAAAGGTTATGGTGGACAGCAGCGCACCGGTCAAAGCACCCACGCCAAAACGCAGCGTCCCCGCCAGCGATGAAGCCGTCCCCGCCATATGTGGAAATTCTTCGAGAATGACCGCCATCGCGTTTGACGACACCATGGCAACACAACCAATATATAAGGCCACTCCAAATACCAGTGGCAAAAATCCAAGATTGAACGCACTGACCACCACCATCCATACGGCCATGCTGAGCTGCACCAGCAGGCCAAAACGAAACATCACCACCGGCCCAAAGCGACGTACCGATCGACTGTTAACCAGCGTCATCAGAAAAAGGAACACCACATTTAGCGCAAAGTAGTAACCAAAATTCTGCGGTGAGATGTGGTTCAGTTCGATATAGACAAATGGCCCGGCGTTGAGAAAGGAGAACATACCGGCAAAGGAGAAGCCGCTGGCCAGCATATAGCTAAATACGCGCTTATGGCGAACCAGCGACAGGAAGTTTAACAACGTGGTTCGCAAGTGGAATTTCTGGCGTTTATCTGCTGGCAGCGTCTCTTTAATCTGTGTCACCACCATCACCGTGGTGACAACGGCTACCATTGAGATGCTCCAGAAAACAGCATGCCAGCTCCAGATCAGCAGTAGCCAGCCGCCAACAATCGGTGCCAGCAGTGGCGCAATGGTCGTCACCAGCATTACAAAGGACATCATGCGGGAAAACTCCTCTTTCGAGTAGCAGTCACGCATCAGGGCGCTGATCACCACGCTGCCCGCGGCCGCCGACAGGCCATGCAACAGGCGCATAAAGATAAGCTGATCGATGGTTTGCGCCATCGCACAGGCGGCTGCCGCCACCGCGAAAACCAGCGTCCCAACGGAAATCACTGGCTTGCGACCAAAACTGTCGGCCAGCGGACCGTAAATTAACTGGCCCAGCGCAAAACCAAGAATGTAGATATTCAGCGTCATCTGTACACTACCAGCAGACACGCCGAACTCTCTGGCAATCTGCGGTAGTGCAGGCAGATACATATCAATCGATAACGGCATCAGCATTGCCAGCAGCCCGAGGATCACTACCAGTCCCAGCGAGGAGTTTTTTTCCTTGCGCACGCTTGTCATTCCTTGTTTATTTTTTTGCCTGACGCGGCAGCAACGCTGGCAATCTCTTCTGCCGTCAACGTGCGGTATTCACCCGGTTGCAGTTCTGCATCAAGTTTGATCCCGCCGATACGCTCACGATGCAACGCCACCACATGGTTCCCTACGGCTGCAAACATCCGTTTAACCTGATGGTAGCGCCCTTCGCTAATGGTCAGACGCACCTGAGATGCGCCGATCACCTCCAGCAGAGCCGGTTTCGTAAGGTCTTTTTCATTGTGTAGCTGCACACCAGCTGTAAATTTCTCTGCCGTATCTGCGCTAAGCGGAGATTCAAGGGTGACCAGATAGGTTTTTTCGCAGTGATGGCGCGGGGAAGTAATACGGTGCGACCATTGCCCATCGTCGGTCATCAGCACCAGCCCGGTGGTATCAATATCCAGCCTCCCTGCCGCATGTAATTTATACGCAGCAGGCTCGTCAAGAAAATACAGCACGGTGGGGTGATCGGGATCGTCAGTGGAACAGACGTATCCCTGCGGTTTGTTAAGCATAAAATAACGCGGCCCGATTTGCAGTTGCAGCGGGTTTCCGTCGTATGCCACCTCATTTTCCGGGCTAAGCCTGAAGGCACCGTCACGCACCACCTCACCATCCACGGTAACTTTGCGTGCCCGTAACTCACGTCCGGCAATAGCCCGACTGATTTCCAGTTGCTGAGATAAAAATTTATCAAGTCGCATTAAATCTGTACTGCCTGTTTGAATGAAAAAAACTGACGCCTCTGAAAGAGACGGATGAAGGACGTGCGGATATTTGACATGGCGTCACGCCCGCAATCTCAGACGGCAGTATATCGGGAGTTCGCCCACAGGCACAGAGCCCGGTAAACATCACACAAGCTTTCGTGACATAATGCGGCTTTGTTCGCGGAACTCATCAAACAGTAATGTCATTTACACTGCGCCCTTATCAGCACGAGGCGGTTGAAGCCACCCTCACCCACTTCCGTGGTTCCCACCACCCTGCGGTCATTGTACTGCCCACCGGTGCCGGTAAAAGTCTGGTGATTGCTGAACTGGCTAAGCGCGCCCGTGGCCGCGTGCTGGTTCTGGCCCACGTCAAAGAACTGGTCGCACAGAATCACAGCAAATATCAATCCTATGGCCTGAAAGCGGATATTTTTGCCGCAGGACTGCAACGACGGGAGAGCCAGAGCAAAGTGGTTTTTGGCAGCGTGCAGTCAGTAGCACGCAACCTGCAGCAGTTCGACGGTGAATTTACGCTGCTGATTGTCGATGAATGCCACCGCATCAGCGACGCTGTTGACAGTCAGTATCAGACAATCCTCAGCCATCTTCGTCTGCGTAACCCCCAGCTGCGACTGCTCGGTCTGACCGCAACGCCCTACCGACTGGGGAAGGGCTGGATTTACCAGTTTCATTACCACGGTATGGTACGTGGCAATGAACATGCGCTTTTCCGGGACTGTATTTACGAACTGCCACTACGGTATATGATTAAACACGGCTTTCTGGTGCCGCCAGAGAGGCTTGATATGCCGGTCGTACAGTATGATTTCAGTCGTCTGACCGCCAGAGACAATGGCCTGTTTAGCGAGGCCGATCTCAACCGTGAACTGACTCAACAGCGGCGGATAACGCCACATATTATCAGACAGATCGTCGAATTCTCCCTGGACCGTCAGGGTGTAATGATTTTTGCCGCAACGGTCGAACATGCCAGAGAAGTGGCGGGTCTGTTACCGCAGGATAATGCACTGATTACCGCAGCTACGCCTGCCAGCGAGCGCGATGCATTGATCGCTGCGTTCAAAGCACGCCAGCTGCGCTATCTGGTTAATGTGGCCGTGCTGACCACCGGGTTTGATGCACCGCACGTTGATCTGATAGCCATCCTGCGCCCCACTGAATCGGTCAGCCTTTATCAACAGATTGTGGGGCGTGGACTGCGCCTTTGTCCCGGCAAACGGGACTGCCTGATCCTTGATTATGCGGGCAATGCACATGATATTTTTACACCGGAAGTCGGCACTCCCAGGGGCAAAAGCGATAACCAGCCGGTGCAGGTTTTTTGTCCAACCTGCGATTTTGCCAACATTTTCTGGGGAAAACTCGCGTCAGATGGCACCATCACTGAACATTATGGCCGTCGCTGCCAGGGGATCGTTGAAAACAGTGATGGCGAACGCCAGCAGTGCGATTATCGCTTTCGTTACAAGAGCTGCCCGCACTGCCTTGCCGAAAATGATATTGCTGCCCGCCGATGTCATCAGTGTGAGGCGGTACTGGTGGACCCCGACGATATGCTGAAAGCCGCGCTGAAACTGAAAGATGCTCTGGTGCTGCGCTGCGCTGCAATGCGACTCGAATGCGGATCTGATGAAAAAGGCGAGTGGCTGAAAGCACGCTATTATGACGAAGATGCCACAGAAGTGAGTGAACGTTTCCGTCTGAGTACCCCCGCTCAGCGTACCGCCTTTGAACAGATTTTCCTGCGCCCCCACCAGCGCGCGCCGGGCATTGCGATGGTGTGGAAAAGCGCAGAGGACATTATTGCTATGGAGCCATTATTGCGACACCCCGACTTTGTTGTGGCCCGAAAACAGCGCCATTACTGGCAAATCCGCGAGAAAGTTTTCGACTATCAGGGGCGTTATCGCCGGGCCTGGGAGCTTCGCTGACATCAATGGCTACCCCATTAGCCCAGGGTCGGACAGTGACCCGCAAAATAAAACGCGGCATATAGCCGTTGCCGGAACACCTGAAGTAAGGCTATAATCCGCCCCGCTTTTGCAACCGCAGAAGCTGAAATACCAACCTGTTGCTGGGTCGCCTGTAGCAGGATAATCACTTTAAGAGACTGAACAATGTTCACTATCAATGCAGAAGAACGTAAAGAGCAGGGTAAGGGTGCGAGCCGCCGCCTGCGTGCAGCTAACAAATTCCCGGCCATTATTTATGGCGGTAAAGATGCAGCTGTTGCCATCGAACTGGACCACGACTCGGTGATGAACATGCAGGCTAAGCCTGAGTTCTACAGCGAAGTGCTGACTCTGGTTATCAATGGCAAAGAAACCAAAGTGAAAGTGCAGGCTGTACAGCGTCACCCGTTCAAGCCAAAACTGCACCACATCGATTTCGTTCGCGCTTAATTGCCGTTCGTCTCCGATAAAAAAACGCCGCGATATGCGGCGTTTTTTTTTGCGCTCAGTTGCTGCCGTTTTGACGCTGTAGCTGATCGCGAAGGTTAGGCGGGGTGCCCTTAATGGTCAGGGTATCCGTCGCTGGATCCCAGAAAATGCGCTCCCCCAATAACAACGCATCGAAATTCAGGGTTAACCCTCCCCCACTACCCGCGAATTTGGTCAGTTGACGTAATGTGCTGCGATCGGCTGGAAAGTGCTCTTCCAACGCGTAACCCTGCTCCTGAGTGAAAGCCTGAAAGGTTTGTTCCCCCAGTGGGGCCAGCTCACCGGATAACGCTTCCAGGGCAATCTCTTCACCCGCCTGCAACTGTTCATTACAGTAACTGTACACCTGCTGGCGATAGTTCTGGCGCTCATTCTTGTCCAGACTGGCCCGATCGCAGTAATCATCAACAGCCTGTAACAGCCCACGGTTTTGCGCTTTGGTATCCAGCCCGACACTGGCACCGAGAAAATCCATAAAAAAGTCGGCAACCTTACGGCCAACCCTGCCACGCAGAAACGTCAGATAGCGGGTCGATTCAGGATTGGTTTCCCATTCAGTCAGATCAATACGGGCAACAATATCGGCATGATGGATATCAAGATAGTGCGTACTGCTGATATCCAGCTCTTCATTAACCCGCATACTGCTTTGGCTGTTAAGTACCGCGACCAGCAGATATTCCACCGCCAGATAACGATAATGCCCAAACAGAACAATACCGCCGTCAGCAAAGGGGTATTTAGCCAGCTCATCACGCAGGCGTGCTGTTGCAGCACGGCTGAACGCCAGAAAATCATCCTCGCCTTTGCGACAATGACGTAATGCAGCGGCCAGTTCACTCTCCTGATCGAACAAACCGTATGCTTTACTTTTGGCACTGTAAACGCGATGCAGCTCTTCCATCATGGCGGTCACCGGGCCATTGGCAGGCAGCAAAGACTCACGTAACACCAGCTCCAGCGTCTGTTCATCGCGCTTGATCATCTGATGCAGGGCAATCTGGTCGATATCCAGACTCATGGTAAACTCTCCTTTATGGGACCCAGGCGCGTATTCAATCACCCGGCGATGCAGCAATCAACAGACAACAACATTAACCAATGCATTGCGATAAAAGTGCAGAAAAAATCGTACATTTACGGTAGGATATTGCCTTTTGATACTCAGTAAATTCGACTCTATGCCACAACAATCCCGATACAGTGACGAGCGCGTGGAAAAACTGCTCGCTGACATGGTTAATATTCTTGAAAAAGATCAGGCCCCGACCGATCTTTCCCTGATGGTTCTTGGAAATATGGTCACCAATTTGATCAATACCAGCGTATCATCCGCTCAGCGTAACGCGCTGGCACGTTCATTTGCTGACGCCCTGCAAGCGTCGGTACGTGAAGATAAAACACATTAACGTGAAAATTTTGACCCTGATATGGTAACAAATCAGCAGCGCTACCGTGAAAAAGTCTCCCAGATGATAGGCTGGGGGCACTGGTTCGCCCTGTTTAATATCCTTTTTGCCTTTATCCTCGGTAGCCGTTACCTGTTTGTTTCTGACTGGCCAGCTTCGCTGGTAGGACGTATTTACGCCTTTACCAGTTGGATTGGTCATTTCAGCTTTATCGTGTTCGCCACCTATCTGCTGATTATTTTTCCGCTGACCTTTGTGGTGATGTCACAACGACTGCTTCGCTTTTTGTCCGCAATGGTTGCCACCACTGGGCTGACGCTGATTCTGGTGGATAGCGCCGTTTTTAATCGCTTCCATCTGCATCTTAACCCGGTGGTGTGGGAACTGGTGGTCAACCCCGATCAAAGCGAACTGGCGCGAGACTGGCAACTCATGTTCATCAGCGTTCCGGCTATTTTCCTGGTGGAAATGCTGTTTGCCACCTGGAGCTGGCAGAAACTGCGTAGCCTTGACCGGCGTAATTTCGGTAAGCCACTGGCGGTGCTCTTTATCGTGGCGTTTTGCACCAGCCACGTTATGTATATCTGGGCTGATGCAAATTTCTATCGCCCGATCACCATGCAGCGCTCTAACCTGCCGCTTTCCTATCCAATGACAGCGCGCCGTTTCCTTGAAAAGCATGGTCTGCTGGATGCACAGGAATACCAGCGTAGGCTGGTCGAACAGGGTAATCCTGAAGCCGTGTCGGTCGCTTACCCCCTAAATAACATCACGTTTCGCGATGGCGGGACACGCAATAACTTGCTGGTGATTACCGTCGATGGGTTAAATGAGGCAACGCTTGCGAAATCGTTGCCTCATTTAACGCAGTTTGCCAATGATAATCTCAATTTTACCCAGCATTTCAGTGCTGGTAGCAGCTCTGATAGCGGCCTGTTTGGTTTGTTTTATGGCATTTCGCCCGGCTACATGGATGGCGTATTGTCGGCAAGAATGCCTTCGGCCCTTTTAGATGCGCTTGGCAGACAGGGATATCAGTTTGGTCTGTTCGCTTCTGATGGTTTTGCTTCCCCACTCTATCGACAGGCACTGCTGGCTGACTACTCATTACCGCTGTCCAAACAACAGCCCGATGAACAGACGGTCGCTCAATGGCAAACCTGGCTCGAAGGGCAAAACAACCCCAAAGCGCCGTGGTTCTCCTATCTTTCCCTGTCGGGGAAAGACGTGAGTGACAGCACCCCGGAAAAGTCAGTCCGCCATTATCAACGCAACGCAGCTGCGGTGGATAATCAGATTCAAACGGTGCTGTCCACCTTGCAGGCTAAAGGCTTACTCAACAATACCGTGGTGGTGATTACCTCGCTGCATGGCATGGCGCTGGATGGTGACACCAGCATGGGTAATCGTGCAAATTTGCGGGTGCCGCTGGTGATCCACTGGCCAAACACGCCGCCACAGCAGGTTAACAAACTGACTAACCACCCGGATGTAATGGCGACCCTGATGCAACGTTTGCTGCATGTCAGTACCGCGACGTCTGATTATTCACAGGGTGAAGATCTGTTTGCGGCGCGCCGACGCAATGAGTGGGTAGCCAGTAGCAGCAACCGCCAGCTGGTGATAAACACACCGCAACTTACCCTGTTGCTGGACAATAACGGGAGCTATACAGCATGGGACAATGCAGGCAACCGTTTGAAGGATCATAAACCGCAGTTGGCGTTGCTGTTGCAGGTGCTGACCGAAGAAAAGCGCTTTATTGCCAATTAGCAATGGAATTGGCTAATTTCATAGCAGTCAACATGTTAGGCGCTTGCATTCGTAAAAGATTTCAGTAGAATCAGCTGTCAAATGTCGGCACGTAGCGCAGCCTGGTAGCGCACTGTCATGGGGTGTCAGGGGTCGGAGGTTCAAATCCTCTCGTGCCGACCAAATACATATTCTGTTAGTACCGGTTACTGATGGAAATCCCGCAAAAACCCGTATTCTCAATGAGTTTGCGGGTTTTTTGTTGCCTGTAACTATCGGGACTGACCGTTTACAGACGGAAACTTTAGGACTAGATTTGGGACTAGTTGATCCTTAGTCCCAAAGGAGCTAGTCCCATATGGCAATCAGAACCACACCACTCACTGCTACACAGATAAAAAATGCCAGGACCTTTGACAAAGAAATGACCCTTACCGATGGTGGAGGGCTAATCCTGATAGTGAAACCTTCAGGAGTAAAGACATGGCAACTTCGATATTACAAACCAGGTACAAGTAAACGCACGACTCTAACGCTGGGGAATTACCCAGAGCTGTCGTTGGCCGATGCCAGAGAACGTCGAATGAATGCAAAGGCACTGTTAGCAAGGAACATCGATCCACAGCGCCACCAGCAGCAAAAACATGACGCTGAAGAATTACGCCGGGGAAACACCTTCCAGAAAGTGGCGGCTGAATGGTACGAGATGAAGAAAAGCCAGAATCTGGCTGCAAATACGATTAAGGACATTTGGCGATCGCTGGAAAAGTATGTATTCCCGGACATCGGCACGACGCCAATCAATGAACTCACTGCACGTAAATTCGTCACTCTCCTCGAACCGATCAAAGCGCGAGGAAACCTTGAAACCCTGAAACGGGTTTTACAGCGTATCAATGAAGTAATGGATTTCGCAGCCAATAGCGGACTCATTGAGATAAACACCGCCATCAACGTCAGAAAAGCCTTCCCTACCCCTATCAAAAAGCATATGCCAACCATCAGGCCGGAACAGTTGCCTGAACTGATGAACTCGCTTTCTGTTGCCAGTATTGAACGTCAAACACGGTTACTCATTGAATGGCAGTTACTGACTGTAACTCGTCCGGTAGAAGCGGCTGAATGTCGTTGGGAAGAGATCAACCAGGCAGATAACACCTGGACGATACCAGCCGGACGAATGAAAATGCGCCGTGACCATGTGATCCCCCTGTCAAGCCAGGCACTGGCTGTACTGGATGCAATGAAACCAATCAGCGCCCTCCGTGAATATATTTTTCCCAGCTTTAAAGCTCCCACTAAACCGATGTGCAGCCAGAGTGCCAATGCCGCGTTGCGCCGTATGGGCTATCAGGGGGTGCTGGTGTCTCACGGACTACGCGCCATATTCAGCACCGCAGCGAATGAGGAAGGATTCGAGCCAGACGTGATAGAAGCTGCCCTCGCCCACGTTGATACTAACGAAGTACGCCGCGCCTACAATCGCAGCAACTATCTGGAAAAACGCATTGTGCTTATGCGCTGGTGGGGTGAGTTCGTCGAAAATGCAGCTACCGGAATAACCATTGCCAATGGTACTCGTGGAATGAGGGCGGTTTTATGACAGATAATATTATTAATTTACCAAATCATATACGCCGCCAACGGACCGTAAGCGCTGAACAGGTAGCCCTGGCTATGGCGGGTGTTTATGATTGCCTTCACTTAAGGGACTTAGATCGTCACTCAGATGTTCATAATGTTGCGGTTTCGTATTGGCATATAATTCTTTATGAGGTGCGTTCTGGAAAACTAACTTACAAAAACAAGTGGCAAGATATAGGTGAGAATATTGTTGGTGCAGAATTCTACTCTAATGAAATATGGCCCTGGGCTTTGAAAGAACTTTCTGATGAAAGTCCCTGGTATTCACCTGATGGTTCTGCCCTGCCAGCACTAAAATCGAACTCATTATATCCTCGTGACATGCCCCCAACGTTAAGAAAAAGTTTCCCTCCTCAAAATGCGGCACTCCTGCTGATAGCAGCCCTTACACGGACCTTAGCTGGTAAGCACAAAGGCGTTTACACATGGGGAAAAGACATTAACAAAAGCAAAATTGCGCAAGATGCAGCAGAGGCCATAGCTGGTTTTATGGATGGATATACAAATGACAAAACAGAGTCCTTCAGAAAACTGATTGCCGAAGCGCTACAAAGCTATCCTGAAAACCCTGAAGATTATTAACTAACCATATGCAAGGATGCTTTTTATTACCAAACTTTCAACATGGGAATTTTTTCTTTCCCAAACCTCCACCCTGATTCGGCCATTAAATAAAAAAATTACCAGTCATCAATTTTTTCTCACCAACTTTATTTTTTTACCACCACACTTTTCATCATTTTATCGGTTAACTACTTGTACTGACCGGATGTTACCGGTTGTAGTGGAGATATGGAGTTATGAACCTTTTAGACCGAAAAATACTACTCAAGAAAGAAGTTAAAGCGATCCTGCGCTTGAGTTCGGACAGTTCCTTTCAGGAAATGATCAACGCTGGTGAATTTCCAAAAGGTTTCCGTGTAGGCCTGCGCCGAGTTGGCTGGTTTGAAGATGAAGTAAATAACTGGTTGGCAAAACGTCTGGCAGAACGTGAGTAATCAACGAGGTTACCAGTATGAATAGTCGAACAAATATTCCTTATTGTCAGAGAGCGATAAACTGCAAGCGACGCCTGGCCGGTGCTGTGGATGCGGCGGCGTTCTCTGCTGACGTGGCCGTTACCCGCTCAGGGGAATTACTGAGAACGGCCACCATAACCGGCAGGACGACAGCGGTAATGCGGAGCGTTGCGCGATGAAATCTGCACCGAACGTTAAGCAACTGCCAAAAGATAAATTCACCGAGGCGGTTATTTTTGCCGGTGCTGATGCACACAGCCACGCCAGCGCGTGGGAGGAGGATTACGGCAAAAAGATAGCCGGAGACACCATCCCGCCGATTTATCTGGGGCCAAAGCAGCTGGCGGAGCTGGATAACCTCCGCATTATCGACAAAGGCCGCCGCGCTGCCCGCGTCTATCTGGCGGGCGAGATTGAGCCGATCATGATTAACGCCATTGGTGAAAAGCTGGCGCTGGCCGGGGTGCAGGATGCAGCGCTGTACAGGGGAATAACCGACCGGCAGCCGGAGGACTGGCGGGAATATTTAGCCAGGGTGCGTGAGCAGTCCGGACGCGGCGAAAGCCTGGTTGACGATATGCGCAAAGCAACCGGCAATCGTGCGCCGCTGGACGAGCTGGCCCCTCGCGTGGAGGCCCGCGCTGGTGGGCTGTACTGGGTCATGCCCAAAATTGATAAATCCGGAGAGCTTCAGCGCCCCGGCCAGTGGTTATGCGGCAGGGTGGACGTGTTGGGGACCGGCGTGGGTGACGGTACCGATTTTGTTGTTTTGCGCTGGCAGCCACCCGGCAACCGTCCGGAACGTACTGAAGCTATCGCAGCGGGTGATATCGGCAATCGTGAGGGTTGGTCACGCCTGAGCAATCGCGGGTTGCGCGTCACGGCCAAAACCCATCTTCGTGCCATTCTGGCCGACCATCTTACGGACAGCGACAACGGGGAGCTGTGGAACGTTGCCACGCTGTCCGGGTGGCAGCACGGCGTTTACGTCATGCCAGACGGGGAAATTATCGGCGACAGTGAAAAGCGCGTGATTTTCCACGGACGCAGCGCCACGGCGTCCGGTCATACCGTGGCGGGAACCGCACAGAGCTGGCGTGAAAATGTCGCCGCGCTGGTAGCGGGCAATCCGTCGATGATGCTGGGCGTTGCCGCTGCGCTGGCGGCTCCGCTAATCGGACTGGTGGGGGCTGACGGGTTCGGTGTGCATTTCTTCCAACAGTCCAGCGCCGGTAAAACCACCACGGCCAGTATTGCCAGCAGCCTTTACGGAAACCCGGAGATGTTGCGCCTGACGTGGTACGGCACGGCGCTGGGTATCGCCAATGAAGCACAGGCACACCATGACGGTCTGCTGGCGCTGGATGAAGTTGGACAGGGAGCAGACCCCAAATCAGTAGCCACCTCGGCTTACACGCTGTTCAACGGTTCAGGAAAACTACAGGGGGCAAAAGATGGTGGCAACCGGGAGTTAAAACGCTGGCGCACCGTTGCCATAAGCACCGGGGAAATGGACATTGAAACCTATCTGTTGAGCCAGGGTATCAGGCCCAAAGCGGGGCAACTGGTGCGCCTGCTTAACGTTCCTCTGGAAAAGGCCACGGTGTTTCACGGCCTGCCATCGGGCAAGGCCCATGCTGATGCCCTTCGTGATGCATGGGCGCTACACCACGGCGCGGCGGGGCGTGAGTGGGTGCGCTGGCTTGCCGACCACCAGCAGGAGGCTCAGGAGGCCGCAGGGGCTGCACGGGAACGCTGGCGCGGTCTTATCCCTGAAAGTTACGGGGAACAGGTTCACCGCGTCGGAGAACGCTTTGCCGTGATGGAGGCCGCATTGCTGCTGGCAGGCCATATCACCGGCTGGGATGCGCAGGCCTGCCGGGATGCCGTTCAGCACAGCTTTAATGCCTGGGTGGCCGAATTTGGTACCGGCAACAAAGAGCACCAGCAGATTGTTGAGCAGGCCGCAGCGTTTCTTAATGCCTTTGGTATGAGCCGGTTTGCTCCGCTGAATTATGACCCGCGAGATTTACCGATCCCCGAACTGATGGGATATCGCGATAACGGTGAACAATACG
The DNA here is from genome assembly GCF_003846135.1 of Erwinia psidii. GTDB lineage: Bacteria > Pseudomonadota > Gammaproteobacteria > Enterobacterales > Enterobacteriaceae > Erwinia > Erwinia psidii. Next base: position 175,625 of record NZ_RHHM01000001.1, read on the forward strand.
ATGATCCATTGCTGTTCTACGTGCTGCCCGCACCGTTTAAAAAGTATGTCGCCGGGAGCCACAACAAAGACGCCACCGCGCGGATACTCCATGAAGCCGGAATGCTCAAAAAACCCACCAGCGGTAAAAACTGGCAGATAAGAACGCCGCGCCTGAAGCACCTGAATAATGCCAGGCCCTGGGCATACGTTCTGCTGTTTGCACCGGGATCGGAAGAAAGCACACCCGAATAGCTTACACGTGCGCGTAAAACGACTTATCCCACTTATCCCGGAGGTATATATAAAAGATTAACTTATTGTTTTTAAAGTGTATGAATGCTTATTTCTGGGATAAAAGTGGGACAGGTTGGGGGCGTTTTGGGATAAGCCAGGGCTATTCTGGGATAAGTTCGCCTCTGCTGGTGGCCGGGACAGGTCGAAAACAGGTCAACTTGTCCCAAAATCAGGGCAACTTATCCCAGAAATAAAAAGCACTTTCAGTTAAATCATTTAGTTACGGCATTTGGGACAAATGGGACAGGTGGGATAAGCCGTTTTGTATATCTATAATCCCGTTTTCCCTTCTGCATCCAGCCGCGGATTGAAATGTGTTACCACTAACCAGCCGCAGGTTAATCATTATTTCTTGCCAGCTAATACTGGTCGGCGTTATTCTCGCCTCGTTGCTCCAACGTGGGCGACCAGGTTTAGCAGCCTGAAGCAAAGCGCGGGATTACCGCTAAATATTCAGCGGTTTCTGTACCCGTAAAGGACAAGTCACGCCCAATTATGGTGGGGCGTGGTAGGGGAGCGCTCGCGCTCGCCGGGTTTCGCTTTGACCGGTCTGCTAACCCTGCTACGCCTCACCACCCCATTTAGCAGTGGTCTGGTGAGGTTCTAAACTTCAAAGTGAGATTACTGGTATGGATACCGAAAAAACTTCTTCCGGGTTCTTAACCTTCCTTGATGATGGCATGTTTACCGCAACGGATATCTCTGAGCCTGAATTACTGGATCAGTGCCGTGCTCTTGTATTTGCCATAACCGAACTAACCAACACTACCGCGCGGGATTGTCTTACATGGGTAATGATGGAGCGGGTAGAACTTCTGAGACAAAAAATGGATGAGGGGGAAAATACTCTGACAGAACATCGCAGTTAAGTATAAATAACCTTCAAAACCTTGCACTGGCCTTCAGAAAAGTTGTGGAAGGTCAGTCCTCCGGGTGGCTCCAGGCAATAATCCCACCGATAGAACTCCGCCCTGCTGTTCCCGACCTGCTGCAAATTGCGCAAATTCGCCCTTTTTCGTTCTTTTGCCCTTTGGAAAACCCGCTGAAGCCAGATACGGCAAGGGATACAAAGGGCAAAACTGCGCAACTTTGCTCCAAAATGCGCAGTTTTTTACCTGATGATTTCGTAAATTCATTTCTGCATTACGGGCCTGCGCAGCGCACAGGGCAACGGGATTGATGTTCAGGTAAAGCGCTGCTTTAACCCCATACAGAGATCCGAAATGATCCGCTTTTTGCGGGTGAAAAATAAGAATTGCGCAGCGTTGCCCTTACCCCATGAGATGTATAGAAATGCTAAGTTTTTTTGCGATGGACCATAAAGCTAAAATCCGTTTGCTGGCGCTGTTCAGGCGGGTGAGTCAGCGTAACTTTGCGGCTTATAATCACTACATGCATTTATGTAATATCTTTGACAGAGAAAGTTATTTCGCCCGGTTCCTGCCGGGTAAGCGTGTGCGTTACGTCCGACCGGAAGAGCCAGAATATGAGCCTTATCCCGATATACGTGGGCTGACGTGTGGTGCCAGAACCCGTAAGGGAACGCCGTGTAAAAACAGAGAACTCAGCCTGAACGGGCGCTGTAAGTTTCACGGCGGCAAAAGCACCGGCGCAAAAACGAAAGCGGGAAGGAAGCGCCAGCGTGAGGGTTATCGGGCATGGCTTGAAAAACAGCGGTCCAGTAAAGCAGGCAGGAAGCGCACCAGAACCTACACAGACGACGCTCAGCAACTGGGCCGCGCCACACTGGCGGAAATAAGCACCAGTACTACGGGAGACGATTTACAGCCCGTGAGCGATATGACGTTGCGACGAATGGAAAATATGCAGCTGGTGGTAAACCTACCGAATGGCGAAAGCGCAGAGATCGGACTGGCGACAACTGGCCCACATTTCGGCGGCGTTTGCTGGTGGTACGTTTGCCCCTCCTGCCAGACGCGGCGCACGGCCCTCTATGTAAATGACAATGCGCTGGTGTGCCGCCAGTGTGCCGGGATTCACTATGCCAGCCAGAGCACGGAGAAAATTCGTGTTGCTGACAGGTCATAATACGAGGGGCCAGTCTGACGAAAGCGCAGGAAATTAATTCCCCTGACAGCAGGGCGGAACAGGGGGAAATTATGATAGCTCTGGAAATCTCATGCTGTGGTGTCTGCTGAACGCCTGCGGGCCGGGGTGGAGAAAAACTTCAGCAGCACACTACCTGTGGACCGCCCGTCCCGGTTTCCGTGTTGAATCGCGAAATGAAAAGTTTTTTCCTGGGGATGGGGAGATCGGATTTTTACAGCTCAACGTTCCCCGGCCTGCCCACCTCGTCAGATTTTTACGCATCGAAAATAAGAAACTTTTTTCCGCCAGGCAACGCATATTGATAAGGGGCTTATTTTGGCAAAGTTGTTCGCTTTTCCGGCTGCGTTAGAAAACGAATTATCCCCGCGACCATACAGAATCGGCCTTCAGTGGCGCAAATATGGCGCATACAGAAAGGCCAGCAGTTAAGCGAAGTTACATACTCAAAATTGGGGCGAGTTATCAATCTGCACCATCACCACATTAGTTTTTGGCACCGCGCTAACGGTTACAGTTTCGGCAGGATTGTTGCCTTTCCAACATTTTCCTTCTACTGAACAGGATTCTTGTTTAATGTAGCCCTCAGAGGCCAGATAAGCACTGACCCTATCGGTATCATTTGTATTGTAAAAAGTAACCGAGTATATAAGTGATCCTGGACCAGCCACGTTATAAAAATCAAACTCATACCGATCAGATATTCTCGGGATTTTTTTCAAAAGATCCGGGGTATAGAACGCATATTCTCGACTATCCTGTTCCATGTAATGAGCACTACCTGCCAGCTCCATTCTAATCACCGGCAAAAAGTAAACAAAAACGCCTGCGATGATGGCAAGTATGGTCAGTGTGATTGTATGTGACCTTCTCATACAATTAGATCCTTTCTCTTACCGTCTTGTATGAAAGAACCGTCCATAGTTGCGATAGCAACATTTCCAGATTTCCAGTCTTTATAGGGCTGAACGGTCTGCATGAAGTTAGGCAATTGGCCTAAGCGAGGCCTGGCGTTAGGGAATCGCTCCGGATCAGGAAATAACAGTGGACGGAAAGTTTCATTTTTCCAGGAACCAATTTTCCCGTAATAATCCCATCTTTTCAACGCTTCAATTTTGCTGATTGGGCGAAGCATTTCAAAGGGATTTTGAATGGAGACAACGCGGTAAAAGCCCAGTAAATCCGACACAAGGTCTTCTCCACTGAATCCGCTGTCAGTCACCAGATTGTTAGGGAATGCCCCCTGAAATGCTTCAAATTTCCGCGCCATCGTCATCATCATTGCAAGGGCGATGCTTTTACGTTCGTGATGTGGACGCCCCTTTCGTATACGCCACCTGATAAATTTTCCTACCCGGATGATCTGGAGTGGAGACACCATAGACTGTGCATAGGTGACATCGTAGCGATCTGCACTCATTGTTTCACCTGCGTCGATTTTTTGTATCAGTGCCCTGATATCATCACCTCTCGCATGGCCGAGATCAATCCACCCCAAAACTTCTGTGTATACCAGACCACCTCTCGCACTTGCTGCCTGCGAACCATCAATTATTTCATTACGTTCACTCATCCTTGATTCCCTTTCTATTTAAAATTACATCATGTGATGATACATGGTGAATAATACGCCACCACAGGCTTAGAGCAATCGCAGGTTTTACTGATTTGTTGCTGGTGTAACAATTCTGCTTTTTTGGTAGTGATAGCTGGGATCATCCCCGGCCATAAAACGGGGTTAGCCACTCGCGCGCGTTTTCTTAAAAGAACGAGCCGCGAGGCTTTCGTGTGAGCGCAATGGATGAGCGCTGAAGGTTTTCCAGGCATCACTACGCGCACGTGAACCGCAGCAGGACCGGGAGGGTAGAGTGAGGTTTACCCGTATCGCTACGTGAGCGCAAAATAACTGACTCATGCACAGCATGAGGTTTTTATCGTGCCCGTATGCTGTATTTTGAAAACACCCCATGCAATACAAGCGCAAGCAAATAATTTAACTTCAGGGAGACAGACAGGTGAGAAGCATCATAGACAAGATCCAGAAGGAAAAAATCAGGAGCAAGTATCCGCGCATTTCTGATGAAATGTTAGAGAAGCTCTTAAAGCAGTGCATCCGGGCAGGAAAACCATCGCGAAGGGCGGCTTCTCCCCGCCAGTCTTCATCCAGTGGTGGATGGTCGTAAGACTTGTGCAGCAGAGTGAATAGATTTCTTAATTCAGCTTTACCCGCTGTTATTTCCTGACGTTTAAAACGATTGAATCTGGTGATTGCATTCACCAGCTGTATGCCTGAAAGGTTTTCTCTGCATCTGTACGCGCGCGATACCGCATTTGCGCTGGAAATAAACCTTCTTCGTAGCTAAGGAAGATTGCAGATACGGGATTGCACTTCCCGGCAACGTGGTAGCTGTCAGTAGGGTTACAATGAATCACCAAAGCTATTTGCTTCGAAGTGTCCTTCAAATGGCTGAAACCCGGATGACTTTTCTTTTTGGGACTATGTTTGGGACTACAAAATTAAATCATGTCATACAAAAATTAACAAAAACAGATAATTAACTTTATAATTTGAATCCTCTCGTGCCGACCAAATTTTTCCCCAATTATCAATAACTTATTGATATTACTCTCGCAAAAACACCTGTTCATATTTTAACCACAAAATGGCACGTGCCATCATTTATGCCTTCAGCCAGAGCCATTCTGAGCGCCCTCTTCTTCCTGCCATACGAATACATCATTTATCACCGAAAAGGCCGTAGCGGCTCACAGATTTGCATTTTGACACCCATGACGGTTACTCGCTACGCTCGCGGTGTGCGTTACCAGTGGCTGCGGTAATCGTGCCACATTTTTGTCACTCAAATAAATCACTGATATTTGTTCACCTCCGTTACGATAATTGTATAATTAATGTTCTGACACTCTACAAATAAAGGAATGGTATGGATACCACTGAACAACTGAATGGAACTTATTTTTATGCGCTGAAAACAAATCTGACCGCTTCTGAACTGTTCTTTATGATTTTTTGTGAGAAGACGGTGGAGCAATTTGGTCTGGGGGTAGCTGATTTTGCGGCTGTTGCAGCCATTGTTTCAGGCAGAAGTAATCTTCCCACCAGAGGGAAACTTGCAGATGCAACTAAAGGAACATCTCATGCTTCAGTCGCAGCAAGAAAGGTCTTCAGGAAAGCTAAGTTTCCATTCGGAATATCATTACCCACATGGCTTGGAGGATATACACCGTGGACAGCCAGAAAGGTAATGGTTCGCAATATTGCACCTTTTGTTGGCAGGTCTGTTCCCCTGTTGGGTATCATTATCCTTGCCGCTGATATTACAGAAATCACTTACCGAACAATTCGTGACTACAATATGATAGCACGAGGTAGTGACAGATTATGGTAAACAACATTGAAGAAAGAGTTTACGAACTGGTCCGGCCCTATGCCGGTACTTATCTGTTCAACCTGAAAAAGGTACAACTTACACCTGATACAGACATTGATTTCGATTTGGATGTTGATGAATTCGAAGCGGAAGACTTAATGGATAAGTTTTTTGAAACATTCAATGTAGAAAGAGGTCAGTTTGATATAAAAATCTATTATCAGGAGCCACCATTCTCATGGAATCCGTTTCATAAATATACACCATTACAGGTGCCAGACTTCACCATCGGTATGCTGATAGAATCTGCTAAAGCGGGTCGGTGGCTTTACTGATTCGAATCCTGAGCATTCTGTAACGCTGATGTGGCTGTATGGGCACGAATGTAGTCCTGCAGATACATCAGTTTTTGCTGGTCGCTGGCAATGCCTTTGGCAATATCGGAAACGTTTCCTGCAACAGAATCAGAGAGTTCGATGGTGGCATCATTGCCCATGCTGCCGGAGGATTGTCGCTCATTGTGGGTTGTGGCTGGACACTTACCTTTGGCGTACATCCTGTGACCAGTGACCAGCCTGCCACGCATAGTATCAATTTCTTCATTCTTTCTTCTCAGTTCATTGGTATGCAGCCAGTCGATGGCAGAAAGCTCAATACTTCGGTTACGAAGGGCAACTATGGTTGCACCGCTTTCCTTTATTGCCCTGTTGGCTGCAACAAGATTTGCCTCAAGCTGGGATGCTTTTTGCTGAAAGTGGTGAGCAGACCATAAAAGAGCAGCAACCACAATGGTTGCTGTAATGATTAGATATTTATTCATGTTGTCCATTGAGAGAGAATGCCGTCAGGGCTTATTCGTATGGGCATTCCTGATATGGTTCCTGTTGATCTTTACTCTTTCGCCTGCGATTGACAACCAACCCCAGAGAAATCCAACTGACTGTAATAATCAGCAACAGCCATCCCATAGTCACCTCCTGTGAAGTAAAGACAAATCTATGGTAAATACCTGTACATGTGTAACGGTTACCATCGATCGATTAAGGGTAATTGATCGTTATTATCGATCAATTCAATTTAACATCAGTTAAACCGCAGGAATCCTTTACACCAGGAAGCACTACGGGTCTTGCTGAACACGGCGTAACCTTCCCTGCCACCTGATTCATTCGTGTTGCCCTCAATGGTTTTGATTACATCACCATCAACAGACAGAACGATTCCCGTATGCCCTACCCCTTTCCCAAAATCGATAATCATAACGTCACCCGGTTGTGGAGAAGTGACACGATATTCCTTACTCCTGTTCCACATATCGAGAACGCCGCCGGTTCGCGAAATGCCCGTAATACCTGCTTCAGGATGACACCACACAACGAAGGCTGCACACCATGCGGCCGGAAAATTAATGCCAACTGTTTTCAGGTATCTCATAACTTCCGGGCCAGAATTGCTTCCACGTGGTTTCTCACTGACACCTGTTTGAGAACTTGCAATATCAATTAATTTCGACAACGAAACCTCTTTATAATTATTATTATCTTCTTAACTTACCAATATCATTACTGTTACAGAATAAGTTGATCGTTTCAGACGATCAATATCTCAGAATTGATCGTTTATCCCTTCTTTTATAATGGTTCAAATGGCTGTAAATTGTATTTAATATCAACACCACCAATAAACGGACGATTGATATAAAGGAAAAAATCTATGATTCTGATTTACACCATACTTGCAACGGGAGTTGTTTTATCAGTCATTTTCTTTTTCATATTTCGTGATGATGACAACCAAAGATATGAAGAAAATAATTACGACTGACAACTGATAATCACAACGCTTGATTCCTTTACCCACCTACAAATCTGAAGGTATTATCGGCCATTCAATCAGCGAGTAACATTTTTCATCCACCATGTCTGTAAAATCCAGTGCCTTAAGCTCTTTAATGTATTTCATCCATGCAGTCAGTCTTGTTTTGTCTTCGTCACTGATGACGTCCAACTCCAATTCTGTACGCCATTCCGAAATCTTATTGCGGGCATCAGACATAAGACCATCGCACTTTAATTCTGCAATTCTTTTATAATCGACAGAATAGATACCATCGATAATGACCGCACTGTATCCATCTGACAGAAGATTCTCAGGGGCTTCTGTCCTGAGAATTTCCCAGACATTCATGTGAAGAGGAAAGAACAGTGCTCCGTTATCCGATACTGCAATAATTTTTCCTGAGTCGTCGATCCCGACACAGTGATTTGCGGAGGTCCTGTCAATAAAGCCTGCTATGTCGCGATCATGACACAGCTGAAATCGGTGGCAAAAGTCGTCTGCTTCGACCTCTTTCAGGAGAAAGCCGATGAATTTGCCAGTTGAGTAAGCGAAACCTATAACGTGCCAGCGATTGGGGTGAATGAGGCAAAATTTGGTATCCGTGGTGCTGATGTGATAACAGTGGCGGCTTCACGTCTGAAACCACTGCATTGAAAGATGAATGGATCAAAGAAGGTGCCACCATTCTGGTTTCTGGTCCGGTCAATACCGAAGAGTCATTTCTCACCAGTGCCAAAATTATCTATAACCACACCGCACTGCAGATGCGATTGGCTCCGGCGATAAAGAAACCTACTACAGCAGCGTTATTGGCAGCCCATTCTACCGCCTGATTGATGTCGGTAAACTGCCTGCGCTGACGGAATCCACAAGTCCTGGTGATATCGTCAATGGCGAAAAAGAAGGCCGCATAAATAAAAACGATCGCGTGATTTCCATCGCCTGCGGTATGTCGGTGTTTGGCATCAACTGGGGCTATGAGCTGATGAAGACCGCGCACGAGCAGCGTATCGGACAGCAACCCCGGTTCTGGTATGCGTGGGATTAGCAGCCTGGTCTGGGGCGCATTGTGACGGGATTATATATCCCTCTGGCTGTATTGCATAACTGGCAATGAGGCCTGACCCCGTGGCTGGCATTTTATTATTTTCTCAGAGAAAACCGTACCGGGGGCGGCATATTTTATATACTCTCCCTGTCATGTCCTTCTTTTTATCTACCGTGATGAGATATAAAGGCGGTCTGTTTATTTCATCATTCATGCCACTCAACAACATACTGTTAAACATGATCTGCATACGGAAAATGAATAAATGAGCAAATCACTCTCTTACGTTTCTGAAGATCAACATTCCCCATGGGCGACCTACCTTGCCCAGGTCGACCGCGTAATGCCCTATCTGGGCGATCTCTCGCGCTGGGCCGATACCTTACGTCATCCCAAGCGCGCCTTTATTGTCGATATCCCACTCGAAATGGATGATGGCAGCGTGCGCCATTTTGAAGGTTTTCGCGTACAGCACAACCTGTCTCGCGGTCCGGGTAAAGGCGGATTGCGCTATCACCCGGACGTCAATCTGGAAGAGGTTATGGCCCTGTCCGCGTGGATGACGGTGAAGTGTGCGGTAATCAACCTGCCGTTTGGCGGTGCAAAAGGCGGTATTCGCGTCGATCCGCGTGAACTCTCCATCAAGGAACTGGAACGCCTGACGCGCCGCTATACCAGTGAGATTGGCAATATCATCGGTCCACAGCGTGATATTCCCGCACCGGACGTTGGCACCAATGCGCAGGTGATGGCATGGATTATGGATACATGGTCGATGAACGCCGGGGCGACCAGCACCGGTGTTGTGACGGGTAAACCTGTTCACCTCGGCGGTTCATTGGGCCGCGTCACGGCTACGGGGCGCGGCGTATTTGTCACTGGCCGGGCAGCGGCACAAAACATTGGCCTGCCCATTGCACAAAGCCGCGTCGCGGTGCAGGGTTTTGGTAATGTGGGAAGCGTGGCGGCCAGTCTGTTTCAACAGTCGGGAGCGCATGTTGTCGCGGTACAGGACCACAGTGCGACCCTGTGGAACGATCAGGGAATCGATATCGCCGCCCTGCAAAGCTGGCAGCAAAAACACGGTGCAATTGCAGGTTTTCCAGGGGCTGGTGTTATCTGTGAAGAGGATTTCTGGTTGCAGGCGTTCGATATCCTGATCCCCGCGGCTCTGGAGGGACAAATCACGGCAGCGCGCGCGCGTCAGCTCAGCTGTAAATTGATCCTCGAAGGCGCTAATGGCCCCACGCTACCTGAAGCAGATGATGTTTTGCATCAGCGCGGCATCACTATCGTCCCCGATGTGTTGTGCAATGCCGGTGGTGTTACGGTAAGTTACTTCGAATGGGTACAGGATTTCTCCAGTTATTTTTGGGGCGAAGACGAAATCAATTCACGTCTGGATGTGATTATGTCCCAGGCCTTTGACGCGGTATGGCAGAAAGCGAAAACACTGGATGTCACACTTCGTACCGCGGCCTATGCCGTTGGCTGCGAAAGAATTTTGACTGCGCGCAAGGAGCGTGGAATTTATCCGTGAACCTGCGACCTGACTGTCAGCAGAAAGGATTCTGCTGTAGTGCATCATAATGTTCTGATTTTTCACCGGATGATGTTCGCTGTTACACTCCTCAGCCTGGATTATTCTGTTACTGGCATTTCATTATTAGCGCTGTCAGCGAAATGCCAACGTGAAAGCCCGCACTCCCTACCGGTAGCGGCGACAGCCGTGCCGGATTCAGATTCAGATTCAGATTCAGATTCAGATTCAGATTCAGATTCAGATTCAGATTCAGATTCAGATTCAGATTCAGATTCAGATTCAGCGGAATTTCACCTGAGCACAACCCTGTCCACCCTTACTTTTTGCACGTCACTCACATTATATTCACCACCACGGTTAACCGAGGTCTGATTATTACTGTGACGCTCCACGGATAAAGGGACAGTGTGGATCACCAGGCGTAACTGAACGGAACTTATTTTTATGCCCTGAAAATAAATCTCATTGCCTCAGAGCGTTGTTTTAATTTTCTGTGAGAAGACGGTCGAGCGTTGCTATGGTGGTGACGCTCTGTGTCAGCGTCAATTTTTATAGCATTTTATTATTTCGGAACCGTCATTGCTTGCTTATACCGTTATGACGAAAACAATGCATCCCGGCAGCTGGGATGTTTTGTGAATGATACAGACAACCTTTTATTCCTCACAGCTGATGTCATGTAATAAAAACGAAACATAAACACGCTACATTACAAGCTGCTACTGAGTTCCTCACTCCTCATTCACACTGGCGGCCTGGCAAAATGAAAACCATTACGGCAACAAATTGCAAAGATGCAGAAGAGATGCTGCACAGTGGCATCCGTCACGTTGAACTGGCCTGTGATATTGACCACGATGACTTTTTCCGTATCGCCAGCTACTGGTGTGACCGGGGTGCAAAGATCGCCAAAAAAAATAGCCACTTTATCATTTCCCTTAAGGGCTTTTTGATCCCGCCAAATGAATAACCGTGCCGTATTTTTATCTTTGCCACCAACAGCTAAACCTGTTTAAATCCCCATCTGGCAGGCTACGCAGGGTTAAAAGCGGTGTATCATCAAAAAATATCGGACGATCTGTTACCCCGGTTCGACGCGTCAACATCTTTGGCCTGTGAGCCCGGTCATCACTTTATTAGCGATATGGCTATTCTGTCCCCTGCCGGACATCCTGATGTAATGTTAATGTTAGCCAACTACCATTTGTCCTCTTTTTCTGACCACCTGTTCAGCGAGCTTGCTATTCCTCTCCCCGTTCATCTTAATCGGGCCGTCACAAAGCGTCGAGCCGAGTATCTGGCAAGCCGCGTCTGCGTGCGTCACGCACTCAGTCTGACAGGAATTGATGGCTTTATTCTGCATAACGATGCCAACAGGGCACCGATTTGGCCGCCGGGCATAGTCGGCTCCCTCTCCCATACCGATAGCTGGATCGGTCTGATAGTGGGGCAGTCATCCTGCGCTAAGTTATTAGGCGTTGACTGTGAATGGGTAATACCGCAGGCCAGAGCACATGAGTTGCAGAAGATGATCATCAGCACGGATGAAAAAAACGTCCTGCAGCAAAGCGGATTAGCCGATGCCGTGGCACTGACCGTCGCCTTCTCCCTGAAAGAGAGCCTTTACAAGGCGCTGTTCCCACGTATTCGTCAGTTTATGGATTTTAAGGACGCCGAGATTGTTGCAAGCAACGCTGATGCCAGTCGCGTTTGTCTGCGGCTGGTCCGGCATTTCCCGGCTGATTTTCCTGCCGGGCGGCTTTTTACTGGCCACGTCCTGATTCAGGAAGATCGGGTGCTGAGCTGGATTGTTACGCCACTGAACGCATTCGACATGTCCGCAGCACAACACCTGGCGAATGATGGCAGCGTAGCGTGACTGCCGTTTTCCTTAAGGCTGAACGTATCCTGACGATCTTACTGGATAAGATCCGTGTGCTCCACCGCATCAAGGGTTGCCCGCTCCCGCTCCTGCCCGGTGAGTTCGCAGAGCTTACCTTCACGCATCTCCAGCAGACGATCGGCATGCAGAAAATAGTGATCGTCATGACTGATGGCAAACACCGTTTTGCCCATGCTTATCAGCCACGGCAACAGTTCACGGTAAAAAATGCGCCGAAAATGTGGATCCTGATCGGCTGCCCATTCATCCAGCAGTAAAATATCACGTTCCTCCGCCATGGCCAGCAGCAGTGCCAGCCGCTTGCTCTGGCCTTTGGATAATTTCAAATCCAGAACCTGATTGCCTTGCAACCTGAGTTTGTCCTGCATTTTCAGGCGAACCAGCCACTGGCGGACTTTTTCCGGGTCGGCGGGTTGCCCACGGTGATTAATCAGGCGGTCAAACAGGTGCACATCGGTGAACACCGCGGAGAATAACGCACGATAGCCCTGCGGATCGGTAGTATTCACCTGCTCACCATCCAGCAGGATCTGTCCTGATACCGGCCGATACAGGCCAGTTAACAGCATCGCCAGCGTGGATTTTCCACTGCCATTGCCACCAATCAGAAACACAAGCTCTCCGCGCCGCAGCATCAGATTGACAGGCCCAACGCAAAAGCCGCCATCGCCATAATGAAAGACCAGATCACGCAACTCCAGCGTCTGCCAGTTTTTCAGGGTAACAGGCGGTGCAAAACCTGGTCGGTAAGGCTCCAGTTGCCAGGCATTGAGTTTATCGAATGCAACACGTGCATTGAGTAACGTTGGTAAGGCCCCTACGGCTGAAAGAAGCGGCGTGCGCAGAAACAGCAATGTCAGTGAATAGGTTGCTGCAACGGCGGTATCAGCCCATCCAAGGCTGTTGGCCATAAAGAACACCAGCCCAATGGCACCTAACATCATAATATTTGACCAGTTGACGGCACTCAGATGAAAGGTGTCTGCTCTGACAATATGGTGACGGAATTCGCGGGCATCTTTCTGGTAAACCTGCTCATAAATCAGCTGCGCACGCTGGCGGTTTAACGCCAGCTCTTTTCGTCCTTCAAGAATGGTCTCGTAGTCGCAGTAGAGCTGGTCTTCAACGTCACGTAACCTTGCCATGTGGCAATACACTTTCGATACCAGCAACCAGCCGCCAACAAGGGTAACGGACAGCCAGACAACGGTAGCCAGCAGCATCTCTGGCGAGAGCCACGCCAGATAAGCAGTGGAGCCCATCGCCAGAATAATACCCTGCAGCAGTTCCGGCAGACGGACAAAAGCAAGAGTGATACTCCGCACATCACTGGTGAGTGTAGCCAGCAGTTGTGGACTGCCAATTTGCTCAATTCTTTCCACCTGCGTATCAAGAATACGTTTAATAAACTCACCACGCAGACGATACACAAAATGGTGGCCAAGCAGAGTCAGTGACAGCTGCGAGGCCAGGGTTAGGGCCATCAGCAGGAGCAGCAGGCAGAGAAATTGCGGCAAAACATGCACAGAACTGTCCAGGGCGACGATAAGCTTACGATTGATAAACGCAATCAGCCCTATACCAAGTGCAGCACTGAGCAGGCTGAGCAGAATAACCGCTGTAAACGGCCAGCGATATTGTCGACAGACAACGCGAAGCAACTCCATGACACCATCCAGGCAGATTTAACGCTGCCAGCAGTGTAAACCGAAGTCGGACGATATCAATAATTATTCTCATTCCGGGATAATGCTTTAGCGAAAGGCACGACGAAAGGTCAGGTTATAGCGAAATGCCCCGGTAAGAGCATGGATACCCGGTTTCAGCGGCAGGATACCATGAAAACGCAAACGCGAGGGACCGCCCCAAACCACAATGTCGCCATGTTCAAGCAACACCCGCTGAGTGGCATCATCACGTGAGAAACCGCCAAACTGAAAGACTGCCGGTAGCCCCAGTGAAACCGAAACGATGGGTTGCTTCAGATCCTGCTCATCTTTATCCTGGTGCAGTGTCAGTTTCGCCCCCGGTTCATAGCGGTTTATCAGACAGGCATCGGGGTTGAAATTGGTGAAACCGGCCTCTGCTGCACAGGCGGTTGCCAATGCCCTGAACGGGGCCGGCATCGCAGGCCATTGATGTGCGTTCAGGCTGTCACGCTTGCTGTACTGATAGCCACGGGCATCGGTTGACCAGCCAAAATCACCGCAGTTAGTCATCGCCACCGACATACGGTGCCCGCCGGGCGTGATTCGGTGATGAAAAGGATTCTTCGCCGCCACCGCCTCCAGTAGCGACAGTAGCTGTCTTGCCTCGTCCCGCGCACGTCGGCGAAGGATCATCGCCCCCTCAGCCAACGGCTCCGCCCAGGGTGATTCTTCACTGAACAAATCGAGCATCTTACCTCCTGAGCATCGGCTTCACTGTTGCGCTATAAATGCTTTAAACTGCGGCGACATCCAGATGCGGAATCCGTCGGCCTGCTTAATAATCAGGTAGACGGTCAGTTTTTCACGAAGCGCCAACGCTTTCGCCTTTTCTTCGCCCAACACCATCAGCCCCGTATCCCAGCCGTCCGCTTCCAGTGCGGTAGTGGCTATCACCGTCGCCGACACCAGTTTGTGTTGAATTGGCCTGCCCGTGGTTGGGTCAATAACATGAGAAATCCGCTTACCATCGAGTTCATAATAGTTGCGATAGCTCCCCGACGTGCTGATACCGTGTCCCTGTAAATCCACCAACGCCTGAACCGCGTCTTCCTGGTCTGTCGGTTTCTGAATGGCAACTTTCCACGGCCTGCCCTGCGGGTTGATACCCCGGCTCAACACCGCCCCTCCCACAGACACCAGGTAGCTGCTGACCCCCTCTTTCTCCATTAACCGTGCCAGGTGATCGGTAGCAAATCCTTCCCCTACCGTGGAGAGATCGACATAAAGTCCCGGCAGGTCTTTTTGCAGATAACCCCCCTCACCCCGCTGAATAACCTGCAAGTGTCTCAGGCCGGTTTGGGTGCGGGCTGCATCGATCTGATCCTGAGTTGGCGTTTTTATCGGCTGCTTATCGGGTCCGAAGCCCCAGAGGTTAACCAGTGGCCCGACGGTAATATCCATCGCGCCGTGGGTTTTCTGCCCAATACGCAACGCCAGCGTGACAATATCAGCCATGTTATCGCTGACCGGCTGTGGCTCACTGCCCCGATACTGATTAAAGCGTGAAAGCACAGAATCAGGCTTCCACGTTGACAGCTCATGGTCATCTTCATCCAGCTGCTGTTGTATCAGTTTTTGCAGTGTCTCTTTACGCTCAGATGGCAGATCCGCAAGACTGACGCTCCAGAATGTTCCCATAGTGCGTCCATGTAAAACCAGGGTCTGAACCGGTGAACTCTGATTACGATCGTCACAGCCAGCGATCACAATAAATGCTACTAAACCAGATAAATACAGCCAATTATTCTTCATTTAAAAAAGAGAGCCTTCAGTTATTTTTGGCACTAAAACTTCAAAAAAAGGGGATTTATACAAATTTTATAGCCTTGACCTTGCTAAAAATGCTTATCAGAATGATTTCTCCCGCAGCAAACCTTTAGCTGTAAAATCATAAAAACAGGAGATCCAGGATGATATATTGCATTCTTTCAGTGATTTTCATCGCTATGATTATCTTTGCTGGTTACAAGCATTACAAGCATACCAACAACAAACAGCTCAATCGTCCCCCGACTAATCGATTGAGTGGGAAATGAGATTTAACCGGCCGGAAGATAAATCAGGAGTGAAAAATGAGAAGAAATCGGAAGCGCCGCTGGACAGCGCTCCCCAACACATCAGAACTGGTATACCAACCCAAGCGCAACCACATCATCGGTATTGATGCCAGCACTGTTGATGAAGTTGTTGTCATCAAGCAGGTTAATCTGATAGTCAACATAGGTAGACATATTTTTGTTGAAGTAGTATGTGGCACCTACATCAACATATTTTTTCAGATTCTGCGAACCAAATCCCTCGATTTCGCTGCCCCGTGAGCTGACAAAGGCCAAAGAAGGACGCAGACCGAAGTCAAACTGATACTGAGCAACCAGTTCCAGGTTATCTGCTTTATTAGCGTAACCATAAGCGGCAGCATCACTGGAACCGAAGCGTGTTGCGTTGTAAGAACGGGTATACATTGCCGCCAGATAGATGTTATTGGCATCGTATTTCAGACCGCCGGTATAGGCTGTCGCTTTATCGCCACGACCAAGGATGGTGGATGTCCCGGCGGTACCGCCATTCTGTTCAGTGGTACGATCTGAACTGAACATCGCGGCGCCAATACCAAAGCCGGCGCCAAGATCGTAGGTGGTGGAAAGGCCCCAGCCGTCACCATTTTGTCCGAGAACGTCGCGGCCGTTAGGTGATTCTGTTGCACTGCTGTTTTTGCCCTGGTATTGCACGGCAAAGTTCCAGCCATCAACCAGCCCGAAGAAATTATTGTTGCGATAAGTGGCCAGCCCATTTGAACGCTGGAACATAAACTGATCGGCGCCGTAAGTATCACCACCAAATTCAGGCAGTACATCAGTCCATGCACCGATGTCGTAAGCCACACCATAATTACGTCCGTAGTCGAAAGAACCTCCATCACCAAATTTCAGACCAGCAAAACCGACGCGGGTAAAACTGTTGGCCGCCCCTTCCGACTCCGCGCTGTTCAGCGCCGCCTGGTACTCCCACTCACCGTATCCAGTGAGCTGTTCACTAACCTGAGTTTCACCTTTGAAACCAAAACGAACATAGGACTGATCGCCGTTGGCATCATCGTTGTCGGAGAAGTAATGCAGTCCGTCAACTTTCCCAAAAAGGTCAAGCTTATTGCCGTCTTTGTTATAAATTTCAGCCGCACCCGCAGAGCCGACGATCATTATTGCTGGGATCATCAGGGAGAGAACACGAAGTTTCATTTTATTACCCTCTGGTAGTTATATCCTAATTTGCCACTGCGTGCTGGATAGTAGAAATTCAGCCAGTAATTTTATACTACTGCGTAAAAAGTAATAATCCATAAATAAAATGATACTAAATTTCCAATTATGTTTCAGACTGCAAATTAAACATTTCATTTTATTAATAAGAGGGAACTTTTTAGTAGCACTAATTGATAAAAAAATCGCACCAATAATCAAAAATAAAAAAATAACCTGATTTATATAAAATCAGGTGTAAGTACATTATTAAGCACTGAATGATAAAAACGAGCACGCGCCAGATTATATAATTTCTTCGCTATCATCATTTTATTTACCATTACCTTCATTCTCCCCGAATGATTTTTTTTAAATTTATTATCCTGCCGGCCCCTGTGTCCGGCTTTTTTTTATTCTCAGTTTGTCCCAGCCAGTCTGAGCGGTGATTGTTGTTAATAGTTGAACACTCAGCGCCTCTGTCTTTTTATTGCCGTATTTACCCCACCAACAGCGCGATCCCTTTACTCTGCAGGGGATTAATCAAAAAGATGCCAGAGCGTAAGTCATTATTCAGTACCAGGCCATTAGCGGCTTAACAGCCAGTATTTGCGCAATATCTGCCAGGTGTTGCAACCTCGCAGGCCTGTAACGCGTGCCCCTGTACAACCAGAGCAGTCACGCACGCGCCAGGCGCTAATCAACGCCGGCGCAAGCGTCCCGCTCAGACCTCAACCTTGCTCAGGTTACCGGTCCCATACTCCTGCCCGGAGATAAGAAGGGGTGATGAGCCAAAAGAGTGCCTGAACGATATCTGGCAAAAAACGACAGGTTTTGTTATTGCGCGATTTAACAGTTTTTGCTTTAAAAGTGACAACCTGATGCGATAAAACGCATTAAGCGTGCTTTTAAAGGATTAATTCCTGACAAGCAAGGCTCACCAAGGCTTTGGATACCTGGAAAAAAATATAATGTAGCCTGTAAACTTCTTTAATTTCACTAATTGTGATAAAAGTAACGTTAACCATGAAAGGTTTAGCAACGAAGACGATGAAGACACCGGCCCCCGACAAATCAATGCCAGCGCAGATGCCATCTCTTGTGTTCCCTGTGCAATTTTATCGTTGGCCCGGGACGCCATTTTCCCGGCATTCACAGGACACCGCTGGGCAACGACTGCTGACCAGTTCATTCCACTGGATAAGCGTAAGTCATGCCAAATCACGGGGGTATTTCTTCAATGACAACGTTAAATTATGCAGGTATTCTCGCAGTCCTAACACTGACAGAATTTATTTCACAGTGGTACAGCCTGATGGCAACGCTTAACCGCATCAGACTGCCCGGGCGGGTCGGTCCCCGCTGAGGGCCGATATTACGTACACAGAGGTAAGTTACCCCATGTTGCCATACAAGTTTCCTCTGAAGTCAGGCAATGTCACACACTTTTTTGTGATGTTTATTTTGCTGATCCTGATCAGTTCCGGGTTTATGATCCACAATTCTGTCAATGCATGGTTGATGGATAAGCGTTATGCCATGGCAGATATTGCTCATGCCATGCAAAAACGGATTAATACCTATCGCTTTGTCACCTGGCAAGTGTATGAAAATCTTGCCGCCAGCGCCACCGGCTCTCCCTCTGGCAGCCTTCAGGAAACCCGACTGCGCCCGGATGTTTACTACCTGGAAAAAACCCGTCGTAAAACTGAATCGCTGATTTTCGGCTCTCATGACAGCAGCACTCTGGATATGACGCTACGGATGTCAAATTATCTGGATACCTTATGGGGTGCTGAAAACAGCACCTGGTCCATGTATTTTCTCGACGGGCAGGATAACAGCTTAATCCTTATTTCCACGCTGCCATTGAAGGATATGGCAACGCGTTACAAAGAGAGTGCCATCAGTAATATAGTCGACACCCGCCGGGCCGAAATGCTGCAACAGGCCAATGCGCTGGATGAACGCGAGAGTTTCTCGCCACTCAGACGTTTTACCTGGCAAAACGATCACTATTTCACCGTGCGTACCACATTTAATCAACCGGGGCATCTTGCAACCGTTGTGGCATTCGATTTACCGATCAACGACCTCATCCCGCTCAACATGCCGCTGGAAAATTTTCAAATCAAACAGGACAACAATGTTGCCACGGAGAGTTCGGACAGCAATGATGCCACCAGCAGCACCAGCGTCTCATTGATCAATCCCGGCGTGGAAATTTCAGCGTCACTGACCAGCACGCCACTCCAGCTGGTTTATCGTGTACGGGTTCTTGGCCTGATTGTCGACACGCTGCACAATCTTATGTTGCCGCTTCTGGCTAATCTGCTGCTTATCCTGCTTTCGCTGGGTGGATTATTTCTGATACGGCAACAGTCGTTAAGGCCGAGTGAAAACCAAAGCGCCGAGCTGGATTCTCTGCGTGTATTGAATGAAGAGATCGTTGGCAGCTTACCTGTTGGACTACTGGTGTATGACTTTTCCAGCAATCGCACCATTATCAGCAATAAAATTGCCGAGCACCTGTTACCGCATCTTAATCTGCAAAAAATTATTAATATGTCCGACCAACATCAGGGCGTACTTCAGGCCACGGTAAATAACGAAGTGTATGAAATACGTCACGCCCGCAGTGTGATTTCGCCCAATACACAGCTGTTTATGATGCGCGATCAGGATCGTGAGCTACTGGTCAACAAAAAATTGCAGAAAGCCCAGCAAATCCTGGATAAAAATCACCAGACGCGTCAGCAACTGTTACAGAATCTTGGACAGGCCCTGAACCATCCACTAAATAACGTCATCAGTCAGTTACGGCAACTCAGTACAACGCATGAATCCGATCCCGTCAGCGAAGCGCTGGAAGAATCTCTGGCTTTGGGCCGCCTGGTCGATGATATTGTGCTGCTTAACCGGCTGGAAACCCATGACTGGGCGCCCGATGCCGGTGCTTTTAATGTGCAAACAGTGCTGGATGAACTGGTGACAGAGGCCCTGCCCTCCCTGCGTCGCAAGGGGCTAAATTTACTGGTTAATAATCGCCTGAGCGGTGATGAAAACCGCTTCAGCGATCGTCGGGCATTGTATAAAATCCTCACCACGCTGTTACATTACGCCGTTACAACCACGACCTGGGGACGCATCAGTATTGAAGTAAGCCACCCAGAAGATCGCCCTGATTGCCTGATGATTGAGATAGTGGATACCGGTGCAGGGCTGAAAGCCGATGAACTGGGCAATGCAGATTTTCCCTTCCTCGGTGAAACCAGCCAGGATCGCTTCAGCCAGACTTCAGGGCTGGCACTTTTCCTGATCAAGCAGCTCTGTAAACAGCTGGGTGGACAGCTGGAGATTATTGCCCGACAGGACATCGGTACTCGTTATACCGTTCAGATTCAGGCTCCGCAGGAGCTGGAGCAGCCACAGGAAGAGAAACTGCTGGAAGGACTGACTACCCTGATTGACATTTCGGTGGATGATGTCAGAAAAATAGTGGTTCGCCAGCTCGAAAACTGGGGAGCCAATTGTATTACACCGGATGAGCGTTTTTCCGGCCAGGATCATGATGTGCTGGTGACTGACGAACCCGCCAACGTGACGCCGTGGTCGTTATTGCTTACGGACAATGAAGCAGGCTATACCGTACTGTCACGTAATCAGTTCAGGGTCAATTTCAATCTGAGTAACGCGATGCAGGATGCATTGCTCCAGCTGATTGAGCAGCAGCTGGCCATGGATGATGTTGTTGAAGATCAGGAGCTCCCCCAGCTGTTTTCGCCAGGCTATTTTCAGCTCTTTGTTGATACAGTACCAGACGATGTGAAGAGATTGTATAATGAAGCAGCCGAAGGGGATTTGAGTTCGCTTGCTCAGACGGCACACCGTCTGAAAGGTGTGTTTGCCATGCTCAACCTGACACCAGGCAAACAGCTTTGTGAAACACTAGAACAGCACATTACAGAGTGTGACATTTCAAACATTAAAAATACCACCAGTGAGATTGACGATTATGTCAATAAACTGTTGCAGCAAGGTAACCAAATAATATGAACAACTTGAACGTAATCATCGCCGATGACCATCCCATCGTGCTGTTCGGCATTCGTAAATCGCTTGAACAAATCGAGTGGGTTAACGTTGTTGGTGAATTTGAAGATTCCACGGCATTAATCAACAGTCTGTCAAAACTTGATGCCAATGTTCTGATTACCGATCTGTCGATGCCCGGGGAAAAATACGGCGACGGTATCACCCTGATCAAATACATCAAACGTCACTATCCTGACCTGTCGATTATTGTGCTGACCATGAACAATAACCCGGCAATCCTCAGTGCCGTACTGGATCTGGATATTGAAGGGATCGTGTTAAAACAGGGGGCACCAACCGACCTGCCAAAAGCGCTGGCTGCCCTGCAAAAAGGCAAAAAGTACACGCCGGACAGCGTGGCGAAGCTGCTGGAAAAAATCAGTGCAGGTGGCTATGGTGACAAGCGTTTATCGCCAAAAGAGAGCGAAGTCCTGCGTTTATTTGCGGAAGGCTTTCTGGTAACCGAGATCGCCAAGAAGCTGAACCGCAGCATCAAAACCATCTCCAGCCAGAAAAAATCAGCGATGATGAAGCTGGGCGTGGACAACGATATTGCCCTGCTGAACTACCTCTCTTCTGTCAGCACCATGCCGGTTGATAAAGACTGATCGCAGTTATGCCAGTTAAAAGGCGAATATTCATTCGCCTTTTAACGCGTTGTTTTATCGTATCCGTCCGCCGTTTCCTTACCGCCTCAACATTTGCGTTCCGGCGTCGTACTGATACGAATTTACCTCACACCGCTGATGTTCAACTTTCCCTGCTCTTGCGCACGCGATCGGCGTAAAACGCCAGCGTCTGTTGCAGAATATCCAGCGTGACGGGCTTCGACAGGCAATTATCCATTCCTGCTTCCATACAACGCTGCTTCTCTTCCGCCAGCGCATTTGCGGTGACGCCCACCACAGGAAAAGTCTGACCGAGCTGGCGTAAACGCTGTGTCAGTAAGTAACCATCCATATTGGGCATATTCACGTCGGTCAGCACAATATCAAACTCCTGACGACTCAACACATTCAATGCGTCCACGCCATCCTGGGC
The DNA here is from genome assembly GCF_003846135.1 of Erwinia psidii. Lineage (GTDB taxonomy): Bacteria > Pseudomonadota > Gammaproteobacteria > Enterobacterales > Enterobacteriaceae > Erwinia > Erwinia psidii. Next base: position 197,773 of record NZ_RHHM01000001.1, read on the forward strand.
GGTTTTCACCCGATATCCCAGTGTTCCAAGTTGATCGGAAAGTAACATTCGGTTTATTGGATGATCGTCCACCACCAGAATCAGGATATCTTCATTACTGAGGGGCTGCTCCTGTGTCTCAGGCAAACCGGACAGTGAATCAGGCAGACTCACTTCAACCCTGAATATCCGGCCCAAAAGAACAGGCAATTCATGCGGCGTCGTTGTGCCATAAATCCAGTGACCACCAATAATCTCCAGAGGCGCATCATTGTGGTTACCATCAAACCGAATGATGGCACGCACCGTCTGGTTAATCTGAACATCATAATCAGTGATAATTACATCGTCAGCCTCACAGGGGGCGCCTTCATGCAGGTAGCCCACGGTAATACCATGCTGCTGCAACAGTTTCTGAAGGAAGTCTGCCAGCGTGTCGTTACGCAGCTCCAGCCAGCACTTTCTCCCCAGCAGTCCCTCATGGAGTACCGGCGTCATTATCTGGCCGTTGTATAACGGAATACGGACCACAAACTGACTTCCCATTCCAGGTTCTGAATCCACTTCAATGTCGCCATCCATCATATTGATGAGCTTTTCACAGATAGCGAGCCCCAACCCGGTACCGTGGAAGTTGCTCTGCATACCGCTCCCTACCTGGAAGAAAGGATCAAATAAACGAGGAATATCCTTCGCCGGTATTCCCACGCCGGTATCACGCACGCAGAAAACCACGTAGCCATCTTTTATATAAGATCGCAGGATAATGCCGCCGGTATGGGTAAATTTGATGGCGTTATTCAGGAGATTTGATATGACCTGTTGCAGCCTCAGCGGATCGCCATCCAGCGTCACCGGCACGTCACTGTCAATAAAGCACCACAGCGTCAGACGTTTTTTCAGCACCATAGCAAGATAGCTGGAGGTAATGTGGGTTATCACCTCGCGCGGGGAAAATTCTCTTGGCTCAATTCTCAGTTGTTCAGATTCAATTTTTGAAAAATCGAGGATATCGCTGATGATTTTCAGCAGCAGGCTGGAGGAGTTGTTCATCGCCGAAACCAGCGACTCCACGCCTTTCGGCAGCGATTTAGTTTGTAACAGATCGAGATTACCAATAATGCCATATAACGGCGTACGCAGTTCATGGCTGACGGTTGCCAGAAACATCGACTTCGACTGGCTGGCCTGCTCCGCTGCATGGGCCATTTCCTGAAGTGACTCTTCCATCTTCACGCGGGCTGACACATCCACCAGTACACAGATCGCCACGTTTTCATTGCGGTAGCGTGAATGAACAAAGCTGATTTGCAGATTAGTATTGCTGCCCGTCAGCACATCAACAAAATTCACCTGCTGACCACAAATGATTTCAGTAAGGCGCTGCCTGTCTTCCTGAGTCAACATGCTGAGATAGTTATGCGCCAGCTCATTACTGAGGATATTGGTGCCATCACTGGTACGAAGGATACAAATCCCTACCGGCGCTGAGGCTACAATTTTGCGGTTGAATTGCTCATGCTCTTCCAGGCGCTGGGCGTTATCTTCCGCGGGCAGGAACATACGGCGTTCAAACAGCCATGCCAGCGTAAACAGAAAAATCGCGCTAATCAGATTAAGTAATACAGCGTTGATAATCAGCATTTTCAGTTTTTCGACTATATCACTGGTCTGCACGGAATAGACGATGGTCAGGGAAGACGGCACCAGCGTCTTTTTCAGCACCAGTTGCTTATAGCCATTGATATAGCCAAACCAGTCGCCTTCATCCAGCAAGTCATCAAGCGCAATGCGTTCTCCGCTATGGGAAGAAGACATAATGCGTTCGTTATTGGCATCAAGAAGCATCGCACTAATCGGGAACGAACCAGGGGCAATAAAATCATCCAGACGAACGGACTGCTCAATGCCTAACAGTGCCACCATCCTGCTAACCACATACACAGGTGTTAGCATGTAGTAATAACCAACCCCAGCCTGCGCTGACGGTACCACCCAAAATATGCTGTTTTTTCGTTCACCGCCGTTGGCATTACGGTATTTCAGGATATGTTCCTGTAATGACTTCAGCGCGTGTCCACGATCGGCAGAAGCATTACCCACCCCAAAGTCCGCCAGGCACAGGCTCTCGCCACCAATAAAAAACACCCGGTTAAGTTCATAGGCTGATGAGAAATTATCTTTCCAGTAACGCAGAAAATAACTGAGAGATTCCAGAGAATTACGCCATGTGTTACTCATGGCGCCACAGTCGGAATCAGAATAAAGCGGGTAAAATTGTGGCAGCGTGGTTTTGCCGGGAAACATGCCATTCAGCACATCCAGACCATTGGCTGAGGCGTTAAGTCTGTTTTCGGCAATAAACTTCAGTTCCCTGGTCACATCAGTCGCATGGGTCATATACCACTGTACCTGTTCGACATTAGCGTTGAACTCCTGTCGAACCTGAGCCTCTTTCTCATGCAGCACATTGATAATATAAAACGTCGTCAGTAACGCACCCAGCGTCCAGAGCATCAGTGCCAGCGCACGGAACAAATAGCGGGAGATTCGTAACGTGGTTCTGAAAGAGACTAAGTATTTCAAACGAAACCCTATAGAGCGGCTAACTATCGACCAATTTTGTCCCATTACAGTACCGCCAGAACGGTAAAAAAGCCAGCTAACCTCCTTTCAGGCAGTGAGAAATATCTGCCAGTGAAAGGCAATCCGGCCAGAAATGGCACAAAGAAAAACACCCCGTCAGCACAGAGCTGACAGGGTGTGGATGATTATCAAAGGTGAGGTTCGGGATCAATAACTACGTGAGTTACTCTTCTTCATCACCTTCTGCTGCATCATCATGGTCCACTTCCGGGAGAATATCGTCGTCCCCTTCCGCCACGCTGCCGTCAATAGCATCCAGCTCTTCTTCCGCCACCGGTTCGGCTACCCGCTGCAGCCCCACCACGTTTTCATCTTCCGCCGTGCGGATCAGGATAACACCCTGGGTGTTACGTCCAACCACACTCACTTCTGAAACGCGCGTACGCACCAGCGTACCGGCATCGGTGATCATCATAATCTGATCGCCGTCGACAACCTGCACCGCACCAATGACCGGACCGTTACGCTCAGTGACCTTGATTGAGATAACCCCCTGAGTGGCACGGGACTTGGTTGGATATTCGCTGTTATCCGTACGCTTACCATAGCCGTTTTGCGTCACCGTCAGGATAGCACCGTCGTCACGTGGCACAATCAGAGAGACTACCCGGTCGCCTTCCGCCAGTTTGATACCGCGCACGCCGGACGCGGTGCGTCCCATGGCACGGACAGCCTGCTCAGAGAAGCGCACCACTTTACCGGCCGCAGAGAACAGCATGGCTTCATCCTTGCCGTTGGTCAGCGCCACGCCAATCAGCTCGTCATCCTCACGCAGATTAACCGCGATAATACCGGCGCTGCGCGGACGGCTAAACTCCTGCAATGCCGTTTTCTTCACCGTACCGCTGGCAGTGGCCATAAAGATATTCCAGCCTTCAGCATACTCACGTACCGGCAGGATAGCGGTGATACGTTCATTGGCTTCCAGCGGCAACAGGTTGACGATAGGTCTGCCACGCGCACCACGGCTGGCCTCCGGCAACTGATAGACCTTCATCCAGTACAAACGTCCCCGACTGGAGAAGCACAGAATGGTATCGTGGGTATTTGCCACCAGCAGACGATCGATAAAGTCTTCTTCTTTAATACGTGCAGCCGATTTGCCCTTACCCCCGCGACGCTGCGCTTCGTAATCAGACAATGGCTGATACTTAACGTAGCCCTGGTGGGACAGGGTCACCACCACGTCTTCCTCGTTAATCAAATCTTCGATATTGATGTCGGCGCTGTTGGCGGTGATTTCAGTACGCCGCTGGTCGCCAAACTGATCGCGGATCAGCTCCAGCTCTTCACGGATAACTTCCATCAAACGCTCGGCGCTTTCGAGGATATAGATCAGTTCAGCGATCTGCTCCAGCAGCGCTTTATACTCATCCAGCAGTTTTTCATGCTCAAGGCCGGTGAGCTTCTGCAAACGAAGATCAAGGATCGCCTGTGCCTGTTGCTCGGTCAGATAATACTGCCCGTCGCGAATGCCAAACTCATCTTCCAGCCATTCCGGGCGCGCGGCGTTATCACCGGCACGCTCCAGCATGGCGGAAACATTACCCAGCGCCCACGGGCGTGCCACCAGACCGGCTTTTGCTTCGGCAGGCGAAGGGGCACGGCGGATCAGCTCAATGATAGGGTCGATATTCGCCAGAGCAATCGCCAGCGCTTCCAGGATATGAGCACGATCGCGGGCTTTACGGAGTTCAAAGATAGTACGACGTGTCACCACTTCGCGTCGATGACGGACAAACGCCTCCAGAATCTCCTTCAGCGGCATAATCTTTGGCTGCCCCTGATGCAGGGCCACCATGTTAATGCCGAAAGAAGTCTGCAACTGCGTGAGTGAGTAGAGATTATTCAGCACCACTTCGCCAACCGCATCGCGTTTGATCTCAATGACGATACGCATACCGTCTTTATCAGATTCATCACGCAGCGCGCTAATCCCTTCCAGACGCTTCTCTTTCACCAGCTCCGCCATTTTCTCGATCAGACGGGCTTTGTTCACCTGATAGGGGATCTCGTGAATGATGATGGTTTCACGCCCGGTCCTGGCATCAACTTCCACTTCACCACGGGCGCGAATATAAATTTTGCCACGGCCAGTGCGATAGGCTTCCTCAATTCCCCGACGACCGTTGATGATCGCAGCGGTGGGGAAATCAGGACCGGGAATGTGTTCCATTAGCGCTTCGAGGCTGATGTTCTCGTCCTCAATATACGCGAGGCAGCCATTGATAACTTCTGTCAGGTTATGTGGAGGAATGTTGGTGGCCATTCCGACGGCAATCCCCGATGCGCCGTTAACCAGCAGATTGGGGATTTTGGTCGGCATTACTTCCGGGATCTGCTCGGTGCCGTCGTAGTTATCAACGTAATCGACGGTTTCTTTTTCCAGATCCGCCAGCAGTTCATGGGCAATTTTCGCCATACGCACTTCGGTATAACGCATTGCCGCAGCGGAGTCACCGTCAACGGAACCGAAGTTACCCTGACCGTCCACCAGCATGTAACGCAATGAAAACGGCTGCGCCATACGCACAATGGTGTCGTAAACGGCGGTATCGCCATGCGGGTGGTATTTACCGATAACGTCGCCAACCACGCGGGCAGACTTTTTATAAGGTTTATTCCAGTCATTGCCCAACACATTCATGGCATAGAGCACACGACGATGTACGGGTTTCAGACCATCGCGGACATCAGGCAATGCGCGGCCGACAATGACCGACATGGCGTAATCGAGGTAGGAATTTTTCAACTCTTCTTCGATATTGACCGGTGTGATTTCTCTGGCCAGGTCACTCATTAAGGCGCTTTCCTTCTAAAATATACCCGGATTCAAAGGTGCGAAAGTATATCACCTTTAGACCTGGTGGTGAATGGAAAGCATCGTTTTGCGCGCTTTAAAAGCGGAGCTTCGTGCACTGAGCTTTTGGTGATGAAAGATCAGGTTGACGGACTGGCTGGCTGCCGGGAGATGACCATTCGGGGTGCGGCAACCGACGGGATTATGAGCCTGGCAGGTCAATTTCAGGCGTCATCATAATCATTGCTTGCGCTAACAACATAGATTTCAATGATTGAACCGGGAAATACTTCTGCATCTACACTTGGGAAAAGAATAAGATTTTCAGCATCATCACAATTATCCGTAGGGAATACGGCCTTCTGCTGTCCGGTATTTTTTATAAAGGATGAAAAGATGGTATATCGCGGATCTACCAACGACTTAACATTGCCGGAAATTACCGAAAACGGCCAGCCTACATCGCAAACATCCTGTAATGAGATATTTTCATCTTCATGAGGAGCCCGTGACAGATCTGAATAGCTGGATAACCTGACAATATCCTTAATTATATTTTTGTAAGTACTTTCTGAATAACGCTCCTTATTTTTTTTATTTAATCTGTTTACTGTGGCGTTTTTCTCAACGGGCTGGCCGCTCTGGTGATCATAAACACTCCTGGGCGTTATTATAAAAAAACGTTCCCGCTTAGTCTTCTCAGAAAGATTAACATTCAGGTTGTTTTCTTCATGCACAGACAGCCCGCCGACAACCAGTGAATCTGCTTCGTTAAATGCGACTAAAGTGCTTATATCGCCGGACAGGTTTTTCGTTGCTGTTGCAGGCTGTGTTGCATTACCATAATAAATATCGAGTTTTACCTGAAAAAGATTTTTTTCAGCCGAAGCTATTACTCTTGGGGTTATTTGCAAAAAGGTTTCCCCCCAGGAAACAGCTTCATTATTTTTTGCCTTATCTGCGCCTTGCGGATTAAAAGTAAGAATAGCGGGGTAATTCTCCATAGTAATAAGCGCCGAGCGTGAAATTGATGAAACCACTCCACGTTGAGAAAAATATTTCAATTCTTTTTGAAAACGTTTCATCTCTTCAGCGGTCATTATCTTTTTATTACCATTTATAACTCCCTCAACAAGACTGTTCTTTCTTTTCGACTCTTTGCCCTGCCCCCCTGCTGGGATAATTAGGTTTCGATCAATATCCACAACCAGGGTATCAATTGAAATCAGCTTTAAAGGCATATCCAACTTTTTAATTATTTGGGCGTATTCATCGCGCCTGGAAGACTTGCCATAAATCAGTATGGCATTATTGCGAGTGTCAACCACTACTCTTTCTTTCTCATCGTTTTCATCAGCCTGCCGTGACTCTGACAACATGGGAATTGTCAACGATGAATAGTCAGGAAAAAATGATTCTATCCTGTTTTTAACATAAGAATTATCATTCAGTATATTTGAGACTTTATCAGGGTAACGTTGCCTTGACTGAGGTTCTGATTTACTGTGATTTAATAAATCTTTCAGGACAGTTCCCACTCCCGGAATGATGATCACTTCGCTACGATACTTTATCTCACGATCTGAGGCTTCCGAAAAGTGCAGCGGAAAGAACATGACCTCTTTATTCTCTGGTTTCGTTTTTTCTTTCTCCGAAATTTGAGAAAAATCCTGGATAAGCTTAACATAGCGATCGGGGCCACTCACTAATATTTCGGCACTGTCGGGCAGTTCCGCCCACCCAAATCGCTTGTCCAACAGACCGATTTCAGTCAGTGCTTTTTTAAGGGTTTCAACATTTTCTTTTGGCACTTTTATCTTCATAGATTGCCTGCTTTTCAGGCTGCTTATATATAGCTTGCCATCAAAAACGAACCATTGTAGATGGTACTTTTTTGAGAGGCGGTCAATAAATTCAATAGCCGTTGCGGTACGTATATTGTTAGTAACCTCTCCAGAAATTTCATTATCAATAACGGGCTGTAGCGAAAAAGCATATGAAAAATCTTCCAATACCTTTTGTAGTGATGCCGGTGTATTTTGATAGGAGAATTCTGAGTTAGTTAATGATAGTGGTGGTACAGCAATGGCTGATGGGTTAAGGATAAAGAGAAACGAGGCCAGCAACAGTAACTGATAAGTAATTAAAGAAAAAAAACGTGCTCTTTTTTTTACACACAGATTCCATAAAGACATAGTTCTTATCCTATAAAAGACAAAAGAAACAATTTTCTTTAAAAAAATCAAATCTGAGCACGTTTCCTGATTCATATGTCCTCCACACGTTGATCATTTAGTTATCTGATATCATTAATAATCGATCGTGCCAGATTATGATTTAAAGTAACCTCCTGATTAGCGGCCCAGGTGGATGAAGAGTATTGACGCATATAATGATTAAACTTATGCCAGTCACCTAATGTCGGGTTTTTTATATGAGCTGCTGACTGATAAAAATTACTCTGACTTATTTGTAGTTGAGAATCTAATTCTTTGCGTACCGTTGACATTGTAACCATATTAAACACCATTGAGTTTTATTTGAGTGAAAGAGTAGGTCTGAAGCCATACAATATTACGCTGGTACGTTGCTTTCCAAAAGACGCTATTTCCGGGAAAAAGCCCCACTGTTCACCTCCCAAATACCTGGCGATTCTCTGACTGGCATGATTCGAAGCCATAATCCAGGCAACCAGGGTTTCAAGCCCAAAAGCACGCCCAATACGCAGTGCTGCCTTTCCCAAAAGGATGCCGACTCCCCGACCGTAGCAGTCTGCACGAACATAAACAGATATTTCTCCCGTCAGATAGCAAGCTCGTGTACCCCAACTGAAGCGATTAACGGAAAACCAGCCTGTTATTTCTCCATCACGCTCAAGAACGTACACTGGAAGGTTATCCTGCTGATAGAGATTTATATAAAAAGAAAATTCTTTCAGGGTAACACTCCTGGTAACGGGGGAATTCATACCGGTATTTGCTGTTTCGTTAAAAATAAAAGCCATCGCTTTTAAATCACCTGTATTAGCGCGCCTGATCCCTTTAGGTATATTTTTCATAACAGTTTTATCGATTCGCACAGTTAGTTTTCATCCCTGATTTTAACACTGGCTCTTTAAAATCCCTCTGGCTCTGGAGAGCCTTGAGCGGACGGTGCCAACTGGAATGCCAAGTTGCCTGGCTACATCATGATAGTTACTGTCCGTATCCATGATAAAATAAATAACATCCTGCATTTTAACGGGTAAACTGTCTACCACACCCAGCATTCTGCAAAATTTAATTTTATATTCGCTAACATGATCTGGATTTGATGATTCTTCGGTCGCCAGGAACATTATTTCATCAAGATCAACCATTTCAGGTTTATTAAATAAAGTTTTAAAGTAATTTCTAATTAAATTAGAAGCTATTCCAAACAGCCATGTTTCTTTACTTGACTCACCCGCAAACTTGTGTTGATTGCGAAAAGCCTCAAGATAAGTCATCTGCACAAGATCTTCGGCATCACTTCGGTTGTAAACCCGCCGACTGATGAATTTATGCAGCTTATCGTTAGTACCTCTCACTAAATCATCCATGTCAAATACGTTACTATTTTTATAGTTCACTGCCAGGTCAAGAATCCTTTCCATAGATAACATCCCTTTACTTAACTTTCAAATGTTGTATCAAGTGAGTGGCAAATCATAAAAAAAATGCCTGGTAAAAAACCCAAATAAAATGAAAAAGAGACATGCACAGATAAATAAAAATAAATAAAACCTTTTAAATCATATAGATGGAATGAAATACTTAAAAATAAAATAATCCATAAAAAATGTTATGAACGTTTCAGTCAATGCTCAACACTAAAAGCAGTACGTCTTAATCTCTAAGATTGAGAATAAGATTTTACAATTCGTCTTTCTTGAAGATGATAATAAAAATATCATCTCATTCAGAAAAATGATGAAAAAATACTATTTTTTCGGATAAAACATGACGGCAATAACAGATTTTTTAGCTAACCTGACAAGAAAAATGGTAAGGCAAACGGAACTTATTGTCATTGTCATAGTAATGACAATTATATTTATGATGATATTACCCATGCCTTTGTGGGTTATCGATATGGCAATATCACTGAATATATGCATTGCTTCGCTGCTGGCTATCAAGTCTTTGTTTTTACCTTACCCTCTTGCATTTTCAACTTTCCCTGCTGTTTTGTTAATGACCACAATGTTCCGGCTTGCACTGTCTGTTGGCACGGCAAGACTTATTTTACTGCAACATGATGCAGGCCATATCGTTGAAACTTTTGGTAACTTTGTTGTAGGAGGTAACCTTGCCGTGGGGCTGGTCATATTTTTAATACTGACGCTTGTCAATTTTCTGGTCATTACCAAAGGCGCTGAACGTGTGGCTGAAGTTTCAGCACGTTTCACACTTGATGCCATGCCAGGAAAACAGATGGCTATCGATAGCGATCTCCGTTCTGGCCTGATTGACACCGCAGAGGCCCAAATTCGTCGGAAGCAGTTAACCAGTGAAAGTCAGCTCTTTGGCGCAATGGATGGCGCAATGAAGTTCGTCAAAGGCGATGCTATAGCCGGGATTATTATTGTCTTTGTTAACTTAGTGGGTGGGCTTGCAGTAGGTATATTGCAGCAGGGAATGGCCGCAGCCGATGCGATGCATATCTATTCAGTCCTGAGTATTGGTGACGGATTAATAGCTCAAATTCCGGCGTTACTGATCTCCTTTTCAGCTGGCATCATTATCACACGGGTGACAACGGATAAAAGTTTATCAGATATTAGCATTGCCAATGAGATAGCCTCGCAGCTGATGCGGGAATCTAAATCCTGGCTATATGTTGCCGTTATAATGATGCTTTTCTCTGCAATACCTGGAATGCCAACGTCTCTGTTTGCCTCACTGAGTTTATCATGCTTATTTTTATTTTTTTTCCTTTATCGCCAGGAAAAAAGAGGCAAAATGCAGGAAAGCCAGCCGTTTTCTTCTGGAGACAGCGACGAAAGGTCGGCTATTCTCAACGAAGAAAATGTTCGCCGCTTTTTTCCCTTACGCGCTTATCTTATGCAGTTTCATCCGCAGCATCAGGGAAGCCCTGAATGTCTTGAATTATCTCAGCGGCTGCACTCCCTTAGGAACCAATATGTTTTCGACTATGGACTCATGCTTCCCAATTTTGATCTTGAATTTTCCCCTGAGGTCTCTACCGATGAGTTCCGTTTTTGTATGTATGAAGCCCCTCTCATTCGGGCAACTTTCGATTCCTCAAAGTACGCGGTAAAAGCCGACCTTGTTAATGCTACGGAAGATGTTTTAGGTACAGAAGAACGGGGAGAACAGGAGTGGTGCTGGCTGGCATCCAGCGATCCCCGATTCTCAACAGATAAACCAGACTATTGCAAATCCTCCGATCTCATTGCTGAACGTATGAAAAACGCAATTCAGGCTACAGGCTGGCAATTTATTGGTCTGCAGGAATGTCGAACACTTATTGAATGGCTGAAAGAAGTTGAGCCGGAGCTGGCTCAGGAATTAGAAAGAAGTATTCCCCTGACCTGTTTTGCAGACATTTTGCGACAACTGGCCGCCGAGCATATTACTTTACGGCCACTAAGGCTTATCGTTGAATCAATACTTCAGCACTATCAACACGATGCAAGTTTGGTTTCATTAACAGAGCAGGTGCGTTGTGCGCTGAAATGGCAAATTTGCCAACAGTATTGCCATAATGATCGTCTTAATTGCTGGTTACTGACACAATCCTGCGAAGATATTTTTTTCAACGGATTAATTTCAACCAACAATGAAAACCGCATTGAACTGAATTCGCAAATGCAAGAAGCGTTAATGGTACGCCTGAAAACGCGGTTTCCTGCCCATCAGCAAGATTCCAGCGTATTACTTGTTGAACAAAATTTGCGAGGCCCGCTTGCAAATTTGCTGCGCGAGTCGCTCAGCCATATCCCCATACTCTCTTTCTCAGAGCTGACTCCAACGGTAACAATCCTGGTCAAAGGGCGGATTGATCTTGAGGATCAGGAAGCATAACAGGCAGAAAAGGGGAAGAAAATCATCATGCCATATGAACTGAGGGTTCTTACCGGGCTGCATCGTGGCGCGCTGTTACCGTTATCTGGCACACAGTGGTTAATCGGCTCATCATCTGATGCCGACCTGACTTTATACGATCCCGTCATTAAAGAAAACCACTGCAGAATTAATCACACAACAACAAACTGGCAGGTAGAGGGCTTACAAGGCCCCGTGCTTACTGAAGAAGGATATCGCACCGATCGGATTGAAGATCTGACTGTTGGCACCCCTTTTTCTCTCGACGGTATATGGTTATGCATCGAAGAAGCAAACAGCCCGTGGGATGAGAAGGAAAATATCACGCAGAAGAAAGAGGAAAACCCTGTTTCGGCGCAAAACAAAGAAAATGAACGTCGAAGAAGAAGCCCTTTCCCCGCCTTAATTTGTTTTTTCCTGGCACTGACTGCCATGGTGCTGGCGATATTCAGCTCCGAAGAAAAGGTTCCCCCGGCAACGCAGCAAGCCGACTGCATACAGCCTGCTTCCCGCATATATCTTGAATCCACACAGCAAGTCAGTAACGTGTTGCAACAGATGTTCGAAGAAGCCGATTTATTCTCTCAGTTGAGCATAGAAATAAAAGACAAAGGAAACATCACTGTTAGCCTGGACAACGAAAATAAACTGCTGGAAAGCACTCACGAAGTACTTTCTCATTTTGAGAAACTTTATGACAGTGATGTACAAATCATACTGAACATTATCGATACTTTCCCATCACTACCTTTTAAGGTTATTCAGGTCGTCAAAGGCCAGTCGCCCTATTTAGTCACTGAGGATGGCCAGTATATTTTTATTAACGATCGGCTCTGCGGTATCAATTTTGTGGCAATCACAGACGATAAACTGATATTCGAGGGTAAGCAAAAAATCGAGGTAAGCTGGTGAACTCTGATTACAAGCACACCCTCAACCTGTGGCAAAGCAGTTTATATGACCGGCTTAAACAAACTGAGCTGGTCAAAAAAACGGGTTATATTACCGGAGTTAATGGCATTATTCTTAACTGTCGTCTTCCCGGCGCAAAGATTGGCGATCTGTGCAACATCCGCTGCGGCGATGAGATGCTGATGGCAGAAGTGGTGGGGTTTGAAGCCCAGCATGTCTTTCTCTCTGCACTTGATACACCTGAAGGCATCAGAGCAGGAGCGGAGGTTTACCCGCTGGGTCACAGCCACTGTGTACACATCGGTCAGTCACTTAAAGGAGGCATTTTTGATGGATTTGGCCGTCCTGTTGACGGGCAAAGCGCCACTGCGTTCGCGACGACTTTCACCTCCCGGATTGCCCCTGTCATGCACAGCGGCTCAGTCGTCACCGGGCGTCTGTGTATTGAACAGCCTGTTCATACCGGATTAAGTAGCATTGACGGTTTATTAACCCTGGGCGCTGGCCAGAGAGTGGGGATCTTTGCCGGCGCTGGCTGTGGCAAAACCAAACTCCTGGCCGAGCTGGCACGTAATATCCCCTGTGACACAATTGTTTTTGGCCTGATTGGTGAACGAGGTCGTGAACTACGCGAATTTATTGAACGCGAACTGGATGCGTGCCTGCGTCAGCGGACCATTGTGGTCTGCGCTACATCGGATCGTAGCAGTATGGAACGGGTGCGCGCCGCATTTACTGCCACAGCGATAGCAGAGGGTTTCCGGCAACAGGGTGAATCCACTTTATTAATTATCGATTCTTTGACCCGCCTGGCCCGAGCTCAGCGTGAAATCGGACTGGCTAATGGCGAGCCTCCTGGCCGTAATGGTTTTCCGCCTTCCGTCTATAATCTGCTTGCCCGACTCCTCGAAAGAAGTGGACGTACGGAAAAAGGAACAATTACTGCGCTCTACTCCGTACTTATTGAGCAGGATTCCATGCATGATCCAATTGCAGATGAAATTCGCTCCTTACTCGATGGACATATTATTCTTTCCAGAAAACTCGCCAATGTAGGACATTACCCGGCTATAGATATTTCAGCCAGCCTCAGCCGCATAATGAACAATATTACAGGAACTGAACAGCAACATATTGCCACTAATATAAGACTGTTGATAGCTGCCTATGACGAAGTGGAAATGCTGGTTCGTCTGGGAGAATATCACAGTGGCGCTGACCCTTTTACAGATTATGCCGTCAGTATCAAGCCACAGCTTGATGCAATACTGAAACAATCTTTAAAGTCACCACGCCCTATGAATTTCACATTAGACAAACTAAAAGAGGTGGTGACCCGTGCGCCATTACAACACAACTGAAGAAGACGAAGAGTATTCTGAAAACAATCAGTTGATAAAAACAGCAATGCAACTTTCACGACTTTATCATCTCAGGCATAAAAAATCATTCATGATATGGTTAAAGCAAAAGAGCGTACTGCAACAAATGAATATCACACTTGCAGCATTAAAAAATGAACTGGATTATACTTTTCATCATAGCCGCCTCACTCTTAATAAAATAAATGCAATAAATATAGAAAGAGTTTTATCAACGCATAACATAAAGAACTGGAGAAAGAGAGAGAAAGAACTGGCACAGCAGGTTAATATAAAATCATCGCACTATAACAGTCAGAGTGAGAAATGTGTCATCCAGCAGGAAAAGGTTTCTCAATGTAGTCAGCTAACACTAAAGTATGAAAAAAAAATGGAAAAGATAAAAATCATGCTTGTAACAATCAACAACAACAGTCATTTTTGAATACATTTTCCCTATACCTCCACCTGCAATTTTGACACAACCCTTTTTTAGTCAGGTTAATTTTATAACTTAACATCATGGGATTTATTTATGGCCGAGAATAATATCAAACTCCCGACAGTATCAAAGGAGTAATTGAATATCCGAAAATACCTGGAGAGCAGTCCAGCCATTACTTATTATCTTAATGAACATTCAGGATACCTGAAATTAACCCCGAAACCGCTACCAGATCATCTGCATACTGAGCAAGCGTGCTTTATATGTCATTATGGATTATTATTCATTACTAACGCAGAATACTTACTCTGCCTTATTTCCATCTGCCCTGCACTGTCTGAAAACATGAATACAGGCAAAGACGACTGGTATTGGGAATTATATAATAGCAATCTCAGCCCAGAAATGAAGGAGATATTTGGTTATCTCTATCCGACAAAACAAAAAATGCCATCAATGCTATCCTGCGCTATAGAAATAAGTATAAACAGACAAAGTGCAAAGGGATTCATCTCCATGCCCCTCCTGGCATGGAAAAAGATATTTTTACACAGCAACTGGGAAATTAATCGGGCTATTATAAACAGCCATTTTATCTATTATTTACCACTACTACTGTCTTCAACGACGTTACCTGCCGGAATGATCCAGAGTCTTCGCACAGGAGACATTCTCATTCCTGATAACCAATTTTTTAGTCCGAATGGTTTGGGAAGATTAAAGATTGGCAACAAATGGATTTATTTACAACAAAGCACTGCGGAGATTTTAACCTTTTTAGTCATTCACAATAAGGTACAGGACATGGAATCAACACAATCTGACGCTAACTACCCCGAAATTGTGTCGATATCTTCTGAAGATGTCAGTGAACAAAGACAGTTCATGGTTCAGGATACTGATTTCCCAGATCTTTCCGGTATACCTGTTACCGTCACTCTTCGGGCGGGTACACTGGAGATTACATTAGAACAGCTCCATTCGCTTGGGCCAGGATCAATACTGGCTTTTTGTGGTAGTACTCCCGGTTACGCTACCCTGTATTATGCGGAGCGACCACTTGCGCACGGAGAACTGGTTGATATTGAGGGTGAACTGGGATTAAGAATAACAAGAATGGAACGTTTTTAATGGATATACAGAATATCGATCCACATATTTTAGCGATATTTGTTGGTGCAATTTCTTTATTACCCCTGTTTATCATTATATGTACTTCCTTCCTTAAAATATCTGTTGTGTTGCTTATCGTGCGTAATGCACTTGGCATACAACAAGTACCTGCCAATATGGTGATATACAGTATCTCATTGGCAGCCACAATTTTTATTATGATGCCGGTATTCAACGAAACATGCCGAAGAATTGAAGATGTGTCACAAGGAGAAATGAACATTGAAGCAATTTATTCCAACCGTGAAAGAATCATTGAGCCGTTACAGAATTTCTTTTTGCATAATATCAATCCTGACACGCAAATCCGTTTAACCAAAGCAGCAAAAAAATTATGGCAAAAAAACGCTGAAGACCCTGTAGACCATAACAATCTGGCCATTATATTAAGTTCGTTCGTTTTATCTGAGTTACAGGCGGGTTTCAAAACAGGTTTTCTTATTTATATCCCGTTTCTAGTTGTCGACCTACTCGTTGCTAACATACTTATGGCCTTGGGTATGCAAATGGTGGCTCCGATGGTGGTTTCACTGCCGCTTAAACTCCTTCTTTTTACATTAATTGATGGCTGGAGCCGCTTACTCGAAGGTTTATTTTACAGTTATCTCTAGCGTCAGGAAATTAAGATGTATATTCTTGAAATATTGAAGCAGGGTTTCTACATATTATTACTTTTATCAGCTCCGCCTATGTTAATAGCTATTTTTGTCGGGGTTACCATTTCCTTAATCCAGTCGATGATGCAACTACAGGATGCAACACTGCCTTTTGTACTTAAACTAATATCAGTCGGCATCATGCTGTTTATTACTGGAAGATGGATATTAGACCAGATCGTACAGTTGAGTCTTAACTGTTTTGATTTGATTAGCCAGGCCAACTATTAACATGTATTATTTTTCATGGTTAAGTGAGCCACTAACCTCGCTCATTTTATGCAGCGCAAGAGTCTATATTTATATATATGTAATTTCATTATTTGCTTTCAAAGAAATAAAAGGCGTTATTCTCTACAGTATTGCATTTACTCTTACCATTACTCCGGCATTGTATATCAGTGAACAGGTAAACTTTAGTAATATCCGGGGTGCGGTTTTTTTTCTTCTGTTTATTAAAGAATTACTCCTGGGACTTATAGTGGGATTAATGCTGGCCGTTCCTTTCTGGATTTTTGAAAGCACAGGCGCTCTTTTTGACAACCAGCGTGGTGTTTTAATGGGTGAACAAATAAACCCAGCAATGACCACCAGCAATTCAGTGTCAGGTTATATTATTAAATCTATTTTCATAATCACTTTTATTTATAATAATGGATTTTCCCAGCTTGTTGCCCTGATCTGGGACAGTTATGTTTTCTGGCCGGTTGACAGTCTTTATTTCTCTCAAACAAAACAGGTAGTTACTTACTGGCTGTTGTTACTTTCAGAATCCTTTATTTCCATACTTGTTTACAGTGCTCCATTCTCTGTACTACTACTATTAATTGATTTCAGTATCGCTATCCTCAGTCTCCACAGTCCCAGAATGCAGGTAACATTAATTGCACTGCCAACAAAAATACTGATCAGTATAGCCTTCCTGATTGTTTATATACCGGGTCTGGTTAACTTATCTGAGAAACAGATAATAAGGCAGGAAAATATTATCCATAACATACCCAATATAATCAGACTAAGCAAGGACTGAACTATGGGAGAAAAAAAAGAGAAACCAACAAAAAGAAAACTGGACAAGTCAAAAAAAAAGGGGGATGTCAGCAAAAGTGAAGAAATCATATTGCTGTTAACGGTCACCGTCACTATAGAAATAATGCTCAGAATGGCAATTAACGGCCTGGAGCGACTGGAAAGACTGTATGTCATCTCATTAAGATTAACCAATCTGCCATTTAATTCAGCAATACAGATTATAACTATTTCGATGATTTCAGAATTATGTATGTTTATTTTACCCCTTGCGGGAATGGTAATCATACTAAGAATAGCTGGTAGCTGGGTACAGTTCGGGATCGTTTTCTCTCCCTCGGTGATAGCCTTAAGAATGGATCGTTTAAATCCGGCGAACAAATTAAAACAAATTTTTTCCGGAAGTCAAATAATTGAGTTGTTAATGAACTTTATAAAGTTTTTAATACTAATATATCTCACTTACCAGACTATTATTTCCAGAACAGATGATATTATTAACCTTTCGAGAGAAACTCTCAGAATGTTCCCTCTAATGCTTTGTAGCATTATGCGTGAGATACTTCACAATTTCATGATATTATTCGTTTTTTTATCTGCCTTTGATCTTTTTATAAAACGCTATTTTTTCCTGAAAAAACAAGGAATGAGCATTGAAGAAATGCGTCGTGAACTTCAGGATACGGAAGGTAATCCTCTGATTAAGTCTTACAGAAAAATATTGTCAGCGCTTCTCTCACTTCCATCTGAGTCTCGCCATGTAGAGGATCCCCCTGGCAATATTCTGAAGGACACTGACGTGGTGATTTACGATGGTTCATCTGTGGCCATCGCACTTAGCTATAAAAAAAATACGTTTTCTTTACCCCAAATCGTTTTCAATGCCAGAGGCAAAAATGCGAATTACCTGATCTGCCTTTCTAAGCAGGAAAAAGTTCCTGTTATTCACTCGACAGTTCTGGCCAATACCCTTTCTCAAGGTAAGGCTGGTGAATGTATTCCTGCCGACATTATTGAGCAAGTCGCTCATATTTATACAACACTCGATCAACAAAACCGGATAAGTGCTGAATGACCGTTCCGGGCAGCAGAGCACGTTAAGTGAATTCTGCACGTATTGTGTGAATTTTTTCAATCGCCAAAAAGAAACACATCGCCTGGTGGATTTTTATGATGCCGATCATGCCGTCATCTTCTGCAATGCACGTCGCCTGATGTGGGAGCGGTTCACTTTGCGCTGAATACTCATCGGCATGCGGCCAGTGATATTGTTCGCACAAGAAAAAACATCTGCGTTTGGCGACAGTATGATAATGAATATCATTAACATTCAGTATTTAACTACCCAACGCCAGCAGTGTTTACAGAAACATGGTGATATAGCGACATGGTAAATCAGGGGGTGCACATAGCGGTATTACTGATTACTGATTACTGATTGCAGATTGCAGATTGCAGATTGCAGATTGCAAATTGCAGATTGCAGATTGCAGATTGCAGATTGCAGATTGCAGATTGCAGATTGCAGATTGCAGATTGCAGATTACAGATTACTGATTACAGCCGATATTGCGGGCAGGCCACTGGTTTGCGAGAAATAATCACCAATAATCAAAGGCCATTATCATTAGATGATGACGGCCCTGTGGATAAAATCAATACATTTTCACCACTCTGTCATTGGATAAATTTTTATTTTCTAAATGGACTTCATCAAAATTGTAAGCATTTTCGCCAAACTCTCTCAGCCTGTTTTGACGGCGTAGATCACCTATAGTTCCCGTCGGGTATGAGTTTGACAGCTCCATAAAATTTTCATTGTGTTCAATATTTTCATTGAGTGATACGCCAGGGATACCTTGCGCATTAATTTTATAAAGGTGAAACTCCCCCCACCCAAACTCTGCTGCACCATACTCCTCCGCCCCTTTTTGACTACGTGAAACAATTAACGACGGACCGGAAGTCATTTTCTTCACCCCGCCGAAATGCATGGAGTCCCGGAAACCAATGTCCTGAGGATCGCCCCTGCGTTCAGTTCGCTCTTTTTTCTCGACCCGGTACAGTGTGTCAAAGTTGTTTCTTTCAATATACCCACGATTATTAAGATAACTTCCCTGTGGTAAATTGATGCTATCTCTTAATGGATTTTCTGGCGGTTCAATATCCTGATAGGGTGAATAAGCGACCCCACTGGAACCGGCGTTCGATCCACTAACGCTGGATCTGGAGGAGGATCGGCCTGATTCGCTCACCGGACGACCGGTTTCAGATGAAGGACCTGGCCGTGGCTCGATGTCAACAGGCGCTGGTCGCACCGGCTCTTGCTGCCGTGTCATACTCAGATCGAGAGGATGTTGCGGTAGGTCTTGTCGTGGATCAGGATACGTTTTTCCCGGTGCCTGATTCATCGGTCTGCCCGGATACATTCCACCTGGCAGCCGGGTTTGCCGCCACTCACCATTATTGTATGAGACATTCAGCACCTCTTTCCTGGTGGCAGGATCGATAATATTTGCCTGCTGGCTGTCTGTTCTGAAGTTCTGGTTAATTTCATAAACTTTACTTTCTCCCGTGCTGTCCTTATAGCGCAGTAACCATCGATCTTCGCCGGCGCCGTTTTTTATTTGATGAATACCATTTGTGCCGACACGGCTTTGCTGTATTAGCGTTTCACCATCTCTGAGGGCATATTGGCTGATATTTCCACTTTGAGAAGGTCGCAGACGATTGATTTCTGACCCAGAATATTCAGGCAATATTGCTATCTGTCCCGGACGTTCGGAGGTACGGCTGGCTGAAGTTTTTACTCGACTGTTACCGGCAACCTCTTCCTCCAGTTCGCTTTTTATCTCACCTTCAGCAAAAATTTCCCCCAAAGCCCCCACATCTGCTGCCAGTCCATCGAAGGCAAGTAACAGGCCGATCGCTTTCATATAACGATCCGAATTAGAGGCTTCATTACTTTCCTGCTGCAACGGCTGTTGTGAAAAATATTTCAGTGCCTGCACTTTATCCCTGTCGCTATACTGTCCCAGTGGTTTTGTCTCAAGTCCGGGAACCGGCCAGGTATTTGTCTTATATTCTTTACCATTTCCCAGTTGAGAATTATAAAAATCACGTCCTGCCTCCACAGGCAGTGAGGGCACAAGCGAATTACCACGCGCGTTATACACGGGATGCTGTCTGGGTGCAGAGTACTGTTCCTGTACTCTGGATTTCAGATTGTCGATAACCTGTTGGTCTTTGTACCAATCGGTTGGCAGATTGTCGGTATCATGGATATCAGCAGCGGCAAGCCCCCAGGAAAGAATGGATTCCCGCGCATCATAAGCAGTCCCATATGACGCAGTAAAATCTGATTCAGTCGCATGCCATTCTTGCTTACGGATAATACTCCCTGCTAGCTGTTTCTCCAGTGGTTTATATTCTTTTCCTCGGGGATCCTGAGTAAACTTCAGCTTGCTGGCATCAACCCTGGGAAACTGAATGGTCCTGTTATTGCCAGGTCCTGTAACTGAATATCCATCAGGGAGATCGCGTTTTGTTCGTATGTTACCTTTGACTTCAGCATCGGATGCTAATTTCAATTGCACAGCATTCATTGCAGATAATGGCGTTGAGTTAATTTTCATGACAACCTCTTATACATATGATAAATATGACACGGACAATATATTTAAACCGTTTAAGCCTAACGGTTAAATAACAAATAATTTTCAATTAATAAATCAGAAGTGCCACCACTATTATTTCAGACATATTATTATGATAAGAGGCTTTCAGCTGTGACCTCCAATATTTGGTGTTAAATTTTAAGTATTTAGTTCCATTTAACTCACTGTTATATTTCTATATTTTTAAAATAGCTTAAATAAGATCATGAAAAGGTTTTAAATTATTCTCATCTTACCGCATGAAGTGTAAACCCTGTTTATTAAATTAAAGTCTGCCTCGCCACCAGAGTATAAGCAGCATACGATCTCTGACCCTGCACAGATCCATCACTGGTATAAAAAAGTGAACTGTTTTGTTTTGTATTGCCACCAATATACCGTAACACCAATACCCTCAATCAATAAGGAGATATGATATGGCCGGTGCAGCTTCACTGGGATCATCCCTGGCATCCATGCAACTTCTGGATTCAGTTTCTGCCGCGACGACAGCGATGAATGCGGCGGCACAGTCCACCAAAATGATAACGGATACTATTAATGGCATTACCAGTTCTTTCGTTGATTCAGCCACAAAAGCACAAAACTCCATGCAGCAGGCGGGTAAAGCAATTCAGTATTGAATTTAAGTAACAGTGATTGATTATTACCCCAGTAAATGGGACGTTAAATTACATCTTTGAAGAGGTAACTTATTATGTTGATACAAAGTATTAATTCGTCACAACAAAATATCAGTGCTAATTCCCCAGTGTTCAGCGGCGCTGACTCTGTTGCAAAATCCTGTCAGCCACCATCAAATAAAAACATTCATAAACAAGGTGAATGCAATGGGAATAAACCAGGCAAAAGCGGTTCTGAATCTTCACAGAGCAATAAAACCAGCAGTAACTCAGACAGTGAATCAATTTTTAACCAGATTTTTTCAATGTTAAACAAGTTATCTCAGCAAGCTGGGCAGAGTCTTAAATCAGCCTCAGGTAGCAGTGACCCATATAATGTACTGAAAGCCAATCGTTCAATGTCTGACTACTATCTTAATAACCAGTTTTTTTCTAAAATGATAGGAAAAGTAACAAACTCTCTGGAAAAGCTGACAAGCCTGCAATAGCGTAAGCAATCAACTATGTCTGCGTTTTTAATAAAATATTTACCTGTTATTCTCCTGGTGATTTTCCTGTCGGGATGCAATGATAACTTACAGTTACATCACGACCTTTCTGAAGAGGCTGCTAATGCAGTCGTGGCTGAGCTTGAACACAGAGGTATAAAAGCCAGCAAGTATCAGGATAAAAGTGGTTATACGGTATCTGTTGCCGCATCTGATTTTTCATTTGCTGTAAAGGTCCTTCATTCCGCAGGCTTACCCCCCCAGACTCATACCAGCCTGGGGGTTATTTTTCATAAGGATGGTCTTATTTCATCACCGCTCGAAGAAAGAGCACGCTATATATTTGCGCTTTCACAGGAGCTGGAATTTACGCTTTCACAAATAGACGGAGTGGTTGTGGCCAGAGTACACGTTGTATTACCTGAACGTATTTCTTTGGCGGAGCCTGTCCAGCCTGCCTCCGCTGCCGTTTTTATCAAATACAAAAAAATAAATAACCTGGAAAAAATGAGGTCGGATATCAGAAAACTCATTATCAGCAGCCTTCCAGGTATGACAGATGCAGGCGATGAAAAACTGGCAATCTCCTTTATTCCTGCCGAACAGCTTACCGATAAACACCGGCTGACTGTCAACAGAAACACTCGTGGCATAATTTTATATTTTACCGCCTCATTTTTTTTGCTCCTTGCTTTCTTTTTTTTGATTAAAAGAAACCGAAAATGACAGCATTTACCGATGGCATCATTATGTAACAGGACTATCTAATAGCAGTCGCTTATGCCGTCCCCCGCAAAAAAATCACCAAAATGGTGAAAAGAGATGATAAGGACTTTATAACCATGCAGGATCATCATAACCAGTCAGATTTCCAGGGTGGATCGGACTCTGAACGCTGCCTTACTGAAAAGGATGCGATGCTGGCGTGGATACACTGGTGGCGGAACGGGTGGAGAAAGAGGCGGCATCTTAGCTGGCCTTTACCAACAGAATTGCTTTCGTTTGCTTATCCTCTTACTGAATCAGCTAGCAGAGAGACAACAGATCGTTTTTTTGGCATAGCACCAGTGCCGGCCCCATACCCTGCTGCTG
Source organism: Erwinia psidii (assembly GCF_003846135.1). Classification (GTDB taxonomy): domain Bacteria; phylum Pseudomonadota; class Gammaproteobacteria; order Enterobacterales; family Enterobacteriaceae; genus Erwinia; species Erwinia psidii. Next base: position 220,743 of record NZ_RHHM01000001.1, read on the forward strand.
GTTTGATCACATTAATAAAGCTACCTCAGGAAAAATGGTCTTATCTGTTCAAATTATGTTTTTCCATTTGCGCTGTTGGTCTTCCTCCCCCTTACTTTCTGGCAAATATCGATGATGAAAAATGGTGCCGTCGGGTGGCAAAAGGGTTAAAGCCCGGATTATGGCTTCCGCCTTATTTTGCCTGTCCTGAACCTGACATATACGGTATTTGGTTACTACGCTGCTGGTCAATTGAACCGGTCTGGCTACGGATGCGTTTTTGTCTGGATAAGAATAAGGTCGAAGCCGCAGAACATCCTGTGGTCGAATCTCCGCCCCTGAAAAGATTATCGACTTTATTACAGGCAGTCATTTCCCGTGTTGATGGCAGGCCGTTACAAGAGAATAAAAATGCTAAATTGCCGTAAAATTAACATTTATCCCGGCATTAAACGTCAGAAGGAATGCATCATAAGGAGGGAAAATGTTGAAAAATTCTATCTTTCTGAAGAAATTATTAATGCTGCCATACAACAGAAAAATAAAATTTTAGATGAAGCTCATGCAGAGGCTGAGGCTATTCGTCTCGACGTACGTCACAGGGTATCGCGACAGTTCTGGCAGGATGCACAGGTTTTGCTTGATGACTGGCAACGGGAACGTGAAAAAATGAAAGAGGATATTCTGCAATGTACAAAGCAGTTGCTTGCACAGGCTTTACAGTTGGCTTTTGCTAAACAGCCGACAGAAAAGAGAACAGAGGCTTTAATTCAGCATCTCAGGCGCAATTACGACGAGAAAAGCCCGGCCTCATTACTGGTTAATCCGCAACTGCGAATACAGGTTGAAAACGTTTTAAAAATGCACAGCAACAATCACTGGGAGATTATCGATGACAGTCGGCTGCAAAAAGATCAACTCTGTCTGAAAAGTACCACAGGTGACTTTTTTATCAGCTGGGAAACCGTCAAAGAGCAGTTACTGTCAGCGGTAACGGAAAATACAGACGCCACGCTAACATGAAGCGGCTCTTTCGTCTGAAGTGTCAGCAGGCGTTGAAAACGGCGCTGAAATGCCTTAATCCAATGTATACTGAAGCCAAACCTGTAGGGAGTCAGCAAACAATGAAGGCAGAACAACACAGCGTCACGGCTAATGTGGATCACAACGAAATTGCTAAATTTGAAGCGCTCGCCTCGCGCTGGTGGGATACGGAAGGCGAATTCAAACCGTTACATCGCATCAATCCGTTACGCCTTGGCTATATTGCTGAGCACAGCAACGGGCTGTTTGGTAAGAAAGTGCTGGACGTTGGCTGCGGTGGCGGCATCCTGGCGGAAAGCATGGCACGTGAAGGGGCAGAAGTTACCGGACTGGATATGGGGGCGGAACCCTTACAGATCGCCCGCCTGCACGCGCTGGAAAACGGGGTAAAAGTGGATTACGTACAGCGAACGGTTGAAGAACACGCAGAGCAATTTGCAGGTCAGTACGATGTGGTGACCTGCATGGAAATGCTGGAGCACGTGCCCGATCCTCGCTCGGTGGTTCATGCCTGTGCGCGTCTGGTAAAGCCCGGCGGCGAGGTGTTTTTCTCCACCATCAACCGCAACAGCAAAGCCTGGCTGCTGGCGATAGTGGGCGCAGAGTACGTGCTACGGATGCTGCCACGCGGCACCCATGATATTAAAAAGTTTATTCGTCCGGGTGAGCTGATCGACTGGGTAAGTGAAACCTCACTCCGTGAGCGCAATATTATTGGTCTGCATTACAATCCGCTCAGCAATAAGTTTAAACTGGCACCGGGTGTGGATGTTAACTATATGCTGCATACCCACTGTCCCGGAGACTGACAGGCCCCTCTGATGCAGGCTCTCCAGCCTGCATCAGGATGACAAGCTGCCTGATTCCGCATCCGTTTTTACACCTTTCTGAAATAGCCGGGCCTCCCGCACTGGCGATAAAACCGCAGTGAGACATGTTTATGCAGCGGCGTTTACGCAAAAAAAATCACGCATTTTCAGGGCAGTGCAAGAAAGCGGCTACCGGCCCAATGTTGAAAAAAATTCTTAAGTGGTTGACTTGCTGCATCGCCTTGAGAAACGTGGACTTAGGAAATTAGCCAGCGCCTGAACAGTAAAAGCGTGTAAAAATCAAGCCTTGTTAAGCGATGATAAATTACTAGAATACTCACCATATTGTTATCCATATTTCACCTGCCCCCTATATATAGTGTTTATCCACAATGTATTCACATCTGTGCATAAGCGGGGGATACTTTTGACTTCACGGACAGGATAAAACGCGCAATGAATCAAAGCCTGCTTGTCACTAAACGCGATGGCCGCACCGAACGTATCAATCTGGACAAAATCCACCGTGTGCTTGACTGGGCTGCTGAAGGCCTGCAAAACGTCTCCGTTTCACAGGTTGAACTGCGTTCACATATCCAGTTTTATGAAGGGATCAGAACGTCTGATATCCATGAAACCATTATCAAATCCGCTGCCGATCTGATTTCAAAGGATGCGCCGGACTATCAGTACATGGCGGCGCGTCTGGCCATTTTCCATCTGCGTAAAAAAGCTTACGGCCAGTTTGAACCGCCAAAACTCTACGATCAGGTCAAACGCATGGTTGACCTCGGTAAATACGATCACCACCTGCTGGCAGATTACAGCCAGCAAGAGTTTGAACAGATGGACGGCTTCATCGACCACTGGCGTGATATGAACTTTTCCTACGCGGCAGTTAAGCAGTTGGAAGGCAAATATCTGGTACAGAACCGCGTTAGCGGTGACATTTATGAAAGTGCACAGTTTCTTTATATTCTGGTGGCCGCCTGCCTGTTTTCCGGCTACCCACGGGAAACACGTCTGGACTATGTGAAACGCTTCTACGACGCAGTTTCCACTTTCAAAATCTCACTGCCCACGCCAATCATGGCCGGTGTGCGCACCCCAACTCGCCAGTTCAGCTCCTGCGTGCTGATTGAATGTGGCGACAGCCTGGATTCCATTAACGCCACCTCCAGCGCCATTGTTAAATACGTTTCGCAACGTGCCGGTATCGGTATTAACGCCGGGCGCATTCGGGCGCTGGGTAGTCCAATTCGTGGCGGTGAAGCCTTCCATACCGGCTGTATCCCTTTTTATAAACATTTCCAGACCGCCGTAAAATCCTGTTCTCAGGGTGGCGTTCGTGGTGGCGCGGCCACGCTGTTCTATCCGATGTGGCATCTGGAAGTGGAAAGCCTGCTGGTTCTTAAAAACAATCGTGGCGTGGAAGGTAACCGCGTGCGCCATATGGATTACGGCGTGCAGCTCAATAAGCTGATGTATACCCGCCTGCTGAAAGGTGGCGATATCACCCTGTTCAGCCCGTCGGATGTACCGGGACTGTACGATGCTTTTTTTGCCGATCAGGATGAATTCGAGCGTCTTTATACGCAATATGAGAAAGATGACAGCATCCGTAAGCAGCGTGTAAAAGCGGTTGATCTGTTCTCACTGATGATGCAGGAACGTGCCTCCACTGGCCGTATTTACATCCAGAACGTCGACCACTGCAACACGCACAGCCCGTTCGATCCATCCATCGCGCCAGTGCGTCAGTCCAATCTTTGTCTGGAAATCGCCCTGCCCACTAAACCGCTGATGGATGTTAACGACGAAAACGGCGAAATCGCCCTGTGTACGCTGTCAGCCTTTAACCTGGGAGCGATTGACAGCCTGGACGATCTGGAGGAACTGGCCACCCTCGCCGTGCGCGCGCTGGATGCACTGCTCGATTACCAGGATTACCCTATTCCGGCGGCGAAACGTGGGGCAATGGGACGCCGCACGCTGGGTATTGGCGTAATCAACTTTGCCTACTATCTGGCAAAACACGGCGTGCGTTACTCTGACGGCAGCGCAAACAACCTGACGCACAAAACGTTTGAAGCCATTCAGTATTACCTGCTGAAGGCCTCTAACGCGCTGGCAAAGGAACAGGGTGCCTGCGCATGGTTTAATGAAACCACCTATGCGCAAGGTATCCTGCCTGTCGATACCTACAAGAAAGATCTGGATGCGATCGTCAGCGAACCATTACACCTGGACTGGGAAACGCTGCGTGAGGAAATCAAAACCCACGGTCTGCGTAATTCAACCCTGTCTGCCCTGATGCCGTCAGAAACCTCTTCGCAGATTTCCAACGCCACCAACGGTATTGAACCACCGCGCGGGCACATCAGCATTAAAGCCTCTAAAGATGGCATTCTGCGTCAGGTAGTACCTGAGTATGAGCGTCTGAAAAACCACTATGAGCTGTTATGGGAAATGCCGAATAACGACGGTTATCTGCAACTGGTTGGCCTGATGCAGAAATTTATCGATCAGGCCATTTCATCCAATACCAACTACGATCCGACCCGTTTTGCCAATGGACGTGTGCCAATGAAGCAACTGTTAAAGGATCTGCTGACCGCCTACAAATTTGGCGTGAAGACACTTTACTATCAGAACACCCGCGATGGTGCAGAAGATGCACAGGACGATCTGGCACCGTCCGTTCAGGATGACGGATGTGAAAGCGGTGCCTGCAAAATTTAACTTCAGGCGGGGCGATATTTTTCGTCCCGTTTCCCGAACATGGTCTTACTGGATTACTGCTAATGGCTTACACCACGTTCTCGCAAAATAAAAACAACCAGCTGGACGAACCGATGTTCTTCGGTCAGTCAGTTAACGTTGCCCGCTACGATCAGCAAAAGTATGACATTTTTGAAAAGCTGATTGAAAAACAGCTCTCCTTCTTCTGGCGTCCTGAAGAGGTCGACGTCTCACGCGATCGTATCGACTATCAGGGGTTGCCGGATCATGAAAAACATATTTTTATCAGCAATCTGAAGTATCAGACGCTGCTGGACTCCATTCAGGGTCGCAGCCCCAACGTGGCCCTGCTGCCGCTGATTTCCATTCCTGAGCTGGAAACCTGGGTGGAAACCTGGGCGTTTTCTGAGACCATCCATTCGCGCTCTTACACCCATATTATCCGCAATATCGTTAACGATCCGGCCATTGTGTTTGACGATATTGTCACCAATGAACAGATCCTGTCCCGTGCCAAAGATATCTCCGGCTACTATGACGATTTGATCGAAATGACCAGCTACTGGCATTTGCTGGGTGAAGGCTCGCATCAGATCAACGGCAAAACCGTTACCGTTAATCTGCGTGCGCTGAAAAAGCAGCTCTATATCTGTCTTATGAGCGTCAACGCGCTGGAAGCGATCCGCTTCTACGTCAGCTTTGCCTGCTCGTTTGCCTTTGCCGAGCGCGAACTGATGGAAGGTAACGCAAAAATTATCCGTCTGATCGCCCGTGATGAGGCGCTGCATCTTACCGGTACCCAGCACATGCTAAATCTGTTACGCAGCGGTGAAGACGACCCTGAAATGGCAGATATCGCCAAAGAGTGCCGTCAGCAGTGCTACGACCTGTTCGTACAGGCTGCGCAACAGGAAAAAGAGTGGGCGGAATATCTGTTCCGTGATGGCTCGATGATCGGGCTGAATAAAGATATTTTATGGCAGTACATTGAGTACATCACCAATATCCGTATGCAGGCCGTGGGGCTTGATCTCCCCTTCCAGACGCGCTCCAACCCCATCCCCTGGATCAACTCCTGGCTGGTGTCTGACAACGTACAGGTCGCCCCTCAGGAAGTTGAAGTCAGCTCTTATCTGGTCGGTCAGATCGATTCAGAAGTCGGCGAAAACGACTTCGACGACTTCCAGTTGTAATGGCAGGTTCGATTATTACGCTGCGTACTTCCGGTACGCAGCTGCGCTGTGAGGAAGAACATCGTTCACTGTTGGACGCGCTGGAATCCCACCATATTCCGGTTGAGTATCAGTGCCGGGAAGGTTACTGTGGCTCCTGTCGTACCCGGTTACTGAAAGGGAAGGTCTGCTACACTACTCCGCCGCTGGCCTTTGTACAGAAAGGCGAAATCCTTCCCTGCTGTTGTACCGCCAATGGAGATATAGAGATCGAGATGTAAATAACGCAGTCGCCCCAGACAGCGCCTCCCGTCACGGTCCAATCCCCCTACTGAAATCTCCGCCAGCATAATTAAATCATCGCAAAGTCGCTGTTTAACGGAACGTTAGACGCGCTAACGTCCACCAAAAGATATCCCTTTATATTATTGCATCTCAGTAAACAGATGACGTTCTGTTAATAAATTTTCGCAAACAATAAACCTCTGACGCATTGCAATTTTAAATGCATGGTTCGTTTTATTTTTGCTGGAGAGATTTAATGAAAATACATAATAATCACTTTCTTCCTCTTCCTTCTTATAATGAAGAGGTCAATAAAATAGAAAGAAATATCAGAAATGGAAAACAGGATAATCAGCAGTTTGTTAGCCTGGAAAATGTGAATCACTCACTCAGTAAAAAAGCACCACTACTCTACAAAAGAGCTAATATCTCTAATCGTTACAAGCGTCAGGCTGACACAGAGTCTCCTCCTTCCGGGTCAACAGCTACGGAAAATTCTGCCGGATTTAAATCCTCCGCGCCGTCTGCCGGGAAAGCGAAAGTGTTGTCCAGTCTGGCGAATAACAGTAGTCACATACGCGAGATACGAGCGATTGATGACACACCCAGCCACGCTAACCTGCGACCAGATGAACTCGGCCGCGCTGATGACAAACAGATCCCCACAGGCGCTAAACCGCCCTCCGCTGGCGCTAACCCGGTATATGAAAAACTTGCAGGCTTACACTATTCCGATCTCATCACACCGGCATCCTTCGCCTCAGGCACAATTCAAAGCTGGGCTAAAAAGAAATGGCACATCGATCTTGACCCTGACAAAACTGATGTCGTTACGCTGCAATATCAACCTCGCGATCCCAGTAATCCGGCCGCCGGTAATAATGCGGTAATACAACAAAAGATGACGCTGACGGAGGCCGTATTAAATAACTGGCGAGACAGCAGCGCGGACGCTCTGAGAAAGTTATTCGATGTCAGTGAATTCACTCCCGTCCCTGGATCCCTGCATATCACCGATCGCCTTGAAGATCATTACAGTGCTGCTACTGGCTTCAGGCATGAATTCGGGCAGGAGTTCTCCGGTATTTTTCGGCAAAGTTCACCACCCGCCTACACTTCCGCAACACAAATCAATATTCCCGCGAATGAACTGGTTAATGAGATCAAGGCCACCGTTCCACAAATTTACAGCAAGATCGATAATTACTGGAAATCACATAAAGAGGATTATCGCCTGCTGTCCAAAACCAGTTTCCTCAAGGCCAGTGAGCTACAGCGTGCAGAAAACAGCCTGACACAGGAGGGATATGAGCTGGTCAGCCTTGCAGCAGGTCTTCCGCGAGATAAAAGCGCTCCGTTAGCCGATGAAGAATCGATTAAAGCAAAAAATAAGCCCGATGGCCGTGTCAGTGTCGCACCGCTGAAAATTTACCGTTATACCTCTACCGATATGTTGGTGATAGGCGACCACAAAAGCGACCGTAAAATATTGTATATTCCCGGAAACTCCTCTCCTTTTCACGAATTTTCAGCCTCCGAGGGCAAAAACCTGACTACATGGTTGGCTGAGCAGGTAAAAGATCCCGCGAAGAGAGCGGTAATCGCCTCGCATTTCTATAAGGGTGATCGTCCCGACGGGATTTTTCGCAGCGGTGTAAACACAGCGCTGGAGGGGTTAGCAGACTATCCTGAACAACACAGACTCCCGTACGATCGCCCGGGTTTTACCACTGAGGGAGTATGGCAACCTGACCAGTATATCAGTACTGGTACTCCCATCGCCGGTGATATTTTCAGCAATATCGCCGATAGCTGGCAGACCCGCACTCAGCAAGAAGCCTCTGATATTCCGTCAAATGGGGCCATTGCGTTCCGGGAAGGTCTGGATTACGCCAATGATGCCGGCCAGTATCTCTGGCCGGTGGCGCTGGCTTTTCCAGCAGCGGACGTAGCTTATGGCGGCATCGGGCTGTTAAATCTGGGCCAGGGAATAGCGGATACCGCGAATGGAAATTCAGCGGAACAACGTGCTGCGGGTCTTAATCGCGCCGTGTTCGGTTTATTAAATGCAACCCCGGCGATCGGTACGGTTAAATCTGCTCTCAGTAAAGCCACCGAAGATGTTATCGCGCGTGAAGCCGTTTCTGCGATAGCAAATGAAGGGCTCCCGCGACAGGCTGTTGCTGATACGGCCTCAGTGATACCGACTTCACTCACACAACATAGTCTCCCCTCTTATGCCGTTCCAAACGGCGAGCAGTTAATACAACACGTTACCCCTGACAGCCGGGGAATTTACCAGATAAATCAGGGTCAAAACGCATCTCGCTGGTTTATTCGAAGCACCAACAACGGTGGCCAAAGTGAACTGTACGAGATTAGAAGCGATTTCATGCAGAATTCGAACTACGTCAATATCATCGATCCGCAGACCAGAAAAGCCGTGATGCTGGCACACGCCACCAGCGACGGAAACTGGATCAGGGTACCCGGACCCGGAGGGATTCGTCCTCCTGTTGGTGGGGCCTTAACCCCGGCAGGCCGTTCGGACTCTCCCCAGCCCGGCCCTTCAGGCCTCAGGAGACCGGCAAACTCTGAAGAAGAAGCGGGAACTTCAGGTGCCACGGCAGCAAAGCGTCCAACGCTTACCGAAAGAGCCTGGCAGGATCCCCTGAATCAGGTTTCTGTCGATACAATTAAATTTTCTAACGTTCAAAGAAGCAATACAACCGCTTTACATTTAGCGGTAGCACATGAAGCCTACAAAGGAAACGGCACGGTTAATTTAGCTGAGGCCGCAAAGCGGTTGCAGGATCGCTACAATTCACCCGAAACCCGCCAATCTGTTATCAAGGAGATGCAGACGTATATCAGTGACCGCCGTAATAATCCTCTGGCGCCTGTGGATTTCAGAACTATACCGAATCTGAACATACAAAAAGACTCTCTTCAGTTTGAAAATATCCAGGAGCTTGACAGTAAGTTAGAGCATATTCTGGGCCACTCTGCCCCGAGAGAGGGTGAGGCTTCATTATTGAGTTTCGCTCTGTTTGAATGCGATCCCAAAACGTACTCTAAACAGGCTCGTTCGCGGAGTCCGTTAAAAACAATTTTAGTTCAGAGAGATCCTGTACATCAAGGAGAGGCCGCCTCAGGGAAATATTATGGATACGCTCCGGCCAAAGGAAGCTTTCAGTTTAATAACTATAATGAGATGAAAGAATGGTTAAACCAGGAAGTATCATCAACAGCAAATGCGCAAGTTAAAGTATTACGCATCTATCGTGATAATCCTGCTCCAGAAAGCCAGTTAACTCACAACACATCTGTCAATACGGTCAAGCTTGGTGTGAATAAACCTTCTCACCCGACATCTTTATTATTAGCCATTGAAAAAGAAAGCTATAAAGAAAGCAATAAGGTTACGGATTTATCGACGGCCGCTGAGAAAATACAAAGTCGTTACGACTCCACAACAACGCGCAACGAACTCATTAGTGAACTGCAGGGATACGTATCGCGGCATAATGTCAATCCTCTTCAGCCGTTTGACGAAAGAAGCTTACCTCAGCTTCATGCAAATAAATCTGTTGAAAGCTTCGGGGATACTCAGGAACTTTCAGAAAAACTAAAGCATATTTTTTCAAATTCCGAACCACAAGAAAGCAAGGCTTCATTAATCAATATTTCCCTCTTTAACTGTGATGAAAAAACCTACCGGGAAAGGGCGGTAAGACTTAATCCTGTTAAAAGTCTGGCAATTCAACAAGACCCCGTACAGCCAGATAAATATCATGGCTATGATCCAAAGTCAGGTAGCTATCGCTTTGAAAATTTTGGCGAGATGGAGTCATGGTTAAACAAGCAAATTAATTCAGTAGAGTCAAACACGGTAAAAAGATTGCGCGTATACAGCAATCAATCTGCTGCTACTGTTACTGACAAAGAAAATCTCGTTAACACCGTATCAGGCTTAACGGTAAAACGTTCCGAAAATATCGCAGCTAATTCAACAGCTTTACTTCTGGCTATTGAAAATGAGGCCTACAGGACGGGTAATTATTCTGATTTACCCTCCGCAGCGCAAAGAATTCAGGATCGTTACAATAATAACGAGGAAAGATTTGCTCTGCGCCAGGAAATGCAAGAGTATTTAGTTAAGAAAAGAAACAATCCTATCGCCCCTAAGGAAATAAGAAAATTACCAAACCTCACTGAAGCGGAAAAACATCAGTTTTTTAAAGATAGTGAAGATTTAGATACAAAATTAAAATCCATTTTTGGTTCAGCACCTCCCGAAAAGGGTGATGCAGCACTCCTTAATCTGGCTCTTTTTGAATCTGATGAGAAAGAATATGCGTCACGAGGGGTCATTTTATCACCAAAAAAAGTGTTGGCCATCCAGAGAGATCTTTCGCATCCTGGCGAGGTACTGACATCGAAATATCATGCTTATGACCCAGATTCAGGCAGCTACAGTTTTAATAATTATACTGACATGAAGTCATGGGTTGATAAAAAAATCACTGATGCCGGTTCTGTAAATGCAAAAGTACTCCGTGTTTATCATAATACTCAGACCGCTGTGCCCTTCAGAATGAATACTGTTAGCGTAAAAACAATGCCAGAACTTTCTGCAAGTGGTCCGCTGTTGCTGGCAATTGAAGATGCGGCATACCGGGGAGATTCACCTCAGGAACTGGCTGCAGTAGCGGACCAGTTTCAAAATCAGTATGATTCAGCTTTGAATAAAAACAATATTAAGGAAACAGTTAACAGCTATTATCGGTCGGGTAGCGAAATCAAGAGCGACAGACCGTCAACCTCATCGTCGCCCGATATCGTATGGGGTGACAAACTCCCTGTAGCGAATCCACTGGCTCCTGAATCACGCAGAAATCTGAGTAATTTGAGCCTTGTTCCTAAACTCGTGTCTTTCAGCAAAACAGAAGAACTGAACGATGCGTTAGAATCGGCATTCGCAGGATCGGAGGATACCCCTGCAGCCCAGCTGGTTAATCTTTCTCTTTTTACACAGATGAAAATAGCCAGTGTTGGTATCAATGCAGAGAAATATTCCTATGGTATCCAGCGAGTAGAGAGTGGTAGCCAAAATTATTTAACCGATCGGTATAACGTTTACAGCCCTCAATCAGGAAGTTATGCATTTAATAACTTCACCGAGATGAAAAACTGGCTGAATGACCGGGTCGGCTACCAACAGCAGCACGATGCACCGGCAGCAGCAATGCGTATTTATCACAAACCCGTTTATGGCCCTGATAACTGGGATCCGTCTGCTATTCAGTATAAATCCGTAACGATAAAAACACCTTTTGGTGATGCGAATATAGACTTGGCAGAGGGGACATCTCGTGGAATCTCAGGCTCGGTCGGGGTGATGAGCGGACCCCATATTCCTGATGGCTATGTTACCGGATATAGCAGCAGGGCCAGAAAGGGGCTTAGTATTACAGACGAACGGACAATGCATCCGTTAGTGCATGACCTTTATGCGTCCGTTCCACCAGAAGCGCGTAGTGCCTATCACAGTAATTGTGTAGAAGCCGATATTTTAAGCAAGATAGCCTGGGATAATGCAGTAAACGATATTGACGAGCTAAAAGCATTAGTTCAGGATGCAAAAATGACTGTTTACAACAGTAAAGGTCACTATCTGCCTCCTTGCCAGTCATGCAAATACGTTGAGAATTTGCTGGGTTACAGCACAGAAAAAATGGAGGCCACATTTGTCTAGTCCAAAACAGGAAGATATTGCCGCACTGGAATCCATTGCGCAAAGGAAGGATATTGATATGATTCCTTATAACAATATCCAATATGCCCTTATCGAATTTATATCCAGTTCTCTTTTAAATAATTCACAAAAAAACACCGAATTAAATGACAGTATTTCAACCCTGGCCGATGAGCTGCTTATCCAGGCTCGTGCCTTTCTGAATAACAAAATCTCTGTACAGGAGCTGGCGCAGCTCAGGATCCAAACCTGGAAAATTTACGACACCCTGGAAGACAATAGCGCAGAAAAGAAAATGATAAGAATCGTTATTATAACGCTCTACGATGAAGAAACAGCAGAGTTTGCGACTTACGGAGCAACGCTTTTCCTGGAAAACATTTTCACGAGTTTGCTCGATTTTGGCGATGGTTTTTGTCAGAAGTTTGTCCGTTACAGCCGTTGGTATTTCTAATACTTCACAGCATCAGGCAGCCAGGCGCCCGTCAACTTCTGCGACAGGCGCCTGCTTTTCAGCGTCACTGCACCACTGTTTCCACCACATCAATCCAGCCATGTCCGGTGGAGACTTCCATGCCGTTTAGCCAGCGGCGCAGCATATTCAATGCCATCATCGCCACCACATCCTGACGCGTTTTCAGGCCGTGCCGGTTGACGTTGAACTTCACCTTTTGTCCCCAGCTTCCAGTTGGCGTATGTAGGGCAATGTTCAGATGCTCGTCTTTGAGGCTGCCGACCACCAGCGCCAGATCGGTCTGGCTGCTTTGCGCGAGAGCGTGGCTACGTGCTACCAGCTGCGCCAGCGTTTCGTTACTGGCTGGCAGCACGCTTCCCACAGCCAGCGGCGCTTCTGCCGATGCCAGCTGCCAGTGCAGGAGTCCAGAGGTAAACTGTTCACTGATTGCCAGCTGATAGTCCTCTTCTTTCAGCCGACGAGACAGCTGAGCAGGCAGTCCTTCGAAGCCTTCGAAAATCAGACTTTCCCCGGCAATTTCCCGCACCTGCTGCCAGAATTGCTGCATCTCCGGCAGCTTAGACGCCGGGCCGTTCAACTTCAGTTCTATAATCGGCATTGAGGCGCGATAGCCCATCACCACGCCTTCCGGTAGCGGCAGCGGCTCAATTTCTGATGCCAGATCGCTTTCGCCACGGCCAAAGGTGGTCAGGCGCAGGCACACCGGCTGTTCCGGCAGCGAGAAACGCGCTTTAAGGCGCGGCAGGATCTGCTGCTCCACCATCACCTTGTACTCCGAAGGGACTCCCGGCGTGAAAAAAATCCAGCTGCGGTTCAGAGTCATCGCAAAACCACAGGCCGTACCGACAGGGTTATCGAGCAGCTCCGCCCCGGCGGGAAGCTCCGCCTGCTTACGGTTACTCTCCGCCATTTTGCGGCCACGTCCGGCAAAAAAGGCTTCCATTTTCGCCAGCCAGCTTTCATGCAACACCAGCGCCACCCCGGCTGCGTTTGCCGCCGCCAGCGCACTCAAATCATCACTGGTCGGCCCAAGGCCACCGTTAACAATCAGTACATCGGCCACTTTACTGCGTTCTTTCAGCACCGTGACCAGCTCATCAAGGCTGTCACCTACCGTCTGACGGCGGGTCATCGGCAGACCATTTTGCAACAGTACCTCCGCCAGCCAGGCGGCATTGGTATCGACGATTTGCCCGTGCAGCACTTCATCGCCCGTCGCCAGCATTTCCACTCTGATCATTTCTTTCTCCGGGTCAGTGAGGGTGGTTTAACTGTATGAAGACATGTGCATAAATACAATGTTGTTCTGAACGGATTGGCATGGGGGAAGCACAGGGATCAGAACGTCATGTGGATATCGCTGGCCATCTTTGCCCTGTGTGATGTTGCCCCGTGAAATTTTAATGGAGAAGGAACAGGTGCTCGGCTGGCACCACCGGCGTAAAGAGAATTATCCCTCTTTTTGTCGCTTTGCCACCCAATCGGTCAGCCGCCGACGCGAGATTTTAATGCCACCGTGGTCGAGCGCGGGCAGCAGATACCAGCTCACCGGCCGCTGAAAACCCGCCAGCCGGGGGAGTGTCCAGGCCTTCAGCGATTCAAGCGGCACGGCGTCTTTTAATGTTACCAACGCCACCGGCCGATGGCCAAACGCCTCATCCCGCTGTGGTACAACAAATACCTGCTCCACCGCCGGATGCGCCATGATTATCGCTTCGATCTGTTCAGGCTGTATGCCCTCACCGCCAGAGAAAAACTGATTGTCGAGCCGCCCGGTCAGATGCAATCCCTGCTCATCCAGACGGCCGCCGTCGCGGGTGGCGAACCAGCCGTCACTGTCCGCCAGCGGCAGCAGCTGACCATCCTGCCAGTAGCCGCAGGCCAGCGCCTCAGAGCGGATCTGCACCTCCCCTGCCACCAGCCTCAGCCGCTGACCTGCCAGCGGCCACCCCACTCCGTCCCCGCTGTCAGCCCTTCGCATGGTCACGGTAGAAGCGGTTTCCGTCATGCCATAGCCACACCAGCAGGCAATACCTGCCGCCTCCGCCTGGCGGGTAAGCGTCGTGGGAATGGTTGCGCCCCCCAACAGCAGATTACGCAGGCGATGCGGCAGCCGGGGCTGCTGTAACAGCCGCCAAAGCTGCACAGGCACCAGCGACGCAAAGGTTGCCTGCTCCAGCGCCTGATGCAAAGGTGCCTCTTCTGCCAGCACCAGACAGGCCCCAGACCGCAACCAGCGCCAGATAATTCCCTGCCCGGAGACGTGGCAAAGCGGCAGCGACAGCAACCAGCTGTCATCAGCGCTGAAATGCATTTTTTCCACCACGCCAGCGGCGCTGGCAAGATGCGCCCGGAAAGTATGTACCGCCGCTTTTGGCCGACCGGACGAACCGGACGTCAGCGTCATCGTCGCCAGCGTCTGCGGCTGCCAGGGGCTGTGGGCGGTGTCCGGCTGTGGATACAGAGTCAGCATCGCCACGGACGGCAACGGCGTGCCGCTCAGGGTCAGGGCAAAGTCGATATTAAGCCCCGGCAGAAGTGGGGCGATCTGTGCTGCCGGGAGCTGAGGATTCAGCGGCAGCAAACGTGCACCACATTGCAATAAAGCCAGATAAGCCAGCACCGCCTGCTGGCTGTTAGCGGCTTGCAATACCACGCCACACCCGGCATACACCCCCTGCCGGAGAAACCCCGCGGCCAACGCCTCAACCTGCCGAGCCAACGCACACCAGCTAAGCCGCGCATCGCCAGCAACCACGGCGGTGCGATCCGGGCTGAGTCGTGCATGGTGTCGCCAGGGCCAGTCATTCAGCACTGCCATACTGTCTCCAGTTCACCTGCTCCGCGCAGCGGTTGCAGGCAACCGGGCCAGCCGCGCACCAGCTGGTGGGACATCAGGTCCAGCGTATCCAGCCCCGGCAAGGTTGCAGGCGTAAGCCAGGCGGCAAGGCGTGCCAGTTGCGTCAGGCCAAGACTCGACTCCAGCGAAGAACTGATAATCACGGCTATCCCAGCCTGTTCAGCCTGAGCCGTCAGCGCACGCACAGCCTCAAGACTTCCGGTGAGCGACGGCTTGATCACCAGCGCCGCCAGATGCGGTTCGGCCACGGGCTGATAACCGTCCTCGCGCACACTCTCATCCCAGGCCAGTGCCAGGCCACTCTCCCACGCAAACTGCCGCGATTCCTCAGGGCTACGGCACGGCTCCTCCACAAAGGCGATACGGGGCTTAAGTGCCTCAACGAGGAAACCGGCAAATTTACGGGCTTTCTCTGGTGTCCACTGGCGGTTGGCATCCAGCCGCAGCGTCAGTGTCGGAATGGCTTCCAGCAGCAGGTTAACCATCATCGCATCGCGTACCGGCTCATACAGGCCGACTTTCATCTTCGCCAGCGGATGATGCTGCCGGTTGAGCTGGTCAACGAGATCGTCAGGATCGCCCGTGCATAACGTTGCGCTTCGGTACCGCGCCGCCTGCGGCAGCACGTCATGCAGCTCCGCCAGCGCACAACTCAGGCCAAACGCTACCGAAGGCAGCGGACTCTCTGCGGCAATGGCGGTGCCTGAGCACCACCGTTGCAGCCAGCCTGCCGCCTCCGACCGTGCTTCATCAAGCGTCTCACGGCTGAAACCCGGCAGTGGAGCGATCTCCCCCCAGCCTTGCCGCCCGGCCTCCGTCAGTTGCACCAGCAACCCGCACCGCTCTTTCACCCGGCGGTCACGCAGCACGGTCCCGGCCGCCAGCGGGATACGGTAAGAAAACAGCGTTGCGCCACGCATCACGGATTACGCCTGAATTGACTGAAATCAGGCTCGCGTTTCTGATTAAACGCATTACGTCCTTCCTGGCCCTCTTCCGTCATGTAAAACAGCATGGTGGCGTTTCCTGCCAGCTCCTGCAATCCCGCCTGGCCGTCACAATCGGCATTCAGCGCCGCCTTCAGGCAACGCAGCGCCATCGGGCTGTTTTGCAACATCTCACGGCACCAGCGCACCGTTTCCTTTTCCAGTTCAGCCAGCGGCACTACCGCATTGACCAGTCCCATTTCCAGTGCCTGCTGTGCACTGTACATGCGGCACAAAAACCAGATTTCACGGGCTTTTTTCTGTCCGACGATGCGCGCCATATAGGCCGCGCCCCAGCCACCGTCGAACGATCCCACCTTCGGCCCGGTCTGACCAAAGCGGGCATTATCAGCCGCGATGGTTAAATCACACAGCATATGCAACACATGACCGCCGCCAACGGCATAACCTGCCACCATCGCCACCACCGGTTTTGGACAGGTGCGGATTTGCCGCTGAAAGTCGAGCACATTAAGATGGTGCACCCCGGCTTCATCGCGGTAGCCGCCGTAATCACCGCGGATTTTCTGGTCACCACCGGCACAAAATGCCCTGTCGCCTTCACCCGTCAGCACAATGACACCAATCTGTTCATCATGCCGGGCATCGTTAAGCGCAAGCTGCATCTCCCTGACGGTCTGCGGTCGAAATGCATTGCGTACTTCCGGGCGGTTGATGGTGATTTTGGCAATGCCGTCCGGGGATTTGGCATAGAGGATATCGCTGAAACCCGCGTCGCTGTCTTGCCATTCAACGGGTGCACAGAGCATTTTTTCTTCGGGATAGATCATAATAACTCCTTA
This sequence comes from Erwinia psidii, assembly GCF_003846135.1. GTDB lineage: Bacteria > Pseudomonadota > Gammaproteobacteria > Enterobacterales > Enterobacteriaceae > Erwinia > Erwinia psidii. Next base: position 237,656 of record NZ_RHHM01000001.1, read on the forward strand.
AAAACCAGTAATCAGGCGTGTCAGCAGTGCAGCAAAAGCCGCCGGATTGGCCCGGTGCGCGTTATGGCCGGCTGCGGGAACCAGATCAAACGGCAGTGAAGCCTGCTCCGCCAGCTGACAGAACTTGTGGTCACGCTCACCACACAGATAATGCAGGCGGGGAAGACGATGAAGTTCGGGAAGTAAGCAGGGCTGCCGGGCCAGCGAGGTCGCCATCAGCATATCAGCCAGTGCATTCGGGTGCTGATTGACACGTAAGCGGATCAGCGCCTCCCGCTCCGTGGAAGTAAGATCGACAAAAACCGGCTGGCGATACCACTCGTCCAGTGTCTGACTCAGCGGCTGTCGGCAAAATTTTTCCGCCCAACGCTGGTCATGTTCCAGTCTTTCCCGGCGTGCCGACGTTGAATCAAGGCCATAGTGCCCCCCTTCCACAATCACCCCCTGCAATCCGTCAGGTACGTGGCGACAGGCATAGCAGAGCGACACGCGCCCACCTAATGAATAACCAATCAGCCAGTAGCGTTGCAGCCGGTGGTGCCTGAGAGTGGCATTCAGCCGTTCACTCAGCTGGTCGAAATCACTGACCCGCTGGCAGCCGGAACCACCGTGACCGGGCAGATCGATACTCAGCTGCGGCCAGTGGTTAAAGTAAGTCTGAACCGGCTGCCACTCTTCCCCACTACCAAGAAAGCCATGCAGCCAGACCAGCACGGGACGGGTACTGTGGTGTGAGCCTTGCCAGCGGGCATGAAGGATCATGGTGCTTTACCGCAATTTGCCAGCTGGTGCGCGCCATCGCCTTCCGCTACACAAAGTTCGACAAGCGTGGCCTGCTGGCGTTGCCATCCCTTCGCCACGGCGGCACTGAGTTCCTGAAAGCTTTGCGGTCTGTGGTAATGAAGCCCGAACATCTCGGCGGCAGGCGCAAAACTCACCTGCTGTGGCAGGGAGAAAAAGCGCTCCCGGCAGGCTTCGGGGGTTGGCAGCATACTGAAAATCTGCCCGCCGTTGTTGTTCACCACCATCACTACCATTGGCGCGCTGACCTGCCGCAACAGGGCCAGGCTGTTGAGATCGTACAGGGCAGAAAGATCGCCCAGCACCATCAGCAGCGCTCTGCCACTGCCTTTCTGCACGCCCACCGCCGTGGCAATCAGTCCGTCAATACCACTGGCGCCCCGGTTGGCATAAACCGGATAGCCGGCAGGCAGTCTGGCAAAGGCGTTGATCAGTCGGATGGTCAGACTGTTGCCTGTAAACAGGCTGCCCTGTGGTGGCAGCAATTCCGGTAATCTGGCAGCCAGCTGGGCTTCGCCAAAAACACTTATCTCTTCAGAAATCATCCGCTGTGCCTGCTCTGCCAGAGCGGAGAGTGGCTCACACCAGGATGGGCGGGAAATGGCCTGGTGCGCTGCCAACCAGTCAAGGATGCTGGCCACGATCCGCTTGCTACGGTGATAAGCAGGATCGCGCTGGCCAGGCTGCCCATCAATCAACCAGAACGCCGCCGGTTTCAGCTCTGCCAGTCGGGAGGTGAGATGTTTCCCGGTAAGGTGAGCGCCAAACTGGACCACCAGCGCCGCCTGCCCCAGCGCGTCACATGCCGCTGGCTGATGTAACCAGCGTTCGGCACAAGGCAACGGGTTACCGGTGTGTGACTGCACGTCAGAAAGCAGTGGCCAGCCAAGCATGGCGGCCCACGCTGCCACCGCCACGCCCTCCTGCGGACTGACCTTACCCACCACCACCAGCCCATTTTGCTGTCGCCAGTGCGCCCAGTCCGCCTGCACGGATAGCGGCAAGGTGACGGGCATAGCGGTCCACGGCTGGTCATCACACCACCACTCACCCAGTTCATCATGCCATGCCTGCCAGGCGGCAGGGTCGCCACCGTAGAGCGGCTCGGCAAAGGGGCAATTCAGGTGCACCGCGCCAGCCCGATGCTGTTGCAACAGGCCATCCACCACCGCCACCAGCCAGCGGGCGGGAATATCAGGAGAGGGGGAAGGAAGATTCAGCGCACCGGCAACGTGGCTGCCGAACAACCCCGGCTGCTCAATAGCCTGATTGGCTCCACAGTTAATGAGTTGCTGCGGACGGTCGGCACTCAGCACGACAAGCCGCTCACCGGTCAGACGCGCTTCGGCCACCGCCGGGTGAAGATTAGCCACTGCCGTACCGGAGGTGACAATCACCGCGACTGGCTGGCGGGTTGTTTTTGCCAGCCCCAGTGCCAGATAGCCAAGGCCGCGCTCATCAAAGTGGGTATGACAGAAAAATTTACCGTTGTCGGCGGCGGCGAGGGTCAGCGGTGCAGATCGGGAACCGGGAGCGATACAGAGATGCCGTACGCCATGCCGCGTTAAGGCTTCAAGGATGACGGCAGCCCAGCGACGATTGAAGATACTGTGTGACATAGCCCACCCCGAATCAAATCAGTCGGGTGAGTATAGTCGCGTGTTTCAGGCCTGATTTTGATTTAAGCCAGGATTGACAAGGTTTGCGGCCAGATGAAAGTAAGACGGGCACCTTAAGAGTGCCCGTCAGACTACCGTGGTAAAATCAGCGACGCGCCAGCAGCAGGCCGATGACCAGACCAAGAGTGGCACCGACGCCAATCCCCTGCCACGGCTTCTCGTGAACGTATTCATCCGCGCGGGAAACCGCCTGTCTGGCACGGTAATAGTAGGTATCAGACGCATTGCTGATGCGGGATTTCACCTCATTCAGTGATTTCTCTGCTTTGGCCTTCAGCTCGACATATTTCTGGTCTGCCGGATCGCCGGAAGATTTCAGAACTTCTTCAAGCGTTTCACTCAGCAGTGCCAGATCGTCATCAAGACGCGTTTCCTGAGGTTCTGTTTTTGTAGCCATACCGTCTCCTTGTGCAAATTGACTTCCTGAGTATAGACATTTTTAAGCGGGACGCAGGTGGCCCGGACCAGGAATCGCCTGATAAGTGGCAGAGCGGGGGAAACAGGGCAAAAAAAACCGGCCACGACGGCCGGTGACCGGATAAGGTCTTAAAGGATGCTACGGGGACGACAGAGCGGGTTGTTTCACAACCCTCTGCCCTGCGGTTTACAGGCGGTGAACCGACGGTGATGACCAACTGAGGTTGTCTGTCGGCTATGTTATCGATAATATTTTTTTGCTAAAAGCGAATATAATTAGATTCACTCAACAAAAATTTTGCTCAATCATGCTACGTGAACTGAAAACTTTTATCGCCATCAGCCAGACCGGCACTTTTGCCGCCGCCGGGCAACAGATCGGCCTTACGCAATCCGCTGTCAGTGCGCAAATGCGCATCCTTGAGGCGGCGCTGGGGATGAAACTGTTTGACCGCTCCGGCCGGGCCGTCGCCCTCAACGCCAACGGAAATCGAGTGCTTCCACTGGCACAGGAAATCCTCGATCTTTTCAGCCGCATGGCGCAGCCGGAAAGCCTCAGCGAGTATCGTGGCGCAATTAAAATTGGCGCTATCGCCTCGGTGCAAACCGGAATACTGCCCGCCGTACTGGTCAGACTGCGTCAGCAGGCACCTTTTCTGGAAACCCGTCTGGTTCCGGGCGTCTCTTTCAGTCTGTTGAGCGAGGTGGATGCCGGCAATGTCGATGTGGCCATCGTGATCAAACCCGGCTTTGCACTGCCCAAAGATCTGTATGCCGAAACACTGCTGAAAGAACCTTTCGTATTAATTGCCCCACCGGAAGTGCCAGGGGATGATGCCATTACGTTAATCCGTGACTATCCTTTTATCCGTTACGATCGCACCTCCTTTGGCGGGCGACTGGTCACTCAGTTTCTGCGGGAACAGCGTCTGGACCCAAAACTGGCGCTGGAAATTGATGAGATAGACGCCATTGCCCGGATGGTTGAAATGCGTCTTGGTGTGGCGCTGGTGCCGCTGACAGGCTTGTGGATTGACCGTCCGGCAGCGGTGCGCATCGTGCCCCTGGGCGGACTGACTTTTTATCGTGAGCTGATTGTGGTGATGCGCCACGCCAACCGCCAGGCAACGCTACACCAGTTTATAAACCGCGTGTTACAGCAGGATGTGGGGGGCGGAAAGCGCGGTTAAAAATAAATAAAATCAGTCAGAAAGACAGCTTTACCAGGAATTTTCTGGTAAGTTTTTAACGACTGAATTATCCCATACATCGGCTGTCGTACTTCGTTCTGACCTGATCAACCATTCAGGAAAGACAGGCTGTTTTAAGCTCAAGGGTAAGGCTCTGAGCGCAATGGTACGACAGTCACTACCCACTCCGTTCAGCAAAGGAAATGGCTTCTGGCATGAATAGAAGAATGTTTATGAAAGCGTCAATGGCTTGTGCTGCGGTCAGCGGCATGTCCGGTTTATCCACCCTGTTTGCTCAGGCCGCCTGGGCAGATGGTGATATTGCCGACGGCTCCGCAAGGCAATTTGATTTTGACGTGCTCAAAAAAATGGCCGCCGGTATGGCAAAAAACGCCTGGGGTGGCGCGCCCGCTCCCCTGCCGGACACACTGGCTACGCTGACACCACAGGCCTACAACGAAATTCAGTACGACGCCAATCACTCACTGTGGAATGGCCTTGCCGATCGTGAACTTGATGTGCAGTTCTTCCATGTTGGCATGGGCTTTAAGCGTCGTCTGCGCATGTTCTCGGTGGATGAAAACCGCCAGGCGCGTGAAATCCACTTCCGTCCTGAACTGTTTAACTACAACGACGCCAAAGTTGACACCAAACAGCTGGAAGGGAAAACCGATCTCGGCTTCGCGGGCTTTCGCGCGTTTAAAAAACCCGAACTGGCCAGCAGGGATATCGTTTCTTTTCTGGGAGCCAGCTACTTCCGTGCGGTAGACGAAACCTACCAGTATGGTCTGTCTGCAAGGGGCGTGGCGGTGAATACCTTTGGCAGCAAGGAAGAGTTCCCGGACTTCACCGCTTTCTGGTTTGAAACGCCAAAAGCGCAAGACACCACCTTCACCGTTTATACCCTGCTGGATGGTCCCAGCTGTACAGGTGCCTTCAAATTCATCATTCACTGTGAAGAGAAACGCGTGGTGATGGAGGTTGAAAACCACCTTTATGCCCGTAAGGACATTGAACAGCTGGGCATTGCGCCAATGACTACCATGTTCAGCTGTGGTAATAACGAACGTCGGATGTGCGACACCATTCATCCACAGATCCATGACTCTGACCGCCTGGCCATGTGGACCGGCAGTGGCGAGTGGATTTGCCGTCCGTTAAACAACCCGCAACGTCTGACTTACAATGCCTATCGCGATGAAAATCCGCGAGGGTTCGGCATGTTACAACTCGATCATGACTTCCAGGATTATCAGGATGTGATTGGCTGGTATAACAAGCGTCCCAGCCTGTGGGTAGAACCGGTGGGCAAATGGGGCAAAGGCGCGGTTAATTTGATGGAGATCCCCACAACCGGTGAAACGCTGGATAACATCGTCTGCTTCTGGCGTCCTGATGATGCAATCAAAGCGGGCAGCGAGCACAGCTTCAGCTATAAATTGTACTGGAGTGGATTACCCCCGGAACGCAGCAGCCTGGCACGGGTGAATGCGACCCGAAGCGGCATGGGCGGTTTTCCTGAGGGCTGGGCACCGGGTGAACATTACCCGAATGTCTGGGCGCGTCGTTTCGCGGTGGATTTTGTCGGCGGCGATTTGAAGGCCGCTGCCCCCAGGGGTATAGAGCCAGTGATCAACGTCACTTCCGGCAGCATTAAGCAGGTGGAGATCCTCTATGTGGAACCAATTAACGGCTACCGTATCCTGTTTGACTGGTATCCCAACAGTGACTCCGTTGAACCGGTGAACATGCGTCTGTTCCTGCGTAGCAAAGCAGACACCCTGAGCGAGACGTGGCTGTATCAGTACTTCCCGCCGGCGCCGGACAAACGGAAATACACCGATGACCGTCAGATGACGGCAGGCTAAGATAAGAAAACGTCGGGGCGGCTGAGTTACTGGCCCTGACGATACCGTCTGCGACGATGTTCAGCCGTTTAACAAAGCGGCTGAACATCAACAGTATGTTGCCTCACGCCATCGGGCAACGTTGAAACCCACTCAGTTAACCGCAGTGCAACTCCGCCAGCACAGGTCCGTTTACTTTTTCCAGCCGCAATCAGGTTGTAACCTGACCAGTGCGGTAATAAAAATGGCCGAACCACGGTTAAAAATGACGTTTTCACCCCACAATGGCAGATTATCAGGCCAGCCCACTGCTGGATTTATATGCACAAAGACGAGGCGGCTATATTCTTACGTGGAACAAAAAAACGGACCGGATAATCAAGAGAATTAGAATAGTTTTCTGAAAAAATCACCGGAATACTGCATGTATTAACAGACTGACTCTGTACTCTGATAACGGGATTGTTTTTTTTTAACTTTAATAAACTTGCTATTTCCCCTGAAGGTATTAAAGGTGAGTAATGAATATAGGCCCCGGAAATACTTACATGACAGTAGTTTTCAATATAATGATATAATGAGCCTCTGGCGTGCCGTAGCGTAAGTTCAGGGAATTTATTCACAGAGATCCAGGTATTTTCCAATTCTACGGGAGCATCATCAATCCATCTCAGTCTGGATATAAACCAGACTTTTTCGTTAAAATGGATTGCTAATGCGTTAGCTATTATCGGAGAAGCGGTCTGAACCTCGAAATGTAATATGTCATTTTTTATTTTTTTATTATCATTCGCCATAATCTCAGAGAAGCCTTTCAATCCTGTCAGATCATTCATAGCGGTAACATTATCGGATATAAAGTTACCTGAACCGTGTCTTTTTTCTAAGAGGCCGTCTTTCTCCAGCATTTTTAATGCTTTCCTCAGTGTATTTCTGGACACGTCAAACTGTCTGGCTAACTCATTTTCAGAAGGCAAACTATCCCTGTTTATAAGAAAACCCGCATTTATGCTGTTTTTCAGTAAAAAATAAATTTTTAAATACACCACTTTAAACCTCTCGAAAAGTCCATTTATAACAAAAGGATATATAAGAAAACAAAAGGGCTTGTGCAAATAATTTGCGTATTCTACACCTCTTTTCTACCTAATTTCTGTGAACGATATAACAGTACAACCTGTTTTTTAAAAAGAAACTTAAACAGTGAGAAATTTAAAAATAAAAGAGGTAAGTCAAGATGAAAAACATACTAATTATTTGTGCCTTGGGTATGTCTACCAGTATGTTAGTAAACAATATGAAAAAATACGCAGAATCTGAAAATATCGCCATAAATATTAATGCAATGGCGATCTCCGAAGCAAAAGACATTATTATCAGAAATGGTGCAGATGTTGTGATGCTTGGACCACAGGTTCGCTATCAGAAACAGGAAATTGAAAAATTAGCGCTGGGAAATATTCCTGTCGAGGTTATTGATATGGCGAGTTACGGCAGAATGGATGGAAAATCAGTATTACATCGCGCACTGCAACTTATGGCAGAAAGATAACCAATTTATGTGTGATATAAGGATATCTCATGAGAATAATGGAAAGTATCGAACACAACATGGAAAAAATCCTTGTCCCTGTTGCAGTAAAACTAAACTCGCAAAAGCATATTGCCGCAATCAGGGACGCGTTTATTTTATTGTTTCCGATCACCATGGCCAGTTCTCTTATTATTCTGATTAACTTTGCCATACTTTCGCCGGATGGTTTTATCGCCAAATATTTACTACTGGGTGAATTTTTTCCCCACCTCAGCGACGTCCAGCAGGTTTTTTCGCCGGTGCTGAATGGCTCCGTTAATATTATGGCGCTGATGGTTGCCTTTCTGGTAGCACGTAATCTGGCAATAAGTTATAAACAGGACGATTTACTTTGCGGTCTGACTGCGCTGGGTGCTTTCTTTGTTATCTATACCCCTTATACAATTATTAATAATCAGGCTTACCTGACCACGAAATTCCTCGGGCCACAGGGACTGTTTGTCGCCATCATTGTTGCCCTGCTTTCAGGTGAGATTTTCTGCCGTCTGGCACGTAACCCCAAAATAACCATTGCCATGCCCGCCGCAGTGCCACCGGCGGTGGCCCGATCTTTCAGAGTACTGATCCCAATTACAGTGGTAATGATATTCTTTTCAATTGCTAATTATCTTCTGGCTACATTTTCACCGGGCGGCGTGAACGAGTTAATTTATAATCTGATCCAGGCCCCGCTGAAAGATCTTGGCACCAACATAATTACGGTAGCCCTGCTTGGCGTTATCACTAATTTTCTTTGGGGAATAGGCATCCACGGCCCGAATACTTTAGCCACCATCCGGGAAACTATTTTCACCGAGGCAAATCTGGAAAACCTCTCCTGGGCCGCATCACACGGTACTACCTGGGGGGCACCCTATCCGGTGACGTGGAGCGGCATCAACGATGCTTTCGCAAATTGTGGGGGGTCCGGGATGACGCTGGGATTGCTGCTGGCCATCCTCATCGCATCACGACGTAAAGATTATCGCCAGATGGCAAAAATGGCGTTTGTTCCCGGCCTGTTCAATATCAACGAGCCAGTACTGTTCGGTCTGCCGGTGGTACTTAACCCTGTGCTGGTGATCCCGCTCATCCTTGTGCCGTTAGTCAATTCGCTGATTGGCTATTTCTTTATCCGCCTGCAAATTATTCCGCCGGTTGCCTACGCCGTTCCCTGGACCACGCCCGGACCACTGATCGCCTTTTTCGGTACCGGGGGCAACTGGATGGCGCTCTTCGTTGGCATACTTTGTCTGGTCGTTGCGACTTTGATCTATCTGCCTTTTGTCATCACAGCAAATAAAGTCACAGCTACTGCGAAAGTGGAATAAATCAGAAATGTACAGGGAGAGCAACTATGTTTGCAGATGAGAATAGTGTGATGGAACTGCTTATTCACGCCGGCCAGGCACGTTCTGATGCGATGGAAGCCATTGCAGCGTCCCGTCAAAAACAGTGGCACGACGCTGAGCGGCTTTTAGTGAGTGCGGAACAACAATGCCATAAAGCGCATAAAATACAGACCACATTAATCAGCCAGGATGAAGGATGTGGAAAAATTAATGTCAATCTTATTTTGGTCCATGCACAGGACCATCTGATGACGGCAATGCTGTGTCAGGATCTGGCCAGAGAACTCATTGCGTTACGAAAAGAATTTTCGTCCTGATTTAACACGGCGACAGGGAAGAGAAATAACGATTCAACGGAGGATGATGTAACATGAGATGGAATAATCTGAGAAAAAAAATAGTTGCTGTCGTGCTGCTGAGCTTATTACCGGCAGAAATCATTGCCAGTGAAGCCGAGATAATAAAACGATTAACGCTACTGGAAAAGGAGCTTTCTTCTGTTAAAGATGAGTTAAAAACAGCCCGTTCAGAACTGAATAATACGCAAGAAAAGACCAGAACAGCTGTAAGAGAAAATCATATTGCAGAGTATCAGAAAAATATATCAACAGGAGCCGCTGATGAAAAAAATGATATGGCCAGCAACAACATCAGTGATCACACCCTGCAAAACGGACGACAGACCACACAGCCTGAACCGGTAAATAAACGTTCCTCGCTGGAAAATATGACAGTCGGTGATATCAGCAGGCTGGTCAGAGATGAGATTGGATTTACCTATCAGGGATATTTACGCACAGGCTGGGGGGCTTCAAACAGAGGATCGCCCAAGACCTATGCTGCTGGCTCGCTGGGACGTTTTGGCAATGAGTTATCTGGCTGGTTTGATCTGACTCTCAATCAACGGGTTTATCAGCAGGATGGAAAAAGCGCCTATGCCATTGTCACTTATGACGGTAATGTCGGTGACAAATACAATGACGCCTGGTTTGCCGGAGACGATGATAATATCCTGCAGTTCAGCGATATTTATCTGGCGACCAGAGGTTTTCTCCCCTTTGCGCCTCAGGCCGATTTTTGGGTAGGACGTCATCAGCTGCCTAAGTATGAGATACAAATGCTCGACTGGAAATTACTGTCGCACGATGCAGCGACAGGGGTGGGTATTGAAAACTGGGCTGTTGGTCAGGGATTGATGGATATCTCACTGAACCGTAATGATATCAATGTATATTCGCGTGATTTTTCAACGACAACACAAATGAACACCAACTCTGTCGATCTGCGTTATCGCAACATTCCCCTGTGGGAAAAGGTTTCACTCTCCCTGATGGGAAAATATGCCTTTGCCAATAAAAACGACAGTCAGAAGAGAAATGAAAACAACGACAGCTATTTTAGAACAAAAGATACCTGGCTTGCCGCCGCCAGCCTGAGACTGGAACTTGAGCGTGATGCCTTCAATGAGTTCACGCTACAAATTGCCAACAATTCATATGGCAGCAGCTTTTCAAATTTCTCTGGCGCAAGCACTTCAATGGCACAAGGTAAATATTATTATGGCGATCATTCAAATGGTCTGGCATGGCGTCTGATTAGCCAGGGTGAAATATTTCTGTCCGACAGGATTATTATGGCAAACGCATTGGTCTGGTCACAGGGTAAGGATATTTACAGTTATGAAACCGGCGCTCACAGTGATTTTACCAGCCTGAGAGCAGTTATTCGTCCCGCATGGATCTGGAATACGTGGAACCAAAGTGGAATTGAATCAGGCTGGTTTGTACAGAAAAATGAAGACACCCAGGGGAATAAATTCAAGGAATCAGCATTCAAAACAACCCTGTACCATGCTTTTAAGGTTGGCCCCAGCCTGCTGACTTCCCGCCCTGAAATTCGTTTTTACACCACCTATATAAATATACTTAGCAATGAAATATCTGCATTCAGATTTAATGACGAGAGTAACAACGAATTCATTTCCGGGATACAGGCGGAATTGTGGTGGTAAAAAATCATACCGGAGTAATCTGTGCAAAATTATAAGTGATTCGTTCTGTCCAAGGAGAAAATATGACCGGATTAAGATCTGATTTCCTGTGGGGAGGTGCAGTTGCTGCCAATCAACTGGAAGGAGGCTGGCAGGAAGGAGGCAAAGGCGTAAGTATTGCTGACGTAATCACCGCCGGCTCTCATCAGACCCCTCGCAGGATCACCCGTGGTGTGTTGGCAGATGAGTATTATCCCAGTCACAGTGGCATTGATTTTTATCATCGCTACAGGGAAGACCTAAAGCTTTTTGCAGAAATGGGTTTTACATGTTTTCGTACCTCAATTGCATGGAGCCGTATTTTTCCGCGAGGTGATGAGCAGGAACCCAATGAGGCCGGTCTGGTATTTTATGATAATCTCTTTGATGAGTGTCTGAAATACCAGATTGAGCCGGTAGTAACGCTTTCCCATTTCGAAATGCCCTGGCATCTGGTCAATGAATTTGGTGGCTGGCGAAACAGAAAAATGATTGATTTTTTTTCGCATTATGCAAGGGTTGTTCTGGAACGCTATAAGACCAAAGTAAAATACTGGATGACATTTAATGAGATCAATAATCAGGTCAATTATCACCATGACTTAATGCCTTTTAATAACTCAGGCATTATTTACCGCAAGGGAGAAAACAGAGAAGCAATCATGTACCAGGCTGCCCATTATGAACTGGTGGCCAGCGCAAAGGTGGTAAAAATAGCACATACCATTAACCCTCATTTTCAGATCGGCTGCATGATTGCCATGTGCCCGATTTATCCTCTGACCTGTGCGCCAAAAGATATGATGATGTCAGTCCGCGCCATGCATCAACGGTACTGGTTCACTGATGTGCATGTGCGGGGATGTTATCCTCAATACATGCTTAATTATTTTTCCAGAAAAGGAATTGAACTTGATATTACCACAGAAGATAAGCTTTCCCTGCAACAGGGTTGTGTTGACTATATCGGACTGAGCTATTACATGTCATTTGCTACTCAGGCAACAGAGAGCAACCCCATGCTGGATTATGACGAGCCGGCCAGTCTGGTAAAAAACCCTTACACAGAGGAGTCCGAATGGGGCTGGCAAATAGATGCCCCCGGACTGCGCTATTCCCTGAATTATTTCAATGACCGCTATCAGCTGCCCTTGTTTATTGTTGAAAACGGGCTTGGTGCAGATGACAAACGGGAAGCAGATGGCAGTATCAATGACGATTACCGCATCCATTACCTCAAAGAACATCTGTATCAGATGAAGCTGGCCGTCACTGAAGATGGGGTTGATCTGATAGGTTATACGCTGTGGGGCTGTATTGATATTATCTCCGCCGGAACGGGAGAAATGAAAAAGCGTTATGGCCTTATCTATGTCGATCAGGATGACAACGGCGATGGCTCGCTGGAGCGCATAAAGAAGAAATCGTTTTACTGGTATAAAGACGTTATTCGTTCAAACGGAGAGAATATTGCTTTGTAACTGGCGAAAATAGCGAACGGGCTCTTGGGAGCCCGTTTATTGTTATTACATTAACGGCTGTGCCATCTGTACAAGAGAAATCAACGGCTGTGGATAAATCCCAAGCACCAGCACCAGAACGGCGGAGATCAACACCACGACCCCACCCGCCGTAAAGGCCCAGTTGGTTGGAGTATCACGCTGCAACAGCTCCGGCGGTGTCAGATACAGGCTCACGGTCACGCGAAGATAGTAGTAAAGCCCAATGGCGCTGCCCACCACCACCGCTCCGGTCAGCCACCACAGGTGAGCGCCCACGCCAACAGCAATAACGTAAAACTTGCCGATAAAGCCCAGCGTCATTGGGATCCCGGCCAGTGAAAGCATCATCACTGTCATCACCGCTGACAGAATGGGACGATGCCAGAACAGCCCACGATAGGAGTAGAGGGAATCTGCATCCGGCCCACGGTAAGGACTGGACATCAGGCTGACCACGCCAAACGCACCGAGACTGCTGAACAGATAACCGGCCAGATAGACGCCCACGGTTTCCAGCGACAGCTGATGCGTTTGAATGGCAATCAGTGCTACCAGCAAATACCCCAGATGGGCAATTGACGAATAACCCAGCAGACGCTTGATGTTGCTTTGCGAAATCGCCATCAGGTTACCAAACAGTATTGAGGCCACCGCGATGATCGCCAGTACCAGGCGCACCGCCTCGCTGTTTGCCACCGGGGCGTAAAGGAACAGTCGCATCACCACGCCAAAGATGGCAATTTTGCTGGCGGTTGCCAGGAAAGTGGAAACCGGCGCGGGCGCCCCCTGGTAGACATCCGGCGTCCACAGATGGAACGGCACCAGTGACAGTTTGAAACCCAGCCCCACGATCATCATCCCAAGCCCCGCCAGCAGCAACGGCTTATGCACCATCACGTCGTTAAGGCTTTTGCCCAGCGCCACAAAGCTCAGATTGCCTGAATCGGCGTACAGCAGCGCCATACCGAACAGCAGGAAGGACGACGCCACCGCCGACATAATAGTGTATTTGATGCTGGCTTCCAGCGAGCGTTTTTGCTGAAAGGCATAGCCCACCAGTCCAAACAGCGGCAGGGAGATCAACTCAATACCGATAAACAACGAAGCCAGATGATTGGCGCTGGCCAGCACCACGCCACCCGCGGCGGCAATCAGCACCAGCAGGTAGAACTCTTCGCGGTTATCCGGGTAAGTCGCCAGCCACGGATAAGCAAAAGTGCAGGTTGCCAGACTTGCCAGAATAACCAGCCCGGTATAGAGCATCGAATAGCCATCAACCCGCAACAGCGGAGTGATATCCATCGGACCCGCTTTAGCCACAAAGAACAGTGAAAGCAGCGCGAGGTTCAGTCCCACTACCGCCAGTGTGGCATTGACGAAGTGGTTGCGTCGCCACGCAATGGACAGCATCACAACCACCACCGTCAATCCGACGATCAGCATCGGCAGAAGCGCGATCAATTGTTGAGGAGTAAGTGTCATGGCGAATTACAGCCTTGTAGTTGAAATTGAAGCAGTAAACCACTGCTGAATATTGCTGATTGCCGTATGTGAGGTGTCCAGAATCGGCTGCGGGTAAACCCCCAGCAGAACCAGCAGCACCACCAACACCATAATAATCAGGAACTCACGCGGCGACATATCCCGCAGCGGGGTCTCTGATTTTGGCGCACCATAATACGCACGTTGCATCATTACCAGCGAGTAAACAGAAGCAAACACCAGACCAAAGGTCGCGATAACAATAATCAGCGGCACCGAGCGGAAGCTGCCGGTGAGGATCATAAACTCACCGACGAAGTTCCCGGTGCCCGGCATCCCCAGATTGGCCACCGCAAAGAACAGCGACAGGCCTGGCAACCATTTAATGCGCGACCACAGGCCACCCATCTGACGCATATCGCGGGTGTGGAGCCGCTCGTACAGCTGACCACAAAGGATGAACAGCGCTGCCGCAGACAACCCGTGAGCAATCATCTGCACCACTGCACCCTGGTACGCCAGCTGGCTGCCGGTGTAAATGGCGATCAGGACAAAGCCCATATGTGAGATTGAGGTATAGGCAATCAGGCGCTTGATGTCGTACTGCGAGAAGGCCATCCATGCACCGTAGAAAATACCAATCACCCCCAGCCACATCGCCACTGGCGCAAACTCCGCCGATGCAGTTGGGAATAACGGTAGCGCAAAACGCAACAGACCATACGCAGCGGTTTTCAGCAGGATCCCCGCCAGGTCAACGGAACCGGCGGTGGGTGCCTGACTGTGCGCATCCGGCAGCCAGCCATGCAGTGGCACCACCGGCATTTTTACCGCGAAAGCGATAAAGAATCCCAACATCAGCAGATATTCCACCGTATGCGACATCGGTGTTTTTAACAGTTCTTCATAGTTGAAGGTCCACACACCGGTAGCGTTATAGTTGACAAACACCAGAGCAAGAATCGCTATCAACATCACCAGACCGCTGGCCTGGGTGTAAATGAAAAACTTGGTCGCCGCCGTGATGCGCGTTTTACCGTCCGAGGCTTTGTGCCCCCACAGCGCGATCAGGAAGTACATCGGCACCAGCATCATTTCCCAGAAGAAGAAGAACAGGAACATGTCGATAGCAAGGAACACGCCGATCACGCCGCCGAGGATCCACAGCAGGTTCAGGTGGAAAAAGCCCTGCCATTTTTCGATTTCGTTCCAGGAACAGAGGATCGCCATCACGCCGAGCAGGCCGGTCAGCACCACCATCAGCAGCGACAGGCCGTCCAGCGCCAGATGCACATTGATGCCGAAACGCGGTATCCATGAATGCAGGTAAACTGACTGCCACTGGGGAACGCCAGTGGGCTGAGTCAGTGAGTAACCGCCCTGCCACCAGAGCTGCAGTGAAAGCACCAGCGTCAGCCCCATTGCTATCAGTGCAATCCAGCGTGGCACTTTGCTGCCAAAGCGCTCAAGCTGCCAACAGAGCAGGCCACCGATGAACGGGATTAATATAAGCCAGGGTAATAACATGGCGTTTTGATTCCCTTTTCTGAACCTGCATGGGCTATCTTGCTTGCCATTTTCGCCCCCGGTAGTGCTCACAATCCTCACATACCAAAGTATGCTGCGGTTGTTCCGCGCTGGCGGTGGCAAAACTGACTGCGCCGATGACGCCCAACTTTCAGGTAATTTTTAACATCTTTTTACTAAGGGGATGAGAATCTGTTCACCCCCGCTCACAAACCTTTACACCGCCAACAACAGGGCCAGTACCACCACGGCACCCATACCCACAGAAGCAATGTACCAGCGCAAATAACCATTTTCGCTCACCACCAGCCCTTTGTTCGCCAGACGGGCGAACAGAGCCGGAATGTTCATCAGCGCATTCAGCGGATCGCGCTTCAGCAGCCTGGCGATGAACAGATAAGGTTTAACGAAAATCTGGTCGTACAACCAGTCGAAGCCCCAGGCCGCAAACCACCAGGTGGAGAAGAAACGTCCCGGCGCACTGCTGGCAATGCGGGTTACCAGCGAACGTTTGCCCAGCCACAGGGCAGCAGCCAGCAGAATACCGGCAATCGCCACCGCGCCTGAGGTCATTTCCAGCGTCAGTACGCTGCCGTGCGCCAGCTCGGTGGTCTCAGGCAGAACGCCTTTCAACGGTGGCACAATCAATGCGCCAATAAAGGTCGAAAGACACAGCAGCACCATCAACGGCAGATGATGAGTGATGCCCTTCCCGGCGTGAGCATGAATTTTCTCTTCACCATGAAACGTGATAAAAATCATCCTGAAGGTATATAGCGAGGTCATAAACGCCCCTACCAGACCGGCTACCATCAGATTGATATGGCCGTTCGCCAGCGCACCGGCAAGGATCTCATCCTTACTGAAGAAGCCTGCGGTAATCAGCGGCAGGGCTGACAGCGCCGCGCCGCCCACCAGGAAGCAGACATAAACCAGCGGGATGCTTTTACGCAGTCCACCCATCCTGAAGATGTTCTGCTCATGGTGGCAGGCAAGGATCACCGAACCGGAAGAGAGGAACAGCAGCGCTTTGAAGAACGCATGGGTCATCAGGTGGAAAATGGCCGCGTCCCAGGCCTGAACGCCCAGCGCGAGAAACATATAACCAATCTGGCTCATGGTTGAATAAGCCAGCACGCGTTTAATGTCGGTCTGGACCAGTGCGGCAAAGCCGGCCAGCACCAGGGTAATGGCGCCCACAATGCCCACCAGATGCAGCACTTCCGGCGTCAGCAGAAACAGACTGTGACTGCGGGCGATCAGGTAGACACCCGCCGTTACCATGGTCGCCGCGTGGATCAGGGCAGAAACCGGTGTCGGACCTGCCATCGCATCGGCCAGCCAGGTTTGCAACGGCAGCTGTGCAGATTTACCTACCGCACCACCGAGCAACATCAGGGTCGCCCACTGCAACATATGATTGTCCGCTGCGAAGTGAGCCGGTGCCAGCGCCGCCATCTCACGGAAGTTCAGCGTGCCTAACTCGTTCCACAGAATAAATAAGCCGAACGCCAGAAAAACATCACCCACGCGGGTGATAATAAAGGCTTTCATCGCCGCGGCACCATTTTGCGGATTGGTGTAGTAGAAGCCAATTAGCAGATAAGAGCAGAGGCCCACGCCTTCCCAGCCCAGATACATCAGCATCAGATTATCGGCCAGTACCAGAACCACCATGCTGGCGATAAACAGGTTGGTATAAGCGAAGAAGCGGGAGTAGCCCTCTTCCCCGCGCATGTACCAGGATGCGAACATGTGGATAAAGAAGCCGACGCCTGTCACCACTGACAGCATGGTCAGCGACAGGCCGTCCAGCGTCAGGCTAACGTTGATATCGAAATTGCCCACCTGTATCCACGACCACAGTGCCTGGTGAAATACCGCCTGTCCGTGACTGAAGAAATTAATGCCCACAAAGAGAGTGACCAGCGCCGCCAGGCCAACGGAACCCATTCCTACCGTGGCAGCCAGATTTTCTGACCAGCGACCACGGGAGAAGGCCAGCAGCAAAAAGCCAATCAGCGGGAACAAAATGGTTAAAAAGAGAAGATTCATCCGCGCATCTCACTCACTTTGTCAATATTGAGGTTCTGGCTGCGACGATGCAGTTGTAGCAACAACGCCAGACCAATGCTGGCTTCCGCCGCCGCAAGGCTTATCGCCAGGATATACATCACCTGACCGTCTGCCTGCCCCCAGTAGCTTCCGGCAGCGACGAACGCCAGTGCGGCAGCGTTGATCATGATTTCGAGGCTAATCAGCATAAACAGCAGATTGCGGCGAATAATCACACCGGTCAGCCCAAGAACAAACAGGATGGCCGCCAGAATAAGGCCATGTTGCAAAGGGATCATGCGTGTTCCTCCTTCGTGCCTTTCACTGCATCCGCCGGGCGGTTGCTTAAAACTTCACCGGGACGCTGTTCACGACCGATATGATAAGCCACCACCAGCCCCGCGAGCAGCAGCATGGAAGCCAGCTCCACCGCCAGAACGTAAGGGCCGAACAGGCTGATACCCACCGCTTTCGCATCAATCATCCTGCCGTCAATGTTCCTGTCCTGAACACAGAGAATGGCGTAAACCATCACCGCCAGCAGCAGTAAAGAACAGAGACCGGGACCAAGCCAGACGGTCGGTTTAAGCCATTCACGCTCCTGAGCCTGAACGGACTCACCCAGGTTCAGCATCATCACCACAAACACGAACAGCACCATGATCGCCCCGGCATACACGATGATCTCCAGCGCGCCGGCGAAATACGCCCCCAGCGAGAAAAACACCCCGGCCACCGCCAACAGGGAAATTATCAGATATAACAGTGCGTGGACCGGATTGGTGTGGGTGATAACGCGCAACGTTGTCAGCACCGCGACCAGACCACAAAGATAAAACGCAAATTCCATGTCTGGCTCCTTAAGGTAACAAGCCCTTGACGTCGACAGGTTTGGCTTCGTTAGCAGCTTCACCTTTGTCTTTCCCATCGATCGCCATTCCCGCCATCCGGTAAAAATTGTATTCCGGGTATTTACCCGGACCGGAAATCAGCAGGTCTTCTTTCTCATACACCAGATCCTGACGCTTAAACTCACCCATTTCAAAATCGGGGGTAAGCTGAATCGCAGTGGTCGGGCAGGCCTCTTCACACAGGCCACAGAAAATGCAGCGCGAGAAGTTAATACGGAAGAACTCCGGGTACCAGCGACCATCATCCATTTCCGCTTTTTGCAGCGAGATACAGCCGACCGGGCAGGCTACCGCGCAAAGGTTACAGGCCACGCAACGTTCCTGGCCATCCGGGTCGCGGGTCAGCACGATACGGCCACGGTAGCGAGGCGGCAGATAAACCGGCTCTTCCGGGTACATCATGGTTTCACGTTTGGCAAAGGCGTTGGAGCCAATCAGCACGATACTGCGGATCGTGGTGCCAAACCCCACCAGAATGTCTTTTAATGTCATAATCTTAACCCCAACCTCAGGCGTTACAGAGGATCACTGCGGCAGTTGCCAGCAGGTTCAGCAACGTTAACGGCAGACAAACTTTCCAGCCGAACGACATCACCTGGTCATAGCGCGGGCGCGGTAGCGCCGCACGGATCAGAATGAACATCATCATAAAAAACGCCGTTTTGATGGCAAACCAGAAGACAGGCGGCAGCCAGGGGCCGTTCCAGCCGCCAAAGAACAGTGTCACGATCAGCGATGAGACGGTGACGATGCCGACATATTCACCAACGAAGAACAAACCGAATTTCATCCCGGCATATTCAATGTGATAACCATCGGCCAGCTCCTGCTCCGCTTCAGGCTGGTCGAAGGGATGTCGGTGACAGACCGCCACGCCCGCGATGGCGAAAGTCACAAAGCCAAAGAACTGCGGAATGATGTTCCACAGGTGCTGCTGGCTGTTGACGATATCGACCATATTGAACGAGCCTGCCTGCGCCACCACGCCCATCAACGACAGGCCAAGGAACACCTCATAGCTCAGGGTCTGGGCAGAGGCACGCATCGCACCCAACAAGGAGTATTTGTTGTTGCTGGACCAGCCAGCGAACAACACCGCGTACACCGCCAGCCCAGCCATCATCAGAAAGAACAGCAGACCGATATTCAGGTCAGCGCCCATCCAGGTGGAAGTGACCGGCACGATTGCCATCGCCAGCAGCAAGGAGGTGAAAGCGATCATCGGAGCAAGGGTAAAGATCACCCGATCGGTAAAGGGCGGTGTCCAGTCCTCTTTAAAGAACATTTTGATCATGTCCGCCACCAGCTGTAACGAACCGCCCCAGCCAACGCGGTTAGGTCCGTAACGGTTCTGGAACAGACCGAGCAGGCGACGTTCGCCAAAGCTCATAAAGGCACCGCAACCCACCACCACAAACAGAATAGCCAGGGCTTTGCCGACGGCAATGAGCACCTCAATAACGTCCGGTGTCAGCCAACTCATTGTACCGCCTCCCGCAGATTGTCAATACTGGCACCCAGCAGGAACGGCGGAATTCCCGGCATCCCCAGCGGCAGCCCCACCTGCCCTGCCTGTAACGATGCTGAGAATCGCACCGGCAGGCAAAGCGTTTCACCTTCACAGCTGAATTCAACCGCCGTCCCGGCATTAACGCCCAGTTCAGCGGCATCGGCCGGATTGACCATCAGGTAAGGCTCAGGCATACGCTGCTGAATAACCGGCGAACGCTGGGTCATCTCCTCGCTGCCGAACAGCTGGAAGTATGGTGCCACGCGCCAGCGGTTTTCCTGACGGGTAAAGGCGGCAGGCACCGCATCAAACCACGCGAGTTGGCCACTCCCGGCCTCAAACAGGCGCACACCCGGATCGCCATTGCGCAATTTACCGCCCACTTCATCCTGGAATTTGTTCCAGGCCTGGGGAGAGTTCCAGCCTGGTGCCCATGCAAACGGAATTTGCGAACGGGCGGCGGACGGCTGGTTGTTCCCTTCCATCGAGAAGGCAAACATGGTGTCTTTATCCTGTGGCTGGCGCGGTTCGTGCACGCTGATGTTGGCACGCATTGCGGTACGACCACTGGATCGGGCTGGAGAACGGGCCAGTTTCTGACCGCGAATACGGAAGCTGGCATCCGGCGCGGCATCCTTGATCCCGGCCAGCTGCGGCAGCGCCGTTACGCAGGCGTCTATCACATGATCCAGCTGCGTCCAGTCAACCGCACGGCTGGTGATGGTGCTTTGCAACGAATGCAGCCAACGCCAGCTCTCCAGCATCGCAACGTTACTGTCGTAATACGCCGGGTCATAGACCTGGAAGAAACGCTGGGCGCGGCCTTCCTGATTAACCACCGTGCCGTCGCTCTCGGCAAAGCTGGCGGTGGAGAGGATCAGACCAGCCTTCTCGCTGGTTTTGGTGCGCTGATGATCGATAACGATCACGTTTGGCGTATTGCTCAGTGCCGCATCTACCAGATCTTTAGGCGCATGGCGGTAGAGATCGTTTTCCATGACGATTACCGCATCTGCCGTGCCATCTGAAAGCGCATCCAGGGCCGCGTCAAGCGGCTGGCCACCGATCATGCCCAGGCCCACGCTGTTTGAACTGCCTGCCAGCAGGGTAATACCCACCTCAGCACCACGTCCTTTCAGCGCTTTGGCCACGTTCGCTGCCGCCTGGATCATCGCTTCGCTACCGGCGTGAACCCCGGAGATAATCAACGGTTTTTTCGCACCGGCCAGTGCCTGAACCACCACGTCGATTCTGTTGCTCAGATCCCTGTCGAGACCGTCCACGGCTGGCGCGGTCTCATCCAGCGCGTGAGCGATAGCAAAACCGACACGGGCCTGATCTTCCACCGGGGCGCGATAGCTCCAGGCGGCGATATCATCCAGACGGGTAGCATCGACATTGGTGACAAACAGCGGATGTTTGGCGTGCTGGCCAATATTCATAATCGCCGCGATCTGCCAGTCAGCCACTTTCTGCGCGGCGGCCATTGCCCGTGCTTTACCTTTTACCGCCTGACGAACCGAGAGCGCCACACGGGCACCCACCTGCGTCAGGTCCTCACCCAGCACCAGCACCGCATCGTAGCTTTCAATTTCCCGCAGCGCTGGCGTATGAATACCGCTGTCACGCAGTACCTGCAGCATCACTTCCAGACACGCCTGTTCACGCGCGGGTATGCCGGTGAAGAAATTTTCCGCGCCCACCAGTTCACGCAGGGCAAAGTTGCTCTCCACGCTGGCGCGTGGTGAGCCGATACCGATCACTTTATTCGCCTGACGCAATACATCTGCCGCTCCCTGCATCGCCTGTTCGGCGTTCAGCGCAATCCAGTCGTTGCCCCGTCGTTGCATCGGCTGACGCGGGCGGTCTTTCAGATTGACATAGCCGTAGCCAAAGCGACCACGGTCACAGAGGAAGTACTGGTTGACGGTGCCGTTATAGCGGTTTTCAACACGACGCAGTTCACCATAGCGCTCGCCCGGACTGGTGTTACAGCCGATGCTGCATTGCTGGCAGATGCTTGGCGCATACTGCATATCCCACTTACGGTTGTAACGCTCAGAATGCGTCTTATCAGTGAACACGCCGGTGGGGCAGATTTCGACCAGGTTACCGGAGAACTCGCTCTCAAGCACGCCGTCTTCCGGGCGACCAAAATAGACGTTATCGTGCGCGCCATACACGCCAAGGTCGGTGCCGTCGGCGTAATCTTTGTAGTAACGCACGCAGCGGTAGCAGGCGATACAGCGGTTCATTTCGTGAGAAATGAACGGGCCGAGATCCTGATTACGGTGGGTACGCTTGGTGAAGCGGTAGCGGCGGAAGCTGTGTCCCGTCATCACCGTCATATCCTGAAGATGGCAGTTACCGCCCTCTTCACAGACCGGACAGTCATGCGGGTGGTTGGTCATCAACCACTCCACCACGCTTTCACGAAACTCTTTTGCTTCACCATCATCAATAGAGATAAAGGTGCCATCCGATGCCGGTGTCATACAGGACATCACCAGGCGGCCACGGGTATCGTCGGCATTCTGGAATTGCTTTACCGCACACTGGCGGCAGGCACCGACGCTACCGAGCGCCGGATGCCAGCAAAAATAAGGAATATCAAGACCAAGTGAGAGACAGGCCTGAAGCAGGTTGTCTGCACCACTGACGTCATATTCTTTACCGTCTACATGAATTGTAGCCATAGTGAACATGCTCAAGTAAGGCCCCAAAAAAGGGCGTTAAACACAATTCTTATTTGCCTTTCATCTTTCCGGTCACAGCAGCATTAACCGCGTTCCCGTACCCGGTCACTTACCGTAGTAAGCATCCCGGTCGCGTTCTCCTGTCGCTTTACGGCAACCGGAAAGCCCTGGGCAAAATGAGCGATGATTTTTCACATCTTAATTTTTTTACCAGCGGGCTTTCAGCAGGTTGGCCTGAATACCGGCAATGGCATGGGCGTTGCTGTAAACCTGGGGCGCAATGCCCGCTTCGAACTCGTCGCGGAAATACTTAATGGCGCTTTGCAGTGGCTCTACTGCACCTGGCGCATGCGCACAAAAGGTTTTGCCGGGGCCAAGCTGGCGACACAGTTGCAACAGGGTTTCAATATCGCCCGGCTGGCCTTCTTTTCTTTCCAGCGCACGCAGAATTTTCACGCTCCACGGCAATCCGTCACGGCATGGCGTACACCAGCCGCAGGATTCACGGGCAAAAAACTCTTCCAGATTACGCACCAGGGACACCATGTTGATTTCGTGGTCAACGGCCATTGCCAGCGCGGTACCCAGACGGCTACCGGCTTTACCGATGCTGGCAAATTCCATCGGCAAATCGAGATGCGATTCCGTCAGAAAATCGGTGCCTGCACCGCCCGGCTGCCAGGCTTTGAATTTCAGTCCGTCGCGCATGCCACCGGCATAATCTTCCAGGATTTCGCGGGCAGTGGTACCAAACGGTAGTTCCCAGACGCCGGGATTTTTTACCCGACCAGAGAAGCCCATCATCTTGGTGCCAGTGTCTTCGCTGCCGGAAATACCCTTGTACCACTCCACGCCGTTGGCGAGGATCGCCGGAACGTTGGACAGGGTTTCGACATTGTTGACGCAGGTTGGCTTGCCCCAGGCACCGGCGGAAGCCGGGAATGGTGGCTTGGAACGCGGGTTGGCGCGACGGCCTTCCAGCGAATTAATCAGCGCGGTTTCTTCACCACAGATGTAGCGTCCCGCACCGGTATGCACGATCAGTTCAAAGTCAAATCCGGTGCCGAGGATGTTTTTCCCCAGATAGCCCGCTTCGGTTGCTTCCGCGATAGCCCGGCGAAGATTCACCGCCGCCTCAATATATTCACCACGCAGGAAGATATAGCCACGGTACGCCTTAAGGGCGAAAGCACTAATCAACATGCCCTCCACCAGCTGATGCGGCATTTGCTCCATCAGCAGGCGGTCTTTATAGGTGCCCGGCTCCATCTCATCGGCGTTACACAGCAGGTAACGGATGTTCATGGATTCATCTTTGGGCATCAGGCTCCACTTCAGACCGGTGGAGAAGCCTGCCCCGCCACGACCTTTCAGGCCAGAATCCTTCACCGCGGCCACAATCTCATCCTGAGACATGGTTTTCAGCGCTTTATCTGCACCGGCGTAGCCATTTTTACTGCGGTACTCGTCAAAAAAGACCGGCTGTTTGTCATCACGCAGACGCCATGTCAACGGATGTGTCTCCGCAGTACGAATGATCTGTTTAACTGTCATTGATACTGCTCCAGTAAAGTGACGATGTTTTCCGGCGTCAGGTGAACGTGAGTATCTTCATCCACCATCATCGTCGGGCCTTTGTCGCAGTTACCCAGGCAGCAAGTCGGCAGCAGCGTGAAACGACCATCCGCGGTGGTCTGACCGGGTTTGATCTTCAGGTTTTCTTCCAGTGCCGCCTGGATGCCCTGGAAACCGGTGATATGGCACACCACGCTGTCGCAGTAACGGATCACATGGCGCCCCACCGGCTGACGGAAGATCTGACTGTAAAATGTCGCCACGCCTTCCACATCGCTGGCCGGGATACCCAGCACCCCGGCGATAGCGTTGATGGCACCATCAGGTACCCAGCCACGCTGCTTCTGGACAATTTTCAGTGCCTCAATCGAGGCCGCGCGGGGATCTTCGTAATGATGCTTTTCATGTTCAATGGCGTCATGTTCAGCGGCACTCAGCACAAAGGTCGCGCTGTCTTCGATGGTTTCAATTGCTATTCGTTGATCGTGCATAATTAACGGTCCACGTCTGACATAACAAAATCAATACTACCGAGGTATACGATCAGGTCGGATACCAGGCTGCCGTTGATCACCGACGGGATCTGTTGCAGATGCGGGAAGCTGGGCGTACGCATGCGTGTGCGGTAGCTCATGGTGCTGCCGTCGCTGGTCAGGTAGTAACTGTTAATCCCTTTGGTCGCCTCAATCATCTGGAAGGATTCGTTCGCCGGCATTACCGGACCCCAGGAAACCTGCAGGAAGTGAGTGATCAGGGTTTCGATATGCTGCAACGTGCGCTCTTTTGGCGGCGGCGTGGTCAGCGGATGATCGGCTTTGAAGGGGCCTTCCGGCATGTTCTTCAGGCATTGCTCAAGGATGCGCATACTCTGGCGCATCTCTTCCATCTTCAGCATAACGCGTGTATAGGCGCAGCTGACGCCATCGCCAATTGGCACTTCAAAATCGAAGTTTTCATAGCCGGAGTAGGGACGCCATTTACGCACGTCAAAATCCAGGCCGGTGGCACGCAGGCCTGCACCGGTAGTCCCCCATGCCAGCGCTTCATCCAGTCCGTAAGCGGAAACGCCTTTGGAACGGCCAATCAACACCGAGTTTTTCAGCGCTGTTTGTTCGTAAGCCTTCAAGCGTTTTGGCATCCAGTCAAGGAACTCACGCAGCAGGCGATCCCAGCCTTTCGGCAGGTCGTGCGCCACGCCACCGATGCGAAACCAGGCCGGGTGCATACGGAAACCGGTGATCGCTTCCACCACATCGTAAATTTTCTGGCGATCGGTAAAGGCAAAGAACACCGGGGACATCGCCCCAACGTCCTGAATAAAAGTGGAGATATAAAGCAGATGGCTGTTTATACGGAACAGCTCTGAAAGCATCACCCGAATAACGTCGACGCGTTCCGGGACTTTAATACCGGCGAGTTTCTCAACGGCCAGCACATAAGGCATTTCGTTAACACAGCCGCCGAGATATTCGATACGGTCGGTATAGGGAATATAGCTGTGCCAGGACTGACGCTCCCCCATTTTCTCCGCACCGCGATGGTGATATCCCACATCCGGCACGCAGTCGACGATCTCTTCCCCATCCAGCTGCAAAATGATGCGGAAGGCACCGTGCGCCGAAGGATGGTTCGGTCCGAGGTTGAGGAACATAAAGTCTTCGTTGGCAGTGCCACGTTTCATGCCCCACTCTTCCGGCTTAAACGTCATCTGCTCCATCGCCAGATCTTCCGTCTGTTTTGTCAGCTCAAACGGATCGAATTCGGTGGCGCGCGCCGGATAATCTTTACGCAGCGGATGGCCTTCCCAGGATTGCGGCATCATGATGCGCGTCAGGTGCGGGTGACCATCAAAAGTGATGCCAAACATCTCCCAGGTTTCGCGTTCATACCAGTTGGCATTGGGGAAAATGCGGGTGATGGTCGGCAGGTGGAGGTCCTTTTCAGACAACGCCACCTTGAGCATAAGGTCACGATTACGCTCAATGGAGATCAGATGATAGAAGACGGAAAAATCCGCGGCAGGCAAGCCAGCGCGGTGCGTTCTCAGCCGTTCGTCCATGCCGTGCAAATCGTACAGCATGACATAAGGCAATGGCAGCTTGCGCAAAAACTCAACAATTTCCAGTAATTGTTCACGCTTCACCCACACCACCGGGACACCGGTGCGGGTTGGCTGAACGGTAAAGGCATCAGGGCCAAAACGGTTACGCAAATCCTGGACAACCGGATCATCGAGATGATCCCGGGTTTGCCATTCTGGTTGGGCAAGATCTTGCGTGGTCAAATCTGTCATAAGTCGTTCACCATATGTGTGACTCAGTATTGGCATCAGGATGGGTCGGTGGCGTATGTAGTTTTATTGTGCGCCAGCTCATTCAGGCCACATCCATTAATGTGCTTTTTAAATTTCGTCCGGGGTACGCAGGGTAGTCACCGCGATACGTTCACCCTGCTTTCTTTCACGTTCTGATTGCATATTGGCGCGGTACACGCCCTGATCGCCCACCACCCATGACAGCGGACGGCGCTCTTTACCGATAGATTCCTGCAACAGCAACAAAGCCTGCATATAGGCTTCAGGACGCGGCGGACAGCCTGGAATGTAAACATCCACGGGCAGGAATTTATCAACGCCCTGCACAACGGAGTAAATATCGTACATCCCACCAGAGTTGGCACAGGCCCCCATCGAAATCACCCACTTGGGTTCCAGCATCTGATCGTAAAGACGCTGTACCACCGGAGCCATTTTGGTAAAGCAGGTGCCGGCCACTACCATAAAGTCAGCCTGGCGCGGTGAAGCACGTATCACCTCTGAACCAAAACGGGCCACATCATGTACTGAGGTGAACGAGGTCGTCATCTCTACATAACAACATGAAAGACCGAAGTTAAAAGGCCAAAGAGAGTTTTTGCGTCCCCAGTTCACCATATCGTGAAGCGCATGTTCCAACTTGCCCATATAGACAGTCTGATTAACGTGCTTTTCAAGGGGATCGGTAACGATTTCCTGCTTCTGCAATGGGTAACGGTCGTTCTCACCGTTCGGATCTGCGCGGGTGAGCGTATAGTCCATTTTTATGCCTCGCTGTTACTGCGTACGACGTTTGGAATGCGAAATGGTAGTTGGCCTGACCACGACGCGACGCGGCGGCGGTGCCCAGTCAAGCGCGCGAATGCGCACCAGATAAACCAGACCCGCGAGCAGGACCAAAATAAATATGCTGGCTTCGACAAAACCGGTCCAGCCACTCTCACGGATGGCCGTCGACCAGGCGTACAAATAGAGGGCTTCCACATCGAAGATGACGAAAAACATGGCAACCAGGTAGAACTTGGCAGACATGCGTAGCTTGGCCGTGCCGACGGGAGCGGCACCTGACTCGAAAGGTGTGTTTGTATAACGTCCGCGGGCTTTTCCACCCAGAAACCATGCTCCGGCCAACATTGCGCAACACAGACCGATGGAGACGATCAGAAATACAGCAAACGCCCAATGATGAGCGGCGACTTCAGTAGTTGTTGACATACACTCTGCTTTATTCAAAACGTGATTTACGGCGTCCTGCTCTGATGACTGGCAGGTTACCGACCACGGGATTCAATAGAAAAAATAAAAAACCATACCAATTTTACTGTCTTTATTGATTAAGCAGCAATTTTATGGGGTTTTTTACTCCTTTAAACAACCTTTTGTCAACTTTAACAAAAGTATCGCTACATTATTTTACATTCGCATCATTTATTTAACATTCAGCGCATGAAAATTGAGCTAAATCGTGCCAGCTACGTTCTGTGAATTGAGTGTAGCGGGTATTTCCCTGTCTGGATCGTGGATTTAACAAAATGTATTTTCGCAGGAATTGCCCTCTTTTCCTTCCCCTTATCGGGGTTATTTTTTTGATCCAGAACACAGTTTTGTCTTTTAAAAGCAAAAATGTGATTTACAACGACCGTTTTAAAAATCAATTCAGGTTGCGTCACGGTAGCCTGATAACAATATAAAAATGTTCTTTTTTGGTACTGTTTTTTTTTTCAGCAACAGAGTAAAAATACGAAGCATAAAGCACAGAAACTGCCGACAAAAAGCAAAAAAAAAGCCCTTTAGCGAAAAAAAATCACTAAAAGGCTTTTTTATAAGAATAATGGTTATTACTTGATGATAATTAACAATTAATCCCAAACGACAACATTTTGACGCTTACTCATCCTCGTCATCAGAAAAAGCGGCGCTGTCCGCTACTCCGGCGGTAAGATTATAGGGATCGTTGCTTGATTCCATCGCATTGAAAATAGCCAGTGCCAGCTCACTCGAACTGTCCGGGTTACGGCAAAGCAGATACTCCGTGTCGGGTAAAACCGGCAAGCCTTCAGCCGCACCCATAACACGTAATTCAGGACTCATCATCTCGACCGGACGGGCAGTCACTCCCAGACCAGCTTT
Source organism: Erwinia psidii (assembly GCF_003846135.1). Taxonomy (GTDB): domain Bacteria; phylum Pseudomonadota; class Gammaproteobacteria; order Enterobacterales; family Enterobacteriaceae; genus Erwinia; species Erwinia psidii. Next base: position 266,246 of record NZ_RHHM01000001.1, read on the forward strand.
AACCGCAGCGCGCACGGCAGCCAGAGTTGAGGCAACATAAGAGATTCGCCAGGGAATGCCCGCTTCATTAAGGTGGTCAATTGCCATATCCCGGTACGGGCTTGGTTCATCTAACAGCACCAGAGGGATCGCCTCTCCGCGTTGGAAAATATAATCAGCAGCGCAGTACCAGAGTGTTGGTGAGGTGCGTAATACCTGCCATGTAAAGTTCATCGGGCTGGAGGTGGTGACGACAAGATCCACTTCCCCCTGATTCAACATTTCCATCATGAAGGGATTACGCTTCACCCGCACGTCGATTGCCAGCTTTGGATAAACTGAGGTCACGCGGTTAAGCAAAAACGGCAGAATAGTATCCGACGTGTCGTCAGAAGCACCGATGGTCAATACCCCCTGGATGTTGCTGTACATCAGCGATGTGCAGGCTTCATCATTGAAGCGCAAAATTTTTCTGGCATAGCCCAGCAACTGAATGCCGTGCTCAGTCAGTAATTTATTGCGCCCGTGGCGGGCGAACAGCTCTTTGCCTACCAGCTGCTCCAGCCGCTGCATTTGCTGACTCACGGCAGATTGCGTACGACATACCGCTGCAGCCGCAGCCGCAAAAGTATTCAGATCGGCAACCGCAACGAAGGTTCTCAGCAGATCGAGGTCGAGATTAAGGATAGGACGATTTGCACTGGTCATGTTTTCTTCACTTTATAAGTTTTTTAATAACAGCTACCCTGGTGTTATTACCATACATATCAAAAGGATAAGAAGGCAACAATGTGGTAATGCCTGAGATTTTAATCACCGCGACATTACTTTCTAACGCAGACGTTGCAGCTCCAGCGACCATAATACCTTTGGTTGAAACCAGAGATGGTGCGCGAGGAAACCCGTACATCTGATACATCACTAATACGTCTTTCGCTCTCCCCCAAGATGTAAAAAGGAGTGGTCACAGGGGCGGTTTGCGTTTCAGTACATCAGTACAAGCTAACCCCATTTTCTTGTTACAGAGTCAAAACTCATTTCGCACTTGTATGTTGTCGTTATATGAATGTAACAATAAATAACATTTAACATTCAGCACGGTAAAACCGTTAATCTTTTGCCTGGCATGCCTTGATCCCAGGTACCAAATCTACTCAACATTATCCTGACATACTGTCGATTACTTTTTAAGCCTAAATCTGGTTAATCTTATCATTAAAGTGATATTTTATTGGTAACTCCTTATGACAAAAGCTTGTTTGTATAAAAAACTATCATTTAGTGCATTTTTTCCCCTAAAAAAAGCGACCTGATACTTTTTTTTTTTGTACTTATCCTGAATGGGCAATCATCTCATAAGGTTCGTTTTTTAACCACTCAATTAAGATACATTAAATAGTCTAACCCTCCCTTTATCCACTAAAAGTTACCAAAAATAACCAGCACGGCACTGGTGGCCTGCTAAAAGCAATGCCGCCACTTCAAAAGCACTTTCGAGAGGAGTACATTGTGCTGGTTCGCTCCCCACGGCAGGAATGCAGCTTAGTCAAAGGCAAAACAGATGACCCCAATTGATAAATCCAGCAAACTGGACAATGTGTGTTACGACATCCGCGGCCCGGTGTTGAAAGAAGCAAAACGACTGGAAGAAGAAGGCAACAAAGTCCTCAAACTCAACATAGGTAACCCCGCCCCGTTTGGCTTTGAAGCACCTGATGAGATACTCGTTGATGTGATCCGCAATCTTCCCAGCGCACAAGGTTATTGCGACTCCAAAGGGTTGTATTCCGCCCGCAAGGCCATCGTTCAGCACTATCAGGCCCGTGAGATGCGTGATATGACGGTGGAAGATGTTTATATCGGAAATGGTGTATCAGAGCTGATTGTACAGTCGATGCAGGCGCTGCTTAACAGCGGCGATGAAATGCTGGTGCCGGCACCTGACTATCCATTGTGGACAGCCGCAGTTTCGCTATCCAGCGGCAAAGCGGTACATTATCTTTGCGATGAATCCGCAGGCTGGTTTCCTGACCTTGATGATATCCGCAGCAAAATCACCCCACGCACCCGTGGCATTGTGATCATAAATCCCAATAACCCAACCGGGGCTGTCTACAGCAAAGAGCTACTGCTGGAAGTGACTGAACTGGCACGTCAGCATAACCTGATCATTTTCGCTGATGAAATCTACGACAAAATTCTTTATGACGCGGCACAGCACCATTCAATCGCGGCATTAGCGCCAGATTTGCTGACCATCACCTTTAATGGCCTGTCAAAAACCTATCGGGTTGCCGGCTTCCGTCAGGGCTGGATGGTGCTTAACGGTCCGAAAAAACACGCCAAAAGCTACATTGAAGGTTTGGAAATGCTGGCGTCAATGCGCCTGTGTGCCAATGTACCGGCACAACACGCCATTCAGACCGCATTGGGTGGCTATCAGAGTATCAGTGAATTTATTGTGCCTGGCGGCAGACTGTATGAGCAACGACAGCGGGCCTGGGAGTTGATTAACGATATTCCCGGCGTCAGCTGTGTGAAACCGGACGGCGCACTTTATATGTTCCCGAAGATTGATGCTAAAAAGTTCAATCTGCATGACGATCAGAAAATGGTGCTGGACTTCCTGCTACAGGAAAAAGTATTGCTGGTGCAGGGAACCGCATTTAACTGGCCATGGCCTGACCATGTACGTATCGTCACCTTGCCCCATGTTAACGATCTCGAAATGGCCATCGGCAAATTTGGCCGTTTTCTGGAAGACTATCGTCAATAATCGTTCAGGCTCTCAGTGCCTTGCATGCAACCAGCCCGGTCAGTTGTGGCGCTGTATATCTTTTGCATAAGAGGCACGGTGCCTCACCGGGAGCCTTATTTCGGCTCCCCGTCACAGGGAAACCGTCGCCAATGAATCAAAGTCATTTTTTTGCTCATCTGTCGCGTCTGAAGTTAATCAACCGATGGCCGCTGATGCGCAATGTACGAACCGAGAACGTTTCTGAGCATAGTCTGCAGGTAGCGATGGTTGCTCACGCGCTGGCGGTGATTAAAAATCAGAAGTTCAATGGCAATCTCAATGCTGAACGTATCGCACTGATGGCGATGTACCATGATGCCAGCGAAGTGCTGACCGGTGATTTACCTACCCCGGTGAAGTATTACAACGCACAAATCGCGCATGAATACAAAAAAATAGAAAAAATCGCCCAGTTAAAGCTGGTGGAAATGCTGCCGGAAGAATTACGTAGCGCCTATCGTCCGTTGCTGGATGACCAGCAACGTAGTGATGATGAGACTGCCATCGTCAAACAGGCTGATGCGCTCTGTGCCTACCTGAAATGCCTTGAGGAACTCTCCGCAGGCAACCACGAATTTCAGCTGGCTAAAGCACGGCTGGAAAAGACTCTTAGCGCACGCCACAGCCAGGAGATGGACTATTTTGTTGAGGTGTTTGTTCCAAGCTTTAACCTCTCGCTGGATGAAATAAGCCAGGAGTCGCTTTAAAAGCTCAGAACGGAAACAGCACCGGCACCAGCATCACACTGACCGCCATAATCAGAAAGGTAAAAGGCACGCCAATTCTGACAAAATCACTGAACCGATAGCCACCCGGTCCCAGAACCAGCGTATTCACTGGCGACGAAACCGGTGTCATAAAGGCAGCGGAAGCCGCCACGGCAATAATCAGGGCAAACGGATAAGGCGAAACGCCCATTTGATCAGCCGCAGCGATACCAATAGGCGCCATCAGCACCGCGGTCGCGGTGTTGGAAATAAACAAACCGATAGTCGCGCAAAGTATAAACAGACATAGCAGCATAATACGCGGACTTTTGTCCCCCGCCAGATCCATCAGCACGTCAACAATCAACTTTACGCCGCCGGTTTTCTGCAACGCCAGGGCAAAAGGCATCATACCGACAATCAGGATAATGCTCGGCCAGTGAATTGCCCGCCAGGCGCTCTCCATATCAATACAGCGAAATTTCCCCATCAGCAGACAGGCTATCAGTGCAGCAACCGCATTAGGTATTTCGTTGGTCAGCATCAGCGCCACCATCAGCGCCAGGCAGAAAATCGCATGGGGAGCCTGGCTGTTTGCCGGCACAACATCGTCCACCTCAGCGGGCAAATTCAGCAGAATAAGATCGCGTTTCTGCTGCTGCAACTGAGTGATTTTTTTCCAGTCACCAATGACCAGCAGCCTGTCGCCCAGCTCCAGAGGCAGATCGTTGAGTGCCCCTTCGGCCACTTCTTCTTTACGCCGTACGCTTATCACACTGACGCCATAACGGGAACGGAAAGCGATTTCGCGCAGCGTTTTGCCTTGCAGCTCCGAGTCGGGGATCACCAGCACCTCCGCCATGCCAACATCCTGTGCGCGTTCGGAAAAATACTCGCCACGCAGAATCATCGGCTCCAGCATGTTAACACTACAAAATTCGCGTAAATCAATGTCAGCCGCAGACATGTCAATTAACAACACATCCCGCGCGTGAAATTCTGTCGTCCCGGTAACCGGCACCATCACCCGACGAAACTTGCGCCAGCGTTCAAGTCCCACAACATTGATACCGTAACGCTGGCGCAGCTGTAAATCATCCAGCGGCTGTCCAATTAAAGGTGATCCCGCCCGCACGGCTAACCGTCTGGCCCGGCCAGTCAGTTTGTAATCACGGATCAGATCGCGAAATGTCCTCCTGATCCCTTTTTTTGCTTCATCCTGATTATCCGGTGTTACCAGCCAGAAACGGGCTATCAGCATATAGCCAATTCCCAGTATCAGTGCTGCCAGCCCAACAGGGGTCACATCAAAGAAACGAAATCCCGTCAGTCCTTCCCTGAGCAGCTCACCGTTGACAATCAGGTTAGGCGGCGTTGCAACCAGCGTCATCATGCCGCTGATCAAGCCTGCAAAACTCAGTGGCATCATTAGCCGTCCCGGCGAGGTTTTCATTCTGGCAGCCACGCTGATAACCACCGGAATAAAAATAGCGACTACGCCGGTAGAGCTCATAAAAGCGCCCAGCCCGGCAACGGTAATCATCAGCAATATCAACATTTTAGATTCACTACTGCCCGCCATTTTAATCAACCATTCCCCCATTTTCAGGGCAACGCCGGTGCGTACCAAACCTTCACCAATGACAAACAACGCCGCGATCAGAATAACATTTGGGTCGCTGAAACCGGCGGTTGCTTCCTGCAGGGTGAGTGTCCCGGAGAGGACAAAGACGATAATGACCAACAGCGCTACCACGTCCATCCGCAGCTTACCGCTGATAAACAGTACAATAACGAAAGATAAAAGGCTGATAACCCAGATCAGTTCTTTATTCACAATTGTTCTCTTGTTGAAGGACGAGGTAACAGAGAATGCCATGAAATTAACCCCGCTAATGCGGGGTTAAATCATAACTTAATGCTTTCTGTGAACATCAATCATCCCATCCGGGTTTATTATGAATAACCAGTCCTTTCAGTGAAATCAGCTGCATAGCAACTTCACTCAGTCATGGTGAATCAGACGACACATTCACCGCAATCACATGGCAGCCTGCCGATAACCCGGAGAGTACACCGGCTGCCACATCTTCCAGCACCCCGCACGCTTCCGGCTCCAGTCGCTGAGCGCCGGGCAGATAAGCATCAGGGGTGGGTTCGGCGTTATCAACCGGTAGCGACCTGCGTTTATAAATGTTCAAACCTGCATTTACCCAGGTTTTTCAGCTCACATTAGTTGCAACCAGCGCTTGCCTCAAACCCACTGCAAATAAACCTGCACTTATTATCCCAGGCCTGCACTCCATTTTCACAAACCCAGATTAGGTGCAAATAAAAATCACCAGATGCCGCGGAAAAACAGCGCTGAAAACCTCTTGTTACGCCAAGGCCAGTTTAGCAGGTGGCGTTCAGGGTACTTTGTGACCGATATCAGGCCTGCGATTCAATAAATCCCAGCGTAAATTGTTCTTTGCCTGCCTGGGAGATTAATTCAGGATTCTCCGGGTACCAAGCCAGTATTGTGAAGAATACGGAGCCGCCGATAATACTCCGGCTATCTCCTGTTTTCGTATGCAGCCCCCCATACATTCTGGTATGTCATTTTGATGATCCTGAACCTGAGTGCGGTAATCAGCCAACAATATTGCTCCATCTTCTGTCGGGGCAATATCCGCGGCCCATGATCCTGCCGGTGGGTATAGCGCGGTCTGAGTAAGTCATTCAATGCCCGGTACACCGACGTGGTAGAGAGTCCACGCAGCTCACTGAGCAGGATGCCGCCTGTGATCCATGCGAGGCAAAAGCTGGCCAAAGCCCCTAACTGGCAGTGGCTCTAAAATTGGGGGGACTTCAAATCCACCAGCGTACCATGCAGATCAAAAAGAAAATCTTTACACTTCATTCCGCTTTTCCCTCTCAGGCATTGATGATTTGCGCAATCTCATTCGCACTCAAATGATACTGTCTTGGGCTGGTGTGCCACGCAATCAGCATTCGTTGGTATTTTTGCCACATCGGCGTTTGCGCATTAAATCCATGCGTACCGGAATCAAAATGGGTATAACGCCCCTCAACATTCACCATAAAGCGCACGTAACCGAGGTAACGGGCTTCAGTCGCGGCGTCAAAACCGAGGAAAGCCAGCCGACGTTGGTCAACGGCAGAGCGCTCTTTCAGATTACTCCAGGATACCTGCAGGGCGTGATGCATCTCCATGATATCAATAATGGTGCGGCACACCTCTTCGCTAAGCTGACCAAATTCGCGGTCAAGTTCGCGCATTTGCAGGCCGTAACCACGTTCAATAATCGTTTGCTGACGGCGATAGCGTTCTGCGTTATCCGGGTCGAGCATACTCATCATTTTATACTGGTTAGAAAGGATCAGGCGTTGGGCATGGGTCATTTCCATCATTCGCTCCAAAGTCACAAAAACAAAACAGATGTTGAAGGGGATGACGCAAGGATCGCATAACCAGTATTAAGGCCGCACAGCAAACGAAGACTTCTTTGACACAGGCCAGGTTTTTACCTGTGAAAAGAAGAAACTCCATCATCAGAGATCGTCGAGAAATGTCTTATCCAGCTGTTTGAAGGCACGTTTCAGCACTTCAGCCAGCGACTGATAGGTGGGTTTACCTTCCACCGGAGACAGCGCCAGACCTGAGGCCAATAACTTCTCGCGCACGCTGTGGAACCAGTTGAGCAACACCGGGGGCAACGGCGTAACTGAACGTTTACCTAACCACCACAGCCCCTGCATCGGCAAACTACAGGCAAACAGCGCCGTGGCAACAGCCGGGCCCAACTGACCGCCAAGCGCGATCTGCCATGTGAGAACAAAAATGGCCAGCGGCGGCATGTAACGGATGGCAAAGCGGGTTGCTTTGCTGACGCGATTTTCAGGAAAAATGGGGGCAAGACGCTTATCGACAGGCCATGTCTCCATATAGTGTTGTCCATACTGAAACAGTTTAAACCAACCGACGGAGCCGGATTCATTAGCCATGTCAGACCTCAACTTCAGAGATAAAAATTAAAAAAAAAGCACAACACAGCAACTTTGCCTAACATCTTTCAAAATATTTTGTCTTTAAGAGACACACTGGTTATCCTGTGCTCGATTTTTTACTTGCTGTAAACACCATGCATTCCGTCTGATTAGTCAGGTAGGTTGGCATGGAAAACGCAACAAATTTCAGCTTTTTTATAAGATTTTTTTGCTTTCAGACAAAATTTGCGACCAGCATGATATTCGTCATCAATAAACCATACCTCATGCAGTACGCTGATAGTCTGATTGCTTTTTTTTCGCCACTTTAACCAATAGGGACCTTCCATGTCGAGTAAGTTAGTTTTGGTTCTGAACTGCGGTAGTTCTTCACTTAAATTTGCCATTATCGACCCGGCAAATGGTGAGGAATTCCTCTCCGGTTTAGCCGAATGTTTCCACCTGCCAGATGCACGTATCAAGTGGAAAATGGAAGGCGCTAAACAGGAAGCGGAGCTGGGCGCTGGCGCCGCCCACAGTGAAGCACTTAACTTTATCGTTAAGTCCATCCTTGCACAAAAACCTGAACTGTCTGCACAAATTACTGCCATTGGTCATCGCATCGTTCACGGTGGGGAAAAACTGACGCAATCGGTCATCATCGATGAGGCAGTGTTGCAGGGAATTAAGGATGCCGCTTCCTTCGCACCCCTGCACAATCCGGCACATCTGATCGGTATTGATGAAGCCATGAAAAGCTTTCCACACCTTTCTGATAAGAATGTCGCTGTTTTTGACACGGCTTTCCATCAGACTATGCCGGAAGAGTCATGGCTATACGCCCTGCCTTATCATTTATATAAAGAGCATGGCGTTCGTCGCTATGGCTTCCACGGCACCAGCCACTACTACGTTACCCATCAGGCAGCTAAACAGCTGAATAAACCGCTGGATCAACTGAATATCATTACCTGCCATCTGGGTAATGGCGGTTCAGTTGCAGCGATTCGCAACGGTGAGTGTGTGGATACCTCAATGGGGCTAACCCCGCTGGAAGGCCTGGTAATGGGCACCCGTTCAGGCGATATCGATCCGGCGATTATATTCTTCCTGCATGACACGCTTGGCATGAGCCTTGATGCAATCAACAAAATGCTGACCAAAGAGTCAGGTTTGCAGGGACTGACCGGCGTAACCAGCGACTGTCGCTATGTGGAAGATAACTACGCAACCAAAGAAGATGCCAAGCGCGCGATGGATGTTTACTGCCATCGTCTGGCGAAATACATCGGTTCTTACTCCGCCCTGATGGATGGCCGTCTGGATGCGGTGATCTTTACCGGTGGGATCGGTGAAAACGCCGCAATGGTGCGCGAACTGACCCTGAAAAAACTGACCCTGCTCGGCTTTAACATCGATCACGATCGCAACCTTGCCGCCCGCTTTGGTCAATCCGGCTTCATTAATAAAGAAGGTACGCGCCCTGCCCTGGTGATCCCAACCAACGAAGAATTAGTTATCGCCCAGGACGCACGTCGCCTGACGGCCTGAAACCTGAATACCGCCAGTTCCGGCTGGCGGTGTGGTTTTCAGCTACGAACAACCAACCAAGCCTCACCGGCATCCCATGCGTTATTTCACACCAGAATGCTGTAGCGAATCATGGTCGGGCAACATCACTGTCATCGACGCTGATGAGGATTAAAATCTGAGAGGTTTATTGTGTCACGAACTATTATGCTAATCCCGACAGGCACCAGTGTCGGCCTCACCAGTATCAGTCTTGGCGTTATCCGTGCGATGGAACGCAAAGGCGTACGCCTGAGCGTATTCAAACCCATCGCCCAGCCGCGCACCGGCGGCGACTCACCTGATCAAACAACCAACATCATTCGCAAAAGCTCCACAATCCCCGCGGCCGAACCGTTACCGATGAGCCGGGTTGAGTCATTGCTCGGGTCCAATCAGCAGGATGTGCTGATGGAAGAGATTATTGCCCGCTACCATGAAAATACTAAAGATGCTGAAGTGGTGCTGGTAGAAGGCCTGGTGCCAACCCGCAAGCATCAGTTTGCTAACGCGCTGAACTATGAAATAGCCAAAACGCTGAATGCAGAAATCGTCTTCGTTATGTCGCTGGGCAATGACTCCCCTGCCCAGCTGAAAGAACGTATTGAGCTGACTCAAAGCAGCTTTGGTGGCAATAAAAACAAAAATATCATTGGCGTAATCATCAACAAACTCAATGCGCCGATGGACGAACAGGGCCGGACACGCCCGGATCTGTCTGAAATATTTGATGATTCCACCAAAGCCAGCATCGCGAATATCGATCCCAGACACCTGTTCGCCAACAGCCCGCTGCCGGTACTGGGCTGCGTTCCATGGAGTTTCGATCTGATCGCCACCCGTGCCATCGACATGTGTCATCATCTCAATGCGGAAGTGATCAACGAAGGCGATATCAATACCCGCCGGGTGAAGTCTGTCACCTTCTGTGCACGCAGTCTGCCGCATATGCTTGAGCACTTCCGGCCGGGATCGCTACTGGTAACATCAGCAGACCGCCCTGACGTGTTGGTTGCTGCCTGCCTTGCCGCGATGAACGGTGTGGAAATTGGTGCCATCCTGCTGACCGGTGGCTATAAAATTGATGAGCAGATCAACGCGTTATGCCAACGGGCATTTGCTACTGGCCTGCCGGTTTTTATGGTAGCAACCAATACGTGGCAGACGTCCCTGAGCCTGCAAAGCTTTAATCTGGAAGTACCCGCCGACGATACCCAACGTATTGAGCGCGTCCAGGAATACGTCGCCAGCCACATCGATTCCGACTGGATCGAGTCACTGACCGCCGCCTCTGAACGCAGCCGCCGCCTGTCTCCGCCGGCCTTCCGCTACCAGCTGACCGAGCTGGCCCGCCAGGCTGGCAAACGCATCGTATTGCCGGAAGGCGACGAACCGCGCACGGTCAAGGCCGCCGCCATCTGTGCCGAACGGGGCATTGCCACCTGTATCCTGCTGGGTAATCCAAACGAAATTCAGCGTGCAGCCACCGTTCAGGGCGTCGAGCTGGGTAAAGGGATTGAGATTGTTGATCCTGAAGTGGTACGCGAAAACTACGTAGCCCGTCTGGTAGAACTGCGTAAGAGCAAAGGGATGACCGAAGTGGTCGCCAGGGAGCAGCTGGAAGATAACGTCATGCTTGGCACCATGATGCTGGAGCGTGGTGAAGTGGATGGTCTGGTTTCCGGTGCGGTTCACACCACGGCCAATACTATCCGCCCACCGCTACAGCTGATCAAAACCGCGCCGGGCAGTTCACTGGTTTCTTCCGTATTCTTCATGCTATTGCCAGAACAGGTGCTGGTATACGGTGACTGTGCGATTAACCCGGACCCGAACCCGGAACAGCTGGCTGAGATCGCCATTCAGTCTGCGGATTCTGCCACCGCTTTCGGTATTGAGCCGCGTGTGGCAATGATTTCCTACTCCACCGGCAACTCCGGTGCTGGCAGCGACGTGGAAAAGGTACGTGAAGCCACCCGCATCGCACAGGAAAAACGCCCGGATCTGATTATCGATGGCCCATTGCAGTACGACGCCGCCATCATGGATGATGTTGCAAAATCAAAAGCGCCAAATTCGCCGGTTGCCGGTCGTGCTACTGTATTCATCTTCCCCGATCTGAATACCGGTAATACCACCTACAAAGCGGTACAGCGCTCTGCTGACCTGATCTCTATCGGACCAATGTTGCAGGGCATGCGTAAGCCGGTAAACGATCTCTCCCGCGGTGCGCTGGTTGACGATATCGTCTATACCATCGCCCTTACCGCTATTCAGTCTAAACAGGCTGAAGCACAGCAATAAGGCCGCCAACGCGGCCTCAGACTGCTGGCAAAGTCCTGGCCGTAAGGGTCGGGACTTTAATCTGCCAAGATCGGTGCCATTCAGCAACTGACCGCCACGTTCAAACCATCTCTTCCCTGTTCAGTATCGCCTGCAACCATCGCCCTCCCCTGGTGGGTAAAATGGATGTCACCATTGACGTCGAATTTATCGGCAACACCCTCGTTCACTGCTACTGTCGCAATAAAGGCGCTGACGTGGCATGTATCGGACACGATCGGGGCATTGCAACTGATGAAATATGGCAGCACAGCATAAGAGAATGGTATGCGTGGGGCCAGGGCTGATAAAGGCGCTTCTTCAGGGCATTACAGTGTCACTGACGGCAGCATGGTACCGATGCGCATGACTTAAGCGCTTAACGCCGTTATCCATGCGGAAGAAAATATCGTGTTGCGGCCTGAAGCTTGCGGCCAAAAAAGTAGTCGCACATTATCAGCAGCCTGAGAAACCGGACAGGTATCCTGGTCTGGTACGCCTGCGTTGTAGGCAACATGCAGGTTGCTGTTATCGTTTCCACACCAGTGACCACCGGAGATGGACAGGGAAGAAGACTTGTTATGTCAGAACCAAAAGAAGGACGGCCGACGTTCAGAGCTGAGGGCAACAACGTTGCCAGCAGTCGCTATTACTCCTGTAAGCTGCACAGGCCTGGAATGGCGTCTGCATGTAACTCGCAGGGGTTCCATGCCGGAACCCCTGTATCATCACTGACTGAGTTTAAGAAAGGCGAACCATCAATAAAAATGATGGTATTTCGCCATTCAACCTATCATTCACTGTTATTAGAAACAGCCGCATTAAATAGTAAAAAACTATTTTCATTCAGAACAAAAATATCCATGCAACGCTCAATAAAATCATGAACATTCGATGTCAAATATCCAGCCCTGATAAACTCACGAGCATTTCGGTCAGTGTTGTCATACTCAGGCTGTAATTTTATGAACTCTTCAACAGTCATCTGGTGCAATACAAACCTGGCAACATTACTCATGAGAACATTAAAAGGAACATCAGGAGAAGAACCAGCTGAGCGCACCACGCGCTTGCGGGATAAATAATTATAAATGTTACCCAGGCTATTCATTATCCTGTAGTGCCTTTTACACTGACTTAATATAGCATTTCTATTTAATTCAGTTACAGGAGGTTCATAGGTTTTAGGCGCAAGGCTCCATCTGGAAGGGTTATCCCGTTGATTTATACTAAATCGACCAGAATAAGCCACAACTTTTTTATTCAGTAAAGATGCCAATGACTCACTCAATGATGGGAGTCCTAAACCTCCAAAGCAAGATTCTAATTGTATATTTTTTACCTGATTAATTTCTATGCCCTTATTGATAAGCAAACCACGAATGACATCTGCAAATTCAAATGGATTTAGCACATTAACATTTCCAGGTGCGCCATGAGCTCTGACAGTTAAAGTACCAGAATGAGGAGTAAAATTAAAAAATGCATCATTTCCTAATAAAGAACCCACCCGTAACCTGGTAATATCCACGCTATTTTCTGTACAAGAAAAAGATTCCTCACGAAATAGCAACGACATTTTTTCAGAATCAAGGATATTTTTGTTTTGTGCCCGGCTGGCCACAAGGCTTTTTGAATTATCAGTAAGGAAATCCCCCTCACCTAAACTCAACGCAAGACTTTTAGGCCTGCCTGACTTGTCATTTATAATTATAAGGCGACCTGCCCCAGTATTTTTTAATTTCTGGCCTAATAGAACTCTACTCTCTCCAACAAAACTTGAACTTGATAAAGCCTGTAAGCCGCTTTTCTTTGAACCAGATTGAATAAGAAGATTCGCCTTTTGATAAATCGGGTATGACCATCGGGCGTGGTTATGACATGAAGTGCAGGGGAAATAATCTCTCATTTAAAGCTTGCGAGTGTTCCGATTGATGAAGCTAAAAAAATAGCCGGGGGTGCTTATAAAAGTCATTGTATTGTGTGGGATTTTGTCAAAAATAATAAAGAAACTTCATTGAATTAACCGAACACCAGCAGCTGAGGTTATTCGCAATAATTTATGCTGCCTGTGTCAAAGACGCCATCAGATGTTACAACAAATATAAAAGCCAGAGTGCTGATGCTATCGTCACCGTCGCCCGTGGCACAGCGCTCCCCCATACCCGCATCGGGCGTTGTCTGACCAGTGTTGCTCAGGTCAAAATCACCCTGAAATGGGCTGGCCGTCTCAGGGATAATGACTGTCCGCACAGTGATATTTGGCAGAATGATTTTGCTAATTATCCGCCAGCTTTGCTGGTGTGTTGCCGCTTTGAACCGCAGCGATTAGCCCTCACCGACTATCACATGTTTCGGGCCAGACTTGTGTGCAACGGATGTACGATACCTTTACTGGATCATCACATCCAGTGCCCGCAGATGCTGTGGCTGCCATGATAACGTCACTTCACTACCGGGTTTCCAGCGGCTGTCCATCTTCACCGGACTGAGCTTAACCATAAAATTCCCCTGACCGGCCACTTCAGTCAGCATCCGCACATGATCACCCAGATAGATAAATTGCTGAATACGCGCACACACCTGCTGGTCTCCTGCTTCCGGGGCATTAACGTTAACCCGCTCCGGGCGAATACTGAGCTGGATTTTTTTGCCGGGCGAACTTGGCCGAACCTTCAACGCATCCAGTCGCGTACCGTCATCCAGCTGCACATTATAATAATCGCCCTGACTTGCCCGCTGCGTGGCCAGCAGGCTGTTGTTTTCACCGATAAATTGCGCGACAAATGCGTTGGACGGTAACTCATACAGCCGCTCCGGGCTGTCCATTTGCTGGATCATCCCGTCGTTAAACACCGCCACACGGTTGGACATGGTCATGGCCTCACTCTGATCGTGAGTAACATAGACAATGGTCAGACCAAGCATTTCATGCAATTGTTTAATTTCCATCTGCATATGCTCACGTAGCTGTTTGTCCAGCGCGCCAAGCGGTTCATCCATCAATACCAGCCGGGGTTCAAAAACCAGCGCCCTCGCCAGAGCAACGCGCTGCTGCTGACCGCCGGACATTTGCGCCGGATAGCGGTCGGCCAGTGAAGTCAGCTTGATCATATCCAGTACCTTGCTGACGCGCTCTTTCACATCAGCTTTACTCAGACGACGGATGGTCAGAGGAAAGGCCAGATTTTCCGCCACCGTCATGTGAGGAAACAGCGCATAATTCTGGAACACCATGCCAATATCGCGCTGGTGTGGGGGCAGCATATGCAGAGGCTTGTCGCGCAAAAATATCTCTCCGGCGGTTGGCGTTTCAAACCCTGCCAGCATCATCAGACTGGTGGTTTTACCAGAGCCGGAGGGGCCTAACAGCGTCAGAAACTCTCCCTCTTCCACGTCCAGATTGAGATTTCGCACCACCCACTTTTCGCCGTCGTAGCTCTTTTTGATGTTCTTAAAACTGACCAGCTTTCTCATGGCATTCTCTCGTCCAGACAGGATAAATAACTAACGGTTCCGGCAGAGCATCCGCCTCCCCGACAGGTGACTCTTTTTAGCTCTACCACAACGTTTTTCCTTTCCACAAGCAGAATTTGACAATGCCAGACAGAAACCCCCTCAATAAAAAACAATAACTACATGATTAAAAACATATTTAATTATTTAATATTTTACCGGCAGGTGACAGGCGGTAGGATCAGGCAAGCATGGTGCACTTTAACAGTGCATCATGCCCCAGAGTGAAGCATGCACTCAGGCAGGAAGAAGACGACGCCGCAGGCAGTTAAGCACCGGCTCAAAAGTGGCGGCCATATGTTGTTCCTCAACGCAGGCATACCCCAGCAGCAACCCACGGCGGCTGCTGCCGAGCAGGTAGTAGGCAGACAGCGGTCGCGTCAGTACGCCCATTTGCTCCAGCTCTGCCGCCAGCGCCACATCATCAATGCTGTCCGGCAACGAGAGGATCAGATGCAATCCGGCGTTGCTTTGCTGTGCCAGAAAAGCGGGACCAAGGCTGGAGGTGATTGTCTCAACCAACGCCGCGCGACGGCGGCTGTAAAGCTGACGCATCCGGCGAACATGGGCAGCATAGTGCCCCTCGCGGATAAATTCGGCCAGGGTCAGCTGCACCAGACCGTTCCCGCCACGATAAAGTTCAGAATGGGCCATTTTCATCCTTGCCGCCAGCGGCCTGGGCACCACCATATAACTCAGACGCAGACCCGGGTAGAGGGACTTACTGAAGGTGCCAAGATAGATTACCGGCGCATCCCCCGATAATCCCTGCAACGCCGGGATCGGGCTGTCGCCAAAGCGAAATTCACCGTCATAGTCATCCTCCACCACCCAGCTTCCACAGGATTTGGCCAGCGCCAGCAGCTGCTGACGACGTTGCAGGCTCATGACCGATCCCAGCGGATACTGATGAGAAGGCGTCACGCAGATCAGCCTGGGTACCGGCGTTTTTTCGCTAAGCGTGGCGATATCCGGCAGCACCATGCCATGTTCATCCACCGGGGTGGGCAACAGCTCAACGCCATTCACCGACAGAACGTTGCGAAATCCCCAGTAACCCGGTTCCTCGATCCACGCACCGTCGCCCGGATCGCAGAACATTTTCGCCAGCAGATCCAGCGACTGATGCGTACCGGCAGTGATCAAAATCTGGTCATGGGTGCAAGTTAGCGAGCGGATAACCCGCAGATACTCGGCAAGCGCCTGTTGCAACTGCAAACAGCCGCCGTGGTTGGAGTAACTCAGCGCCTCAACCGGCATCCTGCGACTGAGCTTCAGCTGAATTTTACGCCAGATATCATGCGGCATATGACTGACGTCCGGCACGCCGGGCATAAATGCCCCCCACTGATAGGCTCCCGCCCCGCTGCGGCTTAAAACCCGCGTGCCGCGCCTGGACAAACTGCCGTAACTGAATGACATCGCGTTCGCCAGCGCCGGTTCGTTATTTTCAGGCGCGACCTCCGGCAACTGCTCGCTGACGAAAGTGCCGCTGCCGGTACGGGTTTGCAGATAGCCTTCAGACTGAAGTTGCTCATAGGCAGCCAGCACCGTGTTGCGCGACACGCTCAGCTCCTTCGCCAGGTCGCGGGAGGCAGGCAGCCGGCAGCCGGTCGCAATGGCCCCTTCCTGGATAGCTGTCTGCAAAACGTCATACAAACGCTTATTCAGCGCACCCGCAGGAGACTGGCTAAGACGGTGTGCAAGCAGGTCGCCAAGTAACGTTCGCAAAATTGGTACCCCCAAATAAAAAAAACTGGCTCTGGATTATAAATCCCACAAAACGGTAAAAACGAGACAGCCCAATGCGTGTGGAAGAAGCCGCGCGCCGACATCCGATGAGGTACAGCCATGAGCAACAGTGAAGTTCAACAGCGTCGTTTAGCTGCCACGCCGCGTGGCGTTGGCGTGATGAGTGATTTTTACGCTGTCCGCGCCGAAAACGCCACACTGTGGGACCATCAGGGACGAGAGTATACCGATTTTACCGCCGGTATTGCCGTTCTCAATACCGGCCATCGTCATCCGAAAGTGATTGATGCCGTAAAACGTCAGCTTGACTGCTTCACCCATACCGCTTTTCAGGTGATCCCGTATGAGAGCTATCTGTTGCTGGCGGAACGCCTTAACCGGCTGGTGCCCATTGACGGTCCGGCCAAATCCACCTTTTTCTCGACCGGTGCCGAAGCGGTGGAGAACGCGGTGAAGATTGCCCGTGCCGCCACCGGCCGCGCGGGCGTTATCGCCTTTACCGGTGCGTTCCATGGACGCACCATGATGACAATGGCCCTGACCGGCAAAGTCGTTCCCTACAAAACCGGTTTTGGCCCTTTCCCAGGCTCGGTGTTCCACGCCCGTTACCCCAATGCCCTGCATGGCTACACAACTGAGGATGCAATGGAAAGTCTTGAAACGATTTTCCGCTGTGATATCAGCCCACAGGACGTCGCCGCCATTATTTTTGAACCCATTCAGGGGGAAGGCGGTTTCAATATTGCCCCAACGGAATTTGTCTGCACACTGCGCGAACTCTGTGACCAGTATGGCATTTTACTGATAGCCGACGAAATTCAGACCGGTTTTGCCCGCACCGGTAAAGTGTTCGCCAGCGAATATTACCCGGTTAAACCCGATCTGATCACCATGGCTAAAAGCCTGGGTGGCGGCTTGCCCATCTCTGCCGTCGCAGGACGTGCGGAAATCATGGATGCACCGCTGCCTGGCGGACTGGGCGGCACCTACGCCGGTAACCCACTGGCCATCGCCTCATCGCTGGCGGTACTGGATGTGATAGAAGAAGAACAGCTGTGCCAGCGCGCCCTGCGTCTGGGTGCCGAGTTGGTGGAAACCCTCAACGGCTGCGGTAACCCGGCGCTGGTTCAAGTACGTGCGCTGGGCTCAATGGTGGCAGCCGAATTCAACGATCCGGCCAGCGGTCAGCCTTCTGCAACCATTGCCCGCGACATCCAGCAGAAAGCCCTGGAACAGGGACTGATCCTGCTGACCTGCGGCATACATGGCAACGTGATCCGTTTCCTTTATCCGCTCACCATCCCGGATGCACAGTTCCGGGCAGCGCTGAACCTGCTCTCATCAATTTTATGTCACTGAGTGAAAAAATGTCTGGCACAAAGCATGCATTAACTGAACAGCAGGTTTTCCTGCTGATAACAATAACGACGGGAGTTTTGGGATGGTTAAAAAGTTAGCAGCACTGGTTCTGGCAACATTTGCACTGCACGCACAGGCAGAAACACTGACCGTTGTTTCTTTCGGCGGAACCAACAAAGATGCCCAGGACAAGGCCTTCTACAAACCCTTTACCGCTGCCGGAAAAGGCACCATTGAGGCGGGAGAATATAACGGTGAAATGGCCCGTATCCGCGCGATGGTGGAAACTGGCCAAATCGGCTGGGATGTGGTCGAACTGGAAACGCCGGAATTGCAACGCGGCTGTGAAGAAGGGCTGTTCGAAAAAATGGACTGGAGTAAGTTAGGCAAAAAAGCTGACTTTATTCCCGCAGCCATCACCGAATGCGGCGCCGGTATCTTCGTCTGGTCCACCGTACTGACTTATGATGCCAGCAAACTGAAAAAAGGCCCTGCCAGCTGGGCTGACTTCTGGAACACCAAAGATTTCCCCGGCAAGCGTGCGCTGCGTAAGAGCGCCAAATACACCCTGGAAATCGCGCTGATGGCCGATGGTGTCAAACGCGAAGATGTTTATAAAGTGCTGGCCACGCCGGCAGGTGTCGATCGGGCGTTTAAAAAACTGGATCAGATCAAACCGAATATTCAGTGGTGGGAATCTGGCGCACAGCCGCTGCAATGGCTGGTTTCCGGCGATGTGGTAATGAGTTCTGCCTACAACGGCCGTATTGGCGCTGCACAGAACGAAGGACATCACTTTAACATCGTCTGGGATAATGCAATCTATGACCTTGACAACTGGGCGATCGTTAAAGGCTCGAAGCATAAAGCGCTGGCTGAACAGTTTATTGCTTTCGCTAACCAGCCAGAAAATCAGAAAGTCTTTGCAGAAAACATTCCCTACGGCCCAACCAACGTCAACGCGGGCAAAATGCTGGATCCCAAACGCCTGAGCACGCTGCCTACCGCGCCAGAGAATCTGGCAAAATCGGTCCAGGTGAGCAGTGATTTCTGGCTGGAACACGGTGAAGAACTCGAACAGCGTTTCAACGCATGGGCCGCTAAGTAAATCCGGTGGGTCGGGCTGAAATACTGGCCCGACCGCCGACAACGAAAGGAGCCAGCAATGAGTCAAAACCCGGTTATGGAATCTGCCAGCGCCCCCAACGTGAAAAAAGAGCCAGCCCTGATCCAACGGCTACGTCAGGTGGATCGGGCGAAAACCCGTCGTTCGCTACTGCTGATAGCCCCCCTGCTTGTCTTCGTGATGATCTGCTTTCTTTTTCCAATCTTCTCTATTCTCAGTAAGAGTGTCGACAATCCTGAATTCAGCGACACATTGCCGCAAACCACCGCCGCACTGCAGCAGTGGTCAGGCAAAACGCTGCCGGACGACGCCCTTTATGCCCTGCTTGGCAAAGAGCTGACCAGCGCCCGCGAACACGGCCAGATTGCCACCGTTGCCAAGCGCATGAGCTATGAGGACCCCAGCTTTCGCCGTCTGATCATTACGGTTCCCCGCCTGATGCCGGAAAACGGTGAAAAGGTAAAGGAAGCAATGATTGCCGGACAACCGCTGTGGGGGGAATTATCCACCTGGCAGACGCTGCAACGCGCCGCCAGACCGGTAACCAGTTACTATCTGTTATCGGTATTCGACCGTAAGGTTGACGTCAAAAGCGGCGAAATAACCAGACTTCCTGCTGATCAGGCGCTGTATGTCAACGTCCTGCTGCGCACGCTGTGGATGGCGCTGGTGGTTACGCTGTTGTGCGTTGGTATTGGCTATCCGCTGGCATACTGGCTGGCAAAACAGCCCTCTAATCGCGCCAATTTACTGATGATTATGGTGCTGCTTCCCTTCTGGACCTCACTGATTGTGCGAACCGCCAGCTGGATTGTGCTGTTACAATCCGGCGGTCTGATCAACCGTGCACTGATGGGTATTGGCATTATCGAACATCCGCTGACGCTGGTTTTCAACCGCATTGGGGTATTTATTTCCATGACCCATATTCTGCTGCCTTTTATTGTTCTGCCTTTATATGCCGTGATGAAGGGTATTTCTCCGGGTTATGTTCGTGCTGCCATCTCGCTCGGCGCACACCCTTTTGTCGCGTTCTGGCGCGTCTATGTACCACAAACCTATGCCGGCGTGGCGGCAGGCGCACTGTTGGTATTTATGATGGCGATTGGCTATTACGTGACGCCTGCCCTGCTTGGTGCGCCGGATGACCAGATGGTCAGTTACTTCGTTGCTTTCTTTACCAATGGCACCATGAACTGGGGTATGGCCGCCGCACTGGGAAGCCAGCTGCTGATTATTGTCATGCTGCTGTATGTTGTTTACCTGCGCGTCACCCGGACTTCCGCCGAAGCGGCAGCGCATTAAGGTAAGGAGAAGATGATGAGACAAAATGGCAGCCAGATACTCCGCCTTTGGAACGCCTTTTTTAATTTTTACAGTGCAGCCGTATTACTTTTTTTGATTGTGCCGATCCTGGTGATCGTACCGCTTTCATTTAATTCCAGTTCATTTCTGAGCTACCCGCTCAGTGGCTTTTCGTTGCGCTGGTATCAGACCTTCTTCCATTCCCAGGAATGGCTGAGTTCACTGCTTAACAGTCTGATGATTGCCCCATTGGCCACGCTGCTTGCCACCGTGTCAGGCGTGCTGGCATCAATGGGACTGGTGCGCGGAGAATTTCGCGGCAAAGGGCTGGTGATGGCAATCCTGATCTCTCCGATGGTTGCCCCCGTGGTGATTATCGCCGTAGGGATGTTTTTCTTCTTTGCCAAATTATCCCTGCTCAACAGTTATCTGGGGCTGGTGCTGGCACATGCCCTGCTCGGAGTGCCTTTTGTCGTGATTACCGTAGTGGCTGTGCTGAAAAGCTATGACACCAATCTGTCACGTGCCGCCGCCAGCCTTGGCGCATCACCCTTGCTGACCTTTCGTAAAGTGACATTGCCGCTGATCGCGCCTGGGGTCTTTTCTGGCGCACTCTTCGCCTTTGCTGCTTCATTTGACGAGGTGGTGGTGACACTGTTTCTTGCCAGTCCGCGTCAGCGCACACTGCCCATCCAGATGTTTGCGGGGATCCGCGAAAACCTTGACCCCACCATCGCCGCTGCCGCCACGCTGATGATTGGCGCCTCGTTAATCCTGCTTATCGTGATGGAGTTACTGCGTCGCCGCGGTGAAAAAATGCGTCAGAGCAGTCCGGCGCATTAATACCATTTTTGACTCACAGGCCGCGCCGCCTTGTCAGGGTTCGGCCTTTCATTCAGTCCTGGGTTCAGCCGAAAATTAAATTTCCTCTCAGAAACAAATTTTATTAAAGTGGGCGTGACTGAATCGTGAAAATATATTCACCCCGGTCATTAGCGCCCCTTTTAATAATCAAAGTTACAGAACGGCCCCTCGGAAAACTGTTCTTTAACACAATTCTAAATTTATATCCTCAAGGAGGACTTGCATGCCTTTCGGTGTTAAATCATGTTGTTGCGGTTCAAATACAAGTATAAATTCTTTAACTTCCCCGGAAGTTTCAACTAAAACCCATCACTCCTCTGGCGGATATGTTACAAATAACAAAAAAGTAAAAATATCAGAACTGAAGCCCCCCATTTCATGCTTACATCCCAGGCTAAGAATGAGCGCTGAAGCATATAGTCAATACAAAGCATCAATGAATTCTCGGGAGACGGAACCCAGAAGAGTTCACTTCAGGGATGACGTTTTATTAAAAACCGAGGATGACTCTGGCGTAATATCAACGCCTCCAAAAGAGGCTCCCCGCATTAGCGCCTTATATGACGATGATACAGATTATGTTTTATTTGATGAATTTGAACCATTTCGTCAGAAACTGATAAAAAGTAAGGAAGGTTCATCCCCCTCAGGCAAATCAGATTTTTCTCCAACCAGCAACCAACCCGAAAAAAACTGTTCTTTGGCAGAACAGGAGAAATTGACCACCTACGATATTCCACGAGGAAACCCTGTACCCGCTATCTACGATATTCCCAAAAAGATCTGATATTAACTGACGTCGATATTGCCGAAAACAGGGTGGCCGATCTGCCCGCGGTCTTTCCGGGAGACTGATGAAAAGATCACACGCTGACAGTGCGCGTTTCGTAGCGAAATAACGCTATCTGCTTCTGCCTCCCCGCACCGCTGCTCGCAATAAATAGCGGTGCGCAGCGTCAGAATGAGACACTGAGGTTATAGTTAATCCTGAGGCTACTCAGACCTGCCTTGATGTTCAGCAAGCGCATTTAACCTTTGACCAACTGGCCGGTGACCCGGCGGTGAAGACACTCCATCAGGCTGTTTATCTGCCAGTAATCCTCAGGGGACGCCAGTCCCTGAAGGCAATGTTTTCAGCGCTGTCGACGCAGCAGACAAAATGACATCGCCAAAGCAGTAGTCTGCCTGTTCAAAGAAGCCGCTTTTAAAAATGGATAAACAACTACGGTAGCCCTGGCAATAACGTCTGCTTTCTTCGATTAAACTGCCATTTATATTTAGCGGGTGGTAAATAAACCAAAAAAGTTCCACCTCTTGAGTAAGATATTTTCATCGAAAATTTTATAGCAGGGGCAATATTTCATATCGCTAAGATTAATCTCAAAACAAAAAATTCATTTTACAACCATACTCATTATGATAAATTCCACTTACCAATAACGGAGGGTTAGCAAATGAAAAACATTTCTAAATTTTTATTCTTTATCTCGTTGTCAATGTTCACAGTCTTCGCGGCTGATGCCGCTCGTGGGACCGTTCACTCACTTCCAATTGAAAAGGGATCGCCTTATATCACTCCCTGCGACAAAAACCCAACTTGCCTCAGCGATCTGAGTGGGAATTAATTTCCGCGGTTATTCTGATTAAGTTGCAATGTATTTAAAGATAATCTCTGCTACCAGGCCGGGTTAATCTCCCCGGGTAACCCGGCCTCAATGATTTTTACCCATTGCCAGCCTATTTAATAATGGTTGAAATACTTAACCTGCTATCTATTCTGCCGTCCTTAATTCCTTTATGCCAATAAAAAGAGTCCTGACATCGGTGATGACCAGGCTTTTACCACTCTTGCCTGGAGTTCATTATTCCGCTGCGGTTTATCAAACATCACTCCGTCAAAGCAGGACACCGGATGCAAACGACGGATGCATCCGGGAATAAAATACGGCTTAATGCATAAACCCGCGCGTTATCGCTACCTGGCGGCAGGCTGATGGTTTTGTTCGCTGTTGCGGCTCAGCCAGAGCGACAGCGCTTTCAGGGAGTCATCGGTGAACTCATCGCAACGTGAGGTGATCTCTTCCGGTGTCATCCAGAAAACCTCATCCACTTCTTCTTCCTGCATGGCAAAAGGACCGTGCGAAACACAGCTGAACAATCCTCCCCAGACACGGCAGTGTTGATCCTCAAAATAAAACACGCCGTGTTCCGCAAAGGGCACATCGGCTATGCCCAGTTCTTCTTCTGCTTCGCGTCGGGCAGATTCAAGCAGCTCCTCACCGCTCTGCACCACGCCACCGGCGGTGGCATCCAGCATCCCAGGCATAAAGTCTTTTATCGTGGTGCGTCGCTGAACGAGAATATTCCCCGTGCCATCATGAACCACGATGTAGGTTGCGCGGTGACGCAAACATTGTGCCCGCATCTGTGCCCGGCTGGATTGTGCAATGACCTCGTTATCTTCATTAACGATATCCACCCATTCCACGCCGCTGTCTTGCTCCACCATCCTTCACCCTTTTCTGTTCAGGCGCATAAGCGCTTATCGGTTTTTCCGGGGCAGTGTGCCACGGCTAACAAAAATTTATAATCCCGCAGTGTGCTACTCAGCGTAACTTCTGGACGACTCCGCCAGCCACAGCCGGACTGACGCGCGTTGCCACTGGAAACGGGCATAGTCCGCCATGAAATCAGGCACCGCATCGCCATGCAATACCAGCCGGTTGATCATTAATGCCAGATCGGTATCGGCAATCGACCACTCGCCAAACAGGTTGTGCTGTCCTGGTTGCAGCAAACGCGCCACGGCCGTAAAGAGTACAGAGGCTGAGCGCTTTCCCTTTTCGCTAAGAGGAGCAAAGGTTTCTCCGGCAAACAACACATCGGTGGGTCGCTCCTCACGGAGCGGTATCAAATCACTTCGCAGCCAGGCCTGAATTTCACGCGCTCTGGCGCGTTTTTCACGGTCACGGGGATACAGGCGCTCATAGTCCGGTGCCGGAA
Organism: Erwinia psidii; assembly: GCF_003846135.1. GTDB lineage: Bacteria > Pseudomonadota > Gammaproteobacteria > Enterobacterales > Enterobacteriaceae > Erwinia > Erwinia psidii. Next base: position 290,535 of record NZ_RHHM01000001.1, read on the forward strand.
AACGCTCCTCAAGATATTCCACAATAGCGGACGACTCTGACAGCGTAAAATCATCGATTTGTAGCGCCGGTACTCTGGAGGTCAGTGAAATATCACAATAAGGCCTGGCCAGATTTTGCTGGCTGGAAAGGTCAACATGCCTGATCGAAAAAGGCACCCCCTTCTCATTCAGCGCAACATATACCGACATCACATACGGACTGAAAAAACAGGCATCGGACCAGAGTGTAATAGTAGGGTAATTCATCCTGATTTCCTCACAAAGGGGGTTTATCCTGTTTACCCACTTTTTTAACGGAAGGCAATCTCTGTGCAACATCGAAATAACAATACAGCACCACCTTCCGGGCGGTGGCCTGAATTCACTGCCTCCGTCTTTTTGATAAGCAGGTTCATGCACGTTACCGCGCAACATACTCTAAGCTGAATGGTGGGCCGCAGGGTCCTTTACTTTCACCTTTTAAGGACAGACAGGATGCATATTTTACTGACCGGCGGAACCGGCCTGATCGGTAGCCATCTTATTCCACATCTGCTGCAACGGGGCCACCAGCTAAGTGTGGTGACCCGCGATGTGGCAGGCGCACACCGCAAACTCGGTGACAACGTTAATCTCTGGTCAGGGCTGGATCAACAGCGCGATCTTAACGGCATTGATGCAGTAATCAATCTGGCGGGGGAGCCTGTGGCGGACAAACGCTGGACTGAACAGCAGAAAAAGCGACTTTGTCACAGCCGCTGGCATATCACCGGGCAGCTGGCCGCCTTAATTAAGGCCAGTAACACACCACCAACCGTGTTTATTTCAGGCTCTGCCACCGGCTATTATGGCGACAGAAAGGATACGGTTCTGACCGAAGAGGATACCGGGCAGGAGGAGTTTACCCACCGGTTATGTGCCGAATGGGAGGCACTGGCACTGGCAGCCGACAGCGAAATAACGCGGGTCTGTCTGCTGCGCACCGGAGTGATACTGGCCAGGGAAGGGGGCGCGCTGGGAAAAATGAAGTTACCGTTTCAGTTTGGTATTGGCGGTCCGCTGGGTAATGGCAGGCAATATATGCCGTGGATCCACCTCGATGACATGCTCGGTGCCATTTTATGGTTGCTGGATAACCCACCTCTGAGGGGAGCATTCAATATGGTTGCGCCCGGCGCCGTGCGTAACGGGCAGTTTGCCGCCACCCTGGGCCGGGCAATGCATCGACCGGCGTTTGTACGCACACCTGCCAGCGCCATTAAGCTGATGATGGGTGAATCATCGGTGCTACTGCTGGGTGGTCAGCATGTGCGGCCAAAACGGCTGGAAGAGTCAGGTTTCATTTTCCGCTGGCCTGAACTGGAAAGCGCGCTGAGAGATGTGGTTTGAGGATGTTATAAAAATCAAATGATACCGGCATACGCTGCCTGCATCAGGCGGAGACAGGACTGTCTCCACCTGTTCACTCCAGGGGTGCTTTTTTTACCGTAACGGCGTTCCGCTATTCACCCCCTTAACCGGAAATTACTTCAGCGCGCCAGAGAGAAACTGTTGCAGACGAGGGCTTTTCGGCTGGGTAAAAAGTTCCTGCGGCGGCCCCTCTTCCTCTATTCTGCCCTGATGCAGAAAAATAACGTGGCTGGAGACGTGACGCGCAAACTCCATTTCATGCGTGACCACCACCATTGTTTTGCCCTCTTCGGCCAGTTTCTGCATGATTTTCAACACTTCACCCACCAACTCAGGATCCAGTGCCGAGGTAGGCTCATCAAAGAGGAGGACTTCCGGCTCCATCGCCAGCGCCCTCGCGATGGACACCCGCTGCTGCTGGCCACCGGAAAGATTGACCGGATATTTAGCGCGGGCGCGTTCATCTATCCCCACCTTATCCAGGTAACGAATTGCCCGCTCCTGTGCTGCGGCTTTGCTCAGACCAAGCACCTGCATTGGGGCCTCCATGACGTTCTGTAACACCGTCATGTGACTCCACAAGTTGAAGTGCTGAAAAACCATGGTCAGGCTGGTACGCAGTACGCGAAGTTGCTCTTTGTCAGCAACCTTTAGCTGCCCGTCGCTATCGCGGACCAGATTAATCATCTGATTATTAATCGCGATAGTGCCTTCACTGGGTTTTTCCAGGAAGTTAATGCAGCGCAGAAAGGTGCTCTTACCGGAACCAGAGGAACCAATAATACTGATGACATCACCGGCACTGGCCTGAAGCGATACGCCTTTCAGCACCTCAAATTCGCCATAACGCTTATGCAGTTCAGTGACACTTAATTTTTTACTCATAATGTTGCTCAATGGGTTGATGAGGGTTTAACGTGCTTCAGCCAGCGTTTCTCCGCCTTGCGGAACAGACTAATCAACACAGTCGAGATAAGCAGATAGAGTACGGCTGCAATACCAAATGCGGTAAACGGCTGGTAGGTGGCGGCGTTAATATCTCGCGCTACTTTGAGCAGATCGGGCACCGTGGCAGTAAACGCCAGCGCCGTGGAATGCAGCATCAGAATCACTTCATTACTGTAAGCAGGCAGCGCGGTGCGCAGCGCCGAAGGCAGAATAATGCAGCGGTACAGTTTAACGGTGGAAAATCCATACGCCCGCGCTGCTTCAATTTCACCGTGGGGCACCGCGCGAATAGCACCGGCAAAAATCTCCGTGGTGTAGGCACAGGTATTCAGCGTCAGGGCCAGTAGCGTACAGTTAAGTCCACTGCGGAAAAAGGCGTTCAGCAGTTCACTGCCCTTGACCACCTCCAGCGTGTACATACCGGAGTAAAACACCAGCAGCTGCACATACAGCGGCGTACCGCGAAAAATATAGGTGAACAGCCAGACGGGAAAACGCACCGCTTTGACAGGAGAAACACGCGCAATGGACAACAGCACGGCCAGGCAACCCCCCAACGCCACGGAAATAATCAGTAACCACAGCGTGATCGCCACGCCGGTAAAACGGTAACCATCACTCCACAGCAGGGCTTTGCCGTATTCCAGAATAATCTCCATCATAAATCGGCCCTTCTTACGCCTACCGAGTAGCGACGGTTAAGCCACCACAGCACCCCATTGGAGAGCGTAGTGAAAATCAGATAGATCACTCCGGCAACAATGGCAAACCAGAACGGTTGCCAGGTGCTTTTTCCCGCCAGCTGGGTGGCTTTTACCACATCCTCCAGCCCCAGCAGCGATACCAGCGCGGTCGCTTTCAGGATAACCTGCCAGTTGTTGCCAATACCCGGCAGCGCAAAGCGCATCATGCCGGGAAACAGGATACGGCGAAATGTCTGGGATGAGGTAAAACCGAAGGCGGTTGCCGCTTCAACCTGCCCTTTTGGCACTGCCATCCAGGCGCCACGGAAGGTTTCGGTGAAGTAAGCTCCGTAGATAAAGCCAAGGGTAATAATCCCTGCCACCATAGGATCGATGTCAAACTGGGCGACGCCAAGCAGATCGGTGAATGCGTTCAGCGCGATTTGCAATCCATAAAAAATCAGCAGCATCAGCACCAGATCCGGTACGCCACGGATAAGGGTGGTGTAAGCCTCAAAAATCAGCACCGGCACACGGCTGTTGGAGAGTTTGGCAGCGGCCCCAATCAAACCGAGGATCACCGCCAGCAGCACCGAGCTGAGCGCCAGCTCCAGCGTCACCAGCGCGCCTTTAAATATCACTTCAGAATAGCCATACAGCATAAACATGTCCTGTCCTGGTAATTACTTCGCGTTTCATCCGCCGGAGGCGCACAAAACGGGGCCGCCCTCCGAAGGCTGGCCCCATGACAGGTTCTTTTAACCGCCGTAAACGTCAAAGTCGAAATATTTCTTCGCTATTTTTGCGTAGGTACCATCTTTACGTATGGCATCAAAGGCGTTATCGATTGCCGCTTTCAGGTCGGCATCATCTTTACGCATCCCAATCCCGGTACCGACACCGAAGATTTTGTTATCTTTTACCGCCGGCCCGGCAAAGGCATAGTCCTTACCTGCCGGCTGCTTGAGGAAACCTTCACTGGCGGCCACTTCATCCTGGAACGCAGCATCAATTCGTCCTGCGGCCAGATCCTGATAAACCAGGTCCTGATTGGCATAAGGTGTCACCGTAACCCCCTTAGGACGCCAGTACTGATTGGCGTAAGTTTCCTGCACGGTTCCTTGCAACAGACCGATAGTTTTGCCTTTCAGTGACGCCACGTCCGGCAGAATTTTTGCCCCTTTTGGCGCAATCAGGCGGGAATTAGCGGCATAGAGTTTTTCGGAGAAAGCGATCTCTTCCTGGCGCTTCTCGGTGATTGAAAGGGAAGAGATGATCGCATCAATTTTTTTCGCTTTCAGTGACGGGATCAACGCATCAAAGTCACTTTCCACGTAACTGCATTTGGTCTGTAGACGTTTACAGATTTCATTGGCCAGCTCAATATCAAACCCCACCAGTTGCCCCTGAGCATTTTTTGTTTCAAATGGTGCATAGGTGGGATCAGTACCAAGACGCAGTGTTTTTGGTACGGCAGCAAAAGCACTGCCGCTGATTGCCAGTGCGAGCAGCAGTGAAAAGGTCAGTACCTGCTTTTTCATGGATTCCCCTTACATTGGTTTTTATTATCGAGTCGTGATGTGTAGTACGCCGTAGCAGCAAAACCTATTTGCAGCTTTCGTGCCACTTTTATTTACGGCCGCCCCATTGCAGCGCAAAGGTATGGCAACGCCCCTGACGGGGAGGATCGCCTGTTCAGGCGAGGATTTTTCGGCAGATTTCTGACCACCTAAGGGCAATGACACCCCATTATGGTGCAACAGATGCATTTTAAAGCAATTCAGCCCCTGCTTACGCACCAATAAAAAGCAACAACATGCGACTATGCACCCTGCCAGCGCGTAAACAGCTCCCTGTCGAGCGTTATGTCGAACTGATCGAGCACGCGATTGATGGTCTGATCAACAATGTCCATGATGTTCTCAGGCTGGTGATAGAAAGCGGGCATCGGCGGCATGATGATTGCACCCAGCTCAGCCGCAGCGGTCATCATGCGCAAATGTCCAAGGTGCAGCGGGGTTTCACGCACACACAGCACCAGTTTACGCCGCTCTTTCAGCACAACATCTGCCGCACGGGTTAAAAGGCCATCGCTGTAGCTGTGAACAATGCCAGAGAGGGTTTTAATCGAGCAGGGAAGGATCGCCATACCGGCGGTTTTAAATGAGCCGGAAGAGATACTGGCCGCAATATCCCGCACATCGTGAACCACATCGGCCAGCGCCTGTACCTCACGCAATGAGTAGTGACTTTCCAGTGCCAGCGTCTGTCGTGCCGCATTGCTCATCACAAGGTGCGTACTGACATCACCGACCTGCTGCAAAATTTGTAGCATACGAATGCCATAGATCACGCCGCTGGCGCCGGAGATACCAACAATCAATCGTTGCATTATATTCCCTCGCTGTTTCAGTCCTGTCTGCAAAAGTAAAAATGGGCCAGAATCGCTTCCGGCCCATCATACCTGTTGCAACATCGGAGGACATCAGCCTTCGTTATGCATTTCCAGATTTTCCACCTCATTCTGACGGGCCAGCGCTTTGGCATCGTCATTACGCAGTGACTGGAGGTATTCCAGATATTGCTGATCGACATCTTTAGTGACATAAACACCGTTGAACACCGAACATTCAAACTGCGCGATATCCGGGTTTTCTTCCCGAACGGCGTCAATCAGATCGCTCAGATCCTGGAAAATAAGGGCATCCGCGCCAATCAGCTGACGGATCTCTTCTACTTCACGACCATGCGCAATCAGCTCGGTGGCGCTTGGCATATCAATACCGTAGACGTTTGGAAAGCGGATTTCCGGTGCGGCAGAAGCCAGATACACTTTTTTCGCACCGGCTTCACGGGCCATTTCGATGATCTGTTCAGAGGTGGTGCCACGCACGATAGAGTCATCGACCAACAGCACATTCTTGTCGCGAAATTCCGCGCGGTTGGCGTTCAGCTTACGGCGCACCGCGCTACGGCGCAGGTGCTGGCCGGGCATAATAAAGGTGCGGCCAACGTAGCGGTTTTTTACAAACCCCTGCCGATAGGGCTTATTCAGAATGTGGGCCATTTCCAGCGCGATATCGCAGGAGGTTTCCGGGATCGGGATCACCACGTCAATATCCAGGTCCTCCCACTCACGGGCTATCTTCTGACCCAGCTTGGTCCCCATGCGCACGCGAGCGCTGTAAACGGAGATTTTATCCAGAAACGAATCCGGCCGGGCAAAATAGACGTATTCAAACAGGCAGGGGTTAGCTTTCGGGTTTTCCGCACACTGACGGGTGAAAAGCTGCCCTTTTTCGGTGACATAAACCGCTTCGCCGGGTGCCACATCACGCAGAAACTCAAAGCCCAGCGTATCCAATGCCACGCTCTCAGAAGCGACCATGTATTCATTGCGGCCATCGGCGATCGCGCGCTTACCAATCACCAACGGGCGAATGCCGTTTGGATCGCGGAACGCCACCAGCCCATGGCCGATAATCATCGACACGCAGGCGTAAGCACCACGAACCTGTTTATGCATCGCCGCAACGGCAGCAAAGATGTTCTCTGCTTCCAGCGGGTAATGCTGGAAACGATCCAGTTCAGCCGCGAAAATATTGAGCAAAATTTCGGAATCAGAGGTGGTGTTAACATGACGACGTCCACTCTCAAACAGCTGCTTACGCAGTTCATGGGCATTGGTGAGATTACCGTTATGCGCCAGGGTGATACCGTAAGGTGAATTGACGTAAAAAGGTTGCGCCTCGGAAGCGCTGGAGCTTCCCGCAGTCGGATAGCGAACGTGGCCGATACCCATATTGCCCTGCATGCGCTGCATGTGACGGGCTTCAAAAACATCGCTGACCAAACCATTTGCCTTACGCAGACGGAAACAGTTCAGCGCATCAATAGTAACAATGCCTGCGGCATCCTGCCCACGGTGTTGTAACACCGTTAACGCATCATAAATCGACTGATTGACCGGCATAAAACCGGCGATCCCGACAATACCGCACATGTAGTCATTTCCTCATTAAGCCGCACCCCCGACGCCATTACCGGGGTAAAAAACTCGACGTACTTTTCAGATAGTCAAAAAACCATCTGATGACGTAACTGAACTGGGGAACCAACTGGGACTGCTGCCAGTCCGGGCTTTTGGCAAAGCCGGTGAAGGTATCGAGAAAAAACAGAATGGCAGAAACGATAAGTACGCCACGTAACGCCCCAAAACAGACGCCCAGCACTCTGTCAGTACCTGACAGGCCTGTTTTTTCAACCAGCGAACCAATCACGTAGTTAACAATCGCCCCGACGATAAGCGTGGCGATAAATAACACCGCGATGGCAATGCCGTTTCGAACCAGTTCATCTTCAAAACCGGTGAACCAGACAGCAAGGAAAGAGTAGTAATGACTGGCGACAAAAAATGCACAACCCCAGGTGACGAGTGATAATGCTTCCCGAACAAACCCCCGGATCAGGCTAACCAGAGCCGAAAAACCAATAACTGCAATGATGACGTAATCTATCCAGATCATGAACTCTTCCAGCAACAGTGCCCTTAAGATCGTATCCCTTTATTGCACATGGTAGCGATGCACCCAGGCCCGTTATCAAAGCGTGTGATGCAGGACATACCAGATTATGCTCAAATCCGACAGCACAGAGCAGGGATTCAGGGATGCGACCTGTCGTTCGGGGCGAATTCTAACAGAAAAAGAAAACGTTTGCGTAGGGTTTTCCTTTGCCGAATTAATTAAAACAAGGGGCCAAAAAATTCAGTAAAAACGCCGTGCCAGGCACATCCTGGCAATTAGCTGATTTACATCAGATAACCGGCCAGAATGGCCTTATTTCGCGCGCGAGTTGGACCGGTTGCACTATCTCAGAAGGCGCCGACTGTTGCAGCAATAGCCTGCGTCTCGCAGAGTCACCGTGCGCTGTAAGGCTTGACCACCCCAGCCAGCCCGGAGAGATTTTTGAGTTCAGCAACCGCCGCCTGCATTTTCGCTTTCGACGCATCCGGCCCGACATAAATGCGAGTGATCTCTCCCTGTACCGGCGTCGACGGCACGGTGAAGGCCCGGTATCCCGACAGACGTAGTTTGGCGACAACCTCATTCACTTTGCTGGCATTTTTCAGTGCGCCTAGCTGCACAACATAAGCCTGCCCGCCAGGTGCCTGCTCCCGCTCAGCGGGCTGACTCTCAGGCTGCTCAACTGGCTCAGACTTCGGCTGTGTTCTGGTTTTTTCAACCGGCTTTTCGGCCGGTTTTGGCTGCGTTTTCACCGTTTCTGCCGGTCTGGACTTTTCCACCGGCCTGGCTTTCTCAACCGACTGCTGCTGAGCAGGCTGTGACGACTGCACCGACGGTGGCGTTGTCAGTGCCGGCTGATTGAGCGATTGTGGCATGGTTGAGCCGCTTTCGGCCTGAGAGGTGTTGCCACTGTCATGCCCTGCCAGCGCCGTACCTGCTCCCTCAGGCGGCTGTGCAGGCAGAGCCTGTGTTACCGGCGGCACCCCGTCAGTTTCCTGCTGATCGCCAGGCCTTGGCACCAGCGGGATCGCCGCGAACTCCTCTTTGTAATGTTTTTTCTTACCGTCCAGCAAACCCGGCAGAATGATCACGCCCAGTGCCACGATAACCACAGTTCCGACTAAACGGTTCTGAAATTTACTTGCCACTACCATTCTCCGTTTCCAGTATTTCCATTATCTGCCCCACGGTATGAAAAGAACCACATACCAGCACAATATCCTGAGCAGAAGCCTGCTGACGGGCATGACAGAAGGCTTCTGTCATGCCGGGGAATACGCTGGCATCGGGTATATGCGTCTTCAGTTCATCTGCCCGTGCCCCACGTGGACCATCAAGCGAAGCACAGTACCAGTAGTCAACCTGTGGCAGCAGACAGGCCAGCGTTCCGGCAATGTCTTTATCATGCAACATGCCGACCACGGCGTGAACTTTGCCGCTTTTTGCCAGCCGACTCAACTGTCCGGCAAGCCACGCAGCGGCATGAGGATTATGTGCCACATCCAGGATCACCTTGGGTGATTCAGCAACGGTCTGAAAACGCCCCGGTAACCCAATTTGTCCCAGCCAGTGACGAATTACCGCCGGATCAACCTGCAAAGAAGAAGCCCGCAACGCCGCCAGCGCGGTAGCCGCATTCGGCAACGGAATTTGAGGAAATGGCAGCCCGGTAAGTTCACCATCGCCATCACGGAAGGTCCAGTGATATTCACCCGTGGAATAAGACCACGCCTCCCCCTGTTTAAGCAGGCGTGCACCTACTGACGATGCCACTTCTGCGATGGTGACAGGCATATCTGGCTCACCAACCACCGCGGGTTTGCCACCACGAAATATACCCGCTTTCTCGCGGCCAATGCTGTCACGGTCCGGGCCAAGATAGTCAGTATGATCCAGCGCGATACTGGTAATAACCGCAAGGTCAGCATCAACGATATTGGTTGCATCCAGTCGCCCACCCAGCCCCACTTCAAGGATCACCACATCCAACGCGGCATGTTTAAACAGCCACAGTGCTGAAAGCGTGCTGTACTCAAAATAGGTCAACGATGTGTTGCCGCGCCACGCTTCGATTTCCGCAAATGATGCCGTATGCATGGACTCGGCCAGTTCGTCACCCTGAATGCGCACCCGTTCGGTATAGCGCCGCAAATGCGGTGAGCTGTATACGCCCACCCGGTAACCCGCTGCGATCAGCAACGTTTCCAGGGTGCGGCAGGTGGTGCCTTTACCATTGGTCCCGGCGACGGTGAATACAAAGGGAGCGGGCGTTAACAGGTCAAGCTGTTTTGCCACCTGCTGAACACGCGTCAGGCCAAGGTCAACAGACTGAGTATGCAGATTCTCAAGATAATGAAGCCACGTGACCAGAGGCGACGTGGCTTGAGGAGTCTTATCCATTTGTCCTGTTCACAACGTTGTGGTTCATGGGAGAAAGGAGCCGTCAGCTCCTTTCCATCATCATTCAGGCGTCATGGCTTTGATGAGCGTCGTCCGTGACCACCTGTGGCAGGCTTTCCTCCTGTGGCGCCGGCAGATTCATCATCTTCGCCAGAACGCCCGCCAGTTTTAAGCGCATTACGGGACGGCGGACGATCATATCGATCGCACCCTTTTCGATCAGGAACTCACTGCGCTGGAATCCCGCTGGCAGTTTCTCACGCACCGTCTGCTCAATGACGCGCGGTCCGGCAAAGCCGATCAGCGCCTTGGGTTCAGCAATATTCAAATCGCCCAGCATGGCGAAGCTGGCAGAAACGCCACCCATGGTTGGATCGGTTAGCACTGAAATGTAAGGCAGCCCACGTTCCTGCATTTTTGCCAACGCGGCACTGGTTTTTGCCATTTGCATCAGCGACATCAGCGCTTCCTGCATACGGGCACCACCGGAAGCGGAGAAGCAAATTAGCGGACAGTTGTCCTCCAGCGCCTGCTCAACGGCACGAACAAAACGTGCGCCAACCACCGACCCCATTGAGCCGCCCATAAAAGAAAACTCGAAGGCTGCCGCCACAACCGGCATCCCACAGAGCGTACCTTTCATAACAATCAGCGCATCTTTCTCGTCAGTTTCTTTCTGAGCGCTGGCCAGACGATCCTTATATTTCTTGGAATCACGGAACTTGAGCAAATCCTTTGGTTCCAGCTCACTGCCCAGTTCAACCAGTGAGCCCTCATCCAACAGACTGTGAAGACGTTCACGACCATGCATACGCATGTGGTGATCGCATTTCGGGCAGACTTCCAGATTGCGTTCCAGCTCGGCGCGGTAGAGTACCTGACCACAACTATCACATTTAGTCCACACCCCTTCCGGGATACTGGCTTTGCGTGAGGGGGAAATGGTGCTTTTATTAAGAATTCGTTCAATCCAGCTCATGGGCAACTCTGCATCTGGTTAATCGTTATAAATCAACGATATGGCGCTGATTTTTGCGTAAGATTTGCCGGCTATTACAGCACATAACAACAAAGTCTGCCACACAATCATTAACGCCCTTCTGTTTTTGAGGACGTTTTTAAAATTACAGGGGGCCTGTGTACCCGGATTGAAGTTATCGTAAATATGGCAACCAGGAATTGCAATGATATCGCTTACCTGAAAATGTCGGGTTAAATAGTCGGCCTCAGTGTTTCCGAATACCGCATGCAAACGGCAGGAAAGCATCAGCAACGGAGCAGAAACAAATTTATGAACTGTAAAATTGATCCCGCTATCAGGGAAGAAAATCGCAAAAATATTGGCCTGGCCCTCGTAATACTCCTGTTCACTCTGTGGTCACCGTCAAAAAACGCATATCTGAGTATATATTTACTGTATTTTCATATATCACTGATACAATAAATAAACACTAAATAAAATCATATGAAAACCCACCACCAGCAAACATCAGATATAAATCATCACTGTTTTATTATCATCATACTTCACATACCGGATAATAAGTTCCGCAGGAAATATTATTCTTTATCTGATACTCCCCTCATCCCAACTAAAATAACAGGAAGACACTTATATATATTTGCTTATCCCCTCTGGTTTCTGTGAATACGATGCTGACTGACCATGTTGCAATGAGGCACTGGCAGCAATTTTATCTGTATGGTGGGATGCAGAAAGATGACCAGTCGGTACCCGAACTGCTTTTGATCTTTTGATCAGCATCCGATCCGATAGTTCAGGAGCAATTAAATACTGAAACGATACCTGTCTGATGCTCCGGGTTCAAAATTCATCTGGCTCAACACGGTCATCAACATCATTTTTTCACTCTCTTCACTTACATGAAGCAATCTGGTGACGATATCCATAAGCCTCCCAGGTTTTTCTTTTATGCCTCAGAGGTAAACGCTGACTTTTCAGCAACAAACAATGTAAAGGCAGATAATTCCCCGCCTTCTTTTTTTAAGCAGCAATCCCTGTTAATGTTTTCAACAGCAAACTTACCAGAATAAATTTTGCAATCCCTTTTCATCGCAGATGGTTTGTTCAATCAGCTGATGATGGAGACACTCATTTTCAGAGACAGCCATCGTCAGCCTGTGGCAACGGCAGCTGTGGGTCTTTTATAATAATTTACTGTTTCTGTTGGCTGGCGCTCTGTATTCAGAAATGTCTGAATATCTTCAGGTGGTGTGTGGTGCTGTACTTATGCCATCTCGCCACCTTATTGACATCTTCAAGTCACTGACCTGATACAGTAACCGCTATCGGTACTTCACTTGAGTGATATCCGGTAACGTTAACTTTTGTTGCGCCCAGGCCTATTTTTTTGCTGCCAGCCAGGTCTTACTGACAAAACAGATAGCAACCGGCCCTGTGCAAATTTTCACAGCCTGAGTATGCTATCCGCGACCACCATCACCAAAAAACAACGGAAAAAAGTGAGAGAAAATGAAAAGTAAGATGACGTTAAGTATGCTGCTGTCGGCTGGATTATTTATTTCTGCCAGTGCGATGGCAGCATCTACTGCCAAAGACGATATAGCGCTGTTAATTAATCAGCGACTGTCTTATATGAAAGACGTGGCGGGATATAAAGCAAAAAATCATCTGGCGATTGAAGATTTGACCCAGGAAGGCAAGGTGTTGTCCGGTTCAGTGGCAATTGCGGAAAAACTGGGGCTGAATGGCGGATCCGTTAAGCCATTTATTCAGGCGCAGATGGATGCGGCCAAAGCCATTCAGTATCGCTACAGAGCCGACTGGTTATCCGAGACAGAAAACGGCTGGCAGCCTGCTCCGCTGGATCAGGTAAGAGCAAAAATAAGCGCGTTAAATACCGATATTCTGACCGATATCAGTGCGAACCTGAAACAGGGTGTGAAATTCACAGATAAAAATGCGTTTATGCAGGCAATCAATCAGCCCAACTTAAAACCGGCGGATAAAGAACGCCTCTGGCGTTCGCTGGGAAGGATCACCCTCAATCAGTAACTCATCACCCTGTGCGTATTTGCGCTGAATGGCGGAAAGTATTTTCGATCCATCGCCGGGTGAGAGAAGAGAGATCGTTGGCCACCATTACTTAGCAGTAATACAGCCTGTGGCCTGAAGCAATGCACCCGATGCCGGAGATATCTATCCGGCATCGGAAAGTAAACGGGAAATTACTGCGGGTTCTGCCGCCGCGCCGCACGACGATGGCGAACAATTTCAATGATGCCTGGCAGGATGGAAACCAGAATGATCGCCACGATCAGATAGTGAATATTTTTCTGTACCCCTGGCAGATTACCGAAGAAATAACCGGCATAGGAGAACAGAATCACCCAGAGTAGTCCACCCGCCACATTATACGACGCGAAATACCGGTAGGACATTTTGCCCATACCGGCAACAAAAGGTGCAAAGGTGCGAACAATGGGAACAAAGCGGGCCAGGATAATGGTTTTGCCACCGTGGCGTTCATAAAACTGATGGGTTTTATCCAGATAGCGGCGACGGAAAATTTTTGAATTTGGGTTACTGAACAGCTTCTCGCCAAATAACCGGCCAATGGTGTAATTCACCGCATCACCAACAATGGCCGCCACACAGAGTAACATCACCATAAGATGAATATTCAACGCCGTATCAGGAATTGCCGCCAGCGCGCCGGCCACAAACAGCAGAGAGTCGCCCGGTAAAAATGGTGTAACAATCAGCCCTGTTTCGCAGAACAGGATCAGGAACAATATGGCATAAATCCAGACGCCGTACTGCGCAACCATCGCTTGCAAATGGACATCAATGTGCAGAATAAAATCAATAACGGTGTGAATCAGATCCATAGAAATTTCCTTGAGACTCCAGGCCAGGTTTAATCCGCAAGAAACAAAGGTCCCATTGGCGGACGTGGTAAATCAAAATGTTCAGGATAATCCACTGCCACCAGATAGAGCCCTTCAGCCCTGGCGGTGGCGGCGGCCAGCGTGCGGTCTTTCGCCGCCAGCAACTCTGCCATCCAGCTTTCCTGCTGATTTCCACAGCCTATTTCCATCAGACTGCCGACAATATTGCGCACCATGTGGTGGACAAAGGCGTTAGCTTTGATATCCACCACCACGTACGCGCCATATCGGTTGACGTTAAGGTGCATAACATTACGCCACGGCGTGCGCGACTGGCATTGCACGGCACGAAAGGACGTAAAATCGTTTTCACCGATCAGCGCCTGTCCGGCGCGCTGCATTTTTTGCACATCCAGAGGGTGATAAAAGTGCGTCACACCGCCATGCAGGATGGCGGGACGCAGGCGCTGATTATAAATGATATAGCGGTAGCGCCGCGCTGTGGCGCTGAAACGGGCGTGAAACTCACCCGGCACCGTCTTAACCCAGCGCACCGCAATATCATCAGGCAGGTTTGCATTGACGCCCAGCGTCCAGGCAGCATCCTTACGCTGCGAAGTGGTATCAAAATGCACCACCTGCCCGGTGCCGTGTACGCCTGCGTCAGTGCGACCTGCACAAAAAACAGTAACCGGGTGATTCGCCACGTCAGACAGGGCTTTTTCCAGCTTTTCCTGTACGCTTCGCACCTCCTGCTGACGCTGCCAGCCATAGTAACGGCTGCCGTCATATTCAATACCCAGCGCCAGCCTGTTGCCGTGTGGCACCACGGCAGTCTCAGAGATCACCAGAAATACTCCTGCACCAGCTTCTCAGCCGTTTTGACCGCCATCAGCGCGCCACCAAAACGGACATTATCCGCCACCGACCAGAATTGCAGCATCTCCGGCACACCGTAGTCATTACGCAGACAGCCAACGCTGAGTTGCGCATTGCCAGAGGCATCCCCTACCTGCGTCGGGTAATCATTTTCCTCAGACAGGGTGATATCTTCGGCCTGCATCAGCACGTCCCGCGCTTCTTCTGCCGATACCGGACGCAGGTTTTCCATCTGCACAATTTGTGCATTGCCATAGAAAACCGGTGCCTGGACGGTGCTGACTGTGATCGGCAGTCCTTCATCCTGCATCACCTTACGCACCTGATCGACCAGACGGCGCTCCTGCAACACGCTACCTTCAGCATCTGGCAGGAGTGGCAACGTATTGAACGCCAGCTGACGGCCAAAATAGTGCGCCTCCGCAGGCAGGCCATTCAGTAAACGTGCGCTCTCACCGGCCAGTGAATCCACCGCCGCTTTACCGTGTGACGAGGCAGCAATCAGGCTGGTCACCTGCAAACGCCCCAGCCCGGCCTGTTCGACCAGCGGCTTGACGGCACAAAGTAACTGACTGGTCAGACTGTCAGCCACGCAGACCAGGTTACGATTGCGGTAATCCGCCAGCACCTGTGGATTCACATCCGGTACCACCAGCGGTATATCCGGCTCCAGTGCATACAGGTCGCTGGAATCAATCACCAGGCAGCCCGCGCTGGCCGCTTCCTCAGCATAGCGTGAGGAGGCATCGCGTCCGGCGGCAAAAAACGCCAGCTGAACCTGCGACCAGTCGAAATCACTGGCGGCAGTAACCTGTAAGGTCCGACCTTCAAAACGCAGGTTTTCTCCGGCGCTGCGTTCGCTCGCCAGCAGGTACATTTCACCCACCGGGAACTGGCGCTCCGCCAGTAGTTCCAGTACGGCTCCCCCTACTGCGCCTGTCGCGCCCAGTAGCGCAATATTCCAGCCGTCAGACATGTTGGTTTACTCCAGACAATGACATAAAAATATAAGGCGGTGATAACACCGCCCGGAAAATCAGATTATTCACAACACCTTACCGCAACGTCAGGAAGCCTTTAAATATCAAGGTTGGGATCGGGCTGTACCGTTTCAGCACGCACGCTGGAAAACCGCATTAAAACCCAGTTTTATCAGCAGTGTCGCAGCCTGCTGCGAATCACAAATCACCTGTAGCGAAGACCATTCACGACGTTCCTGATAATGCTTACGCAGGCGGTCAAACTCGCCGCTGCGGGCAGCACCTTTTCGTAACGGGGCATCATCGCGGCGCACATCATACACCAGATGTACCAACCTTTTTAACGCTGCCTGCGTAACTTCACCGTGCAAGGTTACGCAGCCAAACTCTGGTGCTGGCAGCAGCGTATCCAGGGCTACCTGTTGTGGCTGCCCCAGGAAGGCGCTCCAGGCTTCAAACACCTGCGTGGTGCCCCGCGCTTTGCCTTCCAGCGTGTATCCGGCAATGTGCGGCGTCGCAATATCCACTTTTTCCAGTAATGGCAGCGATAATTCCGGTTCCGGTTCCCACACATCCAGTATCACGCTCAGATCGCGACCTTGTTGCAATACATTCAGCAACGCCGCGTTGTCCACCACCGGGCCACGGCAGGCGTTGATCAGAATGGTTCCCGGTTTCAGCGCCCGTAACAGCGCTTCGTCTGCCAGATGCAATGTCCGGTACGGCCCCTGCCTGAACAACGGCGTATGAAAAGTCAGAATATCAGCTTCGCGCACCAGCGTGGAGAGCGGCAGAAAATCCTCCTTATCACCGCGATCCGCGCGAGGTGGATCGCAGAGCAAAGTGCGGATCCCCAGTGCCTGCAAACGTGCCTGTAACCGGCGTCCCACATTACCGACACCGACGATACCGACGCTACGATCGTGAAGCTGGAAACCATCGCGTTCGGCCAGAGACAGTAACGCAGACAAGACATACTCCACCACGGCAATTGCGTTACAACCCGGCGCGGCAGAAAAAGCGATGCCCTGCTGTTGCAGCCAGGCCTCATCTATATGGTCGGTCCCGGCGGTGGCTGAGCCGACAAATCTGACAGATTTGCCACGCAGCAGCTCCGCGTTAACCGCAGTAACCGAACGCACCATCAGCCCATCAGCATCATCCAGTTCCGCCTGGGGTACCGGGCGGCCCGGCACGCTGACAACCTTTCCCGTGCGGCTGAACAGTTCGTGAGCATACGGCATGTTTTCATCAACGATAATTTTTAGCACTTTTTTATTTACTCCGGTCAGAACCCGTTTCTGTTACCCACAACGCCCGTTTTGCGGCAGGCTACATTTACTTAAAAATAAAAAAAAACATCAACCGCCCTCTCCATCGTCACCTGAAAAAGGCAAAACATGTCCTTTTCTGCCGTGTCCGAAAAAGTGATTATAATCAAACTTATTAACTGTTAAACACAGCCATCCAGATCGGGTTCCTGCGGATAACACCTTTATGATGGATGTAGTTCGCCTTCAGAATGGAGAAATGTTGTCAGCGTAAACGTGTTGAACCGTATTCTTCTGCAGGTTAATTGCCTTAGCCTCACTCTTATCGTCGGCCAGGGGGAACCACGGTGTTTTGTCAGGGTCTTCGCCACACCACTCTCATCTGTAAAACCTCACAGACAATCGCAGATAGCCGATCTTTACCCGTGGTCAGATCTCTGACAACTGGCAAAGGCTGCTCAGTACCGTAACCGGGTATTTTACGGCAATGGCTATATTTGCAGATACTTCCTGCCCTGTTTGAAAAAAAAAGCAGGATCGCTGCTTATGACAACCAATATATCGCCGTACTGAACCGCTGCTGCCACACTTATGTGAACTGCCAATGTACTTATTTCCTGACGAAATACCGGTGAGTGTCTTTTTCAGATCTACCTGTCGCGGGCGGGGGCACACTGAGCTGTGTTTCCACTGTTACCGGTTAAGTTATCAGGAGCACACTGATATAGCCGTGACTTGATAAATGCATCACTTTATAAATACCGTTGTCACAGACAGATGAAAAAAAGGGTGTGCCCTGTTCCGGCGGAACTATGCAGTGACTGCCTGAGTTGTCATCTTTAATTAGGTGACCATGATACAGAATTATGTAAGGATCTCTGTGTCGGTATGTCGAATGCTTATTTTCTGTTCCGCCGGTTCCCACTTATGGCTATTCAGGAAACAGGGTCCGTCACCCAGAAATGAACCCCATCCACGATGTTCCAACGAGCGGTAAGTCTGCCTCGGCATTTTTTAATCAGAAACAGCATGATCCGTAGGCTCAGCAATATTCATCACGCTTTCCGGTTCACCCGAAAAGCGACCACTGCCTGTTGTCACGATAATATGCGAATTCTCCAGCATGGCAAGATAATCAGGAAGCCGAGCCATTGCATCAACATATTTTTCATTCAACTTCAACGCGCCAGAAGCATCCACCCACTGTTGCCAGCCAGTGAACAGACTGCTCCAGAAGAGGTCTCCCCGAACTCTGTGCAGCGCCCGACTCAAAAACTCATCACGGTATTCTCCTCCTTTTATCAATCCGTATGACAGAACGCCAGATGCCACAACCGTCTTTAATAATTGTGGCGATAATATGGATAGAATCCTGAATGCTGCCTGATAGTTCTCACGCAAACGGTATTCATCTAATTGTTCCGCTGGCCACGAATTGCCCGGTCTGACCTTTTTCATCGCTCTTATCGTTATTTCCTTTCTTACAGGCGTTAACAGTAAATTTATCATTCTGAGTGGAGACGCCACTATATTTTTATAGGGCGACAGCATTGCCATCAGACTGCGATATGCCAAAAGATTGAACACCACGCCATACGTCAGCCGTTTCTCAGCCCACTCAAGCGTATAATCCTTATTGCTTTTCACCCGCGCCAGCTGCTGTTCGGCAGACGGCACCCAGGGAATCCCCCCCTTTTCTGCATCCTTCATTGCCAGCTCCACTCTCAGACGGAACAACTTCCCTTCAGGATCGTCATCCGTGCTGAATTGTTCAGCCAATTGCTCCAGCATCGGTTCTATCGTATTACCCCATTCTTGCGGCGAAGCATCAGGCTTTGCCGCTCTCCATTCATTTTTCATTTTTACCAGCCATTCTCCCGCATCCTTTGCGATCATTCCCTCGACCGGGTTATTGTGCAACCGGGTTCCTGTTCCAGCCTCTACCACATTCTTAATATTGACCTTGATGGAAGTCATCTTACTTTGCAGCATAGTCAATATATCAATCACTTTGCCCTGTTTATTAGCAGGGACCCATTCAGCAAGCCAGGCCACATGATGCAGTGTTTCTGTTGCTTCCATTAACTTCTCTGCCTGCAAATTAAGTTGTTTAGCCAGTGTTGTCCCGGTAATGTTGCCCATGACACACTGAGAAATTGTGATGTCCCTTTTTCTGAGTTGCTGGCCAAGTTCTTCTGTAAAGAGACGCAGATTTTCTGGATCAATTTCTCTGCATTTTTTTGCAGCTTTTTCCACGGCGCTGCGATGCTGATTTTTGATATTTACTTTTTCGCTCAGCACTGCTTCAAGCTCCTCAGATGCTATGCGCAGCTTTTCTGTTTCATTGAGCAATGGAAAAACTGCACAATGCACCGCGTTGAAATGTTCATTTTTCTGCACATCATTAGCATTTACCTCCCTGAAAGCGAGATAGGGTCGGTAACTTTTTACCACCAGTTCGGTTAATCCCTGCCAGCTATTTTGAATTTCGGCATTTAACTTGTGAAGCCACTCATCGCCGTCATACAGTGATATCCCCGTCACCGACTCCAGCCCTTTATTAATAATATCCTGTAGTCTTCCAGCAGTTTTTTTTGCATAATCCAGCTCAGCCGTGGCGACATTTTGAGAAAAATGAGTTTCTCCCTGTTCTGCCCCTTCAAGTAAACTTTCCGCAGCCAAGATAAGTACTTTTGCGTTTTCCTGTATAAAAAGAGAATACGGATCCTGCTTATTCGTAGACGCAAGTGCTTTCACTTCAACATCACTCAGCACCTGTTTTGCCACCGCCTTCGCCGTTTGCACCGTACTAATAAATCGGGTTTTCGGCGTATCTGTAGTGAGCATCATCAGTTCTCTGGAAAGCGCCTCTTCCAGCGTGGTGACGCTCAGATCTCCGCTTACCCCAGCATAACTTGCGTCGTTTATGGCTTCTTTCAGCCGTGAAGCGGCTTGCTGAATCAGCAACGCATTATCCTGTAGCGGCGCAACTCTTTTTTTCATCGCCAGGCATGTCTGTTTATCTTCAAGGGAAAGCCCTAAGAAAGGATCCAGACGATCGCGGGGAAAGAACGTTTTCAGGTTTTTACCCATTCTGTCCAGTTTTATTCTTGCGCTATGCGGAGTATGCTGCACTTTATCCAACATTTTCTTACCGGATTGTAAAAGGACTGTCTTATTCAGGCAACTTCCACGGCCCCTTTCTTTTAACGGTTTAATTATTTTTTTCTTAACGCAATCATTTTCGAGTCTGTTGAGAAAATTATCCAGAATTTTTACCAGATGGCTTACAGTATCGACGAAATCTTTGCCAGCTGACCGGTAATGGGTAGCAATAAACCTCAATGCTGCATCTGCGGTTGTTTTTATTTTACGAATTTCATCCTGAAGTTCTTTTTGTATAGATCCCTGTAGTTCTGCCAGACTGTGATCAAAAAAATACTTTATCTGCTCCTGCTCTGGTTTCGGTAGCCATTGTGATTCCGTTGCCGAAAATATTTTCATTTTTAGTTCCTGACGCCACTTTTCATTCTCTCTGCCGTCAGGTAATCGGGTTAAAACACTTTCGATAAGTTCATCAGCCAGTGCGTTCCTGACAAGAGGATCTTCCGGCAGACTGATTTGCCTCTCCGCCTTTTGCAGTAATACGGGCAGGCCCTCAATGGTAGTCAGCAACCTTCTCACTATATTTTCTTGCTTATTTATTTCATAAACTCTCTTATTCGGCAGGTGCTTCCGGTCTTCTTCTGTCAGAATGGTCGCTGCTAACTTATGAAGCAAAGGGAGCATGGTGTTAATTTTTTCAGTCATCTCAACACAGGAAGGATATTTTAAAAAATTGTTTTTGATGGCAATGTCAAAAGCTTCAGGTATAGCGCTGACATTTACCGGATTGTAACCATAATGATGATATTCTCTATAAAAATCCATTTTTTTATCAAATATAGAACCAGCCTCTTCCTGCAATTTCACATCGCCTTTAAAATTAACAGCCATTTCAGAAAAAGGGCTATTCTCAACAGATTTCAAAGAAGATAGCACAGGCGATTCATTATGAATAAACTGGTCAGCGCCTCCCATCCTCTCGCAGAAAGAAGGCATTTTTTTCTGCAAATCAATTTCAAGAACCATAAAAAACCTTTATATTATATAAATAACTTTAATTACACCACGAATTATCACATCAAAGAAAATACTTGAAACAAAAATGAAAAACGATGTATAGAAAAACCCCCATATATTACCTGATGATATATTTTCAATAAAAAAGCGCTGTTAAATACCCATCCTGACTTAATAAAAAAACCATCTTCAATCCCGAATAAACAGAATGAGAAAACCAGACTACGCAAATGAGCATCATTTACTTTAGATAAAAAAATCTTATCGAAAATATCAGTCATACACACTACAAAAAGACAACACCCCCATCACTTCCGGGCTGCAGCAGGGACACCCTGTTAAACAACATCAATTAATTAGTGTAAAAAAATATTCTACAAAATAAATTAAAGTTAACCATGCAGGGCAATGAAATTTATCAAAAAAACATAATATTAGAAAGAAAAAATTTTAATCATGCAAGAAGGAGAGAAGATTTTTACATTCAGTATTACCCTGTAAATATTCACTACTGGCCGGCATTAACGTTTATTATGCACGTAATTATTCAGCGCGACCTTACCATCACAATATCAATCCCCAAAGCTGGGGTTTTCCCGCAGTTATTCCAGAGAACATAGTGTTTTTTTAATGACGTTAATGGTCAACATCAGCAGGATTCGTAAGGATCGCTTATTTCATTTGCACTTGTTCTCACACAGCAGAAAATAATGTTCTGCCAGTCACCAGCCCGTGTTAATACACTGGCCTGGACTGTCATCATGTGCCCGGCATATATTATCGCTATGAATGGGCGCAAAATGCACCACAAACTTATCCCGGTAGCGGGCTTCACCACATGCTCGCTCCGTGGCAAACTGGCTTGCCTGACACCGATGGCTACTATCATTCAGGGCACAAAAATATCACCATACTGATCACCACACACTACGACATGCCGAAAAATCACCATGTGGTGGAAAGCATGAAACGCGTTTCAGCGCTACCAGTCAGTCTGTTTTAATCGCAAAGAGTCATGCGATAACTCAGGTGGCGACCGGGATAATTTACCACCTGCCCGGAAAGCAGCATGGTGGACTGTTGCCGGTGATATAATGGCAGGCATGAATCATCCACCTCCTCAGCGAATTTTGCAGCACAAAATATTTCCCGCAGTCCGGCACCGCCCTCTACCTATCGCCGGGCGGGATTGTTATCATAGTGCTTCACCCTTTTTCCGGCGCGCCCCGGATGTTGTCCGATGAGTTGAGGATTTTGCCATGCAACCGCTTAGTGGCCCCGGTGCGCCGATTACCGGCGATCGTACATCGGTCGATGTCAGACCCACAACGCTGTCATCCGGTCCGGGAAATCAACCGCTGTCGCCCGCACAGCGCACCACGCTGGAAAGACTGATTGTCAAAATCATCTCCCTCAGTTCGCTGAAATCAGCTGAGCTTTGGGCTGGGGTACATCATGAAGTTGGGGTAAAAAGTGACGCTGGCCTGCTGTCCCAACACTTTCCTGCGGCGGAACAGTTTCTTAACGCCAGGCTTTCGCAGGTGCAGAATACCCACGCCACCCGTCAGCTGTTTCAGCAGTTAACCGATCTACTGCCGCAGGGTAATAACCGCCAGGCTGTCAGTGACTTTATTCGTCAGCAGTTTGGTCATACCGTGCTCAGTTCGCTGGAACCTCAACAGCTACGCCAGGTGCTGACCATGTTGCAGAACGGGCAGATGTCGATCCCGCAGCCGCAGCAGAACCATATTACCGACCGTACACTGTTGCCCGCTGAACACCACACGCTTAATCAGCAGGTGGCAAAACTCGCCGCCGCCACAGGTGAACACCCGGTAAAACTATGGACAGCGGTACTGAAAATGGTCAACCTCCACAGCGGCGACCCTATTCCTTCGCGCGTCTTTCCGCTATTGACCCAGTACCTTCAGGCCAGCCACATGGTGACCCAGCATACTGCGCTAACCTTGCCACAGTTGCTCGCCGCGCTGAAAGTGCCACCGGATCACGCAGAACAGAAGATGCTGGAAGAGGTCAGCGAGCAACGATTCCAACTACAACCCCAGGCGGTGCTTACCCCTGCTCAGGCACAGGATATGATTAACCTGCTGTTTGCCCGACGTGCTGAACGCTTACGTGAGCAGCCGGTAAGCGGCAGCGAGATGGATCCTCACCCGATTACTGTGCCACTTTGGGCTTATGTACCACAGAGCCTGCAACCGTTGGTCAATCGCACGGCAATGACTATTTTCTCAGCGGTGCTGGTCCTGATCTTTCTGCTGTGGATTTTTCTCTGAAAGCCTGTCTTCATTAACCGTTACGGGAAGACGCCGGTTGTCTGCTGGCGGCATGATTTCATGCCTGCGTTAAGATGAAAATGCATCGGGGGGGGGCAATCAGCATCGCTGAACGTCGAAGATACGGTGCCCGGAACGCACCGTGAGGGAGTCAACCTCACCCATTCAGGTCAGGGCGAGGTTTGCAATAAAAGAAGACAATAAACCGCCAGAGCCATTTACGAGTTGTTCAGAAAGCCTCTGCTCTGCGTATCACCACCAGATCTCCATCTGCGCGCCAAACGACACTTCGTCATTTGTACCCCGGCTGAAGGTATGGAGTGCGCTGTCACTGTAAGCCACATTAGCTACATAACCGACATCATCGCTGGTGGCATATCCCCATTTTTCCTGCCATTTGGCATAAGTGGCAAACACCCGTAGCGATGGTCTGGCCCAAACGCTGCTACCCGCCTGCCACTGTTGTGCAAGCGTTACTTTGTACTGGCTGTTGCGTTCGCCGGTGCGTTGGGATTTGACATTGTCGTAGCCAAGCTCCAGCAGGCTACTCATGATCGGCGTCCAGTTATACATCGGGCGGATGCCTGCGGTATACCACGAAGAACCATTTTGATTATCGCGGTCAATATTCTGATACATCATCACATACATCATGCCAAAGCGATCGTTAAAATCAACGGCGCCATGGTCAATAATCCGTAGCATCTTACCATTGTTATCCACAGAACTACCGGTGCTGCGACCATTAATCAACGAGGTCATCGCATCGGTGGCGTACTGCACCACAAACTTGTTTTCACCACCGGCGAGTTTCTGACGATGTATCGCGCTTAGCATCCAGCCATCTTTGCTGGCACCGTCGGCCAGCTGATAGCCTTTCTGTACGGTGGCGCGGCCATAATCCACGCCAAATTCCAGGGTTCCGCCTGAATTGGCCTGTAAATCGGCCAGTCGCAGGTCGAAAACATCATTAATGGTCGGACGCTCATCCCGCTGGCTTTCAAGGAACCCAAGTGAACCGCCTTCTTCACTGTTGCGGGTCACCGCAAACGAAAATTTACCAAAACCAGCGTCCACATTTTCCAGCCCCGCCCCTGGCCCGGAAATATCCCAGTAATTAAAGTCGATCATATAAACGTCATGGCGCTGATAAAAACGTTTACCTGCCCAGATCACCGCGCCGGGCAGCGCATCAATCAGGTTGACGCCCGTTACATTAACTTCACGAAAACCCGGAGAAACCGATTCAAAATCAGATCGCTGTGAAACCGCATAGGCCAGCGTGGTATCGAAATAAAAGCTTTTTTCACCCTCTTTCCACGCCTCATGTCCCAGTTTTAATTCCGCGTAAGTTTCACATTCGTTGCCGGTACGGTATTTACTTCCTGCCCCGGTAGCCTGAAAGCATTGCTGCTCGCCACCACTTCCCGTCCAACCAATGCCGGACCGGGCGTAACCGTGAAAATCGACGGCCATCACCGGCGCCGACAAAAATCCCCCCATTAAAGTACAAAGGATCCATTTACACTGCGGTAAGGTATATTTTTTCATTTTTGACACATCCTGTTTTACAAAATCCGTGCGGTCCATTTATCCAGCCACCACGCCGATTCAAAGGGGCGTAGCCTTGTCGGGAGACCTACCGGTGCATCGGCATAGTTGGCAATCAGTAACTGCGCATCGGCGGAGAGCGTAATTCCCTCAGCCTGTAAATCGATCGGTTCGCGGCCAAGATTAGCCACAACCAGCAGACGCTTTCCTTGCCAGCAGCGCTGGTAGCACCACAGCAACGGGTGTTCCGGTGCCAGATCCTGGTAATCTCCAGAGGTGAGGATGTGAAGTTCTTTGCGCAGTGCAATCAGACGGCGATAGGTATAAAACACGGAGTCAGGGTTGCCTCTGGCGGACGCGGCATTGACCTGCGGGTAGTTGTGCGCGCAATCCAGCCACGGTCTGCCGGAGGTAAAACCCGCGCTGGCAGAGTTGTCCCACTGCATCGGCGAGCGGCTGTTATCACGAGATTTACTGGCAAGGATTGCCCGCACCTCTTCCTCGCTTCGACCTGCTTCACGCAACGCGGCACAGATGTTCAGGCTTTCCACATCACGGTATTGATCGATCCGGGCGTAACCCGGATTGGTCATGCCAATTTCCTCCCCCTGGTAGATATAGGGCGTGCCCTGCATACCATGCAGCACCATCGCCAGCATTTTGGCGGCGGTTTCCCGAAGTTCACCTTCATCGCCGAATCGCGAAACAATGCGAGGTTGGTCATGATTACACCAGAACAGCGCATTCCAGCCACGGCTATGCATACCGCGCTGCCACTGGCTGAAAATCTGTTTCAGTTGCACAAAGTCAGGTGCGGCCAGCGCCCATTTCTCCCCGTTGGGATAATCCACTTTCAGATGATGAAAATTAAAGGTCATCGAGAGTTCACCGCCGTCAGTGGCAGCATATTGCTGGCAGTGATCCAGGGTGGTGGATGACATTTCCCCCACCGTCATCAGTCCACGGGGGCTAAACACATCCCGGTTCATTTCCTGCAACAGTTGGTGAATGCGAGGACCATCGGTGTAGAAGCGGCGGCCATCACCGTGTTCATCATCGACAAAGGCCTGCGGTTTAGACACCAGATTGATCACATCAAGGCGCAGGCCATCCACTCCTTTATCCGCCCAGAAATGGCAAATCTTTTTCAGTGCCTCACGAACGGGTGGATGCTGCCAGTTGAGATCGGCCTGCTCAGGGGCAAAAAGATGCAGATAGTATTGTCCGCTTTGTGCATGCCACTGCCAGGCCGAACCACCAAACTTGGAACGCCAGTTGTTGGGCGGCGTACCTTCGTGTCCCTCATGCCAGAGATAAAACGGGCGATACGGGCTGGCGGGATCCTGAGCGGCACGGAACCAGGGATGCTCAACGGAGGTATGGTTAAACACCATATCCATCACAATGCGGATACCGCGGCGGTGCGCTTCTGCGACCAAACGCTCGAAATCCGCCATCGTGCCGTAGGCCGGGTCAATGGCGTAATAGTCAGCAACGTCATAGCCGTTATCCACCTGAGGTGACAGATAAACCGGCGTCAGCCAGAGCGCTGCTACCCCCAGATCTTCCAGATAATCCAGCCGCTGACAGATACCATTCAGATCGCCATAGCCATTGCCACTGCTGTCCTGAAAACTTTTTGGATAAACTTGGTAAATAACCCCGTTCATCCACCAGGGAAAAGTTTCTTTCATTGTAAACATTCCTTTATGTTTTATTCCACAATATCCATACGGCGGCATTTATGGCGGTAAACCAGCGCGGTCAGCCCCAAAGGCACCACCACTGCCACCAACATCGCCAACGCATAAACTGGCCAGAACGACGGCTGGATTGACAAAATACCCGGTAAGCCACCAACGCCAATGCCATTTGCCAGCACCCCGCTCAGACCGCAAATCAGGGCAGCACAGGCCGATCCCACCATGGCGCACAGCATCGGGAAACGGTATTTCATGTTGATGCCATACATCGCCGGTTCGGTTACGCCGAGATAAGCTGAAATGGCTGCCGGTACCGACACTTCCCGCTCATTTGCCTTGCGGCTGACAATGATGATTGCCAACACAGCTGAAGCCTGAGCAATATTGGAAAGCGCGATTAATGGCCACAGTGGAGTGCCACCATTGCTGTGGATCATCTGCATATCGATAGCCAGCGTGGTCTGATGCACGCCGGTGATAACCAGTGGCGCATAGAGGAAGCCAAACAGGGTGGCACCAATCGGAGCCAGGCTACCGGTCATAAAGGCTTTCACCACCCAGGCGACGCCATCACCAATCATCCTGCCGAAAGGTCCAATCAGCAGATGTGCCAACAGCACGGATAACAGCAGAGAGACCACCGGCACGATCACCAGATAAAGCGAGTCTGGCGTTATCTTCTTTAAACGAACTTCGAGCCAGCCCAGCAACATTCCGGCCATAATGGAGGGGATAACCTGTGCCTGATAACCCACTTTTTCAATGCTGAACCAGCCAAAATCCCAGACTTCTGGCAGCTGCTGTCCCAGCAGATAGGAGTTCATCAGCTGAGGTGAAACCAGGGTGACGCCAAGTACAATCCCCAGCACCGGCGTTCCGCCCATTTTTTTCACCGTGGACCAGCAGACTGCCACCGGCAAAAACATGAAGATGGCCTCACCCGGCAGCCATAAAAAGTCATACAGCGCTTTCCAGGTCGGCGAGGATTGCGCCAGCGTCTGCCCTCCTGAAAACTGAATATCTCCTATGATGTTGCGAAAACCGAGGATCAGCCCGCCACTGATCAGTGCGGGCAACAGAGGAAAGAAAATTTCTGCGAAATGTGAGATGGCCCGCTCAGACCATTTCATATTTTGTCGGGCAGCCGCTTTGACCTGATCTTTGTCGGCACCGCCCTGACCCAAGGTATCGATTAACACCTTGTAATAGTCGCTAACGTTGGTGCCAATGATGACCTGAAACTGACCGGCGTTGGTAAAACAGCCTTTTACCATCGGCAGAGATTCCAGCTGCTGCGTATCGGCGAGGGTTGTGTCGTTCAGTACAAAACGCAAACGGGTAATACAGTGGCTGACGGTAGCAACGTTCTCTTTACCACCAATCAACTCGATCAGTTTGTGAATATCTGATGGGTTTACTTTACTCATGAGTAATCCTTTATTTTGTCCTTTTGCAAAAAGCACTTTGGGCTTACCAAACCAGCCACAGGATTTGAAGGGGGTATTCGTGGCTGATGGAGTGTAACGATCCTGCGGATTGCGATAAATGGGAACGTTCCCTTTTTGGTGTAACGATCACAAAACGCCGCAATTTAACGTTACTTGAGGATAATAAAGCGGGAAAAGAGGTTAAACGTGTTCAGGCCATCTGACAGGGCATAACTAAACTGGTCGGAGAAGAATCACCACTCAGTTGAGCCAACAGCTGGTGCGCGGCCCGCGCGCCCGCCGCGCCATAACCGAACGCCACGGATAACGTTTGCGGAAACAGGAAACGCAGTAACGGGGTATCGCCAATCGCGCCAATCTGTACATTGACGATCTGCCGCTGCTGCAAATATTTGCAGGCACCAAGGGCGATACTTTCAGAGGCACAGATAATCGCGCTGGTGTCGCTGGCGATTACTCTCCCTGCAAGATCGTAACCCGTCTGATAGCTTAACGACCCCAGCGCCGTGACGGGTGTAAGAGCCAGCCGCAAGCAGGCATCCAGATAAGCCTTATGACGGCCGGCTCCGGTGGTCGCATCATTTTCATCGACCCCAAGGTAACTGATATTGCGGTGGCCCTGCTCATAGAGTGTTACCATTAACAGGTTAACGGCACCCACATCATCATAGCGGACGGAAGAAATGCCGGAATATTCACGCACCATTACCACCATTTCCTTCTGCCACGGTGTGAGCGTTTCGCGGGTCAGGCCATTAAATCCAAACAGGATCACCCCTTCCACATTGCGTTGCGCCAACATTCTCAGTTGGCCTGAAACCAGTTGAGGATCGAACTGGCTTTCCATCACGATGGGATCGAAACCCTGCTGATAAAAAACGGGCAGCATGGTTCGCACGGCCTGATTTTCCGCTGATGAGTCCAGCCGGGTGACAATAATACCGACCACCTTATCACTCTGCGCGCGCATGGCGCGGGCCGACCGGGAAGGCATAAAAGCGTGCTGGTGAATAACCGCTTCCACCTTGTCCCGTGTTTTCTGACTGACGCCATCTTCACCATTCAGCACGCGGGAAACGGTGGATTTCCCCACGCCGCTCATTCGCGCAATATCCTTGATTGTCAGACGATTTTGCATATCTCAGTTACCGGTTAAACGAAATGCCCCTTGTTTAACCTGCAACACTAGCATTTCCCTGGCCCTGGTAACATACGCAGATTATTTTCCCGCACCGGGTCCGGTGAAGAAAAAGGCATGTGCCTGCAGAGAAAGAAAACCGGATGAGTGAAAAATACTTATATTATTTACATGGTCGGTGTTTCATATTGTATTGACCTTGCTCAATTTCCATCCCGCTTTCCTGTGTAAGCCTGCTGCATCTCATCATGGGGTTACATGTCGGAACCGGCAGAATTTCTGTCATGCACCAGTTTAGTGTTCGGCTGCCTTGACATAAGACGATGACCTGGCGGATTTCCCGTAGCAAAGAACCATAATGAAACGGTAACTGACCCCATCAATAAATGCGGTAAGACTGCATTCAGGGAGAAAAAACCAGAATAGAACTGCCCGAACGACCCGGAGCGCCGACAGGCAGAACCAGCCTCCCACAGAGACAAACAGCCAGCCATGGGACTGCACCACCACTGGCATTGAAATGGCGGAGAAACAGTCACGCCTGCCAGCGCCGGAAAACCGCAAGTATCTGTGCACCTCAAAGCCGAATACGCCATGCGCTTCCCCCGCCTGTCTGCGGAAATCCGCCGTCAGGGGCGCGGCTATCAGATCAGCCTCAAACAGCTGATGATGAGCGGGCTTATCCGCGTGGATGAAATCGCCCGAGACTACCGGTGGTGGTACAAGGCGGAGGTGACCTTTGATATGCGCACGTTACCGCCGCGTCCTTTTCTCAGCAGTACATTATTTCATGAGGGTCCCGGACGACGCCATACCACAAAGCCCTTTCCGGTGCCGGGCCGGGGCATTTACCGCCGCCCGGACGTCATTATCGTGAAGGATAAAGATGACCGCTGGCCGGGCCGGACAGCGAGGGTCAACTGCACGCCGACAATCTGGCAAGGCTGGTGGAGGTCAAGTTCCCGGTGGATGAACTTACGCGGCTTCAATATAACGATTATATGAAAATCGTCGGCAAAGATCGTAACCAGATGACCATACTGGAGATTCACGACTGCCGTCCGAAAGAGCACCAGTGGGCTGACCAGGTGGGTAACGTCACGATAAAGGCCTGACAGGGCAGCGGCGCGAAGTACTGGCCGCGGTTCCTCTATCCCCCGATATTTATGCCGCGTCCACCAGCGGTGCCCGTACCGGCCAGAATCGAGCCGTGGACGTATGCCGGTAACACCGCGAAGGCGTTATCCGTCACGTGGCCGCCAGGTGGAATGCCCTGTCGGAAGAGATGCAGCATAAGCTGAACCGCGTGGCGGGCTGGCTGAACGACAGCGGCGACTGGATGTACTCGCAGGCCGGCCGCGTATGGCAGTGGGTCAGCCGGACGGGGCGCAGCGTAGCATCATGGACGGATGAACAGCTCCGCGCGGCATGGCGGCAAATTCAGCAGGCCACCGATATCACGCTGGCACTGCTGAAACAGCTCGACTGGGTGCAAATCCTGACGAGTGTGGCAAACCCGTTGGCGTGGGGGTCGGGCGCTGGTTGTGACGCTGGCACTCACAGGCAATAAATATCAGGCTGGATGTGGCCACATATTCTGTCGATCAGCGAGGCGATGTCCATGTTAATTTTTACGGACCTGAGTCGTACACCAGTACTGGCGGAAGTGGCAGAGCGGCCTGGCATTATTGACGGCCAGCCCTTCCTCATCGGGGAGAATGGTGCATTTGACCGGGATGTGAATGCCTTTTTGCAATCGCGGGTAGATCCATCAAGGCCAGGCCGTAATATCTGGCGTACCTGTGCTTACCACCTTGCCCGGTTTCTGCGCTGGCTTGCACAGCAGCAAGTTTCCTGGCGCACGGTCGACCGCGGCGTTCTGCGCACCGATTACAGGCAGAGGCGGTTCGGCCAGAAACGTCCCGGCCCGGACATGGAACAATATTGCCGCCGCGCTGACGCGATTCTATGAGTGGGCCGCCATGACGGGGGAGATAGCGAAAAGTCCCATTGCGGGTCGCATGACGGCCGTCCCAGGCACGCAACGGGTCCGGTCAGCTGTCATGGAGTCAGTCTCAGCCAGCCGGTTCATTACCGTCCCCTGAGGATTTACCTTGCTCAGTTGAGGCCTGCTTTTAGGGGGATGCACACATCAGAGCGGGATCGGGCCTTTGCCAATCTGCTGATTTCAACGGGTATGGGCATTAATGAGACAAACAGCCAGCTTTTAAGGGACCGGCCCGATCGGGATGCACCGGAATGCCGGGGAAAAAGACGGTCCCTCTGAGGCAGGAAAGGGGCAGGAAGTCGCCCCTTTGAGAAATCAGTCCAGCTTACGCATCACCAGCGTGGCGTTGGTGCCACCAAAACCGAAACTGTTAGACATCACCGTTTTCAGCTTCTGGTTGGTCGGTTGGGTAACGATGTTCAGTCCTTCTGCCGCAGGATCGATCTCATCGATGTTGATACTTGGTGCGATAAAACCGTGCTCCAGCATCAGCAGAGAGTAAATGGCTTCCTGTACGCCTGCCGCACCCAGTGAGTGGCCGGTCATCGCTTTGGTGGCCGACATGGCTGGCGCTTTGTCACGGAAAACTTCACGGATAGCACCCAGCTCTTTCACATCACCCACCGGCGTGGACGTACCGTGCGTGTTGAGGTAATCAACCGGCGTATCAACATCCTGCATCGCCATACGCATACAGCGAACTGCACCTTCACCGGAAGGAGCGACCATATCCGCACCATCGGAGGTTGCGCCATAGCCGACCACTTCAGCATAGATGTGGGCACCACGCGCCAGTGCATGCTCCAGCTCCTCGACCACCACCATACCGCCACCGCCAGCGATAACAAAACCGTCGCGGCAGGCATCGTAAGTGCGGGAGGCTTTTTCCGGGGTCTCATTATATTTGGTGGAAAGCGCGCCCATCGCATCAAACTCACAGGACATTTCCCAGCACAGTTCTTCGCCACCGCCAGCAAAAACCACATCCTGTTTACCCAGCTGGATCTGCTCTACAGCGTTACCGATACAGTGAGCAGAAGTGGCACAGGCAGAACTGATAGAATAGTTTACACCGTGAATTTTGAACGGGGTGGCCAGGCAGGCTGACACGCCAGAGGCCATCGCTTTGGTCACCATGTACGGACCCACGCCGCGCAGACCTTTTGCCCGCATACCATCGACGCTTGCTGCCTGATAGAAGGGTGAACCGCCGCCTGAACCGGCAACCAGGCCCACACGCGGGTTATTCTGATACTGTTCAGCGCTCAGACCGGAGTCCTCGACGGCCTGAAGCATGGAAATATAGGCATAAGCAGATGCATTACTCATAAAACGCAGAACTTTGCGGTCAATGAGGCCGGAGATCTCGTCTTTAGACAGCTTGACGTTACCCCAGACGTGACTACGCATGCCGGAATCTTTCAGCTCCTGAGAGAAGGTAATGCCGGAACGTCCTTCACGCAGAGACGCGAGAACTTCCTGCTGGTTATTACCAATGCTGGAAACGATCCCCAGGCCAGTAATCACTGCTCGTTTCATTCAATACCTCATTTCCTACTTACATTTAGATTCGACAGGCACTTTAGCTTACAGTTGTAAGCCGAACAAGTCCGATCAGCGGTTAACTTTTGTAAATTTGCGTGCGTGGCATCACGCCGTTACAATCGCGGCACAGCCTGATATATGAGCTTCCACCGTGGAAAATACCCCGATTAACCATGCTGAGCTGCACTGGAATGAACAGGGTACACCTGTATCCCGAATCTTTGACGATGTCTACTTCTCTAATGACGACGGGCTGGAGGAGACAGGCTACGTCTTTATTTCGGGCAATGGTTTACCCCTGCGGTTTACCCAGCATCCACGTGACCTGTTTATCGTGGCCGAGACCGGATTCGGCACCGGGCTGAACTTTCTTGCGCTCTGGCAGACCTTTGAACAATTCCGCCACGCGCAGCCGGGCGCCAGGTTACAACGTTTGCACTTCATCAGCTGTGAGAAATATCCGTTAAAGGAAAGCGATCTGGCCAGCGCCCATGCCAACTGGCCACAGCTGGCGCGCTTTTCTGCCGCCCTGCGTGAACAGTGGCCGGCAGCATTGCGAGGCTGTCACCGTATACTGCTGGATGGCGGGCGGGTAACGCTGGATCTGTGGTTTGGCGATATAAACCGGTTAATTGATGATATCGATGACAGTCTGCATCAGCAGGTTGATGCATGGTTCCTTGACGGTTTTTCTCCGGCGAAAAACCCGGAGATGTGGACACCAAAACTGTTCAGCTGCATGGCAAAATTATCCCGCGAGGGCGGAACGCTGGCCACCTTCACGTCGGCGGGCTTTGTCCGCCGTGGCTTGCAAGAGGCCGGTTTTGTGGTGACTAAACGTAAAGGTTTTGGCATAAAGCGCGAAATGCTTTGTGGCGTGCTGACAACCCCCATCAGCGCACCGACTCTGGCCCCGTGGTATGCACGTCCTGCTGCTCAGGGCGATGATATTGCCATTATCGGTGGTGGCATTTCCGGGGTGCTGGTGGCGCTTGCCCTGCTACGTCGCGGTAAAAAAGTGACGCTTTACTGTGCCGATGACGGTGCGGCTGAGGGCGCATCCGGCAACCGTCAGGGCGCGCTTTACCCATTGCTCAATCATCACGATCCGGCGCTGGCCTGCTTCTTTCCCGCCGCCTTTACCTTCGCCCGCCGGGTGTACGACGGACTGAACGTCAGCTTCGATCACCACTGGTGCGGCGTAACCCAGCTTGGCTGGGATGAAAAAAGCAGCAGTAAAATTGCCAAAATGGTGGAGATGGCCCTGCCGGAAGAGATTGCGCACAGCGTCAGCCAGCAGGAAGCGGAGATCCTCTGTGGCGTGACAACAGGCTGTGGCGGTATCACCTACCCCAACGGTGGCTGGCTTGCGCCCGGCCAGCTTACCGCGGCACTGCATCAACTGGCAGCACAGCAGGGCTTGCGGCTTAACTGGCGGCATAACCTGACGCAGCTGGTGCCCGGCGATGCAGGCTGGGAGCTACATTTTGCCCACGGCCCGCAACAGCAGCACCGGAACGTGGTGCTGGCTAACGGGCATACACTGACCTCGTTTTCCCAGAGCGAACAGCTGCCCGCCTACGCCGTCAGCGGCCAGGTCAGCCATATTCCCACCACGCCCGAACTGAGCAAACTGCGGCAGGTGCTCTGCTATGACGGCTACCTTACGCCGGTTAATCCGGCTAACCGGCATCACTGCATTGGTGCCAGCTACCATCGTGCCAGCAGTTCAGCGCAATACTGCGAAGACGATCAGCAGGAGAACCGCCAGCGGCTACTACGCTGCCTGCCAGAAGCTCACTGGGCTGAAGAAGTAGATGTCAGTGGAGGCATGGCTCGCGGGGGTGTGCGTTGTGCCACGCGCGATCATCTGCCAATGGTGGGTCCCCTGCCCGACTATCAGCAGACGCTCGACCAGTACGCTACGCTGGCAGAACACCCGCAGAACGCTGGCACCGCACCGGTTTATCCTGGGCTTTTTGTGCTGGGGGCGCTTGGTTCCAGGGGGCTGTGCAGCGCCCCGCTGGCAGCAGAGGTACTGGCGGCACAGCTGTGTGGTGAACCCATTCCGTTGGATCGCCACACGCTG
Organism: Erwinia psidii; assembly: GCF_003846135.1. Classification (GTDB taxonomy): domain Bacteria; phylum Pseudomonadota; class Gammaproteobacteria; order Enterobacterales; family Enterobacteriaceae; genus Erwinia; species Erwinia psidii. The sequence continues at coordinate 325,386 of NZ_RHHM01000001.1, forward strand.
GCGGCATTGCATCCAAACCGCTACTGGATAAGAAAATTATTGAAAGGTAAAGCGGTAAAATCTCCCGCCTGAGGAACACCGTGAAGGCCGGCGGCGCAACGTCCGCCAGCTTCCGGTCACAGTGGCTGACGGGCCTGAAGGAACAGGTTATCCCACATGCCAATCACCAGCGCCTGGTCGCGCGGTGACAGCTCACCTGCCTGAATGGCATTTTGCAGGCTGTTCTGCACCTGAATCTGCAACGCTTCCGGTGTGTGTTCCCCGGACTGTTCTGTCTCCGCCACCGCCAGGGTCAAATGCCCGCGCAGGTAGCCACTGGCAAACAGCTCATCGTCACTGGCGCTTTCCACCATATCGTCGATCAGGGCCAGGATACGCGCCTCGAATTCATCAATCATACCAATCCTTATCCGATCATTCCCCTGAGTTCACAGATCTTCCGGCCACGGAAACTGTACGGCACTCAGCGGAGGAGTTGAGTAATAGCTGCCAAGTTCAGCAATAAACCGGGCTGGCCGTTCCGCCACGCCCTCGTCCAACAACCGCATCACCTGTGCGTGTACTTTGCGCTGGAATGCAATGCGATCTGGCTCACAATCTCCGCTGAGATTGTCACAACTTACGTTGAAGGGAAACCCTGCCGCGACACAAAACATCCACTCCAGCGCCTGAGGTTTGATCTCTACCGCTTCGAACTGACTCTGGGTCATGGCATCGCGCCCGTCCGGGCAGTACCAGTATCCAAAATCAACCTGCCTGCGGCGCTCCGCCCCGGCGATACACCAGTGAGATATTTCATGCATCGCGCTGGCATAGTAGCCATGCGCAAATACCACGCGGTTATAGTTGACGTCCCCATCAGCAGGAAGGTAAATCGGTTCGTCATCGCCTTTTATCAGGCGCGTCTGAAAATCATCAAAAAAGCAGCGGTCGAAGATCTCAATCAGCTGCTGATAATGGTGTGCAGAACTCATTATTGTTAATCACTCAGAGTCAGCGCCAAATCCGTGGCGCACCGGGGTTAACCAAAAAAATGGTGATATGAGGCGACTATCGCCGCGCCATGACTGTCATACAGAAGCTTTGCACTCATCACGACTGAAACCGTCACCACCATAGGACGGATTAGCGTCTGGCCACGGCTGAGCACCATACGGGCACCAAGTCGCGCACCACAAATCGCGCCAATCAGCATGATCAAACCGGTGCCCCATACCACTTTGCCGCCAAACATAAAGAACAGCAGACTGCCCAGATTCGAGGTGAAGTTGAGCACTTTGGCATGCGCCGTTGATTTGGCAAGGTTATAGCCGCACAGCGTGACAAAGGCCAGCGCGTAAAACGAACCGGCACCTGGGCCAAAGAAACCATCATAAAACCCGACACATCCACCAGCGAGCAGCGCAAAAGGCAGACCATGAAGACGACGCTGCCTGTCTTCCTCGCCCACTCGCGGCATCAGCAAAAAATAAAGCCCGATACCAATAATCAATACCGGCAGCACCTGACGCAGCAGGCCCGGCTGAATATGCTGGATCAGCATGGCTCCGCTCACCGATCCGATAAACGCCATGAAGATATTAAGCCGCTGTTCACCCAGGTTAACGGCTTTGCGTCGGACGAAATAAAGGCTGGCGGAGAACGAGCCGCCAACAGACTGTAGTTTATTGGTAGCCAGTGCCTGAGCGGGAGAAAGCCCCGCCGACAACAATGCGGGAACGCTCAGTAAGCCACCGCCCCCGGCTATCGAGTCAATAAATGCAGCAAGCACCGCGACAAAAAAAAGCAGGCCAGCCACCGCCGGGCTGACAGAAAACCAGTCCATTTTACGTCCTTAAAGCAGATGTTTATCCAGTAATGTCTGACAGGCCGGCGGCAAAGGCGGCGGCTGGCGCTTCACCGGCTTGCCCGCCCCCGGTTTTGCTGGCACAAACCAGCTTTGCAGTTCGGCACCACAGCCGTCCCCCGACGGAGGCGCTGGCTGCTCCTGACATTCAGGGCTGTCTGTCGGACAGCGTAGACGTACGTGCATATGCGCCTGATGGCCAAACCAGGGCCGGACCTTGCGCAGCCAGTCACGGTCGATACCCGCGTCCGCACAAAGCTGTTTTTTAATCGCCGGATTAACGAAAATGCGCGTCACATCCTCGTCTTTCGCCGCCAGTTTTATCAGGCTGTCGATTTCCGGTTGCCAGTGCCGGGCCACCACGTTTTTACCATCGGCGCTGACCAGATCCAGCGGCTGTGGTTTTAACAGCATCGCGGAAGTCCAGCGCGTTTTTGGCAGTTGCAGCCAGATATCCACGTCCAGACCCGACTGGTGGCTGGCATGTCCACTGCTGAAACGTCCTCCTGCCGCCATGCCCATATCACCCACCAGCACTTCACCCAGTTGCAGATTATGCACCCGGGCGCTGAGGCGCTGGATAAACATTATCAGGTCAGGATGACCGAAGAAACGCCGCTGGTCCTGGCGCATGACCTGATAATTTGGCGCATCCAGTGGCAAGGGCTGTGCCCCAATGATGCAGCCATTGGCAAACGCACCAATCGCCTGAGACGGCCCGTCAATCGGCTGACGAATCGACTGCCACGGCGTGGCGGCACGCGGTGCCGCACTTATCATCAGCGCACAAAGCGCCAACAGAGTTTTTTTCATCATTACCAGCAGGGAATGTCCGTTTTAACGTCAGCGTTCTGGGCACGCTGACGCAGTAAGTGATCCATCAGGACAATCGCCATCATCGCTTCTGCGATCGGTACCGCGCGAATTCCCACGCAGGGATCGTGACGACCTTTGGTGATCATTTCGACTTCCGCCCCCGCGCGGTTAATGGTTTTACCCGGCACGGTAATACTGGAGGTGGGTTTCATCGCAATGGTCGCCAGAATGGCCTGCCCGGTGCTGATGCCGCCTAAAATGCCGCCCGCGTGGTTACTCTGGAAACCGTCAGCACGGATCTCGTCACGGTGTTCACTGCCACGCTGGCCGATCACCGCAAAACCGTCACCGATCTCCACGCCTTTCACCGCGTTAATGCTCATCAGCGCGTGGGCCAAATCGGCATCCAGGCGATCAAATACCGGTTCACCTAAGCCAACCGGGACATGCTCCGCTATTACGGATACCTTTGCGCCAATGGAATCACCCTCTTTTTTCAGGCTGCGCATCAGTTCGTCAAGTGCCGGAATCTTATCGGGGTCCGGGCAAAAGAACGGATTTAGTTCCACCTGATCCCAGTCCTTCAGTTCACAGGCCACATCACCGATTTGCGCCAGGTAACCCCGCACCTGAATTCCGTGCTTCATCGCAAGATATTTTTTAGCAACCGCTCCCGCCGCCACGCGCATAGCGGTTTCACGGGCGGAGGAGCGCCCCCCGCCACGGTAGTCACGCAGTCCATATTTCTGCTCATAGGTATAGTCCGCATGGCCAGGACGAAACAGATCTTTAATCTCACCATAGTCCTGCGAACGCTGGTCGGTGTTTTCAATCAGCAGGCCGATGCTGGTTCCCGTCGTCATCCCCTCAAAGACGCCGGATAAGATTTTCACCTGATCCGCTTCACGACGCTGAGTGGTATAACGCGACGTTCCGGGACGGCGACGATCCAGATCATGCTGCAAATCGGCTTCAGTCAACGGAATGCCCGGAGGAACTCCGTCAATAATGCAGCCAAGCGCCAGGCCATGGGACTCTCCAAAGGTGGTAACGCGAAAGATCTGACCAATAGTATTCCCCGCCATTTTTACTCCTGTCTGTTCTTCAAAGCGCTGTTTAACTGTCTGGCGCGCACCAATTGCCTGTCAATTTAAACGGCAGATCGGTGAAAACGCCACAGTCAGATCATCTCCCGGCACAAACGCATGGTTATTATGCGCCGGTCAGATTCAGCATCGCTGCGACAGCAACGCCCTGTAATCTGTAAATTTATTAATCTTTAAAAATGCCGAAATGATGCTGTGCGGCAATAATCTGCTGACGGGTAAGCATAAATACCCCGTCACCACCGTGGCTGAACTCAAGCCAGGTGAACGGGACATCAGGGTACTGCTCCATCATATGCACCATGCTGTTGCCGACTTCACAAATCAGCACGCCCTGTTCACTGAGATAATCCGGGGCGCAGGCCAGGATACGCCGGGCCAGCTTCAGGCCATCCCTGCCCGCCGCCAGACCCAGCTCTGGCTCATAGCGGTATTCATCCGGCAGATCGCTCATATCATCCTCATCCACGTAGGGTGGATTGGTGACAATCAGATCATAAGGGGTTTTCGGCAGTTCACGGAACAGATCGGTCCGAATTGGCGTAACCTGATGTTCCATCCCGTGCTGGGCGATATTCTGTTCGGCTACCGCCAGCGCATCCTGAGAAATATCCACCGCGTCAACTTCCGCCTGGGGAAAAGCATACGCGCAGGCAATAGCAATACAGCCACTGCCGGTACACATATCAAGAATATGTTTTGGCTCGTCAGGCAGGATACCGGCAAAATGCTCACTGACTAATTCACCGATGGGAGAACGGGGCACAAGAACACGCTCATCAACATAAAATTCGTGACCACAAAACCAGGCCTTATTAGTCAGATAGGCGACCGGGATACGTTCATTAATGCGTCGGATGACACGCTCAACAATGCGGTGGCGCTCACTGGAGGTCAGACGCGCCGTATGCATATCTTCAGGAATATCCAGTGGCAGGTAGAGCGTGGGCAACACCAGTTGAACAGCTTCGTCCCAGGGATTATCAGTACCATGACCATACCAGAGTTGAGCGGCCGCAAAACGACTGACCGACCAGCGCAACATATCCTGGATAGTGTGCAGTTCACTGACTGCCTCATCGACGAAAATTTTGTCCAAAGTGCCCTCCCCAGGCCAGATTTTATCTGGCTGCTAGTTTGCCACGAAGCCGGGGATAATTCAGCGCAGCAGCGTGAAAAAGCTGACATTTGTTTATCACACGCGAAAACTCGGGGTAGACTGTGCGCAATAATTAAAAATCCTGGCTTGTGTCGTGCCACGGGAGAGTCAATGAGTAAAAAACAGTCCCTCAGTGCCGAAGACGAGGCCCTGTTTCGCGGGTTGATGGCCGGTACACGTAAACTGGCCCAGGACACGATTGTCCATAAACCGTTGCGTAAAAAAATATCAGCGGTGCCACAAAAACGTCTGCTTAGTGAGCAAATCGACGCCAGTCACTACTTTTCTGATGTGTTTCAGCCAATGCTGGCAGAGGAAGGCCCGGTGCGTTATGTGCGAAGTGACGTCAGCCATTATGAACTGAAAAAGCTGCGTCGTGGTGATTACACGCCGGAAATATTTCTCGATCTACATGGTTTAACCCAGAAGCAGGCCAAGAATGAACTGGGAGCGCTGATTGCAGCCTGTCGGCGCGAGCACATTTTCTGTGCCAGCGTAATGCACGGTCACGGAAAACATGTGTTGAAACAGCAAACACCGTTATGGCTGGCACAACATCCGATGGTGATGGCGTTTCACCAGGCACCAAGGCTGTTTGGTGGTGATGCGGCACTGCTGGTGATAATTGAAGTGGAAGAGTGGCAACCGCCGGAACTTCCCTGAAGCAACAGGCCGGTATTCCCGGCCCGCCGGAAACTAGATAGCTCTGGCCAGCCTGGAAGGACTGACCTGCCATTCCAGTTTGCCACTGGCGTTTTCAGCATCATAGTCAATGCAGGCAATGGCGGATGTCGCGAACATCGGCGGCGCTTCCTGTGGGCAGAGCGCTGAAACGAGATATCCCACCAGCGGCAGATGAGAAATCACCAGCACCGATCTCACGCCTTCTTTCATCAGCACCTGCAGATAGCTGGCAACCAGTGCCGGATCGCCACCCGGCGTCAGTTCTGGCAGGGTTTCCTGCCCTTCTGGCAGGGCCAGTGCTTCACGCACCGTTGCAAGCGTTTGCTCTGCACGAAGATAGGGACTGACCAGCACCCGATCGATATGCACCGACTGACCGTTAAGCCAGTTCGCCATCTGCCGTGATTCATCAGAGCCGCAATGAGTCAGAGGTCTTACCGAGTCACTGGCAGCATCTAAAGCCGCATCGCCGTGACGCATAATGAAAACTTGCATAGTGCACCGCTGTTGTTAAACAAAAACGCCGGAAAAAACCACTTGCCGACTCTTCATTCAGGGAATGAACGCTGTGTTGTAACCCAATGCCGGAAGTTAAGTCAACCGATTGTTTACTAATTGACCGCATTCAGGACAACTCCTGTTTTCCGCCAGTCAAAGAGAGAATCTAACTCGCTGAATCAGCGTGATTCTCATGATTAACCCGCGCTGTGTAAAAAGTTTCCCGTGAATCCGCCATCTGACATAACCGGTCGCAGGGCGTAAATCGTTCCCCTCGGGACTGCATCAGACGTTCCAGGGTGTTGACCACCTGCCGGATGCCAAGCCTGTCCATATAGCGAAAGGGGCCGCCAAGAAAAGGGGGAAAACCGATGCCAAATATCGCCCCAATATCACCATCGCGGGCACAACGTATCACGTTGTCATCCAGCACCCTCGCCGCTTCATTCAGCATCATCATTACACAACGCAGGGCAATATTATCATTACTCAGGTGAGACTGCGGCGTGATATTAAGCAGTGTATAGATACTGTTGTCGACCGCCTTTTTCCGTGCGAACTTTTTACCGTTATATAAGTAAAATCCCCGACCGTTTTTTCTGCCTTTGCGATCGTCGTTCAGTACGGCGCTAAAGGCCTCAGGTGCCTTAAAACGATCGCCCCACGCGGTTGTCAGCACGGGCATAATATGGGTTGCCACATCAATCCCCACCTCATCCAGCAACTGGATGGGACCCACCGGAAAGCCAAAATTTGTCAGCGCCTGGTCAATAGCATCAATCGGCTCGCCGTCAAGCAGGCACCGCATCGCTTCGTTAATGTAGGGGGCCAGAATGCGGTTGATATAGAACCCGGCTTTATCCGCCACCAGCAGCGGCATTTTTCCCTGCTTTTTCGCCAGTGCAACCGTGGTGGCTATCGTTTCGGCACTGGTAAACGCATGCGGGATCACCTCCACCAGCGGCATTTTGTCTACCGGACTGAAAAAGTGCAGGCCAATGATATTCTCTGGTCGCCGGGCATTGGCGGCAATGTCGCTGATGGAGAGTGATGAGGTGTTGGAAGCAAAAACCGTATGAGGTCCGGCGTGCGCTTCCACCTCTGCGACCATTTTTTGTTTCAGGGCCAGATCTTCAAACACCGCTTCGATAATCACATCACGTTGTTGAAACCCCTGAAAATCAATGGAGCCGCTCAATAAAGCCATCCGCCGTTGCCTCTGCACAGGGGTGAGGCGATGACGCTGCACATCGCGGCTCAACAGATCCCAGCTGTATTTCAGCGCACTGTTGATCCCCTGCCAACGGATATCTTTGATACGCACCGGCACGCCGCCACGGATGGCGGTGACATAAGCGATCCCGCCGCCCATCAGCCCGCCGCCCAACACACCAACAGCGTTAATCTCCCGCGCTGCTGTATCGGCAACCGCCGCTTTTTTCATCGCCGTGGAGGCAAAAAAAATCGAGCGCAACGCGGCAGATTCAGGCGTCATTGCAAGCTGCCCAAAGGCCTGAGCCTCAAGGGCATAGCCTGCGTCACTCCCGTGTTGCAGGCCAGTCTTCACAACCTGCAAAATTTTCTGCGTGGCAGGAAAGTTGCCGCGGGTTTTGTCCTGTGCTTTTTTTGCCGCCACCCGAAACATCAGCGACCGGCCGGCCGCCGTGTGAAGCAGGCGGTCGCGCAGTGACAAAATGCGGTTTGGTTTATGATTCTGCAATGTCATTTTCACTGCGGTTTCCAGCAAAATTGACGGTGGGACGGCATCATCCACTAACCCCACTTTTAATGCCCGCCTGGCCCGTAACGTTTTGCCGGTCAGGATCATATCCAGTGCAGCGGGAGCGCCAATCAGTCGTGGAAGTCGCTGGGTCCCTCCTGAACCTGGTAACAGCCCCAGCTGCACTTCCGGCAATCCCAGTCGGGTTTGATCATCCAGCGTGCAGACCCGTTGATGGCAAGCCAGAGCCAGTTCCAGCCCACCTCCCAGGCAGGCGCCATGAATAGCCGCCACCACCGGCACCGGGAACGAAGCAATTTCAGCCATCACCTCCTGCCCCTGTCGTGCCAGTTCCTCCGCCTGCTGGGCTGAAGAACAGCTGGCAATCATCGTGATATCTGCACCGGCAATAAAAGAATCCGGTTTACCGGAAATCATCACCAGCCCGGCAAGCTGTGGATAGCGCCGCGCGTCGGCAAGCACGCCACGGATCTGTCCGGCAAATTCTGCCTTCAGGGTGTTGATTTTCTCGTCGGCGACATTGAAGGTAATCACCCCGACGTTGTCCGGGCGCAGGCTCAGTGTAAGGGCAGATTTTGTATCCATCATTCAGCCTCCAGAACCATTGCCGCACCGAGCCCACCCGCTGCACAGGCGGTGACCAGTCCCAGGCCGCCCCCCCGTCGTCGCAGTTCATTCAGCGTCTGTGTGATCATTCTGGCACCTGTCGCCGCAAAGGGATGTCCATAAGCGATGGAACCACCCAACACATTGAATTTTTCCGGGTTAATTTCTCCCAATGCATGAGGTCGTTTTAGCACTTCGCGGGCGAAACGCGCATCGGCAAACATTTTTATGTTAACCAGCGTCTGGGCGGCGAACGCTTCATGCATATCGATAAGCGTCAGGTCATCCAGAGTGATCCCTGCCCGGTCCAGCGCCAGCGGGGAAGCACAGGCTGGTCCCAGTAACATATCCTGCCAGACATCAATCGCGGCGAAAGCGTAGCTTCGCAGATAGCCCAGAGGCACTATCCCCAGCTCTTTGGCTTTGGATTCTGTCATCAGCACCACAACGGCGGCTCCATCGGTCAACGGCGTGCTGTTTGCTGCCGTGACCGTGCCATGCTTGCGATCAAAGGCCGGCCGCAGTCTGGCGTAATCTTCCATTTTAGACTGCTCACGAATGTTATTATCCTTTTCCAGTACCCTGTCCCAGGGTGGGACCAACGCGGTCATGACTTCGTCATCAAGCCATCTCTCCTGCCAGGCCAGAGCAGCCCGCTGATGAGATCGGTGTGCCAGTGCATCCTGTTGCTCGCGCGTTATACCGTATGTTTTCGCCATTTGCTCCGCCGTGTCGCCCATGCGCAGGCCGGTCGAGTATTCAGCAATGGCAGGCGGAACAGGTAAGAGATCCCCAGGGCGTAACTGGCTGAACAGCGACAGCTTTTGTCGCCATGTGCGCGCTTTGCTGAGATCAACCAGCACGCGCCCCAGTTTTTTGCTCACACCAATGGGCAAAACCGATGAGGAATCCGCACCTCCGGCCATGCCAGCGCGAATGGTTCCTGTCAGCAGGCTTTCCGCCACGTTCGCTACCGCCTGAAAGCTGGTAGCGCAGGCGCGTGAAACGCTGTACGCGTCAGTCTCCACCCGCAGACCACTGGTTAGCACGATTTCCCGCGCAATATTAGGAGCTTCCGGCATCTGTACCACCTGACCAAACACCAACTGCTCAATCGCCTCCGGCGGAATTTCACCACGAGCCAGTAACTCACTGACCACCATGCGGCCAAGTTCTGATGCGGGAATACCATGTAGCGCCGTCGCCTGGCGGGCAAAAGGCGTGCGTAAACCATGCGTGATGGCGATACGGTCACCCTGTCGGGTCAGCAAAGGTAATGCCTGGCACATTCTTCTCACCCCGGAAACTGGAATAAGGCATCATTGCCCAAAGAGGTCTGACCTGTTTATTGTTAACCAGACTTTTGCATTTTGCACGGCAGGAAGAAAAAAATACGGAAGTAATTATGCTTAACGAGGCAACGGGCCGGACAGGTGCCCGGCTCCTCAGTAACAGAATGAAACTAACGCAGGCCAAGCTGGAAAATCATGGTTTCCGCCTGGCAACTGAAAGTGAAATCGGCGTCAAGCTGAATACCCTCCGGCAGCTCAATCATTCGGGCATTAATTTCGCACGCTTCTGATTCAACACGGCGGGCTTTTTCAGTGAGTCCGGCCAGCATCTCTTCAGCCTGCTGCCGATCAGTAAAAAGCTGGCTCCAACTGGCGGTGCAGTCACTGTTATCCATAACAGTACCGACATCGACACAGCAGCAGGCTGCGGTTTCGTTCGCGCTGCATTTTTTAATAGCATCAGTCATGTGAAGTCTCCGGTTAACCTGGGCAAATACGCTGGCTGAAAATTGACAAACTGCCCACAGTTTACGCTGAAGTCATTTAGTTGTCCGCCGGATGGCCCGGTTAGCCGCATTAAGTGAGGAATATCACAGTAAAAATTGATCCAGGACATGTCAGTCGCAGGCTGCTATAAAACATTGTTATTATTTTGTTAACCAGATCGCTTTTTCTGGAATCATTTCTGAAATATTTATGAGCCAATATTGCAACATCCTAATGGCTCAGCCCTATACTGGTGCCACTGGTCTGATTTGCTAGCTGTCATTCAGTCCCTAAACTTCCCGGCGTTTGTTACTTGATGTAACAGAGTAAATAAAAATCAGATGATGAGGTTATGGTCATGAACCATAAAAGCCTGTTTGCAAAGTCGGCGTTAGCTGTTGCAGTAACCCTTGTTTCTTCCAATGTCTGGTCAGCTGGCTTTCAGCTCAATGAGTTTTCCGCTATCGGTTTGGGGCGCGCTTATGCCGGTGAGGGGGCGATGGGTGACACGGCGGCCTCAGCCAGCCGTAACCCGGCCACCATGGCGCTGATGGACCGTCCAATGTTCTCTGTCGGCGCGGTGTTTATCGATCCCGATGTCAGTCTTGATGGCACCAGCCCGACAGGACAGAGCCTGAACGCCAGCAATATAGCGCCATCAAAGTGGGTGCCGAATATTCACTACGTCCAGCCATTAAACGATCGGTGGTGGCTGGGGGCATCGGCCACCAGCAATTATGGTCTGGCGACAAAGTACAGTAATAACTACACCGCAGGTGCTTATGCTGGTAAAACCGACCTGCAAACCATGAACCTGAATTTAAGCACGGCTTACCGACTCAACGAGCATTTCAGTTTTGGTGTCGGATTTGACGCTCTTTACGCCAGGGCAAAAATCGAGCGTTATGCAGGCGAAGCTGGTCAGGCGCTTGGGTTACCTGCTGATACTCAGATTGCCTATCTGAAAGGCGACAAATGGGGTTATGGCTGGAACGCCGGGATTTTATATGAGGCAGACAAAAATAACCGTTTTGGTTTTACCTACCGCTCAGAAGTTAAAGTGGATTTTGACGGCAACTACAGAAGTGCTCTGCCCAGCTCAATCAATGCTATTAACCAGGCGCGTAATCTTGGGCTACCTTACGCCACCGGCGGACAGACTATTCCAGGGGCTTTGACCCTGAACCTGCCGGAAATGTGGGAAGTGTCCGGCTACCATAAAGTCGCACCACAATGGGCCGTTCACTACAGTATGACCTATACCAGCTGGAGTCAGTTCCAGCAGCTGAAAGCGACAGGCAGCAACGGTCAGACGCTGTTCCTGAAGAATGAAAGCTACAAAGACGCTTACCGCATCGCACTGGGGACATCTTACTACTACGACGATAACTGGACATTCCGTGCGGGTATCGCCTTTGATGACAGTCCGGTGTCAGCGGATAACCGTAGTATCTCCATCCCCGATCAGGATCGACTGTGGCTAAGCACCGGCGCATCTTACGCCTTTAACCAGGATGCATCAGTGGACCTGGGCATTTCTTATATGCACGGCCAGGATGTCACCATCAAAGAAGGCACTTATACCTTCAGTGCAACGGGTAAGGCATTGCTTTACGGCGCGAATTTTAACTATAAGTTCTGACCATCCCCCAAAGGCAATAAGACCTGTCAACTGACAGGTCTTATTTACGCTTAGTTAGCGTCGATGTCCTGCAGATCGTCCTGGATCGCCGCCGCATTAGGATTTTCCTGTGGAATAAGCTTGCCACCACTGGCAAGGAAATCATGCCGCTGGAAATAGGCTGCCCGAATAAAGGCGTAAGGATCGCCGGTATTACGCAGCATGGCATCGCTGTCCAGCAGTTGCGCCCGCGTTTCCACCCCTTCCAGAGTCCATTTACCGACAGACATCCACCACGTCAGCCAACTGAGCGGAGCATAAAGATTATCGACCATTCCCCCCACATCTTCACGCGGGGTGAAACTGCCATAGCCCGGTAACACCACATAGGTACCATAGCCCACGCCATAGTTACCTAGCATGCTACCGAAACGATGCGGAGCCTCTTTTGCCAGTTGCGGGTTGGCCATGCCAGCAACATCAATAAAACCGCCCAACCCAAAAATGGTGTTAAGAAAGAAGCGGTTGAAATGAATCATCGCTTTGTAAGGTTTACCTTCCACAAAGTAGTTGACCATCGTTGACGGCTCACTGAGGTTCCCCAGGAAATTACTTAAACCGGTTCGTGCAGGAACAGGTACATAATCACGCCAGGCTACCGCAACAGGACGCACAACATAAGGATCGAGCACATTGTAGTTAAAGTTAAACATGGAACGGTTAAAGCCTTCCAGCGGATCGGGCCGCTCCTGCGGCCGATCCGCCGTTTGCGAACTGGCACAACCTATCAGCAGTACGCTGGCGAGCGTAACGCCCATCACGCGGTAGCTCATATCAATCTCCCTGTAGTGAAGTAGTAAACGCTCACGATTTCTGTTGATGAATGCCAACGGACCATTACAGGCGGGCATATGACCGTTGCACTAAAAAACCACATATCCCTGATGCTGAGCAGGTAGCAGCATCACACTGCTGTTATCCTGCCCCAGCGATAAAGGTAAAACAAAGGTCTTTTTGACTGCCATCGGCACTGCCAGGCAGGGCAACAGTGAGGGAAATATACATCACTCCACACGCTGGTAACATTTTTTCTGCCCATCCGGTGATTCATTACGGGGTGGGTATCTGCCTGTTATCGTCACAGGCTGGTACAGGCTGGTACAGATTTGTAAGCCACTTATCATCATATACCTGGGTTTGCTTCTGGTGATCTTTGCGTAAAATATTCATTCGCATCTGCGGTTTCACCTCGCGATCGCAACGGCTGATTTGACGTGTGCTGTTTTGCAGAATAATAAACAGCGTACCGAGAAACACAAACAGTACTGGCCCCACCCACAGTATCAGGCCCGGAGGGTCCGCCTGCGGCGGACTGGTAACCGCTTCGCCATAGTGTTCCACCATCCAGACTTTTACCTGATCGGGCGTATACTTTTCCTCCAGCAACTCACCGACTCTGAGGCGCATTTCAGCCGCGATCGTCGAGCCTGAGTCAGCAATACTTTTGTTATGACATACGGGACAATACAGTGTTTCGGTGAGGTAACGGTATTGCTGCTGCTCAACAAAAGAAAATGTCGTGGGATTAATATTGTCAGCCAGCACGTTGAATGCCAGCAGAAGCGCTACCACCATAATGATGCAATGTTTCATGTTACTGCCTCCTTGCGGTATTTATCTCTTAATAGCTTTATACGCTGTGCCATAACGAGTCATTCAGGCGCTGGCGTAGCAGGCGCGAATAATCCCTTTGCCATTTTGGAATGATTTCCAGTACGTCATCGCCACCCGAGCCAATTCACAGCATACCGTGACCATCATACAGACTCAACGCATAAGGGTTATCCAGTGAATTCAGCCGGTTAATCTTTTTAATCAGATTTATTCTGATCGGCTCGGTACGTTTTGCCAACGACTCAGAGCGTTGCCCTTTACAGTAAACCCGCTAACCAGACAGCTGACAACACCAAACACGCTACGCTTAAGGTAAAAATCAACGTGATAAATGGAGTTGCCGATGGACAGCAACAAAAAAGAAGTGGCAATTGAGAGCGAAGAAAGCGCCGAGGGTAAGAAAATTGATGTGGACGAAAGATCTTTGCCTTCCAGAGCCGCAGCTGTACATGAACAAATTCGTGAAGAAGGAGAAAAGGAGCTGGAGAGGGATGGCCTGGCCCTGCTGTTTTCGGCCATCGCCGCCGGGCTTTCGATGGGCGCTTCATTGATGGCAAAAGGCATTTTCCAGGTGAATCTTGAAGGTGTTCCCGGCGCCTTTCTTCTGGAGAACATGGGTTATACCTTTGGTTTTATTATCGTCATAATGGCTCGCCAACAATTGTTCACTGAAAATACCGTCACCGCAGTCTTACCCATCATGCACAAACCCACAGGTGGCAATATACTGTTGCTGTTTCGCCTGTGGGGGATTGTGCTGGGTGGCAATCTGGCAGGCACGGCGCTGGCGGCGCTGGCCTTTACCCATATGCCAATTTTTGATGAGGCCACGCGGCAGGCTTTTATCAACATCAGTGAGAAAGTCATGGCGCACAGCCCAACTGAGATGTTTGCCAACGCGGTAATCTCTGGCTGGATTATCGCCACAATGGTGTGGATGTTTCCTTCTGCCGGCATGGCAAAAATCTGGGTGATCATTCTGATGACCTGGCTGGTTGCGCTGGGCGATCTGGCACACATTGTTGTGGGTTCGGTCGAAACACTCTATCTGGTTTTCAACGGTATCATCAGCTGGCATCACTTTATCTGGCCTTTTGCTCTGCCTACCCTGGCAGGCAACATTATTGGAGGAACATTTATTTTTGCCCTGCTCAGCCACGCTCAGATCCGTAACGATCTGAGTAACACAAATAAAGCAGAGGCGAAAAAAAAGGCCAGAAGCGCAAAATCTTCGGACGAAACGGATAAGTGATAAAATTGCAAAACGCCAGTAAAAAGCAAACGGCATAAACGATGTTTTTTCCCTACCGGACTTAATTTGTAATGTCAAATGCCCTTATATCACCGGCAGTAGCTTTCTCTTTGCCACCGCCGGGCGGCATGCACCGTTATTTAAACAGGGCAAACGTATCGGCATAATAACCAGCTGCAAATATGATATAACTCAGCCAGATGGCAGCAATTACAGCAAGGGTCAATTTAGTTTGCATAGTAAATTCCTTCAGGAATGATTTAAACTGGACGGCTCGGATTAAAATATTCCTGCCTAATTATGCAGATCTTGATCTGACTCAACTTTCACTTAAATTGCTTTCAACCGGGCCTTCAGCCTGAAGCCGCGCCTGCAAAACTTATCAAAAACAAACGATAACAGACATAAAACTGATGACAAAAGCAGCAGTCAGACGGGTAAGTGGTTAATCTGGCGATCAAAATGCGCTATACTGCTCCCGCTGTCTCCTTAGTTAAATGGATATAACGAGCCCCTCCTAAGGGCTAGTTGCAGGTTCGATTCCTGCAGGGGACACCATATACACCTCTCCTGATATCAACCAAATTCAATAACCCCCCTTATAATCAGCCACAAACCCTCTATTCTGGCTATGCGACGTCAACTGATGTCTACCCATGTCAACGTGAATCAATAAGCGTTTGGAACCTTGGTGGGGCTTATCCTGTTCAATGAAAAACGAGGCCCCCAAAATGCCCTTAAATGCGCGTCAGGTTGAGACTGCAAGGCCCAGAGACACTGCCTGTAAGCTCGCTGACAGCGGAGGGCTCTATCTCATGGTCAATACTAACGGTTCAAAGTACTGGCGCATGAAATATCGATTTGCCGGGAAAGAGAAAAAATTGTCATTCGGGATCTAATCCAGACATATCACTTGCAGAAGCCCGCACTAAACGCGATGAAGCCAGAAAGGTATTTGCAAATGATACGGTTCCAGGTGAGGTCAAAAAGCTGAGCAGCCAGCCAAAAAGATCTCAGTTTCAAACACTTTTGAAACAATCGCTCTCAAGTGGTATGGCGCAAAAGTATCTGGCTGGTCGAAGAATTATGCTGAACACGTTAAGCGAGCTTTTAAAAATAACGTCTTCCCTTATTTAGGCTCTCAGCCAGTGAATGAAATTAAGCTGCTGGAACTTTTGTCTGTATTGCAACGAATGGAAAAACAGGGAGCGCCAGAGCTCGCAAGCAAAGTACGCCAGCGTTGTGGTGAGGTTTTTCGCTACGCGATTGTGACAGGTCGTGCCGAATACAACCCAGCAGCTGATCCTGGTAGCGCTTTGCAAGGCCATGAGAAATGTAAATAGACCCGTTTTAGTTCCATGCACTTTTTGAGATCCCGGACTTTTGATGCTGAAGGCGGTATTCCTCCGGTGTCAGGTTATTCAGTGACTCGTGCGGGCGTTCATTGTTGTATTCAGAAACCATCTTTCTGTCATTTCCCGCACTTCATCCAGGATTCTGAACAGATAAAAATCGAGTATTTCTGTTCGATATGTCCGGTTAAAGCGTTCTGAGTTGGTTTGCCCGGTTTGATAAACTCCAGCTTCATGGCATGCTCCTCTGCCCATTCGGCCTGTGTCAGGGAGATAAATTCCGGGCCGTTATCCATGCGAAGCATGACCGGATATCCCCGCCTGTCGAATACACGAATGACTCGCTGGGCTGGCAGATTCAGGTCTGTTTCGATCGACAACGCCTCACGGTTAAAGTCATCAATGACATTGAATGTGCGAAAACGACAGCCACAGGCAACGGCATCATGCATAAAATCGACAGACCAGCTCTGGTTCAGCGCTTTCGGCGAGACCAGTGACGAGGGATTACGCACCGGCAGCCGTTGTTTGCCCTTACGGCGCAAATTCAGCTTCAGCAGACAGTAAATACGATGAATCCTTTTATGATTCCGCTGATATCCCTGCCGCCACAGAATCTGAAATAACTCAGGAAAACCATACCGTGGATACCGTTCGGCAGCAGCCTGTAATGCAGAAATAACAGGCTCGTCACGCGTGGTATCCGGGCTAATGGTAAACCGTTCTGCTCAGGTTGAGACTCCGGCAGGTCTGACGGATACTGAGTCCAAATGTGGTTATCAGATGCGTCACCAGCTCACGCTTAAAGGCCGGCTTCAGAGCTTTTCTTTTGATAACGTCTTTCAGTGCGCGATTCTCAAGACTGAGGTCGGCAAACATCGGTTTGAGTCGTCGATTTTCGTCCTCAAGATCCTTTATCTTTTTAATATCAGATGCTTCCATACCACCATATGTAGACTTCCAGTTGTAATACGTCGCTTCAGAGATACCGGCCTCACGACAGACGTCCTTAACAGTTCGTCAGGCTTCAACCGACTTGATCACGGCAATGATCTGATGCTCAGTAAAACGGGCTTTACGCATAGCGATCTCCTTCGTTGGCAAAGTGAGTATGCCGGAAGATCTCTGCATGTTAATGGCACGATTATGCGGGATACTTACACGCCGTAAATAACCTGTGCGTTGTTTTTCAGCCATGTAATTGATGTTGCCGCGAAATCGGGCGGCAGATTCGAATGCTCCATTTGCCCGACTCCGTTTTGAAAATATAAAAAAAGCCGCCATATGGCAGCCTTAATGATGTTCTCAATTTCCTTTGGTAATAACGCCCATAAGACCGACATTTAAAAATAAAATTTATTCCAGTTTCTTATATTCACATATGGCAACATTATTGTCATAACAACGAGGAGAATTTTCATCATATCTATCATGCCCCGCCGCAAAAGACATACCATTTTTCTTAGCCTCTTTATCCATATGTCTTCTGTAGGCCCTGTCGATAAAAGATAATTTGAATTCGTTTTTCCTGTTGTCTGTGTCAGCAAAATAAAAAACAACAGGATAATCAAATTTAATTTTTTCCTCTTGATTATTACAATAAGATTTTATTGATTTCAAAGCAATATTTTCATTAGCAACAAATCTGACAGAATTTACAAGATTTTCACTCACACCATTATTATTAGCACATGCGTTGTTAATGTCATTATACTTCAGGATAGGCCTGAGAGTTACATCTCCGCCGGAATTAGTCACGTTCATGTAAAGTACCTAACTTTGGATATTGGCACCTATATTTATGTGTCAAACCGCTTTTTGTATATTAAAAAACGCTTTAATGAATATAAATCTTAGCAACTTTGAATCTTAAGGTCTCAATGTGCTCTATATCTCTATCACACCGGTACATATGCCAGATAGCGGAATGTGCCCCGGTTTACTTCATGACCTTATGTATGGGTGCAAGGTTACCGGCAGTGTGCAAGCTGTCAGCAGTCGCCAATTTTCAGAAGTGCAGAAACCAAAAAAGCCACCCGATATGAGGTGGCTATTTTTTTGTCCGTATAAAAGCAAAAAGCCCCGCCAGATGGCGAGGTTTCGATAATTAAGCGGTGTGTCGCAGTAACCACTGCCTTGCATGGTTACAACTCTTTTTGCCTAACGCACCAGATTTATTTATATTTATCGCAGTTTTTATTAAACCTGTGGCACTGACATTTACCCCGGACGGAGAAAGGACTCATGGCACGTAACATTGCACCCGGATATTGTATCGTTGAGAGGCAGGGATCGCTGGAGAATCAGGCGCGGGAACTGTTCAGAAACACCCGCTCCCCTGCCACCAGCCTGTTTATGCAACTCAATGCGGATACGCCGTATCTGAAACCGGGACAGATTCTGATTGTGGCCGACCCCGATACCCCCGCCCCACTGACCGCGCACATGCTTACCACGCTGAGGCAGGCCAAAAATGCCACCAATGCCGCCCTTACCGGTGTGGACGCTGATGACGCCGGGTTTATGCAAAGACATTACGCAACCATTGCCGCGCTGACCGCTATCGGGGATAAAGTCTTCAGCACCGCCGGGGATGCCGGTGAAAAATACTTAAACAGCATTGAGCAGACCCTCAAGCCAGCTATCAAAACCAGTTTCGCACGCAGGGGACGCTAATCAGCCAACAGTTTTATGTTGAACGCAATCAGCTGCTCAACCAGCTGAAATCCCTGGTTAACAAACCGCTGTTAAAATCCCTTGCCCGCTATAGCGTGAAATTCCGCCAGTATGAAAATATGAAAAAAGCGTTAAACCTCTCCAGCAAGTCTGTTGTGCATGAATGGTCTACGGTGGGAATGAGTGGTATTCCTGGGTATTCATATTATGTTGGCAATGCGGCAAGAGCAGCGCGTTTCCTCAAGGCCGGTGGGTATATTGGTATAGGCTTTTCGTTTGCAGGTGTGACGAATGATGTGGTGAATGCCTGTACGACGGGGCGGGAAGAGGAATGCAGCAAATACGCACTTAAAGAATATACTAAATTTGGGCTGTCAACTGCCGCCAGTGTGGGTGCCGGTGCTATGGGTTCAGTGGTGGGGGTGGGCATATGTACTGCTGTTGGAATAGTTACTGCGGGTGCGGGTGGTGTTGCATGTGCCGCGATTGGTTCAGTTGCTGCTGGCTACGCAGGGAGCGAATTTATGAACCTGGGTGTGAATACATTTTATAAATTTACAGGCATATAAATGATCATTAAATTAACCGGTATTTTTATTATTGGATTATGTTTAGTCAGCTTTGCCACATGCATTATTGTGTATGCACTACACAGGAAAAAATATTACAGACTTCTTGATGAGTTTCAAAAGAAATATACATTTCCCGCCCCATACTCGTTTCACTGCCTGGTGGGATTCTTTGGCGCTGGACCTATGGCATACTTCTTCCTTATGTTAATGAAAAAAAGAGAGTTTTTTTCCTGGACAGAGACAGTGAAGCGTATGATTTTTTCGAAAACGGAAATCATAAGCTGTCAGGATGGATAGCTGCTTTATACTACTCATTTATGACCAGTTCAGTTTGTTGCGCAATAATAGCTATCTTAGGCGCATCCCTGAATCTGATAAACAGATTCTCCCTGTAAAGCAGCTAATTAAACAGCCCACAACAGCGTGGGCTTAAAAAGCTAAACATAACTTTCAGAGCCTGTAATATCTACAGCAATGGGAACCGGCGGCGGGGCGTTGGGAGCAACGCTGGGCGGTGCAACCTGCGTTGGTCTGGGTATCATTACAGCACCCGCTGGCGGTGTTGGCGGTTTAGCATGTGCTGTTGTTGGGGCGGCGGCTGGTGGAGCGATTGGAAGCTCTGCCGGTAACAAAATAATTGATTATTTTATCAAGGATTAAAAGTATGTCGCTTATATTTTCTTATTTGGGTTTAGCTGCTGTGTGGGTGTGTGCTGTATGTTTCATTTTTCTTTTCTTTCATTTCGGCGCAAACAAAAAGAGATATAACAGGCTCATTGACTTATACCATAATAATCGTTTTTTATTTTATACCCCATACCATTTTCATTCGCTATTTGGTTTTTTTGGTTCCTTTACCCTGGTTTATTACTTTTTATGCCTGTTAAAAAAGAAAAAACCTGTTTTCATGTGGTATAAAAACAAAAATGTATACAACTTTTTTGATGGTATCCCCCACGAACTTTATAAATGGATGCATTTGTATTACAGAGTTACACTTGTATATGCATACTCCTGTATTTTCGTTGTATTAATGGTTTTAGCTAGATTTATTAATGAGAGGTATTTTCTTGCCTGATTTACAAATCAGAAATGGTAAACGTGAATAAGCCCACGTTGTGGGCTTTATTTCTCTATTTACTGTCCATCTCCAGGCGCACATCAGGCATAGACAAACAACCCTCTACAAACCCTTCCGCCATCTGAAACTTAATCCTGATCATGCCCTCTGACAGCTTCAGCTTTCTTCCCAGCGCCCGCTTTGAAATGCCTTTAACGTAATGGCTAAATAACAGGTCATACTCGTTCGGTCGCTTCTGTTTCAGTCGGGCCATGCACCCGTCAATGATTAATGCATCATTATCAGTGCAGCAGAGATCTACACCGTCTGTCAGATGTTCATATGTCCTGCAAAGAGCTGATGACAGTACTGCGCTGGTATCAACTTAATAACAAAATCGTTATGCAACACGGAGGAACTGACGAAAATGCTTCATAGTCTGTCAACTGTTTAGCAGAATTTATCCAGTCCGCTTGCAGAAAATTTTCTATTTGATCAGTTTTTGATTACGCTCGGGCAGCACCACCATTTGTGACACCCGTTCTGTATCATCCTTAGCGACCAGACAAACATTTTATCTCCCTATTTCCAAAAGATTCATGATGTGGTTGCCTGGCAAGCAAGTGGAAAACATCGCCGGGTAGATCGGTGGTTTTATCGTTATTTTTACCAATGGTAATATCACCTTCGAGGATCAGTGCCATTGCTTTAAAAGGGTGTGTGTGCTGTTGAAGCCCGGTGTCAACCTCACGCACAACCAACACCAACACCGGCGTATCAAAACCTTTCTCTTTCAATAACAGCCGGGACGCATTCTCTGTCATATCTTATCCCGTTTATTCTGCGCGCTTACGAGCCTCAGGAAGATGCCTGGTTCAGCCGTGTAATACAATCCGACGAAATCCAGAGCATCGCTGATATTCAGTTTATGCAAAACACGTTTAAGGACCAGCACCTCAGGCATTATCATAACGGGTTGGCCCTTATAACTGCAGTGCCAAGAGAATTTCGGCTGCCTGCCGGGAGCCTGATAAGGATCATTTGAGTCTTAACAGCCATCACGGGTTCAGGGTATCTATGGCGGGGAAATATCGCTCTTTTTTTAACGTTTCTCACTGAAGTCGATAAAGAAGATGCGGCTTTCCCGTGGTTAACCGTGTAAGAGACCGTCTTTCTGATACTATAGTCAGATTCAATTTGAGATGGTGTGAGAATGAAAAAACATTTCTGCGCGTTTATTGTACTCCTGGGGCTTGGTGGCTGTTCATCTTCATCCGGCGTAAATTTTGACGATGCAAAACTCGCTAAAATTCAGTACGGCACCACAACGCGTCAGCAGCTGATTTCGTTGTTCGGACAACCCACTTCTGAAACACCTTATCCTGAAAACCACAGCTTAATGATGTGGTCTTACAGTAAAGCTAATGCCATGAGTACCACCGATGGCAAGACGCTGACGGTGCAGCTGGATAACGGCAAAGTCAAGAGTTACAGCCTCAGCAAGACCTGACTGCCGCAGCCCACCACACAGGATGCGTAAAAAAGACAGAATGCCCCGCGCACACCGTTTATCGCTATCTGTGAAGAATGCCAGCGGCTACACAACGATAAACATTATCCATGGTCACGGCGATATAACATCCATTCCTCAACCCGCTCACCATCCGGCAGGGTGCAGTATCCTGACTGCCCCCGCTCCTGGCTAACTATATCCAGCCTGCCGCCCTGCTTAATACACCATTCAGAAGCCGGATTTGACATACCGATTTTGGGCCGCCCGGCTGGCTTTTCGATCTGAGCAGAACAACCCGCTATCGCTGTTGCAAACAGCATTAAAATGATTTTTTTCATCCGCTATCTCCATTTTTATCGCCGGCACCAAAACGACTTTCTCTGGTATAAAGCCAAATTTACGGTAAGTATAAAGCATTGAACATCAACCCCGATGCATTAAAATAGCTTTTTACTCACTCCAACAGGGATTTGTACGGATGCTGAAAACCTTTACCCTCAGACTCACCCTCGGTGTCGGCAAGTATCTGCTGGCAGATATCCGTGCGCTGCTACCCGCTGAATCAGTGCAGTTTTTCTCCAATGAGCTGGATGAAGAATGGCACTACACGTTGCTTTGCATCCATAGCGATCATAGCTGCTCGCTGATTGTGTCCGCTATCCTTGTCTGGCTTCAGCTCAAGCGAATCAGGATACTGATATACCGTACGGCAACGGAACATCAGGACGTTTCACAATGCAGCGCAGATGAGCTGTTTCATCTGCTGAGTAGGCCAGGTGCGGTTCTGTACCTGTCCTGAACAGGATGCCTGCCAATTTAAGGTTGTTTTTTTGTTCTATTCCTCTGATTGATATCTGCACTTTTACACTAGACTGAGAGATATAAATCAGATTGGTAGTGGAGCAAACGTATGCCAGATAAAGAGGCCGTCGTTGAAAGGCTGACCGTGGAAGTCCTCGCGCTGAGGCACATCGTGCAGATGTTGATTGCTTACGGTAACGTACCGACGGGCGGTAAACTGAATAAATATCTGCAAAAAGTGGCAGAAGATGCAGAACATCGTGACGGGCGAGCTGCCAATAAAGCGATTGCCGATGCCATCCGCAGCTACATTCAGTAGACAAGCTGCGGACAAGCAGTAAAGATCCGATACTGTTCGCCCTGCTTAATGATTCAGGTTGTCTTTACCCCTCCGGGAGGCAACCATGAAAATACGCCAGACTTACTTCAGCCCAGGTAATGTCTTTTACCAGCAGGCACCCTTTCCCGTTACCGGCGCAGCATGAGACCATGCTGAAACCGCCTCTTCGCCCAGGTAACCCGCCAAAAAGTTAACGGCTGGGCCGTTTGATTTTATGCTTTCTGCCACGCTTTCCTTGCCGCTCCGGCTTCGCAAAGGAGCCGGTCATCGACTGGAACAGCATTAACACAGGGAACAGAAACAGATGTATCAGTATATTTTTGACAGATTTAACACCTTCGATTTACCTTACGCATCGCTGATTGCGCTGCTTACTCTTCTTGGTATCATTTTATTTATCTCACTTATTGTCCACGGTTTACTGCATCGTGCCGTGCTTCCTTTTCTTCGCCAGTTTGCTGCAAAATCTTCGCGACACTGGCCACAGGTCATTTTTGACAGCAAGCTGTTTAGCCGCTTCGCACTGCTGTTGCAGGGTATACTTTTGCAGATTCAGCTGGAGGCATTTTTGCAGGGACATGAACCCGTCTTCAGCATACTGATGGTGATAAGCCAGGTATGGATGATGATTTTCAGCCTGCTGATGTTTTTCTCATTGCTGGATCTTGTCCTGACGCTGTCAGAAAGCAGCGTGTTCGCAACGCAGCTGCCACTACGTGGCATCTTCCAGAGCCTGAAACTGATCGCCGCTCTGCTTATCGCCTTGATGATTATTTCTGTGCTGATCGGCAAATCGCCGCTGGTATTACTGACCGGTCTGGGCGCCATGACCGCTGTACTGATGCTGGTGTTCAAAGACCCAATCCTTGGTCTGGTGGCCGGAATACAGCTTTCGGCTAACAGCATGCTCAGGTTAGGTGACTGGCTTGAAATGCCGAAATACGGCGCAGATGGCTCGGTGGTGGATATTGGCCTGACCACGGTAAAAGTGCGTAACTGGGATAACACCATTACCACCATACCAACCTACGTACTGATTTCAGATTCGTTTAAAAACTGGCAGGCGATGTCAGAATCGGGTGGCCGCCGTATTAAACGCAGTATCAACATTGATGCCACCAGCATTCGCTTCCTCAACGAACAGGACATCGCCGCCCTACAGCGTGCGCAACTGCTGACGCCATATCTGCAAGGAAAACAGGAAGAAGTTTCCGCGTGGAATGCCGGACTGAACTGCGATCTCAGCACGCCGCTTAACGGCCGCAGAATGACCAATATCGGTACGTTCCGTGCCTGGCTGGAAGCCTGGCTAAGGGCACACCCGCAAACACACAAAGGGATGACGCTGATGGTTCGCCAACTCGCCCCCGGTTCTGAAGGTCTGCCCGTTGAAATTTATGTTTTTACCAATACCACCGTCTGGCTGGAATATGAAAAAATCCAGTCTGATATTTTCGACCATATTTTCGCCGTGCTACCGGAATTTGGCCTGAGAGTTCATCAGACACCGACCGGCAACGACTTACGCAACATGCGCCTTGCTCCGGGCGCGTAAAACCGCCTACGGCGGACGATGTTGTCCGCTGTACTATGCGATGGGCTGGCGATGGTGAAACAGCGGTTCGGCAATGCCTGCAACCGCCACACGCACAGCAAAAACATCCCCGGACTGAGGAAACGCTGCCAGCTCTGCCAGGGTACGTCCTTCGCGTGAACTGGTAATGTACAGCGTCTTCAGATCCGCGCCGCCAAAGGCAACCATCGTTGGCCAGCGCACCGGCAAAGGAATTTCATCCACGATGTCGCCGTTCGCCGGATTGAGTCGGATAACCCTTGAGCCGTCAAACATGGCTGCCCAGTAGAAGCCTTCACTGTCAACCGCTGCACCATCGGGAGCACCTCCCTGTGGTTGTACAAAACGTTGTAGCACTTCACGTTGGCCGATCTCTCCCTGTTCGTCCATTGGATAACGATAAAGAACGCCGTTAGGCGTATCTGCGTGATACATCCAGCGACTGTCCGGTGAAAAAGCCAGCCCGTTGGAAATCATAATATCGTCTGCCTGCACGGTCAGATTGAGATGCTGATCAAGACGGCACAACTTGCCGCCATTACAATCCTGTGGTTCCCACAGGCTGCCGCACCAGAAACGACCAAACCGGTCAACACGGCCATCGTTGAACCGGCTACGCGCTGCTTCACCGGGGTTAGGGGCGATGCGCTGGACAATCCTGCCGTCGCTATCCAGCATGCAGACACCGCTGCGAAGCGCCGCAACAAAACCGCCCTGCTCCATCAGGCCAAAACAGCCGATATGTTCCGCCACGGGCATGATGCGATGTTCACCACTGTGAGGCTCAAACCGGTGAAGTGCCGGCGCGAGGATATCGATAAAATAGAGTGCCTGCTCTTTAACTGACCAGACCGGGCATTCTCCAAGCTCGGCCTGAGCCGCCAGCACGTTGTTAACCTGATAACGCATAAATCCCCCCGACGTTAAATGACCAAACTGAGTTTACTGCAAAAATGAGGACTTGCAGGGATGATAATTGGTTTAACGGCAGGATTTATATTCTTTCGCAAAAGTGAAAATTAAGAACATTCTATGCACATTGACTTTTATTTCAGTATTTTCTTATTTATTTTTATAATAAAAAAATTAAATCACTCTCCATGAATTATTTTGAAATATCTGTCAAAATAAATCTACAAAAGCGGCATTATTCCTCCACTATTTAATTATATTGTCGTAGTCATTGAAAAAGTGCAGGAGCGTCAACGATGAAAAAATTAATCAAAGCAGCAACTGTTCTGAGTGTAATAATAATGCTGAGTGGCTGTATCATCCACGATGGCTATCGCGGTGGTCCGGGATGGCACCACGGTGGGGGTTACCACGGCGGCCCACATCGCGGTTATGACGATGGTCACCGGCACGGGCCGGACCGCTGGTAATGAAAGAATTCTGGCGTGAATGGATCCGCGCCTAACCGGGCAAAGTCTGCATACAGCAATAATAAGAAAACAACTGGGTGGGAATTTTCCCGCCCGTTCTGTTTTTAACTTTTAATACTGTAATTACACTGGTACCAGGCTTTCATTAATCCGGGTATACGACTTTCCTGTGGCTTTATGGGTTCGACTTTATCAAATCCCCGCTCTGTACAATAACGCTGGACGTCCTGTTGCATTGCAGTTTTATTTACCAGCGTTGGATTGAAACGATATTGTACCGTGTTTACTGCCCGATCCTCATCGACTTTTTCAAATGCACCCGGTTTACTGGACGTGCAACCACTCAACAGCACCATGTTCAGCAACAATGCACCAGTGATTATCTTATTCATTTTTTCCTCCTTTCTCCGCAGGCGGCATCATAACAATCCAGTTTCGTTCCACCATCGGAAAAAACCTCATTTGCACATTTTTTACAAAGAGGATGTAAATTTTTGCCAATTGAATCGATTAATAAAACCATCTGGCATGTTTTTCAGCACAATGTATTATTTAATACATCCACAGCGATACTACTGCAAAACACCAGGTTTTTTAATTATAACAATAAGTTATGCCCGCGGCGAGCGGGCTTTTTTTATGTTTAACGGGTATTTCCATCAAGAATAATACGTAATACGCCTGCCGAATTATTCGCCGGAAGCGCAAGGACCGATTGATAAAGATCGATAGTCATTTCACAGAGTTTTATTTTATCAGCACCCGCTTCTGCCGGTGCGTTCATTATTTGCAGATCGCTGCCCCATTTGCCGTACAGCTTGCGTACTATATTTTGTAAATCCGCCCGATAGCGGTCAGCATCGCCGGTTTGTTCAGCACCATGACTGTGTTGCAAAAAATAATCTATTGCCATCATTTCTCTTTCACGCAGTGCGGCAGGGAAGGTTTTACTGCTATCGATACCACCACTGACCTGCGGAAACAAAAACTTAAAGCACAGTTCGTTATTTTCTTTTCGTAACACTTTCATCTGTTCCAGCGACACCTGCATGTAACGATTGAGCGCTTCACTGCTGGCATAGCTGATACGCTGGCTTAGCAGTTCACTCAACATTGGGCGCAAATTCGCCTGCGCAAGCGTATCACTCTCTCCACTGGCTACCGCTGGCAGATACTCATGAAGCAGCGTCTGATACAGCGCCGGCTGCTGCGTTTTTATTGTGCGGTAAACCGGTAGCGTCGCAAAATGCAGTCGTGCCGCCTCAAGACGTGCTTCCCGCTGTTGCTGTGGCAGCCTGACCGCAAAGTAATAAACGCTGGTAACAGCGATGAGAATCAGGGCCAGCAGTACGGCCAACCTCTTACTTATTTTTTTATATTGCTGAAGCAGGGTCAAAATGCACATCGCGCACAGGCAGAAAAGAACACAAAGAAGGGCTGGAAGGAAAGTCAAAATGGTATCCTGCACAAAGGGCCACCCTCAGCGGCCCGGAAATCACGTCAATCAGCCCGAACATCCACCAGTACCGGACAGCTGGCACGTTCAATCACCGCGGCACTGACCGAACCTTTTAACAGGCGATTAAAAGAAGAGAGATGTCGGCGCCCCATGATGATCATTGCGGCACCGGTTTCATTGGCCAGTGCAACGATAGTTTCTGCTGATTCACCGGCCATCACTCTGCCCGTTGCAGCAACTCCGGCCCGCTGAAGCACCGCCAACGCCTCACGAACCGCGGCCTCGGCCGTGTTCTGTTCATCCAGCGCACTGCCAAAATCACCCGGATCTTCGCCAGCTTCTATAACCGCATTTCCCGTTGTGGCAGCATAGCTGGCATCAATGCAGCATATTACTATCACCTCTGCCCCAAGCGCGTTCGCCTGTTCAACCGCCAGCGAAGTTACCTTGCGGGCGAGGGCCGAATTATCCACGGCCAGCAAAATTTTTTTCATCCTCCACCTCCTGTCAGTGATCTCCAGACACTTTACCTATTTCATCCACCAACGCCTCTTTGCACTTTATGATCTCCTGACGATAAAGCGCCTCATGCTGCTGAAAACGCGCGGAAGGCACCAGCAGACTGACAGAATAGCGTCCCAGGATGGTATCAATGGCGACCGCGATAGTGGAAATCCCCTCCAGCGTTTCGCCGCGATCATAAGAGACGCCGGTGCGACGGATCTCCTGCAAGTGCATAAGCAGCTCAGGAAAGTCTTTAACCGTGAAACAGGTGATCGCTTCAAAGTCATCGCCCACCATGGCCCTCGCCTGTTGGTCGCTTTCCAGTGCCAGTAATGCTTTCCCCCCGGATGTGCTGTACAGCGGCAGGTGAAGACCAATACGCGGCACCACCCGTAACTCACGCTCAGCAACCACGTAATGTACGATGGCC
The DNA here is from genome assembly GCF_003846135.1 of Erwinia psidii. Classification (GTDB taxonomy): domain Bacteria; phylum Pseudomonadota; class Gammaproteobacteria; order Enterobacterales; family Enterobacteriaceae; genus Erwinia; species Erwinia psidii. The sequence goes on from NZ_RHHM01000001.1 coordinate 353,829, forward strand.
AGTTGCAGCCCACTGGCACGGGCAAGCGTCACCGTTTCTCCCGTAGCGTCACTTAATGCCTGTAACCAGGGCTGGGCGATAGCCACCACATCGGTGTGAACCGTCGCAATCAGTCGCAGTAATGCCGGTCCGAGACGCACCCCTCCCGCACCGTGGCTGCGCACCAGCTCAACGGAATCCAGTGCGGCCACAATACGCTGTACGGTGGAACGCGGCAGAGCAACGGCCTGAGCAATTTCACCCAGGCTCATACCATCGGGACGTTTTCCCAGCGCATTCAGTATATTTGCAGCACGTGAAATGACCTGGATTCCACCACTCCGTTGAGAGTCATGCGGGACTGAGGATTCAGACATAAGGTTCCCTTACTAACTTCAGAGCCTTATGTTAGCACTTTTTCATTTTCGCGGCACAGTGTACCGCATTGCAATATACCCGCTCGCAGGATAGTATCATTGACGCATGTACCACCATGCAATACATCGCATCAAAAATGCATCTTTTCCTTGCCGGACTGACTTTATGAATCCCCCTGTCACCGCCACTCATCCCTTTACCCTGCGCCTGGCGTTAGGATTGATCGGCGTCCTGATTGCAGCACTGACTTCCGGGTTGAACGACAGGGTTACCGACATGGCTTTGGCTGATATTCGTGCGGCGGTGGGGTTAGACTACGACAGCGCCAGCTGGATAACCCCCGCCTGCCAGGCAGCAGAAGTGGCAGCGATGGTGATCGCCCCCTGGTTTGCGGTCACCTTTTCACTGCGCGGTTTTGCGCTGGCGGTTGCCTCTGGTTTTGCCATCACCGCTGTACTGCAACCCTTTGCATCCACGCCACTGTCATTTATTACCCTTCGCGTGATACAGGGTATGTTTGGGGGTGCCCTGCCCCCACTACTGATGACCGTGGCGCTGCGTTTTTTGCCACCGGGGATCAAACTCTATGGCCTGGCAGCCTATGCGCTGACCGCCACCTTTGGCCCGAATATGGCCGCCTCACTGGCCGCTTTCTGGACCGATTCGGTTGGCTGGCAGTTTGTATTCTGGCAGGTCATACCGCCGGTTTTTGTCGCCTGCCTGCTGATGTCATGGGGACTGCCGCAGGACCCGCTACGACTGGAGCGCTTAAGGCAGATTGATCTGTTCGGTATGCTGACAGGCTGTAGCGGGACAGCGCTGATGATCCTTAGCCTGAGTCAGGGGGAAAGACTCGACTGGCTTAACTCGCCGCTGATTGTCGCTATGCTGCTCTCCTCAACCATTCTGCTGATACTCTTTTTTATCAACGAGTGGTATCACCCGCTGCCGCTGTTCAGGCTGCAATTGCTGGCACGTCGTAATCTGTCACACGGGCTGTTGGCACTGGCTGGAATATTGCTGGTAACGCTGTCTGGTTCTGCTCTGCCTTCAGCCTATTTTGCTCAGGTGGATGGTTTCCGTGCCGCACAGTTTGCGCCGCTGGCGCTGGCTGTCGGTTTGCCACAGTTGCTACTCGCACCGCTTATGGCCGCCTTGCTCAACCGACGATGGATTGACAGTCGCTGGATGTTTTACTGCGGTGCGGCATTGCTGTGCCTCTCCTGCCTGTTCGGTATGCAAATAACCGGTGACTGGGCACGGCAGAACTTCTGGGGTATCCAGCTACTGCAAGCACTGGGGCAGCCAATGTTAATTCTTCCGGTGCTGATGAGTGCCACCAGCGTGGTACATCCACCGGAAGGCCCGTATGCCTCCGCGATGTTTAATACCGTCCGGGGTTTTGCCAGCGTGGCGGCGGGCTCGCTGATTGAAAATATGCTGACGCATCGGGAGAAATTTCATTCCTACAGCATATTTGATCGACTTGGCAACCAGCCCTGGCTGATGACAGCTGATACCACCACCAGTGCAGGTTCCCTTAAGCCCCTGCTGCCGGATGGTTCAGTCAGTTCCGTCGGGAACCTCAGCCAGTTCGCCACCCTGGTTAAGCATCAGGCGCTGATCCTCAGCATCAGCGATGCTTATTTCATTATTGCTGGTTTTATCCTGCTGCTGGTGCTGTTTACCCTCTGGTTACCAACGCGGGTTTATCCACCGCAGACACTTATTCAACCCCGCACATACACCACGAGATAATCATCATGCGTTTCACTCCCGCAAAAAGAATATTAACGCTGGCTTTGCTGCTATTGCTTCTGCTGGCAGCCATACTTTTTGTCTGGTCAGCCATGAAACGAGATCGGACCCGCACGGAAGATGCCGTGGTGACAGCCGATTACACCTCCGTCGCGCCAAAGGTATCGGGCTATATTCATTTTGTTAATGTAAGTGATAATCAGCATGTAAAGGCAGGCCAGCTGGTGGCAACGCTGGACGATCAGGATTATCGCGTTGCGCTGGAAAGCGCCGAGGCCAGTCTGAAGATAAGTGAGGCAAAACTGACCAGTGTTCAGGCACAGTTTGAACAACAGCAGGCGACCATTGCGCAAAACGATGCTGCGGTCACTGCCAGCAAAGCCACGCTGGAGTACGCCGAACAGAATGCCGGGCGCTATCGTCGTCTGCTCGTCAGCGGCACCGCCACCGCTGACGAGCAGCAAAAAACCAACGCTGCGATGCGCGAGGCCGCTGCCGGTCTGCAACAGAGTGAAGCAGCAGCACTGGCAGCGCGAAAAGCTGTAACAGTTTTACAGGCGGGCATTAAACAGGCTCAGGCAGATATTACCGCGTCACAAGCCAGCGTGGATCAGGCTCGTCTTAACCTCTCCTATACCCACATTACCGCGCCAACTGATGGCTTTGTGGGACAGCGTTCAGCGCGTCGTGGTGCATGGGTGTCGGCAGGTACGCGCCTGATGTCCATCGTACCGCTACAGCAAAGCTATGTGGTGGCAAACTTCCTGGAAACCCAGCTTGGCGATGTTCATACCGGACAGTCGGTTTCCATTAAGGTGGACGCCCTGCCAGAGGTTACGCTACGTGGCCATGTTGATAGCATTGCCCCGGCAACAGGATCAACCTTCGCCGCCATCACCGCCGATAATGCCACCGGAAATTACACCAAAATTGTTCAACGTGTGCCGGTAAAAATCCTGCTGGAGCCCGATCAGCCAGATTTGACCCGCTTACGCGTGGGAATGTCGGTGGTGCCGGAAATTGAATCCCCTGAATAAGATAGTTCCCGGCCGGGATGACTTTATTTTATGGCAAGGAGTCAGTAGATTAACGTCCGGTCATGCCATGAACCAATCATGACCAGCTGAAGCAGCGGGGAAAAACCTTCTGATTCACTCTGTTTACGTAATGCAGGCCTGAAAAAGCCGCAGGGAGTTATCCGGTGAAGTACGCGTTGATGGGAATATCTTTTATTTTGCTGCTGTGGGTGGGGACTTTTTATCTGATGTTGTAGAACAGAAAAGAGACAGGGCAGGCTGGATAACCTGCCCCTGCCATCACACCGGTTCTTCGCGGGTGCCGCCTGCACCTGGCAGAACACCATCGGCACGAAACATCGCTTTTATTCCCCGGACGGCCTGACGTATTCGATCGCTGTTTTCAATCAGAGCAAAGCGCACATGCGTATCTCCATAGTCGCCAAAGCCAATACCCGGTGAAACGCAGACTTTGGCTTCCTGCAACAAATGTCTGGCAAAATCCAGCGATCCCATCGCCGCATAATGATGCGGAATTTTTGCCCAGACATACATTGATGCTTTCGGGATCTCCACCATCCAGCCAGCTTCGTGCAGGCCCCTGACCAGTACATCGCGGCGACGTTTATATTGCTCCGCGATGTCGCGTACACACTGCTGGTCACCTTCAAGGGCGGCAATGGCCGCCACCTGCAGGGGGGTGAAAGTACCGTAATCATGATAGCTTTTGATGCGGGCCAATGCGGCAACCAGCGCTTTATTACCCACCATAAAGCCAATACGCCAACCCGCCATATTGTAGCTTTTCGACAGGGTAAAAAATTCTACCGCCACATCGCGGGCACCAGGAATTTCCATAATTGACGGCGCCTTCCAGCCATCATAAACAATATCGGCATAGGCCAAATCGTGGACAACCAATACATTATATTGTTTGGCCAGCGCAATCACCCGTTCAAAGAAATCCAGCTCCACACATTGCGCCGTCGGATTGGAAGGAAAACCGAGGATCATCATCTTCGGCTTCGGGTAGCTTTCACGGATTGCCCTTTCCAGCTCGTTAAAAAAATCAATGCCGGCGACCAGCGGAACAGAACGTACCTGTGCTCCGGCAATCACCGCGCCATATATGTGGATCGGATAACTTGGGTTGGGTACCAGCACCATATCACCATGATCCAGTGTCGCCAGCATCAGGTGTGCCAGCCCCTCTTTGGAACCAATGGTGACAATGGCTTCAGAATCCGGGTCGATATCAACCTGATAACGGTCGGCATACCAACGGGAAATGGCACGACGCAGACGCGGAATGCCGCGCGACGTCGAGTAACCATGGGTATCTTCCCGTTGCGCAACAGCACAGAGCTTTTCCACAATATGCGGCGGCGTGGGCCCGTCTGGATTGCCCATACTAAAATCAATAATATCTTCACCGCGCCGTCGGGCAGCCATTTTAAGTTCAGCGGTGATATTAAATACATACGGAGGAAGGCGTTCAATACGGGAAAAATGACGTGCAGCGCTGAAATCAGCCATGGAAACCTCTTTACGTTAGCGCCCGGACCGTCCGAGCGACGCTGACCACCAACGGGTCGACTATGAACATATCGCACAGGCTGATGTGTTGTCGACAGGTCAGGATAAAATTTTTTGCCTTCCCACCACCGGTCATTAAATAGCATTATTTTTTAAAAAAATTAAAATTAACAGATAATAACTCCAATTATAGCGGCAAGAGGAAAAATATCCGACCGTTTGCAGACTGTGCAGACAGGCGATCTGCCAGCATTTACCGCTGACCGCTTGACCGATCGCCCGAAAGCCAGTAATCGATGTCCCGTCGCGTTAATCGTTTATTGACTGAAAAGAGGAAAATTCAGGGATCCTCATATTTAATTTTTCCTCTTTCCAGGCTTCATCCGGGCTGAAACATCTTCTGGCCACCTGTAACGGGGTGATTCCTTCTCGCAGGCAGAATGACGGCGCTACCTCTGCTGCCGCCAGCGGCGGTTGGCATCTGCTTCGCACTACGGCAATAACGGCAATAACGGCAATAACGGCTCAAGGGCAGAATGGGGCATTTCGGCCGGATCCCCAGCCAGAAAAATACATCCCCTTTTTATATCCAGGTTTTTCCTTAATTACCTCAACGCCATCCGACGTCAGCACAGGCTCCAGGGGAAGATGATTTATCGGATCAGGGTCTGGCAGACAGGTTAAACGACAATGAGGCAGGCAGCTTAAAAGACCACCAGATAACGGCGAAAGGGCGGTCAGGAAAAAGGGTCAGCCGCAAAAAGCCGACCCGACAAATATTAAAGCACGCTGCCTAATGTCTGGCGCAGGTAAGCACCAGCTCCCAGCAGGCCAGGCTGATCGTGGGTGATGAGATATACCGGAATATCGCGGACATAATCACGGAAACGCCCTTTATCTTCGAAGGCCGCACGAAAACCGGACGCTTTGAAAAATTCGAGGAAACGCGGCACGATACCGCCTGCGATATAGACACCGCCAAAGGTACCGAGATTAAGCGCAAGGTTACCCCCGAACCGGCCCATAATGACACAAAACATCGACAGCGCACGGCGACAGTCGGTGCAGCTGTCATCCAGCGCACGCTGGGAAACATCCTTTGGCTTAAGGTTTTCCGGTATCCGGTCATCTGATTTCACAATCGCCCGGTAAAGATTAACCAGACCAGCCCCGGACAGAACACGTTCCACAGAGACATGGCCAAGCTCATCACGCAGCACTTCAAGGATCTGGTCCTCTTCATCACTGTTAGCGGCAAAGTCCACATGTCCGCCCTCGCCGGGCAGGGTGACCCAGCGTTTGTCAACATGCACCAGATGCGCGACGCCCAGGCCGGTTCCGGCACCATACACCGCGACCGGCTTATCCTTAACCGCTTCCTTACCGCCAAACTGCATCACATCCTTAGCGGTCAACATGGGGATTGCCATCGAAACGGCGGTAAAATCATTAATGATTTCCAGATGTTCAAAATTGAGACTGGCTTTCATTGTGCTGGTTGAGAAAGCCCAGTCATGGTTAGTCATCTCAACCCAGTCTCCGGTGATTGGACAGGCAATAGCGATACAACCATCGGTTATATCCTGCTTTTGCTCATCCAGATAGGAGCGGATTACCGCTTCAAGGTTGTCATAATCTGCCGTGGAGAACGTTTTGGCTTGTGAAATGGCACCGTTCTTAACATCACACAGCGCCAGGCGGGCATTGGTTCCGCCAACATCACCCACCAAAGCATACTTAGTCATTATAGTTTTACTCCGCTTATGTCATTTAAAGACATCATAAATTTCCCCCACGCAAACAACAACGCCCACCTTGCGTGATGAACGGTAAATCGCGCAATAACAGTTTACCTTACCTGCCCGGTCAGCGATTGCCCACGTGTATCAATCTGAATTCCGTTTTTATTGTATACGCTTGTGTGCTGTTGGTTCAGCATCCGTCTGTCGGCACCGCTGGAGAAGTGAAAAGCACCATGATAGCCACTGGTCATTTTTGCAGCAGCGGTGTTGAGCGGCAATTTATTGACGCTGATGCGGGGAACGTTTTGGCATCAATTTTTATATTGATAATGTGTGTAAACCGTCGCATTCGCTGCTGTGGCAACGGTACAAGGCCGTTTAATGTCAGCATCTCTGAAATGTCATTTCAATGCCACATTGAGCGATGTTGAGCACGTCACCTTTGTTCAGCGGATATACGCCAGATTAACTATCTCGGGCACAAAAACCATCAGCCCAGAAAAAGGTGTTGCCTGGTTGCGATTACTAAAAAAAAACAACCAGGCAATAGCGCTGGGGTTACGCGAAGATAAAAGCGCATTTAGATGACAGCCTGATTATCCGCTATCACATCCACTTTACTGTGCGGTGTAAAATTGTGCACCGCTACCGATTTCGCAATTCCAGCTGACAGGTGAAAAGTTCGCTTCGTGGGTGACATTACTGGAGGATGTTGCAGGAACGTATCGCCGGGTTTCAATAACCAGATGATTATCGGGCATTATTTTATAACGGGTAAACTCAACTTCCGGCACGCCTTCTTTATCACTCAGCCGCTGATGATAATCAGAAAAAATGATGTATTTATCATCAGGGATCAGAAAACTGTTGATCTGCAAACCGCCCACCAGTTTGATACTGCGCGGTTTGCCATCGCGTTGCCCCTGGCAGTGGTCAAAGGTTGTCACCAGGGTAACGGCTTTGCCACCGCTCAGCGCTGACTTAACCGCCTGATAGTCATTAAGGGAATTGGATGATGCAGCTAAAGCAGCCATTGAGAAGCTGCTGACACCCGCCAGAACAGCGCAGAAGAATATTTTCTTAACCATAAAAGTACTTACCTCCAGTAAGGAAAAATTTACATAAAAGTAACCCCGTGATGAAACTAACCTGGAAAGGTTATGATTTACAACAAATTCAGCCATCGTCAGGCAGAACGGCAGCCGGTTTTCAGGCTTCAGCTTATGGCCTGTCGTCCCCGATGCAGGCCATGGACGCATCGTGAAATCCACCGAAGATCAGATATAAGATTATCAACGCCGGGTTAACTTTTTTGGCATCCATCCATATGCAAACAGGCACGGTTGCTGTAAACGCAGGTTTACCACTGCCATTATCTTTATCGGATTTAAGCCCGCCGCCCCTGCTCACAACGCCAGCGTTTTATAAATAAATCCCGCCAGCGGCAGTTTTTTACCAAATAAAAAATTAATTCGATGCCGGGGTAGCCGACGACACCCTTCAAATTTATTAAAATTATTTAAAGTGTCTGGCAAAACATTTACCCAGCCTGTTTCATTTTTTTCACAGCCCGTCAGGGGGGCCAGACATCCAAAGGCTGGCTTTAAACAGTAGCGTCTGATATCGCTACAGTGACCCATTGTAGATTATATCTGTTCAGTGAGAAGTGAAGACCCGCAAGACCGCATGGTGACCGAATTTCTTACCTCTGGAACACCAATCCTTGTGCTGTAAGGGTTGGCAAATTCCGCGCTAATAAAATGGTCACCTCCCCATACAGGCTTCAGTGGACCATGCTGTAAGCGCAAACCGACCGCAAAATAAAGAGGTGTCCCGTGGAAAAAATTATCGGAATTGATCTGGCAAAGCGAGTTTTCCAGGTTCATATCGTTTCTCTACAGGGTGAAAAGGAGGTCAACAAAATGCTTACAAGTCAGAAACACATGGCTTTTATCGCTCAGTAACCATTGTCCAGAAGCCTGTGGCAGCGCCCATTACTGGTCACGGCAGTTCAGTCAATTCGGACATGAAGTTAAACAAATCAGTCCGCAATATGTGGCTCCCTTCAGAATGGGAAGTAAAAACGATTTAAATGATGCCATCGCTATCGTTGAAGCTGACAGGTAGAACCAACTCTCTGTGAACCTGGCAAGTAGCTGGGCTGTAACAAGCCATGGTGCTAATGAGGCCAGAGAGTGCGGATGTTCATCACGGCTCACCAAGCCGGATATAGTTTTGTGACCACATTGTCAGGAAAATAGCTGCCCCGACTTGCATCGGGTCGGTGTCCATATAAGCTTTTAAGATAAGCTGTATTTTTATTTATTATTATCGTTCAGGAGCCGGGGTTATTTCAGAGAAGCGATGACGGAAATACTCCCGTTGCGAAAGTAAGGCATTATTTTTTCAGCGATTGGTATTATTCGTGGTGGCTAAGGCATTGTATTACGGCAACCGATCGTAACGCACCTGGGCCGGGAAAATATCGCTCAGGGAGAAATACATTTCATGCCGCTTTTTATAAGCGTGGCGACATCTTCAAATTTCCCTTCAGGATAACGAATAAAGGCTTTCATCTCTTTTCCGGTTGAATCTGACCGGGAAGACGGCCCTTCCATTGCGCGTTTCTGCTATGTTGCGATCCATAGCCCATTGTGATTCGATGTAAACGTATACACTGCCTGATTTACCGACCAACCACCACCGCTACTCACAGGATGTACTCATGGTTTATCAACCAACCAGTAAACGCTATCAGACAATGCGTTATCATCGCTGCGGCCACAGTGGGCTGAAGCTGCCAGCTATTTCACTCGGGTTGTGGCACAACTTTGGCGACAGTACCCGCATGGATAACAGCCGTGAACTGCTACGTCATGCTTTTGATAACGGTATCACTCATTTTGATCTCGCCAATAACTACGGCCCACCGCCAGGATCGGCGGAAGAGAATTTTGGCCGCATTATGCGTGAAGATTTTCATTCCCTGCGCGATGAGCTGATTATCTCTTCCAAAGCGGGTTATACCATGTGGGATGGCCCCTATGGCGACTGGGGGTCCCGTAAGTACCTGATTGCCAGCATTCATCAGAGTCTGAAACGCATGGGGCTGGATTATGTTGATATTTTTTATCACCATCGTCCTGACCCGGAAACCCCGCTTGAAGAGACCATGACTGCACTGGATCATATCGTGCGTCAGGGCAAAGCACTCTATATCGGGCTGTCAAATTATCCGGCTGAACTTGCAGACAGGGCGATCACCATGCTGCATGAACTTGGCACGCCCTGCCTTATACATCAGCCGAAATATTCAATGTTCGAGCGCTCGCCGGAAAATGGTCTGCTGGATCTGTTAAGCACCCGGGGAGTAGGCAGTATTGCCTTTTCCCCTCTGGCAGGAGGTATTTTGACCGATCGATACTTGCAGGGCATTCCGCAGGATTCCAGGGCGGCCAGCGCCAGTCCATTTCTCAGTAGCGATCGGTTAACGTCAGAAAAAATGAACAGCGTGCGCCAGCTAAACACGCTGGCCCAACAACGCGGCCAGAAACTCGCGCAAATGGCTCTTGCCTGGGTGCTGCGCGACAATCGTGTTACCTCCGTACTGATTGGTGCAAGCAAGACCAGCCAGATCGATGATGCTATCGATATGTTGTCTCAACGCGACTTCAGCAAGGCTGAACTGGATCAGATTGAGCAGATCCTGAAATAGCCCTCCTCCCGCTGCTCCTCGCGGCGGGCCTACGGATAATTCCCAATTTATCGTTTGGCGCGCATATTAAGATTCTCCCAGGCGCAACAAGAGCAATCTCTTATATAAGCTGCTCACACAGCGGAGCCACAGTGCCGTTGATAAGGAGAGAAAATGAAACGCTTTGTTCTTATTGCTACTTTGCTGTCGAGTTTATCTCCGTTAGCTCTGCACAGAGCACAGGCTGACAGTGCCAACCTTATGCTGGCCCCCGGCGTAGAACTGCATATCGGCGATCGCGATCCGCGTGGTCGCTACTGGGATGGCGAAAGATGGTGTGATCAGCGCGACTGGCATAATCACTACCCTGACGACGAAGAACGCTGGCGTCATGACGAGGAATGGCGTCGTCACGAGGAATGGCGTCGCCATGAGGAGTGGTTGCAACATGAAGAATGGCGACGTCGACATCAATGGGAGCAGGAACACCGATGGCACGAACATGAACGCTTTCATGACGAAGGTTATGACAATCGCTGGCCTTAATGCTGATGGCAAAAAGAGGGATCCTGTCATTGTCTGCCGCCTGTTGCAGGCGGCATTTTCTGCATTTACCTGTTCACAGTACCATTGAGATCAGCAGATAAAGATTGAGCGAGATCACCAGTAGCACGATGATCCTGCCTGTGTTCTGCATCAGTGAAGAATTGACCATCTCACCCATCAGTTGACGATTACCGGTGAAAACCAACAGGGGAACCAACGCCAGTGCAATGCCAAAACTGAGCAGGATCTGGCTCATTAGCAGAATACGCGTCGGCTCCCAGCCAGCAACGATCACAATAAAAGAGGGAAGCATTGTTACTACCCTGCGCACCAGTAATGGAATACGCATATGGATAAAACCCTGCATCACTACCTGCCCTGCCATGGTTCCCACCACGGTAGAGGAGAGTCCTGCGGCCAGCAAACTGAGTCCAAAGACCAGGGATGCAGCCCTTCCCAACAAGGGATCCAGCGTCAGATAAGCCTGATCGAGTTCGGTAATACCGGTATGACCGCTAAAGTGAAACGCCGCCGCAGCGGTGGCCATCATCGCCAGATTAACAAATCCGGCGATAGTCATTGCAATCGCGACATCCAGTTTGGTGGAAGAATAACGCTCAGCGCGGCTCCCACCAGCAGTGCCCTGCGTCAGAGAGGAATGCAAATAGATAACATGCGGCATAATGGTAGCGCCTAACACACCGGCGGCCAGCAGCACCGCATCTGACGTTGGCAGTGATGGAATAACCACCCCCTTCATCAACGCGCCAAATTTCGGCTGGGAAAAGACCAGCTCAATCACATAGGCTGCCGCCACAAACAACAAAAGACCCCCGATGACCACTTCAAGTGGCTTCTCGCCTCGCCTTTGCAGCATCAGGATCAGAAAGGTGACCACACCGGTTAGTACCGCCCCCTGCAACAGACTGACACCAAAAATCAGCTTAAAGCCTATCGCCGCGCCGATAAACTCTGCCAGATCGGTCGCCATCGCAATGATTTCTGCCTGAACCCAGTAAAACCATACGGCAGGCTTTGGAAAACGGTCACGAATATGCTCCGCCAGATTTTTACCCGTGGCAATGCCCAGCTTGGCCGACATCAGCTGAATGACCATCGCCATAATATTGGCCCAAACCACCACCCATAACAGCCGGTAGCCATAGGATGCGCCCGCCTGGATGTTGGTGGCAAAATTCCCGGGATCGATATACCCAATTGCCGCAATGAAGGCTGGCCCCATCAGCGCAAACTTGATCTTACGTGAGCTACGGACTGTTTGCTCCGCGGTGCGGCCGTCGCACATAATCGTTTCCCCGGATGTATACCTGATATGGGATTACCCTTTTAATGGTCATGATTATCAAACGCATCTAAGCAGATTATCCTGAACCATCATGATAGCTGGCGCTAAAAAGTATAGCATTGGCTATATTCATTCAAAATAAAGTAAGCCATTGCCGACATTTCAGCAACAATTTTCACTCCAGGATACAAAATAAGTCCACACAACTCGACGGGGAATTCTTTAACCGCATGGCATTTCCAAAAATTCCTGACACCGCATGATAGGTAATTATTATATTGCAGTTTAGATCTCGTTTTTCTGTAAGCCGTTACTTAGAATGTGCAGCGAAATATAACAGTCTTCAAATTTGGAGCAATCATGTCCCGCTTTCTACATTTTGCTTTGGCGTTGGTTGTTGTGACGCTGCTGGCCCTGGTGGTCAGCAGCGATCGCAAGAACATTCGCGTGCGTTTTATCATACAGCTTCTGGTGATTGAGGTTCTGCTCGCGTGGTTCTTCCTGAATTCAGAAGTCGGTCTCGGATTCGTCAAAAGTTTTGCGGGTCTGTTCGACAAGCTGTTGGCTTATGCCGCCCAGGGTACAAATTTTGTTTTTGGTAATATGAACGATAAAGGGCTGGCTTTCTTCTGGCTCAATGTACTGTGTCCAATCGTGTTTATCTCCGCGCTCATCGGTATTCTGCAACACTTCCGCATCCTGCCGGTTATTATTCGCGCGATTGGTACTGTGTTGTCTAAACTCAATGGCATGGGTAAACTGGAATCTTTTAACGCAGTAAGCTCGCTGATTTTGGGACAATCAGAAAACTTTATCGCCTATAAAGATATTCTGGGAAAAATGTCACAACGTCGGATATACACCATGGCTGCAACGGCCATGTCCACCGTATCAATGTCGATTGTTGGCGCGTATATGACGATGATCCAACCAAAATATGTGGTGGCTGCCCTGATCCTCAATATGTTCAGTACGTTTATCGTGCTGTCATTAATCAACCCTTATCGTGTTGAAAATGAAGAAGATCTGAAACTGAGTAATTTACATCAGGGTCAGAGCTTTTTTGAGATGCTGGGCGAATATATCCTGGCCGGTTTTAAAGTAGCGGTCATTGTCGCAGCGATGTTAATCGGCTTTATTGCGTTGATTTCCGGCATTAATGCCCTGTTCGATGCCATCTTTGGTATCAGCTTCCAGGGTGTGCTGGGGTATGCGTTCTATCCGGTTGCCTGGATGATGGGTGTACCGGCCGCTGAATCATTGCAGGTAGGCAGTATCATGGCGACCAAACTGGTATCAAACGAGTTTGTGGCAATGATGGATTTACAGAAGCTGGCTGGTCATCTCTCCGCTCGCGGTGAAGGTATCCTGTCAGTATTTCTGGTTTCCTTTGCCAACTTTTCTTCCATCGGCATTGTGGCCGGGGCGATAAAAGGTCTGAACGAAGAGCAAGGCAATGTGGTATCCCGCTTTGGTCTGAAACTGCTGTACGGCTCCACGCTGGTCAGTGTGTTGTCAGCATCCATAGCAGGCCTGGTCCTGTAAGCCACACCATAAAAACTAAAGGCGGGTCTGTTGCACAGACCCGCCTTTTTTGTTGCCAGCCTGCTGAACATCGTCTGCGGCAAATGGCTTATAAGCATTATTTAGTAACAGCAAAAACAAAAAAGCTCTGCAAGGGCAGAGTCTTCTTTTAAATTTGGTGGAGATAAGCGGGATCGAACCGCTGACCTCTTGCATGCCATGCAAGCGCTCTCCCAGCTGAGCTATACCCCCACTTGATAATGCTGTTTTTCGTTACCAAATTTGCTGGTGAAAATTTGGTGGAGATAAGCGGGATCGAACCGCTGACCTCTTGCATGCCATGCAAGCGCTCTCCCAGCTGAGCTATACCCCCAAACCGAAAAACATCGTCATCCTGACGGCGGGCATAATATGAAACGGTGCAGGGGGTGTCAACGGCAAATTATCAATCTGTGGCCGATCGCTGAAAAAGCCGTCAAAGCACCCGATAAATAGCGCGCTGGACAGCAAGAAGTGCACTGCGAACCGCCACCGCAGAGCAAATCTGGAAATAAAAGGGAGTGTGGCTGGCAACGACATCTGCCTGATTTCCACCGGATCTGTTACCGGGATAAATCAGATGAATAATGCATTATTTGTACATTATGACATTGCTTCTTTATAAACCGTTCAGGCGAAACGGCAGGGATAATGGCAGACTTTTCCCCTCCTCTTCCGCTACCGGATGCGCGCATAATTAACGCACAGAACATATCTTTGATTAAAAGCATAAAGATTTAACCTGCTGTCAACATGCCAGCTAAAATTTCGGATGCGGCTCCCGCTAATGGCATTTGCTGCTTCAGTTTTCACTATCCGGTGGTGTAACTGCTGATTATTCCGCCATCTGTTTTTGCGTCACAGCCGGCTCTGCTAATGATTTTCCTGAATGCATTGCCGTGTTTATGCGCAATCGGTCGGTGGTGTAATTTCCGTTAGCCCGGCTTATTACCGCTCACACAGTATCTCTGCACCTCTCGCACGCTGATGTAAGGCTCTCTTTGCTACTACCTGTTTTGATCTCTGTCATTCTGATTAGTCCTTTCTGTTAGTTGTTCAAACAACAATTTCCTGTAATATGTACTCGTTACAAATCAACGCAAAAAGGATATTGCATAGTGAAAAAGGAATGGTTGACGCCTGAAGAATTGGCGCAGGAAACGGGTTTCAGTCGGCAAACGATCAATAAGTGGGTCAAAAAAGAGCAATGGACAACGGTGCCCAAACCCGGTGTTCAGGGTGGTAAAGCCCGTATGATTCATATTGATGAAAACGTTAGAAATTTTTTGAAGTCGACCCGGCATGTTGCCGAGCCCACCGCGACTTACCGCGTAACACAAAATTCGCTTCCCGCTCTGTTGATGACCTCAATTCAACAAATGAACACCGAAGAGCAGGAACAACTCTACTCATTATTGTTACGTGAAGGCATACAAGGCATGCTCTCCCGGCTGAATATCGGCCAGGACGATAAATGAAATGGTTTGATGCTGTCTGATTAATTAATACATCGTGAAATGAAAGGATCCGGGAATATCATTTTCCGGGTTCTTGATGTACTTCAGCCCGTGCTGGCTAATGCCGCTGACAGAGCAAAAAAGCCAGTCAGATTTGGCTGACTGGCATCTTCTCTCAATTGGCGGTTATGCCTGTGCTTCACGTTCCGTAATGTAGCCCAGTGCTTTTTGGATACGGGCAACTGAACGGGACTGACCTATGGCCTGCACCGTGACATCCAGCGCCGGAGACTGGCCTGCGCCGGTCACTGCCACGCGTAATGGCATCCCCACTTTACCCATGCCAATTCCCAGCTCATCAGCCGCTGCCTGAATGGCATGATGAACGTTTTCCGCCGTCCAGTCGGTGACCGCAGCCAGCTTATCGCGCACCAGCTCCAGCGGCTGACGCGCAACCGGACGCAGGTGTTTTTTAGCCGCATCAACATCAAACTCCCGGAAATCTTCATAGAAATAACGGCAGGAAGCAGCCATTTCTTTCAGGGTTTTGCAACGTTCACCTAACAGTTTTACCAGGTGCGCCAGTTCAGGGCCGGTACGGGTATCTATCTGTTCCTGTTCGATATGCCACTGCAAATGGGTGGCAACATATTCCGGTGCCAGACTGTTGATGTAATGATGATTTAACCACTGTAACTTTTCTGTATTGAACGCGCTGGCAGACTTGCTGACCGCATTAAGATCGAACAATTTCTTCATCGCTGCAATGCTGAAGATTTCCTGATCGCCGTGGGACCATCCCAGACGTACCAGATAATTGAGCAATGCTTCGGGTAAATAGCCGTCATCGCGGTATTGCATTACCCCAACGGCACCATGTCGTTTAGACAGTTTCTTGCCATCGTCACCAAGGATCATGGAAACATGAGCGTAAACCGGCACCTGTGCACCGATAGCTTTCAGGATGTTAATTTGACGTGGCGTGTTATTGATGTGGTCTTCACCGCGAATGACATGAGTAATCTGCATATCCCAGTCATCAATGACTACACAGAAGTTGTAGGTCGGTGCGCCATCGGTGCGGCGAATGATCAGATCATCCAGTTCCTGGTTGCTAAATTCGATCGGGCCACGGATCTGGTCATCGAAAATAACCGAACCTTCCTGCGGGTTACGAAAACGAACCACGTAAGGCTGGTCATCCGCATGATGATGATGACCGTCGCGGCAACGACCGTCGTAACGGGGTTTTTCGTTATTCGCCATCTGCGACTCACGCAGCGTTTCCAGGCGCTCTTTAGAGCAATAACATTTGTATGCTGTCCCCGCCTGCAACATTTCATCAATCACGGCGTTATAGCGATCAAAGCGTTTAGTCTGATAGTACGGACCTTCATCCCAGTCGAGGCTGAGCCAGTTCATGCCATCCATAATAGCGTCGATAGCCTGCTGGGTTGAACGCTCCAAATCCGTGTCTTCAATACGCAGTACAAACTCACCGCCATGATTACGGGCGAACAGCCAGGAGTAGAGTGCGGTCCGGGCACCACCAACGTGCAGATAGCCCGTTGGACTGGGTGCGAAGCGGGTTTTAATTTTCATTAACAGCTGCCTTAATTACGCTATGAGAATCGGCGATTGCCGAATGAAATCTGAGAAAACAACAGAAAGTGGGCAACATTCTACCACCTGAAGACGAATCCTCAACGGCATTCCCCGGCTTCTGAACAGTCTTTATTAGAAAAGGCCGCTGTTTTTGCATAAAAGTCTGATAGCCTGTTTAATTTTAAGACGAACGCACATTTTCGTTTTAAAAAGCGTTGACTCATTTCATCCGATCCCTATAATGCGACTCCACACAGCGGGGGTGATTAGCTCAGTTGGTAGAGCATCTCCTTTACACGGAGGGGGTCGGCGGTTCGAGCCCGTCATCACCCACCAGACAAAGTGTCTGGTCCGCAGTGTAAAGCAAGACCAGAATTCTTCGGGATGGGTGATTAGCTCAGTTGGTAGAGCATCTCCTTTACACGGAGGGGGTCGGCGGTTCGAGCCCGTCATCACCCACCATCTCAAATGAATTTTAATGTGAAGTACAAAGTGGGTGATTAGCTCAGTTGGTAGAGCATCTCCTTTACACGGAGGGGGTCGGCGGTTCGAGCCCGTCATCACCCACCACTTTGGGTCGTTAGCTCAGTTGGTAGAGCAGTTGACTTTTAATCAATTGGTCGCAGGTTCGAATCCTGCACGACCCACCACTTTAAAAGTGGATACAGATATAAATCGTGAAGGATTTGAACCTGAGCAGGTTTGGTTTGAGCAACGTGAAACAACGTTGCCAGCGGCGACGGGCCTAAGGCCGAGGCGTAGCCGAGTTATCCTGCACGACCCACCAGCGTAAAAAGGCACCCTAAAGGTGCCTTTTTGCTTTTGTAAAACTGGCCATGAATCCTGACCAGCAAACAGTTCATGTCGAGCGCAGTGAGAAAGCCTTACCAGTGGCAGCGCTCCGCAGCGCGAAGCGAAAGTCGGTCCATCCTGCACGCCCCTCAGCCCGGAAAAACGCCTTAACTTTTTTCTTTTGTAAGCGGCCTGGTTAATCACCTGAGAGATCCTTTGAGTGACCTGATTCGCCCTTTGCCAACTCAGTAATTACAATTTCTTATCTATTTTTTTACAATTAAGGTTATAAAGTCTTTTGTGGTATATACCGATAACCGTTTTGGTCTATTACAAAGGAGAAAACGATGAGTACGATCAGTTCCACCACCTCAGTCGGTTCCACAAGCTCTGGCAGCAGTGGATCAACGTCACAAATTGCCAGCCTTAATAAACAGATCGTTCAGCTACAGAACCAGTTAAAAAGTCTGAGTGATGACACAACCCTGACCGATGAGCAAAAGTCGGAACAGGAACAGGTGATCGATAGCCAGATTCAGATGATACAGGCACAGATAGCACAGATAGAGCAGCAGCAGGCTGAGGCTGCCCAGCAAAAGCAAGACAATAAGAAAGAGGCAGCAACCACTGCCGCTTCTCAGGTAGCCGATGGTGTAAATCGTCCAACGTCCACCAATTCAGTAAATGTATATATTTAAAACGCTGGCATATCATGGCGTTGTTGCGTCAGCAGGGCAGCCTGCTGGCGCACCTCTTGCCATATGGCGTCCGCCGCTGGCGTCAGAGAGCGGTTCCTGCGGCGAATCAACATGATAGTCCGGTTGATTTCCGGCACCATTCTTCTGATCAACAACGGCCTTCCCTGAGGTAAAGGCAGCGCGAGCGCTGGCAAAATACTGATGCCAATCCCTGCTTCCACCATCGGGTACAGCGTCGCCGGATGCCCGATTTCCTGCACTATCTCCGCCTCAACATTTTGCAGACGCAACGCGTCATCAATTAATACCCGGCTACCGGAAGCATAATCCTGTAAAACGAGCTGACGATGATTGAGCATTTGCCAGTGAACAAAGGAATGCACAGCCAAAGGATCGTCCTGCCGACACAGCAGCAGAAAAGGTTCATCAAGGATGGCTTCACATTCAAAGTCTTCCACAGGTAACGGCCCAATAACTATGCCGAAATCAACCTCCGCATTGCGAATACTTTGCAATACCCAGTGTTGCGGCCTGTCATGAAGCATTACGGTGATTTCAGGGAAATGTATCTGACTGGCCGACAGGCATTGCGGCATCAGATGGGCGGAAATTGTCTGGCTGGCAGCAACCCGCACCGTGCCGCTTCGTTGCTGACCGTAGCTGCGGACATCCAGCAAGGTGGTGTTCAGTTCTTCAAGTAGCCGCTCAAGACGGCTGGCCAGTTGTTTGCCCGCCTCCGTCAGCAGCACTTCGCGTGTGGTACGGTCCAGTAAACGAATGCCCACCTCCCCTTCCAGCTCTTTGATACTGTGACTGACGGCAGACTGGCTGAGGCCGATAAGCTGACCGGCTCGACTGAAGCTGCCTTGTTGCGCCACAGCCACAAACACGCGAAGTTGACGTAGGGAATAATTCATCTTTTTTTTTCATATATGAATTCAATAAATCAATTTTATTTCTAAACCTGCTCGCCGCACAATAGCGTCCTGATTTCACTCCACGGATACTAACAATGCGCTTTTTCCGTCTTGATCCTCTGATGATCAAACTCATCATCACTGTACTGTTAGCCACTTTCATACCCGCTCGCGGTCTTTTTGTGGATTTTTTTGAATGGCTTACCACGGCAGCCATTGCATTGTTGTTTTTTATGCACGGCGCCAAACTGTCCAGGGAAAAAATCATTGCCGGCGGGGGCCACTGGCGGCTGCATCTGTGGGTTATGTTCAGCACTTTCGTATTGTTTCCCATTCTCGGCTTACTGTTTGTCTGGTGGCATCCGCTACCGGTCAGCACAGAAATATATACCGGCTTTCTCTACCTGTGCATCCTGCCAGCCACTGTACAGTCGGCTATCGCTCTGACTTCACTGGCCGGTGGCAATGTAGCTGCTGCAGTATGTAGCGCCTCTGCCTCCAGCCTGCTTGGCGTATTTATCTCTCCTCTGCTGGTTGGGCTGGTAATGAATGTGCACAACGACGCGGCAGGTGGCAACCTGGAACAGATCGGCAAAATTATGCTGCAACTGTTGCTGCCATTTGTGTTAGGGCACATTTCCCGTCGCTGGATAGCGGGCTGGGTGGAAAGGCATCGTGGGCTGATTGGCAAAACAGATCAGGCGTCGATTTTGCTGGTTGTTTATTCCGCCTTCAGTGAGGCCGTCGTCAACGGGATTTGGCACCGTGTCGGGGCAAGTACGCTGCTCTGTATCCTGGTCGGCAGTCTGGGAATTTTGCTGATGGTACTGGCGATCAATCTTATGGCAGCACGTCTTTTCGGGTTTAATCGCCCCGATGAAATTACGATTCTGTTCTGTGGCTCAAAGAAAAGTCTGGCCAACGGCGTACCGATGGCTAACATCCTGTTCCCTTCAGCTGCGGTAGGGATTATCGTTCTGCCATTGATGATTTTCCATCAGGTACAGTTAATGATCTGTTCTGTGCTGGCACAGCGCTATAAAAAGTCGGAAGAAAAACGCGCTGAAAAGGGGCAACAGGAAGACAGGCTGGTTAAATCACAGAAATAGACGCGTCTGGCGGAGAAAACCGCCTTCTTAAACAGACTACTGATAATCAGGCGTAAGATCACCGACTCCCTGAGCACAAACATTCTGTTTTTTTGCTCAGGGTGGGAAGCGACCTGACCTGAGGGGTTTGATCAACCCTTCAAGACCTTCGGTTTTTATCGCCAATGTAAGTTGCATTAGCTCACCTAGATGTCCGGCAGGAAACTCGCCCTTGCGCGCAAACCATAATAAATAAGGTTCGGGAAGGTCGATTAACATCCGACCTTTATATTTACCAAAGGGCATCGCGGTATTGGCTATTTCAGCAAGGTGCTCTTTTTCCATGTTATTTATCCAGTAATCGAATCATCTCAGCTTCATCAATCACCTCAATGCCCAGTTCCAGCGCTTTAGCCAGTTTGGAACCAGCAGCCTCGCCGGCAATAACCAGACTGGTTTTCTTCGACACACTACCGCTGACCTTTGCGCCCAGCGCGGTAAGACGATCTTTCGCCTCATCACGCGATAAAATCGATAATGATCCCGTCAACACGACCGTTTTGCCTGCAAAAGGACTGTCGATTTCGTCAGCATTCACCACCGTGACAGGAGGCCAGGTAACACCCACCTCTTCAATCAACTGACGGATCGCTTCACGGTTACTCTCTTCCCCCATGAAGTTACGTACATGTGCTGCAACCACCACACCGACATCCTGCACAGCAATTAACGTCTCAACATCCGCGTTGATGATCTTTTCCAGCGAACCGAAATGTGAGGCCAGATTCGCCGCCGTGGCTTCACCAACTTCTCCGATGCCTAAAGCATACAGAAAGCGAGCCAGGGTGGTTTGTTTCGCTTTTTCGAGCGCATTAACCAGATTCTGTGCCGATTTGACGCCCATTCGGTCAAGGCCCGTCAACTTACCAGGCGTTAGTCTGAACAAATCTGCTGGCGTTTTAACGTACTCTTTTTCAACCAGCTGATCGATTATTTTTTCGCCCAACCCATCCACATCCATTGCACGACGTGAAACAAAATGTTTTAGCGCCCCTTTTCGCTGCGCACCGCAAATCAGACCACCGGTACAGCGGGCAACCACTTCACCCTCGACGCGTTCAACGTCTGAGCCACAAACCGGGCAATGCGATGGAAAAACCACTTCTCCTGCATCCTGTAAACGCCCTGACTCTATGACGCCAACCACCTGTGGGATAACATCGCCAGCGCGCCGGATGATCACCCGATCGCCAATACGAAGACCGAGCCGGTCAATTTCATCAGCATTATGCAACGTGGCGTTACTGACCATCACCCCGGCAACCTGTACCGGCTCCAGACGCGCCACCGGCGTTATTGCGCCAGTACGCCCGACCTGAAACTCCACATCGCGCACGGTGGTTATCTGCTCCTGCGCCGGAAATTTGAAGGCAACAGCCCAGCGTGGCGCACGGGATACAAAACCAAGTTGCTCCTGCAATTCCTGCGAATCAACTTTGATGACAACCCCATCAATATCAAATCCTAACGTGGCACGTTCTTCTTCAACCTCACGATAAAAAGTCAGCACCTGTTCCGGGGTATGACACAGTTCAATACGTTCGCTGACCGGTAATCCCCAGCGTTTAAGCTGTTGCAGACGGGACAGATGGGTACGCGGCATATCACCATCGCCGACAAGTCCAATACCATAACAAAAAAAGGTCAACGGGCGTCGGGCAGTAATACGGGGATCGAGCTGCCGCAACGAGCCGGCAGCAGCATTGCGTGGATTGGCGAAAACTTTACTACCGGTTCTGCGTGCTTCTTCATTGAGCGCTTCAAATCCCGCCTGTGGCATAAAGACTTCACCACGAACTTCTATTCTGGCCGGAATATTGGCGCCCATCAGTCGCAAAGGCACGGCACGGATGGTGCGAACATTCGCCGTAATATTTTCGCCTGTTGTACCGTCTCCACGCGTTGCCGCACGGACCAACAGGCCATCCTCATACAGCAGGCTCACCGCAACACCATCCAACTTCAGCTCACAACAGAAGGTAATTTCATCAGCACGCTTTAATCGATCCTGTACCCGCTTGTTGAATGCAAGGTAGCTTTCTTCGTCAAAAACGTTATCCAGTGATAACATCGGAACTTCATGACGTACCTGCCCAAAGGCGCTAAGCGGGGCAGCCCCAACACGTTGGGTCGGTGAATCAGGCGTGATCAATTCAGGATGCGCCTCTTCCCACTGACGCAGTTCTGCCATCAGCCGGTCATATTCAGCATCCGGTACTTCCGGCGCGTCGAGCACATGATACTGATATTCATGATGGCGGAGTGTGGTTCGCAGGGCGGTAATTTTATCTTGCACGGATTCCATAGCGGCACCATAACGATAAAAAACCCCCGTCAGGCGGGGGCTATAAAGAGAGAAAATTAAAATACCCGTTAGTCAGTGCTCAGCCATTGGCCTCTGTCACTTCCCGAATGCGGCTTTTGTAGGTTTCCAGCTTTTGTGGGGTCATCATTCGGCGTTCATCATCCAACACGACACCGCCAACATCGTCAGCAATACGCTGGGCAGACTGTAACATCAGTTTGAAATTCTGATTTGCATCGCCATACGATGGCACCATCATGAAAATTGATACGCCTGGCGTCGAAAAATCAGACATGTCGTCAGGGTTAAATGAACCAGGCTTGACCATATTGGCGAGACTGAACAGCACGGGTCCGCTGCCCGCAGGATTCAGGTGGCGATGAAAGATATTCATTTCACCAAACTGAAATCCCGCCTGTAAAATCCCCTGGAGCAAGGATTCACCATTCAGAACACCGCCAACATGTGCGCCGACATGCAGAACCAGCACGGCTTCTTTAGGCCGTTCAGCTTTTGGCCTGTTACCCTCAGTCGCTGTCAGCTTTCCTTGCTGAGAGGTGAGCTCAGGTTGCGGTTCTGGCTGACGGGGTTTCACCACGGATGTCGGTGGGACGGGTTGAGATGGTCGCAGATGGAGCGTGTCAGGTTCAGTTACTGGCACCGGTTCTGGCGGCAATTCAGCACCGAACAGGGGATCAATCTGAGGCTGTTGATCGACCACGGGCGCTGGAGCGCGAACGACTTCCGGTTGGCGTTGCGTTCGGGGTTCGACCGGGGCAGGCGGTACATCAAGGTCAACATGGTCAGCGCGATCGTTCTCATCTTCCGACGGCGTGCGCAAGCCTGTGGTGCGCGAACGTCCGGCACTGTCATCATCGTCAAACGACTCTTCTCTGTCCTGCTTCAAACGTTTGTGCGGACGATCACGAAAAATCGACGAACGCTCTTTGCTGCTGGTCCACAGACCATGAAGCAAAAGCGCTATTATTGCGATCGCGCCAACTACGATCAATATCAGACGCAAATCCTGCACCATTATACTCTCTGTCTTCCAATACCTTGCCACCACGGCAAACTTTATCCCTTAAATGTATTTGCCCAGGTTCACAAGTGCAAGTCCGTGCAGTATTTTCTGACAAATAAGCGTGGGTCGACACAGTTTTTTGCTATTTTTTTGTCCAATACCCCACCAACAAGTGTGAATGACCGCAATATGCTAGCATCGTCAGGTCAATAAATGAGGAAAAGAGCAGATGCCCCCCCACCAAACGACGACCCAAACGAATGGAATTTACTATTTTTTCAAGGGTTGGAAGCTGATAAATCTGCCGGGAATCCGGCGTTTCGTAATTGTTCCTTTAATAGTGAATATCCTGCTGATGGGAATAGCCTTTTTTTGGCTATTCAGCCGGCTGGGCCACTGGCTGCCAGCGCTGATGTCCTATGTGCCCGGTTGGTTACAATGGTTGAATTATCTGCTGTGGCCTGTAGCCATTATTACCATTCTGTTGGTGTTCAGTTATTTTTTCTCAACCATCGCTAACTGGATAGCCGCACCATTTTGTGGGCTACTGGCAGAACAACTTGAGGCTAAACTGACAGGGAATTTCGCCCCGGATACCGGTTGGCTGGATATCGTGAAGGATATTCCGCGTATTATGAAACGTGAGTTACAAAAGTTGCTATGGTACCTGCCCCGCGCCATAGCGCTGTTGCTGCTCTGTTTTGTTCCGGGGATCGGTCAGACTGTCGTTCCTGTGATGTGGTTCCTGTTCAGTGCGTGGATGTTGTCTGTGCAATACTGTGATTATCCGTTCGATAATCATAGGGTTAGTTTCAAAAATATGCGTAATGCTTTGCGAAAACATAAAACGGACAATTTGCAATTCGGGGCACTGGTCAGTTGCTTCACCATGATCCCGTTACTCAACCTGGTCATCATGCCGGTAGCCGTATGTGGCGCAACAGCAATGTGGATCGATCGCTATAAAATGTCATTGGGGCGGGAATACTGACCCTTATGCCTTTTAATTCGTCGTTATTGCTGCATCACATATGTATATACGATTTCTTCACTTCTCAGGAAAACTGAACGCGGTATGCTCCCAGGGATGCCAATATTTCATACAGTTAAGGATGGGCCATGAGTAAGATCTATGAAGACAACTCGTTAACAATAGGCCATACGCCGCTGGTTCGTCTGAACCGCATCGGTAATGGTCGCATTCTGGCAAAGGTTGAATCCCGTAATCCCAGTTTCAGTATTAAATGCCGTATCGGTTCCAATATGATTTGGGACGCGGAAAAACGGGGCATCCTGAAACCTGGCGTTGAGCTGGTGGAACCCACCAGTGGTAATACGGGTATTGCTCTGGCTTATGTTGCTGCCGCACGTGGTTACAAACTCACATTAACAATGCCTCAAACCATGAGTGTGGAACGCCGGAAACTGCTCAAAGCTCTCGGAGCAAACCTTGTGTTGACCGAAGGAGCAAAAGGCATGAAAGGTGCCATCAGTAAAGCAGAAGAGATTGTTGCCAGTGACCCCGACAAATTTGTGCTGTTGCAACAATTCAGCAACCCTGCGAACCCGGAAATTCACGAAAAAACCACTGGCCCGGAAATCTGGCAAGACACAGACGGCGATGTGGATGTTTTTATCGCCGGCGTGGGGACAGGCGGTACGCTGACAGGTGTCAGCCGCTATATTAAAAATACTAAAGGAAAAAAAGATTTGCTGACTGTGGCCGTTGAGCCAACTGACTCTCCGGTGATAACACAGGCACTGGCAGGCGAAGAGATCAAACCTGGCCCACACAAAATTCAGGGAATTGGGGCAGGATTTATCCCGGCCAATCTTGATCTTAACCTGGTCGACCGCGTGCTGACCATCACCAACGAAGAGGCGATATTCACCGCACGTCGCCTGATGCAGGAAGAAGGTATTCTGGCTGGCATCTCTTCTGGTGCGGCGGTGGCAGCGGCACTGAAACTCCAGGAAAATGCCGATTTTGCAGATAAAAACATTGTGGTGATCCTCCCTTCTTCTGGTGAACGTTACCTTAGCACAGCGCTGTTTGCCGATCTTTTCACTGAGAAAGAGCTGCAACAGTGATATCTGTTCTGCGAATTTTCTAAAAAAGCACCCTTAAGGGTGCTTTTTTGTGGGCCAGGTCAAATTTTTAGCCCCATGCTGATTGCATTTACCCTCTGCGGTCTGGTATCTAAGCTTCCAATTATTTCGAACCACAAAATTAATCGCTCCATGAAATGGATCAAGCTAAATTGATTTACTGGTTTGGCGGAGCAACGTAAATCGCGGCATAATGGTATAAGGAGCGCAAGTCAAAAGACGCCAGTTTCAGACCTGCGACCTCCTGAACCTTTATTAGCGCATTTTGTGGCGCGTCATCGTACGCATGCCAGCGCAACACGTTCAGCCTAAAGTTTGGCCGTCGGTTCAGGCTTTAGAACGACAATACAAAACTAAATTAAGTTGGGGAAACATAATGTTCCAGCAAGAAGTCACCATTACCGCACCTAACGGCCTTCACACCCGCCCTGCTGCTCAGTTTGTGAAAGAAGCGAAAGCATTTGCTTCTGAAATCACTGTGACCTCCAACGGCAAATCCGCCAGTGCGAAAAGTCTGTTCAAGTTACAAACGCTGGGTCTTACTCAGGGCACCGTGGTCACACTGTCTGCCGAAGGCGAAGACGAGCAGAAAGCCGTTGAACATCTGGTCAAACTGATGGCGGAACTCGAATAAGTATTACGTTCTCTTGAGCGGGCCTTCGGAATTTTTGCAACCACATCTGTCGCGGACCGCATGTCCGCGCTGTTGCTTTCGTCCAGCTCCGCTCAGTAGCAGACAGCAGCAATCAGCCTGCCTGTTCGACGCTAATACTTGTCTGCTGAGTAATGTGGTCAATAGTTTCAGAAGTGACAGCCATGCCAGTTGTCCGTTATTAAAAAGGTATAATTATGATTTCAGGCATTTTAGCATCACCGGGTATAGCTTTTGGCAAAGCGCTTCTGCTTAAAGAAGATGAGATAGTAATCAACCGAAAAAAAATTGCTGCCGACCAGACCGAACAGGAAGTCCAACGTTTTCTTGATGGTCGTGACAAGGCTGCTGCGCAACTGGAAGCGATCAAAATCAAAGCTGGAGAAACTTTCGGTGAAGAGAAAGAAGCCATCTTCGAAGGCCACATCATGTTGCTGGAAGATGAAGAGCTTGAGCAGGAAATCATTGCCCTGATTAAAGACGATCTTGCTTCTGCCGATGCAGCTGTCCACTCTGTGATTGAAGGCCAGGCAAAAGCACTGGAAGAACTGGATGACGAATATCTGAAAGAACGTGCAGCCGATGTCCGTGATATCGGTAAACGTCTGTTGCAGAATATTATTGGTCTGCATATCGTCGATCTCAGCGCAATTGCAGAAGAAGTGCTGTTGGTGGCAAAAGATCTCACTCCTTCAGAAACTGCCCAGTTGAATCTGGACAAGGTCCTTGGTTTTATTACCGATTTGGGCGGCAGGACATCGCATACGTCGATCATGGCGCGCTCTCTTGAACTGCCCGCTATCGTCGGAACCGGTAATATTACAAATCAGGTCAAAAATGGCGATTTTTTGATCCTCGACGGCGTTAATAACAATATTTACGTCAACCCGTCACAAGACAAAATTGATGAACTGAAGGCCATCCATACTCAGTATGTGACCGAGAAAAAAGAACTTGCCAAGCTGAAGGACCTGCCGGCAATCACACTCGATGGCCATCAGGTTGAAGTTTGTGCCAATATTGGTACGGTGCGGGATGTAGCCGGTGCCGAACGTAATGGCGCGGAAGGCGTTGGTTTGTACCGCACCGAGTTCCTCTTTATGGACCGCGAATCGCTGCCCAGTGAAGAAGAACAGTTTCAGGCTTATAAAGCAGTGGCCGAGGCCATGGGCCAGCAGGCGGTGATTGTGCGTACCATGGACATCGGTGGCGATAAAGACCTGCCGTACATGGATCTGCCGAAAGAAGATAATCCTTTCCTTGGCTGGCGTGCAATCCGTATCGCTATGGACCGCCCTGAAATTCTTCATGCGCAATTACGTGCAATCCTGCGCGCTTCCGCCTTTGGTAAGCTGCGGATCATGTTCCCGATGGTTATCTCAGTGGAAGAAGTGCGGACTCTGAAAGCCGAGCTGGAAAAGCTAAAATCTCAGCTACGTGAAGAAGGCAAAGCGTTTGATGAGACAATTGAAGTCGGCATCATGGTGGAAACACCTGCCTCTGCCGCTATTGCCCATCATCTGGCTAAAGAAGTTGATTTCTTCAGCATTGGCACTAACGATCTGACACAATACACGCTGGCTGTCGATCGTGGTAACGATCTGATTTCACACCTGTACAATCCGATGACACCTTCAGTGCTGACGCTTATTAAACAAGTTATCGATGCATCTCACGCTGAAGGAAAATGGACCGGTATGTGCGGAGAGCTCGCCGGTGATGAACGTGCTACACTACTGTTATTGGGAATGGGGCTGGACGAATTCAGCATGAGTGCCATTTCTATTCCAAGCATCAAGAAAATCATCCGTAACACGAATTTCAAAGATGCAAAAGCGTTAGCAGAGCAGGCCATGGCTCAACCGACAGCGGAAGAGTTGATGAACCTGGTCAACAAGTTTATTGAAGAAAAAACACTCTGCTAATGCCTGATGACACTGGCCCAATATTACTGCTTAGGAGAAGATCATGGGTTTGTTTTCAAAGCTTTTTGGCGATAAATCGGATAGCACCTCTGGTATCGTTGAAATCGTCGCGCCGCTGTCCGGTGAAATTGTTAATATTGAAGACGTACCGGACGTCGTGTTTGCGGAGAAAATCGTAGGCGACGGCATCGCTATAAAACCGACTGGCAATAAAATGGTCGCGCCGGTTGATGGCAAGATTGGAAAAATTTTCGAAACCAATCATGCTTTTTCGATTGAATCAAATAACGGCATTGAGCTGTTCGTCCACTTTGGTATCGACACGGTTGAGCTGAAAGGCGCCGGATTCAAACGTATTGCCGAAGAAGATCAGGTGGTCAAAAAAGGTGATGTGGTTATTGAATTCGATTTGAGTTTGTTGGAAGAAACCGCAAAGTCAACCCTGACGCCCGTTGTTATCTCTAATATGGATGAGATAAAAGAACTGGTAAAACTTACCGGCAGCGTTGTGGTGGGAGAAACTCCGGTTATCCGCATCAAAAAGTAATCAGAGAAAGACTATCAAAGCTTCCTGACCAACATCAGGAAGCTTTTCACTCTACTGAAGGGTGTATCCCGCCAGAGCATCCCGCAGGCTCAGGTTATCAGGGGCAATATCCCGCAAATCCAGCTGCTGTTCCAGCCGTTCAAGGTGCTCAGTCATCGCCTTTTGCGCACGATCCTGATCCCCCGCTTTCAGAGCAGCCACGATCTCTCCATGCTCATCACACTGGCAGACAGTCAGGTCTTTACGCTGATAAAGCGCCACAATCAATGAACTTCGCACCATCAGGTTTGCAAGGATTTCACTCAGTACTCTATTACCGCTGATTTTTGCCAACAACAGATGAAACTGGCACAGTTCGCGCAATACCTCCCGGCGGTCAGCGCGCGCCACAGCACTCTGCTCGGTATGCAGGTGGGTGATGAGCTCATCGGCAAAGTCTGTCATTGACTCCGGGGTGATACAGGAAATAATGGCGCACTCAACGGCACGGCGGGCAATAAAAATTTCACGGGCCTCGCCGGCTTCAGGTCTGGCAACCATTGCACCACGATTTGGCTCAATGGTGACAATGTGCTGCAATACCATGCGCTGTAGTGCGGTCTGAACGTGATTACGGTTAGCTTTCAGTACGTCAGCAATCTGCGCCTCGACCAGACGCATGCCGGGTTTCAGCCGATGCTGAGCAATCGCCCGCGATAAGGACTCAACAATACGTTGAACTTCCTGGTTCTTAGTAGGAGCAGCTCTGCTCATTCCTTACCTCACCAACATAACTGTAAGTGTTTTAAGGCAAAACTATACCATCAGGAGGCAGGCTTAAACCACCCAATGTGGCAAACGTAGCGTAAGTTCCAACCCGCCATCTTTACCATTTACCGCAGTGACTTCTCCCTGATGTGCCAGTAAGACTTTGCGTACTATCGACAGCCCCAGACCGTAACCTTTGCCCGATAAAGGCGAGTGCACCCGTACAAAAGGATCAAAAATACTGGAAAGTTTATCAGCATCAACGCCAGGCCCCTGATCGCTTACGTTGATAATCAGCCAACCATTTTCCTGACGCAAGGTGATTTTGACCTGCTGGCCTTGCAGGGAAAAACGCAACGCGTTACGTACCACGTTTTCCACCGCAGAACGAATAAGTTTGGCATCTCCTTTTACCGTGTAATCTGTGTTGCGATCCGCCGACAGCAGGATCTCCACTCCCGGAACCTGTGCCTCATATCGGGCATCATTGGCGACCGCCTCCAGTAAACCCAGAAGATCAAAATACTGCTCGTCTGGCAGCGTTTCGTGTTCAGCCCGCGACAGCGTCAGTAGCTCACCGATCATTTTATCCAGTCGGGATGCTTCTTCATCAATACGATCCAGCGATTGCGCTACCGTTTCAGGCGTCTGACGCGCCAGACCGGTGGCCAGCTGTAAACGGGCAAGCGGAGAACGCAGTTCATGGGACACATCATGCAACAGTTCCTCGCGGGCCCTGACCAGCACGGAAAGGCGCTCAACCATCGCGTCAAAATCCCGTGCCACAACTGAAAGTTCATCGTAGCGGCGTCGCATATGCGGAAATAAACGGACGGACAAATCGCCTTTGGAAACGCGATCAAAACCAACGCGCAATTGACGCATCGGTCTGGTCAGATTCCATGCGAGTAAAAGACTGAAAAGCAGCCCTGCCCCACCACCGATCAACAAAAACGGTTCAGGAACGTTGAGGAAACGGCGGCGGGGTCCGCCCATGTTACTGTCCTCACGTAAAGCCTGCACATCATAACGCAACTGATATTGCAGACCATCCGCTCCCGTTACCCACTCGATTACCTCTTTCGGAAATTCACCGGGTCGTAAATCACGGTCAAGTGTGCCGCGCGGCATTTCCTGCGGGGGCCTGGCCATTACCTGCACAGAAAAAAAACGCCGATCGCTGGTGGACCAGTCGGCCATCATGTTATTCAGCGCCTCCATTCCGCCGCGTTGCAGCACCGAAACGGCAGAGGTCATTTGGAGATTAACAATACGACGGGCCGCAAGGTTCTCTGGCGGTTCATGATGTTTGCCGTACAGCTGAAAACTCAACCATAACAGCTGGCTCATCAGCAGAAATGTCATCCAGAAGCCAAGCAGGATCTTCCAGAACAAAAAACCACGATACCCTGCTTTCATCTGATGCGATAGCCTATGCTTCGCACCGTTTCAATAGTGACGGTATCATCGGTAAGGGCGGTCAGTTTCTGGCGGATATTACTGATATGCACATCGACGCTGCGATCATAAGCCTCGCGCGGACGCCCCAGGCCTTTTTCAGAAAGCTCATCCTTTGAAACCACACGATCTGGTGACCGCAGTAGCAGATCCAGCAAATTAAACTCTGATGCGGTCAGATCGAAAGGTTGCTTTTTCCATTCACTGATGCGCGTTGCAGGATTCAACGTCAGTTCTCCCCAACTGACCAGCTCACTGCTTTGCGTCTCTACCGGTTGCTCCTCAATCCGACGCAATACGGCACGCAAACGCGCAACCAGTTCACGCGGATAGCAAGGTTTAGGGACATAGTCATCCGCCCCCATTTCCAGACCGATCACCCGATCGATATTATCACCCTTGGCGGTGAGCATAATCACGGGCAAACGGCAGTTCTGGCGCACCTGTCGTAATACGTCAATACCACTCATGTCCGGCAACATAATATCCAGGATCATCGCGCTGTATTGACCCGACATCGCGCCCTCAATGCCAGCTTTGCCATTCAGTACCAGCGAGGCATCAAATCCTTCGGCAATAAGATACTGACTGAGCATAGTGCCCAACTCCAGATCGTCATCAACCAGTAAAATTTTCATGCGCATTCTCTCAATAAAGTTGCCGCTATTTTCACCTGTTATGGCAAGTTTCGCAGCATGTTTTACCCAATCCTTACAGTGTAACAGTCAGGCTATAAGGCAGATAGCTGAACCACAGGATAAAATAGCGAACAGGCTTAACAGCCAGCAAATAAAGGGGATGAAAGAAGGGAAATTGTGACCAAACCAACCGGAACAGCTGGTTATCTTTTTCCGGCATAGTTATTGCGAAATTAATAAATTCCGGTGGAAATATAGCGGTCCCCACGGTCACAGATAATTGCGACGATAAAACTGCCTGGCTGTTCCCTGGCAATACGCAGGGCACCTGCTACCGCTCCGCCAGAACTCACGCCACAAAAAATACCTTCACGCTGGGCCAATGAACGCATGGTTTCCTCTGCTTCAGTCTGTGTCATATTAATCACCCTGTCGACCAGTTCGGGGCGATAAATTGCGGGCAAATAAGCCGCAGGCCAGCGACGGATCCCTGGGATACTGCTCCCTTCAGCCGGTTGCAGGCCGATAACTGTGACGCGGTTGCTTTGCTCTTTCAGATAACGCCCCACACCGGTAATGGTGCCGGTGGTTCCCATGCTGGAAACAAAATGGGTTAATCGTCCGGCTGACTGCTGCCAGATCTCTGGTCCGGTACCACGGTAATGTGCTGACGGATTATCAGGATTATTGAACTGATCTAACACCTTGCCTTCGCCTCTGGACTGCATCGCAGTGGCCAGATCCCGAGCTCCTTCCATTCCCAGTTTACGGCTGACAAGCACCAACTCTGCCCCGTAAGCACGCATCGCCGCCTGCCGCTCAATGCTCATATTTTCCGGCATCAGCAATTTCAGCCGATAGCCTTTCAGCGCGGCAATCATTGCAAGTGCAATCCCTGTATTACCGCTGGTCGCCTCAATAAGCACATCGCCTGCACGAATTTCTCCGCGCTGTTCAGCCATCTGGATCATCGATAAGGCCGCGCGATCTTTTACCGAACCGGCGGGATTATTGCCCTCCAGCTTCAGCCAGATCTCACTACCATTGTCCGGTATCAGGCGCTGTAATTTAATGAGCGGCGTATTGCCGATGGTGTGTTCCAGTGTCATCACGATGCAAATATCCCGGCCGCTGGCAAAAGAAGGTCAGGAAGCCTGCCCCTGTCCTGCCAGAAAATATCAGGCACTCTGCGCAAAGGCAACCTGCCGCAGAGGTGTATCACCCTTATACAGACGCGCCTGCTGCAAGCCGGCAAACAGTCGTTCGCCACGCAATGGTGCTGTCTGGTTACCCTCCATCACCACTGTCACTGCCTGCTCGCTCCAGTCAAGAGGCTGCACTACCAGCTGCCAGTAATGCCCACGTGGACTGACTTCCAGCACCTGTACCGGCAGCGGTGTCTCAAGGCTACTCTGACGGTTGAGGTCTATTTCCCACGGACGCAGGAACAACTCAACCGCACCCTGATGTGCGGATGTGTAACCCAACGGCCAGTGGTGTGCGCCCACATGGAACTGCGAACCATGAACCTCACCATCGAAACGATTAACTTCACCGAGGAACTCCAGCACGAAGCGGGTGGCAGGATCGCGCCAGACCTCTTCCGGCGTCCCCACCTGCTCAATATTTCCCTGACTCATCACCACCACACGGTCAGCCACTTCCATTGCTTCTTCCTGATCATGGGTGACGAAAACGCTGGTGAACTTTAATTCTTCATGTAACTGACGCAGCCAACGACGCA
Source organism: Erwinia psidii (assembly GCF_003846135.1). GTDB lineage: Bacteria > Pseudomonadota > Gammaproteobacteria > Enterobacterales > Enterobacteriaceae > Erwinia > Erwinia psidii. The sequence continues at coordinate 387,113 of NZ_RHHM01000001.1, forward strand.
ACTCCTTACGTACCTGAGCATCCAACGCACCAAATGGCTCATCAAGCAGTAAGATCTGTGGCTCAACCGCCAGCGCACGGGCAAGGGCCACCCGTTGTTTCTGACCACCTGAAAGCTGAGCCGGATAACGACCGGCAAAATCACTGAGCTGCACCATTTCCAGCAGGCGCATTACTTTCTGCTTAATTGCCGTAGCAGAAGGACGCTCACGTCTGGGCAATACCGTCAGACCAAAGGCGATGTTGTCAAACACGGTCATATGACGAAACAGCGCATAATGTTGAAACACAAAGCCGACACGACGATCCCTGGCATGAACCTGGCTGACATCGTTATCGTGAAAACTAAGACGTCCGCTGTTCTGGCTTTCCAGGCCAGCGATGATTCGCAGCAGCGTGGTTTTGCCGGAGCCTGATGGCCCAAGTAATGCCATCATCTGCCCGGAGGGAATATCCAGTGAGATATCGTTCAGCACACGGGTAGACCCAAACGACTTGTTGATGTTGGTAATTTCAATACTCATGATTGCGCCTCCTGTTGCGAACGCCCGTTCTGACGCTCCAGCCGCCATTGCAGTGCGCTTTTCAGAATCAGTGTAACAATAGCCATCAGGGTCAACAGGCCCGCAGCAGTGAAAGCACCAACGGTATTATAATCCTGATGCAGTAATTCAACCTGTAATGGCAACGTGTATGTTTCGCCGCGTATCGATCCAGACACCACCGACACTGCGCCAAATTCACCAATTGCACGGGCATTGGTCAGTACCAGTCCATACAGGAGTGCCCAGCGAATATTGGGCAAAGTCACCCGCCAGAACATTTTCCAGCCGGATGCGCCCAGCAGTACCGCCGCCTCATCCTCACTACAGCCCTGACTAAGCATCACCGGCACCAGTTCGCGAACCACAAACGGACAGGTAACAAAAACAGTGACCATCACCATACCGGGCCATGAAAACATCAGCTGAATATTGTGTGCATCAAGCCAGCCACCGGCAGGACCATTGATCCCCCAGAACAGCAAATACATCAGCCCGGCCACGACGGGTGACACGGCGAAAGGAATATCAAACAGCGTCAGTAGCAGTTGACGACCCGGAAAATTAAATCGCGTGACCAGCCATGCCAGCAAGGTTCCAAACACCAGATTTACCGGCACGGTGATCAGCGCCATCAGCACCGTAAGCCAGATAGCATGCAGCATATCCCCGTCTTTCAGATTGCTGAACATGGCGACGATGCCCTGCTCAAAGGCACTGGCAAAAATAGCGATGAGCGGTACCACCAGCAGGCCAACAGATATCGCCGTTCCCAGCCCAATCAGCAGCCATTTGCTGGCGTGGTGGCGTTGGCGCACCGCCCTTTTCAGCTCGGTAACATCAGCCATCAGTGACCTCCCAGACGACGACCAAAACGGCTTTGCAGAATATTTATCGCAAACAGCAGCAGCAACGAAGCCGCAAGGATCACCGAAGCGATGGCGCTGGCCGCCGGATAGTCGAACTCCTGCAGGCGGACAAAAATCATCAGCGATGTGACTTCGGTTTTCCAGGCGATGTTACCGGCGATAAATATAACCGCACCAAACTCACCAATACTGCGGGTAAATGACAATGCGGTTCCAGCCAGTAACGCCGGTGCAACTTCTGGCAGCACCACGCGACGAAAACTTTGAAACGGACTGGCGCCCAGCGTTTCTGCCGCCTCTTCATATTCCGGTCCCAGTTCCTCCAGCACCGGCTGCACGGTGCGCACCACAAACGGAATACTGGTGAACGCCATTGCCACGGCGATACCCAGCCAGGTGTAGGAAACTTTAATATCAAACTGCGCAAGCCACTGCCCGTACCAGCCATTGACTGAAAACAACCCGGCCAGCGTTAACCCAGCCACCGCCGTGGGGAGCGCAAAGGGCAAATCCATCAGACCATCCAGCAATGCGCGGCCAGGGAAACGGTAACGGGTGAGGATCCATGCCATCAGCATGCCAAAAAAAGCGTTGAAAACAGACGCAACCCCCGCTGACAACAGCGTTACTTTATAAGCGGCCAGCATTTGAGGATTGGTGATCACATTGACGTATTGCGCAAGCGTCATGTGCGACAGTTGCATCAACAGTGCGCTGATCGGCAAAAGCAGTACCAGACAGGTGAAAAACAGGCTACTGCCAAGACTGATACCAAAACCCGGGAGCACGTGCTTATTCCTGGTGATAAACATTACTGGCGTCCCGCTGCTAACAACTTATCCAGTTCGCCACCGCTGGCAAACTGCGTTTTCATTACCTGCTCCCAACCGCCAAACATATCTTCCACGCGAAACAGCGTGACGGCAGGGAAACGATCTTTCTGCTCAGCCATCAGCTGATGGTTATTAACCCGATAATAGAACCGGGTAATAATCTGCTGCGCGGGCAAACTGTAAAGATAGTTAAGATAGGCTTTTGCTGGCTTCTCAGTGTGACGGGCAGCCACATTTTTATCGATCCACGTCACCGGGAACTCAGCGAGAATATTGTTTTGCGGCACCACAACCTCATAGCCATCTTTGGCATACTGATTGCGGATATTGTTCACTTCCGATTCAAAGCTAATCAGCACATCTCCCTGACCACGTTCCACAAAGGTTGTGGTCGCTCCCCGGCCTCCGGTATCGAAAACCTCAACATTTTTCAAGAACTGCGTCATAAACTGCGTCGTTTTGGCCGGGTCGTTACCGTCAGCCAGTTTCGCCGCGCCCATCGCAGCCAGATAGCTGTAACGGCCATTACCGGAAGTCTTTGGATTAGGAAATACCAGCTTCACATCGTTTCTGACCAGATCCTGCCAGTCATGAATATGTTTGGGGTTGCCCTTACGTACCAGAAAAGCCATGGTGGAATAGAACGGTGAGCTGTTATTAGGCAGTCGCTTTTGCCAGTCTGCCGGGATCAGATTGCCGCGGTCGTGCAGGATCTGCACATCGGTCACCTGATTATAAGTCACCACGTCCGCTTTCAATCCCTGCAAAATAGCCAGCGCCTGTTTTGACGACCCAGCATGGGACTGACGGATGGTCAGGTGGTCACCATGATTTTCTACCGCCCACTGTTGTTCGAAAGGCGTATTCAGTGCGATAAACAGCTCACGTGACACATCATAAGAGCTGTTCAGTAGCTCAGTCGCCTGCGCATGACCGGCCAGCAGCAGGGTCAATGCCGCACCACTAAGTAGCTTTTTCAATATTGGTAACGTCATTTTGCACCCTGGAATAAGAGCCCGGCAGATGTTCTGAAAGAGTAGTCAGTTTATTTATAACCCAGATAAAAGCAGTAACGGTTTTATATACCGTTTGGTGATTTGGAAGTTTAAAAAGCTATAAGCGGGTGGAATTGTTTATGCGGGAAGTGGCAAAGAAACCGAAGACAAGGGCCGCGAATAACGGCCCGTGACAGTGATTATTTACGCCAGATAATTTTACTGATGGTCCATGTTTTCAGCGTGTCGTCGGAAGGGAGCAATCCTTCCGGGCCATGCCATTTACCGCTGAACAGGTAGCTGATGTGCTTGCTGCCCGGTGCCAGACACTCTACCCCGTCGCTATCGTTGCCGGTCCCTTTCTGACAGGCACCAAATGCCTTGCTGTACAGCTCGCTGAAAGGCGTACCTGTTTTTTTACCGTCTGCCGTAGTGATATCAGGATCGGTGACATCAATCCGGTTAACCGTCCCGATACCGTTGACTACGATCCTGATCTTTTGGCCGTCAATGGCCTGAAAGAAGCTCACCACCTTACCGTTTTCGCCACGCATCCCTTTACGTATCTTATATTTATCGTCCAGCCCGGCACTGACTGCCTCTGTATTCATCGGCGTATTGCCGTCCAACTTACCAACCCCCTGCTCCGAAACCTGCAAGGAAGATCCAAACCAGTTCCACGGTGCGATAGCAGACCGCCACCAGCTCACCCCACTTTTCGCTCCCTCAGAAGCGCCTGAGCTGGCACAGCCAGCAATCATCAACGCAGCGGCAATCACTATCGGGCGAACAGTCTTCATTACAACTCCGGTTACAGTAAATAAAGAGAATTAAACGGGTTGGAGTGCGATTCAGTTAAAAAGTTTTATCCGGCGGAGAGGGCCGGATCAAAACAATCACCTATGCGGCGGCCAAACGTCAGGTAAATCAGTCCCGCCAGGTCCATCAAGGTAAACAAAACGCCAGGAGGTGACAGCGCCTCGTTCCCCTGCCACAGCATAAGCCCCTGTTGGGCCAGTGTCGCCAGCAGCGTCAGACAAAGCATCCACCGCCACCGCTGCCAAAGCCGGGGAAAACGCTGCCGATAACCGGTCAGTACCAACCCCAATGCCGCCGGAACTCCCAGCCCAAGGCCGATCCAGAATGCCTGTTGATCCGGGTAGAATAACTCCAGCAGCGCTGCACCTTGCTGCCTGGACGCGCCGGCCATGACAAAGAGTATCCAGGTACGTGCCTGAAGCAATAAAATAAGCCAGAAAGCGGCGGGCAGCTTCAGCTGTCCCCGGATATCATAATCGTCGGGATGGTATTTCGGATTCATCAACTTACTACGGAGAAAGACTGAGTGACGACGGGCCACTCAGGCAGTTAATATTCGCGGTCTTCGATCAGGCGTTTACCCAATAACAGGCTGTCCTGCTGTTCATAGTCGAGCTTTTCATAAAAACCCAGAACCGCATCGTTTTCTTCACGTACCATGACGTTGATTTTTGGACAACCACGGGCAATCAGTTTCTTTTCCAGACGGTTAATTAACGCGTTAGCAAATCCCCGCCCCTGATAATCGGGGTGCACGCCGAGATAGTAAGCCGAGCCGCGATGGCCATCGTAGCCACCCATTAGCGTACCCACGATTTCACCACCAACAACCGCGACCAGGAACAGGTCAGGGTCATGATTAAGCTTTCGCTCAATATCCATTTCCGGGTCGTTCCATGGGCGTAACAAATCACAACGCTCCCAGAGCGTAATTACTTCTTCAAAATCGTCCTGTCTGAATACGCGAATTTCCATGACATTACCCCGGATGATAATCACAATTTGCTGATTATCACGCTTTCTTTCGCCGGTGCAAGCTTCAGGAGAGATTAATCACCAAAAAGCGCACAGGATTTGTTAGCACGCTGCAATAAAAGTAAGACGTTGAAATAGTTCCTTTCTCGCCACAACGCCATCGTTACGCTATAACAGCAGTACCTTGTGCGCTAAGGATGTTGCAATGAAAAAATCAGGTCCATTGAATCCACTCACTTCCCGTCGCCGCCTGCTACTCTCTGGTCTTGCAATGGTATTACTGAACAAACCGGTAAGCGCGAGGGAAACACAGAGCCTCTTACCTGTTCGCAGCAACGCACATGCTGCATCATCACCGGCAGACGCCAGAAAAAGAATTGTGATGATTGATCCCGGCCACGGCGGCATTGATTCTGGTGCCGTCGGTGAAGAAGGCTCCGAAGAGAAACACGTGGTGCTGGAAATCGCCAGCCACATTCGCCATTTGCTCAGTACGCATCCACATATCGAAGCGCGACTGACCCGCGAAACCGATCATTTTATACCGCTGGATGAGCGTGTTGAAATCGCCCATCAGCACGGAGCCAGCCTGTTTATGTCAATTCATGCGGATGGGTTTACCCGTCCCGATGCCAACGGCGCATCGGTGTTTGCCCTTTCTAACCGCGGGGCCAGCAGTAGCATGGCCCGCTATCTGTCAGAACGGGAAAATGCCGCAGATGAAGCAGGAGGGGTGAAAGCCGCGCCGAAAGATCACTATCTGCAACAGGTACTGTTCGACCTGGTACAGACCGATACGATTAAAAACAGTCTGATCCTGGGCAAACATGTGCTTAACCAGATTCGGCCAGTGCATCATCTGCACAGCCAGCATACCGAGCAGGCGGCCTTTGCCGTACTCAAATCGCCCTCTATCCCTTCCGTACTGGTGGAAACATCATTTATTACCAACCCGGAGGAAGAACGTCTGTTGGGCAGTAGCGCTTTTCGCCAGAAGATCGCCAGCGCGATAGCTGACGGTATTACCAGCTACTTTGATGAGTTTGATGCCAATAACCGTCGCCCTGGTTAACTTTTTTTGACGTATACTGCGCGCGTTACTTTTTAAACTCAAGGAATGCCATGAACGTTCCCAATATCGATCAGGTTAAGCAGTTTTTGCTTGATTTACAGGATCTTATTTGCCAAAAACTGGCTCAGGAAGATGGCGCCAGCACCTTTGCTGAAGATAGCTGGACTCGCGAGGGAGGTGGCGGTGGCCGCAGTCGCGTCCTGCGCAACGGCGCCGTTTTTGAACAGGCCGGGGTAAATTTTTCCCACGTTCACGGCGATCGGATGCCCGCCTCTGCCACCGCGCACCGACCTGAACTGGCAGGCAGAAGCTTTGAAGCAGTGGGCGTCTCGCTGGTGATCCACCCGAAAAACCCATACGTGCCAACCAGCCATGCTAACGTGCGTTTCTTTATTGCCGAAAAACCCGGAGCAGAACCAGTATGGTGGTTTGGCGGCGGCTTTGATATGACCCCCTACTATGGTTTTACTGAAGATGCCGTTCACTGGCATCAAACTGCCGCCAGTCTGTGCCAGCCATTTGGTGAAGACGTCTACCGCCGTTACAAAAAATGGTGTGACGATTACTTCTTTCTCAAACATCGTAACGAGCAACGCGGCATCGGTGGGCTGTTCTTTGATGATTTAAATACCCCTGACTTTGACTACGGCTTTCGCTTTATTCAGGCGGTAGGAAAAGGGTTTCTGAATGCTTACCTGCCGATTGTTAACCGCCGCAAAGCCCTGCCCTGGGGCGAGCGTGAACGCCAGTTCCAGCTTTACCGTCGCGGCCGTTATGTTGAGTTTAATCTGGTATGGGATCGCGGTACGCTGTTCGGTTTACAGACCGGCGGCCGTACTGAATCAATACTGATGTCATTACCCCCCCTGGTACGCTGGGAATACGATTACCATCCTGAACCTGGCACACCAGAGGCCTCGTTATACAGTGATTTCCTGACGGTCAAAGAGTGGATTTGACTTAGCCCATGCCGCTGGCTTTAAAACAAAGCCAGCTTTTTATCGTCACTGACAGCGTATTATAACCTGCTGTCCCGAAAGGCGTCATTGTGGTGGCCAGTCGTGACACGGCCTGCGGAATGTACAGCCAGTACGTGAGGATGGCGGGCACGGCCTGGCGCAAATATGGCAGATAAAAATAACCAGATGAGATAAGCTCTGCGTTTATTTACCAAAAAATAACGGATTGATTTTCCACCGAATTTATTTCAGCACCTTTCAGGAAAAATTAATGTTTTTTCTGTTTCAGTATTATTTTTTATTAAAAGAATAATTTCATCGATAACAGTCAATATGCCTTGAAGTAATTTTCAGACGTGTTCTGAGTTAATACCACAATGTTTTTGTTATTAATAGCCTCGCATCAGCCATGAATGTGCCTCCTATAATTTTACGTGTGAAATACGGTCCGGGAATAGTAAGGCGCCCACTATTCCCTGATACATCACAGACAGCATGTCGTGCTGACTAACTGATGTGCGTAAATGTCACATTATCAAAAGAAAAAAATTGCCGGGTACCATCTGGCAACAGATGTGATCGGGAACCACTCATTATAAGCTGATTCTGACGGTTGACCGACCCTGGGCAACTTTCATTAATAACATATTCCCGATATGCAATATCGGCATTTGCTCATCGATCTTCGCGGGTGACTTTGCGGAAAAAACCTCATTACCCTCAGGCAACACCCATTTTTTTCCTGCCAGAACATGAGCATTTTTTCCTGAAAAGTAGCAGCCAGTGCTCCCCTCTGTCCTCATCCCCATGAGCTGCTACACTTTCTGTTGGACTGTTTACGCACACAACCCACTCATTGAGCACACCCATTGCAATAATCAGAGAAAACGCATTTTCATCACAGCATGTCTGTTGCAATGTCTGGGCTGAAAAAAACATCGTGTCGGGGGAGTTCCGACGCAGCACCGGTGAATATTCCCTCCGTCACACGATCCTGTGTATTTTGCATGATTGCCCATCAAGGAGCTACACGATGAACCAGCTAGACGCACTGAAACAATACACCACCGTGGTGGCTGACAGTGGCGATATTGAATCCATCCGTAACTATCACCCGGAAGATGCCACCACGAATCCGTCGCTGATCCTGAAAGCTTCAGGGCTGGACGCTTATAAACATCTGATCACCGATGCGGTTGACTACGCCAAAAAGCAGGGCGGCAGCAAAGAGACACAAATCATCAATGCCAGTGACAAGGTGGCCATTAATCTTGGGCTGGAGATCCTCAAAAGTGTTCCCGGACGCGTCTCTACCGAAGTGGATGCTCGTCTCTCTTTTGATCGTGGTATGTGTGTAACCAAAGCGGAAAAACTGGTGCGTATGTATGAAGAACACGGCATCGATCGCTCACGTATTTTGATTAAACTGGCATCCACCTGGGAAGGCATCCGTGCAGCCGAAGAGCTGGAAAGAAATGGCATTAACTGTAACCTGACACTGCTGTTTTCTTTTGCTCAGGCACGGGCCTGTGCAGAAGCAGGTGTCTTTTTAATTTCGCCATTTGTTGGTCGTATTTATGACTGGTATAACAGCCGCAAACCTCTGCAACCTTATGTGGTGGATGAAGATCCCGGCGTTATCTCAGTACGTAAAATCTATGAGTACTACAAGCAGCACCGCTACAATACGGTCATTATGGGAGCCAGCTTCCGTAAAGCAGAGCAGATCCTCGCCCTGGCGGGTTGTGACCGTCTGACCATCTCTCCTGACCTGCTGAAAGAATTACAGGCAAGCAATGCTCCGGTTGAACGTAAACTGGCGCCCTCTACCGAAGCTTTCCACCAGCCCACCCCGCTTTCGGAGGCGGAATTCCGCTGGGAACATAATCAGGATGCGATGGGGGTGGAAAAACTGGCAGAAGGTATCCGTCAGTTCGCCGTTGACCAGCAAAAACTGGAAGATGTGCTGTCCGCTAAACTTTAACCCCCTTTCCAATGAGCAGGTTCATCCTGCTCCCGGCCCCACCACCAGGGAGAAAAACATGTCTTCACGTAGAGAACTGGCTAATGCAATCCGGGCACTGAGTATGGATGCCGTGCAAAAAGCGAATTCCGGTCATCCCGGTGCACCAATGGGCATGGCAGATATTGCAGAGGTACTGTGGCGCGATTTTATGCACCATAACCCGGCTAATCCGGCATGGGCTGACCGTGACCGTTTTGTGCTTTCCAACGGCCACGGCTCAATGTTGCTTTACAGCCTGCTCCATCTGACAGGCTATGACCTGCCCATGTCCGAGCTGGAAAACTTCCGCCAGTTACATTCCAGGACGCCGGGTCACCCGGAATATGGTTATACCGCCGGCGTGGAAACGACCACCGGTCCATTGGGGCAGGGTCTGGCAAATGCCGTCGGTATGGCAATTGCTGAACGTACCTTAGCGGCACAGTTTAACCGTTCAGGACATGAGATTGTCGATCATCATACCTGGGTATTTATGGGTGATGGCTGCCTGATGGAAGGAATATCTCATGAAGTCTGCTCGCTCGCCGGAACGCTGGGCCTTGGGAAACTGATTGGTTTCTACGATCATAACGGGATCTCGATTGATGGTGAAGTTGAAGGCTGGTTCACCGACGATACCGCCAGACGCTTTGAGGCGTATCACTGGCATGTGATCCGCGACATCGACGGCCACAACCCGGATGCGATAAGCAAAGCCATTAAAGAAGCACAAAGTGTGACCGACAAGCCTTCCCTGCTAATCTGTAAAACAACGATTGGTTTCGGGTCGCCAAACAAAGCGGGCAAAGAAGAAGCACACGGCGCGGCGCTGGGGGCGGAAGAAGTTGCGCTGACCCGTAAACAGTTAGGCTGGAATTATCCGGCCTTTGAGATCCCAAAAGAGATTTACGCCCAGTGGGATGCAAAAGAAGCCGGCGCGAAATGCGAAAAATCGTGGAACGACAAATTTGCAGCCTACGCATCGGCATATCCTGAGCTGGCTAAAGAATTTCTCCGCCGGATGGAGGGCGGCATGCCGGAAGTCTGGCAACAGGAAACACAAAAATTTATCGCGAACCTGCAGGCTAACCCGCAAAAAATTGCCAGCCGCAAAGCCTCGCAGAACACGCTGGAGATACTGGGCAAAACCCTGCCAGAGTTATTGGGCGGTTCGGCCGATCTTGCCCCCAGCAACCTGACGCTGTGGTCCGGCTCAAAACCCATTAATGAAGATCAGGCCGGAAATTATATTCATTACGGTGTACGTGAATTTGGCATGACGGCGATTGGTAACGGTATTGCGCTGCATGGTGGATTTATTCCCTACACCGCAACCTTCCTGATGTTTGTGGAATATGCCCGCAACGCTGTGCGCATGGCTGCACTGATGAAAGCGCGTCAGATTCTGGTTTACACCCATGATTCAATTGGTCTGGGGGAAGATGGACCCACTCACCAGCCAGTTGAACAGCTTGCCAGCCTGCGCGTGACGCCCAATATGAGCGTTTGGCGTCCCTGTGATCAGGTGGAAACCGCCGTGGCATGGACCCAGGCGATTGAGCGTCACCACGGTCCAACCGCGTTGATTCTCTCGCGTCAGAACCTGGCTCAGCCAGCGCGTGACAATCAACAGTTACAGAACATCGCTCGTGGCGGCTATGTGCTGAAAGATTCGCAGGGGACGCCAGATGTGATACTGATTGCTACCGGCTCAGAAATGGAGATCACGCTACTGGCGGCAGAAAAACTCAGCGTCAGTGGGCACAAGGTGCGGGTGGTTTCCATGCCGTCAACCGACCTGTTTGATAAGCAAGAGGTTGCCTATCGCGAATCCGTGTTGCCCTCAACGGTTACTGCCCGTGTGGCCGTCGAAGCGGGCATTGCTGATTACTGGTTTAAGTATGTCGGGCTGAACGGCGCTATCGTCGGTATGACCGGCTTCGGCGAATCTGCTCCGGCGGACAAGCTGTTTACCGAGTTTGGTTTTACGGTGGAAAATATCGTCAGCCATGCTGAAGCGCTGCTGAGGCCACGCTGATTAACAGGGTTTAAAACCTGTTGCACCTGAGAGTGGTTAGCCCACTTTCAGGTGTTTTTTTATGTGGCCGACATGCCGTGCCGCTGGCATCAGCAATAAACTTAACCTGATGATATCATTTCCCTTTCTGAAAGCGTCTGGCACATCCATCAGAAGAGGACTCATCAATAATTCTGCCGCTGACTGTCTGGATGCTTCAGGCTGAAAGAAAACAGCCGCCATTACGTATTAATTTCAGGGAGTTATCTCCACGTCTCCCACTAAAGCCTGAGGCTGAGTGGTACTGGTCCACAATGTCGGCCAGTCATCGCTACCGTGCCACGCATCACAGGTCTGCTCCTGAGCATACTCTACCAGCACAAACTCACCAGCGGTAAACTGCCAGCGAGAGGCAATGCCACAATCTCCCAGCCCTCTGCTTTTACTGAACGTCACCAGTTGGCTGCTCTCAGGATCAAAATGAGCATTAATTAACTCCATCTGTTTGAAACTCTTGCCGGCAGGCATAAACGGCAACGTCAGGCTGATTCGTCTGACCAGATAGGGTTCCGTGCGGGTCACTTCATACGCCAGATCGATAACGTTATAAGCCCCCATCTCACAGCTCACCAGCAACAACGCTTTTTTATCATTCAGGGGCGAAACGCTCACTTCACGCCGTTGTGGATCGAGCGAACATTCAGCGGTATTCACTCGCCAGGTACCGAAATCAATTAGTCCGTTACTTTCCACGCGGGTCAGTGGCAGCGGCGGATGCACCGGCGGAACAATCACTGGCGTCAACGGTTCAGGCGGTACGTCACCGGCTGCCCGATTACCGCGCCGCACCCATGCGCTCATGCCATTCAGGCGGCCCTGCACTTCATCCATCAGCAGCAATGCCGCTTTCAGCCCATGCAGGGAAATCGTCGCTGTCGGGCTATACAACAGCTGAATATTATCCGCCTCCATGGTCTGAGCAAGAAATTCGTCAATTGAAATAGCGTGCGTTGTGGCCAGATGATGAGGCTGCACTTCCCAGTGTTTAAGATCGGGTTTCAGGCGACGTCCGTCGAGCAACAGGTTATCTTTCAGTGCCAAACCGCCCAGTTCACTGGTATAGGCGTTACCATAATCAATGCGCAGCAGAGGACGATCATCACTGCCTGCATGACGACCGATCGTCATTACCAGGCCATTATCTCCGGGAAAATTACGGGCCACACAATAGTTAAGGTTATTACAGGTGATTTGCCAGTCAGAAAACACCTTTTGCAATGGCTGAGCCTGTAACGAAGTGGCAAATAACAATAACGTCAGAAAGTAACTTATCCAGTAACGCATTGATAACCTGGTTCCCTGAGTGATATGGAGGAATAAATATAGCGTAGCAGGCAAATATCAGCAGAACGTTATCATCAAAATCAGCACAACCGCACATTAATATATTAAATGTCGACTCAAACTGCAGTGTAATTGTGTGATTATGGATTTTTCGCATCATCTCAGGCGCGGGAAATACATACAATCAGATTAATCGCACAAACCTGGCGACGGTCAAACCATCAGACACCACGGCGTTGGTTATAAAAATTGGCGATATTTTTTTCAGCCCGCCATTAATTCTGACAAATAAACCGCTGCGTCGCCGCCTTGCTAAGGTGACAATGATCACTAAATAAACTAAAAGAAAAAACGTCATATTATTAACAGGATGGCTGTCATCCAACGGGACAAACCCCATTAAAATACCATTGACAGCCATTCACATCACACTCAGATTGAGACTGGTGTTTAACGCGTAAATCGTCATGCCGTCACTAAACGGCAGTGGAGAATTATCAGTCAATTAATTGGCAATACCAGGGCGGCTGACAAACAGGTTAAATTCAACAGGGACAAAACAGTCTGATTAGCAAAAAACTTTTTTTTTAAATGAGGGCTGATAAAAGCGTCAACATTATCAGAATTTTCTCAAAAAAAAATAAGCCGTCATACCCCGGCAGCATCAGCCGCATCCATTTTGTCATTTTTTTATCCAGCCACAATCACGGTTTACGCATGTGCGATAAAATAATGCCGTTACAGATATGACCGCGCTGATAAAAATGCCTCAGATAGTGTTCACTATTGCTACCGATGGATTTGCAAAAATCATCTCCTCCCTGTGACGATGGCAGTTTGCCACTGCTATAGAAGACAAGCAGCCGCGAGAATCATGCTGTTTTGCGACAGACGGAGGCCGGGGCGGCGTTGAAGCAATAGCAGGGCTAAACAGGGGGAGCAACGCCTGATGATGTCAGCAGTTTCACAACACCTGCCTGGCAGGGAGCAACAAAATCAGGTGCAATTCAGTCAAATCGCGTCGTTCGCCTGGTCTGTGAAATGGTCTGACGACACTGCGTAATACGTCAGCCAACACAGACTGAACGGAAACCGTCGCCTGGCATGACTATCCGCTCACTCAAACCAGCGTCAGCCAGCCCTCAATCAACGCATGCTGTAACAGCATTACCGTTTTACCATCTTTAATTCGTCCGTCCCTGACCATCGACCATGCCTGAGGGAAAGTGATTTCCAACACGTCGATATCTTCATCATCAACGCCCCCGCCGGCGTTTGCCCGTAAAGCTTCATTATATTCCGCGGCGAAAAAATGAACGATTTCCGTAACCCCACCGGGTGACATATACATCTCATAAATCTTTTGCACTTCCCCAACCTGATAACCGGTTTCTTCTATCGCTTCTTTACGGATGCAGTCCTCCGGTGAATTATCATCCAGAAGCCCGGCACAGGCTTCAATCAGCATGCCGTTGTCATTGCCGTTTAGCCAGGTTGCGATACGAAACTGGCGGGTAAGGATTACGCTGTTTTTTTCACGGTTATACAAAAGAATAGTGGCGCCGTTACCACGGTCATAGACTTCACGCTTATGACGGATGGTGGAGCCATCATGGGTAGTGAGATCGTAAGTGAAGTTACGCAGGACGAACCAGTTTTCTGACAAAATTTTGTTTTTGATCACGTCGATTTTGGCTGACATACAGACTCCGTAACATTTTCAGCAGTCTGTTATCATAAAGTGCCGCCAGACGGAAAACTACCCTGTGCTGACTTCTGCACCTGATGACTGGCAGGGGTTACTAACCCGCGGACAAAAAATCCGCGCCAGTTGGCGCGGATCGTTGCTAAAAACGGGCAGCTGTTGCCACACTGTCAATGCCATAAGTTTGACGCTGACAGGGTTACTTTTTCTGTTCTTCTTTCAGATGTTCATGTTCTGTCTGCGCCACCTGGTGAACACGCTTACGCACACCAAACCAGCCAAGAACCAGAATGACCGCAATCAATGGAACAGAGGCAATGGTGTAAGTACCGTTTGGATAGTCCAGTGCCATCAACACCAGCACACTGGCAAGGAACAGCAACGTCAGCCACGATGTAAAGGGGGCCCATGGTAATTTGAAGCTGACATCTTCGGCGCGACCTTCTTTAATCGCTTTACGCAGACGCATCTGGCAGACCACGATAAACCCCCATGAAGAGATAATACCCAGCGACGCGACGTTAAGGACAATTTCAAATACCCGCGATGGCACAATATAGTTCAGCCAGACACCGATAACATAAACACCAACGGTGACAAGGATGCCCATGTAAGGCACCTGCTGACCACTCATTTTTGACATAAACTGCGGTGCAGAACCACCCATTGACATCGAGCGAAGGATGCGCCCGGTTGAATACAGACCAGAGTTGAGACTGGAGAGCGCCGCACTTAGCACCACGATATTCATGATGCTCCCGACATAAGGGACGCCCAGCTTACTGAAGAAGGTAACGAACGGGCTCTGACCAGCCTGATAGGCATTCCAGGGAAGTAACAATACCAACAGCACGACCGATCCCACGTAGAACAGACCGATGCGCCAGATAACGCTGTTGATGGCTTTCGGTAGCATGGTTTTAGGATCTTTGCATTCTCCCGCCGCAGTGCCCACCAGCTCAATGGAAGCAAAAGCAAATACCACACCCTGAACCAGCACCAGTGCTGCAAGCAGCCCATGAGGAAAGAAACCACCGTTATCAGAGATCAGATGAAAGCCGGTGCTGTTACCATCCAGTGGCTTACCACTGCCAAGAAACACCACGCCAACGATAAGGAAAACAACGATAGCCAACACTTTAATCAGCGCGAACCAGAACTCCATTTCAGCGAACCACTTCACGCCGATCATGTTCATGGTGCCCACAATGGCCAGTGCGCCAAGCGCGAATACCCACTGTGGCACGTCGCCAAACGCCCCCCAGTAATGCATATAGAGCGCCACGGCAGTAATGTCGACAATACCTGTCATCGCCCAGTTAACAAAATACATCCAACCCGCAACATAAGAGGCTTTTTCACCAAGAAATTCTCGGGCATAAGAGACAAAACTGCCACTGGAAGGACGGTGTAACACCAGTTCGCCCAACGCACGCAATATAAAAAAAGAGAAGAGACCGCAAACCAGGTAAACAATAGCCAATGCCGGACCAGCAATCTGTAAACGGGCACCCGCACCAAGAAACAGCCCCGTACCAATGGCTCCACCGATCGCAATCATCTGAACATGACGATTATCCATCGCTTTTTTATAACCGGAATCATGAGAATTTAACCAACGTCTTCTTGCGGCGCGCTTGTCTGCAACCACCTTTTTATCAGCTTTCATTTTCTATCCTATTGTCATGTCCACAGTAATACCGCCGCCCATCCCGGGTGTTCTTATTCATACATGCTAACTAAACGATTGCGTCACCGCACAAACGTCTGGCCAACTCACTGCTTTCTGTTGTTATCTTCCTGAAGGAAACAGCTAAATTGTGGCGATGCATCCTAACCGTTCTGTCTGGCTGACGCAAAAATTCCATAACAGAAATCGTGACGTTTTGTATATTTTTACCGAATAGCACAAAAAAATGGCCGCACAGGGCGGCCAGAAAGCAGGGAAGAGAAAACGGCAGGCAGGCTGGACTTAACGGTACATCTTCGCGGTGCCAGTCCACAGGCTGGAGTCGCCGGGGTTATCAACACCAATGATACGGTAATATGATGCGCCTGCATCCTGCGCTTTTTCTCTTAGCCGGTGGGTGGCATCATCAAGGGAGCCACGGACGCCTGAAATGGAAACGGTGCCCATCTCCTGAAGATTCTGGCTCTGGCTTTGATCAACCGAAGTGGCTGACAGCGCGGAAAAAGAGGTTGCAGCTGCCATTACAACAGCAAAAAATACCGGGAGTTTAACGTTCATAACATCGTCCTGTGAGTTCTGCATGGGGGTGTTTCTGTTACGGAGATAATCATGAACCGGCCAGTGAAAATGAGCGTGCAGACTGGGTAAATGCATTAGAGCGTTGTTATGTATGTGAAATGAATCATCAGGAAGCGTCAGCGGTGATTTATTTTTATTTCAAATGTAAACACGTAGCAAAAACAGGCTGTATTACTGTTAACTAACAGGAAGATACCGGAAATTCTGGCGTTCATAAATGACGTTTCAGGTTTTACTTCCCTGCGGACTGTCATGCAAGCTGCATAGCAAAGCAGTACCTCTCCTGAACCGGGTGAATCAGTACAGTAATTTACATTTTCTTCTCAATTTCTCCACGATTAATCTGATGACGGCAGGTAGAGTGTATGAATGTCAGAGCATATTGAATAAATTGAAAAATTTGCTCCGGCGATACGCTCAAAATACTCAGCCGGGAAACGGCACGCATTCATACCCCGATAAATAGTCTGGAGTTAACATTCAATGGCGAATTTTTTTATCGATCGCCCGATCTTTGCATGGGTAATAGCAATCCTACTCTGCCTGACAGGTGTTCTGGCTATTTTTTCGCTTCCCATTGAACAGTATCCCGACCTCGCCCCTCCCAATGTTCGTATCACCGCTAACTATCCTGGCGCCTCTGCGGAAACGCTGGAAAACACCGTAACCCAGGTTATTGAGCAGAACATGACCGGCATCGACAACCTGATGTACATGTCCTCGCAGAGCAGCAATACCGGGCAGGCAACCATCACCCTGACTTTTCTTGCCGGTACCAATCCTGACGAAGCCCGCCAGCAGGTGCAAAACCAGTTGCAAACCGCGTTGCGTAAACTGCCGCAGGATGTGCAGTCACAGGGCGTTACCGTGACCAAAACCGGTGACACCAACATTTTGATGGTGGCATTTGTCTCCACTGACGGCAGTATGGATAAGCAGGATATTGCGGACTATGTTGCCAGTAACGTGCAGGACCCACTCAGCCGTATTGATGGGGTCGGCCAGGTAGACGCCTATGGCTCACAGTACGCCATGCGTATCTGGCTCGATCCAAATAAAATGATTAACTACGCGATGACCACCAGCGATGTGGTCAGTGCTATTGAATCGCAGAACAGCCAGGTCGCCGTTGGCCAGCTGGGCGGTCTGCCTTCCGTTGACAGGCAGGCGCTGAATGCCACCATCAATTCCCAGTCACTACTCACCACGCCTGAACAGTTCCGTAATATTACCTTGCGGGTTAATCAGGACGGATCGGAAGTCCGCCTGAGCGATGTCGCTGACGTCGCTCTTGGCGCCGAGAAATATGACTTCCTGAGTCAGTACAATGGCCAGGCTGCCTCCGGTTTGGGCGTTAAACTTGCCTCTGGCGCAAACGAGTTAAAAACTGACAAACTGGTAAGAGCCCGTATCGAAGAACTGTCTCACTACTTTCCCCATGGGTTGAAAGCGGAGATTGCCTACGAAACCACCCCGTTCGTCACTGCTTCAATTGAAGATGTGGTAAAAACCCTTATTGAAGCCGTGCTCCTGGTTTTTGTGGTGATGTATCTGTTTTTGCAAAATTTCCGCGCGACGCTGATCCCAACCATTGCCGTTCCGGTGGTGCTACTGGGCACCTTTGCCACGTTATCCGTCTGCGGTTTCAGCATCAATACCCTGACCATGTTTGCCATGGTTCTGGCTATCGGCCTGTTGGTGGATGACGCTATTGTGGTGGTGGAAAACGTCGAAAGGATCATGAGTGAAGAGGGGCTGTCACCAAGAGAAGCCACAAGAAAATCAATGGGGCAAATCCAGGGAGCACTGGTCGGTATTGCACTGGTACTGTCGGCGGTTTTTATCCCGATGGCATTCTTTGGCGGCACGACAGGCGCAATTTATCGCCAGTTTTCCATCACCATTGTTTCCGCAATGGTTCTTTCAGTGCTTGTGGCAATGATCCTGACACCGGCGCTGTGCGCCACCCTGCTCAGGCCGATCCCCCTGGGACATCATCATGGTCGCCGGGGTTTCTTTGGCTGGTTTAATCGCACGTTCAATACTAATGCGTTGCGCTATGAGCGAGGTGTCAGCAGGATCCTTGCCAAAGCCGGGCGATGGCTTTTCCTGTATACGTTTATCATCGGCGGTATGGCATTCCTGTTTCTGCACCTGCCCACCTCTTTCCTGCCGTTGGAAGACCGCGGTGTTTTCACCACCCAGATTCAGTTACCTCCGGGATCAACGTTGCAGCAAACCGCTAAGGTGGTGAACAAAGTGGAACAGTATTATCTGACACATGAGAAAAATAACGTACTGTCGGTCTTTTCCACCATTGGTTCAGGGCCTGGTGGTAATGGTCAGAACGTGGCGAGAATGTTTGTACGTCTGAAAGACTGGGGAGACCGGTCTGGCGCTGAAAACACCTCCTTTGCGATTATCGAACGCGCTACCAAAGCCTTTCATAAAATTCGTGAAGGACGGGTGATTGCCAGCAGCCCACCGGCGATTACCGGCATGGGTAACTCAGCAGGATTTGATATGGAGTTGCAGGACCATGCCGGATTAGGTCACAACGCGCTGATGCAGGCTCGTGATCAACTGTTGGCGATGGTGGAAAATGACCGCTCACTGACACGAGTCCGTCATAATGGACTTGATGACACGCCACAGTTACGCATTGATGTGGATCAGCGTAAAGCGCAGGCGCTGGGGGTATCAATTGATGACATCAACAGCACGTTGCAAACTGGCTGGGGTTCCACTTATGTCAATGATTTTCTTGACCGGGGCCGGGTAAAAAAAGTGTATGTGCAGGCGGCGGCGCAGTACCGTATGCTACCGGATGACATCAGTAAATGGTTTGTTCGCAACAGTAACGGTGGCATGGTACCGTTCTCCGCCTTTGCCACCACCCGTTGGGAAACCGGTTCACCACGTCTTGAGCGCTACAATGGCTATTCAGCGGTAGAGATCGTCGGAGAATCCGCTACGGGTATCAGTTCCGGTACCGCAATGGATATTATGGAAAAACTGGTTAGTCGGCTCCCCGGGGGCTTCGGCCTGCAATGGACTGGCGCATCATATCAGGAACGCCTGAGCGGCTCGCAAGCTCCGGCACTCTATGCCATCTCGCTTCTGGTGGTATTTCTCTGCCTCGCCGCACTCTATGAAAGCTGGTCGATTCCTTTCTCAGTCATGCTGGTAGTGCCGCTGGGCGTGTCAGGAGCGCTGCTGGCAACCTGGGCCAGAGGGCTGGAGAATGATGTCTATTTCCAGGTCGGATTGCTGACGGTGATTGGCCTTTCGGCCAAAAACGCCATTCTGATTGTCGAATTTGCCAATGAAATGAACAGCAAGGGCCGTGACCTGCTGGAAGCAACGCTGGAAGCCTCACGCCAGCGCCTTCGCCCCATCCTGATGACGTCACTGGCATTTATCTTTGGTGTACTGCCCATGGCGATCAGTAGTGGTGCGGGTTCAGGCAGTCAACATGCGGTAGGTACAGGCGTAATGGGCGGAATGATTTCAGCAACCGTGCTGGCCATATTCTTTGTTCCGCTGTTCTTTGTTCTGGTCCGGCAGCGTTTTCCGGTAAAACGTCAGACACACCACTGAAACAGTAAAGGCAGCCATTGGCTGCCTTATTAACAATTGCTTACCCAGGAAAAACTTACTTTTCAGCAAGATAAGCTCGCGCCAGCATGGCTTCGATAAACGCTTTCCAGGTCCCCAGTTCTACGTCAATCATCATAATCATCTCTCGTTATTGTCAGTTTGTTATGGAAATAATACTAACACAGAGTGAACATATTGTGCCCTCTTACTGCTATCGGCAGTACCAAACAAAACTGTAATTAACGGCGTATCAGAGTATGCGCATGTCATAATGAAGGAACGGGAGGCCATGACGTAAAAATGAAGGGTAACAAAAGGATGGAGGGAAATCGAACACCGATGGCCAAAGGAATGCGCTCTGCCGGGAGATGATTTGATAGAGCATCATGCTGGCAAAAGCGTTGAAATACTATTTCATGACAATAACCTTATCGTAACCACCGCTGTCATTGTCAATATGCGTCCTGGCATCAGGATAGTCAGCCATCACCGCCCCGACAATAGAGTTAAAATCCGCACAACGCGTCTTTTTCTTCCTGGAGATAACAATCATTTACTCGGTCTCTTCAACCGTATGGACGGCAGATGCTTTCAGATAATTCATTCTCTCCTTCCCTCATCGTTAAGCGCCGGTCATGTGTGCCAGCTGCTGTCAGTGTGAGCAGCACGAAGCAGATGCTGACCGTCATGTTCAGGTTGAGAGAAGTTCTGTGCGTTTCATCAGATAACACGGATCTGCCTGCATAATGTTGCGCACCCGCCTGAACGGCATATTCCGCCCGGACAGGTGAATATTTGAATACAGATGAAATCGACAAAAAGAAGGGAAAGGTTGCATCAGTTGAAAGAAAGGCACCCTGCTGCCTTCACAAAATACCTTCGTCATCCACTGCGGATATTTGCTTTGACACAGATTGCAATAATCGCTGCAGAAAAAACATACAAGAACAACCTGTTTCTGCAGCATTTCAATCATCTGGCTGATTAGCGGTTTTCAACCCGCATTACCGCACCTTTGGCATCCGCCACAACCACAGTGATTAATTTACCCGAAAGCGCATCATAGAGTGATTTTCCGGGCATCAACGGCGCATTCTGCGTTCCGGCAGTCTACGGACGGATATTAACCAGTCAGTTTTTTATGCCATAACTGTTGTATTTCATGACACGGACAATAAGCCCATTAATATAGGGGCTGTCATCCTTCCAGCTTTCAAACCCTTTTCCTGGCTGGCGGTATTCCGGCACCAGACCCGACCCATCCGAACGTTTAATACGCAAGCCACGTTAAGCTTTCGCACCATCAGCCCCCGCAACTTTATTGTCCGAATAAAGAGGCATTAAATTATAAACACCAGGTGCAGAGATAACAGGCATCTCTTGATCACTTAACCATGTTGTAAAGTGCAGATAATTTGACGAATAGGTTTTACTTCCCCCCCCCCCCCCCCCATGGTGTCGGTCAGCTCCCCGGCAGCGCCTTCTTTACATGCAGATCCAAGCTGGAGCTTTTCATCAACAATCGGGCAATTTAATAACACTTTGGAATGATAAAACCTAAATCAGGGCCGAATTCATGTGACCATATCCAGACTTTGTGCCCGACATTGTTAGAAATAATCCAGTTAACGGGGGTTACTGCCAGACCTTCCCATTTACATACTGGGGTTCGGGAGATATCAATAAAAAGATAATCATAATTGGCGGTATCCTTGCCCAGTGCAAATACAGCCGTGATCGCGGCTGCAATAATACCTTTTGTATCGCAGGTTGAAGGGCGGTCGCCAATATTTACATTTTCAAGAAAAGCACCTTCAAAATTTAACTTACCAAAAGAGGCTCGCTTCAGATAGTTACGCAATGAAGCATTATTCTCACCGTCTCCTAATACCGCTTAGCGAATTGCTGCAGGATCGTTCGGGGTAACACCATTGAAATGTGTTGCCATTAGCAATATTTTTTTCCGCTAACGGCACGAACGCGTGACGGAACACTAGGGCCATAGTTCCACCGTGTCTGTTTACTGTCACTGGCTGTTGACATACCAACGGTTTTTTCCCTGGTTGCATTGAGCGTCTGTTTGTGTCCTACATCATTATTATATTCAGTCTTAAATACAACACTTCCGTCACTCGTCTCAGTAACTGTCCACAATCTCATTGAAGTGTAATCATCTTCGCTACAGGTGCCTGAATTGACTGTTGTACCATTTGGCATCGTTCTCAGACATTTTTTACATCAGATTTATTGCGGAGGTAAAAATATTCCGAACCTGTCCTTTCCAGAGCCCAATTTTGTTTTTCATAATTATCGCAAGATGAAAAAGAAAGACTAATCCCGCTATTATCCAATAGTTAAGCAGCAAAGTTCACCCAGCCCCTTATTAGTTAAGGAAGAGAAGGACAGATTTTCAGCAGCATTAACAGGCAATAAATTAAAAAATGAATGATAACACAACAGACAGCATTTTACCTGACTCCATAATAAAAATCATTTTAATAGAATTAAAAAGCTTTAAATCGCCTTACGATAAAGTAAAATCACACACCCAATCAATAAAAAAACACTTAATTAACAGACTATCATTTGATTTATTTAATGAAATATTTTTACAATAAAATGTCATTACAAAAAAACTATTTTAAAAAAACATCACGATAAAAAAATGAAAAGAATTAAAAAAAACAGAATTGATATAAAAATTTAAATTTAAGTTTAAGTTTTCGATATAAAATAAAAACTGTCGAGACACCACGTATGATAATGCCGCCTGACAGACTAAAAGGAGGTAGATAATAATAATTTAACACAGCACATTAGCTCTGAGATATTCCTGTAAATCGCATGATAATGAATAATTCTCATGCTGATACGTTAATCATCCTATACGGATAGTTTTAATATTATTAGACTCATCCTCCCAGTGTTGTTCACACTTTTCCGCTGCAGATTTGATGGTTCCTCACCAGAGAATACACTTAAGGAACCGTGACATTTAAGTGCGGATCAGATTAATTTCAACCATGTGGATAAAATACCCGCCATATCATTTATAAAAGTAACGGACAGCTGAACAAGTAAGAAAAGAGGGCATAATGCTTTGCCGGAAAGATGGAGCAGCGGTCATTTTTACTTAAATACCGCAGAATTTCTGATGCCCACATCGCCTGAAAAACAGTTCGGGACTGTCCACAAAAGAAGCAGAACTGTCTGAATCAGGCAATTACCATAGCAACAACATAATCAGGTATTATATTATTTCTGACTGTTTGCAGTTATTTCTGTCGACTCACAACCTTTTCAGCCCACAGTCATTCTGAATCAACCCAAGGTACAGATACGATTTTATGAAAGAAAACAATAAATTGAATAATTTTGAAATATACGGCATCAAAAACTGCGACACCATCAAAAAAGCACGCAAATACCTGGACAGTCACGATGTGGCTTACCGGTTTCATGACTACCGTACCGATGGTCTGGATGCGTCTCTGCTGCAAGGCTTTATTGATCAACTGGGCTGGGAAGCCCTGCTTAATACCCGTGGTACCACCTGGCGCAAGCTGAATGAAGAGGTGCGCGGCAGAGTAAATAATGCGGCTACCGCCGCTGAACTGATGCTTGAGTACCCCGCAATCATCAAACGCCCTTTACTGTGCAGTAGCGACGGCTCTATGCTGGCAGGTTTTAATGAATCAACCTACCAGTCCTTTATTGCGGAGAAATCCTGATCATGTTCTGTCCGGTCATTGAACTGACGCAGCAGCTTATTCGTCGACCTTCCCTCAGCCCGGATGATGCCGGCTGCCAGGCTATTATTATTGACCGCCTGCAAGCGCTGGGTTTCACCGTGGAACCGGTCAATATTGGCGACACGCTCAACTTTTGGGCCTGGCGAGGCACCGGTGAGACACTGGCCTTTGCCGGTCATACCGACGTGGTGCCAGCCGGAAATAGCAGTCTCTGGATTAACCCACCGTTCGAACCCACCATCCGCGATGGCATGCTCTATGGCCGGGGTGCAGCCGATATGAAAGGCTCGCTGGCGGCAATGATCGTCGCCGCTGAACGCTTTGTGACCAGCCACCCCGATCATAAAGGACGTCTGGCGTTTCTGATCACCTCAGATGAGGAAGCCAGCGCCACCAATGGTACGGTAAAAGTGGTTGAGGCCCTGATGGCACGTAATGAACGGCTGGACTATTGTCTGGTGGGTGAACCTTCCAGCACGGAAGTCGTTGGTGACGTGGTGAAAAATGGTCGCCGTGGCTCGATGACCGCGAATCTCACGCTGCATGGCGTACAGGGGCATGTCGCCTACCCACACCTGGCCGATAATCCGGTGCACCGCGCCCTGCCCGCCCTCAATGAGCTGGTGGCAATACAATGGGATCGGGGAAATGCATTTTTCCCTCCGACCAGTATGCAAATTGCCAACATACAGGCTGGTACTGGCAGTAATAACGTTATCCCGGGTGAATGCTTTGTTCAGTTCAATTTCCGCTTCAGCACTGAGCTCACCGACGAGATGATCAAACAGCGTGTGCGGGAACTGCTGGATCGTCATCAGCTACGTTACACCCTGGACTGGCAGGTGTCCGGCCAGCCATTCCTGACCCCCAGCGGTAAACTGGTCGATGCGGTGGTTAACGCCGTTGAGCACTATAATGAAATCAAACCGCAGTTGCAGACTACCGGCGGGACCTCTGACGGGCGTTTTATTGCCCGTATGGGAACACAGGTAGTGGAACTGGGTCCGGTCAATGCAACCATTCACAAAATCAATGAGTGTGTGAAGGCGGCTGACCTGCAACTGTTGAGTCGCATGTACCAGCGGATTATGGAACAGCTGATAGCCTAGGGGACAATATGGAATGGTTAAAAGAGTACTGGTGGTTACTGGTGATCGTGCTGATGGTCGGCGTCCTGATGAACGTCTATAAAGATCTCAAGCGTATCGACCATAAAAAATATATGGACAACAAGCCGGACCTGCCACCCCATCGTGATTTCAACGATAAATGGGACGATGACGACTGGCCGAAGAAGAAATAAAGCGGTTATACAGGGGCTTAAAAGCCCCTGTTATCACACGGCCAGCCAGGTGCTGCGAACCGGTGAAACGTCATTTTTCCCGCGCCACAATCCCGTCAGCATGGCGGTGTTTGTCTGTCCGCACATCAATGCCAGGCCGTTGGTTATCCTTGTTGAAACGCTAAGCAGCCGCAGGCAAATCGGCGTAAAAGATCACATTGTTAACAGCATCTGCCAGCCTGATGGGAGAGTAATCAGGCTGGACACTATCCGTTTAATGCACGGATGAAATCCTGCCAGTATGCACTGCGGGTGGCATCCATCGTCTGTAAGGCGCGTTGCGTCTCCTGTCGCCATCTTGCCAGCAGTGCTTTCCGTCCAGGCAAGGCAAACTGCTGACACAGCTCGCTGACAGAGAGATTTTGCAGTAATGCCCCCTGCAACAATGGCAAATCCAGCGGCTGACCGACCAGCCGCCCCAACGCCGCGACACTCGCTTCAAAAGGCCGCTGTCCCCAGGCAAATCCGGCCAGTTCACGCCATTCGTCCTCGTCACTGTCAGGTTCTCTCGGTGCCGGCAAATCAAGACTGACGTCGACGCTCGTCGGTTGCAGCCAGGGCCAGTCTCTTGCCAGACGCTGTGAAGCACGGTTGACCAACGCATGTCCCTGCACACTCAGCGGCAGTATTGCCATTGCGGTATAACACCCGCTGCTGGCCTCGGCCTTACTGCCAAACCGCACCAGGCTGAATCCACAGGCCTGCCAGAACCGCCACAAAGAGGCCGTGTAACCAAAGCTGACGGAGAGAAAATCAACCCCCATCGCCCTGTTAACACTTTGACGCACCATTTCGCGCCCAATGCCGCCACGGCGTAATAAAGGAGCAATGGCTATCCGACAGATACGTCGTGAGCGCATTTGTGCCGCCTCCGGGAAACCGCTATGGGCAGCAAGAGACTGCGCCACCAGGTTTCCGGCGGGGCGGCGCAACCCTGCCCATACGGCCTGAGCCAGGGTTTCCTCCAGTCCCCCTTCATCCACCAGCCATAACGCTCCCTGCACAGTCTCGCCCTGTAACGCGGCGCTGAAATGCATACCAGGAGCATCCATCATCCGCCGCAGATCCAGCGGCGAGGTACGGTAATGCGCGCTGGCAAGCAGCTGATACATGCTTTCTGGCAGCGCCGGACGATGCAGCCAGTCGGCCTGACAAGGAAAACAGTAACGGATCCCGGCCTTCTGGCTGGCGGTTTCCGCTTCGCCAAACAGCAACGCCCTGTCAAGAAATCGCTCCAGTGGATCATCTGCAGACCAGCGCAATGGCTGTTCCAGCGTCAGTACGGTCGCTTCGGGGAGGCTGGCGCAAAACTTCAGCAAAAAGCCACGCCCGGTCCCCTCATACCCCTGAGAAGTGGTCGTCAGCAGAACACGGGGAGCAAGACGAACCAGTTGATGCAACAAAGGGGCGGGAATAGCGGCGGCCTCATCAATCATCAGCCAGTCAATATTTTTTGGCCGTTGCGCCGCAGAGATTGCCAGTAGTCTGTCTGGCGCGATAAATTCCGCATTGTCGCCCGCGAATTTCGCCAGCACGCCGGTGGATATTTTTGCCGGTGCGGTTATCAGGCTACGTCCGGGCCAGCGGGCAGCCAGTGATCCTGCCAGCGCCGATTTCCCCCGTCCGCGTGGCGCAATCAGCACAAAGATCCCCGGCCGGCTGGTGAGCAATGTCTCCAACAGCGCCTGCTGCTGTGAAACCGCGTCCGGCTGCCATTGCGGGGCGACCTCAGGGACAGGAAGACGCAGGGGATGATGCTGTAGAAGCAGTGCAGCCTGACGGTCCTGAAGGAGCAGTTGCTGCCAACGTCGTACAAAATTGGGCGTACTGATGGGAATGCTTACTTCACTCCAGCGCCGGGAATCCGCATCCGCTTGCGAAGGCCATTGCTGCCATTCAGGAACCAGCAGCAGTAGCCAGCTGCCCGCCTGTAATGTCCCCGCCAGTATCGCAAGGGCATCAGCATTGAATCCTTCCCGGGCGTCAAACACGGCGTGCAGGAACTCCCGTCCCAGTAACGTTCGTGCCGCCCTGAACGTACAGTGAACCTGGCCCTGCGGCATATCGCCAAGCCACATCCAGTCCCCTGGTAGTAAAGCCCGCCATCGCACGGTCTGCTCAAGGCACCACGCAGGATCGCCACTGACGATCAGAAGCTGCCGGAACCCCTGGCGTTGAAGCGTGGCCGTGTGAGTAATAAGGTGGGCAGAATCAAACATCAGCGGTGACTGAACGTATCACACTGGCCCGGATTACCGCTGTCGAACCCGCGTTTAAACCAGCTGTAGCGCTGCCGGGATGTACCGTGGGTGAAACTGTCCGGCACCACCCTGCCCTGGTTTCGCTGTTGCAGGCGATCGTCACCGATGGCTTGCGCCGCGTTCAGCGCCTGCTGTAAATCACCGGCCTCCAGTACGTTCTCCTGCTGCATATAGTAACCCCAGACACCCGCAAAGCAGTCCGCCTGTAATTCCATGTTCACCGACAGCTGATTAGCCTGCGTCTGGCTGACCCCACGCTGTAACTGACGTATTTTGGATTCAATGCCCAGCAGACGCTGCACGTGATGTCCCACTTCATGTGCAATCACGTAACCCTGAGCAAAATCGCCACCGGCCGCCAGTTTGTTTTTCATGTCGTCATAGAATGACAGATCGATATATACCGTGCTGTCTGCCGGACAATAAAACGGCCCCATCACCGACTGGCCGTTACCACAACCAGTAGGCGTTGCGCCACGGTACATCACCAGCCTTGGGGGAAGGTATGTTTTGCCCATTTTCTGGAAAATTTTCGACCAGGTGTCCTCGGTTGTTGCCAGAATCACTTTGGTGAATTTAACCGCCTCATCCTGACGGGGAACACTGACCTGTTGTGTCTGTGTGGAGTGGGAAAACGAGCGGCCATCACCGCCAAGGAGCGCCGTTAAATCATAGCCATAGTACCCCGCGATCATCACAATGATCAGCAGAATAATACCGCCCTTGCCCCGCGGAATACGCATACGGCCTTTGCCTGAAAAACCACCCGGCGCATTCCGACGATCGTCCACATTGTCGCTCTCGCGCCGTCCTTGCCAACGCATAAATGGCCCCTGGTTATAATGACGTTGCTGATTAAAGTCGCCATTCTAAATGGCGGCATGCGCCAGCGCCAGCCCGCAGGCCAGATGGGATGATTTGTCGGAGACTATGAGGTTAAACCACTCGGGTCATCAGACCAGCACCTCTCACACCACACACAGCGTGAGAGGAGCTGGCTGATATCCGCTGCGCTGATGGCAGCAAAACGTTTGATAAAAAAATCAGTCCAGCTTTACGCCGAGGCGGTTAGCCACTTCTTCATAGGCTTCGATCAGGCCACCCAGACTCTGGCGATAGCGATCTTTGTCCATTTTGTTCAGGGTTTCCGTGTCCCAGAGACGCGCACCATCCGGTGAGAATTCATCGCCCAGTACCACTTCGCCCTTAAACAGACCAAACTCAAGCTTGAAATCTACCAGGATCAGGCCTGCGTCCAGGAAGAGTTTGCCTAGCACATCGTTCGCCTGGTATGTCAGCTCGCGCATACGGGCAAGATTCTCTTTGCTCACCCAACCAAAAGTTTCGCAGTAGGATTCATTAACCATCGGATCGTGCCTGGCATCGTCCTTCAGGAACAGGTCAAACAGTGGGGGGGTCAGGATCATGCCCTCTTCCACTCCAAGACGCTTCACCAGCGATCCTGCCGCACGGTTACGTATCACGCACTCAACCGGAACCATCTCCAGTTTTTTTACCAGCGCTTCATTATCAGAGAGCAGCGCTTCCATCTGGGTTGGTATACCGGCTTCCTGCAATTTGCTCATAATAAAATAATTGAACTTATTGTTAATCATTCCCTTACGATCAAATTGTTCGATACGCTCACCGTCAAGTGCTGATGTATCGTTGCGAAATTCGAGTACCAACAGATCCGGGTTTTCGGTGCTGTAAACGGTTTTCGCTTTGCCGCGATACAACTCAGCTTGCTTTTGCATCTTGTTAACTCCACATGAACTGAAAATAGTAGCGAGGCTATTGTACTTTCTGCGACGAAAAAACCGAAGCAATCGTTTACGTTGCAGAAGGCAAAAAGGCCGGAAGATTCCGGCCCGGGTTGTTATTTGCTGAATGCCGCCTCGAATACTGCCACCAGCGCGTCATTCTGCGACTGGGTAAGGGTATGTCCTTTAGGATCGAGGAACTGCAAACTACTGCGGTTATCCAGATCGCCGACCTGGATCTTGTAATCACCCTCAGCCAACTGCGGATCTTTCGCGCCCAGTTTGTCCCAGCCGTCGCTGTCCGGTGCTTTATAGGTTACGCTGAGACTTCCCTGAGAACGATTTTTATCGCTCACTTTCATGCCAACCCGTTCCAGCGCCGCAGGCAGACGTTCCCACACGGTGTTAAACGACGCACGTACAATCAGATTAGGTAATCCGGTGTCATCCGCTCCGCTCTGCACATCAATTTGCGCTGCGCTGCGATGAGCCGCCGCATTCTCACGGGTGATTTCCATCTTATCGAGACCGCTACTCAGTTCATTCAGCATCTGGGCAGTATAACGCTGCAGCTGTACCGGTGAGCTTACCGCTTTTCCTTCCTGCTGCAGTTCAAGCAGTCTGACATTCAGCGCCTGCTGATAGCCCTGCTGCTGGACACTGACCTGATAGCGACCACGATACTGATGATCTTCATCGGCACGATTCCACTGCACCCAGTCCGTGGTCAGCGTCTTACTGGCATCAGTACGGCTCGCTATCGGATAATTGCGTGCCTGAATCACATC
The DNA here is from genome assembly GCF_003846135.1 of Erwinia psidii. Lineage (GTDB taxonomy): Bacteria > Pseudomonadota > Gammaproteobacteria > Enterobacterales > Enterobacteriaceae > Erwinia > Erwinia psidii. Next base: position 417,022 of record NZ_RHHM01000001.1, read on the forward strand.
CACCACCTGTGGCCATAAAGCACCGTTACGATCGTTTTCCAGCAACAGCACCCCGTTATTACCAGCAAACTGCGTGCGGGTACCATTCATCAGTGCCAGAGCCTGAGCCGGTGGACGAATATCGAGCTGCTTGCCAACCTGACCTTTCGTGCTGACAGAAGGTATATCAAAATCCCCGTTCTGCAATGGCAACGCCATTCCTGTCGGCGCACGCAATTCGCTGACATCAGCAGCCTGCAAATAGGATTCATCGCCGCTGACCTGACGTTTGTAACGCTGATCGCTCGAACAGGCGGCCAGCATCATCACCAGCGATAAACCAACCACTTTCGCAACGGTGGACTTTTGTACTGAATAAGCCATTAACTCTCCCTAAATTTACAACAGGCCTGCGCTTTGCAGAGCCTGTTCAACAACCGGGCGACCGGCATCAGTCATCGGCGTCATCGGCAGACGCTGCGTGTCGGTTGCAATTAATCCTAATTTCTTTGCCGCCCATTTTACCGGCACAGGATTAGGTTCAATAAACAGCTTTTGATGCAAAGGCATCAGGCGCTGATTAAGACGGCGAGCTTCGGCAAAATTACCCTGCTGCGCCAACTCACAAACCTGCACCATTTCTCGTGCAGCAATGTTTGCCGTAACGGAGATGACGCCCCGGCCGCCCAATTGCATGAAGTCCAGTGCAGTTGCATCATCGCCACTGACCAGAATGAAGTCATCATCAACCAGCTCTTGGATCTGGCTGACCCGCGATAAGTTCCCTGTAGCTTCCTTGATTCCGATAATATTTTTGATTTTTGCCAAACGGCCTACCGTCTCAGGCAGCATGTCGCAACCGGTACGGGACGGAACGTTGTACAGCATTTGCGGCAGGTCGGTGCTTTCAGCAATCGCTTTGAAGTGCTGATAAAGTCCTTCCTGCGTTGGACGGTTGTAATAAGGGGTGACGGTGAGGCAACCTACCACGCCGCTTTTTTCAAAACGCCGGGTCAGGCAAATACCTTCCGATGTCGCGTTGGCACCGGTGCCGGCGATGACCGGAATACGGCCATCGGCCAGCTCCAGCGTCATCATTACCACGTCACCATGCTCATCATGGCTCAAGGTGGCAGATTCTCCGGTGGTCCCCACAGAGACGATTGCCGATGTTCCGCTGGCAACATGATAATCAATCAGTTTTTTTAAACTCGCACGGCAGACATACCCTTTGTCATCCATCGGCGTGATCAGTGCAACAATACTTCCCGTGAACATTAGCCATACCCTCCACAAACAAGAGCTTCATGGTAAGGTTTACAGCTATTGAAAAGCAAGCGGACAAGCCGCACCGCCCCTTGGCAGCGGATATTTTTTATGTTTACCTTAGCGTTATCACAATTGCTAATCATTACGACGGACAGGACGTATTATTTTGCTGCAATCAGAGCAACATCATCTGGTTATTACCGCGCTTGGCGTCGATCGCTCAGGTATTGTGAATACCATCACTCGCCATGTCAGCAGCTGCGGTTGCAATATCGAAGACAGTCGTCTCGCCATTCTGGGTGATGAGTTCACCTTTATTATGCTGCTTTCCGGTAGCTGGAACGCCATAACGCTTATTGAGTCCACGCTACCGCTGAAAGGGGCTGAGCTGGAGCTACTGATCGTCATGAAACGCACCGCTTTTCGTGAACGTTCTCCACTGCCTGCTACCGTGTGGGTTCAGGTGGAAGTGGCAGACTCGGTGCATATCATTGAGCGTTTTACCGATCTGTTTGATTCGCACCAGATGAATATTGCTGAACTTGTTTCACGCACGCAACCGGCACAAGAAAATCAGCCACCATTGCTCTATATTCAGATCAGAGCAAACAGTCCTGCCAGCCAGGAATCCTCAATTATTGAGCTGGCATTTAACCGCCTCTGTACAGAATTAAAAGCACAGGGCAGTATTAGCGTCGTTCAGTATCCACCGCATGATGACAAAATGGAGAGTAGTGATGAATCCACTGAAAGCCGGTGATTTAGCACCGAAATTTAGTTTGCCCGATCAGGACGGCGAACAGATAAATTTAACCGACTTCCAGGGACAGCGCGTTCTGGTCTATTTTTACCCGAAAGCGATGACGCCGGGCTGTACCGTGCAGGCCTGTGGGCTTCGTGACAGCATGGATGAGCTGAAAACAGCGGGCGTTGAAGTCCTTGGGATCAGCACCGATAAACCAGAGAAGCTCTCACGGTTTGTTGAAAAAGAGCTGCTCAACTTCACCCTGCTCTCAGATGAAGATCATCAGGTTTGCGAGCAGTTCGGCATCTGGGGCGAAAAAACCTTTATGGGAAAAACCTATGACGGGATCCACCGCATCAGTTTCCTGGTTGGCACCGATGGCGTAATCGAAAAAGTGTTCGACGATTTCAAAACCAGTAACCATCACGATATTGTGATGGATTATCTCAAATCTGCCTGACAGGCCAGCAAAACATTCACCGGGGCAGGCGGATGCCCCGGTGAAAGTCAGGCCTGACTTTCGCTGGCTTAACGACTTTCCAGCTCCAGCATGATGGCAGCACACCGTGGACTGGTAATCACACGATTGCGCCCGGCATGTTTCGCCTCATAGAGCGCATCATCAGCCAGTTTGAACACCCGCTCCATGGGCGTTTCATCCGCAGACCAGAACGCCACTCCGATGGAGATGGAAATATGCCCAACCGCGGGCAACTCCTCCTGCTCCACGGTCAAACGGACACGTTCGGCGATGCCCACCGCGATTTCACGTTCCGCGCCGGGCAGGATCATCAGGAATTCCTCACCGCCATTACGGCTGACCACATCCGTTTGACGGGAGCTGTTTTCCAGTTGCAACGCCACACGCTGGATAACCTGATCTCCGACATTGTGTCCCCAGGTATCATTGACGCGTTTAAAATGATCGATATCCAGCGCCAGCACGGCAAAAGGCTGGCGAGTGGCATGAAAGTATTCCAGCACCGCATTCAGCCCACGACGGTTTAACAAACCGGTCAGCGGATCGGTTTGTACTTCAAACTTGAGACGGCCAATTTTATCCTGCAACAGACCTATTCCCGCCAGCATCGCGCGTTTGATCTGCGAAGATTCGTAATACCATGAACGGATACCGTTAATCTCCTTCGAGACGCCCTGAGCGTCCATCTGACTCGCCTTTCGCGCCAGTTGCCACAGAGGCAGAGCAATTAACCTTGCCAGTATCCACGCAATAATCAGGGTCAACAGCGCGAAAGGTATGGAATGCTGCAACACCTTCATCAGCAAACTGGTCAGCGGTGCCAGCGTAGTATGCATCGGCTTCAGTGCGACAATTGTCCAGCCAGAGGTGGGCACCACGGCATAGCCGGCCAGCATCGGTTCACCATTGTTACCCTGGAGCCGCAAAAAGCCGTTACGGCTATTCTTTTTCAGTTCATCATCGATCATCAACGGAATTTTCTGCCCAACCAGGTTGATATTCTGGTGGTACAGCACGCGGTTATCCTTGTCGACGACAAACAGCGAAGAGCCATCACGGTAAAACTGCTCTCCCAGTAATTCATTAAGAATACTTTTCTTTTTCAGATAGATGGTGCCACCAACAAAACCAAGATATGTACCCGCTGGTGACCAAACCGGACTGGAAATGAAAACAATCAGGTTGTTGGCAGCGGAAATACCCGGTTTACCGATCAACGGTTTTCGTTCAGCCAGTGCCTGCGTGGAGGTGGAGGTGGTCAGGTGCACCCCTTTCAGCATCAGTGATTCCGGGGAAATAGCCTTTACCCAGCCATTGGCGTCTGCAATCACCACCGAGTTAAAGCTGTTGGTTTGCTGCCGCAACCGTTCAACTTCATTCTGCATCACGTCATCGCTGTCCATACTCTTACCCAGGTTCTGGGCACTCCAGGCAAGCTGTGACTGTGCCATCTCAAAAAACATTTCCGTTGTTGACGCCAGTTTAGTGGCATAAACCCGGTTGGACTCAAGTGTGTTATTGATTAATACATCGCGCTGAACCCGCCAGGTGGCGTAAAGCGAATTTGCCAGCGTTATCACAATGCTGGCAACGGCCAGTAATGTGATCAGAGTGCGCAAATCCGTTTTTGGACGAATAAGCCTCAGCATGGACTTACCATAGTGGAATATTTCATTTGTAGCGCCTTATTTTGCTGTGCGCGTCGGTGTTAAGTAGGTGTTATGCCCTGGTGAAGCACAGGCCAATTGTACACCTCTGCAAGGTTATCGGAAGCCACGAGAGCTAATAATTATCAGAATTAATTGACAACAGCAGATCGCTCTTTCAAAGGATAAGATCCTTAACTCTTTTCTTTCACAGTAGCTGATGTTCACGCCCCCTCTGGGCTGTAAAGACCGATGCTATCCCTGGCAGGTAACCATCAGGCAACGCCTTTGTGATAGCAACAATGTCCCACAGTAACGTTACATGTAAGGATGTGGTCGGCCATGCCTGATGCGAGGGGGGAAAGTCCATAAATTTTTTTAATTCAGGGATTGACCTGAATCGCATACTGCAACATTTAATCCCGCCGCTGGCGGTTTCCATATGCTACCTACGTGGGTAAAATATTTAGCGTCCGCCTTATGGCCAGACAACCATTTCAGCCAGTAGAGCAGTAAACGAGGACATCATCAGAATGGGATTCAGCACTGTTAACCGAGTGAAAAGATATGCGCTGGCTTCACTGATCGCCACGCTGATAACCGCCTCAGTGCCTGCTTTTGCCGATGTCAGCGATAACCTTCCCGATATTGGCACCACCGCTGGCAACACGCTTTCCATCGGCCAGGAAATGCAGATGGGCGACTTTTATGTCCGCCAGCTGCGCGCCAGTGCCCCGCTGATTAGCGATCCTCTGTTGAATACCTACATCAACCAGTTAGGGGAGCGTCTGGTAGCCCATGCCTGGTCAGTGAAAACCCCTTTTCACTTTTTTCTGATCGCTAATGATGAAATTAACGCCTTCGCTTTTTTTGGCGGCAATGTAGTTCTGCACTCTGTCCTGTTCCGCTACACCGATAACGAAAGCCAGCTGGCGTCGGTGCTGGCACATGAAATTTCCCACGTAACCCAACGCCATCTGGCAAGGGCAATGGAAGCTCAGCAGCGCAATGCGCCACTGACATGGGTAGGCGCACTGGGTTCTGTCCTGCTGGCAATGGCCAGTCCCCAGGCCGGGATGGCCGCATTAAGCGGCACCCTGGCCGGGACGCAGCAGGGCGTCATCAGTTTTACCCAGCAAAACGAGCAGGAGGCAGACCGCATTGGTATCCAGGTGCTGCAACGTGCCGGATTCGATCCGCAGGCGATGCCAGATTTTCTGCAAAAGCTGTCCGATAAGTCACGTTTTGCCTCTAAGCCGCCGGAGATGTTGCTGACCCATCCATTGCCAGACAGCCGCCTGTCTGATGCCCGCAACCGCGCCAACCAAATGAAACCGGTAGTGGTACAGTCCTCGCAGGATTACTACATGGCAAAAGTGCGTATTCTCGGCATGTATTCCACCGGCCAGAACCAGTTAACTGATGATTTACTCGACAGTCTGAGCAAAGGAAATACCCGCGAACAGTCGGCGGCACACTATGGTAAGGCCGTGCAGTTTTTACAGGCAAAAAGTTACGACGACGCCAGCAAGATTATTGCACCGCTGCTGGCTAAACAGCCCGCAAACGTCTGGTATCTCGATATCATGACCGACATTTATATTGGTTTGAAACAGCCGCAGCGGGCAGTTACCATGCTGCTGGCGGCCAGGAGCGTCAGCGACAATCCGGTGGTACAACTTAATCTGGCGAATGCCCTGATTAAAGCGGCCCAGCCAGATCATGCCAGTAAGATCCTTTACCGCTACACCTGGGCGCACAAGGAGGATCCCAACGGCTGGGATCTGCTGGCGCAGGCCTCTGCCGATCAGGGGCTTACCGATGAGGAGCAGGCGGCACGCGCCGAGAGTCTGGCGCTGAATGGCCGCCTTGATCAGGCCATCCGTAGCCTGAGCAGCGCCAGCGCCGCGGTGCCGCTGGGTAGCCTCAAACAGGCCCGTTATGATGCACGTATTGACCAGCTACGCCAGTTACAGCAGCGCTTTCGCGCTTATCAGAAATAGTGAAAAGGATGCGTATGTCAGAGGTACAGATTTACCATAACCCACGCTGTTCCAAAAGTCGTGAAACGCTGGCACTGTTGCAGGCACGCGGTATCAGTCCTCAGGTCGTGCTCTATCTGCAAACGCCTCCCGATCCCGCCACCCTGCACTCGTTGCTGAGCAGACTGGGATTCAGTTCAGCACGACAGCTAATGCGCACCAAAGAAGTACTGTATCAGCAGCTTGGTCTGGCAGATGAAACCCTGAGCGAAGCGCAATTGTGTCAGGCAATGGCAGCACATCCAAAACTTATCGAGCGTCCGCTGGTCCTCGCCAACGGTAAAGCGCGTCTGGGACGGCCACCAGAGAATGTGCTGGACATCATTTAACGTGCCGACGAAAGCCGCCCTGTCACAGTTCCAACGTCTCTTTCACAAAAGGAATGGTCAGCTTGCGCTGGGCGCTGATCGAGGCACGATCCAGCCTGTCCAGCGTGATAAACAGCGTGCGCATTTCCCGGTCAAGGCGTTTCAGTAAAAAGCGTCCGACGTCTTCAGGCAGCTCAAAACCTCTTAATCTGGCCCGCAGTTGTAGCGCCTGCAATTTGTCATCATCAGACAACGGCTGCAGGCGATAAATCTGCCCCCAATCCAGGCGGGAAGCAAGATCCGGCAATTTCAGATTCAGTTGACGCGGGGGACGGTCACCGGTGATCAGCAGACGTGTTCTGCCGGTTTCCAGAATACGGTTGTAAAGATCGAACAGCGCCATTTCCCAGCGTTCATCGCCGGCGATGCATTCGATATTATCGATGCAAATCAGCGCCAGTTGCTCCATGCCATCCAGCACTTCCGGCACAAACCAGGTGCGCTTGTCGAGTGGTACATAGCCGACCGCTTCACCACGGGCAGACAGTTCGGCGCAGGCCGCATGTAGGAGATGGCTGCGCCCGCCTCCCTCACGTGACCAGAAATAAAGGTAGCTGCCGTGCTCCTGGTGCAGGGCACTTTGCAATGCCGCTATCAGCGACGGATTTTCACCCGGCCAGAAGCTGGCAAAGGTTTCGTCATCAGGCAGATACAATGGCAATGACAGCTGTGCCGGTGTGTTCAGAAGCACCTCAGTGTTGGTCGGCAAAATGCGGCCTCAGTTTATCACATCTTTATGAGGAGCTTAAAACAACCTTTCTGCTGCTGCTTGCAGACAGGGTAGAAACGCTATATGTTTTAAATATTGCATTGTCATTTCACTTAATTTATCAGCACCTCTGCTGATACATTGTCTGTATTATTTTTATGAGAAATAAGGAAGCACCTGCAATGGATAAAAAATATCAGATATTTATCAGTTCAACCTATGAAGATCTTAAATCGGAAAGAGACCAGGTCATTAAGGCAATACTTGAACTCGGCCATATCCCGGTTGGGATGGAGATGTTCAGCGCTGGCGATGAACAACAGTGGGAACTGATAAAAAGGCAAATTGAACAAAGTGATTATTACATACTTATTATTGCCCACCGCTATGGCAGTGAAACACCGGAAAATATAAGTTACACCGAAAAGGAGTATGATTTTGCGAAAAAATCAGGCATCCCAACACTAAGTTTTATTATAAAAGAAGATGCATTATGGCCTGCGACCAGTATTGATAAATCAGCAAAGAAAAAGAAACTGGACAAGTTCAAAACCAAAGCTATGGATAAACTGGTGCAATTCTGGCATAACAAGGATGACCTTTATGCCAAAGTTTCCGTTTCACTGGTAAAGACCATCAATTTAAAGCCGCGTCAGGGATGGGTTCGTTCATCAGAAGCGGTCAGTGCTGATGTGACCAAAGAGCTTTCCCGTCTCAGTAATGAGAACGCCCTGCTTCGGAACGAACTGGAAGGGATGAGAAGAATCGCATCAGAACATTCAGATGCTGTTGCAGATGTGGTGAAAATAATGAATTCGAACAAAAGAAAAATAAAAGTCAGGTCAACTGCAAAATGGGAAGACGGTGAAATCTTCCAAACGACATTATTAATAATATTCCTGAGCATTGCGCCAAATCTAATCAATGAAAATGCGTCAGGTGAAATATCAAAAAAAATTGCCTTTAGCTACTACGGAACAGGTTATTATAAAAACTGGCCGGTAGCGAGCAATATCATTACGGCATTAATTGCGGACTGGGTGGCGTTAGATATTGTTGAACCCTCTAAAAAGAAGCACTCTGTCAATGACGATAATGAATACTGGACATTGACCGAAGTGGGAAAACAGGTTTTAAAACGGGCACACCGAATACGCCTTGAAGAAGGTATGATCCGCGACAATGAAACAGACAAAGCGTCAACATCATAGTTTGTATTGATAAACTTTCTTTACAACACAATACGGTAAAAATCCGCTTTCAGTAAACGGCACCAGGGCAGTGAAACCCGGTAAAAAGTCAGCGCCAGCCCTGGGTTCCCAGGGGCACCGCGGGTAAAGCACGTGGGTTGTCAGTCAGCGACAACAGGGCAGCAACCGCTGCCCGTCGGTTCAGGACTGATGACGATGCTCAGGCTCCAGCACCACTTCTTCCCTGCGCATCCGTCCAATAAGGTGGAAAATCAGGCTAAGAACCACGCCCACAATAGTTGCCAGCGCCATGCCTTTCACCTCGGCAGCACCGATATGTATCGTCGCGCCACTCACACCAATAATCAGGATCACCGACGTGAGGATCAGGTTCTGTGCCCGGTTGTAGTCCACTTTGGATTCAATCAGCACGCGAATACCGGATGCACCAATCACACCATACAGCAACAGCGACACGCCCCCCATCACCGGCACGGGAACCGCCTGAATGGCTGCGGCCAACTTACCTACGCAGGAAAGCAGGATCGCCAGAATGGCAGCACCACCGATCACCCAGCTACTGTACACGCGGGTGATGGCCATCACCCCGATATTCTCACCGTAGGTGGTGTTCGGCGTGGAACCGAAGAAACCAGAGATCACCGTGGAAATACCGTTCGCAAACATGGAGCGATGCAGCCCTGGATCTTTCAGCAGGTCTTTTTTGACAATATTTGCCGTCACCACCAGGTGGCCGACATGTTCCGCGATCACCACCAGCGCGGCTGGCAGGATAGTCAGCATCGCATACCATTCGAAACGGGGTGTATAGAACGTCGGCAAGGCGAACCACGGCGCGGCTTCCACCCCCGACCAGTTCACCATGCCCATAAACCAGGCCAGTGTGTACCCCACCAGCACACCAATCAGCACAGGAATGATGGCGAGGAAGCCGCGAAACAGCACTGAGCCAAACACCGTTACCGCCAGTGTCACCAGTGAGATCAGGATGGTTTTACCGTCAGCAGCCGCACCGGCAGCAGGTAACAATCCGGCCATATTTGCCGCCACACCCGCCAGCTCCAGACCAATCACCGCCACGATGGCACCCATCGCCGCCGGTGGAAACATCACGTCCAGCCAGCCGGTTCCCGCTTTTTTGACAATCAGCGCCACCAGGCAAAACAGTACGCCGCAGAGAATGAATCCGCCCAACGCCACTTCATAACCCAGCGGCAATAGCAGCAGAACCGGAGAAATAAAGGCAAAGCTCGACCCCAGGTAAGCCGGAATTTTTCCTTTACAGATAAACAGATAAAGCAAGGTGCCGATGCCGTTGAACAGCAGCACGGTGGCCGGATTAATGTGGAACAGGATGGGAACCAGCACCGTTGCACCAAACATGGCGAATAAATGCTGGAGGCTGAGTGGAATGGTTTGCAGCAGCGGTGGCCGCTCACTGACGCCAATAGCGCGACGTGTCATCGTATTTATCCTTTGGTTTTTGCCGAAAAAAAGCCGACTCTCAGGTCGGCTTCAATATCAAAAAATGAAAACGCGTGTATTGCGTGACAGAGGATACCTCGCTGTAGGCCAGCGGTTGACATAGCCGTCACCGCACTGTAAAAACCGCCTGCACAATGTCCATGAGGATGAGTCGCAGAACCCATCCAACTGACGTTTAACAGGGCAGTGACACAGGGTCGGCTCATCATTACTTAGTACCAAAGATCTTATCGCCCGCATCACCGAGCCCCGGGATAATGTAACCTTTATCATTCAGTCCGCGATCCACTGAGGCAGTGTACAGCTCAACGTCAGGGTGGGCTTTTTCCAGCGCAGCGATCCCTTCGGGCGCGGCGACCAGCACCAGTAATTTAATACTGCTGCAACCCGCTTTTTTCAGAAGATCGATGGTGGCAATCATCGAACCACCGGTCGCCAGCATTGGATCAACCACCAGCGCCATACGTTCCTCTATATTGGAAACCAGCTTCTGGAAGTAGGGCACCGGTTCCAGCGTCTCTTCATCACGGTAGACACCGACCACGCTTATCCGTGCGCTGGGGACATTTTCCAGTACCCCTTCCATCATGCCAAGACCAGCGCGCAGGATGGGCACTACGGTGATCTTTTTACCTTTGATCTGTTCAATTTCAACCGGGCCGTTCCAGCCCTCAATGGTGACAGTTTCCGTCGCCAGATCGGCAGTGGCTTCATAGGTCAGCAAACTTCCCACTTCTGAAGCAAGTTCACGAAAGCGTTTGGTGCTCACATCATGCTCGCGCATCAGGCCAAGTTTATGTTTGACCAGCGGGTGTTTAACTTCCACGATCTTCATTGTTGTTCTCCCGAAGTGTTAAGCTGCAAAAAAATCGCGCGATTATAGCCTTTTTTGGCTACTCAGCCCTACCAAATAATCCAGCTTTCGATCAATCTTTCATCCTGTAATATGAATTCGTTAAATTTCGCCACGCGCATTGATGCTGAAGAAGCCACTCGCAAACGTTTGCCTGCACTGTTAGAATTGTCGCGCTTCAATTTTCCATACCACCACAACCGCAAATCGCGTGGGGATTTCGCAGTGACCGACAAAACCTCTCTCAGCTATAAAGACGCCGGCGTTGACATCGATGCAGGTAACGCTTTAGTCGATCGTATCAAAGGCGTAGTGAAAAAAACCCGCCGTCCCGAAGTCATGGGCGGACTGGGCGGCTTCGGTGCCCTTTGTGCCCTGCCACAGAAATACCGTGAACCGGTTCTGGTTTCCGGTACGGATGGCGTCGGTACCAAGCTGCGTCTGGCGATGGATCTGAAGCGCCACGATACCATCGGTATCGATCTGGTCGCGATGTGCGTGAACGATCTGGTGGTTCAGGGTGCCGAACCGCTGTTCTTCCTCGATTACTATGCCACCGGCAAACTGGATGTGGACACGGCGGCCAGCGTGATCACCGGCATCGCGGAAGGCTGCACCCAGTCAGGTTGCGCGTTGGTAGGGGGTGAAACCGCTGAAATGCCGGGCATGTACCACGGGGAAGATTACGATGTGGCGGGTTTCTGTGTCGGTGTGGTGGAAAAGTCAGACATTATTGACGGCAGTAAAGTGCAGGACGGCGACGTGCTGATCGCGCTGGGTTCAAGCGGTCCACACTCTAATGGCTACTCGCTGGTGCGTAAAATCCTTGAGGTTAGCAATACCGATCCAGAAGCGGTAATGCTGGAGGGTAAACCTCTTGCTGACCATCTGCTGGCACCGACCCGTATCTATGTGAAAAATATCCTCAGCCTGATTGAACAGGTGGATGTTCATGCGATTGCACATCTGACCGGGGGTGGCTTCTGGGAAAATATTCCACGGGTATTGCCGGAGCAGACTCAGGCGGTGCTGGACGAATCGAGCTGGCAGTGGCCTGCGGTGTTCAGCTGGATGCAGGAAGCAGGCAACGTCAGCCGTTTTGAAATGTACCGTACCTTTAACTGCGGCGTAGGGATGGTGATTGCCCTGAGTGCCTCCGATGCTGACAAAGCCGTACAACTGATGCAGGATGCCGGTGAAAAAGCATGGAAAATCGGCGTCATCAACGCCTCTGACTCCGCTGAACGTGTGGTCATCAATCCATGAAACGCCTGGTTGTACTGATATCCGGTGACGGAAGCAATCTTCAGGCAATTCTGGATGCCTGCCAGCAGCAGCGGATCCACGGCAGCGTCGCTGCCGTGATCAGTAATCAGTCATCGGCTTTTGGTCTGGAGCGCGCGCGGGCCGCAGGGGTGCCCGCACTGTCACTGTCAGCGACCGAATTCACCGACCGTCAGGCCTTTGATCGCCAACTGATGCTGGAGATTGACGCCTTTTCACCCGATCTGGTGGTGCTGGCAGGCTATATGCGCATTCTCGGCCCGGCTTTTGTTGCACATTATGCAGGCCGGATGCTGAATATCCACCCTTCCCTGCTGCCGAAATATCCCGGTCTGCATACCCACCGTCAGGCGCTGGCTAATGGCGATAAGGAGCACGGCACCTCCGTACATTTTGTCACTGAAAAGCTGGACGGCGGCCCGGTAATCCTTCAGGCAAAAGTACCGGTTTTTGAGGGTGACACGGAAGAGGATATCAGGGCACGCGTGCAGCATCAGGAACATGCCATTTACCCACTGGTAGTGAGCTGGTTTATGAACGGTCGCCTGGCGATGCAGAATGAAACCGCCTGGCTGGATGGCCGACAACTACCGCCTGAAGGGCATGCGCTGGATTGATACAATTCATCCCGCAACCCGACGCGCCCGCCTCAGGCAAGCAGTGGTGAATTCGGCCTGTCAAAAAATGTTTTCCCTCATCATCAGCCCTCTCTGCTTTACCTGTGCCATCATAAGGATCGGCACGATGGAAAAATCCACGATCTGCCGCCGAGCCTGGCGGCATAAATCTGCCCGCGTCATCATCACGATGCTTTTCCGTGGCCCGTGGTGACAGAAATGGCCGGTGAGAAGGTCATTAACACCACCTTGTGGTGCAAAGTGTTGACAGTAAGTTATTAATAAGGCCATCAATAACGCCCGTGGACATGGCTGCCATACTCTCGCCATAATGCTACGTAACGATGGCCGGCTTCAGGCAGGTTCTGCTTAAACGGAGTAAAAATGGGTCAGGAAAAACTGTATATCGAAAAAGAGATGAGCTGGTTAGCGTTCAACGAACGTGTATTACAGGAAGCGGCAGACAAGGCCAACCCGCTGATCGAGCGTATGCGATTTCTGGGCATCTATTCCAATAATCTTGAAGAGTTTTATAAAGTCCGTTTTGCGGATCTGAAACGCCGCATCCTGATTGGTGAAGAACAGGGTTCGCCTAACACGCCACGCCATCTGCTCAAAAAGATCCAGGCCAGAGTACTGAAAGCGGATCAGGAATTTGACGGTCTTTATAACGATCTGCTGCTGGAAATGGCGCGCAATCAGATCTTCCTGATCAACGAGCGTCAGCTGTCATCCAACCAGCAAAGCTGGCTGCGTCATCATTTTAAGCATCACCTGCGTCAGCATATCACCCCGATTCTTATCAATCATGACACCGACCTGATTGAATTTCTGAAGGATGATTACACCTATCTGGCGGTGGAGATCATCCGTGGCGAAGCGATCCGCTATGCGTTGCTGGAGATCCCCTCCGATAAAGTTCCGCGTTTTGTGAACCTGCCGCCGGAAACACCACGCCGCCGCAAGCCAATGATTTTACTTGATAACATTCTGCGTTATTGCCTGGGCGATATTTTCCGTGGCTTCTTTGATTACGATGCGCTGAACGCCTATTCGATGAAAATGACCCGTGACGCCGAGTACGATTTGGTGACAGAAATGGAATCCAGCCTGCTGGAACTGATGTCGTCCAGTCTGAAACAGCGCCTGACGGCAGAACCGGTGCGCTTTGTCTATCAGCGTGATATGCCAAATGCGATGGTGTCGATGCTCAGTGAGAAGCTGAATATTTCCAACTATGACTCCATTGTGCCGGGGGGACGTTACCATAATTTTAAAGACTTCATCAGCTTCCCTAACGTTGGCAAGGCCAATCTGGTCAACAGGCCACTGCCACAGCTGCGGCATATCTGGTTTGATCGCTTTCGCAATGGCTTCGATGCCATCCGCAATCGTGATGTGCTGCTCTACTACCCGTATTACACCTTTGAACATGTGCTGGAGCTGCTGCGTCAGGCATCGTTCGACCCGGCAGTGCTGGCGATCAAAATTAACATCTACCGCGTGGCCAAAAACTCCCGCATCATTGATGCGATGATCCATGCCGCCTACAATGGCAAAAAAGTGACCGTAGTCGTCGAGCTACAGGCCCGCTTCGATGAAGAAGCCAATATCCACTGGGCGAAACGACTCACGGAAGCCGGGGTGCACGTTATTTTTTCGGCACCGGGCCTGAAAATTCACGCCAAGCTGTTTTTGGTTTCACGCCGTGAAAATGATGACATCGTTCGCTATGCCCATATTGGTACCGGTAATTTCAATGAAAAAACCGCCCGGATCTATACCGACTATTCTCTGCTGACCGCCGATGCGCGGATCACCAATGAGGTGCGTCGCGTCTTTAACTTTATTGAAAATCCTTACCGTCCGGTGAGCTTTGAGCATCTGATGGTCTCGCCGCAGAATTCACGTCAGATGCTGTATCAGCTTATTGATACGGAAATCGCCAATGCACAGAATGGCATTACGGCGGGCATCACTTTGAAAGTGAACAATCTGGTGGATAAAGGGCTGATTGACCGGCTCTATACCGCTTCCAGCGTCGGTGTGAAGGTGAATCTGTTGATCCGCGGCATGTGCTCGCTAATCCCCGACCTGGAAGGGATCAGTGACAATATTCGCGTTATCAGTATTGTTGACCGTTATCTGGAACATGACCGTGTCTATATTTTCGACAACGGCGGCGATAAAAAAGTGTTCCTTTCCTCCGCCGACTGGATGACCCGCAATATTGATTACCGGATAGAAGTGGCGGTGTCGATCCTTGATCCCATTCTGAAACAACGCGTACTGGATATCATTGGCATTCTGTTCAGTGATACCCTGAAAGCACGCTTCGTGGATAAAGAGCTTAGCAATCGTTATGTACCCCGCGGCAACCGCCGCAAGGTGCGGGCACAGCTGGCTATTTATGACTACATCAAATCTCTGGAACAACCTGACTAACTCACTATGCCAATATCCCATAAAAAAATGCCTAAACCGCAGGAATTTGCCGCGATCGATTTAGGCTCGAACAGTTTTCACATGGTGATTGCCCGCGTGGTCGATGGAGCCATGCAGGTACTCGGCAGGTTAAAACAGCGTGTACATCTGGCTGACGGGCTGGATCACAACAATATTCTGAGCGAGGCAGCCATCCAGCGCGGCCTTGGCTGTCTGGCGCTGTTTGCCGAACGTTTACAGGGATTCAGCCCGGCTAATGTCACTATTGTTGGCACGCACACGCTACGTCAGGCGGTGAATGCAGAGGAGTTTCTGCAACGTGCGTCAGAGGTTATTCCCTACCCGATTGAAGTTATTTCAGGTCATGAAGAAGCACGACTGATTTTTATGGGCGTGGAACATACCCAGCCGGAAAAAGGCCGCAAGCTGGTCATTGATATCGGTGGTGGATCCACAGAAATGGTGATTGGCGAAGATTTTGAGCCCTGTCTGGTGGAAAGCCGCCGGATGGGCTGTGTCAGCTTCGCTAACCTTTATTTTCCCGACGGCACCATCAGCAAAGAAAATTTTCGACGTGCGCGCCTGGCTGCCAGACAAAAGCTCGAAACCCTGGCATGGCAGTATCGTCTGATGGGCTGGCAGTATGCCCTGGGTGCCTCCGGCACCATTAAAGCCGCCTGTGAAGTGCTTCAGGCAATGGGTGAAAAAGAAAAGTTAATCACCCCGGAACGCCTGAACAGGCTTTACGATGAGACCATCCGCTACAAATCCTTTAATGCGCTGAGCCTGCCGGGATTGTCCGATGAGCGTAAAGCGGTATTTGTCCCCGGCCTGGCGATCCTCTGCGGCGTGTTTGATGCGTTGGCAATTCGTGAACTGCGTCTGTCCGATGGCGCTCTGCGTGAAGGCGTGCTGTATGAAATGGAAGGACGCTTCCGCCATCAGGATATCCGCAGCAGGACGGCGCAAAGCCTTGCCAATCATTACGCTATCGACAGCGATCAGGCGCGGCGCGTGCTGGAAACCACTGAACAACTCTATGAACAGTGGCGTTCGCAGAATCCAAAGCAGGCCAATCCTCAACTCTCAGCGTTGTTGAAATGGGCAGCCATGCTGCATGAAGTTGGCTTGACGATTAACCACAGTGGCCTGCAACGTCATTCATCCTATATCCTGCAAAACACCAATCTGCCGGGCTTCAATCAGGAGCAACAAACCCTGCTGGCAACGCTGGTGCGCTTTCATCGTAAAGCGGTGAAGGTGGACGATATGCCCCGCCTGACACTGTTTAAAAAGAAACAATTTCTGCCGCTGGTGTTTCTGCTGCGTCTGGGATCGCTGCTTAACAACCAGCGGCAGGCAACCTCCACACCCTCTTCATTAAAGCTGGAAACCGACGATGGTCACTGGACACTGACCTTCCCCCATGATTATTTCAGTCAGAATAACCTGGTACAGCTCGATCTGGAGCGTGAGCAAAGTTACTGGAAAGAGGTGACCGGCTGGCAGCTCATTATTCGGGAAGAACCCAACGAATGAGTATAAAGGCAGACGATTACTACACAAAAAAATATCAGCTAACCGCAACGCATTCTGAGGTCGTGGAAGCCGTTTCGCGTATGGTCCCCGGACGGGCACTGGATCTGGGATGCGGAAATGGCCGAAATTCCCTGTATCTTAATCTGAAAGGGTTTGACGTCACCGCCTGGGACTGCAACCAGGCAAGCCTGGCGCGCCTTAATCACATCATCGCAGAGGAAAAGCTTGATAGCATTATCACTGCGGAAAAGGATCTGAATACCTTTCGCTTTAACGGCGCATATGAACTGGTTCTTTCCACGGTGGTGATGATGTTCCTGCAACCGGCCACCCTACCCCAGCTGATTGCCGACATGCAGGCCTGCACGGTAAGAGGGGGCTACAATCTGATTGTCGCCGCGATGGATACACCCGACTGCCCCTGTCATACAGGCTTCCCCTTTACCTTCAGCTCAGGCGAACTGAGCGGCTACTACCGCAACTGGCATATCCTGAAATATAACGAAGATATCGGCCAGCTTCACCGCACGGATGAGCACGGCAAACGTATTTCCCTTCGCTTTGCTACCCTTCTGGCGCAGAAAACGCTGATTAAGGCGTAGCCTTTGTCCCGTTCACCGGTACGCCCGGCTTAACAACGTCAGGTGACCATTGTGGAGAAAATTTTTACCGAAGGTATTCACGGTTGGGTAATCCCGGATGCTGATTTGATACAAATCAAGCCTGCACGTTTTTTTCGGTCTCAATACCTGCCGTTTAGCCATTATCAGGTGGCGGCAACATAGTCTGTACCTGTCACGGTGGCAACGACAAAGGGCCTGACATTGACCGATCGATTAAGCTGTGCCTAAATAAAACGGTCGCCTCAGGGCTAATTCCAGGATCAACTGCGTGAATCATGCCATTCAGAAAACATAAAAAAACCAGCCGAATGACCCGGATTATACTGCTGGTGAGCTTTATCATTTTGGTCGGGCGACTGATTTATGTTATTCCTGGTGCTATTGGGCATCACCAACAGAAAAAACAGGATGTCAATGCGCCAGTAACCACCCCCAAAAAGTAAGCTTTACCGTCAGCATCTCCCATCGGGTTGCCTGAGTAATGCCACTCTTTTGCTTTTATCTTATTTCAGTTTTTACTCCAGCGGCCGCCTTTGCAGGCACAAGGGAATTTTTATGTCCGTCGTTCAGTCTCATGTACAGCAACTCGCCGAAATTCGTAATCGCATCCTTAATCTGCTGCTCAATGACGATCATCTGGTCGATATCCTGCTCAGGCACCCCAGACAAGAGAGCGAGGAAGAAGCCAAAGCACATGAGGAACAGATTGGGGAAATTAAAAGCTATATTTCCCTGCTTCATGCGGCTGACCTTGCGGATCTGTTGGAAGCCTTACCCAGTGATGAACGTCTGGCGCTGTGGCAACTGATCGGCACCAGACGGCGTGGGATGGTGCTGGTTGAGGCCTCAGAGAGCGTCTGGGAAAGCCTCACTGAGGAGATGAGCGACCGCGATTTGCTCCGCGCTATCGAACCACTTGATATTGATGATCAGGTCTATCTTGCCAGATATCTGCCACGCGATTTAACCGGCCGCCTGCTGACATCGCTGGAACCGGGACAACGTTCCCGCGTGCTTGAAGTCATGGATATTGACCGCGATCGGGTGGGTCGCATTATGGACTTCAAGCTCATCACCATGCCTGCCGATATCTCGCTGGCCACGGTTCAACGCTATCTGCGCCGTAAAAAAGCGATTCCCGACGGCACCGATAAGCTGTTCATTACCGATGAAAATAACAGCTTGCTCGGCGAGCTGTCGCTGACCGATATTCTGCTCAACCAGCCGGAGATGATGGTGGCAGAGGTCATGAACGACATGCCAGCAACATTCCGCATTGATGATAAGGCGGAGAATGCCGCTGGCGCTTTTGAGCGCTATAACCTGATCTCTGCGGCGGTTATTGACGCAAAAGGCAAACTGATGGGCCGCGTCACCATTGAAGATGTTATCGATCTTGTCAATCAGGAGAACGACAGCAACATCCGTAAAATGGGCGGAGTGAATCCTGATGAAGATGTGTTTGCTCCGGTCACAAAAGCGGTAAAAAACCGCTGGGCGTGGCTGGCAATTAACCTGTGTACTGCTTTTACGGCGTCGAGGGTAATTGGTTTGTTCGAGGACACCATCTCACAGCTGGTGGCACTGGCCACCCTGATGCCGATTGTCGCCGGTATCGGCGGCAATACCGGAAATCAGACCATTACCATGATTGTGCGGGCGTTGGCGCTGCATCAGGTTGAATCCAGCAACTTTACCTTCCTGATCATGCGTGAAATTGGCGTGGCGCTGATCAACGGCCTTTGCTGGGGGGGAATGATGGGCGGCGTCACCTGGGCGATGTACGGTAATCCGTTAATGGGAGGGGTAATGATGCTGGCGATGATCCTCAACCTGCTGTTAGCCGCTCTGATGGGCGTGCTGATCCCGTTAATTATGATAAAACTTAAACGCGATCCTGCACTTGGCTCAAGCGTTCTGATCACCGCCATCACCGATACGGGCGGTTTCTTTATTTTCCTTGGGCTGGCAACGCTTTTTCTGTTGCACTGAAGAAGGGGAAAAGAGCGCTATCGGCTGAATCAGTTCAGCCCCTGGCGACGTTATTCGCGGGCGAAATCAGTATGCCAATGGCATTACAAATGCAACCAGACAGAATTGAGTCCGTGAAACATTAAAAAAACTGTCCGGCACACATCAACTGTTTGCAATTCCGGCCAGGCAATGCATTAATAAATCTTTAACTTTTTCTATTTGCAGGTGCCAGAATGCGTGAAGAATTCAGCGAAGATACGAAAGAAAGATTAAAAAATCGCGCGGGCAATGCCTGTTCCTTTCCTGGTTGCCATATTCCGACGTCCGGCCCTTCTCTGGAGTCCGCAATTCAGACCGCCAACACCGGCGTTGCCGCCCATATCTGTTCGGCATCACAGGGACCAGGGGCACGCAGGCGTCTGGATATTTCAAAATTCGACAGGCGTTTACTGTCTGACTACCGCAACGGCATCTGGATGTGCCAGCTACACGCCAAGATGATTGACACGGATGAAGTGCGCTATACGGTAGAAATGCTTAATCACTGGCGGGAACTGGCTGAACTTCGCGCACATTTAAAGCAGGCAACCAACAGCCAATATCCTCTGCCTCTCCATTTACGACAAGGAAACGAAATCCCCCTCGCAAAGATCATTCGCTCCACCACTGAAAACAGCCACAGTGCGTTGGCAACCATCTCGTCTGCGGTTGAGGACAGCTGCATTTACGATGTATGGGGTAAAGCGTTGGGCATGGCGGTCAGAGACCTGGCTTGTGAGCTGCTGAAAAATGCGTTTGAGCATGGCAACGCAACGAAGTTTGAAATTGATATCGGGCTGGATCGTGTCCGCATTAAAAGTGACGACAGTCCTTTCAGTTTCAGTCAGCTACTCAGCCACTCTCAGGGACGTGGGGGACAGGTGGCAGCAGCCGGCCTGGCAGAGGTAGACCACCAGTTGATTACCTCATACCGCCGGGTGGATGGCAGTAATGTTCTGGAAATCACCTTCATTACTTCTCAGGAGCAGGTACTTAAAAGTAACCACTGTTCGGTGAGTTTTGATGATTTCAGCCGGGGTTTTTCCCGTGACAATGAGCTACCGGATATCTACATCAGTTGTGAAACCATCTATATTGTCATTCCCCAAGGAACCACTTTTATTCCCAGCATTGCCTTTGGTGTGGTAAGGCAGTTGCAGCAGCTGGAGATGACCGGGAAAAAATTTATTTTTATTGGCTCAGGGATTTCAGACAGTGTTGTAGCAATACTGAAAAATGCATTCCCAGACATTCAGGTAAAACAGGTCTGAACATCACCTTGCTCCGTTGTGCACTTTAAATAAAGAATAATGTGTATAACGTAATTCATCCGCAACAGGCTAAGGTGGCCATCTGAACAGTCACCTTACCAGCCTGGCTGGCTGGCTGGCTGGCTGGCTGGCTGGTCATGGTGCATTACAGACAATTTGACAGGAAATAACGTTCATTGATGCAGAACACTCTCTACTGCCGCCTGAGAAACCTTCGAAGTCAGTTTTTATTTCTCAGGTAACATGATGAATTTATCATTGAAAACCGTTTTAAAATCGTTCTGATAGCCATAATTTCGGCGTTAACACCAGCCGCCGCGTTGAAAACGTGAAATTTTCTGAAGTTATGTCAGGATAACCGATTTTCGTGATTGGTATCAGGGCAACAGTAACAACCGCCATAAAAAATCACGTGGCAGAAATTAATTCCCTGCCTCGTCAAATATTATTGACCGTTTAAAATTTCAACGCCCGCCGCCCCTCTCCTTACCGTAAAAAAATGCCTCTCGCTGGCAGGAACTCGCGATGATGAAAAAATTCCGTAGTCATTAACCTCCTTAAATTCATAATGAATATTAATTGCTTTTATTTTATTTTTTTGTGCTAATTTTAACAGATTTTTCTCTAACTCCTGCCATTCAATTTCTTTATTCCTGGATTGATTTACTGAATCAAAATAAAAAATAAAACACTTCTCCAGTATTTTACCTTCAAGATCTACATCTACCTCATTACTCATTGCGTTAGCGAAGTAAAAATTAATTCCGTGAGCAGCGTTCTTACTGTGCGTCGTTACTTTAAAAACATTAAAATAGATCAGGCAATCTCTGTTTTCTTCAGCAACTTCATGCAGAACATCACTTAGCCCGGTATGAGCGCCATTGGTAGGCCTTGTGTGCGGATTTTTAGTATAACCTACATATTCAACCCTGCTGTCTATACCAAGATTAATGTCCGTGTTATCTAAAAAATCATGTATTGGATATGTTGTTAAATAACCATTTGCATCCTTTAAAGTAATAAATTTTTCCGTAAGCGAAATTCCAGGCCTGAATACTTTCCCCGTATTTATATCGACGAAAGTACATTTTATTTTTTTCCTTTTTTTAGCAGCGCCAATCAGAATATGAATTTTTACCTGCCCGGTAAAAAAATTATATGACGGCTTCCTTTTTACATTAAACCTTACTTTCTCTCTGGAGCATATAAAGTAGATAAACCGTTTTTCCAAATGGCTGTCCACTTCCTCTTTAATCTTCATTAATTTATCGACTATCAGCTTTCTGGTGTCGAAGTAATCCGCTACTTCTTTTGGATTTACCACTAAGTCGTACCAGTAGCAGTGGTGTTTTTCAAGTTCAACAACCCACTTCTTTTCATCGGAACTATATAATTTATGAGACAGTAATGATGAAAATATCCCTCTGTAAGTCAAAATGCTTTCCTCAATAAAAAGACAATATAAACCACCATAGCAATATATCAGATCATTTCAAGACTGATGTAAAATCACACAATAGTCATATTTTGATGAATTAATTTATCACAATATATTAAGATGCTTTTTCTGTTCCTTTCAGCATATCTGACCAGCAGTTCCTTACAGTGAATCACGTCGTAACAAATAGTGAGCAGTGCTGTTGATTACAATCTGGCCCTTCTTATGATCCGTGACGGGAAACCTGACTATAACACCAGCTCCGGTAGCTCAGCATTCCGATATCCACACAGTGCAACCTGACACACACTCTTGCAGCAATAAGCAGTATCCCGACATCACCATCACGGACGTTATTTGGACTGCCCCCATCCCGCCAGACGATCCTGTCGTATATTTGGACTGGCATCTCTGATGCGTTGGCAGACTCAGCTACTGCCGCAGTGTTTTAAACCATTACTGAATGCCTTTATCGGAACTTATCAGGTCAGAAAGCCGTACCCGCAGACAGGTCCACTCTTTACGTGCTGAACTGAGACAGGAGCGCTTAAATTTATCAGCCTGTATTTGTAACAAAAAGATGTCATGATAATTTACGCTAATGGGATTAATCCTAAAATATAATCTAACAAAATGCTTCCGGGTGAACTATGGGCTGTACCAATTTTTTTGGGCGGATAACTGTCGGTCTGACAACTGTCTTTGCAATATTCTGCTGCGTGCCGGCGGCATTTGCTCTGTCCAGCGGCTGTGCCGCAGTAAACGCCCTGTCGGGTTCTTCCACCCTTTCCTTTAGCGCAAACCGGTATCCGGCATCCGACTTTGCCACCGGCGACGCACTGACCCTGAGTTTTACCGACAGCGGTGCGGCATATGGTGGAGACGTAACCAGCGCCGACAGCATCAGTATTGCCCGTTATAACCTCAGCAGTTTTCAGACTTATAACGCCGCCAATGCCACCAGTAATACGTCTCAGACGGTGACCATCACCGTACCGGCAGGCAGTCTGGAGGCAAACGGCGTGGCACTGCGAGCCTCGACGTCGAACGGTCAAATCAGCAACCTGGTGTTCAGCTGCACCAGCGCATCTTCTGCCTCCGCCGATGCCACGCTTTCGGCCCTGTCGCTTTCGTCAGGTACGCTTTCACCGTCTTTCACTGCGACAACCAGCAGTTACAGCGCCTCAGTCGCCAGCAGCATATCATCGGTAACGGTCACGCCCGTTGTCACCGAGAGCCATGCTACCGTCACCGTTGACGGCACCGCGGTCGCATCCGGCTCGGCGTCTCAGTCTGTCAGCCTGGCGTCCGGCAGCACGACCAGCATTTCCGTCGTCGTCACTGCCCAGGACGGTACCACCCGCGCGTACGCGCTTAGTGTAACCCGCGCGCAAGCCCCACCGGTTTCGTCAGACAGCGCTGACACCGTAGCCGCCAACAGTACGGACAATGTCATTTCACTCTCCCTGAGCGGAGGAACGCCGACCGCAGTAGTCGTCGTCACCTCACCGGGCCACGGCAGCGCCGTGGTAAGCGGGACCACGGTGACCTATACGCCAGTAGCCGGCTACTCCGGTAGCGACAGCTTTACCTGGCATGCGTCTAACAGCGGAGGCACGTCTGCCGATGCCACTGTGTCACTGACCGTGAGTCCCCCCATCCTGGCAATTACGCCGACAGCAGGCGCACTGCCGGCTGCCACCGTAGGGAGCGCCTGGTCACAAAACCTGACGGCCTCCGGTGGCACCTCGCCTTACGCCTGGTCCGGTACCTCGCTACCCACCGGCATTACGCTCAACGCGTCAGCGGGCACGTTGTCCGGCGTCCCTTCAGATGCCGGCAGCTACAGTTTCCAGGTCACCGTCACCGACGCGAACGGTGCCACCGGCAGCGTCAGCTATACACTTAACGTCACTGCCGCCTCGCCGGTGGCCAGCGACAGTGTGGCTACCGTGGCCGAAAACAGCAGCAGCAATACCATCGCACTCAGCCTTTCCGGTGGAGTAGCTACGTCGGTCACCATCGTGACTTCGCCCACTCACGGCAGCGTGGTTACCTCGGGGGTGGCTGTTTCCTACACCCCGGTAGCCGGTTATTCAGGCAGCGACAGCTTTACCTATACCGCCAGTAACGGCAACGGGACCTCCGCCAGCGCCCGCGTGTCGCTCACCGTGACGCCGGTGCTACTTACGCTGTCACCCGGCAGTGGCGCCCTGCCCGCGGCGACGGCGGGCAGCAGCTGGAGCCAGACCCTGACGGCTTCGGGCGGCAGCGCGCCCTATACTTTCAGTGCCACCGCCCTGCCGGACGGGATCACGCTGAACCCGGCAACGGGTGTACTGACGGGCACGCCATCCGCTGCGGGCAGTTACAGCTTCCAGGTCACCGCCTCCGACAGCCTGGGCGACAGCGGCACGGCCAGCTACTTACTGGCCGTCAGTGCCGCTCCGCAGACCGTCCTGCAGCTCCAGCCCTCAGGCGGATCGCTTGCGCAGGGTAAGATCGGACAGGTGTACACTCAGTCACTCAGCGTCACGGGCGGTACCGCCCCTTATCGCTGGCAGCTGAGTGGGGCCCTGCCAGTCGGCCTGAGTTTTACTGACGGTCAGCTTTCGGGGACCCCGGTGGTCACCGGGACCAGCGCGTTCAGCGTGCTGGTGACCGATGCAACAGGCCGTTCATTGCAGGTGGGATACACGCTGGTGATAGCCGCTGCGGCGCCGTCCGCTACTGACCACGCCGCCACGGTTTCTGCTGGCCTGTCGGTGACGGTGAACCTGACCAGCGGGGCGACCGGCGGTCCGTTTACTGGCGCCCAGCTGCAGGACCAGCCGGAGAGTAGCCTGGGTAAGGCGTCAGTAAGTGCTTCCGACACTGGCTATCAGCTGCTATTCACCGCAGCCGCTCAGGCCAGCGGAACCGTCACACTCCGCTATGTCCTGACCAGCGCTGCCGGGTCAACGTCGCCAGCGCGGGTAACCCTGACCATCACCGCGCGCCCCGACCCTGCAAAAGATGCTGACGTCATTGGCATGGTGAGCGCGCAGTACCAGGCCGCGCAAAATTTTGCCCGTGCGCAGTTGCGTAACTACAGTGACCGCCTTGAGCAGCTGCACCGCGGGGTCGACCTGCCTTCTGAGCTGGCCGGTGTCCACTTTTCCATGCCCTCTTCCGGGCCGGAACGCGATGCCGACCAGAAAATGTGGACCACGGCATGGCAGAAGCAGACATCCGCTCTGAACGACCTACAGTCCCGGCCAGGCGTTCCCTCATTGCCTTTCACTGCCCAGAAGCAGGCACAGCGCCTGTCATACTGGACCGGAGGCTATGTTGACTTCGGCGGCGACAACGCAGATGGGGTGCGCTTCAGCCACACCACCGTGGGCGTGACCACGGGCGCCGATTACCGCTTTACCGGGACGTTTACCGGGGGCATGGGGATAGGCTTTGGCAGGGACGTCAGCGATATTGGCGACAGCGGTACACGGACGAACGGTCGTGCGTTCAGCGCTGCCTTTTACGGTAGCTACCACCCGGGGCCATACTTCGTGGATGGCCTGCTGGGCCACGGTAGACTGGACTTTGACAGTCGGCGTGCAGTTACAGGAACAGAGGCCGTAGCGCGCGGTTCCCGCTCAGGCCGTCAGGCTTTTACGTCGCTTACCTCGGGTTATGAATTCCGAACGCCGGATAGCCTGATTTCACCCTACGCCCGTCTGCAGTACACCCGCACATGGTTAGACGGCTTCAGCGAGTCGGGCGCGGGTGCTTACAGCCTTTCCTATGCCTCACAGACGGTGGCACAGGTCGTTACGGCTGCCGGATTGCGTGGCGAACGCACTGCACCAGCCCGCTGGGGCGTGCTACGCTTGCAGGGACGTATTGAATACGCACAGACACTCAGCGCCAGCGGTACGGCACGTGTCGGTTATGCTGATACTGCAAACGATACCTGGCGCGTACCGCTGACGGAGACGAGTCGGCAGACGATGACGGTCGGCACCGGCTTTGATTTTCTGCTGCCATACAACATCACTCCGGGTATCACCTGGCAGGGAACACTGGGCCTTGATGCACAGCGCTCGCGTGCACAAATGGTCATGATCCGGGTGAATATCGGATTCTGATAACGCAACGTCATGACAGGTCAGGCTATTACTGTTATGTCCGGGTAAAACGGCAATGCTTTTGCCAGAACCTTCAGTCACAGGGGAAGAAAAAGCATTGCAGCCGGTTCAACCCAGAACATTTTGATGAGTCTTATAATTTCTGAGGAGTATTTGTGTCTGATAACCATACCGATCCGTTGGATGACTATCCTGAAAATCTGGCCAATAGCGCTGACGTAAGCAGTCGTGTTGATAAGGTAATGCACGATCAGGAGCTGATGGCACTTGAGCAAGCAGAAGCAGATACACAACGGCAAAAAAAGCGGCAGCGGGCTGAGCTGTCCGATCATCGTACGAAGCTCCTGAAAGCGGTGAAAGTTGAAGCTCCCGATCTGGCTGTACCACTCTTCGAAAAACTCAGCGCGCTGGCAGATGAAAATCACGGTTTTGCACCGCGTGAAGTCGTTGACTTGCTAAAATCCCATAAAGCCAGATTCAAGGATGAACCGGACTTTTTTGACCTCGGTATTGCCCAGCGTGAAGATCTGCTTGATCGGGTTGGGTTTTATCGGGGCGTTGTCATTGATAATACGATGAGTAACCCTGTTGAGGCTGGTTTTCGGGATGTACTGATGCGGCCGGATGCCGGTAGTGATCATGCAGGTGCTGCACAACAATCGCTGCACCCCGCTACGCTATTTTACCGAAAACCAAACTTTTCCGGCTATTTCGAAAACTATTACACATCCTCAGAGTCGGTGTACCAAACTCAGAAGAATGGCGTCACAAATCTGAGTTTCGCGTTGGGCCTGGCAGCCGGTGGACTCCGTAACAGCGTCTCGCTGGGTGCGTCGTTTTCCAAATATGGTCGACAGGAAGAGAGCAGCGGCTTTATTGGAAAAACCGTTTTCACCACGGCTAACTTTTATTTGCCTAAGATAGAGTTATCGTTTGATAAGACGCAGAGCTGCGCGAGTCAGGCATTTTTTAAGGCCTGTTCACAAGCGGTTGCCGGGCTTAAGGAAACGGATCTGAATAGCAGTAATCAATCGGAGACCGAACAGCAGTCCCGTACCCGCTGGGATGACAGTTTCCGTAAGCTGAAAGATGTTCTTGATGATTTTGGCCATTTTGTCCCGCTACAAACGCTTATTGGTGGCCGCCTGTTCGCCACCGAGAAAAAGACTTTTGAGGGTAGTGAGAAAAGTTCGGACTTCACTGACCGCTTTGGGGTAAGTGTGAAAGCCAGCCTCAGCACATTATACGCAGAGGCAGAAATCAGCGGCGGTTATGAAAACAGTAAACAGGCGTCGACCAAATCAAGGTCCTCCAGTGAAATGCAGTCCATGACCTTCAATGCGATAGGTGGGGAAGGCACCGTCGTGCAGGATGCTGCGGCCTGGGCCGAGTCGCTTTATGATTACCGGCGCTGGGCATGTGTGCAGCGCGAAAACCTGGTTCCCAGCATAAATTTCCTGCCTGTGGCGCTACGGCAATTATGCTGGCGTGTACTGAGTAAAATGGCGGAAGACCGGACAAAACGCGACCTCCTGTATATTCATAAAGCCTTCTTTCTGTTTTACGGTGAGTACGGGGAACGGATAGGCCGCACAGCGCGGGACGTGTATTTCAGTATACAAAGTCATGCCTACAATGCCGCGGTGGCAACCAAAACCACCCCGCCCAGCGAGGAAGTGGAGGCGGTACTGGTGGAGCCTGATACGCTTTCTTCACAACTCTGGCGAATGACTGAAAGCGGACAAATCGTCCTTCGGGCAACCGGCAGGAAGTCGGCACATGGAGAGATCAATCACATCAGCTTTGCCCTCACCGCTGATTTACCGGCAGAAGAAAAAACTGCTTTGCTGGACACCTACCCGGTAAAATTGTGCCAGTTGAGTAACGATGCATCTCAGATCTGGAATTATCCTGGCTCAGGGGAACTGACCTGCCAGGCTCTCGGGAAAGATTATGTGCTGGAAGCGGTGTCGACAAGCGCTCTCTGCCTGAAAAAGAGGAAGATGGCGGGCCGGGAAAGCCACCTCTGGTATCTTGCCGAAGTGCCATTCGACGTAGAAAAAGCGCTTGATGACGTCTGTCACGATCAGTGGGTACAGATTTTTACTCAGAAAGGCAATGCGGTACTGTCTGTGGCAAACGTTGAGACCCTGGACGAGATAAATGCGACAGACATTACTGAAGTCATTGCCCAACCTAATATGCGAGGCAGACACCAATTCTGGTTACATGAAAGCTCTGGTCGGTTAGTTTCTGCCATGAAGGTCCGTAACAATGACCAGTTACAGCCCCTTTTGCTTTCGGCAGACGACATATCGGGCAGAATTACAGCCAGCGTTTCCAGATCGGATCTTATCCAGAAGTGGAGCACCACCACAACAGGGGAGCTCCAGCCCGCGACATCGGCATCGGTCAGAAAAGCCCTTGGGTGCTTCTCGGATGGAGGGAAATCGACAATCGGTTGCACACTGCTCTTACGGGAAAGCAATGCTCAATCTGACCAGAAGTGGCAAATTAGGGCTTATAATAAACTCCCTGTATTCGCCAGAAAAGAGAAAAAATATTCAAATAATAACCTGCAGGAAGAATGCCTGATATTTTGGGTAGACAAAACCCCCCTGGTTATTAAAGGGCAGATGACCGGTCTGGTTTTCTTTCTTGAAGGGATTGAAGGAAGTGGTGATAACAAAAAGTGTGCATTGCGAATGACAGTATTCTGCCAGAATGAATCTGGCAGAGAAGCAGTGAGTCATAAAAGAGGTGATAATAAAAACCTCGAACCGCTACTGAGAGAAGAACGTCACACCTTCATAGATAACAATTATCTTCACCTCCCCGCTCCTGATTATCCAATTTACAGTCTGAGGATGAATGTGGCGAACAGCCAGGGGGATATGCGTAGTCTGAGATTTGAATATCAGTCTGAGCAGGGCGGGACATGGCAATACTTTAGTAATCCGGGAACTTTAAAAGAATCTTCATTATTGAAAACATCGAAAATGAAGGTTGCCCTGCAGTACGAAACCAGCGTGGCTCAAGGGGAATTTATCATTGCAGTTGGAATTGATGCCAGATACGATGCAAACAGGATGCTCAGTATCGCGCCAAAAATTCTCGCAAAAAGTTTTGACTGATTCATTTTTAAATGAAAACCGGGACCGTTGGTTTACGCCGGCGGTTTTCTGTTCAATATAATTACTATGGTAATTTATATGCCCAAGAATGGCGTCACAAGTAAAAAAGAAATTGAGAAAGATCTGACCATAAAACTGATCTCAATGTCATCACCCAGTATTGAATACTACCGCAGCACATGCTTTCTTTCAGAAAACATAGAAGAACTTGAAGATTTAAAAAAAACGTTCAGACCTTATGGTTTTTCATCAAGCATGCGTGCTTATCAGCTAAAAAAATTGCCAGATATGACAGTTAAAGCAGAGGTCAGCATGGTTATTTGCCCATATTGCCTTAATCACGTCACACTGGAATCCTGTCGTGCCGATCATGTAATCCCTTACAAAGTATATCTGCGATATCAGGCCTACAGACAAGCCATGAACAACGTGGAAAAAAATGTCAATGATTCATCCATGACAGATATTATTAAAAATAATTTGGTGTCTCATTCTGTAAACCTTACAGCAATAAGTGAATCCAAAAAAAACAAAAAAAAACCATTCAGTGAAATAGAAAAAAAATCCTATAATGATTTTGCCAATTTGCTTCTTTGTTGTCAGCAGTGTAATAGCACTAAAAGCAACACCATGAATATCACAGGGGCGTTGCAGGTATCAATGAATTATGCTAATCATCTCAGGCAGAAAAGTCTGTATTTCAAAATAAGAAACATCCTTAGCATGTTAGAAGAGATATTCAGCTGCAATACCAAAATTAAATCTTATATTCTTACAGACAGGCAGCTTGAAGGAGTAAGCGTTAATTTTATAGATTATATAAAAAAAACCGACCCGGAGAAGAGAAAACCTTTTAAACCCCGTTATAATTTAAATCCCACACTGGATGGGTTTGATATTAATTCGCTTATTCTGGAACACTTCCCAGAAAAAGAAGAAGTGGTTACTAAAAGGGCAAGGGATGAAGACTTAATACAAAATACCGCTTACGATACTGAGTATAAAAAGATAAAGTCAGATATAGCTCCTGAGGAAAACGCCAAACCAGAAAATGTTGTAACTGATAAGCCTCAGAATAACAAAAGTATAAATTCACTTCTCTTACATCAGGAACTGCTGGGATTCGAAAAATATATAATCAATAACAACAGAATAAATTTCAGTGACGCGCCCTTACTTAAATATTATTATCATTTCAGACAACTGGAGTCTGAGTTCTATAGCCGTGAGAAAACGGATTTGGTGAGCTATAAAAAACCCACAGGCATTGATACGGGTGCTGATAATTCTGATGAAGATCCGATCAAAATGCTGCTACTGGAATGTCAGATGACGGTCAGAAGCACACAGATATTTAAGGGTAAACCTTGTATTTATTGCTATGGTGTTTATGAGGCGTCAAGTTTTGACATCGATCACATTAAGCCTTCAAAGAAAATACATAAAGGTCAATTCATTGATAAAGAACGGATAAAAAGAAATAATGATTTAAAAAATCTCATCGCGGTATGTAAAACATGTAACACCACTAAAGGCAATCTCAACTTAACAGAAAATGACACTCTTTATCTTCAGCGACAGAAAAAAGTAATGAATTCCAATTATACTTTTCGCATGACTCACGTGGAAAATCCTGATACAGGTAAGACCTATACGCTGGAAGAACTTAATGAAATAAGAAATATAATACTGAAGCCACCGTTTTAAATTACCTGCTATTGTTCTTTAACGGGCAAGATTATTGGTTTTTCTACATAGCATGAGCGATGTGATAAAAATTTGATTAACGGCGGACTGGCCTGGGTATACGGTGCACACAGCTTAAAATGTACGATGCCGACGTGTCGACCACGCTGATATCCAAAGCGGCCGACGATGGCCACGGAATGGCAGCATCGTCTACCGGACAGCGGTATGCCAGGATGTATCAGTTCACATAGTGAGGTTGTTAACCGACAAGAAACAGTACTTATGCGCCCATGGTGTGGCCCTCGCTGTGAATTTATAACGAGGGTGAATTAACAGGAGCGAGGAATCTCAACTGTCTGAAAGTTGAAGTGCGCACGCAGGCAAGGATTTTTTGCCCCAGCCTTAATTAAAAGTCATACTTAACGCCGCCGTCTCGAGTACGCCAAATCGTCATAAGGATATCTTTATCGATACAATTTTTTGGTGAAGGAATGTCTTCAAAACATGCTCTGTCTTTCTTGCCTTCCTCCTGATAACCTTTACCAAAACCATATATAAATATCAGGAATGGGCCTGAGCCCCCGGTAGGGATATGATACTTCTTGCGTATTTCACCCTGGTTACTCTGCCACCAGTTAATTTTGTCAGATTCAGTAAACGGTAATCTGTCAACTATGACCTGTGCAGTACTTCCATCATAATGTGCATCAATAACTTTGACTGTTCGCTTGTCATTGATGAAAAAATAAAAGCCAGTCACCACTAAAATAAAAACTGCAATTGAGGTCACTCGTTTCATCAAACACCTTCTATATCAATAACAGCATCCATATTGGTAAGGAATGGCCTAAAAACAAATTTATTATAACGTTGCAGGACGAACCAAATTCTAAAAAACTGAAACTGATTAAATTTCTGTTTTCGTATATCCTCTGCATCCAGGCCAAAGTGATCCTGTCCTGTAAATCTGATACTGGCCTTCCACCCTATGTCATCAACATCCAGCTTCAATATATCGATTTTAGTCGCATCAACATCATGAACAGTGATGCCCATTCCGTTTATTTTATCCAGAATCAGAGAGTCGAATTTTGGCAGAACAGAAAAACTTATTGCTGATTTTAAATCAATAAGTTTCCCTTGAGGAAACCCTTTGCTTTCAAAATCAATAAATTTGCTAATAGTTTTCTGCATAATGGATATGGTTTTTTCAAATGCGTAATTAGAATTTATTTTTTGACGATAGGCTGCATTTAGCTGTGCATCCTCGAAAGGCACACCTCCTGCCGATTGAAAATGTCTCAGCATCTGATTAATTAAATTTTTGTGCGGTCCGATAAAGGCGTAAGGCAAAGAGGTTACCTGCATTTCCTCAAATAATAACTGTGCACATTTCTGAATACTGATTTTCCCGCCGCGATGAGTGCCGCCATAAACTTCCGCAAAACGGGATTGCGGATTATCAAAAGGAGTCAGCTGGGTCAGGGTTTAGGGGTCAACCACATTTGAAATATTTGTCAGACCGAATTCCCCTTTCAGCCTGGTCTCAGAGATATCGCCATATCGCATGTCATTTGCGTCGTAATCGTTGAACCGTGGCTGTGTGCTAAATATTGTCTGAGGAAAAACTGCGTTCGTCACAAAAAGTACTCCATTACTTTTTTGAATTGCAGACAGTGAACATGTACTTCAGCCACTGCCCTTAATAGCCCGATTGTTGGCTTTGAAAAAGAGTAGCAATCTTAATGATTACCTACAACACAGGCACGCAAATTTGAGACGCTGGCACAGGTCGGCAAGGCGTTTATTTCCTGCGGTACCTGTCCGCCTTCCAGCGGATAAGCGGCAGTTCTCCCTGTGATTTTTTGCTAACCAGTTCATGCGGACGTCTCAGACTTTCACCATCGCAGTAGCGCGGTTCATTTCCTCGTTTTCAGTACCACACGCCGTCTGAATTTGCAGCAAGCTGGAGAAATGGAAAATTAGAAGGTAAGCAAACCGACATTACTAACTGACGGCTGTATCTAATACTGGGGGCAGGTCAGAATGGCTTGCTAATGTTGAAGCTCTGTTGGCACTCCCAAACGACCTGCGGAGACACACACTTGTAATATTGTTTTATAATCTCAATTGGTTCTTTACTATTGATCCAAACTGGACAGTTCGACACTTGTTGCCGGTTCTTCAGGGCAACGATGTAGATGATCGCGATTCCGCATGGTCTGGATTCTTGTGGGGGGCAAAAATTCCAAATAAAAAACTCTACATGCAGCTCAAGAACGACATGCTGGAGTTTGCCGTGACCCCTCTTCTACCGAGTCGCTCATATAGTGAAATCATTGCGAGTATGATCCTGGCTGGGTGGGGAACTGTAAACGATGTCACAGGTGAACGTTGCATTTCCAATGACGAGATGCGCAGCTTGCTTTTAAAAGTCGATGATGAATTTCGATCACGGATCCTATGGCAAGCTCAACGATGGTCTGGAGAGAAAGACGAAAATTCACATAGCCGATGGAAAAAACAGCTTTCCGATCTGCTTAGAATTTGGCCTCGCCAACTATCAGCCAGATCGCCCAACACATCAGCTCGTCTTTGCGAGTTGGCTTTCTCCAGCGGAGAGCAATTTCCCACCATCGCAGCATTGGTTTTACCACTCCTAAGCAGAATCGAGCGAGACCATCTAATGTTACCATCACCCCATACGTCCGAAGACAATATCATAGACCGGTATCCTGAAAAGGCGCTGGCGCTACTCTATACGGTTCTGCCTGATAACACGTTGGCCTGGCCTTATGGGATGGAAAAAATATTACAACAAATTGCGGACGCCGATGGCAAACTGAATTGTGATGACAGACTAATTTCTCTGAAACGCCAATGGGACTCAAGGTGATGCTCTACCAACGCGTGCTCATCATGGCATATTCAGAAAATGGCTATGCCTAAGGGATATGTGGCTTTGACTCAATACCATGTGAAAAAGAACTTTCATCATGGCATGAGAATACCTTGCCAGATAATGCTTTCATCCACCATGAAAAATGCCATTAATAACGCAAACACATCATTAATGGCATTATTTTATTTAATCAAAACAAACGATCAGGAACAACCTATTCCCACTCGATCGTGGCTGGCGGCTTCCCGCTGATATCGTACACCACGCGAGAGATACCGTTGATTTCATTGATAATACGGTTAGAGACGCGGCCCAGGAATTCATAAGGCAAATGCGCCCAGTGCGCGGTCATAAAGTCGATGGTTTCCACCGCACGCAGTGACACCACCCAGTCGTATTTACGACCATCGCCCATTACCCCAACCGAACGCACCGGAAGGAATACGGTGAAAGCCTGGCTGACTTTGTCATACAGCTCCGCTTTACGCAGTTCCTCAATAAAGATGGCATCAGCCCGGCGCAACAGGTCACAATACTCTTTTTTCACCTCGCCAAGCACGCGCACACCAAGTCCCGGACCAGGGAAGGGGTGACGGAACAACATGTCATAAGGCAGTCCGAGTTCCAGACCGATTTTACGCACTTCGTCTTTGAAGAGTTCTTTCAATGGCTCTACCAGGCCCAGTTTCATCTCTTTCGGCAAGCCGCCTACGTTGTGATGCGATTTGATCACATGTGCTTTACCAGTAGCGGACGCCGCGGATTCTATGACATCAGGATAAATTGTGCCTTGCGCCAGCCATGAAACATCGGTGAGGCGGGTTGCCTGCTCATCAAAGACCTCAACAAACACGCGACCGATGGTTTTACGTTTGGCTTCCGGGTCGTCAATACCTGCCAGAGCATCAAGAAACCGTGCCTCCGCAGGGACATGGACAATGTTCAGTCCAAAGTGATCGCCAAACATATCCATCACCTGCTCTGCTTCGTTCAGACGCAGTAGGCCGTTATCAACAAAAACGCAGGTCAGACGGTCACCAATAGCGCGGTGCAGCAGCATCGCGGTGACGGAAGAATCCACACCACCAGACAGGCCGAGGATCACTTTATCGTTGCCCACCTGTTCACGCAGGCGCTCAACCGCATCTTCGATAATTTTTGCTGGCGTCCACAGCGCTTCACACTGGCAGATATCGCGCACGAAACGTTCAAGCAGGCGCAGTCCCTGGCGGGTGTGGGTCACTTCCGGGTGGAACTGCACGCCATACAGACGTTTTTCTTCGTTTGCTATAATGGCGAACGGGCAGGTTTCCGTGCTGGCCACGGTGACAAAGCCAGCAGGGATAGCCGTCACTTTGTCACCGTGGCTCATCCACACATCCAGCAGCGGTTTACCGGCGGCACTGAGGGAATCTTCGATGTCACGGGTCAGCGCGCTTTCGACGCCAACTTCAACCTGAGCATAGCCAAACTCACGCTCGCTGGAACCCGATACTTTTCCGCCCAGCTGTAGCGCCATTGTTTGCATACCGTAGCACACGCCCAGCACCGGCACACCGGCTTCAAATACCCAGGCAGGCGCGCGGGGACTGTCGTGTTGGGTGGTGCTTTCCGGGCCACCGGACAAAATGATGCCGCTAGGATTGAACTGGCGGATCTGCTCCTCAGTCACGTCCCAGGCCCACAGCTCACAGTAAACGCCCAGTTCGCGCACGCGGCGCGCAACCAGTTGCGTATACTGCGAACCGAAATCAAGGATAAGTATGCGATGTTTATGAATGTTTTCCGTCGTCATTGGATTGTTCCAGGGCAATAACAAATTCAGGATTCAGTATTAAAACGCCCGGCGGTGCCGGGCGCATAAACAGGGATTATCAGGAGCCCATTCGGTAATTCGGGGACTCTTTGGTGATGGTCACGTCGTGAACATGGCTTTCCGAAATACCGGCACCGCTGATGCGGACAAACTCCGCTCTGGTACGCAGGTCGTCGATAGTAGCACAGCCCGTCAGCCCCATACAGGAGCGCAGGCCGCCCATCTGCTGATGGACAATCTCTTTCAGGCGGCCTTTGTAGGCAACGCGGCCCTCAATTCCTTCCGGGACCAGTTTGTCCGCTGCGTTGTCGGTCTGAAAATAACGGTCTGAAGACCCTTTTGACATCGCGCCGAGTGAACCCATGCCACGATACGATTTGAAGGAGCGGCCCTGGTAGAGTTCGATTTCCCCGGGAGACTCTTCCGTACCGGCCAGCATGGAACCGACCATCACCGCAGACGCACCAGCGGCGATAGCTTTGGCGATATCACCGGAAAAACGGATACCGCCGTCAGCAATGACCGGAATGCCGGTGCCTTTCAGTGCTTCGACCGCATCAGCCACTGCGGTAATCTGTGGCACGCCAACACCTGTCACGATACGGGTCGTACAGATTGAACCAGGGCCAATGCCCACTTTCACCGCGCTTACGCCGGCTTCAGCCAGCGCCAGCGCACCGGATGCCGTGGCCACGTTTCCGCCAACGATTTGCAGATCGGGATATTTTGCTCTGGTTTCACGGATACGTTGCAGCACCCCTTCAGAGTGACCATGAGAGGAATCAATCAGCAACACGTCAATGCCTGCTGCCACCAGCGCATCAACGCGTTCTTCGTTGCCCGCACCGGCACCAACCGCCGCCCCAACACGCAGACGACCATGCTCGTCTTTACAGGCATTAGGCTTACGTTCGGCTTTCTGAAAGTCTTTAACGGTGATCATGCCCAGAAGGTGGAAGCTGCCATCCACCACCAGCGCTTTTTCAACGCGTTTTTCGTGCATTTTATGCAGCACCACTTCACGCGCTTCCCCTTCCTGTACGGTGACCAGACGCTCTTTCGGCGTCATCACGGCGGAAACGGGCAGGCTCATATCGGTAACAAAACGCACGTCACGACCGGTAATAATACCGACCAGCTCATTGTCATCATTCACCACCGGATAACCGGCGAAACCGTTGAGTTCGGTCAGCCGCTTAACTTCGCTCAGCGAGGTGGTGGGGAGTACCGTTTGTGGATCGGTCACCACACCACTTTCATGTTTCTTCACCTTGCGAACTTCTTCAGCCTGACGTTCGATGGACATATTTTTATGAATAAAGCCCAGGCCACCTTCCTGTGCCAGCGCAATAGCCAGTCCCGCTTCGGTAACGGTGTCCATCGCGGCGGAGAGCATTGGAATATTCAAACGGATGGTTTTGGTTAGCTGGGTACTGAGGTCGGCAGTATTCGGAAGAACGGTCGAATGAGCGGGAACGAGCAAAACGTCGTCAAATGTCAGGGCTTCTTTAGCAATTCTTAGCATAGCAATATCTCAACCTCAGGGTGAATGAGAACGTATAAAATATTGCCGCGGCATTATACAGGCCGTAACCGATTGCCTCCAGCTTTATTTCTGAAAATGCTTGATCCCTGTTGCCAGCCATGTAGTATCGACCAATTAACCCTCTGATTTAAAATTTGATCTTAATCACATGTCGCCATTGCCGTCCGCAAATATTTTCACCGTCAGCCGTCTCAATGCCACGGTACGTAAGCTGCTGGAAATGGAAATGGGGCAAATCTGGTTAAGCGCGGAAATCTCAAATTTTTCCCAGCCCTCTTCCGGCCACTGGTACTTTACGCTAAAGGACGATGGCGCACAGGTTCGCTGTGCGATGTTTCGAAACAGTAACCGCCGGGTAACATTTCGCCCACAAAATGGTCAGCAGATACTGGTCAGAGCCACCATCACCCTTTATGAACCGCGCGGCGACTACCAGCTGATTGCCGAAAGTATGCAGCCTGCCGGAGAAGGTGCGCTGCAACAGCAGTTTGAACAACTGAAACAGAAACTGCTGGTGGAGGGACTCTTTGATCAGGCGCACAAACAGATTCTCCCTGAGCCAGCTCACCAGGTAGGGGTGATTACCTCCGCCACCGGTGCCGCGTTGCATGATGTATTACGCGTATTACAGCGCCGGGATCCGTCCCTGCCGGTGGTGATTTATCCGACGCCGGTACAGGGGGTGGATGCCCCCGACGCCGTTGTGCGTGCGATTAAACTGGCTAACCTGCGTGATGAATGTGATGTACTGATCCTTGGACGCGGCGGCGGTTCACTGGAAGATCTGTGGTGTTTCAACGATGAACGGGTGGCGAGGGCTATTTTCGCCAGCCGTATTCCCATTGTCAGTGCTGTTGGTCATGAGACCGATGTGACCATCAGTGATTTTGTGGCCGATCTGCGGGCGCCAACGCCCTCTGCCGCGGCGGAACTGGTCAGTCGTAACCAGACAGAGCTGCTGCGTCAGCTGCTCTCGCAACAAACCCGGCTGGAAATGGCGGCAGATTATTACCTTGCCGGACAGAACCGTGCATTTACCCGGCTTTACCATCGCTTACAGCAGCAACATCCCCAACTGCGACTGGCTCGCCAGCAAACGGCCATGATGAAACTCCAGCGTGGTCTCCAGGATGCAATGCAGCTGCAGTTGCGTAAGGCGGGCCGTCAGCAGGAACGTGCCGGACAACGTTTGATGGCTTTTCAGCCGCAAAACAAAATTCACCGCGCACACCGGCAGATGCAACAGTTGCGGTATCAGCTACAGCAGGCACTTCAGCAACATCTGAATACCGATAAACAGCGTTTTTCCGCGCTGGCCGCCCAGCTGGAAGGCGTCAGCCCGCTGGCCACACTGGCACGTGGTTTCAGTGTCACCACTGCTTCAGATGGTAAGGTTGTCAAAAAAACCGAACAGATCCACCCCGGTGATACGCTGAAAACCAGACTCGATGATGGCTGGGTGGAAAGTGAAGTGATAAGGGTTACGCCAGCGAAAAAGCAAAAGTAAAACCCGCGAGCTGATCATCCGTACATACGCTCAACGCAGTGCCTATCCTTCCGGCAGCCGCTGTACCGGATGAAATTTCAGATCCAGTGTATAAGTGAGTTACTCTGACTATACTTTAGCCACATTTCCTCACGTCAGAGAGTCATGGTATGAAACAGAGTGTTATTCCTCCCTGGATCCTGCGCAAAATTATCGATAACGGCTCTGCACAACAGCAAAGCTGTGCCCGCAGCACCTTAGCCCATGTACAGACCCTGATGGCAGAAAACCAGCTAAAACCCGCCGGTGCCAGTAAAGCCCAGACAGGCCAGGTGCAACGCGAAATCTATGACGCGAAAAACACCCAGACCCTGCCCGGCACGCTGGTTCGCCGCGAAGGTCAGCCGGACAATGATGATGTGGCCAGCCGCGAAGCCTATGATTATCTTGGTGTTACTTATAATTTTTTCTGGCGCGCATGGCAGCGGAAGTCGCTGGATAACTAGGGGCTGAAACTGAAAGGCACCGTCCACTACGGTAAAGATTATCAGAACGCTTTCTGGAACGGTGAGCAGATGGTGTTTGGTGACGGCGATGGCGAAATATTTAACCGCTTTACCATCGCGCTGGACGTTATCGGCCATGAACTGGGGCACGGCGTGACTGAATCCGAAGCTGGGCTTATCTATTTCGGTCAGGCCGGAGCGTTGAATGAGTCGTTGTCTGATGTATTTGGTTCCCTGGTAAAGCAGTTCCACCATCAACAGACCGCTGACCAGGCAGACTGGATCATCGGTGAAGGGTTACTGGCTAAAGGGATCAATGGTAAAGGGCTGCGCTCCATGTCTGAACCGGGTTCGGCTTATGACGATCCCCTACTCGGCAAAGATCCGCAACCCGCAGACATGAAAGGCTATGTGCAAACCCGCGATGACAATGGTGGCGTACATCTTAATTCCGGTATCCCTAACCGCGCGTTTTATCTGGCCGCAAAAGCGCTGGGCGGCTATGCATGGGAGCAGGCTGGCTATGCCTGGTACGATACGGTATGTGATAAAACGTTGCCGCAGGATGCGGACTTTAAAACCTTTGCCGGGTTTACCATTAAGCACGGTCAGACGCGATTCAATCAGTCTGTCGGGCAGGCGATTGAAAGTGCCTGGAAACAGGTTGGCGTATTATGAACAGTCCGCTTCCTGAGCTGAACAACGACGCAATTATCGACGTTGTACGCGAAGGCGGTTTTGCTTATATACCAAAACTGGCAGGACCACGACGCTTTGCGTTGGCGCAACTCAGCATCCCACAACGTGAGCATGTGTGCAGCGTGCTCCGTCAGGCGTTGGCACTGGGAAAACCAGAGGACGAGCAGAATGGCCCTGGAAGCGGCGACAGACGTTATTTCCGTGTGGAGATAAGCTATTCCCGGCAACAGGTTAACCGCATTGTGATAGTGATCCCGGAGGAGTTGGCCCCGGATGAGCTGGTCAGACTCTGGCAGGATGGCCAGTAGCTCCTGTGACAACAGTGAAAATCCGCCCCACGCCTTCCCGGCTGATGGTTCAGGAATGAAAGTGAAAATCCGCCCCACGCCTTCCCGGCTGATGGTTCAGGAATGAAAGTGAAAATCCGCCTCACGCCTTCCCGGCTGATGGTTCAGGAATGAAAGTGAAAATCCGCCTCACACCTTCCCGGCTGATGGTTCAGGGATGAAAGTGAAAATCCGCCTCACACCTTCCCGGCTGATGGTTCAGGGATGAAAGTGAAAATCCGCCCCACGCCTTCCCGGCTGATGGTTCAGGAATGAAAGTGAAAATCCGCCCCACGCCTTCCCGGCTGATGGTTCAGGGATGAAAGTGAAAATCCGCCTCACGCCTTCCCGGCTGATGGTTCAGGAATGAAAGTGAAAATCCGCCTCACGCCTTCCCGGCTGATGGTTCAGGGATGAAAGTGAAAATCCGCCTCACACCTTCCCGGCTGATGGTTCCGGGATGAAAGTGAAAATCCGCCTCACACCTTCCCGGCTGATGGTTCAGGGATGAAAGTGAAAATCCGCCTCATACCTTCCCGGCTGATGGTTCAGGGATGAAAGTGAAAATCCGCCTCACACCTTCCCGGCTGATGGTTCAGGGATAAGTAAAAAGGCCCCGGTAAACCGTGGCCTTTTTCATCTCACGCTGATGTCAACGTGAACTTATTTATCCAGCGCAAAGGCTATCACGTAGTCGCCGCGATCGGGAGACTGACGGGCACCACCAGCGGAAATCAGAATATACTGTTTACCGTTTTGCGGTGAAATATAGCTGATTGGACCTCCCTGACTACCCACAGGCAGACGGGCTTGCCATACTTCTTTGCCGGTGGCAGTATCAAAAGCGCGCAGATAGTAATCCTGCGTACCGGCAATGAATACCAGCCCACCCTGCGTTGCCAGCGAACCGCCCAGAGATGGCATACCAATCGGCATCCTGACGCGCATTTTAATGCCAAATGGTCCGGTGTCCTGCACCGTTCCCAGTGGCACCTGCCAGACAACTTTCTGCGTTTTCAGATCAATCGCAGACATGGTGCCAAACGGCGGTTTCTGGCAGGGAATGCCCAGCGGAGACATAAAACGGTTTTTGTTTACCGCATAAGGAGTGCCTTTCATCGGAACCACGCCCATGCCGGTATTAACTGCTTCGCCACCGCGACTGACCGCACCATTTTTCGCCGGTGCTGCTGGCACCATTTGCTGCCAAAGCCCCAGACGCATGTCGTTGACAAACAGATAGTTATGGTTTGGATCGGTGGACATGCTGCCCCAGTTCATGCCGCCCAGAGAGCCAGGAAAACTGAGCGACTTGTCGGTGCCCGGTGGCGTATACAAACCGGTGTAACGCAACGATTTAAAGCTGATACGGCAAGCCAGTTGATCGAATGGTGTGGCACCCCACATATCCGATTCTTTCAGCGTTTCATTACCAATCTGCGGCATTCCGACAGAACGCGGCTGGGTATGGGAATACGGTTCATCTGGAATATTCGCCAGAGGAACCGGCTGTTCT
This sequence comes from Erwinia psidii, assembly GCF_003846135.1. Lineage (GTDB taxonomy): Bacteria > Pseudomonadota > Gammaproteobacteria > Enterobacterales > Enterobacteriaceae > Erwinia > Erwinia psidii. The sequence goes on from NZ_RHHM01000001.1 coordinate 458,787, forward strand.
TCCACGGTGGTCAGCGGCTGTCCGGTCTGGCGATCCAGCACATAGATCTGACCAGATTTCGTACCAATTACCACGGCAGGTTTGCTGCTGCCATCCTTCATCGGAAAACTGACCAGGCTCGGCTGCATCGGCAGATCAAAGTCCCACAGATCGTTATGCACGGTCTGATAAACCCACTTCTCTTTACCGGTTGTGGCATCAAGCGCCAGCACGGCAGCGCCATATTTATGGTCCAGCCTGGTGCGGTTTACCCCCCACAGATCAACCGATGGGCTTCCCATCGGAATGAACACGGTGTTCATATCCGCATCATAGGACATCGGAGCCCATGAGTTAGGCGTACTGCGGGTGTAGTGCTCACCCGCTGGCAACTGCACATTGGGATCGTCTTTGCCCGGATCGAATGCCCAGCGCATTTTACCAGTGATCACATCAAAACCACGCATCACGCCGCCCGGCATATCGGTGCTGACGTTATCTGCCACGCGTCCACCCACCACTACCGTACTTCCGGCCAGCGTAGGCGCGGAAGTCAGCACGTAGCTTGGGTCTTTGGCATCGCCCATACCTTCACGCAGATTGACCGTGCCGTTATTGCCAAAATCAGCACACAGCTTGCCGGTATCTGCATCAATAGCCATCAGGCGCGCATCAATGGTGTTCATCAGAATACGACGCTGGCAGGCAGCGTCCGCCGTCAGGCTGACAGGTGCAGGCGGGATGGAATCCGGTGCCGTCGGCTGGGTCAGTGGCCTGGTTGCATCAAAGTATGCCAGGCCACGACAGCGCATCCAGACGGAGGATTTTGCGTTGATCTCCGCTTTCCAGATCTGCTTACCGGTGTCGGCCGCCACGGCAATCACGTTGTTATGTGGCGTACAGAGAAAAATGGTATTCCCCACCTGCAACGGCGTTTGCTGATCTTCCGCACCGTTACCATCGGGGCTGAGTGGGGTATCTCCGGTATGGAAGGTCCATGCGACTTTAAGGTCTTTCACATTGTCGCGGTTTACCTGATCCAACGCGACAAAACGGCTACCGCCTGTCGTGTTGCCGTAATTGTCCCAGTTTTTCTGCTGCTTATCTTTCGCCACCGGCACTAATGGCAACGCCTGGCCATTCTGCACGGTCGGATGTGGCTGGAAGGTCAGTACCAGGGTTGCCGCCATGCCCACCAGCACCAGAAATGAAACCACATAAGCAGGAACGGCAGCAGAAGATTTACCTTCATGCCTGCGAAGTGCTGGCAGCGTTAGCCACGCCACCAGCAGGAAACCGGCCAGGGTCATCAGACGGGAAACCAGCGGCCAGAAATCAAATCCGGCGTCCTGCACAGCCCAAATGGCTGAACCAACAAATACCAGCGTGAAAATCAGCACGGCCGACGATTTGCGGCGGAAAAACTGAATAGCGGAAATAATGGTAAAAATACCGGCAATAACGAAATAGGCGCTACCACCCAGTGAAAGCAGTTTTCCACCACCAATGACAAAAAACAGGCCGGTTGTCAGGAAAAGTAAGCCCAGCACAACGCACCATAAGCCAAGCCACTTCGACGACCGGGCATTTATTTGAGACATAGCGAAATTACTCCTTAAGAAGAATAAGGCTTAGCAAAATGTTTCAATAACGGTAAAAATTGCGCCACGCGGTTCGAAATCCAATAAACACAAAATTAACAAACCATCTACTTCATGGCATTATTTGCTGAAACAAACAGGGCAAATTACACCGTCACTGAACATTTCAGGAAGAAAAATATCCAATTTTTTTGCAGTAAAAAATGGCTATCAGGCCAATACGCAAAGACAGCCTGCCTAATTATAGATATGTTTTGCACAAGCAAAGATGCAGAGTACCAATAATAATAAAAAGTTATTAGCAGGTCCCTGATGATTCATCGTGCGATTAAATACCGGGAGAAAAAATCATCGCATTGTCATTTGCTGACAATCAATAAATCACGGCAACAGGATATATTTCACCCGCTTTTTTGATATCAGTCCGTGCCCGCTGGTACAAAAATAATCCACGGCACCGCAGGCTTTCAGTACCTGTAACGGCGTTGCACAATCAGGACAAACAGGCTGAACACCGAAGGCACGATCGCAGTCTGCACAATGAAAATGCCCATCCTTTGTGCTGAGAAGGTGCTGGCAAAAGGGACATAATTCGCTCACGGGCATTTCCTTTTTATGCGGACGCCGGATAAAACAAAGGGGCCAGACAAGGCCCCTTCAGATCAGCGTTTATTTTTTTTCAGATGGCTTATCAGACGTTTACGCTTGCGCAGCTGGTTTGGTGTCAGCAGGTTACGTTTACCGGCAAACGGATTTTCGCCTTCCTTAAACTGAATGCGGATAGGCGTACCCATCACATTAAGAGAGCGGCGGAAATAGTTCATCAGGTAGCGTTTGTAAGAGTCCGGCAAATCTTTTACCTGATTGCCGTGAATAACCACAATTGGTGGGTTATAGCCACCGGCATGCGCATATTTCAGTTTAACACGGCGTCCGCGCACCATCGGTGGCTGGTGGTCATCGGCTGCCATATTCATGATTCGGGTCAGCATTGACGTATTTACCCGGCGGGTTGAACAGTCGTATGCTTCGGTCACTGACTCAAAGAGATTACCCACGCCGCTACCGTGCAACGCAGAGATAAAGTGCACACGGGCGAAGTCGATAAAGCCCAGCCGGTAATCCAGCGCTTCTTTAACCTCATCACGCACGTCCTGCGACAGTCCATCCCATTTGTTAACCACGATCACCAGCGAGCGTCCACTGTTAAGGATAAAACCCAGTAGCGACAGATCCTGATCGGAAATACCTTCGCGGGCATCAATCACCAGCATCACCACATTGGCGTCTTCAATTGCCTGCAAGGTTTTAATCACCGAAAACTTCTCAACGGTATCGGTAATTTTTCCGCGCTTACGTACCCCGGCAGTATCGATCAGAATATATTCACGACCATCACGTTCCATCGGAATATAAATGCTGTCACGGGTGGTTCCCGGCATGTCGTACACCACGACGCGATCTTCACCCAGAATGCGGTTGGTCAGCGTGGATTTACCCACGTTCGGACGTCCGACAATCGCCAGCTTTATGGGTAAATCCAGCGGGTTGAAATCGTCTTCTTCCTCTTCTTCCGGTTCTTCACCGCGCTCTTTTGCCGCCAGTGCTGCCCAGTAAGCTTCATTTTCGTCTTCTTCGCTCACTTCAGGCGGATCGATTTCGTCCATCCACGGCAGCAGCACTTTCTCCAGCAGGCTGGTAACACCTCGCCCGTGCGAAGCGGCAATCGGATAAATATCACCCAGCCCCAACGCCCAGAAATCAACCACGGCAGAGTCAGCGTCCAGCCCATCGGTTTTATTGGCGACCAGGAAGGTAGGCTTCTCACGGGTGCGCAGGTGTTTGGCTATGGCCCGATCGGCCGCCATCAGACCAGCCCGGGCATCGACCATAAACAACACAACGTCAGCCTCTTCGATCGCCAACAAAGATTGCTCTGCCATGCGCGTTTCCACGCCCTCTTCTGTGCCGTCGATACCCCCGGTATCAATGCAGATAAACTCACGCCCTTCCACCTCAGCGCGGCCGTATTTACGGTCGCGGGTTAGTCCGGGGAAATCCGCCACCAGCGCATCTCGCGTGCGCGTTAAACGGTTAAATAAGGTGGATTTTCCCACATTGGGACGCCCGACCAGCGCGACCACAGGTACCATATTGAAGCCTCATGACAAATTTTAGCTGTACAACCCGCAGGCTGAAGGCGTAAAGGATACCACGCCCTGAGAAAAACGAAACGGCTCCTGACGGATCAGGAGCCGTGGCAAAGCATGACAGGCCTGCTGAAATTAGCGGGTAAACGCGTAAACTTCGCCGCCCTTCGCCTGAATTAACAGCTTGTCGCTGGCAACAACTGGCTCTGTCTGGAAACCTGAGCTGTCTACTTTCTGTTGCGCAACAAAGCGTCCGTCGGTGGTATTAAGCCAGTGCAGGTAACCTTCGCTGTCACCCACCACCAGATAACCGTTATAAAGCACAGGAGAAGTCAGATTACGGTGCAGCAGATCGCTCTGACGCCAGACTGTCACACCGCCTTCAGTGCTGAGTGCCACAATGCGATCGTCCTGATCGACCAGGTAAATACGACCACCATCAACGATCATATCGTGCACTGAACCAATCTCACGCTTCCAGATAATTTGCCCAGAACGCAGATCCATTGCAGCAAGATTACCGTTGTAAGCCAGCGCATAAACCACACCGTTGACAACAATCGGTGTCGTATCCACATCCGCCAGGCGATCAATTTCTGTTGCTCCCATTGACTGAGAGATGCGCTGCTGCCAGATTATCTGGCCCTGGTTCATCATCACCGCACTCACGCGGCCATTATCTCCACCCACGATCGCCGCACCAAAAGCCGCCACCGGAGCTGATTCACCACGCAGGGAAAGTGAAGGCACATCAAGATTAACGCTCCACTTGACGACACCGCTCGACTGATCCAGTCCCTGCAACATACCGTTACTGGTATGCACCAGAACCAGACCGTCACTGACCACCGGACGGGACAGCACCTCACCTGCGGCTTTGGTTTGCCAGGCAATGGAACCGTCGCGGGTATTGAGGGCGTATATCTGACCGCGCTCACTGCCGAGGTAGAGGTGCTCACCATCAACAGTCACACCGCCAGACAGCAAAGCAGACAGATTTTTAGAAAAGAACCCGGTCTTCTCGGACAGGTCGCTCTTCCACTGCTCTTTGCCATCAGCCGCATTCAGCGCCTTTACGATACCAAAACGATCGGCAGCATAGACGGTACTCTCTGACCAGGCAGGGTGAAGGTTGGAGTAATAATCACCCACGCCGTCCCCGACAGAGACGCTCCAGAGTTTTTGTGGGGTAAACTGATTTTCCACTTTAGGTAGCGGAGACATTTTGACGACGTCTTCTTCACCGCTGAACCATGAACATCCGCTGAGCAAGGTAACTGAAATCAGTCCCGGCAGAAGTATCTTACGCAATTCCATGAAATCCCTCTTGTGCCTGTTGAGGCTATTTTTACCCGTGGTGAACTTAGCCCGGGAGATTATTCATTTTCATTTGCAGCATCTCTTTCAACGCCGGAGACGCATCGGAGACAATGCCTTGATTCCAGGCATCACGGGCACCTTTAGTGTCACCCTTGCTGAGCAGCGCTTCACCGCGCACATCGGCCACGATCGCTGTCCAGCCATCACCTTTTACTGTATCAAGGGTTTTCAGTGCCTCATCCGGCCGCTTTAGCTGCAACTCAACGCGGGCCAGACGTAAATTGAGCACCGCCTGGAGGTTCGCGTCTTTGGTAGACTTCAGGCCATTTTGCAGCTGAACAACCGCTTTATCCAGCTGATCGCTGTCAACATAACGTTTAGCAAGATCCAGCGACGCTATGGCACCATAGGTGTTTGGATTTTCACTGGCGAACGTCTCCGCCTTCTTCAGCGTTTCCGGCTTACCGGTATCCAGCGCTGTGTAAACCTGTTGCCAGGCAGCAGACTCCTCAACGTGCCGGTTGTCCTGATGACTGCTCCAGTAGCGCCAGCCCGCCAGCGCGCCCACACCGATGATCACTCCCACAACCAGTGCCTTACCATTCTGGGCAAAGAAACGCCTGAGCGCGTCAACCTGTTCGTTCTCGTTGCTATACACTTCCACGCAAACCTTCTCCTTAAATAGCGGCTGTCTGATTCAACAACACAGCCAGCGTGGCTGCTGCATCACGCTGAGCCACCGTCTTCTGCTCACCGTTACGTAAATCTTTGATGACCACATCGCCGTTAGCGACTTCGGCCTCACCGAGCACCAGCGCAATACGCGCGCCCCACTTATCAGCCCGGGCAAACTGCTTCCTGAAGTTGCCGCCACCAAAGTTGGTCATCAACTTTATTGACGGTTCGGCATCGCGCAGTTTTTCAGCCAGTTGCATCGCCGCCGACTGTACCCCCTGACCCGAAGCGATAACATAGACATCGACAATGCGCGTCGGTTCAAATTCAGGATTCACCGCCTGCACCAGCAGGACCAGACGTTCCATCCCCATGGCAAAACCGACAGCAGACGTGGCACGACCACCCAACTGTTCCACCAGGCCATCATAGCGTCCACCGCCACACACCGTTCCCTGAGACCCCAGACTACTGGTAACCCATTCGAACACGGTACGGTTGTAATAATCCAGACCGCGAACCAGACGCTGGTTGATGGTATAGGGGATACCGGCTGCATCAAGCAGCTGACACAAACCGGCGAAGTGCTCGCGGGAATCCTCGTCAAGATGATCGGCCAACTGAGGCGCGCTGTCTAACAGCGTCTGTACCTGAGGATTTTTACTGTCCAGCACCCGCAATGGATTGCTGTACATGCGACGTTTGCAGTCTTCATCCAGCAAATCCTGATGCTGTTCCAAAAAAGCCACCAGAGCGTCACGGTAGCTGGCCCGCGCCTCCAGTGAGCCAATGGAGTTAAGCTCCAGGCTAACATGATCCGCAATACCCAGCGCTTTCCACCAGCGTGCCGTCATCATAATCATTTCGGCATCGACATCCGGCCCTTGCAGGCCAAACACTTCGGCACCCAGCTGGTGGAACTGACGGTAACGCCCCTTTTGTGGCCGTTCATAGCGGAACATCGGACCGCTGTACCACAGGCGCTGTTCCTGATTGTACAGCAAACCATGCTCAATACCGGCGCGCACACAGCCTGCCGTCCCTTCCGGGCGCAGCGTCAGGCTTTCACCATTACGATCGTCAAAGGTATACATCTCTTTTTCAACCACGTCGGTAACTTCACCGATAGCGCGTTTGAATAACGGGGTCTGTTCTACAATTGGCAAGCGAATTTCGCTGTAACCATAGCTGGCCAACACCTGTCTGAGGATCTGTTCAATGCGTTGCCATACTACGGTGTCTGTTGGCAGGTAATCGTTCATGCCACGAATTGCCTGAATATTTTTTGCCACTACATTTTCTCACAATATGAATTGGGCACGGGCGGGCGGGCCCGTGCGCCACATTATTTTTCGACCTGCTGAACGTCAATACGGCGGGACTCATCCATCATCGCGGCCTTGGCACGGATACGGGCCTCCAGCTGGTCAATCATGTCATGGTTGTCGAGACGCTCGCGCAGGCGCACGCCGTCTTCATAAAAACCGCTTTTCTTGTTGCTACCGGTCACACCCATTGTGGAAACCAGCGCCTCACCCGGTCCGTTTACCACACAACCGATAATGGAGACATCCATCGGCGTGATGATATCTTCCAGCCGCTGCTCCAGCGCATTTACCGTGCCAATAACGTCAAATTCCTGACGTGAACAGGTAGGACAGGCAATGAAATTAATGCCGCGTGAGCGGATACGCAGGGACTTAAGAATATCAAAGCCAACTTTAACCTCTTCCACAGGATCGGCCGCCAGTGAAATACGCAGCGTGTCGCCAATCCCTTCTGACAACAGTAACCCCAGCCCGATAGCAGATTTAACGGAACCCGCGCGTGCTCCTCCTGCTTCAGTGATACCAAGGTGCAGCGGCTGATCAATTTGCTTCGCCAACAACCGATATGATTCGACTGCCAGAAAAACATCTGATGCCTTGACACTGACTTTAAACTGGTCGAAGTTCAGGCGATCGAGGTGGTCCACATGGCGCATTGCTGACTCCAGCAGGGCCTGCGGTGTTGGTTCGCCATATTTTTCCTGCAAGTCCTTTTCCAGCGATCCCGCATTAACGCCGATACGGATCGGGATATTATTGTGGCGGGCACAGTCAACCACCTGGCGGATACGCTCTTCGTTACCAATGTTACCGGGGTTGATGCGCAGACAGTCAACACCGTACTCAGCCACTTTCAGGGCAATGCGGTAATCGAAATGGATATCCGCTACCAGCGGGACATTGACCTGCTGTTTGATCAGGCGAAAGGCTTCAGCGGCATCCATGGTGGGAACCGAAACGCGGACAATATCCACGCCAACGCGCTCAAGCGCTTTGATTTGATTGACCGTTGCGGCGACATCGGTGGTTCGCGTATTGGTCATGGACTGTACGGCAATAGGCGCACCGTCGCCCACAGGCACCTTGCCGACGTAAATGCGCGTTGATTTGCGACGGATAATGGGGGCTTCGTTGTGCATATTCTTTCTCCGGAATTACCCACGCCGGGCTAAATGCGTTAGTTCGTACCAACGGTCAGGCGTGCAACCTGGTTTGAACGGATAAAACGACTCAGATCGACTGGCTGCCCCTGATACTTAATCTGCACGGCTCCAGGAGCACCGATTTTCAGGTGATAGGGAGCGGTGCCATTCAGACTGAGTTTGCCACCGGTACGTTGCATACCACTGAACAGTTTTTTGCCCGTTGCATCGCTCACTTCCAGCCAGCAATCTTTACTGAAATCCATTACCAGCGCGCCCGCATCAGTAGCAGGCGTACTGACGCCAGCCGCAGACGTTGGCATTGTCGCGCTGGCGCTGCTGTCAACCGGTGCCTGAGCTGGCGATACGGCAACAGGCTGAGCGGCATTTGTCGGACTGGTAGCAGACTGACTGTTCGCTGCGGATACAGGCGCGGATGGACTGCCTGCAGGGGATACGCTAGCGGACGATGAGGCAGACTGATTGTTTTCGCCTGGGGTTGACGGCGTGGTGACAGACGCACCGTGAGCCGGTGAACTGTCCGCAGCAGGCGTACTGTCGGTGCTGTTGCTGTCAGTGAGAGGGACAGACTGGCTGTTATCACTATGATTATCCGCGTTCTGATCGGCCATTGAAACCAGGTCGTCCTGAGCTGCTTTGTGATTCTGCCACCACCATGCACCGGTCAGTCCCAGCACCACAAACAACACCAGCCAGGTGAAAATCATCAACCAGCCATCGCGTTTTTTGCGCCGTTTGCCAAGCGCAAAGCCTTGCATTGGCTGCACTTTTGCCGCACGGACAGGGGCCTGCTTCGCCATCATCGGTAGCAGCTCCTCTTCCGGTACGTGTACCAGGCGTGCGTAAGAACGAATGTAGCCACGCAGGAAGGTTGAGGCCAGTTCGGTCGGAGACTTGTCGTCTTCAATGTCACGCACGGTGGAAAGTTTCAGGCAAAGGCGCTCGGCAACATTTTGCTGAGTCATGCCCATTTGTTCACGGGCCTCACGCAGGCGCCCGCCCGTTGAAGTTGATGCTGATTTGTCTTGGATGGCTTCAGTATTCATTAGCTAAAAAATGCAGGTACTGTATCGATTGTGGAAAATTTCGCGCCAGCTGCTCTCCTGCCAGTCTGACGACCTCAGGGTGCTCAGCCTGCGCGGCGAAGCGAATCTCTAGCCACAAGCTTTCTGCCGAAGCAGCAAAGTTGCGTTGATAAATATCTAACAGGAGCCGCGAGGCATCGCGCTCATTATTTCCAAATCGCCTTTCGGCTTCTGCAAGCAGAACCTTGCCTTTTTGCGCATCATTGCGCGTCGCCTCAGCCAGCGCCGCTTCAGCCTTATGCTTCTCTCCTGCACGGATATAACAATATCCGGCGTTTTCAATTGCATCAGCCCGATTGTGGTTTTCCGATGAATCTGCGGCCTTACTAAACTGCAGCTGGGCCGCATCATACTGCCCTAAACCACAGAGAAACGCACCGTAATTATTGATTACATCACGGTTATCTCCCGCCAACCGTAAGGCACGCTGATAATGCCGTCGCGCCATATCCTGATGCCCCAGCCGTTGTTGATAGCGGGCCATAGCGAGGTGACTGCGATAATCATCCGGTATCAGACGTACTGCCTGTTCCAGATTGCGTCGGGCCGGTTCCAGCCGATCGCGGGCCAGGTACTCAAGCCCCAGCTGTAACCTTGTCAGCGCCAGTTCATTATTTTGTGACGACGTGCCGCATGCACTGAGCAGCAATACCAGCCAAACTGGAAATCCTTTTCCCATTCTGCCTCCTGATTTGCGTTATGCAACACTTTACGCCAATCAAAACAGGGGAAACAGAAGCGCGCTGATCAAAAATCAAGCTTTCAGAGTGCCTTCACAGAAATCGTCTCACCGGCCATCTTCTTACGCATCGTGCGTCGGGTGCGGTCAATAACTTCACCAGCGAGTTGACCACAGGCGGCATCAATATCATCACCACGGGTCTTACGCACAATAGTGGTAAAACCATAATCCATCAACACTTTAGAGAAACGATCGATGCGACTGTTCGAACTGCGACCATAAGGCGCACCTGGGAAGGGGTTCCAGGGTATCAGGTTAATCTTGCAGGGCGTATTTTTAAGCAGTGCCGCCAGCTCATGAGCATTGTCCGTACTGTCGTTAATGTGATCAAGCATCACGTACTCAATGGTCACTCGCCCCTGATTGGCATTAGATTTGGCGATATAGCGGCTGACAGCATCCAGAAAGGTCGCGATATTGTACTTTTTATTGATGGGAACAATGTCATCACGAATGGCGTCATTTGGCGCATGTAAAGAAATGGCAAGCGCCACATCAATTACATCGCCCAGCTTGTCCAGTGCCGGAACCACACCGGAAGTGGAGAGCGTGACGCGGCGTTTTGACAGACCGAAGCCGAAATCGTCCAGCATGATTTCCATTGCTGGCACCACGTTATTGAGATTCAACAGCGGTTCACCCATCCCCATCATCACGACGTTGGTGATCGGACGCTGGCCGGTGACTTTCGATGCACCAATAATTTTAGCGGCACGCCAGACCTGACCAATGATCTCCGACACACGCAGGTTTCGGTTAAAGCCCTGCTGTGCCGTGGAGCAGAACTTGCACTCCAGTGCACATCCAACCTGAGAGGAGACACACAGCGTGGCGCGATCTTTCTCAGGAATATAGACCGTTTCAACCTGCTGACCACCAACCGTGATGGCCCATTTGATGGTACCGTCCGCAGAGCGCTGCTCCTCTGCCACTTCAGGGGCGCGAATTTCAGCCAGCGATTTCAGCTTGCCACGAAAAACTTTATTGATGTCAGTCATCTGATCGAAATCATCACAACAGTAATGATAAATCCACTTCATTACCTGATCGGCACGAAACGGTTTTTCACCGAGACCGACAAAAAACTCGCGCATTTGCTGACGGTTGAGATCAAGCAGATTGATTTTTTCTTTGGGTGCAGCCATGACCATGGCAGGTGGTACAGACAACGGAGTCACATTGTGTTCAGACATAATACTCTCTGGCCTTGTTGTTACACGTTATGGCACTGGGAAAAAACATATATATGAAAGCGTTAAACCAAATATGTATCGGTCAGGTCAGATATCACCCTGAGTGACCATGTATTAACACTGGCAAATATAAAGAGAACGCCCCTGAGGAAACTCTATCCCAGTCAGGGGCGATTATTGTACAGGCCAGGCAGATGAGGTAAAGCGCGTCTGAAAATTAATTTGTAAACGCACTGCCACAGCCTGAAACGATCACCTTAGCGAGTGCGTGGGCAAATTTCGCCTTCACCAAAGAAGTAAGCGATTTCACGGGCAGCAGATTCTGCTGAATCTGAACCATGGGTAGCATTTTCAGTAAAGCTGTCAGCGTAATCAGCACGCAGCGTACCCGCCAGGGCGTTCGCCGGATTAGTTGCCCCCATCAGATCGCGATGGCGCTGAACAGCATTTTCGCCTTCAAGCACAGAAACCACAACCGGGCCTGAGGTCATAAATTCAACAAGACCGTCAAAAAAGGGTTTACCTTGATGTTCAGCATAAAAACCTTCAGCCTGTTCTTTGCTGAGGTGGAGCATCTTGCTGCCAACAATTTTGAAGCCAGCGCTCTCAAAACGGTTAAAAATGGCACCAATCACGTTTTTTGCCACCGCGTTCGGTTTTACGATAGAAAAAGTACGTTCAATAGTCATATGGACCCCTGTTAGACATCGAGTGTGACCGGCAAGAAAGCTCCCCGGCACGGAAAATGGCGCAGATTATAGAGCGCAACGAAAGGATTGCCTATCAGAGATTCAACAAATCTATAACTATTCGTCATGTTTACGGAATAAGGGTAACAGCATTAAAAGGGGTATATGGATATGGCGACCGGCTGCGAATGTAATATAACTATCATAGATGTGCGGCAACCGGGTATATCATGCATTCAGGTAAACTGCATATCACCGTGCAGTATCCCCTTAATACATTCACCCGAATTAACTATCTGTTTTCAAAACAGATTAGACAGTTGCTTTCTCGGCCTGATGCTAACGCTATTGTGGAATGGTCTGCCACGGCACTGGATAGCAGCAATATCCCTGTGCTGAAATGTGTCGCAGCATCGCTGAAAAACCCCCAATATCACCGGAGATAAAAGCCAGACTCGCAGTGGCTTTGGCACAAAAATCTATCGGATAACAGGTAACCATCTTGAACATCGTACAGAGTCAGGGGCCAGTGCTGGTTCATAAAGGTCAGTTCGGATCAGGTCTTCGCGACAGAATTAGCATTGAGTGCCAGAGTGCTGATTTTCATTTTTTATTCCTGTCATCTGAAACTATCCCGGATCGTAGATACGCAAACGCTGTCATTAGTACAAATCCAATGAAAAAATAGCCTCAGATGGTTAAACATTCGATCATTATGCATATCACCTCCGCAACATTGCGGAACGATATTTCAGCCGACCAAAGAATACCGTCAAGTAGTCACAGGTTACGAAAAAAACGGCAAGGAATTATTTGGCGACAGATAAGACAGGGTGAATACGGCTGTGTTACAGTAAATTAAGCAATCCAGCGGACTACCACAACCGTAAAGGTTACTGCTGCAGAGCATCCCCTTTTATATCCTGATATCACATTAGCTTAACTGCATTGCCATCATTAAATTCGACAAGTCTCATAAAAAAGTTTCAATAAAACAGCAGCCTCCCTGACTGCTTAAACCATACTATCGAATAATAAAACATGCTCCTTTCAGCGTTCGAGCGCAACAGAAAGGACGCCTTCAATACTTTTCAGCGTTGAATAAAGGTTGAATACGGTTGTTTTTTTATTTGTCGAGAGCCGCATCCTCATAATTATCCGTCCTTTTTTACCGTCGATAATATTGAGATTATCAATATAACATTGTTTATTATGCATTTGAGTAAAAACTGCTGTTATAGTCTCACTGTCAAGCATGACCAAATTGACAGAGGCTCTGTGGATAGAACCGTCACTGAGTTTGAAACGAGCGATGGAGGAACTAAAACGAATTGCAATCAAAAAAAGCAACGTACCAAATAAGGCATAAAGATAAAAAGCTGAGCCACAGGCAATTCCCACTCCCGCAGAAGCCCACACTATAGCAGCAGTGGTCAACCCTGAAATGCCATCATCTTGTTTGTGCATAATGACCCCAGCACCAAGAAAACCGACCCCACTAATGACCTGAGCTGCGAGTCTCATAGGATCAGTACGTATATTAGATGACATTTCAGCATAATATTCAGCCGACTGAATTGAAACCTGAGTCAATAAACAACTTGCTACGGATATAATAATACATGTTTTAATTCCAACGGGCTTATTTTTTGATTCCCTCTCCCAGCCGATGACAGCACCAAGGATAAAAGACGCACTAAATTTTATTAACGCTACCCAGTAATGGGACGAACCAAAAAAATTATAAAAAAAATGCTCAACTGACATCATTAAACTCCTTTATTAATGCGCCAAATTAGCAACATGTCAGAAAAGATGTCCATATTAAAGGTGAATATCTGCATGTTGCGTCAGATGTTAATGCACTCACTTTTATCGTTGTGCTATCTTCCTTGAGAAGAGGTGATATTTTTTTTCTTCTCATCTTTAAAAAAGATGAAAAATGACAAAGATACTATCGCCGCAATCACCATCGGATAGATCCAAAAATCTTGCCACTGTAATAAAGCCAATGGATCTTTTAAGTTGACGGTGCTGTTAAATATTTTCCCGCAAACTGTTGATGCAAACATAAGACCTATACCATTGGATACAATAAAACGTAAACTTTGCGCCTGAGCTTTTATTTTTTCACTTGCTTTACTGTCGACATAAATATCCCCAGCGGTAAAAAAGAAGTCCCAACAGAAACTTTGTAGCATCAGTGCAATAAGGATATAAACGACATGATTATCGATTGCCGCATGGGACAGTAAAAAACACCGAATAATCCAACAGAACGCCCCCAAAAGAATGACTTTTTTAAATCCAAATTTCATAAGGAAAAATGAGAGAACAAACATAAATATGATCTCAAACACAGTGCCAATTTGTAACATGGTTGCTGCGTTATCGAATCCTAATGATTTTAAGAAAACGGGTATGTAAGCTGAATACGCCGTTTTAGGGATCATAAGAAAAAAAGTGCTTAACATAAATACGCTGAAACTTTTATCCTTGAAAAGAGCTAAAGCATCAAGACAAAAAAGATCTCTGGCCTCGAAATTTTCTCCCTTTGCCTTAGGTGGTGTATCAGGTAGAGTGAAACAGTACACGCCCAAGCATACACCGGAAAAACTTGCAATATACCAGGTCATGATACTACCTGAAAAGCCATACTGCCCCAGAATAAAGCCTATTGACATAAATCCCAGCGTTCCAAAAACCCGGATTATTGGAAAGGTTTTAACACCACTGGCATGACGAAAACTAATACTGTTTGCCAGTGCAGAGGTAGGATAAAACAGTAGCCCTACGATAAAGAGCATCGCCAAAAACATCACATTGTTATTGCTAATAATATACTGAGGAATCAACAAAAGGACACCTGCATTTATTAAATGTAATGTCCCCATTACTTTTTGGGAACAAAAAAATCTGTCTGCTATCATTCCAATAATCAGAGGTGAAAGTATTGTTGCTAAGCCCAGAGCCCCGTACGCAGTACCAATAATCGACGACATACCAAAGGTACTTAATACCAATCCCATTGTCATGTTCCAGGCACCCTGCACAAAATATTGTGCATACATCATAATAAACAGACGGGGGGTTTTCCTGATTTTCATTTATAATATCCTTTTAAAGATTAATTGTTAACCCATCATACGCAACCGCTATTCCATGAGGACACATTTTTTCATTAAATTCTGAGTGATTCATTTTTACATTGTGCGAAATATGAGAGAGGAGAATTTTGCTTTGCTTTGTTAAACATCCCATTGCATATAATCTTTCTCTGGTGGCAAGAATTGTCTCAACACTCATATGATTGTTTGCTCTACTGTTTCCGTTATAGCCGAGAGTACATTCGAGAATACAGAGATCGATTTTTTTGTTTTGAAGACCGTGCCAGGTTAGCTCTGGAAACCAACCGGAATCATGGCCATAAAGTATTGACCTTCCCTCTTTTTCAATAAAATAAATATAACAGAATTCCCAGATAGCGTGATTTGCCAATAAAGGTGTGATGCGATAACCATTGCTTTCAAACTCGACAAAGGGGACGACTTTTCTCAGCTTGAAACGTTCATCACTGAATCCTTCAAGCAGCTGTGCACATTTCCCCACGGCAACGTCATTGCCATAAATGTTAAGAGAATGATCTATATGGTGCCCAAAACCTTCCATTCGGCTGTAAAGCTCACCGATATTAAAATGATCTGCATGGGTATGAGTGAATAATAAATCCTTAATTTTCCTTGCATTTAATCCATCACGTATTAGCTGATAGTGGTATTCTGGAGCGATATCAATTTGTAAAATCTCATCAATAATTACACAAGATCTCGTACGGATATCCTTTCCTTTAATAGTGCGACTCTGTTCACATAAATCACATGAGCAAAATGGGTTTGGAATACCTTCAGACGATGCTGTTCCCAAGAAATGAACGTGCATAATGTTAATCCTCAACAGTCATTATTTTTTCCTTTTTTGGAAGATAACCTTTTTTTGGTACGTGTCAATTTGGTCTTCAGTAATCTTATATCCTCTTCACAAATTTGCGGCGAGTTATGCCCAAATGATAAAATCAGCATCACAAAATTTGAGAGGTTATTTATGCCAACGATAAAAGATATCGCCAGACTTGCAGGTGTTTCACACGGGACGGTGTCTAACGTTCTGAACCAACGCGGCAACGTAAGTGCGGCCAAGATTAGTGCGGTAAAAGCAGCTGCAGATCGATTAGGCTACCAAGCTAATGCGCAGGCAAAGACGTTGCGTGGAGGAAACTCTAAAAGTATTGCACTGGTTGTACCGGATATGCGAGCAGAGCGATATCATAATCTTTACAGTGGCATGAATAGTTTTTTTTCGAAAAATGGCTACCGAATTGAAATATTTGTAACAGGTGAAAATGAAGAAGTTGAAAAAAAGCAACTGGCGCTTCTGGCCAGCCATCAATGCCATGGAGTTGTTGTGGTAAGTTGCTTTGCCAGCGCTGATTTATATTATAAAAGACTGTCCATCCCAAGTGAAAAAATTATATTCGCATATCGAAATCCAGTTGGTGCAAATTTATTTTTTGACATCAATGCCCAAAAGGAGATCAAGCATCTTACTGCAACCATAAGAAAAAAAGGATATAAAAATATTGGTGTATTCACTGAGCCAGAAAAATATTCAAACATGTTAAAATTTATGCAATACCTGACAGATGCTTTTGCGGATGAGGAAAATATAAAGATACAGCATTTTTCTTCTCCTGATTGCGAATGTCACAAAATCGCTTTTGAATTTTTCCAGGACATCCCCCTTGATGCGATCATCTGTTCCGACTTTGATAAAATTCGCCATATCAGAAATGCCTGTCATCTTGGTTCAAGTCAGGACTGCCCCCCAATTTATGCATTGTCTGGAGACGAATTGCATCTTGAAGAAAATCTGTATTGTTACCCGGTGAATTATGAGAACCTGGGTAATAAAGTTGCTCATCACTTAATCAACGATCAAGAGCGAAATCTTGATTTACAGTTAAAAAGTCATGATGATTACAGAATTTTTTTCCCTAAAATTCACAGTCCATCCCAGCCGAATAAAATAACGTTTTTGAGTATTCCAAGTCCTTCTACAGATGCCCTGGAAAAGCTGTTACCACATTTTTTCAGAACAACAGGTATCAAGGTAGAAATCACCCGTATGCCCTTCGATCAGCTTATTGAAATAACCAACAAACTGACCGCATCCATCGAATATGATCTAATCAGAATAGATATTGCCACTTTGCCATGGCTGGCAGAGAAAATCTTTGAACCTTTAAAAAATTTAACACAAGATTTGCTATATCTTCTTGATAGCTTCCCTAAAGAAGTAACTGAGCGCTACAGCAAAGTCAATGATATAGCTTACACCCTGCCTTTTGATCCCAGTGCTCAGATGCTTTTCTATCGTCATGATTTATTTGAAGATCAAAGAATAAGACGAATATATTTTGAAAAATTCAGGCATGAGATGAATGTACCTGAAAATTTCGAGCAGTATGACAGATTGTCGCTATTTTTTTCGGATCTCCGCCAACAAGGAGAAATAACCTCAACAGGTTCATGTGCTAACACAGGTGGTACAGAAGTAATAGCCACAGAGTTTTTATTGCGTTATTACGCAAAAGGCGGCCGTTTACTGCATAACAAACCACCGGCACGACTTATTCCAGAAATAGCAGAAGATGTGCTCTATAAATATATTCAGAGCCTGGATCACAATCTTTGTATTAACAGCAACTGGTGGCAGGACGCCATTACTCAATTTGAGCACGGGAATCTTTCCATGTTACTAATTTATAATAATTTATTTTCCAATGTTGCACATAGTAATCTTTCTTCATCTATTGGATATTCTGTTGTCCCAGGTGGGAAACCATTACTGGGAGGAGGAGCTATTGGAATTGCTAAAAACTCCGAAAATAAGTTACAGTGCGCTTTATTTATGCAATGGCTTTTTTCACCAACAATTACTGAACAAATTGTTTTACTCGGCGGAAGCTCTGCTTCTTATTACCAATATAATAATGTAAAAATCACAGATTACTATCCGTGGCTTTCTCTTACGGAAAAAAGCTCAGCCTCGGGAATTCGTGAAAATGCCTTTCATGATGGAACATATTTTGATTTACATCATGCTGAAGAGATTATTGGCAATGGTATAAGTCAGGTTATCGAAAAAAACATAAATATTACTGACAGCATCAAAAAAATTAATATCGAACTTGAAAAATGTAGAAAAAACTGAGAAATCAGGCTCACGAAACCCTGATTTTTACCTTAAAAAACAACAACATAAAGAAGGTTTTTTTGCTTCATTACTCTTGGGTATATTCAACCACGCAATCATTTCACAAAATTGATGCGGTGATCATATAAAATCACCGCACCGGATTAAATATTAACTCTGAAAATATGAGTTAGTATTACATAACTTGCTATTAATCCACCTTTTCCAACTTCCATTCAGCCCAGTCATCCGGCGTGTTTGTATTTGACAGAAGGCCATATGCCTGACCATAATATATACCTCCACGATAGAACTGAGCATATTTTATATTATCATCAGCATACAAATTCCGTAAGTGCTCATATTCCGTATACCAGAAATGCGTTTCCGTATTTTCTGCGCTACAATCTGTCGTCCATTTCATATACGAGCTATCCCCATCTTTTCCACTCATGCAGAATTTTTTATCATGCGATAATATCTGATTTACAGCACCATATTTTTCATTTTTGACAACTCTCATGTTGAGTTCATTTTTATAACCAAACGGCGGAGTAACATCACATTGATATACCCATGGATATTTTGTATAAGGATTATCGTAAATACAAACCTGCCCACCCCAGAACAATTTTGCAGAGCCACCACCCCACCCTTTAAATCTTGCGCTGCTCCCATCCGGCGCCGGCCAGTATTTCAGTTCCCATGCCAACTTTGATTGCATTTCTTGTTTAGGATATTTAGGATGAGGTATGGCTACCCTGTCAAGAGCCCTGGCTTTATCTAAAAAAGTATCAATACTGTCAATATCATCAGATGTTATTACGTTGGCTCCAATGCCACGGTTCCATGCAATATTCGCTCTTACGTCCTCATGTTCATTTTCCGCCAGTCTGTCCTCAAGCGTGTAGCAACATCTGGAGTCATTATTATAATAAGAATCCACAATATCGCTCCTTTTATGAGGTTGCGCGGTGTCAGGTACTGTAATACCAGAAATGAAACCATCTCTCCACATGATTCGGTCTGGAGCGGGGACATAAGTACCCAAAGGTTTATGATTTTTCTTCACAATGGCAATAAAATATGCAGGTGATCCTGGTACAGTATTAGCTATATCAAGACTTACTGGCTCTAAATAATCCCCCTGGGGAGATGACTTACGTACTTTATTTATAAATCCACTGTCAGAGCTTTTGATAACAATTTCGACGTTAGGAACATTTTGTCCATAAGCGTGAGACCACCACCAGACTGCTCTGCTGGCATTATCATGCAGAGGATCACCAGGAGGTATCGGTATGGCGTTATTCGGGAGTTTATTAATTCTTGCTGCCGCTGCGGGGCTCATTACCGGATTAGCCATGATATTTATATCCGCACCGGCATTTTTTAATCCCGCCACCCAGTCGACATAGGTAGGAAATTCGGCCATATTAAATTTAACAATAATTCTTTTAAGCAAGGTGGGATCATACTTTGCCTCATCAGTAATTGTCTTTGCGACTCGCATGATAAGCTGAGGATCTTTGACTTCCAGATAAAGCAAAGATTGTCCATTTTGTTGACGATAATCCCTGATTAATTCATCAACCGTTATAATTGTGTCCTCTGTGGGTCGTCTTCTGGGGTCGAGAAGTTTTTTATTTTTAAGCTCATCTAATGTCATATCCTTCAGAAAAGCGTTTGGACCGGTGTTTCGCTCAGGATCATAGCCGGGTTCCATCATCTTTCCAATTCTTACATCATGGAATATCACAGCTTGATTATCTTTAGTCAACAATACGTCCGTTTCTATCGCTGAGCGACAATTTTTATAGGAAAGTCTGAATGCACTCAGGCTGTTTTCGGCCACGTTAGTATCTGAATCGCCACGATGTCGTATGGTGATAACTTCATTTTTCTGAGAAATTTTTCCAAGTTCATCATATTGGGTTGACCAGCTGGGACAGTCACTTTTCAGATCACGCTTAATTATTTTTTTTCCTTTATCAGCAGCTGAGTTAGCTGGAAAAAATTTACCCTCTATGAAATTAAGGAAAATATCATCTCCGGCAGGTTTTCTTATAAAAAATTTATTTTCATCTTGATTAATACTGATAAATCCGTTGTTAACCCTGATATATTTATTATCATATTTATCAGTTCTCAATCCTTCCGAGTTAGGAGACGACAGCATGCTTTCATCCAGATTGCTGACATACATATCTGTAGTAATAATTTCCTTCAGTTCATCAGATATATGAGCGGATGTTGGCTTTTCAAATAACCATCTTTCACCATCCCATTCAATAGCATAGCCCGGTAGCTGCGCATTTTTTACGTCATAGACCTCATACAATACACCATGTCCTGCATGCTTCTTATTTCTTACAGGAACAATTTTGCCACTCATTTCTACAAACCTACCTAAATCATCATTCACATCCCGATTTTTGTAAACCTTTTCATATATATTTCCCTTGCCATAATATTCAGGATCATTGTTTCCTAATGCAAAATAAGAATAATCATCACTTTCAGGAATGGAAATTTTCTCAATCAACGCCTCCTGAGAGTAGTCAAATGTAGCCTGATTATTGCTCTTACCTGTACTCCATTTTTTTGAAAGTGGCTCTCTGTAAACAGGAATATACTCTTTCAACCCATTCTCTTTGTAAAAATGGACAATATAGTTACCTTCACCATTCAATTTCGCATTATAATAATCACCATAAAGATTAACCTGTTTATTTCCTTCTACAATATCCACCTCAATTTTTTCCTGCTGTGGACTGTCTGCATATCGCCATGACTGTGTTTCCACATTATAAATCACTTTTTTTTCCATCCGCTCAAGACGGTGACCTTCAAATTGATATATATAGAACTCATTCTCTTTATCAGTGGGCTTTAAATAATAAAAGTTATCGACATCTTTATTATCATCTTTTTGTTTATGAAGTCTTATCAGTATCTCTGTCCTGACGCCTGTTAGTGGATCCCTGCTGTAAAAAGCAGCTCTTTCCGGCAACGGCAATACATCCTTTAAATTAGCAGGTTTCGACTTATTAGCAGGAGTCTCCTGTAATAAAAACTTTTCCCCATTGGCACTAAAATTTGCCAGACTTGCCACGTATTTTTTACTTACAGATGGATCAGCGCAGCCAAACTTGTCCGGGTTTTTGATAAATTTTTGTCGCTCAATATTTGCAATAAACCCGGCAGTTATCGGACTAATACCCAATGTAATAAGTTCTCCTGATTCCCTTTGCGGCCCAATATCTCTGTCAGATAAAATCCCTTTCATTTCTGTCTTTACAACTGGCCTTTGGTTTTTGATCAGCAGGACCCTTCCTTTTGTTTCACCATTAGCACTGAGAAATTCTTTTTCAGAAAAGCCAACTATTTTTTCAGAATTGTCATCAAGTAAATCCGTGGCTTGATATTCCTTTCCTTCTATACTTAAAAAATTCACGTCAGGATATTTAAATCCTGAATAGGCAAGTGGCTCATCAGCACTTATTACTCTTGTAACGTATTCAAAATTATTCTTATCCTGATCGGCCAGTAGTTCGGAAGATACAAACCTATCTTCAAGTTTATGCAAAAAATTCTTTTTTTCATTATCATTGAAAATTAGTTTATTTTTACATGCAGTTTTTGGAATGCTATTCTCACTTGATTTTATTACTCCGGCATCAACACCTGGAAAGATTTTTATTCCAGAAAAAAGCCTATCAAAAAAACCATCCTCTCCTGTTTTAGATGTTTCAGGCTCATACCCAGAAAAATTTTCTGATGTCAAAACAGGTTTATTACTCTTTGTGTCGTGCTGCACTTCCTGTATTTTTTTATTCGCGCTGTTCCATTTTCCAACACACTTATTTTTATCATTAGCTCTGTATGGCTTTTTTTTCCTGTGAGACTGTAAATTTTTTGAATTACCCTTCCAGATTTTTTTTGAACATGCCGCTTCGTTTATAATACAACACAGATCGTTATTTTCGATGTTAACCGGGACATTAGCTGAAACATGGTTTTTAGTACTGACTGAAGCATTACCTGCCGCAAACTTCGTTATTTTTTCAATATTTGGCACTACTGTCAGAAATGCATTACTTAGAGAATGCTTTCGAAAATTGCCACTGTGCAAACCAGGATTGCTTAGCACAAAATCAAGTTGTTTAGTGAAAAGGTGTTTCTCTAATTCATACTGACGTCCATTTTCAGCCGATTTGTTATTTGTATCAGGAAGTCTTTTTTTCTTATAGTCACAATAATGTGAAGACGCTTTCGTTATTAAAGTCATGACAGAACCTCTGTTGTTCAACAAATTAACATATAAAAACCAACATTTAATAAATATAAACAATAAAGAATTACTAATCTTTCAATTATCGCTTTTTATATTACTGTGGGTTAAGTCGTTTTTTGACAGTTATCGAACATAAGACATTGACAGCCATGCCCACACCAACAGTAATGGCTTTCTTTTGTGTTACTGTTAATACAATAATCCTGATGAGCAGCTATTGCTCAAATCCTTGCCATGTTTGTCAATATAGCGGCTGTGCACCTTCGCAGTAGGAGTGGTTTTTCAGTATTAATGTGATGGATACTGCACGGACAGCTTGTACTACACGCCAGGATAGTTAACACTTTGTGCATCGTAACCACTCGTGAGCGTGCTATGACAACCCCGTTCTTTGTGACCGCCGACTGGCTGGCGGAGCATTATTCTGATGAAAATATTCAGGTTCTTGACGCACGAATGCTACCCCCAGGCCAGCAAAATGGACGCAACATTCACACAGAGTATCTTGCCCGACATTTACCCAATGCCCCCTTCTTCGATATCGAAGCACTTTCCGATCACAATGCGCCCTACCCACATATGTTGCCCCGTGCCGAAGCGTTTGCCGTGGCCATGCGTGAACTGGGTGTCAACGGTGAAAAACATCTGGTGGTGTACGATGAGGGGAATCTTTTTTCCGCACCGCGCGCCTGGTGGATGCTGCGTCAGTACGCTGTGAAGCAGGTTTCGATTCTCGCTGGCGGACTGAAAGGCTGGGAAGAGGCAGATTACCCGCTGGCAGACGGTGCCGTTGTTCTGCCGGAAGGGGAATTTACCGCTGACGTCGATCCACAGGCAACCGCAAATGTAACCGACGTACTGCTGGTCAGTCATGAAGGCGGTGCTCAGCTGATTGATGCCAGAGCAGCAAACCGCTTTAAAGGTGAGGTGGAAGAGCCACGACCGGGTTTGCGGCGTGGCCATATTCCGGGCAGCCTCAACTTACCCTGGAACGAACTGGTGGAAAATGGTCAGCTGAAGCCTGCGGACATCCTGAAAGACATTTTTCAACATTATGGCGTCAGTCTTACTGAACCGGTGATCGCCAGCTGTGGCTCTGGCGTCACGGCGGTGGTGGTGATCCTTGCGCTGAACACCCTGGGTGTCAAAAACGTCAGACTCTACGATGGTTCCTGGGGGGAATGGGGGAGCCGCGACGATCTGCCCATCAGCATCACCCAATAATCCCCTCCCGATCCATTGACAGGGTACAGGGCTGCCGTTGAAAGATCTGTACCCTGTCCAATGTCATTTCAGCCTGCATTCAGCATTAACCGCTCGCGTTATATTCACGCAGAAAACTCCCCCACCTGCGTTGATAAAATGGGGTGATATGGGCGGTAAAAAAGTGACTGATACCGGGCTCATGCTCCGTCACCTGACAAATATCAATGGCTTCATCAGCCAAAAGCGTGTCGGTGGCCACGCTGCCCGCCGCCTGAATAATGGTGTCGATATCGCTGTCAGCTTCAATGCCAATCAGCAGATTAGGCCGCTCCTTTGCAGATTCTTTGATATGCGCGACAAAAGCCCGACGTACCTGTTTATATTTCGTAAACAGCCCGATGAGTGAATCAATCATCTGCCCCGGCGGTTCCGTCACTTCGGACAACAACAGCGTGGCTCCTCCTTCCAGCACGCTGTGCTGAGTAAGGGCATTCCCCTCTTCACCTAACAAATGTTTGATTTCTGTTGGTGTAAACTCCTTTCCTGACGCCAGCTCAGGGTTAAGAAACAGGGTTTCTCCTTGTGTCAGAGCAAACAGCGTGCGTACCGGCATAACCAGAAAAGGCTGAGCGTCCGTGACTACCTGCTCCATCGCGGTGGCGGAAGTGAAGAAAGGGATAACGGTGCTGCCATCGTCTCTTTTCCAGTGCTGTAAATCCACCGCAGAGGGGGTGATGTTGCTTCCCCCCACTTCTGCATTTTCGCCCGGCACCCACACGCTGGCGTCCATCAGTAAAGCAAAAAACTCAGGCCGGTGTGCTGGCTCAGACGCAGCCAGTTTCAGAACTTCTTCCAGCCGCTGATTACTTTCATTCATAAGTCAGTCCTGCAAGCGACATCGACACAGTGCCGGAGGCAGTGCCACATCCGGCCCTGTACAATAAGATTATTTCAGTAACATACTGGCCACGGTACGCACACCCAGCCCGGTGGCCCCGGCAGCCCACTGGTCAACCGCACCTTTACGGTAGGTGGCAGAACAGTCAATATGCAGCCAGCCCTGCTGATAATGCTTCACAAAGTAGGAAAGAAAGGCCGCGGCAGAACTGGCCCCCGCCGTATGGGAAGGTGCAGCAATATTATTCAGATCGGCAAAATTTGATGGCAGGTGGTTACGGTGAAACTCCGCCAGGGGCAGACGCCAGAAGGGTTCGTTTTCACTGGCCGCAGTGCTTAACAGCGACTGGGCCAGCTCGTCATCAAAACTGAACAATGCATGGTAATCGTTGCCCAGTGCGGTTTTGGCTGCACCGGTGAGGGTCGCGGCATCAATCAGCAACTGTGGCTGCTGTTCGCTGGCATCAATAAGGCCATCAGCCAGTACCAGCCGTCCTTCAGCATCGGTGTTCATCACTTCCACCGTTTTACCATTGCGATAACGGATGATGTCTCCCAGACGAAACGCGTTGCCACTGACCATATTGTCAGCACAGCAAAGGTAAAGCTTAACGCGCTTTTTCAGGCCACGACTGACAGCCAGTGCCAGTGCACCGGTAAGAGTCGCGGCGCCGCCCATATCTGATTTCATTGAGTCCATCGATCCACTTGGCTTCAGACTATAACCGCCGGTGTCAAAAGTGATGCCTTTGCCCACCAGACAGGCAAATACCGGTGCTGTATCATCGCCGTCCGGGTTGAAATCCAGCGCCAGCAATGCCGGGCTGCGCACAGAACCGCGTCCCACCGTATGCAATCCCATGTAACCCTGTTCACGCAGATCGTCACCTTTAGTGATTCGGTAACTGACTTTATCCCCACCAACCGCAGCCAGCAGATCAACAGCACGCTGGGCAAGTTGCTCCGGCCCAAGATCTTCAGCGGGCAAATTAATGGTATCGCGCACCCAGTCAATAATTTCCAGGCGACGTTCAAACTCGGCGGTGTCGGCCTCGTTAAACGCGGCCCATTCCACCTGATTTTCTCCTTTCGGGCTACGATAGCCCTGCCAGAACGCCCAGCTTTTTTCCAGATCCCAGTCGCCACTCAGGCTGACGTTACGGACACCCTGTGCGTTAATTTTACGCGCCGCACGCTGGACGGTGGTCAGCTCATCGTCACCAGTAAGGTGGATGGTCATTCCACTGTCATTGCTGGTGAGGATCGCTTTATCACCCCAGCGGGGATCGGCCGCTGCCGTTGACAGTGATATTTTCATTGGCGTCGTTGTCATTGCATGGCTCCTTGTTGATGCTTTATCAGGGGCCGTTTAAAACGGCCGGACACTACAATAAACGTTCTCTGTTGCCGTTCTGGCAGATTGACAACATTGAGCAAACAGAGGTCGCACCGGCATACCGTGATACCGGATCAACCTGTTACCAGTTTCAGTGAGATTTGGTATGGACGCGCAGGCGGCTGACTGCGCTCTTTACCGTTCTGATGGCAAAATCAATTTCCTCTTCCGTGGTAAAACGGCCAAGAGAAAAACGCAGTGAACTGTGTGCCAGTGCCTCACAAACACCCATCGCACGAAGCACGTAGGAAGGCTCCAGGCTGGCCGACGTACAGGCGGAACCGGATGATACCGCCAGGTCTTTCAGCGCCATCAACAGGGTTTCGCCATCCACCGCGCCAAAACCGACGTTAAGAATGCCCGCCACGTTATGCTGTGCATCCCCGTTCAGGGTCACATCGTCAAGCTGACTGATACCCTTCCAGAGTTTTAAGCGTAAGGCATGCAGACGGGCCATTTCGGCGGTCATTTCCTCTTTCGCAATGCGAAAGGCCTCACCCATCCCGACAATCTGGTGCACGGGAAGCGTGCCGGAACGCATCCCCCGCTCGTGGCCTCCACCGTGGATCTGGGCAGCAATGCGAACTGGTGGCCTGCGGCGCACATACAGACCGCCTATTCCTTTCGGACCATAAACCTTATGGGCAGAGAAAGAGAGCATATCGACTGCAAGCTGACCCACGTTGAGAGGCAATTTGCCAACGCTCTGCGTGGCATCAACATGAAAAAGAATATCGCGGCAGCGACACAACTCACCGATAGCAGCAATATCCTGCACCACGCCGGTCTCATTATTAACGTGCATGACTGAAACCAGCACGGTGTCATCACGCATCGCGGCTTCAAGGTCTGCCAGGGCAATCCGACCATCGGGTTGCGGAGCAAGCCAGGTTACGGTGAAACCCTGATCTTCCAGTTGTGCACAGGTATCAAGCACCGCTTTGTGTTCGGTCAGGCAGGTGATGAGATGACGGCCTTTTTGCTGGTGCTGAAAGGCGGCACCTTTAATGGCAAGGTTATCTGATTCCGTTGCACCGGAGGTGAAGACGATTTCCCGCGGGTCGGCACCAATCAGTTCAGCCACCTGATTACGCGCAACATCAACGGCTTCTTCAGCCTGCCAGCCAAAACGGTGAGATCGGGAAGCCGGATTACCGAAAGTGCCATCCTGAGTGAGATATTGCATCATTTTTTCAGCAACGCGGGGATCGGCGGGTGTGGTTGCGGCGTAATCGAGATAAACCGGTACTTTCATGGCAATTGAACTCCGTTGATTAACGTCATTCAATGCTGTCTGGCACTCCCGCTATCCATTATCCGCCCGTGCGATGGATAACGGGATTTACCGTAGCCTTAATCAGGCGCGCAGATTGACGTTAATGGTTTCGTGCATACGGCCAGCAGGCACGCGTGCTTTTTCAATATTGTTCTGACGATCTGCCACATCCAGGATCTCCTGATTGTTAACCAGCTCCGCCAGCGTAATGTTATTAAGGAAGTCGCTGATCCGCTCGCTGAGGTCACGCCACAGAACATGCGTCAGACAGCGTTCGCCACCCTGGCACCCCTCTTTACCCTGACATTTGGTCGCATCAACAGATTCGTCAACGGCAGTAATTACCGCACCAACCGCGATCTCACTCGACGCTTTGCCCAGCAAATATCCGCCACCCGGACCACGAACGCTGGCCACAAGGCCGTTTTTACGCAGGCGTGAAAAGAGCTGTTCCAGATAAGACAAGGAGATACCCTGACGTTCAGAAATATCAGCTAAAGGCACCGGCCCTTCATGGGAGTGAAGAGCAACGTCGAGCATAGCGGTAACGGCATAGCGGCCTTTGGATGTCAGTCTCATGGCGTAAGCAACCTCAGTTTTGCCCGATTACGGGCGTGAACAAAAAGATGGACGCAAGTCTGACATTCCCGAGTGAATTGGTCAACTATTTAACCTGGTAATTTACTCAACTATTTAACCTGGTAATCTGCTCAACTACTTTTTACCTGACGGCGGACCGGTTCCGCTTATCTGTCGCCCTTCGGTTTTTCCAGCGAGGAAAGCATGCCACGCAGGATATTCAGCTCGTCTCTCTCCGGGCGGGCGCGGGTGTACAGGCGGCGCATTTTACTCATCACCTGCCCGGGGCTACCTTCGCGGATAAAACCACTGTGAGTCATCATCTGCTCCAGATGCTGATAGAAGCGCTCCAGATCATCCACCAGCGGATACGGTGAAGTTTCATACTCTGGCCGTGCCGTTTCCGGCAGCGCCAGAAACGCCATTCGCACTTCATAAGCGATAATCTGTACCGCCATCGCCAGATTCAGTGAACTGTATTCAGGATTGGCGGCTATCGCGAGGTGATAGTGACATTTTTGCAGTTCTTCATTGGTCAGACCAACACGCTCACGACCAAACACCAGTGCCACCGGTGCCTGCTGCGCTTCGTGCACGCTTTTCACGCCACATTCACGCGGATCAAGCATCGGCCAGGGCAGTGAGCGGGAACGGGCGCTGGTGCCAATTACCAGACTACAGCCCGCCAGCGCGTCGTCAAGGGTATCAACAATGCGGGCTTCGCCAATCACATCGCTGGCTCCGGCCGCCAGCGCGATGGCCTGGGAATCAGGCTTAACCAGTGGATTAACCAGCCAGAGATTGCTCAGGCCCATTGTTTTCATCGCACGCGCGACGGAGCCCATATTGCCGGTGTGAGACGTTTCCACCAGCACGATTCGGATGTTTTGCAGCATAGGAATTCAGATCCGTGAGATAATTTTTCGATGCTAACATATTTTCAGGACATTTGCCGTTCCCCCTGTTATAATCCGCGCCGTTTTCCCGTTCTTTAACATCCAGTGAGAGAGACCGATGCATCCGATGCTCAACATCGCCGTGCGCGCTGCGCGCAAGGCCGGAAATTTAATTGCCAAAAATTACGAAACCCCGGACGCGGTTGAAGCCAGCCAGAAAGGCAGCAACGACTTCGTTACCAATGTTGATCGCGACGCTGAACGCCTTATTATTGAGGTGATCCGCAAGTCTTACCCGAAACACACCATTATTTCTGAAGAGTGTGGTGAATTAGCCGGTGAAGACCAGGATGTACAATGGGTTATCGATCCACTGGATGGCACGTCAAACTTTATCAAGCGTCTCCCTCACTTCTCCGTTTCAATCGCCGTGCGTATCAAAGGTCGCACTGAAGTTGCCGTGGTTTATGATCCGATGCGCAATGAGCTGTTCAGCGCGGCACGTGGCCAGGGCGCTCAACTTAACGGCTATCGTTTACGTGGCAGCAGCGCCCGCGATCTGGACGGCACTATTCTGGCCACCGGTTTCCCGTTTAAAATGAAGCAGCACGCCACGCCCTATATCAACATCATTGGCAAACTGTTCACGCAGTGTGCGGATTTCCGCCGCAGTGGTTCGGCGGCGCTGGATCTGGCTTATGTTGCCGCGGGTCGCGTGGACGGTTATTTTGAAATCGGTCTGAAACCGTGGGATTTCGCAGCCGGTGAACTACTGGTACGTGAAGCAGGTGGTCTGGTTACTGACTTTGTTGGCGCACATGGCTATATGACTTCCGGCAACATTATTGCCGGTAATCCCCGCGTGGTGAAAACGATGCTGGCGTCCATGCGCGATGAGCTGAGCGAAGCGCTGAAGCGCTGAAGCGCCGCTGCAACAGCGTCCGCGCGATTAAACGCGCGGGTGCTGGACCTGCGTTAATGCAAAAACACAGGCCTGATACCGCCGGACATCGCCGGTTGAGCAGTGAGCCACAGCATGGTTCCCAACGCCATCAGCGCTATCCCTCCCGCCAGAGACAGGCACGCCCAACCCACTTTTTGCCAGCGTGCAGCGGGTACATTCCGACTCAACGTCACGGCCAGTGAACGCCAAACCTGCACCAGCAAAGCCATTGCCGATACCGTCATTGCCGTACCCACCGCCATCACCAGTGCGGAAAGCACTCCCCACGTATAGACGCCAATCACTTTCGAAAACAGTAGCATCATAATCGCGCCAGAACAGGGCCTTAAGCCCATCGACAGCACGACCATAATTTTGGTTTTGCCGCTCACGGCCCTGTCGAGCATCTCGCGGTCCGGGACGTGATGATGTCCACAACCACACTCAGCGCCGTGCTGATTACCAGCCGAAACTATCCTGTGGATGGTCAGTGGTTGCGGCGATCGCCATGTGCGCCAAATTTTGCTTACTGCCCGCCAGCACAGCCAGCCTCCCAAACCGACGACCAGCAGATAACTTCCTTTCTCCAGCCAGAAACTGCTCAGATGCAGCTGACGGGACGAAAGACCCAGTATCCCCAGCATTACCGTAACCAACGCAATGGCCACGCCGCCCTGCACCACGGCAGCCGCGAGGGTCAGTTGCAGACTGGTTTTAACTCTGGTTGGGTGCGTTGCCAGAAAAGTGGCGATCACCACTTTGCCGTGGCCCGGTCCCAGCGCATGAAGCACACCATAAATCAGGCTGAAGCCCATTAATGTCACTCCCGCCTGATGGGGATGCGTGGCAACCTGTTGCAACAGTATGGTCATTTGCTGATTCAGCGATCTCTGCCAGAACGTGCTTTGCAGCAGGATCTGTGGCCAGTAAAACCATAACGCCAGACCAGCCGCCAACAGCAAAGCTAACAACACCATCAGAGGCCATGCCTGCCACCAGCCCACCGGTTTTAATTTTTTATGCAACACAGTCAGTGACATGAAAACGTTACCGTTTGAGCAAATTGCCGCCCCAGATCCATCTCTGCCGGTGGTGCGTCAGCTTTATCCAAAGAGAGTGCATACGCTTTCATGGATTCATTGGCTTTGGGCGTGTGCAGGGTAAATTTACATCGGGACGCCAGTTCCGGCGGCAAATGAAGTGATTTTTCAGAATCGTAATACATATCAACAAAATAAGTTGGATCAAAGGTAGAAAACGTATAGCGCTGGCCGGACAGCGGCTGCGGTTCACCCAGCGGTAAAATAAACTCCAGCACGGCTTTATGTCCCTCTCTGAACAGTTGGTATTCCGGCGGCAGGTTGTAAAACTTCACGGCTTTACCATCATGCCAGAATTCACTGAAATAGTGCTGCCCCAACACGTTAGCCATCACTTCTGCCGCCAGTTTTTTCCACACTGGCGATCCCGGCTTTGCCTTACCCGCATCGTAGAGCAGATCGGCCGAGGTAATTTCATCCATTACCCAGTGCATTTTCAGTCCGGTAAGCTGGTTATCTTTCTGGACCGGTGTCACCTGCATGGCAATAAAGCTGTGAGGATGACTCCACGTTAATGGCGCTATTGTCAGCAGCAGGACGCCGATCACCAACCGGAAAAACATGTTATAACATAACAAATCTTATTCCTTCCTGTTATCTGGAAAAAAATTCTGTGACCTGTCTTAAAAGACGCGAATAAATACCACCAACACAAAATCATAACGTCGCAGTCGGGCTATTCTTAGCGATGTTTCTCTTTGACCTGGATTGCAGACGATGAGTTTATCCGTACCCGATCCTTCTGCCTTTTCCAGTCCACAACGTCAGAGCCATCTGCTGTTACTGCTTTATCTGCCGCAAACCACTGTCACCCTGGCATCGCTGAGTGAGCTCAACCGGGTGGATCAGTCAGTTACCCGGCAAGATATAGCGGAGGTGGCAACAGAAATCCAGCGCTATCACCGGCTTGTCCTTAACGAGGATACCCGGGGTAACTACCGGATTGACGGAGCGGAACTGGATCAACGTCTTTGCCTGCTGCACTGGTTGCGACGAGCCTTGCGTGTCACCCCAGATTTTGTTCAGCACCATTTTGCACCGGCCGTTAAACAGCAACTGAACGCGCTGGGGATCGGCAAAGCCCTTTACGATGAGCATAATCTGCAGGCACTGGTGCACTATTGTGCTAACCAGCTGTCACGGGATTTCAGCGAGCGCGATCGCCAGTTTCTTCCGCTTTTTATGCAGCATTCGCTGGGCCGCCGCGCGCATATTGAATTCAGTAACGCTCAACTCTACTGGCTGTCGGCACGGCCTGAGCATCAGGTTGCTCTGAAAGTGGTTCGCCACTGGCAAAAGCGCTGCAAAGTCGCACCTGATGACAGCGAAGTGATGTTATTCGCGTTGGTGTTCAGCCAGCTCTGCACACCAGTGGCAGACAATATCTGCCATGAGCATGAACGCCGGTTGCTCTCTGCCGTACGTCAGATGATCGCAGATTTCCAGAAACTGTCGGCAATGCGTTTCAGTGATGAACAGGGGCTGTGCGCTCAGCTCTATACACACCTCAGCCAGGCAATGGAGCGTAGCCTGTTCGCTATTGGCATTGATAACGGTCTGACTGAAGAAGTGGTCAGGCTCTATCCCCGCCTGCTGCGTACTGCCCGGCAGACAGTAGCGGACATTGAGCAACTGTATAAGTTACATTTCACACTGGAAGAAGTGGCGCTGATTGCCATTATTTTCGGCGCGTGGCTGATGCAGGAAAATGCACTTCAGGAAAAACAGGTATTGCTGTTGACCGGGAAAGATCGCCAGCTGGAAATTGACGTTGAACAACAGCTGCGGGAACTGACCTTACTGCCACTGAATATAAAATATCTTGATGTGGAGGCATATCAGCGCGACAGTGCACCGGGAGGGATAGCGCTGGTGATCTCACCCTACGCCACGTCTTTACCGCTTTATTCGCCACCGCTGATCCACGCTGAACTTCCCCTGCAAAGCCATCATCAGGAGCGTATCAGGATGTTACTGGAATCATGATGTGCATACGACGACAAACACGATCTAAAAGCGGGACGCCATGTCCCGCTGATTGTTAACCTGGCGTGCTTATGCATAAACCGGGAAGCGTTCGCAGATCTCAAGCACCTGCTTCTTAACGCGTTCCTGAACACCCTGATCGTTGATATTGTCGAGAATATCGCTCATCCAGCCCGCCAGCTGACGCACTTCCGCTTCCTGGAAGCCACGGCGAGTGACGGATGGTGAACCAATACGGATACCGGAAGTGACAAACGGGCTTTTCGGATCGTTTGGCACGCTGTTTTTGTTAACGGTGATGTTGGCACGACCCAGTGCGGCATCAGCTTCTTTACCGGTCAGATTTTTGTCAACCAGATCCAGCAGGAACAAATGGTTGTGGGTGCCGCCGGAAACCACGTTGTAGCCGCGCGAGAGAAAAACGTCCACCATCGCTTTGGCATTTTTTACCACCTGCTGCTGGTAAATCCTGA
This sequence comes from Erwinia psidii, assembly GCF_003846135.1. GTDB lineage: Bacteria > Pseudomonadota > Gammaproteobacteria > Enterobacterales > Enterobacteriaceae > Erwinia > Erwinia psidii. The sequence continues at coordinate 492,013 of NZ_RHHM01000001.1, forward strand.
ACTCCGGTTCCATGGCTTCTTTCAACGCCACCGCTTTACCCGCAATCACATGCATCAGCGGGCCCCCCTGGCCACCGGGGAATACTGCCGAGTTCAGTTTCTTGTAAAAATCTTCATCACCGCCTTTCGCCAGAATCAGCCCACCGCGGGGTCCAGCCAGCGTCTTGTGCGTGGTGGTGGTAACAATGTGCGCATGAGGAATCGGATTAGGGTAGACGTCCGCAGCAACCAGACCGGCAACGTGTGCCATGTCAACAAACAGATAAGCACCGATGCTGTCAGCTATTTCACGCATTTTTGCCCAGTCACAGACACCGGAATAGGCGGAGAAGCCACCGATGATCATCTTAGGCTTATGCTTTTGTGCCTGTGCCGCCAGATCGTCGTAATCAATTTTGCCTTTTTCATCAATGCCATAAGGCACCACGTTGTACAGCTTGCCCGAAAAGTTAACCGGCGAACCATGCGTCAGGTGGCCACCGTGTGCCAGATTCATGCCCAGGATAGTGTCGCCCGGTTGCAGCAGCGCGGTAAAGACCGCGAAGTTCGCCTGAGAACCAGAGTGTGGCTGCACGTTGGCATAGTCAGCGCCAAACAGCGCTTTCGCACGATCGATAGCCAACTGTTCGACAATATCCACATATTCACAGCCACCGTAGTAGCGCTTACCCGGATAGCCTTCGGCATATTTGTTGGTCAGCTGAGATCCCTGCGCCTGCATCACTCGCGGACTGGTGTAGTTTTCAGAAGCAATCAGTTCAATATGCTCTTCCTGACGCACGTTTTCCTGCTCCATTGCCTGCCACAATTCGGCATCATAATCGGCAATATTCATATCACGCTTTAACATCCGCTTCTCCTGACTCAGCTAACTGGTATTCGGCATTGAACGGCCCTTTGGGGCGAAGGAAGACAGTGTAAACTGTTTTGCCTGCCGACTGCCAGCCGAAACCATGCTTTTTAGGCAAACGATTGGCTCCAGCGCTGACAAGCCTTTACCCCCTTTTTGTCTCCATCAGGACTTCACAATATTTGATCATCATTAACATGCAAAATTTTCATCCACATCCGCATGTTAAAAACCCTGTGGTTCAGATGTGTATTTACAATACCCTCTCAGCCCCTATAAGATTCATTTAAAATACATGTTATATAACGCAAGGAGCAGCGCCATGTTAGATCCCCAAACTATTGCTACCATCAAAAGCACCATTCCTGCTTTGCTCGCTACCGGCCCCAGTCTTACCGCGCATTTTTATGACCGCATGTTTGCTCACAACCCAGAGCTGAAAAACATTTTCAATATGAGCAACCAGCGTAACGGCCACCAGCGCGAAGCGCTTTTTAATGCTATTTGCGCTTATGCCACTCATATTGAAAACCTGCCCGTTATTCTGCCAGCCATCGAGAAAATTGCCCAAAAGCACACCAGCTTTGCCATCCAGGCGGATCAATATCAGATTGTTGGTAAGCATTTGCTTGCAACAATTGATGAGGACCTCAGTCCCGGAGCGGAAGTCCTTACCGCATGGGCTAAAGCTTACGGGCTGCTGGCTGGCGTATTTATTGAGCGGGAAGAGGAAATCTATCGTGAAAATCAGAGCAAACCCGGTGGCTGGAGAGGTCTGCGACACTTCCACATCAGCAGGATCGACGTGCAAAGTGAAACGATCAAAAGTTTTATTCTGACACCCACCGATGGGCTGGCCGTTGCAGATTATCGCGCGGGCCAGTACCTGGGAGTCTGGCTACGCAGGGGATGCGATCAGCAAATCCGTCAATATTCCCTGACCCAGGCACCCAATGGCCGGGATTATCGTATTGCGGTGCGCCATGAGTCAGGTGGAAAAGTTTCAGGCTGGTTGCATCAGCAGGCAAAAACCGGTGATGAGTTGCATCTTACCCCACCGGCAGGAGACTTTTTCCTCAACGTAAACAGCGACACCCCCGTGACGCTAATTTCGGCAGGGGCCGGACAGGCTCCCATGTTGTCGATGCTGGATGTACTCGCGCGTGAAAAGCATCCGGCGCAGGTGCGCTGGTTTCACGCTGCGGATAACGCCAGACGCCACGCGTTTCGCGACGAAGTGCTGGAAAAAGGCGCCACGCTGGCTAAGTTTTCATCGCATTTGTGTTATAAAGCGCCATCAGCGCTGGACAAAGGCCACTACGACAGTGCAGGCCTGATGGATCTGTTGCCACTCAGGCATGAACTTAGCGAACCCGGTATGCATTTTTATCTCTGTGGTCCGGTAGGTTTTATGCAACATGTGGTACAGCAGCTACAGAGGGTTGGGATCGGCATGCCATGCATCCATTATGAAATTTTTGGCCCACACACCGTGATTTGACCCATAATAAAGGGCGGCATCCCAAAGACAGCCGCCCTTTTCTTTTCCCGTTACACACCCAGGATTAAATTGCTTCTTCGTCTTCTTCGCCGGTGCGGATACGTACCACTCGCGCCACATCAAAGACGAAGATTTTACCGTCACCAATTTTACCCGTCTGGGCTGTACGAATAATCGTGTCCACACAGGTATCGACAATATCATCAGCAATAACCAGTTCTATCTTCACCTTCGGCAGAAAATCGACCATATATTCTGCACCACGATACAGCTCTGTATGCCCCTTCTGGCGGCCGAATCCTTTTACTTCGGTGACGGTCATCCCGGTGATCCCGACCTCCGCCAGCGCTTCACGCACATCATCGAGTTTGAACGGTTTGATAATTGCATCAATCTTTTTCATGGCATACCCTTTTTACCCCTCCCGCAGCCGGAAGGTAATTTTGACAGTATAAATGCAGAGAAACGGTCCCGCAGCGCGGTTTATCTTATTTTTCAGGACGCTGAAACTGGCATACATCATTGGCCTGGCGGCATGAAAAACTACCCTTTAAAATCAGACGCATCCAGTTCATGACGCGACAACAGCTTGTAAAATTCAGTGCGGTTACGTCCGGCAAGTCGTGCGGCATGTGTGACGTTGCCTTTGGTCATCTGCAACAGCTTGCGTAAGTAATTCAGCTCAAACTGATTTCTGGCCTCGGCAAAAGTAGGCAGCGCGGTATTTTCACCCGCCAGCGCCTGCTCAACTAACGCTTCACCAATCACTGCCGCAGAAGAGAGCGCCACACACTGCTCGATAACATTGACCAGCTGCCGTACATTACCCGGCCAGCTTGCCGCCACCAGCCGTTTCATCGCCTCGGTGGAAAAGCTGCGCACAAACGGCTTGTGTCGTTCTGCTGACTGTTTTAACAGATAGTTTGCCAGTAGCGGAATATCTTCTGCTCGCTCGTGCAGCGCCGGGATCTTCAGGTTGACCACATTAAGACGATAGAACAAATCTTCACGAAACTCTTTCTTCTCCATCGCTTTGGGCAGATCGCGGTGGGTGGCCGAGATAATACGCACATTGATATCCAGATCGCGGTTGCTGCCCAGCGGACGAACCTTACGTTCCTGTAGCACACGCAGCAGCTTCACCTGAAGCGCGGGTGGCATATCGCCAATTTCATCAAGAAACAGCGTTCCACCTTCCGCCGCCTGAAACAGCCCTTCGCGGCTGCTGACCGCACCGGTAAAGGCGCCTTTCGCATGGCCAAAAAGTTCAGACTCCAGTAGCTGTTCCGGCAGCGCGCCACAATTGATGGCAATAAAGGTATTGCCTGCTCGCGGACTGGCGGCGTGGATGGCCTGAGCAAGGATCTCTTTTCCGGTACCGCTCTGGCCATTAATCAGCACGCTGACATCTGACTGGGCAACCATCCTGGCCTGTTCCAACATGCGTAACATTTGCGGACTACGGGTAACGATATTTTCACGCCACGCGTCATCACTGGCGGGTGCCCGTTGCGCCAGTGCCTGATCGATAGCGCCGTAAAGCGCATCACGATCCACCGGCTTGGTCAGGAAGCTGAACACCCCCTGCTGCGTTGCCGATACTGCTTCAGGAATCGACCCGTGGGCGGTCAGGATAATCACCGGCATACCGGGCTGGATTTTCTGGATCTCACTGAACAATGCCAGACCGTCCATTTCATCCATGCGCAGATCGCTTATCACCAGATCGACAGTCTCACGCGGCAGGATGCGCAATGCTTCCGGCCCACTTTCTGCGGTAAGTACACGAAAACCCTCGCTGCTCAGACGCATCCCCAGTAACTTGAGCAGGCTGGGATCGTCGTCGACCAACAGCAGCGTGGCCGATTTTTTTATCATGGCTGACGGGTATCCTTTGTGGTGCCTGGTGGTAAAGCACTGTCTGCCCCGTCGCTTTTCTCACTGTGGCCGTTATCAGCGCCATCAGGAGAACGGCGTGACGAAAGCTGACGTTCAATATCGGTCAGCCTTTCCAGTTTACGGCGGGTTAGCGTCAGTTCTTTACCCAGACTGAGCTGCTGCTGTCGCAGCGCATCCAGCTGTGCATCGCTGGCCTGTTGCAGATGAGAATAACGCATCCGTTCTTCGGAAAGCTGTAGTTGCCCCATCTGTTCACCCCACCACAGCTGCATCAGCGGCCGGACAGGCGCGGGATAATACTGGCTGAAAGTATCCAGCCGTTGCAGATATGCACGACGTTCCTGGGGCGTAACGTTGCCATTCGCCAGCAGTACCCCCTGTTTAAAGGCGCTGTGCCAGTCATCCTGCGGCCAGCGTCGCGCCTCTGCACGCGCCTGTGCCGGCGAAAACCTGACAGCACAGTCCATCGCCCGCAGCCAGTAGAGCGGATTTTCATCAATTTTATCATCAACAGCCTGCCAGAGGCGATCGCACGGTACCTGTTGGTAATCGACAACTTTACTCTCTGGCGCAACCAGCATCCCCAGTTTGTCCGCCACGGGAGGGGCAGTGCCGTGACATGCAACCAGAAAGGCGGGAAGCAAAGTAACCACCATAAATTGTCCAACACGATTAATACCCTTCGCGGCGGCAAAAAAGGAGTGTGATGTCATGGTTATTCATTCCCGGCGATAATGGTGTTGAGTTCAATTCTGAAGCAGACATCCGCCCCGTCACTGCTGACCAGTTGAAGATCGCCCTGCAAACGATGTACGCAGTCTCTGGCGATGCTAAGCCCAAGCCCGCTGCCTTTCACGGCACCTTTACGCTGCTGACTTCCCTGAAAAAAAGGTTCAAAAATCATTGCCTGTTCGGCGACCGGCACCGACGTTCCGGTGTTGGCCACGTCGATAACCATCTTGCGGCCCTGCTGTTCACTGCGGATCCAGATGGTACCTGATTCAGCACCGTAATGTATGGCGTTTGAATAAAGATTATCGATGGCACGGGTAAGCAAACCCACCTCTGCCAGACAGACGCTGGCCGACAGCGCAATGTCAGTATGCATCTTTTTCGATCTTGCCGTCAGGTGGTGCGTACTGACGATCCCCTCCACCAGCGGGGCCAGTTGCACAGGCTCCAGCGCGATCTGTGACTCCGACAGTTTACGGTTATAGTCCAGAAGTTGCTCAATGAGCCGTTGCAGGTGGCGACTGCTTTCATCCAGAATGCTCACCACCTCCTGCTGATCGACGGTCAGTGGGCCGGCTATCTCATCAGCCAGCAGGGCGGTTCCTTCACGCATACTTGCCAGTGGGGTTTTTAGCTCATGGGAGATATGACGTAAAAACTCATGACGCTGCGATTCCAGCCAGGCAAGGCGTTCACTGAGCCAGAGGATGCGCTGTCCCAGTGACCGCAGTTCACGGGGTCCTTTAAAAGAGAGGCTGTGGCTCAGTGGCCGTCCTTCTCCCAGACGGTTGATCATCCTTTCAACCGCCTTAACCGGGCCAATGATCATCCGGGTGAACAATAAAACCAGCCCAAGGCTGAGCAGAAAGAGTATCAGGGCCTGCCAGCCAAAATACTGACCACGTTCAGCGATTTCACGCTGTAACTGAAGCCCTCGGGAAAAAACCACCTCGCGCGTGGACTCTACCAGCTGAGTATTTGCGGCAGAAAATGTTTCCAGCGTGTCAGAAGCCGCTTTAACCGGATTGTTGTTGTCACAGGTCATTTTATTCAACTGCATTAGTGACTGACGCAATGAATCATAAATATGGGAGTCCGGTAGCACTGAAGCCTGGGCATCCAGCAACTGGGAATATTTGTTGCGCTGAGTCTGATAAAGGCTGGCCAGCATGGGGTCATCAAGCACGCAATACTGACGGTAGCTACGCTCCAGTTCCAGTGCGGTACGGGCCATCACCTCACTGCGACGAACGTGAGTCAGGGTCGTCCGGTTGGTATCGGCCGCGCGATCGCTCAACGCCGACAGGCTTTCCCACGCCTGCCAGGCCAACACCAGCAGCGGCAATAACACCAGCAGAAACGCCATCAGCACCAGCTGACGCAGGGAACGGGGGAAGATACGCCATGTTTTCAATCAACACTCTCCTCAACACTCTTTCGTCATGCTAACGGAGTACATCCTGGGAAGAAAGTGCTGGCGTTAAAACGAAAAATGGCAGATTCGCGGAGTCTGCCATTCTGCTGTAACGAGACAAATCATTACAGTAAATGAGGTGGTGCCTGGCTCAACGTTACGTCCGATGCTTGATAAAGCCACTGAAGGTCTGTTATCGGTTTTTTTGGACGGCAGGCACCGTTTTGTGCGTCATTCGGGTTATTAAGAAGCGCTTGACCGCTTTCGCAGGGCTGTCTTAACCAGGTGAATGAGCCACTGCGCTAATTCTAGCAACAGTCGTGCCACACGTGAAGATTATTTTTATTTATTTGATTTAATTGATAAAAATAATATAACAGGATCAAACTGAGAAATTATTTTCACCAGGCCGTCAAATAAGACCGTCGCCGACATGCAACAGTCTTAACATGAACTTCAGAAAGAATTAAAAAATCAACAAATTAGATGTCTCCTTTAGGAGACGCATAAATTCTATCGTGTCGCTGGTTTAAAAAAGAAACATGGGTCAGCATATGAAACAGCAAAAATAAAACGGCAATATACCTCGAAAAAATAGTTCCATCGCCAGAAAGGTCGTTTGGTTCTGATAAAAATAGCGAAGCACCAACAGGATCTGAAGGTACTTCGCAGATTATAAAATATTATGCAGAAAATTTACGTATTTTCGTACAAAATGCTGGCATTGAGCTGTGCGTATGTGCTCTCAGTCAAAGACAATATGTCTAAGCAGCGCTCAGCAAAATCATAAGGAGTGTCAGGTAATTGCGACGTTTGAATGAGGCTCAGTGTATTTCCCAGGTCCGCATCATATTCAGGTTGTAACTTAATGAATTCCTCTACTGAAAGCTGATGCAACACAAACCTGGCAACATTGGTGAGTATCGTTTCAAACGGCATATCTGAGCGAGCGAAACGCCTCCGTGTCAAATATCCATACATGGTACCCAACGTGTTCATCAGTCGATAATTTCTCCTGCACTGGGCTTTAATACTCTCCCTGTCAGTTGCAAGTAGTGCTGGTTCGTAAGTCGTCGCAGCCACACGCCAGCTGGAGGGATTATCTCTACCACTGACACTGAACCTGTAAGGATAGGCTACAACTCTTTTATCAAGCAATGCTGCCAATGCTTTCCCCATTGAAGGCAGCCCCATAGCGCCAAAACAAGATTCAAGATTAATCGTCCTGATATTACGGATATCTATCCCTTTACTTATCAGTAAACCACGTATTACATCCGCCAGTTCAAATGGATTCAACATATTAACGTTTCCAGGCGCGCCATGAGCTCTGACAGTCAATTCCCCGGAGTGAGCTGAAAAATAGAAACTGGCATCTTTTCCTAAAAGCGATCCCAGACGTAATTTCGTTCTGCTAATATCACTCTCTATAAAAATATATTGTTCTGGTAAAAATAACTCTGCCAATTTCTCCGCGGAAAGGACATCATGATTTTTAGACGATGACATTACTCTACCTCTATTATCCGAAAGAAACTCCCCGTCACCCAGACTTAATGCCATACTTACGACCCCCCCCGATTTATTTTGAATGATAATTAAATTACCAGCCTCAACGTTCTTAAATTCAGCAGGAGTGACATATCTTAGTGTATCAGTGAAAGAAGAAACAGATAAATTCGCAGACTTCCCTGAAAGAATAATACTCGCTTTTTGAAAAAAAGCCTCGGCTTGCTCGTGTGATAGTTCACCAGAATTTCTTAACACAGTGGAAATTTTCCTCGAAATATCAAGACCAATTCCACTTTCGGCTAATTTATCAGCATTTTCTTTGAGCGTAAAAAGATATGAGTGCTGGCTATTTTCAGGATATCCACAATAGAGTTGAAATTTATTTTTTGGGTTATGGAAAGGTGTTAATAAATTATTTTTCATTTCACCCAACTGCTCCGCAGTAAAGAAACGCGGTTCACTATTCACATCACCCGTTAAGATAGAGTTCTTCACCCCAACAAATCGCCCATTGCCTAATGAAACCAAATAATGAGCAACGTGTCCATCCTGTCCCTCCTGCCCATCAGAAATAAAAGACAATACCTCTCCTTTTTGTACCTTTAATAATTGCTCAGTACTAATTATTCTCCGGGGCTGGTGTAATATCATTTCAATATTTAAAATGGGAACGTCAATATTTGTGGCAAATTTTATCGCTTCATCGGAAGAAAGAATACCTGATTTTTTTAATACTTTCGCGATGAATACCCCGACACGCTGTTCATTGCTGCTTCTCAGAGAGTAGTATCTTGCCGCATCATTTACCCGGTTTATTTCATAATTTTCATATCCTGTCTGATAAAAACTCATAAAATCGCTATAGGATCTTTCAGCACTATCTTGCTCCATCAGAACATTATCTCTTTCCGGAGCATTTAAACTCTCGTCCTCATACTTCCAGATCTCACTTTCCCTGTCATAATATACTGCTGATTTTCCTATGCCATCTACATAAACCTTATCATTCTTCTCATAGAGAGTTTTCTTCTTACCATATATTATTATATCTAACTCTCCGTGTTTAATTTCTATATCTTTTGGAATTAAATTTCCTATTATTTTTTCTTTCTTCAATTCTATTTTAAGCGATTCAAGCTGCGCCTTTACGACCAGGTTGCATAAATTGACAAGTTGTGAATTCGCCTCCTTAAGTAAATCAAGATTTGCTGGCTTACGGTCAATATCGTCAGCTAATATTATCAGCATGGGCCCTACAACACCCTGAACTATATTTAATGGTAGAGCTGAGGGAATTAATGACGATATCGAAGAAATAACTTTATCATATTTTATTAATTCTTCAGAAAGTATGTTCTGATCTTTTACCGTAGGGCAACCCTTTTGAAGGGTAATATGGTTATGAATTATTTGACTTTCTCTTCCCAAAACCGTTATCGGATTCATTAATGACCTTCCTATCTGCCGTAAAATCTCCGACACAGAAGGTTTTTCACGGGTAACAATACAAGGATAGATATGTTCAACAGAAACAGGAAAACCTTTTTCAGAAATAATAACCTCTTTCTCCCCAGAGGCTATCTGATAGATGGTTACTGTGGTAGAAATGTCAGATGCTTGATGAGGGTTGTCATCTGTTTCGACTTTTATCTTCTCTGCAACGTAATAACTACTGTAAGGAACAGGAGAAAGTTGTTCGCTTACTGCAGTTTGCTCAACTTTAGCTTCCGCCTTAGCTTTAGCTTCTGCATTAGCTTTAGCTTCTGCATTAGCTTTAGCTTCTGCATTAGCTTTAGCTTCTGCATTAGCTTTAGCTTCTGCATTAGCTTTAGCTTCTGCATTAGCTTTAGCTTCTGCATTAGCTTTAGCTTCTG
>NZ_RHHM01000001.1:501892-627986 GCF_003846135.1 Erwinia psidii
TGCCTTAGCTTTAGCTTCTGCATTAGCTTTAGCTTCCGCCTTAGCTTTAGCTTCTGCATTAGCTTTAGCTTCTGCATTAGCTTTAGCTTCCGCCTTAGCTTTAGCTTCTGCATTAGCTTTAGCTTCTGCCTTAGCTCTTTGTTCAGCTTGAAGTTTAATTCTTTTATCAAACCAGGATACAGTCTGAGCGTAATATTTATTTGTAATACTTTGCATATCAGAATGTTGATTTGACAAACCGTCATATAATTTATCTACAAGCTCTTCATGACTGTCTGTATTACCGAATGTGAAAGGTCTCGTTGTGATTTTACCATAGACTGGTGGATAACTAGCTTCTCTGAGTTCATAATATTCAAATGCTCCACTATCGTCTTTATAATCTTCATAGACAGAAGCAGGGAGTTTGCTGTAAACCCATTTTTTAAATGCTCCCGTTGATGGAAATTTAGTAATAACTTCCACCTTGGATTCATCACCAAAAATATAACGATGAGATAAATCCTCAAAATAAAATTCAGCCTCATCGTCCACACTTAAAACAATACCACCAGCCGTTCCTACTGGTATCATGAAAACACCATTTAAACGATGACCATGGAAAAATATTTCTTTAGCTTCAATGTCGAAATTTTTAAATTTCACGATCTCCTGGCGCTGTTTATTTGTTAAACCTCTCTTCTGTAAGCATTGGACACTACGAACCCATACCATAATTCCCAATAAATCTTTCGTATCGAGTGGAGAATCGGGATAAGATGATTCCAGTGCTGCCACATGAGGTTCTGACACACCTGAAAACGATACGCGGTCACGTTGTGATATTTCGAATTGTTTCAGAGCTTCTTTACTGTAAGCATCGCTCAGATTTATTGCAATATTCCAAAGCTCAGTTCTGACTTCTTCGAATAGTGAGTATGGACTAATATTTTCGCCATCAGAACGCTTTTTCTCCACAAAGGCGTCAAGTAGTTCTACGCATTTTAATAAATGTCTAAGATTTTTTCTCTCCGCTGAGATGGGTTGATTTACGTCCGGGGATTCTTTTGCAACCCAGTAAATTTCCTCTAATTCTTTTCTTACGTACTGGTTATTTTCCCCGATTGAGAAAATACGCATCAAATAAAATCCCAAAAATCTGATATCAAATGAGCCTGCATTAAGGATTTTTCTCATCCTCACTGATGGCTCACTACCACTAATATTACTCAAGATGGAGTCGAGATCGGTAACGTTTAGATTCCTGATTATCTCCAAATCTCTTTCATATTCGGCTTCACTAATTACATTGATTACATCGGTTTCGGATGTGGTATTTTCAACCTCCGTTTTTGGCGTATTACCCGAAAAAACGGAAACAGAGGGTATATCTGTAACATCAACTTCATATTCCTCAGATTTATTTTCATCAGGATAATAAGATTTCCCGGACATTTTATCGTTGGCATTCTGTGTTGGGAAATAGCGATCATATATATTTTTCGCCAGGAACGCTCCCGCCGTTAAAGCGGCTCCCGCTGCTGTCGCAATACCTATTTTTTCACCAAATCCCCTATCTGCAATCGGGGCAACAGCCGCCGCCCCCATAGCCAGCGGCAAAGCGACATATCCGCCAGAGTGAGTCGCTGATGTTGAGCTTACCTGCTCCTTCATTTCAGGAGAGTTCGTCGATGTTAAAGAAAGTGGAATGCTACTTTTTTCTGTTTTTATTGTTTCTGATGTGTAAGGATATGACACAGCATCACATCTGGTATTTAAATGTGTGTTGGTTATATTAAGGTGGAAACTGACCTGATTTTTTTCCATTTTTGTAGTTTTGCAATTTAATAACACAGCAATATCATTGAACTCTTTAAATCGTTCAATAGCATGAGCATGCAGTATCTCTGGAATATTTTTTTTTCCTTCAACCACACTCTCCGAAGTGATTTTTAACGTCGGCGCCCTGAATAATTCAGAATAAGCAGTTGAATTTGAAGAGAAAGCCGACAATTCAGGTTCGCCAGATTGGTTATTATTTATATTTTTCGTAATTTCCACAGAAGTATCGACAGCAAAAGCCGGGCTTATATTCGATAATGGTGTGGCAAACCGTGCCATACGGCCGAGTTGTTCCCAATAGCAATTAACCCGAACAAGGAAATTTGCAAAATAAGCTGGCAAACGTAGAAGCTTCCGTTGAGGAGAACTATTTCCCGTTATACAATTTCCGACAACCACGGCCAGAATACCCAGCCCTAAATGTAGGTAATCATAAGGCTGGGCATCTCCCTGATTAAGCGACTGCTTATCAAGTCCCCATCCTGTATATTCAGAAATAGTCTTCCTGATAAAATCAGCCAGTAACGAGAAAGCGTTGCCGTGAGCCAAATAGTTTGAAACAGAAAAACCCAATATATTTAATATTGCCAGGTCGATATCTTTTTTTTGTGTAACAGCAGTATATAAGCTGTTAACTGCCAGCATTTTATCGTAATCTAAGTCTGGAAATATCTTTGTTAAAATAGCAGTAATGAGTCTATTTTGCTGAATGTTGCTTATAGCCAGGATAAATTGTCTGGCACAACGCGCGCTATCTTCCGTCCATGCAACTCTCTCATCCGCCACTTCAGAAGGAGACTTATTTTCCGCAGACAGATTATCATCCGCATCAAACCATTCATCCTCGCCATATTCTGTAAAATTAAAGTGCTTATCTTCCATATCAACATAATCGATCGCATCAAACCATAAAACTTCTTCATCTTCATCAGTTGAAGTGGATGGCTGTGCAGAGATAAATTCCACAGCAGATGGGGTACTCAATTTTTCAAGCATAAAATATCCTCAGGTTAGTTTCATGACTTTTCCCCCTGAATTAATACACCTCTGATTTTAATAAAACCATAAAAAAACACTTATACTTACGTTAATTAATGTTAGTCAACCCTGATCAATACCCATCTCACGACGATGTAGAGATAAATATTACCTGTGGTAATGGGATAACTGAGTTGACCGCAAAGAAAATAATAAACTACTCAGTATTGCCTGATATCAATACTGAGAGGAGTGTTCTACTTTCACCGTCATCACGTACAAATTAGCGCCATAAAAAAAGGCAGCCATAATGACTGCCTGATAATAACTTTCATTCCGCCAAATTTAAAAGCACTATCAACCCAGTTGCCTGCGGGCATTACGGAAAATCCGCATCCACGGGCTGTCCTCCCCCCACTCTGCCGGATGCCAGGAGTGACTTACTGTGCGGAAGACACGTTCAGGATGCGGCATCATAATGGTGACGCGACCGCTTTCATTGCTGACGGCAGTGATGCCGTTTGGCGAGCCGTTCGGGTTTGCCGGATACGCCTGCGTCACCTTACCGAAGTTATCGACAAAGCGCAGAGCCACCAGCCCTTTCTGTTCCAGTGTCGCCAGGTGCGCGTCATCCCGGACCTCGACAAAACCTTCGCCATGAGAAACCGCAATCGGCATTCGTGACCCGACCATGCCATCGAACAGCAATGAAGGACTTGCGGCCACTTCCACAAGGCTGAAGCGGGCTTCGAAACGTTCAGACTGATTACGCACAAATCGCGGCCAGGCTTCGCTACCGGGGATCAGCTCGCGCAGGTTGGACATCATCTGACAGCCGTTGCAAACGCCCAGTGCCAGCGTCTGCGAACGATGGAAAAAGGTTTCAAACTCATCGCGGACACGGTTGTTAAACAGGATCGATTTTGCCCAACCCTCCCCGGCACCCAGCACATCGCCATAGGAGAAACCACCACAGGCCACCAGCGTCTGGAATTGATCCAGGCCAAGACGTCCTGCCAACAGATCGCTCATATGAACATCGATGGCATCAAAACCGGCACGGTGGAAGGCGGCCGCCATTTCAACATGGGAGTTGACGCCCTGCTCTCGCAGGATGGCAACTTTGGGACGCGCACCGGTGGCAATGAATGGTGCGGCAATATCTTCCTGTGGCTGGAAGGTCAGCGCGACATTCAGGCCAGGATCGGCATCGTTTTTCTTCGCGTCATGTTCCTGATCGGCGCACTGTGGGTTATCGCGTAATCGCTGCATCTGCCAGGTGGTTTCTGCCCACCAGGTGCGCAGGGTGGTCCGGCTTTCACTGTACAGTGTCGAACCGTCAGCGGTTACCACAAAGCGATCGCCTGGCTGAGCACTGCCCAGGTAGTGAACACAGCCCGACAGACCGTGGTCAGCTAACAGTTGCTCCACCGCCGCACGTTCGCTGACAGCCACCTGAATCACCGCACCCAGCTCTTCATTAAACAGCGCGGCCAGGGCATCACTGCCCAACGCAGTGATATCCGCTGTCAGGCCGCAATGACCGGTGAAGGCCATCTCCGCCAGAGTAACCAGCAGGCCACCATCCGAACGATCGTGGTAGGCCAGCAGTCGCCCGTCAGCCACCAGAGCCTGGATGGCGTTAAAGAAGCCCGCCAGCTGTTGTACATCGCGCACATCAGCGGGTTTATCACCCAGCTGGCGGTAAACCTGCGATAACGCCGTCGCGCCCAGCGCATTCACTCCCTGCCCCAGGTCAATCAGCAGCAGCGCATTATCCTGCTGTGGCTGCAACTGTGGGGTCACGGTGCGGCGAACATCTTCGACGCGAGCAAAAGCGGTGATCACCAGTGACAGAGGCGAGGTCATCTCACGTTGTTCGCTGCCCTGCTGCCAGCGGGTTTTCATCGACATCGAATCTTTACCCACCGGAACCGTGATGCCAAGCGCCGGGCAAAGCTCCTCACCTACGGCTTTTACCGCCTCATACAACCCGGCATCTTCCCCTGGATGACCGGCAGCCGCCATCCAGTTGGCAGAGAGCTTGATGCGTTTCAGCGAGCCAATCTGCGTAGCGGCAATGTTGGTAATGGCTTCACCCACCGCCAGACGCCCGGAAGCGGCGAAGTCCAGCAGCGCGACAGGCGCACGTTCGCCCAGCGCCATCGCTTCACCGTGGTAGCTGTCGAGACTGGCAGTAGTGACCGCACAGTTGGCTACCGGGATCTGCCACGGCCCAACCATCTGGTCGCGGGCCACCATGCCGGTCACCGAACGATCGCCAATGGTCACCAGAAAGGTTTTTTCTGCCACGGCGGGCAGATGCAGAACCCGTTTAACCGCTTCCGCCAGGACGATCGCTTCGCGGGACAGCGGTGCACCTTTAGCTTTCAGCGTGGTGACATCACGGGTCATTTTTGGCGTTTTGCCCAGCAGGACGTCCAGGGGCATATCAATCGGTTTATTGTCGAAGTGGCTGTCAGACAGTGACAGATGCATCTCTTCAGTTGCTTCACCAATCACCGCGTAAGGCGCACGCTCACGCTTACACAGCGCATCAAATTCCGCCAGTTTTTCCGGTGCCACAGCCAGAACATAGCGTTCCTGCGATTCATTACACCAGATCTCAAGCGGGCTCATGCCTGGCTCATCGCTGAGAATATCACGCAGACTGAAGCGTCCACCGCGTTCGCCATCGCTGACCAGCTCTGGCATGGC
This sequence comes from Erwinia psidii, assembly GCF_003846135.1. GTDB lineage: Bacteria > Pseudomonadota > Gammaproteobacteria > Enterobacterales > Enterobacteriaceae > Erwinia > Erwinia psidii. The sequence goes on from NZ_RHHM01000001.1 coordinate 507,410, forward strand.
ATTAGAAAGGCCTCCTGCTCCCACATCATGGATAAACAGGATCGGGTTATCCGCACCCCGTTGCCAGCAGCGGTCAATCACCTCCTGACAACGACGTTCCATTTCCGGGTTGTCACGCTGAACGGATGCAAAATCCAGGTCAGCATCAGACTGGCCAGAAGCCATCGAGGAAGCGGCACCACCGCCAAGACCGATGTTCATTGCCGGACCGCCGAGCACGATCAGTTTGGCACCCACGCCGATCTCACCTTTCCTGACGTGATCGGCACGGATATTACCGACGCCGCCCGCCAGCATGATCGGCTTGTGATAACCACGCAGCTCCATCCCGTTGTGGCTGTTTACCCGCTCTTCATAAGTACGGAAATAGCCATTCAGCGCCGGACGGCCAAACTCATTGTTAAAAGCCGCTCCGCCCAGCGGACCTTCGGTCATGATATCCAGTGCGGTAACAATACGCTCCGGCTTGCCAAAATCTTCTTCCCAGGGTTGTTCAAAGCCAGGAATGCGCAAATTGGATACGGAAAAGCCCACCAGGCCCGCCTTTGGTTTGGCACCCCGACCGGTGGCGCCTTCATCGCGGATTTCACCACCGGAACCCGTCGCGGCACCCGGCCACGGAGAAATGGCTGTTGGGTGGTTATGGGTTTCCACCTTCATCAGAATATGCGTCTGTTCCTGATGGAAATCATACTGTCCGGTGCTGGTGGCATAGAAACGCCCCACTTCAGAGCCTTCCATCACTGCCGCATTGTCTTTGTATGCTGACAGAACGTGATCCGGCGTATGTTCAAAAGTATTTTTGATCATTTTGAACAGCGACTTCGGCTGTGCTTTGCCGTCGATTATCCAGTCGGCGTTAAAGATCTTATGGCGACAGTGTTCTGAGTTAGCCTGGGCAAACATATAGAGTTCAATATCATTCGGGTTGCGCCCAAGGGTTTCAAAAGCCGCCAGCAGATAATCAATTTCATCACTGGCCAGGGCCAGCCCCAGCCTGCGGTTGGCCTGTTCCAGCGCACCGCGACCTTCACCCAGCACATCAACGCTTTGTAAAGGGGCTGGCTGATGATGGGCAAATAATTGCTCCGCCTGGGACAGTTCACTCAGCACCACTTCCATCATGCGGTCATGTAGCAGGGATGTCAGTGCAGTCCACTGCGTTTCGCTCAACTGCGGGGCTTGCACATAGAAAGCCAGTCCGCGTTCAAGACGCAGCACCTGAGGCAAGTCACAGTTATGGGCAATATCGGTCGCTTTGGAAGACCATGGGGAAATCGTTCCAGGGCGAGGCGTAACAAGTAACAGGCGGCCTTCCGGCGCGTGTCCGGCAAGAGAAGGACCGTATTTCAGCAGGCGCTGTAAACGCGCTTTTTCATCAGCGGAAAGCGGCGCACTGACATCGGCAAAATGGACGTACTCAGCGTAAATGTCACTCACCGGCAGGTGAGCATCCTGAAAGCGGGTCAGCAGTTTATTAATACGAAATGCCGACAAAGCGGGCGAACCACGCAGTATTTCCATCATCAAAGATCTCTCGTCTTCGAAGCGCCGGACGACGCTTCTTTGGGCGCAACAGGGAAAACGGGCGGTATTATAAAGAATCCCCATCCGTTACGAAACCGTTTGCGCATGATTTATCGGCACAGGGAATTGCCTGAAAAGTGCACAATTATGGATGAATTCTGTTGCGTGGCGCAATTGAGTTGCGCAAAATGCCCCACGATCAGGACGCAGACAGACTACAAATACTGCCGGTACAGACAGAAGCCTGAGAGAAATCGAGAGATAACCATTTGAAACGCCTCAAAATTAACTATCTTTTTATCGGGCTGATCACCCTGCTGCTCGCGCTGGCGCTCTGGCCGTCAATTCCATGGTATGGGGGAGTTCAGAACCGGGTAGAACAGATAAAGTCACGGGGAGTGCTGCGCGTCAGTACCCTGGCCTCACCGCTGACCTACTACACCGTCAATCACGCGCCAGCCGGAATGGAATATGAGCTGGCAAAACGCTTTGCTGATTATCTCAATGTCAAACTGCAAATGACCGTCCGCCAGAACCTTGGTGAACTGTTTGACGATCTGAACGACGGTAAAGCCGATATGCTGGCCGCCGGGCTGATTTACAACAGCGACAGGTTGTCGCATTTTCGTACCGGACCAACTTATTATTCCGTCTCCCAGCAACTGGTTTACCGACTGGGTAAAGTGCGTCCACAGAGCCTTGGGACCCTGAAAGGACGGCTGACCGTTGCCTCAGATTCGGCCTATCTGTCCACGCTGCGTAATATCAGGCAAAACCAGTACCCCGATCTGGACTGGGCAATTTCCACTGACCAAAGCCCCAACGCCCTTCTGGAAGCTGTCGCAGAAGGCAAAATTGACTATACGGTGGGAGATTCCGTCTCCATTGCGCTGTTACAGCGCATTCATCCACAGCTTACCGTGGCATTTGATATTACCGATGAAGAACCCGTCACCTGGTATATGCCACGGGCTCAGGATGATGACAGCTTCGACGCCGCCATGCTCGACTATTTTAACCGCATGAATGAAGAAGGGGCGATGGCGCGACTGGACGAGAAATATCTTGGTCACGTTGGCACCTTTGATTATGTCGATACCAGCACTTTCCTCCGTGCCATTGACAGTACCTTGCCCACCATCAAACCACTGTTTCAGAAATATGCCAGTGAGATCGACTGGCGCCTGCTGGCTGCCATCTCATGGCAGGAATCGCACTGGAACCCACAGGCCACTTCTCCTACCGGCGTTCGTGGGATGATGATGTTAACTCACAATACGGCACAAAGTCTCAACGTCAACGATCGCACCGATCCTGAACAGAGTATCCGTGGTGGCAATGAATATCTGATTCGGATGATGGCGAAAGTACCACCCGGTGTTCCTGAGGATGAGCGGATTTGGTTTGCGCTGGCCGCTTACAATATTGGCTACGCGCATATGCTGGATGCGCGCAAACTGACGGAAAAACAGCAGGGTAACCCGGACAGCTGGGCTGAGGTGAAACTCCGTCTGCCAATGCTTAGCCAGAAACGCTATTACACCCAGACCACCTACGGCTACGCTCGTGGCCAGGAAGCCTATAACTACGTGGAGAATATCCGCATCTATCAGTCAAGCCTGGTAGGCTATTTACAGGATCAGGAACGGAAGATCGCGCAACAGGCGGCCAAAGAAGCAGAGCTGGGCGCAGGCTATCCGGCGGTCGGGCCGGAGACGGCGCTTAACTGATAAAACACTTTTATTCCGGCTTCACGGCGCCTGAACGCAGTGCGTCACGCAGCGCTTTCTTCTCAGCCCGTCGCTGACGGAAAAACGCACTCAGTATCGCGGCACACTCTTCAGCCAGCACGCCATGCCCGACCTTAATCTGATGGTTCATACCGGGATGCCCCAGCACATCAAGCAACGATCCTGCCGCGCCGGTTTTCCCGTCATTGGCGCCATACACCAATCGTGAGATCCGACCGTGAACCATCGCCCCGGCGCACATTACGCAGGGTTCCAGCGTCACATATAAGGTGGTGTCTGACAGTCGATAATTCCTGAGGATCTGTCCACCCTGACGCAAGGCCATCATTTCCGCATGCGCCGTGGGATCGTGATGGCCGATAGGCCGGTTCCAGCCTTCACCGATCGCCCGATCGCCGTGCACCAGTACCGCACCTACCGGCACTTCACCTTCATCCCAGGCACGACGGGCCAACGTCAGCGCGTGGCGCATCCAGAATTCATCATTTGCGGTCATGCTTACCTGCGTCTCCAGCCAAAAACGCCGGGCAGTATACCCGTTTACTCAAGCTGTTGCAGTTCCCCTCGGGGCGTGACGCGCCAGCGATGCTGGCAGAAAAACAACAGCGGATTGTCCTGCTTGCTGTCACTGTAGCCACTGTAAAGTTGCAACGGCGTTCCCAGTTGCTTCTCCAGTTGCGCCACTTTCTCATGGCCCAGGCAACGCATTGCCATCACCCGCCCACCATAACGGCGGCTCATCTGACTGCCGATCAATTTAACCTTCGGCAAGAATGGCGCGTCAAAATAGACCTGTTCCACCAATGACTGCGGTGAGCCTGTAATCAGCCAGACGTCAGCATCCGCACTGTTGAGATAGTCCGTCAACCGCTGCTGTACCACAGGGAATGCGATCACCCGTTGACGAAAACATTGTGCAAACTGCCTTTCTTTGCACCTGAGGTTTGCTTCGCTGTAACCAAAGGTGATCGCCCACAACAACAGGCTGAACGGCCCACGTGATGCGCGACCTTTAATCAGCAGCCACACGCCAACCACTGGCAACAGGGGAATAACCAGCAGCAGATTCAGTGGCTGACGCCAGAGCAGATAACGCATATATGTGCCGAACATGTCCTGCTGATGTAACGTGCCGTCGAGATCAAAAAATACCACACGCCGTTCCTGAGCTGTGCTCAAACATAACTCCTCAGGGTAATAAAACCCCATCAGTCTGGTAAATCTAAAAGCGTCAAAGTGGCACCGGATGCCACGCTGCCTCGACAGAAATGACCACTGTTATCGCCAAATCTGTCCCGCAGAGCAGCCTGGCAGAATGCCTATGTCAGTCAACTGGCCTGTATCATCACAATTATAGGGCATGGCACCTGGCAGTGTAGTCATTCACACCGTGAGAAACGGCTAAATCCGCTCTGCCAGCGGGACGCTGCGCGAGAGGGCTTAATATTCGATCTGCCCGGTCATTCCCGCGCCTGAAGCGCCGCACGAAGAAAGCCATCGTGTTTTAGCAGTAACGCTTCAGCCTGTCGGGCCGTCAGATCGCCAAGTATCATCAAGATGGCCGTTTTCACCGCATATTGCGATCCCTCAAGCGCCGCAACCGCCTGCTCAACCGGACAGCCAGTAGCCTGACAGACCATACGGCTGGCACGATCCACCAGTTTAATGTTAGTGGCCTGCATGTCCACCATCAGGTTCTGATATACCTTGCCGGTTTTCACCATCGCCCCGGTGGAAAGCATGTTCAGCACCAGCTTCTGTGCGGTGCCCGATTTCAGGCGGGTGGATCCAGTCAGAGCCTCAGGGCCAACCACCGGAGAAATGGCGATATCCGCTTCCTGAGCAATGGGCGAGTCGGGATTGCAGGAGAGAGCTGCGGTGCAGCAACCGAGCTGGCGGGCAAAACGCAATGCACCTATCACATACGGTGTCCGCCCGGAGGCAGCAATACCTACCACCATATCCTGAGGCGTCAGAGCGATCGCAGAGAGATCGCTGGCGCCCAAACGGGGATCATCTTCCGCCCCTTCCACCGCTTTCAGCAATGCGCCAGGCCCCCCGGCAATCAGCCCGACAACCACGCCGTGCGGCACACCAAAGGTAGGTGGACATTCAGAGGCATCAAGTACGCCAAGCCGACCGCTGGTTCCTGCGCCAACATAAATCAACCTTCCCCCTGCGCTCAGTGACAGCGCAGCGGCGTCAACGGCACGTGCAACCTCCGGTAAGGTTTTGCTCACCGCCGCCGCCACGGTAGCATCCTGTTGGTTGAATTTAGTCACCATCTCCAGCGTGGAGAGACAGTCGAGATCCATGGTATCGACATTACGTGTTTCAGAAACCAGTGCGGCAAGATTCATGCTATCCTCAACTGAATTTTTAATTCTTAAAGCAGATAAATTTTTGAATATTATATTCATAAGCGCGGATCAATTGCCCGACAATAATTGGAGCGACTGTATTGCCCGCTGCGGCTGGGGATCGCTTTCGGCAACAATTCACCCGCGGCCATGCAATTTCAGTGTAGTGATGACCCTTGCCGGAGAGATTAATTGATGAGTTCACTGCTGCGTATTCGTCAGCTCTATTCGACGCTGGCGCAAAATGAGCGTCGTCTGGCTGACTTTCTGCTGTCACAGCCAGAACGGGCACGCCATCTTAGTTCACAAAAGCTGGCGGAAGAATCGGGCGTCAGCCAGTCGAGCGTAGTGAAATTTGCACAAAAGCTGGGCTACAAAGGCTTTCCGGCACTCAAACTGGCACTCAGTGACTCTCTGGCGGCAAAAGATGCTATCACCGTGCACAATCTGATCCTCAGTGACGATCCGCTGAAAGCCGTTGGTGAAAAACTGCTGGCAGAAAAAGTATCTGCCATCAGAGCAACCCTGAACATTAACAGTGAAGAGATGCTGCTGGAGACGCTGCGGTTGTTAAAAGAAGCCAGGCGCATCGTGCTGGTGGGCATTGGCACGTCGGGTCTGGTGGCAAAGGATTTCTCCTGGAAACTGATGAAAATTGGCATCAATGCCGTGGCGGAGAATGATATGCATGCGTTACTGGCCAGCGTGCAGGCGCTGAGCGTTAATGATGTACTGCTGGCGATTTCCTACACCGGCGAGCGACGTGAAATAAATCTGGCAGCCCAGGAGGCGCAACGCGTTGGTGCCAACGTACTGGCCTTTACCGGCTTTACGCCGAATACACTACAGCAGGCGGCCACTCACTGTCTGTATACCGTCGCTGAAGAGCAAACCACCCGCAGCGCGGCTATTTCGTCAACGGCGGCACAGCTGACGCTGACTGATTTACTGTTTATGGCACTGGTACAGCGCGACCCGGAGCGGGCCTCAGGCCATATCCGCCATAACGAAGCGCTGGTGAAAAAGCTGGTTTGATAAAGGCCAGTCATTACTGACTGATACGGCAAGGTCATTGATGGCTCAGGGTCGTTTACCGTTATACCCCGTCACAAAAAACAGGCAGCGGCCTGGAGGTTTTTCTCTGAGGATCCCATGCAGGGTATGTGCAGGCTTTTTTTTTGATTTTTTGTTGTGTATAAGCTATAAACAGGCGTCATCAGTACCGGGCAATTATGATTATTGCTTTATTTCAGAATATACAGAGAATATTTTATGACAAGCATTAATGATAACTGAGGTTGGCATAAAAAAGACAGTAACCGCATGTAATTATAATGCTTTGTATCAGGAAACACTATAATGTCTTATCTTAGCGCGTTCAGAAATCATTCCAGACATGAGTGCCTCACCCGTTCACTATTCATTATTTCTTTTTTATTACTGCTTCTGACGCTTCCGCTCAGTTTTATTAATGAAAAATCCGGCCGTATCATTTTTTACTTTTGCAGCTACTTAAGCATATTTGGCATTTTAATCAACAGTCGAAAAATAAAATCAATAATCACATCATCAAAAATAGTCACTCCATTTTTTGTGCTTTCCGCAATGTATTTTATCTGGTCAGTGATAGCTAAACACCATGCCATTCCCGGCGTTGATAATGGGCTGCTGTTCACACCGGCTAAGCGCTGGTTTCTTGCCACCCTTATTTCCATGTTTATTCTGTGGGGTATCCGCCAGGGAATTATCAGCAAAAAATGGCTTTATATATTAACATGGTCTTCACTGTCAGCCGCTTTCCTGTTTTCAAGCGCCGAAGGCATCTGGCAACATATTAATCATATTGACAGAATTACTCTGGGCATTAACCGGGCAACGATGACAGCCTATGCATACAGTGCGATGGCACTTTCGCTGATGACCATGCTGAGTCAGATTCGCTATGTACCCATCAGACATGTCGCCATAATATTAACCTATCTGCTTTCAGTATATATAATATTCCTGACCGAAACCCGCTCGGCAATGTTTATTCATATCATGCTTGGTTTAATACTTACCATCAATGCACTGTGGCAAAGCAAATCGTTTAGAATATTTCCCGTTATTGCCATCATTTTATCTTTCGTTGTGATTGCAATATTAGGTAAAAACATCGTTGAGTCCCGCTTTGATACCACAAAACAGGAAATTTCCAGATTCAACGAAGGCGATGACCATACATCACTTGGCTCACGGTTTACCATGTGGAAATCAGGGATGGTTGCCATTACAAAACATCCCTTCGGTGAAACGCAAATAACCAGAAATAACATTATCCGACAATGGCTTAATTCATCCCACAATGCAAACTCCTTCGCCCTCGATTATATTGATGTTCATTTGCATAATGAATTCATTCAATATGCTTCACTTTTTGGCATTTTTGGTGTAATTGCACTTTTGTTCTTCTACGGGAGGCTGCTTTTTGATAATAGCCTTGTGGGTTTCCTCAGTAACCCCGTATCTTTGGTAGTATTATCCGCTTTGCTATATGGTATAACGGATGTCCTTCTGACGTCGGTAGAATATGTTGTCGTTTTTAGCACGCTGATTTTACTGGCCTGTGCAAATATCGGTGCAAAAACCAATAATGCTCGCGAAAAACAGGCCCGGTAAGTCAGACGGATATTTCCGTTCAACCGCATACAATAATTATCCTCCGGCACAGCCGGAGGTTTTTCTTATTCACCAGTAAGACTCTCTTTTCGGTCGCGCCCCGACAGGCGCACTGCAATCTGATATTGGCATCTATGGATGACTTAATATCCTCTTGACGGGTTGCCCGGATCGACCGCTTTCCCTGCTTATCCTGTTACAGCGGGTGTTTTATGTCCCCGCCAGGCTTACCCACCGTATCCGGGTAATACTGATCCTACCCGCGTAATGACTCGCGGCTGCGAAGGATACTGCGGGCGTCTGCAACGGGTGCAATGGACGGTCTGTTTAATAAGAAATAAACAGTAGCGTTAATTAATGAAGGAACGATAGATGAAAAAAAACAATCCTTCTGGGCCTCGCCCATGACACCTGAGCAGATCGAGATACGTGAGTTGAAGAAAAATCTTCAACGCGTTGAAATAAAAAAGAGATATATTAAAAAAGGCTACCGCGCTCCTGATGTCAGACTCCCTGAACAGTTCTCATTAGTTGATAAATTCAGGGCGCGGTTTCCTGTTGCCGTTGTGTGCAACGTGTTTGGGGCTCATCGCAGCAGTTATAAATACTGGCGCCAGCCCAGAAAGCATGACGTCACGAGAGTGGCATTACTGAGCCTTGTGCGTGAAGTTTATCGCGAAAGTAACGGCTCAGCAGAGGCGCGAAGCATTGCCGCGATGGTCACCACTAAAGGCGTAAAACTGAGTCGCTGGCGGGCAACAAAGCTGATGAAAGAACTTAATCTCATCAGCTGTCAGTAACGTGGTTATCGTTATAAGAAGGCGTCTGAGGAACACATTGAGATTCCTAATTATCTGGATCGCCAGTTTGCTGTTACCGGGCCTAATCAGGCCTGGTACGGTGATGTGACTTATATCTGGACGGGAAAACGCCGGGCTTATCTGGCTGTTGTACTCGATTTTTTTCCCGTAAACCGGTTGGCTGGGCGATATCATTTCTCCCTGATTCAGCACTGACAGGCAAAGCGCTGTCCATGGCCTGGGAAGCACGTGGAAAACCGACTGATTTACGGTATCACCCGGATCAAGGTAGCCACTATACCAGCAGAAATTTCAGACAGTTACTGTGGAGATATCAGCTAAAGCAAAGCCTGAGTCGTCGGGTAAATTGCTGGGATAATAGCCCAATGGAACGGTTTTTCAGAAGCCTGGAAACAGAGTGGATGCCGGATAATGGATACGTAAATTTTAGCGAAGCCAGCGCAGCGATAACGAACTACATTACGGGATATTACAGCCAGCTCAGACCCCATCAATATAATGGTGGCTTGACGCCGAATGAATCAGAGCGATTGTTCTGGAAAAACGCTAAAACCGTGGCCAGTTTTTGTTGACCATTACACACAATACACCTGAACCAGAAAAAGCCTCTCCTGCTAATGCTACCTTCATTATTAAATCCAACCGGCCTTGAACGTGTAGAGTCAGTACAATACCAACAACTGTCGATACCGAACGGAATACTCCCATCGTAGCGTGCAGGGTACAATTATATACAGTTTACTAATTACCCCTAAACTGTTCGCAGTGGCAGATAAGGTATTTATCACTGTGAAACATATTTGATTTCGCCACACTTATCCGTAAGCATAGTCCCAATACCGTCAGGTAGAACCCGAAATCCCTGAGAGGGTATTTTCATGGGCGACAGCGTGATCCTCTGACACCTAAAAATCAAGCATATTCAATGCTCACGGATATAGTTAGTTTATATCTTTCACTTTTAACTCTCCTTTATCTACCCAAACGGAAAAAGTCACACTATAACTATTCCCATTTTCTATAGTGTGATCTTCTTTTATCCGTATTGCATTAATAGAAAACACATATGATTTACCGGATTCAAAGGCAAAAGCGAAATTAGAGAGACATTTATTTGAATATAACTTAGGTGCATTCCCAATAGCGAATTTTTTTTCCACCACATTTTCGCCATTACCAATTTCATTTATACTTAATAAGGATATACTTTCGTTTTTAGTATCAGGCAATGTAACACAAATACTATCACCTACTACACTTACATTAGCCCGATGATTTTCTGGGCGAGTATCATTTATGTGGCAGGATGTTATAAATAAAACAGGAATAAATACACTTATACTTTTCATCATATCGCTCTCTTATAAAATTAATGCTGGCAATATTTTCCTATATAGCGAAATAGTATTATTATCTAATACTCCCTGAAAACCAGCCTGACGCCCAATTTCGCTTTTCAGACCACTTACACCATATTTTTTTAATAAGAAGTAATCGGCAATAATCTGAGCTTGTTGCTCCATACTGTATTTACTTAAATTTTTATTCGGATCGATGACATATTTGTAAGTTGATACCCAGCTAAATACACCCCTTATTCTAACCCACATTCCGTGCTGATGTTGCCAGACATGTGTCATTTCATGCATAAAAAAATGTTGGTTAGATTTTGAAGATAAAGAGAAGTCCTTAAGATATGTTTATTTTCTGAAATATATTTCACCATTTGGTGTCATTCCAACAAATTTGCCTTGCAAACCAAATGGTAGATAACTCTCACAATGAACCCATACTTTATTCCATTGAATTGAACTACCGAAAACTGTCTGAGCTAAATTTTTTTCCCCTAATGTTAAGAGGCGTAAAGAATTTTCCGTTTCCATAAGTAATCCTCCGTTAAAAACACAACATTATCGTAATGAGCAAATGATAAATCCTGTATAAAAGAAACTAAACAGGAGATATATTTTTAGGAATTATGCTCGAAACACGAAGCCCTAATCACTAATTGCCATTTCCATAAGAATATGCTAAACGAGCTTCTCCATATAATCCACCCACACCTGCAATCACTTCCGACACTCAGCATCATACTAATACAGATTATAAATCCCTTCGACACCGCCACGCGTATGACCCAGCACAGCTTCTGCTACCTCGTTTGGACATTGTAAACGGCATTGTAAACGGGATAGCCCTGTCCGCACAGTACGACGCAGATCATGGGGCGTCCAATGAGGTATATCAAGCATTTGACCGCCTTCGCATAAACGCCATGAGTTTTCAGTTAGATACTTCTGCTGGATTGGCTTGCTGCTAGCCTGCGAAGGGAAGAGATATTTGTCAGAGGTAAGGCGTAGAACCTTGAGAAAATCGATCGCATGAATGGATAACTGGACGTAGCGTTCAACCCCTGTCTTGGTTTCCCGCAGATGAATGGTACCTTTTTTCAGATCAACATCCTCCCAAGCCATCTGCTCCTACCCACCTGAATGCCCGCTCTGCTGCTGTCCTTGTACGACTGGCGATCACGTCAAACTTACGGGGGATTTCATTACCTGTTAAAGCTTTCACTCGTAGACCAGACCATTCTGAAAGCCTGTTTTCTGCTTTATCCAACACTGTCAGTGTATCGGGTTTGGCTGGTTTAGATCGCCCCTTCAAATGGCTTCGGTCTTGGGGTAAAAGCTTCACTCACCGTCAATTCAGCCAGATCGGGTACTCGCTTGATATTGCCGGGTCTCTTCTTTGTTGCGATCATGGTCTGAACTAATTGCCTGACGACTTGCCTTGCCTGGTCAATATCAGGAAAATCAGAAACATTTCCAGCTTTTACTTTCAGCACAGCGCCTGGCCTCTTGCCCTCACTGATATTACGATCTGGCGAGGCGACTCTACGCTGGATTACACAGGTGTTTTTGGTCAAACTGACCTTCAACTGGTGAATCCCGGTGATCGTCAAAAACCAGGTAAGGTTCTTGATCCGGGCTAGCTTCGAAAACGACTTTTCCAACATGGTTAAGAGCAGGCTTCACACCAATGCTTAACTTACTGATAATAAAAGCATGGTAAAGAGTGGCTTTCAAAGTATCACCACCATTTGTAGCCCAGAGAGGTGCAAAACCAATCTATACGTCCTGGGCTACAAGTGAGCTACAAATTTATGGGTTTATGTGGGTTTAAAGGGGTTTCACCTGGGGCCATATAAGCACTTGAAAGACTTAAAAAATGAGAAAAATCAATATGAAAGAGTCTACAGACAAGGACTTTTCCACCCATACCCCAATGATGCAGCAGTATCTCCGCCTGAAAGCGGAGCACCCGGAAATCCTGCTGTTCTACCGTATGGGGGATTTTTACGAGCTGTTTTATGATGACGCCAAACGTGCCGCCCAGTTATTAGATATCTCGCTTACCAAACGTGGTGCCTCAGCCGGTCAGCCCATTCCCATGGCCGGTGTCCCTTATCATGCGGTGGAGAACTATCTCGCCAAACTGGTGCAGTTAGGGGAATCCGTGGCGATCTGTGAGCAGATCGGTGACCCGGCATTAAGCAAAGGCCCGGTGGAACGCAAAGTGGTGCGTATCGTCACTCCTGGCACAATTAGCGATGAAGCGCTGTTGCAGGAGCGTCAGGACAATCTGCTGGCAGCCGTGTGGCAGGATGCCAGGGGATTTGGCTATGCCACACTGGATATCAGCTCCGGCCGTTTTCGTCTGGCGGAACCCTCTGATGCGGAAACCATGGCGGCAGAGCTACAGCGCACCAATCCCGCTGAGTTGCTCTACCCGGAGGATCTGGCCGCCATGGCACTGATCGAAAATCGCCGCGGGTTACGCCGCCGACCGCTGTGGGAGTATGAAATCGACACCGCTCGCCAACAGCTAAATTTGCAATTTGGCACCCGCGACCTGAGCGGATTCGGCGTGGAACAGGCTCACCTTGCTCTGCGGGCGGCCGGCTGCCTCTTGCAATACGTCAAGGATACCCAGCGCACCTCCCTGCCGCATATTCGCTCACTGACCATGGAACGTCAGGAGGACGGCATCATTATGGATGCCGCTACCCGTCGTAACCTTGAAATCACCCAAAACCTTTCTGGCGGCACTGAAAACACCCTTGCTGCCGTACTGGACAAGACAGCAACGCCGATGGGCAGCCGCATGCTGAAACGCTGGCTACATATGCCCGTCAGGGACGTAAACACGCTTATCAATCGCCAGCAAAGTATTGGTGCTCTCCAGGATCTCAGTGATGAGCTGTCCCCTCTTCTGCGTCAGGTGGGCGATCTGGAGCGTATCCTGGCCAGGCTGGCGTTACGCACTGCCCGTCCGCGCGATCTGGCCAGAATGCGCCATGCCTTCCAACAGTTACCACAGCTGGATGAAATCCTGCGCAATAGCAGCACGCCTCACCTGCAAACGCTACGCCAGCGGATGGGACAATTTGCCGAGCTGCGGCAGCTGCTTGAAAATGCAATCATTGAGACGCCCCCGGTACTGGTTCGTGATGGTGGCGTGATTGCGCCGGGGTATAACGCTGAACTGGACGAATGGCGTGCGCTGGCGGATGGGGCGACCGATTATCTGGATCGTCTGGAAATTCGTGAAAGGGAAAAACTGGGGCTGGATACGCTCAAGGTCGGCTTTAATGCTATTCATGGCTACTATATTCAGGTCAGCCGTGGACAGAGCCATCTGGTGCCAATCCATTATGTGCGCCGCCAGACGCTGAAAAATGCCGAACGCTATATCATACCTGAGTTGAAAGAGTACGAAGACAAAGTGCTTACCTCCAAAGGAAAAGCGCTGTCGCTGGAAAAAGCCCTGTATGAAGCGTTATTTGATTTGCTACTGCCGCACCTGGAAGCTTTGCAACTCAGCGCTGCGTCGCTGGCTGAACTGGACGTACTGTCAAATCTGGCCGAGCGGGCATGGACGTTGAACTATACCTGTCCTCTTCTCACCGACAGACCGGGCATAAAACTAACCGGTGGCCGCCACCCGGTAGTTGAGCAGGTGCTGAAGGAACCTTTTATTGCTAATCCACTTTCGCTGTCGCCACAACGCAGAATGCTGGTGATCACCGGGCCGAATATGGGTGGTAAAAGCACCTATATGCGTCAGGCGGCACTTATCACACTGATGGCCTGCATCGGCAGCTATGTGCCCGCCGACGAAGCGGAAATTGGCCCTGTCGACCGCATTTTTACCCGTGTGGGCGCCGCTGACGATCTGGCCTCTGGCCGTTCCACGTTTATGGTGGAAATGACCGAAACCGCTAATATCCTGCATAACGCCACGGAATGGAGTCTGGTGCTGATGGATGAAATTGGTCGCGGCACATCCACCTATGATGGTTTGTCGCTCGCCTGGGCCTGTGCGGAAAGTCTGGCTAACCGCAATAAGGCAATGACGCTGTTCGCTACCCATTACTTTGAACTGACAACCCTGCCGGAAAAAATGGAAGGTGTGGTAAATGTGCATCTGGACGCGGTAGAGCATGGCGATACCATCGCCTTTATGCACAGTGTGCAGGAAGGCGCTGCCAGTAAAAGCTATGGCTTATCCGTCGCCGCACTGGCTGGCGTACCGAAAGAAGTGATTAAACGCGCAAGGCAGAAGCTGAAAGAGCTGGAAGCGCTCTCCGGTAACAGCGCCGCAACCAGAGTGGATGGTTCACAATTGCCATTACTGGTGGAAGATACCTCTCCGGCCGTTGAGGCACTGGAAGCACTGGATCCCGACTCTCTTTCTCCGCGTCAGGCGTTGGAGTGGATTTATCGCCTTAAATCGTTGGTTTGACTGAGAGTAAAAGGGTTGCAAGAAGTGATCATCCCCTTTCCTGTAAGCGTAAAATACAGGGCCATAATCTCTGATGCAGTCCTATGCTGACAGTCAAAAGCCGCCTTTATGGAGGGCGGCTGCTTTGATGCCCCTGGTCCAGGTGGGCATTTAGTGTCATCACTTCGATCTTCAGTTACCCGCTGCGTCTGCGTTTCTGCTGGTACAGCGCGCCGATGAGTATTATGGAGATGGATAAGCAAAGTAATACTGGCAATGCCCCAGGACGTGGGTTTCAGTAAGAAGTAAAGGGCCACCGTCTCAGAAGGTGGCTTTTGAGAATGCCCACTGAAAGGGGCGCTATTGTCAATTTTCGATTACCACTCTAACCATTCCATTTGCTACGCATCTGTTTGTTCCGTTTTCTCCTGATGCCTCACATACCGTCTGATCATTTCCCCGTTCCCCCCCGACATTATCTACAAACCAGCCACGTGACCAAAAGTGGTTGCGCCATAAGGTCTTTCGTTTGTGTGGGAAACGATTGTAGAGCCTGATTGCGCTGCGGCCTTTCAGATGCCCTATCAGAGTTGATATCGGGATTTTCGGTGGAACTGTTACAGCAGGATGTTCGTGATCTGGCTGAACATTCAGCTGCCAAACCTCACCATTTTTTATCCCACAGAGAATCCAGATTCTCCTGTAAGGTCACATCTTTCAGGATCCTGAAGCGGTACTTTGCCGTCCAGACTGTGTGGTATTTACAACGCCAATATACATCTTATGAACGCCTGTAAAACCCCATGTCGGTTTGTCTCCTTTTACCTGTGGTGATATTGCGGCATGGGCATTATTCAGACTAAAGCCTTACAGGATCAGTCACCACTTCTTCAACAGGTGGGTTAGGGACGACAATAAAAAAGGCGACCCGTTGGTCACCTTTTGCGCATTAAAAAAATGCCGTGTCTGTTTATTCGCGAAACAGAGCCTCGATGCTCAGTCCCTGACCCTGCAATATTTCACGCAGCCGACGGAGACCTTCCACCTGAATCTGTCGGACACGTTCGCGTGTCAGACCTATTTCGCTACCCACATCCTCTAATGTCGCCGCCTCATAGCCTAACAGGCCAAAACGACGTGCCAACACTTCGCGCTGCTTGGCATTCAGTTCGAAAAGCCATTTAACGATGCTTTGTTTCATGTCATCGTCCTGAGTGCAGTCTTCCGGGCCATTATCTTTTTCGTCGGCCAGGATATCCAACAGCGCTTTATCAGAATCCCCACCCAGCGGCGTGTCAACTGAAGTGATGCGTTCGTTGAGGCGCAGCATACGGCTAACATCGTCAACGGGTTTATCGAGCTGTTCAGCAATCTCTTCTGCACTTGGTTCATGGTCCAGTTTATGGGCCAGCTCACGCGCCGTGCGCAGATAAACGTTCAGCTCTTTAACAATATGGATCGGCAGACGGATCGTTCGGGTCTGGTTCATAATAGCCCGTTCGATAGTCTGGCGGATCCACCAGGTCGCATAGGTTGAGAAACGGAACCCTCTTTCAGGGTCAAATTTCTCAACCGCGCGGATTAACCCAAGATTACCTTCCTCGATCAGATCCAGCAAAGCCAGACCACGATTACTGTAACGACGGGCGATCTTTACGACCAGACGTAAGTTACTTTCAATCATACGGCGACGGGAAGGGATGTCACCACGTAAAGCACGACGAGCGAAGAATACCTCTTCTTCAGCCGTAAGCAGTGGAGAATAACCAATCTCACCAAGATAGAGCTGCGTGGCATCAAGTACGCGCTGTGTTGCGCCTTGCTGCAACAGCTCTTCCTCTGCTATGTCGTTGTCAGCAGGATCATTTCCGACAAGAGCCTTCTCATCAAAAACTTCAGCTCCGTTTTCGTCGAATTCCGCATCTTCATTTAAATCATGTACTTTTAGCGTATTCTGGCTCATAAGCGGCTCCTACCCGTGATGTCAGGGCAGAACACCAAGGTTCTGCCGGATTATCGCTGCGGTAAATAACGCAACGGGTTTACGGATTTCCCCTTGTAACGTATTTCAAAGTGTAATCTAACAGAACTGGTGCCTGTACTACCCATAGTCGCAATCTTCTGACCCGCTTTTACTTCCTGCTGTTCGCGAACCAGCATTGTATCGTTATGAGCATAGGCACTCAGGTAATCATCATTATGTTTGATGATAATCAAATTACCGTAACCGCGCAGCGCATTCCCGGCATACACAACACGCCCTGAAGCGGTTGACAGGACGGGTTGTCCTCGCGATCCCGCGATATCGATGCCTTTATTGCCGCCCTCAGAAGCAGAGAAGTTATCGATAATCTTACCATCGGTTGGCCAACGCCAGCTTCCCACAGGAGTTGTGCTGTTCGTTGTACTGCTGACGGTCGGTGCAGTAACCGGCGCTGTCGTCGTTGCAACAGTATTTGTGCCGGATGAAGGTAACATTTTGCCTTCATTTGGTTTACCTGAATCTTCAGAATACGTAATAACAGGCTGATGTGCAACCGTTGCTCCTCCGATTTGTCCTGGAGAAGTTTTAGTCACCAGACCGCTGGCTTTATCATCGGCGGCGGTAATGGCATTACCGCCGGTCAGCGTTCCACCGGAACCATTGCTGACCTGCAACTGCTGACCAACATTCAGGCTATATGGTGCGGGAATATTATTACGCTGGGCTAAATCGCGGAAGTCATTGCCAGTAATCCAGGCAATGTAAAACAGCGTGTCTCCATGTTTAACCGTATAACTCTGTCCACTGTAACTGCCTTTTGGAATGTTGCCGTAGGCACGGTTATAGACAATTCGTCCATTTTGAGTAACCACGTTTTCATTTGAGGCGGCGGTGGGTGTTACCGCCGTGTTAACCATGCTGGGTTGATTAACGGAAATTGATGGAGGGGGAGAAATCAGTCCACCGCCGCTACCGCCACCAATGCTCCCTGAATTGCTGCCCATATCAGTGCTGTTGCTCATACCACCACCGTTGTCACCACCAACGGAACTGATAGGAGCCTGTGTGCCGTTACCGGAACAACCAGCCAACCAAAAACTAACCAGCGAAATAGCCACAATATGGCGCAATTTAAATCCCGGGCTTCCCGTGCTCATCTACATCCCCCAATACGGCAATACAGTGTTAACTGGCAGCACAGGTGACACTCTGCCCCGCGTCAGTAGTAATAAAAACCTCAACTTACGAGATAGTAACAACATCGCAGGCAGGGTGCCAATTCACAGATGTATACAATTGCTAATGGTCAGGCCAGATCGCCTTTTACCAGAGGTACAAATCTGACTGGTTCTATAATTTCCACTGCAAACTCGTTGGCCTTACGGATAACACGCTTAAGTTGCTGCTGCTCTTCACCGACGGGCAGTACCATAACCCCGCCCTCATTCAGCTGCGACATAAGATCCCTGGGGATTTCCGGTGGCGCGGCAGTCACAATAATGGCATCAAAAGGGCCACGAGCCGCCCAACCCAGCCAGCCATCACCGTGGCGGGTAGACACATTATGCAGATCGAGTTGTTTTAAACGACGCCGGGCCTGCCACTGTAGGCCTTTAATGCGTTCAACAGAAAAGACGTGCTCCACCAGATGAGCCAGAATAGCGGTTTGATAGCCCGAACCGGTACCTATCTCCAACACCCGTGACGTTGGCGTTAAACCCAGCAGCGAGGTCATTTTAGCGACCATATAAGGCTGGGAGATAGTTTGCCCGGAACCAATGGGTAATGCAGTGTTCTCCCAGGCCTTGTGCTCAAACGCTTCATCAATAAAACGCTCACGCGGCACGTCCTCAATCGCCTTTAACAGCCGCTCGTCGTCTATGCCCTGCTGACGCAACTGTAACAGTAGCGTTTCGATGCGCCGGCTCACCATTTGCCACCGATCTCCACATGCGCCAGCCAGCCAGCGACTACATCCTGTGCGCTGTGAGCAGTTAAATCAACATGCAGCGCGGTAACAGAGACATAGCCCTGGTCAATGGCAGCAAAATCGGTGTCCGGCCCGGCGTCCAGTTTTTCCCCCGGAGGCCCAATCCAGTAAAACGTATTGCCACGTGGGTCAAGCTGAGGGATCGCCCGATCGCTGGGATGACGGCTACCACAGCGCGTCACCCGGATACCTTTAAGCTCGGTAAGAGGCAGGTCAGGCACATTGATATTGAGAATGCGACCGGTTCGCAGTGGCTCACGCTGTAAGGCTCGCAGAAGAGAACAGGTCACCGCCGCCGCCGTTTCGTAGTGTTGATGACCATTAAGGGAGACGGCGAGCGCGGGCAACCCAAGATGACGCCCCTCCATGGCAGCCGCGACCGTGCCGGAGTAGATCACGTCATCTCCAAGATTAGGCCCGGCGTTAATCCCGGATACCACAATATCTGGTTTCGGGTTCATCAGCGTATTGACGCCAAGCCATACGCAGTCAGTTGGCGTGCCCATCTGAACGGCGATATCGCCGTTAGGATAGTTGAAGGCACGAAGCGGGGTTTCCAGCGTCAAAGAGTTGGATGCCCCACTGCGATTGCGATCGGGAGCCACGACCTGCACGTCAGCAAATTCCCGTAACGCCTCTGCCAACACCTGAATGCCCGGCGCATGAATGCCATCATCATTACTGAGCAATATTCGCATCTGAAACTCAACCTCTTGATTTATTCTTTTCTAACGCCGAAATACGCTACCGCAATCCTGCCGGGTTAACAAAACCGCTGCCGCTGTAGTAAGACAAAGGGCAAATTCCGGGCGCTGGTCGGATATTCTATCGCGTGGACGCGCTCAGTGGTAGGAGCAACAAACAGCGGAAATACCCCTTGCTGTTTTTTATAACGTTAAACGGATAATAACCACAGTGCCGTTGTATTGCTCACCGCCAGTCAGGAAAAATGTTATAACATTATGAATAAGAAGCTGAATGCATTCAGACGGTGCGCAACTAACGTTAATTATGCAGATAAGAACGGTAATAAAGGAAAGGCTTGCGTTTACAAAAGCAGATTGCAGGCAGGAACTCAGAATGACCATTGAGCTGACAGACAGTCCGTTATCATGTTCAGCCCGTTAGCAACGCTATTCATCGACCGCCGCATCGCCGTCTTTTTGCTGCAAAACTTCGCGCAACACGCTGGTGGCAAAACTGCCAGCGGGTAACCAAAACGCCAGCTCAACGTTAGCATCATCCTGCCAGCACCAGCGTAAATCGCGAGGTATCAACAGCATCGCACGACGGGCAGCCTCCACGCCTTCACGCTCCAGCAACCCCCTCAGCAGGAGATCATCGCTCAGGCAATGTTGTTCAAACGCCAGTGCAGCATCCTCGCTTCCCCATGCTCCCTTGCCAGGTAAAGGCGCGGTGATCCGCAGCTCGTTGTCGTTGATCCGCGTTTGCAGCGCTGCCATGTCGTCCTGTTGCGCCACAAACCAGCTGCCACGGCCAGTCAGCTGTAGCGCATCGCCGGCCATCAGCGTACACAGCGAGTTCTGTTGCATCAGACGCTCGCTAACAATCTGATTGAACAATGCGCTTCGGGCCGCCGAGAGCAAAAAGCTACGCTTGTTACGCTCACGGACCGCGATGTCGTTCGCTGCCCAGCGTGTCGCCATCAACAGGTTATTGCCATTATGTCCAAAACGCTGCATACCAAAATAATTTGGCACCCCGGCGGCCACAATCTGTTGCAGCCGTTTTTCAACCTCATTACGATGCGAAATCTGGCGGAGCACAAGTCGAAAAGCATTGCCCTGCAGCGCACCGGTGCGGAGTTTACGCCGGTGGCGGGCACTTTCCAGCACCTCACAACCATCAAGCTGAAAAGTGGAGAAATCAGGCGTCTCTTTGCCCGGTATACGCAGGCAGAACCACTGTTCCGTTACCGCATGGCGATCTTTCATCCCCGCAAAGCTGACATCGCGGGGATGAACACCGGCAAACTTTGCCAGAGCTTCAGCCACAAAGCGGGTGTTACAACCGATCTTACGCATGCGCACCAGCACCTGCTCACCCTCTCCATCCGGGCGGTAGCCAAGATCTTCGATAACGATAAAATCTTCAGGATTTGCCTTCACCACGCCCGTGGCAACAGGCTGTCCATGCAGCCAGCGCAGATCGGTAAAATCCATTACTTTTCCACCCTGAACAGCATCGCAACCGCCTCACAGGCAATGCCTTCACCGCGACCGGTAAAGCCCAGTTTCTCCGTGGTAGTAGCCTTGACATTCACTGCATCCATATGGATAGCCAGATCTTCTGCAATATTTACGCGCATCTGTGGCACATGCGGTAGCATTTTGGGTGCCTGGGCAATAATGGTGATGTCAACATTACCCACGCGGTACCCTTTTTTCCCGATCTGATGCAGTGCTTCACGCAGCAGTATCCGGCTGTCGGCACCTTTATAAGCCGCATCGGTATCCGGGAAGAGTTTTCCAATATCGCCCAGCGCCGCCGCACCCAGCAATGCATCGGTCAGTGCGTGCAGGGCCACATCACCGTCTGAATGAGCCAGTAGCCCCTGTGGATAAGGGATGCGTACACCGCCAATAATCAGCGGGCCTTCACCACCAAATGCATGAACATCAAAACCGTGGCCGATACGCATCATGCGCTCTCCTTATTGTTTAATTGGGTCAGGTAAAACGCCGCCAGCGCCAGGTCTTCCGGCCGAGTGACCTTAATATTGTCGCTGCGACCGGCCACCAGCTGTGGCTGATAGCCACAATACTCCAGTGCGGAAGCTTCATCGGTAATTCTCGCGCCCTCACGGAGGGCTTTTTGCAGACAATCACGCAGCAGTTCCAACGGAAAAAGCTGTGGCGTCAGCGCGTGCCACAGCGCCTCGCGATCCACCGTGTGGGCAATCACCGGTTTACCCTGTGCCGCACGTTTCATGGTATCGCACACCGGGGCGGCAAGTATTCCGCCCACATCGCAGGTTGCGGTGATTGCCAACAGGCGCGTCAGGTCATCGGGATGCAGGCAGGGGCGTGCGGCGTCATGCACCAGCACCCAGCGGGCGTCAGAAGCCACCTGCAACCCCGCAAGAACAGAGTCGGCACGTTCTTTACCGCCTGTCACTACGGTAATACGTGGATCGGATGCGATGGGCAGGCCCGCAAAGTAGGGGTCGATGGGGTTAATGGCGACAATGATACGACTGATGGCCGGATGGACCAGCAGGCTGTCGATGGCGTACTCAAGAAGGGTTTTGCCCCTGATGGTCAGATATTGCTTGGGATGCTCTGACCGCATACGGCTGCCAATCCCAGCGGCGGGGACGACGGCAATGATGCCCGGAAATAAACCTGCGATATTCATTAATTACCGTTGCTGGCTGTTCAGATTACCCTGCTGCACGTTTCGTTTGTTCTGATCCGGCACCAGGCGATAGAAAGTCTCACCGGGTTTAATCATTCCCAGTTCATTACGTGCGCGCTCCTCAATTGCTTCAGAACCGCCGTTAAGGTCGTCGATTTCTGCAAACAACCGATCGTTTCGCGCTTTAAGCTTGGCGTTTATGCTCTGTTGCGCCGCAACATCTTCATTCACGCGTGTATAGTCATGTATGCCGTTCTTGCCCAGCCAGAGCGAATATTGCAGCCAGCAAAGTAAAGCAAGTAACAGCAGCGTCAGTTTTCCCATCCCGCCTCCCGAAAAACGGCCTAATCATCCCATAACTTTCCATCCGACTCCACTACGCCGGTTAAATAGCCGCAAAGTGGCGAACCACGGAACAATTACCAGCCAGGCGAGCACTGTCTGGCAAGATTTTGTAACCGGAGTAAGTAATCCGACATCAGTTTCGGGCGAGGTAATGGCCGTTTTTCACTTACCAGTTGCTGAGCAGCATGAAAAGTAGCCAGAAAAGAGCGACCACCAGTAGCACCGTGAGCAGCAACGTCCAGATAAGATGACCACGCAGCAATGCGCCGGTGGCAATGCCAATCAGGACAGAGGCCGGAAGTAGCGCAAGAAAAAAGGGCCAGGTATAAAGAAAGAAAAACAGGGTATTGGAACCATAAAGCAGGAACGGGATGGCGAGGGCGAACCAGTAAGAAGCGAAACCAACCATTCCACCGGGAAAGGACCAGGAGATATCCTCCTGGTTATGATCGTCTTTGCGGGCCAGCATGGGCGTAACATTGTGCATAAGTATCCTGTTGACGCGAAAACGTTCCACCCGGAGGCGGTTCATTATGGCTATCTCAGGGCCTGATAATATCGTGCTCACGCAGCAGATCTAACACTTGAACCAGCAATTTTGTTACCAATTGTTCACCATCAAGATGCAGTTCCGCAGCGTGCGGCACCTCATAAACGGCGTCTATTCCGGTAAAATTACGCAGTTCGCCGGCACGGGCTTTTTTATACAGTCCCTTGGGATCGCGCATTTCGCAGGTAGCAAGGGGCGTATCAACAAAGACTTCGATAAAACGCCCCTTCCCCAACATATCCCGCACCATCTGGCGCTCTTCCCGATGGGGTGAAATAAAAGCACTCAGTACCACCAGCCCGGCGTCAACCATCAGCTTAGCGACCTCCCCAACCCGGCGGATATTCTCTTTACGATCATCGTCGCTAAACCCCAGATCGCGGCATAAACCGTGGCGCACATTATCACCGTCCAGCAGATAGGTGCTGACACCCAGTTGATGGAGTGCCTGTTCCAGAACGCCTGCCAGGGTGGATTTACCTGAACCGGAAAGTCCGGTAAACCACAACACCACCCCCTGATGACCGTGGATCTGCTCACGTTCGGCCCGCGTTACTGTATGGCTGTGCCAGACAACATTTTCATCATGCTGCGCCATTACTGACCGCCTGAAATATCGCGGGCACCCCAGTGAGGGAAGTGGCGACGCACCAGCGCATTAAATTCCAGTTCAAAAGCGCTGTAATCTCCTGCCCCCTGCACCACGTCGTGCTGTGGTTCATGGATCATCCCGGCCCCGACCGTGACATTAGTCATACAATCGATAAAGATCATGCCGCCGGTCACCGGGTTTTGCTGGTAGCTGTCCAATACCATTGGCTCATCAAAAACCAGATCCACCAGGCCAATACCGTTCAGCGGCAGGCTCTCCGCGCTACGCTGTTTCAGGCTGTTGATCTCCACCTGATACTGAATTTTTTCCACCCTGGCGCGGGTCTTTTTCCCGGCAATTTTGATGTCGAAGCGCTGTCCCGGGAGCAGGGGCTGTTCCGCCATCCATACCACATCGACACTGGCTGCCTGCACCGGTTTCAGCTGTGCATCACTCTCCACCAGCAGATCGCCCCGGCTGATATCGATCTCATCTTTCAGCACTAGCGTAATCGCTTCACCCGCCTGTGCCTGATGCAAATCACCATCAAAAGTCACGATGCGGGCAATGGATGATTCCACACCCGATGGCAATACTTTTACCCGCTGCCCAACCTGCACAACGCCTGAAGCCAGCGTACCGGCATAGCCACGAAAATCCAGGTCCGGGCGGTTGACATACTGTACCGGGAAGCGCATTGGCTGCTGCCCGACGCCGCCGGTGACTTCAACCGTTTCCAATACGTCAAGCAATGTCGGACCGTTATACCAGCCCATTACGTCGCTCTGACTGGCGACGTTTTCTCCTTCCAGCGCGGAAATCGGCACAAAGCGGATGTCCAGATCGCCGGGCAGCTGGCTGGCAAAATCCAGATAGTCCTGCCTGATCTGCTCAAAACGTTCTTCGCTGTATTCAACAAGATCCATTTTGTTAACCGCGACGATCAGATGCCTGATGCCCAGTAAGGTGGAGATAAAGCTGTGACGGCGGGTTTGGTCCAGCACGCCTTTACGGGCGTCGATTAACAGGATAGCCAGATCGCAGGTAGACGCGCCGGTCGCCATGTTACGAGTGTACTGCTCGTGCCCCGGTGTGTCGGCAATAATGAACTTACGCTTTTCGGTAGAAAAGTAGCGGTAGGCCACATCGATGGTAATACCCTGCTCACGCTCCGCCTGAAGACCATCCACCAACAGCGCCAAATCCAGCTTTTCGCCCTGCGTGCCGTGACGCTTGCTGTCGCTCTGTAACGATGAAAGCTGATCTTCGTAAATCTGTCGTGTGTCGTGCAACAGCCGCCCAATCAGCGTGCTCTTACCATCGTCGACGCTGCCACAGGTGAGAAAGCGCAACAGACTTTTATGTTGCTGAGCATGTAGCCAGGCTTCCACGCCGCCCTGATCGGCAATTTGTTGTGCAATGACGTTATTCATGTTGGCTCCTCAGAAATAACCCTGGCGTTTTTTCAGCTCCATCGAACCGGACTGATCGCGATCGATCACCCGGCCCTGACGTTCACTGGTGGTGGAAACCAGCATCTCTTCAATAATTTCAGGCAAGGTCTGCGCCTGAGATTCCACCGCGCCGGTAAGCGGCCAGCAGCCCAGGGTGCGAAAACGTACCATCCGCTGTTTAATCTCTTCGCCGGGCTGTAAGTCAATCCGCTCATCATCGATCATCATCAGCATACCATCGCGCTCCAGCACCGGACGGCTGGCAGCCAGGTACAGGGGAACGATCTCAATGTTTTCAAGAAAGATGTACTGCCAGATATCCAGTTCGGTCCAGTTTGACAGCGGAAAAACCCGGATGCTTTCACCTTTGTTGATCTGGCCATTGTAGTTGTGCCACAGCTCAGGACGCTGGTTTTTTGGGTCCCAACGGTGAAAACGATCGCGAAAGGAGTAGATCCGCTCTTTGGCGCGGGATTTTTCTTCATCACGACGGGCACCGCCAAAAGCGGCATCAAAACCGTATTTGTTCAGCGCCTGCTTCAGCCCTTCCGTTTTCATGATGTCGGTATGTTTGGCACTGCCATGCACAAAGGGATTGATCCCCATCGCCACGCCTTCAGGATTGCGATGCACCAGCAGTTCGGCACCGATCTGCTTCACCGTGCGGTCGCGGAATTCATACATTTCCTTGAATTTCCAGCCGGTATCAACGTGTAACAGCGGGAAAGGCAACGTGCCTGGCCAGAACGCCTTACGCGCCAGGTGCAGCATCACCGAAGAGTCTTTCCCGATGGAATACATCATCACCGGATTACTGAATTCTGCTGCCACTTCACGGATGATATGGATACTTTCCGCTTCCAGTTGACGCAGATGGGTAAGTCGTTTTTGATCCATACTCTTTCCTCAAGCCAGATTGACAACGGCGGACTCACGCCCGGCCTGCTGTGCTGAATGTTGAAACCACGCCAGTTGCTGATGCAGATTGACCACTTCACCAATTACTATCAGTGCTGGCGTGGGTGCGCGTTGCGCGAGTTCATCGAGTGCTTCCAGCGTGCCGGTCAGCACCTGCTGATCCTGACGGGTACCACGACCAATTACCGCCACCGGCGTTTGGGCATCCCGGCCATGCGCAATCAGTTGGGCTGCAATTTCTGCCGCTTTTACCGTACCCATATAGATAGCCAGCGTCTGTCTGGCTCTGGCCAGTGAAGGCCAGTCCATCTCTTCGCCACCGGCACGGCAATGACCGGTAATAAACAGGGCGCTCTGGGCATGATCGCGGTGGGTAAGCGGGATCCCGGCATAAGCCGTGGCACCGGCCGCGGCCGTCACGCCCGGTACCACCTGAAAAGGAATTCCTGCCGCGACGGCAGCCTGTAACTCCTCGCCGCCGCGCCCGAAGATAAAAGGGTCGCCGCCTTTCAGACGTACCACCCGTTTGCCTTTTTTCGCCAGTTCCACCAACAGCCGGTTGGTTTCCTCCTGCGGCACGCTGTGAGCACTGGCGCGTTTACCCACGCAAATACGATCGGCATCACGACGGACCAAATCCAGTACCTCATCACTGACCAGATGATCGTAGAGCACAACATCTGCCAGCTGCATAACCTGCAAGCCACGCAGCGTCAGCAGTCCGGCATCCCCAGGCCCCGCCCCCACAAGGATGATCTCTCCCTGGCTGGTATCAGGATTATCCAGCTGCTGGTCAAGCGTACGCTTCGCACCGGAGACATTGCCAGAGGCTATCTGGCTGGCAAACAGGCCATTAAAAGCAGTCTCCCAGAAGCGACGGCGCTGGGACATCTTGCTGAAACGTTGTTTAACTTTATCCCGCCACTGTCCGGCGATTTCCGCCATCTGACCAAGATTACCGGGCAACAGTGCTTCCAGCTTCTCACGTAACAAACGGGCCAGCACAGGGGCCGTACCGCTGGAAGAAATCGCCACCACCAGCGGGGAACGGTCGACAATAGAAGGAAAGATAAAAGAGCATTTCGGCTGATCGTCTACCACATTGGCGAAGAGACGGCGTTCACCTGCATCTGCATAAACACGGCTGTTAAGCTCACCATTATCCGTTGCGGCAATCACCATCCAGACATGATCCAGCTGGCTGCACTGATATTCTGTTGCCAGCCAGTCAACGGCACCGCTGTCATGCAATGCAGTCAGCTCTGCCCCCAGCTCACGTGCAACGATTTGCGCCCGTGCGCCCGCGCGACGCAACAATTCAATTTTGCGTGCGGCCACATCGCCGCCGCCAACAATCAGCACCGGTTTATCACGGATGTCGGCAAAAATCGGGAGATAATCCACGTAAGCCCTGTCGTATATAACAAAAAGTTCACGAGACTATACGGCTCTGACAGAAGGCTTTTGAAATTACTAATTGGAATGAGTAGTTACCGAATGGAATAACAATATGGCTAAGCTAAGAAAAAAATGTGCTTAACGGTGTATATTCAGGCCATTATGCATAAATCAAATTTTGCCACGGCGATCATACTTTGCGTTCAAGAAGAAAATTTTTCCCGTCGGTGGCAACCCAATGGTCACTTGATAAACTTCACCGGTCATGCATGTCACCAGCCGTTGAGCGACTGACATATTTCATCATCACAGGTTTAAGGAGCCATAAAGATGTATATCATCAGCCTGAGTTACACCCGTCCCATGGCAGAAGTCGAGGCCTTACTGGATGCACACATTAGCTGGCTGGATCGCTATTTTGATGCAGGCGCGTTCATTGCCGCAGGACGTAAAGATCCTCGTACGGGCGGTGTGATTATCGCCAGCGATATCGACCGTGACCGGCTGGATGCGATTCTGGCAGAAGATGCCTTTCAGGCCGTGGCCAGCTATGAGGTGATAAAAGTCAATGTAACCCGTGCAAACGATGAAGTGGCGGGATTGATGGTGCGCTGATCCCCGCCGGCGGGAGAGTAAAAACCGCCTTTATGGAAGGCGGCTTTGATCGCGCCCCGCAGGGACGTACTCAAAACCCGACAAAGAGGCCTCTGCCTGTGCTACCAGATTTAGCCCCTGAGATAACATGGCAAAGCCAAAACCTGTTGTTAACCACGCCAACAGGATGTGGTTTTTAGTGAGTATTAAAAAAGAAAACCCGGAAAGCAGTCTGCCTTCCGGGTCCGTTTATACCAGCCTGACAGTGTGTCGCGGACTGAAATATTGACGTCAGAGACGTCAATGAAGGCAGAGGTTCAGACGCACAGCAGCAACATTACTCGTGCAGCCCACATTCCCGTTTAAGGCCAAAAAAGCGGGTTTCTTCTTCTGCCATCCCCGGCTCCCATTTGCGCGTGGTGTGGGTATCTCCCACCGACAGGTATCCCTGATCCCATAGCGGATGATAATCAAGGCCATTATCTTTAATATACTGATAAATTTGCTTATTATCCCAGTCAATGATCGGCAATACCTTGAACACGCCACGCCGGATAGCCAGTACTGGCAGATTCGCCCGACTGCCGGACTGCTCACGCCGCAGCCCGGCAAACCAGGTCTGTGCATTAAGCGCTGTCATCGCGCGGTTCATCGGTTCGACTTTGTTGATGTGGTTATAGCGCTCAATCCCTGCCACTCCCTGTTCCCACAGCTTGCCGTAGCGGGCCTCCTGCCAGGCCGCGCTCTGTTCAGCGCGAAAAACCTTCAGGTTAAGATGCAGCTGGTCTGTCAGACGGTCGATAAACTGATAGGTTTCAGGAAACAGATAGCCGGTGTCGGTGAGAATAACCGGAATGTCAGGCTTAACCCGGCTGACCAGGTGCAGGCTGACCGCCGCCTGGATACCAAAGCTTGAGCTAAGCACCGCTTCCCCAGGCAGATTTTCCAGCGCCCACGACACCCTCTCACACGCCGACAGTTTATCCAGCCGGTTATTTATTTCTGCCAGCGCCATTACCCGCTCCACCTTTGGCAGCCCGTTCAGTGCAGCGAGATCGAGTACAGCCATAACACGCCTCCGTTATTGCCAGAAATCACGGGCAGGGTCGACAACCGGTTTCACAATGCCCACCCGCACGGTGAAATCACCAAAGCCTTCTTCACCTTCACGCTCTGCTGACCAGCGTGCCACCAGTTCATCAAGGGTAGACAAAATTTCATCTTCGGTAATGTTCTCACGGTACATCCGCGGAATGCGCGTGCCAGTGCGATTTCCTCCCAGATGCAGGTTGTAGCGGCCGGGCGCCTTACCTACCAGGCCGATCTCCGCCAGCAGCGCACGACCACAGCCGTTCGGGCAGCCAGTTACACGCAGCACAATATGCTCTTCACCAACGCCGTATGTGCTCATGATGCCTTCCACACGGGTAACAAATTCCGGCAGGAAACGCTCGGCTTCCGCCATCGCCAAGGGGCAGGTGGGAAAAGATACGCAGGCCATTGAGTTTTCACGCTGGGTACTGACACTTTCCATCAGACCGTGATCCCGCGCCAGCTGCTCTATCCGTGCTTTATCTGTTTCAGGCACGCCCGCCACAATCAGGTTCTGATTTGCCGTCAGACGGAAATCACCCTTATGCTCTCTGGCAATTTCCGCCACGCCGGTTTTCAACGGACGCCCCGGATAGTCGAGCAGACGGCCATTTTCAATAAACAGCGTCAGATGCCACTGATCATCAATTCCCTTCACCCAGCCAAAACGATCGCCACGGGTGGTAAATTCGTAAGGGCGGATCGGCGCAAAAACGATCCCGGCGCGGCGCTCAACCTCCGCTTTAAATGTCTCCACGCCCACCCGCTCCAGCGTGTATTTGGTCTTGGCGTTTTTACGATCGGTGCGGTTACCCCAGTCACGCTGGGTCGTCACCACCGCTTCTGCAACCGCCAGGGTTTTATCCAGCGGCAGATAGCCAAACTCGCTGGCGGTACGGGCATAGGTAGCTTTGTTGCCGTGATCGATGGACAGACCACCGCCAACCAGCAGATTAAAACCGACCAGCTTGCCCTCTTCAGCAATGGCGATAAAGTTCAGATCGTTAGCGTGCAGGTCGACATCATTGTGTGGCGGCACCACTACGGTGGTTTTGAACTTACGTGGCAGATAGGTTTCGCCGAGGATCGGCTCCTTATCGGTGGTGGCCACCTTTTCCTGATCCAGCCAGATCTCCGCATAGGCGCGGGTTTGTGGCAACAGATGTTCAGAGATCTTCTTCGCCCACTCGTAAGCTTCCTGATGCAGTTCAGACTCCACCGGGTTTGAACTGCACAGTACGTTACGGTTAACGTCATTTGCCGTTGCCAGCGCATCCAGCCCCACTTCGTGCAGCATCTGATGTACAGGCTTAACATTACCTTTCAGAATGCCGTGAAACTGAAAAGTCTGGCGATTGGTCAGGCGAATGCTGCCATAAAGGGTGTTTTCTTCAGCAAATTTATCAATGGCCAGCCACTGCTGCGGTGTAATAATGCCGCCCGGCAGACGGCAGCGCAGCATCATGGCGTGACGTGGCTCCAGCTTCTGTTCGGCACGTTCGGCGCGAATATCCCGGTCGTCCTGTTGATACATGCCGTGAAAACGGATCAGCAGAAAGTTGTCACCGGTAAATCCCCCGGTCAGACCATTCTGCAAATCATCGGCAATGGTGCCACGCAGGTAGTTGCTCTGTTTTTTCAGGCGCTCAGCATCGGTCAGTTTACCTTCAACCACCAGCGGCCCCGGATGTTTGTCATTGCTCATTAGTAAACGTCTCGCTGATAACGGCGCTCAATGCGCAGCTCACTTAAAAATTCATCGGCGGTTTCCGGGTCCATCCCGCCGTGTTCGGCCACCACATCCAGTAATGCCTGTTCAACATCCTTCGCCATGCGATTCGCGTCGCCGCAAACATAAATATGGGCGCCCTGCTCGATCCAGCGCCATACCTCGTCGCCCCTGGCGCGGATTTTATCCTGCACATATACCTTGTGTTGCTGGTCGCGGGACCAGGCAAGATCGATATTGGTCAGCAGGCCATCTTTCACATAGCGCTGCCATTCCACCTGATAGAGAAAATCTTCGGTGAAATGGGGATTACCAAAGAACAGCCAGTTTTTTCCTTCCGCGCCGTCACTGTCGCGCTGTTGCAGGAAAGCCCGGAAAGGCGCAATCCCGGTACCGGGGCCAATCATAATCACTGGCGTTTGCGGATTTGCCGGTAAACGGAAGTTATCATTGTGTTCAATAAATACGCGAACTTCACCCTCTTCTTCCAGGCGATCGGCGAGGAAGCTGGATGCGCCACCAGCACGGGCACGCCCTTCGATTTCGTAGCGCACAACCCCGACGGTAATATGCACTTCGCTCTCATTTTCAGCCTGCGACGACGCAATCGAGTACAGACGCGGCGTCAGTGGACGTAGCAGCGCGATAAGTTGTTCGGAATGCAATGACACAGGCGCCTGGCGCACCATCTCCACAACGGGCATGGTCTGGGCGTAATGTTGTAACCCGCTCCTGTTGGCGGACAGCGCCAGCAGTTTTTCATCACCTGCCAGTTTGCCGTACTGTTCAACAATGTGCGGCGTATTGACTGTCAGCTCGAAATATTTTTGCAACGCCTCTGCCAGTGGCCAGGACTTGCCATCCAGCACAACCGTTTCGTCACCCTTAAGCTCCAGCAGTGCCAGTAATTCATTTACCAGGGCAGGATCGTTCTCATACCATACGCCCAGTGCATCACCGGGCTGATAGCGTAGCCCGGAGTCACCCAGATCGATTTCAATATGGCGCACGTCTTTATCTGAGTTTCGCCCGGTGATTTTCTGATTCACCGCCAGGCTTGCCGTCAACGGCGCATCTTTGTGCCACGGGCTGGAGGAGATTTCATTGACGGAACCCGCTGCATGAGCGACAGCCTGAGACGGCGAGTCAGCTGGCACGCGGCTTTTTAGTATCGTCACCAGCTGGCTACGCCACTGTTCAGCTTCAGCGGCATATTCCACATCGGCATCCACGCGCGCCAGCAGGCACTCACCGCCCAATTCCTGCAGTCTGGCGTCGAAGTCTTTCCCCGCCTGGCTGAAAAACGCATAGGAAGTATCACCCAGACCAAATACGGCAAACGCCGTGTTGTTGAGCTTTGGCGCTTTTTTCGACATCAGGAATTTATGCAGCGCCACGGCTTCTTCCGGTGGCTCCCCTTCGCCCTGCGTGGAGGTGACGACAATCAGTAACTTTTCCTGAGCAATCTGTTTGAATTTATAGTCACCAGCGTTGACCAGATTGACACTGAGTTTGGCTGCCAACAAATCATCGCGTAGTTGCTCCGCCAGACGACGGGCATTGCCGGTTTGTGAGGCAGAAAGTATTGTCACGCCGGGCATTTCACGCGGCGCCGGTGCACCACTCGCCAGCGGATGCTGAGGCTGACTGACCATGCCCCAGAAATAACCAGAAAGCCACGCCAGTTGGGTGGTGGAAAAATCACCCGTCGCCGCCTGAAGGCGGGCGAGTTGTTCAGGGCTGAGCGGGAGCAGAGGTCCCGGAGGTGCCTGTGTCGTCATGAAGTCGCGTGTTCCAGTGAGCGGCGCGAGGCCGTAGAGTCAGTGAGATGGCATAAGGGTAACGACTGGCATAATAACCCTTAAATAAGGGTTGGTAATAATAAATAACCAAAATGACTAAACGCTTTTTCCAGTAAAGGATAGCGGTAAAACAAATTAGCTAATTTTCTATATATCAGTGGCTTATCTTAAGTGATATTTCCCGGTTCTGTCTTAAGGTGGAAAAAGCTGCGAAACGGGTGCGAAAAAAGCGTTTTTCCGTTAGACTTCGCCGGTTTTTTTCAGGAAATAACCGGGACTGTTCTATGGCTACTACGCTGTTTAAAGATTTTCAATTCGAGGCGGCTCACCACCTGCCTAATGTTCCCGCCGGGCATAAATGCGGGCGTTTGCACGGACACTCTTTTCTGGTGCGGCTGGAAATCACCGGCGAAGTGGATGAGCACACCGGCTGGGTGATGGATTTTGCCGAACTGAAAGCAGCGTTTAAACCTGTTTATGATCGTCTGGACCACTACTATCTGAATGAAATTCCGGGGCTGTCCAATCCGACCAGTGAGGTATTGGCGAAGTGGATCTGGGAGCAAATGAAGCCCACGCTGCCGCTCCTTAGTGCGGTTATGATTAAAGAAACCTGTACGGCGGGCTGCGTTTACAAAGGATAATCACCGTCTGGCGAAAAACCGCCGGATGGTTATCAGGCGATGTTCAGGTATTTATGGGTCTGCATCGACAAACGCCAGTTACGTGCAATACAGGTTTCGATGCACAGCCGGGTGGCATCTTCTTTCAGGCTGATGGGTTGCAGTGCCACAATGCGGTTCTTGTCATCATGCAGGGTTGACAACAGCAAATCCAACGCGTCCACATCGCGCTGTCGCGCCACCGGGTGTTTCACTTCATCAGCACGTACCAGCGCCTGGTTAAGCACGTCATAACCACCCCGCATATTTACCTTTGGCGAAACGGTAACCCAGGTTGCAGCACTGCAACGCACCGGATGCGTGCCGCTGGTTTCAATCTGGCAACTGAAGCCGTGCTGTTCAAGATAGTCTGTCAGCGGCACCAGATCATAAATGCAGGGTTCCCCCCCGGTGATCACCACATGCTGTGCAGTCCACCCCTGCTGCGTTATCACTGCCAGCAAAGCCTCCGCGTTCGCCGCGCCCCATGCATCAGACTCGACGGTCTTTTGCAGAATATCGCCTAAATCCGTTTCCCGGTTGGCCTGCTTATCCCAGGTGTGTTTGGTATCGCACCAGCTGCAACCTACCGGGCATCCTTGCAGACGGATAAAAATGGCCGGGACGCCGGTATAAAAACCTTCGCCCTGTAATGTCTGGAACATCTCATTAATCGGGTACTGCATCACGTTATCAATTGCCGTTGGAAAACAGGGGCTGGGAGTATGCCAGAAAGCCATCTTATAACCAAACGGCATCGTGTGGTGGTAGACTCATATGCCAGGGTGCCAGAGTACAGACGTTAAGATATCTACACTTTCTTGCATGGAAGCAATCTTTCTTGACTCAAGTTAACTATGCCTTTCATCCCTTACTTAATATCATAAATTAGCCTGCATAATAAAAAAACAACATCACCTTACCTTTTAGAATAAAATTATGTTTTTATTACGAAATATATTTTTATTTCAAAATATTTACGAGATAAAAAATAACACTATCCGATTCAGGATAAGGGAAATAATGCAGCATTAATTTATAAAATAATTACCATTGCAAAAAATTTCAACGTATCTGATAAACCCCACGCGCAGATAATTATGATTACAAATCTTAGAAAAAATAAAAGCACCATGAAAAAAATAAGGAAACCACGTTGTCAACGTTTATACTTATCTCATTATTGATGCCCGTTATAGCAAAAGGTTCAGCAACGGACAGGGTTAGTGATTCAACCAGCAATGACACTGTTGATTCAGCTACTGTCTCCCTGAGTTCAGGGGACGACAATCAACCTGAAGTCGATGTCTCCAGTTTACTTACAGATGGACCTACACCCTGTGTACCTGTCATTATCAAGGCGGGTGACGCCAGTTCATTTGATTATGCGGTGCTCGCCGACCCTCAGGGTTTTCGTCTGATGTCAGGAGGCGATCCTAACAGCGAAAGTGCGAATGGCGAGGAAGGGAAACGAATCAACACTAATTTAGTCCGTTCATTAAATACCAGCAACGCAACCACAAAATTAGCCTTTGGTATTATTAATGGTGATATTACTGAATTTGGACGAGCAAACTCATGGAAGGCCTTTTTCAGAATATATAATAATATGAATTTTAGTTACCTTTTCGGGCTGGGAAATCACGACTATCAGAGCAATGCCGCAAACTGTTTTGACTCGAACTATATGACCATAGATGGTTGTGCTATACGCTCAGTATCTAATATGGTACGGCAGTTTTATCACTATAAAAACAATATAAAATTGAAAAACTTCTCTGCTGACTGGACCGATGGGCGTGGCAGTATGGCCTACTCATGGGGTTATGGCGGCGTTCATTTCGTTCAGCTACAAAATCACCCAAATTATCAGGTCAGACTGAACGGAACAGGGGGCAACACCTGTTATGATATTATTCCATCCCTCACATGGCTTTCCGATGAGTTAAGAAAAGCACGCCTGCGTGGTATTAAGAACATTATTCTTAATATGCATGAGTATCGCGATCATTTCACCAGATCCTCCAACGCTTACGCCAGGCAGCAGTTTCAGGCAATTATGCTGACCTACAAACCGTTAGCTGTCTTTGTCGGTCACACACATTATTTTTTACGCAGGACACACACCAATGACAGCTTTTATGGCAACACCACGGTTTACACCACCGGGCGGCCTTTGATGGAAAATACCATCAGGTAAATTACAATGCGGGTAAACTGATCGTTAAAGAAATGGATGTCATCACCGGTACTCCCAGATTATTAAAAACGTATACCGAAACCAGCCAGAAACTAACGCCAATATGTAAACTACCCGGCACTTCAGGTAGCGCGGCGAAATTTATATGAGTACATTTATGCCTGATAAACCACAATGGAATCTTAACCAGGTGTTAAGATCCAAAAAAACGCTGATGCCAACACGGCGGGGAAAGCCTATATGCGTTACTGAAATGAGGGCAACCCTTATCAGATTTGGGGCTTTGAAAAAGCGCATGGTAATGATACGCCAGAATTTAATTCATGGTATTTGATACGTCAGCTTAAAACAGGAAGAGTGCTTGACAGTAACGCAACAGGTTCAGTCTATACAAACTATGCCACTAAAGAGAATTATTACCAGCAGTGGCGTCCCGTCAAAACGGAACGGGGAGAAATGCTGCTGGTAAACCGTGCCACAAATCGGGTTCTGGATGGCAATGGCAGCCTTTTATATACCAATCCGGGCTACGAAATGTTTAACCAGTATAAAGTATGGAAAGTAAGCCACGGCTGGAACAGAACCGCGCCAGCAAATGTACGTTATTTTGAGGCAAAGACTAACGATTCATGGCAAGAACCCAATCCTTCAGGAAAACAGAGTAACTCGCACTGGACATATCTGGGAGAGCATCATTTGCTGTCACCTTCCGCCTGTACAGGCTGGTAGTTATCCGCCACGTCGGATCGTCACATCACCGTATTGATGGAGTTCGCATCAGTTTATGGCCATTAAAAAACGGGAAAAGGCTACACCGGACAGGCTTTATCGCTAATACTGAGCGTCTTTCGCTACCTGAGTCAGGCATTATGCCTGACTCAGGCTCAGTTTGAGGGCCGGAGGTGCAAAGCGCCTTTTCCCCACAGATGAACAGTGCAGCAGGCGCCCAGCCTCTGTCCACCCGCAGCAGATTTACATAAAGTTGTCCTGATGCATCTCCTGTATTGCCTGCCCCACAACATCCTTCGCGCCACTCAGCGTCAGATGACCATAATCATTGGAGATAGGATGGCCATCTGAGGCCAGTCCACGGCAAACATCGCCAGAGCAAATAATCGAGTAGACCGAAATATAAGGCACCTGCATATCCTGCATTGCCTGCTTCATCATTTGATCGGTCACTTTTATGCTGCGATCGATAGAAGAGGCCACCAGATCCTTCCTGCCGTCAGTCTGGTAGGCCAGCAAATCTGGCAGTGCCTCCGAATACTCAATGGTCGGCCCCATAACGATAATGTTATCAGACACCGTTTTCAGATGTTTCAGCGTCGCTTTTAGCGGCGCAATATCTTCCGGCAACCAGCGGGCAGAGATAATCACACCATCAATTTTATGATTGGGTATCCAGGTTTCATACAGGTCATCTACCAGCTCGGCGCAGGGGTTTCGCAGCGCCTGATGATAAAGCGGTTTACAACCGGCCGACGTTGCCTGAATAACATTTATCCCCTCGCCCGCTGCCAGGCTGAGCGCCCGCCAGATATGAGCAGCATGACTGTCGCCGATCAGCACATAGTTCTTCGCGGTGGCGGACATTTTCAGACAGAAATCGCGATCGAAAGGCTTATCCTCCTGGCTCTTGCCATCAACAAAACAGCGTCCGGGACGGTACTGGTAGCTGAACTCAGGCATATCTTTGTACTGGGAATAGTTCGCCAGCGCCAGCGCTTCAGCGGAAAACTGCCCGGCATTGTTGCTTACGTGCCCTTTGTAGAACGTACCGGAAACCATCATCACCAGTGCGATGACCGATGCCGTGACAATCCTGGCTGACGGTAACACCGACAGCCTGTAGCGAAACGGGATCTCAATCAGATAGCGGGAGATCACGGCGAGGCCGAGTGTCAGGGCCACAATGATCCCCTCACGTAATCCCGGAGCAAAGTTAAAGAACATCCGGCTGTAAACAATAACAGGCCAGTGCCATAAATAGAGACAGTATGAAATCATGCCGATGTAAACCACCGGCTTTTGTGCCAGCACACGGGAAACCACCGCCTGCTGTCCTGCGAGGATAATCAGAAAGCTTCCCAGACACGGCCAGAGCGCGTTCCACGCCGGGAAAGGTTTACTGGTATCCAGCCACAGAAAACCAAACAGGATCAGGGCCAGCCCGGTAAGACTCATCAGATGTTTTACCCGCCCGGAAAGCTTCACCATCTTCGCTTCAAGGCCGCCCACGGCAATCAGCCCCCCCAACGCCAGCTCCCACGCCCGCGTTGGCAACATATAGAAGGTGAAGGTCGGCTTGCGCGTTACCGCATAAATGCTGAGAAGCAGCGAAACACCGATAATTAACAGCATCACCTGTACCGCCCGCTGACGAAAAAAACGTACCACAAACAGCAGGATCACCGGAAATACAATATAGAACTGCTCTTCCACCGCCAGCGACCAGGTGTGCAACAACGGTTTCAGCTCAGCCGGCCCGGCGAAGTAGCCGGTGGTTTTCCAGAAGAAAATATTGGAAGAGAAGAGCAGCGCGGCCAGCGAGCTGTTGCTGAGATCGTTGAACTGCATAGGCAACAGGTGGTAATAGCCAAAGGTCAGCGTCGCCAGTAGAACCACAAACAGTGGAGGAAGAATACGCAGGCAGCGCCGCTTATAGAAATCCAGATAAGAGAAAGTGTTCTGAACAGCACCAGAATAAATAATGCCGCAGATCAGATATCCTGATATGACAAAAAAAATATCCACCCCGGTGAATCCTCCGGGTATGCCGCCGATCCCCATGTGATAAGCAATCACTGGCAATACCGCCAGCGCCCTCAACCCATCCACATCTGCCCGATATTTCATTATTACGTGGTCCTGATTACATTTAGTTACCGGGAATTTACATAAAATGAACTGATAATTCTGCGAGTATAACGCAAATCAGAGCAATCCGTAACACCAGCAAAAAATTTCTAACCTGATGATTAAATTGAGTTAAACCCGCTAATCTGACGGTATGAAGCGCGCCTTTTCAGATTTTCCTCACCCCCATTTATTGCTGCAAACGATGAATTTGTTTCGTTTCTGCTGCGGAACGCATTTTTTATCTCTACCTGTTTCCCGGCGGCAATGAGCCGTTGGTATGCTGAAAAACACTCTCAGTTTGCCGCTGGATGAGTCTGGTCAGCGCCGCTGGCCTGCGATCAATGTTGCGGCAGAGAGGATGCTGGTTGCAGCAAGCTGTTCAGCCGGGGCGGTTGTCCGCGTACCGGAGGTGCAGGGCACCTTCCATCAGGGCACACTGGTCTCTGGCAGCGTGCAAAAAGCGCAAAAAAAAGCCCGGACGGAAGTCCGGGCTTTCTGGTCCAACAAGTTAACTCCGGGCTCTGCACCCGGATTTCAGTAACTTACTGACCCTTAACTTCTTTCAGACCGTTGAATGGCGCACGGCTGCCCAGCGCCTCTTCGATACGGATCAGCTGGTTGTACTTGGCAACACGGTCAGAACGGCTCATAGAACCAGTTTTGATCTGGCCCGCAGCAGTACCTACCGCCAGGTCAGCGATAGTTGCATCTTCGGTTTCACCTGAACGGTGAGAGATCACTGCGGTATAGCCAGCATCTTTCGCCATTTTGATCGCAGCCAGAGTTTCGGTCAGAGAACCGATCTGGTTGAATTTGATCAGGATGGAGTTAGCGATGCCTTTATCGATACCTTCTTTCAGGATCTTGGTGTTGGTGACAAACAGATCGTCGCCAACCAGCTGGATTTTGTCGCCCAGTACTTTGGTCTGATAAGCGAAGCCCGCCCAGTCAGACTCGTCCAGACCGTCTTCGATAGAAACGATTGGGTACTGTTTAGTCAGATCTTCCAGGAAGTGCGTGAACTCTTCAGAGGTAAAGGCTTTGTTGCCTTCGCCAGCCAGCACGTATTTGCCGTCTTTGTAGAATTCAGACGCTGCACAGTCCATCGCCAGAGTGATGTCTTTGCCCAGCTCGTAGCCTGCTGCTTTTACCGCTTCAGCAATAACAGCCAGCGCTTCGGCATTGGAACCCAGGTTTGGCGCATAGCCACCTTCATCACCCACTGCAGTGCCCATGCCTTTAGACTTCAGCACTTTTGCCAGGGTATGGAACACTTCAGAACCCATACGGATGGCTTCTTTCAGGGTTTTTGCGCCCACTGGCTGGATCATGAACTCCTGGATGTCGACGTTGTTGTCGGCGTGCTCACCACCGTTGATGATGTTCATCATTGGCAGCGGCATAGAGAATTTGCCCGGGGTACCGTTCAGTTCAGCGATGTGCTCATACAGCGGCATGCCTTTCGCAGCAGCAGCGGCTTTAGCCGCAGCCAGAGAAACCGCCAGGATGGCGTTGGCGCCGAACCTGGATTTGTTCTCAGTGCCATCAAGCTCGATCATGATTTTATCGATGTTAGCCTGATCTTTTGCATCTTTACCGGTTACCGCGTCTGCAATTAGGCCATTAACGGCGGCAACGGCTTTGGTTACCCCTTTGCCCAGGAAACGGGATTTATCGCCATCACGCAGTTCCAGTGCCTCACGTGAACCTGTAGACGCGCCTGATGGCGCGGCAGCCATACCGACGAAACCGCCTTCCAGATGCACTTCTGCTTCAACGGTCGGGTTACCACGAGAGTCGATGATTTCGCGACCGATGACTTTAACGATTTTGGACATTAGTTTTTCCTCAGTACAAGTTAACTTAAACTCAGACAAACAACGCGGGGTGTTATTCCCGCGTTGTTATGAAAATACTTATTTTGCCAAACGCTTCTGATACTCACTGGCCGCTTTCACGAAACCAGCAAACAGTGGGTGGCCATCACGGGGTGTCGAGGTAAATTCAGGGTGGAACTGACACGCAACAAACCACGGATGTCCGGGAATTTCGATGATTTCCACCAACTGGTCATCCCCGGACCGGCCAGCCACACGTAATCCGGCCGCCTCAATTGGCTTCAACAGCAGATTGTTAACTTCATAACGATGACGATGGCGCTCAACGATGGTGTCAGAACCGTACAGCTGGTGCACCAGGCTATCTTTCGTCACCTGGCATTGCTGGCTGCCCAAACGCATGGTGCCACCCAGATCGCTCTGTTCGCTGCGCACTTCCACATTGCCTTCTTCATCACGCCATTCGGTAATCAATGCCACGACCGGATACTTGCAGTCTGGTACAAACTCGGTTGAGTTTGCGCCTTCCATACCAGCTACGTTGCGGGCAAACTCCATCAGCGCAACCTGCATTCCCAGACAAATGCCAAGGTAAGGAACGTTGTTTTCACGCGCATATCGCGCTGTCATCAGCTTACCTTCGACACCACGATAGCCGAAGCCACCGGGGATCAGAATAGCGTCCAGATTTTTTAGCAATTCAACGCCACGGCTCTCGACATCCTGTGAGTCAATCAGCCTGATATTTACCGTGACACGGTTTTTCAGACCACCGTGCTTCAGTGCTTCAATCACTGACTTATAGGCGTCGGGCAGTTCAACGTACTTGCCGACCATGCCGATAGTCACTTCAGCGCCCGGATTGGCTTCTTCGTAAATCACCTGTTCCCATTCCGCCAGGTTCGCTTCCGGTGCATTCAGGCTGAAGCGTTTGCAAATATAATCATCCAGCCCCTGTGATTTCAACATGCCGGGAATTTTGTATATGGAATCAACGTCTTTCAGAGATATCACTGCCTTTTCCGGCACGTTACAGAACAGCGCAATTTTGGCACGTTCATTAGCCGGTACGGCACGATCCGAACGGCATATCAGCACGTCAGGCTGAATACCGATAGAGAGTAATTCCTTGACGGAATGCTGGGTAGGTTTGGTTTTCACTTCACCGGCAGCGGCCATATAGGGCACCAGCGTCAGGTGCATATACATGGTGTGTTCACGACCCACATCCACCGCCATCTGACGGATAGCTTCGAGGAAAGGCAGAGATTCGATATCCCCTACCGTGCCGCCAATCTCTACCAGCACAACATCGTGGCCTTCACCACCTTCAATAATGCGCTCTTTGATGGCATTGGTAATATGGGGGATCACCTGAATGGTCGCGCCCAGATAGTCGCCACGACGCTCTTTGCGCAGGACTTCTGAGTAAATACGGCCAGTGGTGAAGTTGTTACGGCGGCTCATTTTGGTACGGATAAAGCGCTCATAATGGCCCAGATCCAAATCGGTTTCGGCGCCGTCATCGGTGACGAACACTTCGCCGTGTTGAGTAGGACTCATGGTACCGGGATCCACGTTAATATAGGGGTCCAGCTTCATGATGGTCACATTAAGACCACGCGCTTCAAGAATGGCGGCCAGGGAGGCTGCGGCAATGCCTTTACCCAGAGAGGAAACGACCCCGCCGGTCACAAAAATATAGTTCGTTGTCATGCTGAACCTGAGAAAGTAGGTTTAAAGACGATGGAATAACCAGGACGGGAAAGCAGTATACCGGAATCACCGCGTTGCCACAATTGATCGTTTTTGGTTATCAGCAAACCATCGCACAGACTGGCAGGAGATTACCCGATCATGCCGCACCAGAGGTTGATTCAGGTCACATTTTTGTTGAATCGAGTCAGCTGATTATTCCTCAAGGCGGCATCCGGGAAGCTATTCTCTCGCTTTAACCTGTTGCCATGCTGCTTCCATTTGTTCCAGCGAGGCATCCTGCATCTGCATTCCTTGCGCGGTGATAATTTCTTCTACCTGGCGGAACCGGCGCTCAAACTTATCATTGGCTTTCTGTAACACCATTTCCGCTTTGCTGCCAAGATGACGGGAAAAGTTAACGGTGGCAAACAGCAGGTCGCCTATCTCTTCTTCCAGCTTCTGTTGATCCACTTCGGGTTGCCGCACTTCATGCATCACTTCGTCAATTTCTTCATACACTTTATCCAGCACCGGAGCCAGAGTGTGCCAGTCAAAACCGACGTTACTGCAACGTTTCTGGATCTTATATGCACGCATGAGGGCGGGCAGCGTGCGTGGAATATCATCCAGTGCCGAGTGTTGTTCCTTTTCGGCGCGCTCAACGCTTTTGATTCGTTCCCAGTTGGAAAGTACGTCTTGACTGTCGCTGACCGCCGTCTGGCCAAAAATGTGCGGATGGCGGCGCTGCAGTTTATCGCTGATGGCGTTACAGATATCATCGAAATTAAAACGCCCCTCTTCATCAGCTATACGGGCATAAAACACCACCTGAAACAGCAAATCGCCCAGTTCGCTTTTCAGATCGTCGAAATTTTCACGGCTTATGGCATCAAGCAGTTCATAGGTCTCTTCGAGGGTGTACGGCGCGATGGTGGCATAAGTCTGTTCACGGTCCCAGGGACAGCCTTGTTGGGGATCGCGCAAGGTTTTCATTATGCCCAGCAGGCGATCGAGTGCAGTCATAATCTTTTCCATAGTGTGATGAAGACAAAAAGAGATTGTATGTCACAGGGCGAATAAATTCCCCCTTATAACGGGCTGAAGAAGGCTGGCGAGGATCAGAAATAAAGCGGCGTTGGCGTTTATGGCGCTGAGTATCGTGACGTTACTGACATAGCCACGTTGTGCTTTGCCAGTACAGGCTCCACCTGAGCAGATGCCCCATAATGAGCACCGCCCGAAGGAAAAACGGCAGTACAGCCACTGCCTTGAAGATCAGTGTAGTCTCTTCGCATCGATAATATCCGGCACCTGATTAAGCCTTGCCAGTACCCGCCCCAGCACCTGCTGATTATAAATTTCAATATCCATATCGATGGTTGCCAGCTGCTTTTTGGTATCACTTCTGCTGGCAACACCAAGCACATTGACCTTTTCATTAGCCAAAATGGTGGTGATATCGCGAAGCAGGCCACTGCGGTCGTTGGCGGTCACGCGAACCACCAGTGAAT
Source organism: Erwinia psidii (assembly GCF_003846135.1). Lineage (GTDB taxonomy): Bacteria > Pseudomonadota > Gammaproteobacteria > Enterobacterales > Enterobacteriaceae > Erwinia > Erwinia psidii. The sequence goes on from NZ_RHHM01000001.1 coordinate 550,908, forward strand.
AGCCGCTTGAGTAGCTCTCCCCCCAAACCGCATCAACAATACGCTCAGGCGCGTGGGACATCAGTTCACTCAGCTGGTCACAGTCCGCACGATGAATGGATATACCCCGTCCCTGAGTGATAAAGCCCACGATTTCATCGCCGGGGATCGGCTGACAGCAACGTGCGATGTGGTGCATCAGGTTACCAACGCCCTCAACCACCACCCTGCCGCTCTCTTTGCTACGCGGTGCGGTCGACTTCTGCGTCAGCTGGCGCAACGCCTCACGATCTTCTTCTTCTGCACTCGGCTTATTGAGCCTGGATTGCAGGAAATTGGCCATCTGATTCAGGCGAATATCACCACCGCCAATGGCCGCCAGCAGTTCATCCAGCGTATTAAAGTTATAACGCGGCAGCAGCAGTTTCTCCGCCTCTTTCAGGCTGATATCCAGATGATCCAACTCACTGTCAAGGATCTGCCGACCGGCAACGATATTCTTGTCACGATCCTGCTTACGAAACCAGGCATGGATCTTCGAACGTCCACGACTGGTGGTAATATAGCCAAGATTTGGATTAAGCCAGTCACGACTTGGATTAGGCTGCTTCTGGGTGATGATATCAATCTGATCGCCCATCTGTAGCTGGTAGGAGAAAGGCACAATACGACCACTGATTTTGGCACCAATGCAGCGGTGGCCTATATCACTGTGGATATGATAAGCAAAATCTAATGGCGTGGAGCCTGCGGGCAAGTCCACCACATCGCCTTTCGGCGTAAACACATAAACGCGATCGTCAAAGACCTGGCTCCGCACCTCATCCAGCATTTCACCGGAATCAGACATCTCTTCCTGCCAGGCGATCAGCTTACGCAGCCAGGCAATTCGCTCCTCATGACCGGAAGCACCGCGGGCGCTGCCCGTGGAACCGCCTTCTTTATATTTCCAGTGTGCCGCCACTCCCAGCTCGGCATCTTCATGCATCTGCCGGGTACGGATCTGGATTTCCACCGTTTTGCCTTTCGGCCCCAGAACAACGGTATGAATTGACTGATAGCCGTTGGGCTTAGGATTAGCGACATAATCGTCGAACTCACTGGGCAGATGGCGGTACAGCGTGTGAACAATGCCCAGCGCGCCATAGCAATCCTGTAGGCGCTCCGCCACAATTCTCACCGCCCGTACATCAAAGAGTTCATCAAACGCCAGCGATTTCTTCTGCATTTTTCGCCAGATGCTGTAGATATGTTTAGGTCGGCCGTAGACTTCCGCTTTAACGCCTTCTTTCACAATCTCAGTGCGCAGCGATTGAACAAAAGTGTCAATGTACTGTTCACGATCGATACGTCGCTCATGCAACAGTTTTGCAATACGCTTATATTCATCCGGGTGCAGATAGCGGAAACAGAAATCTTCCAGTTCCCATTTAAGCTGGCCGATACCCAGACGGTTAGCCAGCGGCGCGTAAATATTGGTGCACTCCTTGGCCGCCAGGACTCGCTCATCTTCCGGCGCGTCTTTCACCTCGCGCAGATGCGCAACGCGTTCGGCAAGCTTGATAACCACGCAGCGGAAATCTTCCACCATTGCCAGCAGCATACGTCGGACATTATCAACCTGTTCCGGGGCCATTGAGTCATTGTGGGCCGCCTTAAGCTGGCGGATGGCGTCCATATCACGAACACCGTGAACCAGCGAGACAATCGCTTTGCCAAACTTTTCTTCCAGCACCGCCTCGGATACCACGTCCGCGTCCGCCAGAGGAAACAGGAGTGCGGCACGCAAACTTTCGCTGTCCATACTGAGCATGGAAAGGATTTCCACCATCTCCACGCCACGCCAGAGCAAAAGCGCAGCATCCGTATGCTGTTGTGTTGCTTCCTGACAATAACGCCAGGTATCGGCCAGTCGCTCACATGACTGCTGGTTGGAAATCCCCAAACTGGTGATCCATTGATCGAGCGCAAACTCGCCAGCCGTATTCAAATGTGCACTTCTTACCGCAACCATAACCTCTCCTGGCTTACTCCCACGCGGGAGCCTGTTTTCGGCTAAATAACACCATGGATTCCACATGCCCGGTATGCGGAAACATATCAAGCAGCGAAACCCTTTCCAATTGATAACCGGATGCCAGAAGATTCTGACTATCCTGGGCAAGTGTAGTCGGATTACAGGATACGTAGACCACCTTTTGCGGGGCAAGTTTAATGATATGAGACATCACCGCCGCCGCCCCGGCACGGGCCGGGTCTAACAGAACTTTGTTAAATCCTTTTGCAGCCCAGGCCTGTTTCACGACATCCTCTTCCAGATTGTGTTGGAAGAAATCCACATTATTCAGATTATTCCGTGCAGCATTGCGTGCAGCCTGCCCCACCAATGTTGCTACCCCTTCCACACCCGTTGCATGTTCTACCTGTTTTCCTGCCGGCAACGTAAAATTTCCCATGCCGCAAAACAGATCCAACAGCCGATCCTGCGGTTGGAGATCCAGCCAGTTTAGTGCCTGATTAACCATCTGCTGATTAAGTTCACCATTGATCTGGATAAAATCGCGCGGACTAAAAGCGAGCGTCAGATCATCAATGCGATAAAAAGGCATTGCGCCGTTAACCTGCACCAGTGTATCGCTGTCGGGTGCCAGAAACAGGGCAACGTGATGATTATGCGAAAACTGTTCCAGTTTTTCCCGATCCGTCCCACTCAGGGTATCAAGATGCCGCAGAACCAGCAGTGGGCCGTTATCCGCCAGCACCAGTTCAATATGTCCCAATCGCCTTGCCGCCTGTAAACTGTTCAACATCTGATGCAACGGCTGGATTAATGCATTAAGCTCGGGCTTCAAAACAGGACATTGCGAGATGGCAACCAGTTCACGGGAGGCAGCCTGACGAAATCCCATTTGCACTGTCTGACTGCGTTTATCGTAATGCAGACTCAGCCTTGCCCGTCGACGATAGCCATAAGGTTCCCCTGAAATAATATTGTCCACCGCGACCGGCTGGCCATTTTGCTGACTGAGCAGACGCGCAAGGGCACTGGCTTTACTCTGCTGTTGCAGCGCGGGTGAGGCATGTTGCAACTGGCATCCACCACAGAGAGTAAAATGCGGGCAGGGTGGCGTAACCCGTTCAGGGCTGGCAGAGAGAATGCGGATTGTTTTTCCCCGTGCCCATGAATTTTTCTGCTGGGTTATTTCTACCTCTGCCCGCTCGCCAGGTAATGCACCGCTGATGAACAGCGCTTTACCATCAATTCGCCCCACGCCCTGTCCCGATACGTCCATTTCATTAACTGTCACTGTTATGATCTGACGGGTCGTCACGCGCCGTTTTGCAGAGTAGAATTGCGCCATTATTGATTTTTATCCGAAAGATTGTTAGCGAAAAAGCGTGCGTAGCCTACACCAGCGATCAAAAAAATTCGACCTGCGCCGCCCCCTTCTCCACACCGTATCACAGGATGATTATGACCAAATACAGCCTGCGGGCGCGTATGATAATTTTGATTTTGGCCCCCACACTGATGATAGGGCTTCTGTTAAGCACTTTTTTTATTGTGCATCGCTACAACGAATTACAACATCAGCTGGTGGATGCGGGGGCAAATATTATTGAACCGCTGGCTACCGCCAGCGAATACGGCATGACCTTCCACAGCAAAACCTCTGTGCGACAGCTGGTTAGCCTGCTGCACCGTCGTCATTCAAATATCGTTCGTGTCATCACCGTATTTGACGCACAGAATCAACTGTTTGCCACCTCTAATTATCATCTGAATGTTGAAAAACTGCGGATACAGGAAGGGACAAGGTTACCTTCTGACATTGGCATTCAACGCCTGGGAAACTCAATAATCTTACGCACGCCAATCCTGTCAGAAAGCTATTACCCGGATGAGTCGCCGGAGGACAATGCCAAACCCAGCGGTAATCCTCTGGGTTATGTCGCCATTGAACTGGATTTACAGTCGGTCAGGCTACAGCAATATAAGGAAGTTTTTGTCTCCACCCTGCTGCTGCTGTTCTGTCTCTGTCTGGCGATGCTGTTTGCCTACCGTCTGATGCGCGATGTCACCGGCCCCATTCGTAATATGGTCAACACCGTTGACCGTATCCGTCGTGGGCAACTCGACAGCCGGGTGACAGGACATATGCTGGGTGAGCTGGATATGCTGAAAAACGGCATTAACTCTATGGCGATGTCGCTGACGGCTTACCATGAAGAGATGCTGCAAAATATCGATCAGGCCACCTCCGATCTGCGTGAAACGCTTGAACAGATGGAAATCCAGAATGTGGAGTTGGATCTGGCGAAAAAGCGCGCGCAGGAAGCAGCTCGTATCAAATCGGAATTCCTCGCCAATATGTCCCATGAGCTGCGAACGCCGCTGAACGGGGTTATTGGCTTTACCCGTCAGACGCTAAAAACCGCGCTGAACTCCACCCAACGCGACTATCTGCATACCATTGAGCGCTCCGCCAATAATCTGCTGAGCATCATTAACGACGTGCTGGACTTCTCCAAGCTGGAAGTCGGTAAGCTGGTGCTGGAAAACATTCCTTTTCCCTTACGGGCAACGCTGGATGAGGTAGTGGTTCTGTTGGCGCAATCCGCCCATGAGAAAGGGCTTGAACTGACGCTGAATATCCAACATGACGTACCGGACAATGCCATTGGCGATCCGCTACGCCTGCAACAAATCATTGTTAATCTGCTGGGCAACGCCATCAAATTTACCGAGCAGGGTCACATCAGCATTCGCGTGGAAAAACGTTTAATAATTAATAACCGCGTCGATCTGGAGGTACAAATCCACGACACCGGGATTGGCCTTTCCGAGAAGCAGCAGTCGCAATTGTTTCAGGCGTTCCGGCAGGCGGATGCCAGTATATCCAGGCGTCATGGGGGAACCGGTCTGGGATTGGTGATCACCCAAAAGCTGGTCAACGAAATGGGGGGAGAGATCTCGTTTCACAGTCGTCTCAATCAGGGATCGACCTTCTGGTTCCATGTCAACCTGGCGCTTAATCCGAATGCCGCGAGCGATCCGCGTGCCGTAGAGTGCTTGCAGGGCAAGCGACTGGCCTATGTTGAGGCTAATGCGGCTGCCGCTCAGGCGACCCAGGATCTGCTGGCCGCAACCAGAATGAAAGTCAGCTACAGTACCACGCTGGAAGGGCTTCCCCACGGCCACTATGACGTCCTGTTAATTGGGCTGTCGGTGACAAGGGAACATGGGCACGAGATCGCTAATCATGAGCTGTTACCGGCATTGCAGCGAGCCGATAACGTGATTATGGCGCTCCCCTGCCAGATGCAAACCTACGCTGAAGACTTAAAAGCGCGCGGCGTCAGCGCCTGCCTGATTAAACCTGTGTCGCTTTCGCGTCTGCTGCCGGTTTTGCTTGACCATCACATGCGCGAAGCAGAATACCGACCAGAAAGGCGTCGCCTGCCGCTGACGGTAATGGCGGTGGATGATAATCCTGCCAACCTGAAGTTGATCGGCGCACTGCTGGAGGAACAGGTGGAACATATTGTTCTCTGTGAGAGTGGTATCACCGCCATCAAGGAAGCACAAAAGCAGGCGCTTGATATTATTCTGATGGATATTCAGATGCCAGAAATTGACGGTATCCGCACCAGCGAGCTAATCCGCCAACTGCCGCAACACGCTTCCACCCCGATTGTCGCCGTCACCGCCCACGCGTTGAATGGCGAACAGGAAGCGCTGTTTAAGGCCGGCATGATTGATTACCTGGCCAAACCCATTGATGAGGTCAAACTGAGCCATTTGTTAGCCCGGTACTCGCCGGGAACCAAAGCGATAAAGGTGCCCGATATACCCGCCTCACTGGACTGGCATCTGGCGCTGCGTCAGGCGGCAAATAAACCCGATCTGGCCCTTGAACTGTTACAAATGCTGGTCGATTTTTTACCGGATGTTCAAAGTTCGGTCGGACGCTATATGAAAGAAAACAATCCTGAAGCGCTGCGCAATATTATTCACAAACTGCATGGCAGTGCCAGCTACAGCGGTGTCCCCAGGCTGAAAAAGCTTTGCCAGCAGCTTGAGCAGAACCTGCGGTTAAACAACGATATTAACGCGGTCGAGCCGGAGTTGCTTGAACTGCTGGATGAAACAGAGAATGTCGCAAGGTTGGCAAAAGAGAGGTTGGCATTAGCTGATTAAACAGTCGGCCGGAGCGGAATAGCGCCCGCTCGCCGGTCAGATTATTTCGTGCTAATAGTTTGCCCAATGGCAATGGCAGCTGCAATATTACGCGCGGCCCTTTGCACATTTTCTGCCGCGCCTGCCAGCGCATCTTCCAGCGTACAAATCCTGTAAATCACGCTGAAAACCGCATCCAGCCCATGCTGATGGACCACGGACACGTCAGATGTCAAACTTCCCGCAATCCCGATGACCGGCTTGTTATAGCGCTTGGCAATCTTCGCCACTCCAATGGGCACTTTGCCATGAATGGTCTGGCTGTCTATGCGACCTTCCCCGGTGATCACCAGCGTGGCATCCTTCACCAGCCGCTCCAGCCCAAGCGCTTCGGTCACAATCTCCACACCACGGCGCAATTGTGCGTGGCAGAAAGCGTACAATCCCGCCCCCATCCCCCCTGCAGCACCACCACCCACCAGTGAAAATACATCAATATCCAGTTCACGATGAATCACCTCCGCATAATGTGTCAGAGCGCGGTCCAGCTGTTTAACCACCTCCGGCGTGGCGCCTTTCTGTGGGCCAAACACCGCCGATGCGCCCTTCTCTCCCAGTAACGGGTTGGTCACATCACAGGCAATCTCAAAACGACAGTTTTTAATGCGCGGATCAAAATCACCCATATCAATGGTGGCCAGATGCGCAAGCTGACCACCGCCGCAGCCAATCTGTTGGCCCTGCTGGTCCAGCAGTTTAGCCCCCAACGCCTGCACCATTCCGGCACCGCCGTCGTTAGTCGCACTGCCACCTATGCCAATAATAAAATGCGCCACTCCTTTATCAAGTGCATCACGGATTAGCTCTCCGGTCCCCCAGGAGGTAGTGATCAGCGGATCGCGGCGCGCCGTTGGAACCAGTTCAAGTCCGCTGGCCGCAGCCATCTCAATATAGGCGCAACGTTTATCCCCGGAGAGGCCGTAAAAAGCGTCTACCGGTTCGCCCAGCGGGCCGGTAACACGAAGACGGATCAGACTACCACTGGTCGCCGCCACCATCGCCTGCACGGTGCCTTCTCCGCCGTCTGCCACCGGTATTCTAACGTAGTCTGCATCGGGAAAAATGTCCCGAAATCCCAGCTCAATTTGCGTGGCAACCTGTTGGGCGGTCAGACTCTCTTTATATGAATCCGGTGCGATTACTATTTTCATACGTTATCCGTGCGCTGTTGAACGACCCCCGGCAAGCGGGAACGGATTCCGGCCGCGGTCAGGCCGGATCACACTGCTATTGGCTTATTTCAACTTTGGCTAATTTTTCATAGTAGCAGGCCAGGGCGCTGTGATCGGCAGATCCCAGTCCATCCGCCCGCAGCGCCTGCATCATTTCCATCACCGCCGCGGTTAACGGCAACTGTGCCCCCACCTCATGCGACGTATCCAGCGCATTGGCCAGATCTTTGATATGCAGATCGATACGAAAACCCGGTTTAAAATTGCGGTCCATGACCATCGGCGCTTTGGCATCCAGCACGGTACTGCCAGCCAGCCCACCGCGAATCGCCTGGTACACCAGGTTCGGATTAACACCGGCTTTGGTCGCGAGGGTCAGTGCTTCAGACATCGCCGCAATGTTAAGCGCCACGATCACCTGATTAGCCAGCTTGGTGACATTCCCCGCACCAATATCTCCGGTATGCACTACCGATCCGGCCATCGCCTTCATAATGTCATGGCATTTGTTGAACAGCGCTTTATCGCCACCCACCATTACCGACAAGGTGCCCTCAATCGCTTTTGGCTCACCACCGCTGACCGGCGCATCCAGTAAAGCGATACCTTTCTTTGCCAGTTCAGCATGGATCTCCTGGCTGGCCAGCGGCGCAATCGAACTCATATCAATGATAACCGTGCCCGCTTTAGCGCCCTGGATAATGCTCTCTTCCCCCAGAACCACCTCTTTCACCTGGGGGGAATTGGGCAGCATGGTGATGATAACTTCACACTGTTCTGCCACCGCTTTGGCAGATGCGGCAACCGTAGCCCCCAGGCTCACCAGCTCTGCTTCATTTTCCCGGTTGTTATCCCGGACAACCAGACTGTAACCCGCTTTCAGCAGATTTTTACTCATGGGTTTCCCCATAATGCCCAGACCAATAAAGCCAATTTTCATTTTATTTCTCCTGAAGGGTGGATTATTTTTTGAAACGATCGCACAGAGCCTGGGTTGCGGCACGGAAGACACCCACATCGCTGCCTACCGCCACGAAACTGGCCCCCCATTCCAGATAACGTCGGGCATCGGCTTCAACCGGGGCAAGGATGCCGCTGGGCTTGCCCGCCGCTTTCGCCCGTTCGAAAACAGACTGAATCACTTTCAATACCTCCGGGTGTGCCGGCTGGCCCAGGTAGCCGAGCGCCGCCGAGAGATCGCCCGGCCCAACGAAAATCCCGTCCACCCCGTCAGTCGCCGTAATCGCGTCAATGTTATCCACCGCCAGCTGCGTTTCGATCTGTACCAGTAACGTGATGTTGTCATTAATCCTGCGGTTATATTCCGACACGGTGCCATACATGTTACTGCGATGAGAAACGGACACCCCACGGATGCCCATCGGTGGATAACGGGTGGATGCCACGGCCCGTGTCGCGTCCTCAGCCGTTTCCACGAAGGGGATCAAAAAATTAGAAAAACCAATATCCAGCAGACGTTTGATAATCACCGGTTCGTTACAGGGTGGACGAACCACCGGCGCACTGACGCTGCCTTTCAGCGCCATCAGCTGCGGGATAAAAGTGGTGATATCGTTAGGTGCATGTTCGCCATCCAGCACCAGCCAGTCGAAACCGGCCAGCCCAAGCACTTCGGTGGTAATCGGGTTGGCCAGTGCACACCAGCTGCCAATCAATGTCTCTCCGGCTAACAGGCGCTGGCGGAAACTGTTCGGCATGTTTACATAGCTCATCACGTTCTCCTGAAAAAGTTAGCGCACCAGGCAGGGGCGTTTGTTATCGAAAGTCCAGTCCGGTACCAGGAATTGCATGGCCTGGGCATCATTGCGCGCCCCCAACCCGTGCTGTTGATACAGCCGATGCGCCTTCATAACCTGATCCATATCCAGCTCAATACCGAGTCCCGGTTTTTCAGGGACCTGTACATATCCACCTTTGATTTGCAGTGGCTGGCGGGTCAGACGCTGGTTGCCTTCCTGCCAGATCCAGTGAGTATCGATCGCAGTAATTTCACCCGGTGCTGCCGCCGCAACATGCGTAAACATCGCCAGTGAAATATCAAAATGGTTGTTGGAGTGTGAGCCCCAGGTCAGGCCAAAATCATGGCACATCTGGGCGACGCGAACCGATCCCTGCATGGTCCAGAAATGCGGATCTGCCAGCGGAATATCGACAGATTGCAGCGACAGGGTGTGGCCCATCTGCCGCCAGTCGGTGGCAATCATATTTGTCGCGGTGGGTAGCCCGGTAGCACGACGGAACTCTGCCATGACTTCCCGCCCGGAATAGCCCTGCTCTGCTCCGCAAGGATCTTCAGCATAGGCCAGCACGCCCTGCAATGACTTGCCCAGTGCGATAGCCTCATTCAGCGACCATGCACCGTTGGGATCCAGCGTAATGCGCGCCTGTGGAAAACGTTTCGCCAACGCGGTCACCGCTTCCGCTTCGTCACTGCCCGCCAGCACGCCGCCTTTCAGTTTAAAATCGTTGAAACCATACTTTTCATACGCCGCCTCTGCCAGCCGGACGATGGCCTCTGGGGTCAGCGCCTCTTCATGTCGCAGGCGATACCAGTCGCAGGTTTCATCTGGCTGACTCTGATAAGGCAACGAGGTTCTGCGACGATCGCCGATATAGAACAGATAGCCCAGCATCCCGACCTGGCTGCGCTGCTGACCATCCCCCAATAGCGTGGCAACATTGACGCCCAGATGTTGGCCCAGCAAGTCGAGTAATGCCGACTCAATACCGGTCACCACATGAATGGTGGTACGCAAATCAAACGTCTGGAGGCCACGGCCAGCGACATCACGATCGGCGAAAGTGTTGCGCACAAGACTGAGAAGATTTTTATATTCACCCAGCGCACGGCCGGTCAGTAACGCCGCCGCGTCTTCCAGCGTTTGGCGAATTTTCTCGCCGCCCGGAATTTCGCCTAACCCGGTATGACCGGCATTGTCTTTGATAATGACAATATTACGGGTGAAAAACGGCGCATGCGCACCGCTCAGGTTCAGCAGCATACTGTCGTAGCCTGCAACGGGGATCACCTGCATTTCGGTGATAGTTGGGGTTGCTGTAGCATGACTCATAACGTGTTCCTTCTGCATAATCAGCCGTCAGCGCCCAAAAACCGGGCGCTTGCGATTAAATGTCCAGCCGGGGATCAGATACTGCATGGCGACGGCATCGTTACGGCAGCCACCGGGCAGCGTTTTATAAAGTTCATGGGCCTGCTCCAGCCTGGCCCAGTCCAGTTCAACCCCCAGACCCGGTGCGTCCGGCAGGGCAATCTGACCGTTTCGGATTGTTAACGGTTCTCTGGTCAGACACTGATTTCCCTCTTGCCAGATCCAGTGGGTATCGAGAGCGGTAGGGTTACCCGGTGCAGCAGCGCCCACATGGGTAAACATCGCCAGTGAGATATCGAAGTGGTTATTGGAGTGGCAGCCCCAGGTCAGGCCCCAGTCATCACAGAGCTGGGCGACACGCACTGCACCGCTGAGTGTCCAGAAATGCGGGTCTGCCAGCGGAATATCGACAGCATTCAGCATTACGGCATGGTTCATCTCACGCCAGTTGGTGGCGATCATATTGGTGGCCACCGGCAGGCCGGTAGCGCGGCGAAATTCAGCCATCACTTCCCGCCCGGAATAGCCTTGCTCCGCGCCGCACGGATCTTCAGCGTAGGCAAGAATGCCATGCAGATCTTTGCACAGCGTAATGGCTTCATCCAGCAGCCAGGCGCCGTTAGGATCAACGGTGATACGTGCATCGGGAAAGCGTTTTTTTAGCGCTTTCACCGTGTCGATCTCCTGTTCCCCCGGCAGAACGCCCCCTTTCAGTTTGAAATCTTTAAAACCATATTTGTCCTGAGCGGCCTCTGCCAGCCTCACCACGGCGGCGCTGTCCAATGCCTGTTGATGACGCAGTTGATACCATTCATGGCTGGCTTTCTCACCGGTAAGATAGGGCAAATCAGTTTTCTGGCGGTCGCCGATATAAAAAAGATACCCCAGAACGGTCACTGCATCGCGCTGTTTGCCTGGCCCCAGCAGTTCTGCCACCGGGACATTCAGGCATTGCCCTAACAGGTCCAGCAGCGCCGCTTCCAGCGCGGCCACCGCATTGACCCGCAGCTCAAATGTCCATGCGCCATTACCGAAGGTATCGAAATCCGCCGACTGGTTTCCTTTGTACACGCTTTGTACCAGGCGATTCATTCGTGCCACTTCTTTCCCTTTCACCTGCGGAATAGCTGCCACCAGCGTCTGATAAATGGTGTCTCCCCCCGGCGCTTCACCCACACCGGTATGGCCGGCACTGTCGGTCAACACCACAATATTCCGGGTAAAATAAGCACCATGTGCACCACCGATATTCAGCAGCATACTGTCATGACCCGCCACCGGGATGACTTTCATTTCCAGGATGACAGGGGAACTTTGTGTGTTCATCGCACTTCCTCAGAGGGGTTTCAGCTCAATGCGTTTGATGTCTTTCACCAGTACCAGATAGCTCAGGACCGCGACAAATGCATGGATACCCACGTAAATCAGCGCGCCGTTATAAGAACCTGTTTTGGCAATGATGTATCCGATAGCGATGGGGGTGACGATGCCGGAAATATTGCCGAACATATTGAACAGGCCACCACTCAGGCCGCTGATCTCTTTCGGTGCGGTGTCCGCCATAACCGCCCAGCCCAGCGCGCCAATGCCTTTACCAAAGAAGGCAAGCGCCATAAAGAACACTACCACCCATTCCGTTTCCACGTAGTTACACACCACCATGGAAATGGAGAGCAGCATACCCAATACAATCGGGGTCTTACGGGCAATATTCAGCGAACCGGTTCGGCGCATCAGCCAGTCGGAGATGATGCCGCCCAGCACGCCGCCAAGAAAACCACAGATGGCAGGGATGGAAGCAACCATTCCCGCTTTCAGAATGGACATGCCGCGAGCCTGAACCAGATACACCGGAAACCAGGTAATAAAGAAGTAGGTTAAAGCGTTAATACAATATTGCCCCAGATAGATGCCTATCATCATTCCTGACCCAACCAACTGTTTGATCTGATAAACTTTTTCTTCCCAGCTGACTTTTTGTACCTGTTTCTTTTGATCCATGTTGATCAACGCGCCGCCCTGCTCCATATACGCCAGTTCGGCTTTATTGACGCCGGGATGTTCATTAGGATCGCGGATCGCCCGTAACCAGATGAAGCTGATGATGATCCCCACTCCGCCCATAAACCAGAATACGTGCGCCCAGCCAACTTCAGATACCAGCCAACCCATAACCGGAGCGAAAATCACCGTGGCGAAGTACTGGGCAGAATTAAATATCGCCACCGCCGTGCCGCGCTCCTGAGCAGGAAACCAGGCAGCGACGATCCGGCTGTTACCGGGGAAAGAGGGGGCTTCAGCCAGCCCCACCATAAAGCGCAACAGAAACAGCACGGCGATCACGGTAAAACCACTGAACAAATCGACAAATCCCTGAAGCAGGGTGAACAGCGACCAGAGGAAAATACTGCAGAAATAGACCCGCCGGGAACCAAAGCGGTCAAGCAGCCAGCCGCCTGGAATCTGCCCGATAACATAAGCCCATGAGAACGCGGAGAAGATATACCCCAACCCGACAGGATCAAGACCAATATCTTTTGACATTGCAGAACCGGCGATGGCAATGGTTGCCCGGTCCCCGTAATTAAAAGAGGTGACAATAAACAGCATCACCACTATCCAGTAGCGAGCGTGAGTTCTTTTTTGCACATCGCTCGCGCTACCAGTGATTGAATTCATGATGCACTCCTGAAATAGAGTCCGCAGACTATTGGCACTCTGAACGGCATACACATCGCATTGGGTATCAGAATGATGTTGGGTTAAACACAGCGATTGAGTTGGCTGGCAGAGAGAGTCGAAACGCAGCGTGGCGAACCATCATCAGTGACTAAAAGTATAGAAACCTGGCAATGGCAAAAGCATCGGTAAAATGCACGATAAAAAAGTGTTAAAAGGAAAATAATTATTGCATTTGCATAATTAAATGCCGACTGGTTCACGGAACATCCGCATTCTGCGGAGCCAGTCACACTCTGACCTGCTTTGTGAGGACTCTCACTGGAACCAGGGCTTATGCCTGAAAATCAGCCATTCAGTACGTTACTTGTCAGACATCCGCATAATGTTTTTTACCGTATTCCCTTTTTATACTGTGGATGGCAGAAAGGTCTGAGCGCTGACAAGGGATTATCATCATCAAGGGATAAATAAAAAAACCTACACTCATACAGTCAGGACTTGTCGAGCAATGAACATTTCCAGAAATGATCCCCCCCGCTATATCCAGGTTGATGAACGCGATAACGTTGCCATTGTGGTGAATCATCATGGGCTTGCTGCCGGCACTGCATTTCCCTGTGGCCTGCACCTGAAGGAACATATTCCCCAGGGCCACAAAGTGGCACTGGAGAATATTGCCAGGGGCGGCAATATCGTGCGCTATGGCGAAATTATTGGCTATGCCGTGCGCGATATTGAACGCGGCAGCTGGATAGATGAATCACTGGTCGTACTGCCGGAAGCACCGGCACTCTCCGGCATGTCGCTGGCAAGTCATGTTCCACCACCCTTACCCCCCCTGACAGGCTACACCTTTGAAGGCTACCGAAATGCTGATGGCAGCGTGGGTACACGCAATTTGCTCGGTATTACCACCAGCGTTCACTGTGTGGCAGGCGTGGTCGATTATGTGGTGAACATTATTGAGCGGCAGCTATTGCCCCGTTATCCCAACGTCGATGGCGTGGTGGCCCTGAATCATTTATATGGCTGTGGTGTGGCTATTAACGCCCCGGCGGCAGTGGTACCGATCCGCACTATCCATAATCTGGCGCTGAATGCGAACTTTGGCGGTGAGGTGATGATCGTCAGCCTGGGTTGTGAGAAATTGCAGCCGGAGCGACTACTGGAAGGCACGCCAGATGTACAGGCGATATCATTGGATGAAGAAGATGTGGTTCGCCTGCAGGATGAAAAGCATATTGGCTTTGCATCAATGGTGAACGATATTTTGCAGGTTGCTGAGCGTCATCTGCAACGCCTCAATCAGCGTCGGCGCGAAACCGTTCCCGCCGCTGAGCTGATTGTCGGTACACAGTGCGGCGGCAGTGATGCCTTTTCCGGCGTCACGGCAAATCCCGCGGTAGGGTTTGCTTCCGATCTCCTGGTCAGGTGCGGTGCCACAGTGATGTTTTCGGAAGTCACCGAAGTGCGCGACGCCGTCCATTTGCTCACGCCAAGGGTCGCCAATACAGAAGTGGGGCAACGGCTGCTGGAGGAGATGGCCTGGTACGACGACTATCTCAATATGGGTAAAACCGATCGCAGTGCTAATCCCTCCCCCGGCAATAAAAAGGGAGGACTGGCAAACGTGGTGGAAAAGGCGCTGGGTTCCATAGCAAAGTCCGGTCGCAGCGCCATCGTGGAAGTGCTCTCTCCCGGACAGCGCCCCACTAAACGTGGGCTGATTTACGCAGCCACGCCGGCCAGCGATTTTGTCTGCGGTACCCAGCAAATGGCATCCGGTATCACATTGCAGGTTTTCACCACCGGCCGTGGCACACCCTATGGACTGGCTGCAATACCGGTGATCAAAATGGCAACGCGCAGCGCTCTGGCGGAAAGATGGCATGATCTGATGGACATTAACGCGGGAACCATCGCCACCGGAGAGGAAAGCATTGAGCAGGTTGGCTGGCGGTTGTTTGAGCTGATTCTGGATATCGCCAGCGGTCGTAAGCATACCTGGTCTGACCGCTGGGGGATCCATAATGCCCTGTCGGTGTTTAATCCGGCACCGGTAACCTGACGGTGGCTGTTTCTCAGCCAGTAGCCATCAGCCGAGGCGCTTCGCCAACTGCTCAACCCAGGGCGAAGTGACTTCTTCCGGTTCGGGAGTTTCGCTGGCATCGACCATCAGCACGTCTGCAAGCCGCTGTGCACCGTGTTCCTGTAGCAACGCATCAAACTTTTTACCGCCACCGCAAAAATCATCGTAGTTGCTGTCACCCAGCGCGATCAGGCCATAGCGCAGGCTGGGCTGATGCCCCAGTTTTTCTCTGATGCTGTGGAACAACGGCGCAATACTGTCGGGCAGATCGCCCTGGCCGGTGGTGGAAGTAACAACCAGAACCACACCATCACTGTAGTGCTGCCAGTCATCCAACGTGGCATCTTCAAAAATCTTCACCTGGTGCCCCTGCTCTGTCAGCAAGGGTTCCGCCTCTTCAGCCACCAGCAATGCGTTGCCATAAACTGTACCAACAAAAATGCCTACCTGAGCCATGCTTTTCTCCTGTCCTGGCGC
This sequence comes from Erwinia psidii, assembly GCF_003846135.1. Taxonomy (GTDB): domain Bacteria; phylum Pseudomonadota; class Gammaproteobacteria; order Enterobacterales; family Enterobacteriaceae; genus Erwinia; species Erwinia psidii. Next base: position 566,679 of record NZ_RHHM01000001.1, read on the forward strand.
TTATTTTAAGGTTCTATCCTGAGGCCAGTCGGGCGCAAACTCAACCCCGGCAAGATAACGGAGACATCCCTGCCAACCGAAGGTGCTCATAACACCCCGCCATATGTTGTCCAGCCCGGCACGCAGTATCAGTGGTTCGGCAGTGACCGGATGAGTTAATCTCAGTTCACTGGCATGCAGCATCAGCCTGTTCATGGCAAAATGCTCTGCGGCACTGCGGTTCTGGCGAAGATCGCCATGCGCAGTATCACCAATAATTGGATGACGAAGATGGCTCATATGACGTCGTAGCTGATGCTTGCGTCCGGTGCTGGGTTGCAGTTCCATCAGGGTATAACGTGAGGTCTGATAACGACTGACCGGCACTGGCAGTTCAGCCGTTGCCAGCGAACGCCAGTGGGTTATCGCCGACTGCGGCGCTTTTTCCGGCAGCGCAAATTTATCAGCGATTTTGTCCAGCTCCTCGCTTAGGGCGTAATCAAGCGTCTCTTCACCGGTCAGCCACCCCCTGACAACCGCATGATAAGTTTTTTGTAACTGGTGCTGTGCAAACTGTTCAGACAGCAGACGGGCGACATCGCCGGATAACGCCAACAGCAATACACCAGAAGTGGGACGATCCAGACGATGGACGGTGTAAACGTGTTGGCTAATCTGGTCCCGTAATGTCTGCATTACAAACACCGTTTCATGGCGGTCCAGCCAGCTTCGGTGAACAAGCCATCCGGTGGGTTTATTTACCGCCACCAGCCATTGATCCTGATAGATAATTTCCAGCATCAGGCGTGCGACTCAAAAAGTTTGTCCAGCTGATTCAGCGCATGTAATAACGTCGCGCGGCCGGGAATATCGCCTTCAAGCGCGACCTCATAGTACGGCGCGATGGCAAGTTTGCCCGGCAGCTCAGATCCGGCACCGAGCAGGGCATGCATTCTCGGCAGAAAAAGCCATTGCAGCCACTGCAACGGCATCATGGTATCCACACAAAATGGCTCCGTGCTCTCAAAGGCGGCAGCGTTTGGCGCACAGGTCTGCCACAGTCCCGTATTCTGTAGTATTTCTTCAATTGTTTTTAAGCATTTTCTGACCTGCATTTCTCTGCTCATCCGTTATCTCCTGTCAGTTCACAACCTGGCAGCAAGAATAACATTGCCTGCCGTAGCGGGTAAAAAGTGGCGACGAAAAAAAGGGAGCACTGTAAAAACAGTGCTCCCGATTCGTCCGCAGCTATCCCGCTACATTAATGCTCCCTGCTCGTCCTTGATAACTTTGTCCTTTAAGTTTCCTACCATTCACCGTCTGTGGTGATATTCCCTGAGCATCCTGCCCACTATCTATACTGATAGCTCACATTCTCCATCCTGGAGGTGTCCTTTATCTCATCCTGAGATGTCCCCTTTTCTTCATCCTGAAGACTATCCCTGCATCATCATCCAGATGTGTCCTGATCCAATCCCTGAATCACAGCATCCTTTCCGATGGGATGTATTTTGCCCTAATATCATTAGCAAACAATACCGGTTACATCTATTTTTGATTGCAAAGGTGTCTTTACTGAATAATACAGTAAACAAGATTATGATTTACAATGTTTTTAATCAAAAAGCTTGAGAAAACCCCACTTTTTAAATAGCGATCTCTTACAAAGCATGTAAGAGATCTCTCACAAAGTCAGCCGCTGTTTTCCGCAAACCTGATTGAATCCCTTAATATTGAAAGAAAATCAATGAGATTATCTGCCAATACACGGCGCTTTTTGCTGCCCGACTGCTCCAGAATCACCTCGCCAGTGAGATTACACACAGAGATAATCTCCTGTTCAGAGCAGGTGGTGGCAATAAACAGCGTGGGCGATAACTTAAGACGGCGTTGCATGATCAGGTGCCCGATCAAATTCTCCTGTAAGCGCACAAAATCGTCTTCGCTCCAGGTTTGCAGCAGAGTACACATTTGACCATCCACTGCCGTATGCATATCACCCGCAAATTGCGTGGTGTACCATGCAACCACGGATGGCTGAATTCGCAACGCCAGTGCCCGCTCAACCGCATCCAGATTTTTTGCCAATGTAAAAGGCTGTGGCAACCAGATAACCCGTCCGTCATCGTTTTCCTGCACGCAGGGTGATGGTATTCCATACAGCTCACGACTGGCCGGAGGATGCCCACATTCCCGTTGCCAGGATTCATAATAGTGCCGGGTAAAATCAATCAGCGCAGCTGTAGTCTCTTCAATCATTCTTTTTTCACTCTTTATAGCCTGAGTTACACTAAGAGCCTATCCCACCAGGCGTAATTGTCGCAGGCAGTTTAGACACGGACAGCGCGCAAAAACCGGAGCGTACACGAAGTACGTGAGGATTTTGAGCACTGCCCAGGGCCAAACTGGCAAATAAAATAGCCTAACGGGATAGGCTCTAAGGCTAAACTCGTACCGGTAACCGGCTCAGTTCAGTCGATGCTTTGCGATGCCGGCTGCCTGTCCATTTTATTCTCACTCATCTGCTGTAGCAGGTAAGAAGGTAAAACGATGTCTTTAAAGGATACACAGCAGACACTCAGCGGTCTGACATTGGGAAAACCCACAGAATACCACGATATTTATCAACCCTCTTTACTGCAGGCCGTACCCCGGAGTATGAACCGCGAACCGCTGGGACTCTTTCCACAGCGCTTACCTTTTCATGGTGCCGACATCTGGACACTCTATGAACTGTCGTGGCTGAATGCCAAAGGTGTGCCGCAGGTAGCCGTTGGCGAGGTCACGCTTGATGCCAACAGCATTAACCTGATCGAGTCGAAGAGTTTTAAGCTCTACCTCAACAGCTTTAACCAAACCCGTTTTGCTGACTGGGACGAAGTGCGCCATACGCTGGAGCAGGATCTCAGCCACTGTGCCCAGGGCGAGGTGAGCGTGGCGTTGTTCCGTTTACAGGAAGTGGAAGGCCAACCCATTGGTCATTTCAGTGGTGAATGCATTGATGAACAGGATATTGAAATCGACAGTTACGAATTCAGCACCACGCACCTGTCACAGGCGACGCAATCTGAAGTGGTGGAAGAACAGCTGGTCAGCCATTTGCTGAAATCCAACTGCCTGATAACCAACCAGCCTGACTGGGGTTCAGTGCAGATAAGCTATCGCGGGCCGCGTATCAGACATGAGGCACTGCTGCGTTATCTTATCTCGTTTCGCCACCATAATGAGTTCCACGAACAGTGCGTTGAGCGCATTTTTAACGATATTCTGCGTTTCTGTCAGCCTGAAAAACTTAGCGTCTATGCCAGGTACACACGGCGCGGGGGGCTGGATATCAATCCATGGCGTAGCAATGGCACATTCATACCGGCGCGTTCCCGCCTGGTACGCCAGTAATCGGTCCGGTTTGCGCACCGTTACGCATAAGCACACGCCAGGCTATTGTTAAATCCTGCCGTACAAGGCTACTCTCAGTGTGTGGGCGATGGATTTTCCTGCCTTACTTATATTTTCTTTCCGCAGCGGGGAAATACGCCTCGCTGTCGTTGGGAATGGCCACCACCCGGATGGGTGTAAAGGAGTTAAATTGATAACACAAATCAGCCCGTTAGGCTCAATGGACCTGTTGTCCCAGCTGGAAGTCGACATGCTGAAAAGAACAGCCAGCAGCGACCTTTACCAACTCTTCCGCAACTGTTCTCTTGCCGTGCTCAACTCCGGCAGTCAGACCGACAGTAGCCATGAGCTACTGTCGCGTTTTGAAGATTTTGATATTAACGTGCTGCGACGTGAGCGTGGCGTCAAGCTTGAACTGCTTAACCCACCGGAAGAGGCTTTCGTTGACGGGCGGATTATCCGTTCACTACAGGCGAACCTGTTTGCGGTGTTACGTGACATTTTATTTGTAAACGGGCAGATCGACAGCGCCGTGCAGCATCAGGAAAGCGATGATCCTGTGCAAATCACCAACCTGGTGTTCTCCATTTTGCGCAATGCCAGAGCGCTGCACGTTGGTGAAGAGCCTAACACCGTGGTCTGCTGGGGCGGCCACTCAATCAATGAAATTGAATATCAGTACTGTCGCAAAGTCGGTTCCCAACTGGGTCTGCGTGAACTGAATATCTGTACCGGATGCGGCCCCGGCGTGATGGAAGCCCCAATGAAAGGCGCGGCGGTAGGCCATGCACAGCAGCGCTATAAAGAGGGACGTTTTATTGGCCTGACAGAGCCTTCCATTATCGCCGCAGAGCCACCAAACCCGCTGGTAAACGAGCTGATTATCATGCCGGATATTGAGAAACGGCTCGAAGCATTTGTACGTATTGCCCACGGCATCATCATCTTCCCCGGCGGAGTGGGAACCGCAGAAGAACTGCTCTATCTGTTGGGCATTATGATGAATCCACACAATCACGACCAGGTGTTACCGTTAATCCTGACCGGACCGAAAGAGAGCGCAGATTACTTCCGGGTAATGGACGAATTTATCGTCAATACGCTGGGTGAGGCCGCCCGTCAGCACTACACCATTATTATTGACGATGCGCCTGAAGTGGCTCGCCTGATGAAGAAAGCGATGCCAAAGGTGAAGGAACACCGCCGTGAAACCGGGGATGCCTATAGTTTTAACTGGGCGATACGGATTGCCCCGGACCTTCAGGTGCCTTTTGTCCCAACGCATGAAAATATGGCAAATCTGAATCTTTCACCAGACCAGCCAGCTGAACAGCTTGCCGCCGCATTGCGTCGCGCTTTCTCCGGTATTGTCGCCGGGAACGTTAAGGATATGGGGATCCGGGCAATTAAAGAGAAAGGTCCCTACAAGCTGCATGGCGATCCAAAAATAATGCGCCGCATGGACGATTTGTTACAGGGATTTGTTGCCCAGCATCGCATGAAGCTGCCGGGAACCGCTTACATCCCCTGCTACGAAATCATTAAATAAACGCAACCGGAGCGACATCTGTCGCTCCCTCCCGGCCTGACCATGACCATTCATTTGTTGATTGTTGATGCCCTGAATCTGATCCGTCGTATCCACGCGGTACAGGGGTCGCCCTGTCTGCAAGCCTGCGTTCAGGCACTGCAACAGCTGATCATATACAGCCAGCCAACCCATGCTGTTGCCGTATTTGATGATGACGATCGCCACGAGGGCTGGCGTCACCAACTGTTGCCCGATTACAAAGCAGGACGTGCGCCCATGCCGGAAATGCTCCGGCAGGAGATGCCCCAACTGCGGGAGGCATTCACCGCTGCCGGTGTCGCCTGCTGGCACGCCAGCGGCGAGGAGGCAGACGACCTGGCCGCGACCCTGGCGACAAAAGTGGCCAGCAATGGACACCGGGCGACAATTGTTTCCACAGACAAAGGTTACTGTCAGCTGCTCGCCCCGGAGATCCGCATTCGTGACTATTTTCAGAAACGCTGGCTGGATGTGCCATTTATCAGTAAAGAATTTGGCGTAAGTCCGGCACAGCTGACTGACTATTGGGGACTTGCCGGGATTGCCAGCAGCAAAATCCCCGGCGTAGCCGGCATTGGCGCGAAAAGTGCGGCTCAGCTTCTGCAGGAATACGGCTCGCTGGATGCGCTCTATGAACGCCTGCCTGAGGTGACACAAAAGTGGCGAAACAAGCTGGAGCAGAACCGCGAGATGGCCATTATCTGCCGCCAGGTTGCCACGCTCAAAACCGATCTGGCGCTGGCTGGCAACCTGAAGGAGCTGAGGCTGCCACAAACGGCCGTGTCGTAAGAAACAAGTCCAGGCATCATCACTGTTATCTTTCGTCACGGCGCCCCGGCGTTGCTCCCCATACGCGCCGGATGTGCACGGTGACCTCCTCGCGGTCATGATAAAGCTGGCGGGCCTGGATCTGCGCATTGATACCGTTGGCTTTTAGTTTCTCATCGATCATTGCCAGATTCTTTATGACTTCTTCATAACGCTTTTTCATCGGCAGTTTAAGATTGAAGATCGCTTCGCGGCACCAGCCATTCACCAGCCAGTCTGCCATCAGGTTGGCGACCCGCACCGGTTTTTCCACCATATCGCACACCAGCCAGTAAATATTGCTACGTGTCGGGCGATATTTAAAACCGTCTTCCCGATGATGAAAAACCTGTCCGCTGTCCATTAAGGCAGGATCCATCGGCCCATTATCAATGGCATGCACCATCATGCTGCGTTTGACCAGTTGCCATGTCCAGCCCCCCGGACAGGCACCAAGATCGACCGCATACATACCACTGCCCAGACGTTCATCCCACTCATCGGCAGGAATAAAAACGTGGAATGCCTCTTCGAGCTTCAGTGTTGAACGGCTTGGCGCATCAGACGGAAACTTCAGGCGGGGAATGCCCATAAAAAATGGCGAGTTATTCTGCGGCAGTGAATAGCCGACATAGCAGTAGCCCGGCGCAATAAAAAAGACATGCACCACCGGCCGCTTAGGGTTTTCGTTATTCAGCAGCACACCGGCAGCACGCAGGCTGGTGCGTAAAGGCACGGTAAATTTCCGGCAGAACTTCAACAGCGCTTTGCTCTCGTTGGTGTCTGGCACCTCGACGCGCAATTCACCGCCCTTTTCAACCACAGCTGTCAACAGAGTCGTTACCGGCGTCACGCGATCGGAAGGCGACAGATCGCGCAATAATTCACCGGTGACAACCATCTGGCGGGAAAAAATCAGCTCCCTGAACGGCAACTCTCTGATGAGCTTTTCTGCTTCTCCCGGCTGGTAACACTCAAACAACACGTAACCGGACTCTTCTTTTACCCTGGCAAACCCGAACACCTCACGGGCGGCGGCTTTGGCCGTGATTTCGGCCGCACACTCTTTCTCAAAACCCTGACGGCAGTAAAGCAACACTTTATTCATGGCGATCTGCCTTTTTTTTCAGACGCAGCGCGCCAACCAACATTAACATCCAGCCCACCAGAAAACCCACGCCTCCGACAGGCGTAACATATACCCACAGCCTGAGATGTGAAAGCGCCAGGCAGTACAAACTGCCGCTGAATAACACCGTTCCCAACGCCAGAAACGCACCACTCCAGTAAAACCAGATATTAGCCCGATGCAACATCGCCGCTGCCATTGCCAAAATCGCCAGCGTGTGAAAGCCCTGGTACTCCAGGCCGGTTTTCAGCCAGGCCATTTCATTCGCGCCCAGCGATTTGCTCAGTACATGAGCGCCAAACGCGCCCAGCGTTACCAATAAAAATCCGCTGATGGCTGCAAAAATCAGCATTGCACGACTCGACATTCACTCATCCTCAAAGATTACACGCGCCGAGCGCCAGGTCGGCCCCAGTCTGGCTTCAGTTATCGTAGCGAAAGCGAAACTTCTCCTGCTCACTCGCTGCTTTTGCCAGAATCCACTGACGAAAGGCGGCTATTTTACCCAGTTCTGACTGACTGTCATGACAAACCAGATAAAAAGCATTTTTACTCACCAGAACGTCATTAAACGGACAGGCTAAGCGCCCGGCTTCTATTTCTGTCTGTGCCATTACATTGTTAGCCAGCGCCACCCCCTGTCCATGGATGGCGGCCTGCAATACCATTGCGCTGTGGCTGAAAATTGGCCCATGCTGCACATTAATATGCGCCACACCAAGCTGCCGGGTATAGGATTGCCAGTCGCGGCGGGAAGCGTCATGCAACAGCGTATGACAGGCAAGATCCTGCGGTGTTTTCAACGGATTATTGCCGGTGAGCAGCAGCGGAGAGCATACCGGCAGTAAATACTCGGCATAGAGTTTTTCCACTCTCAGCCCTGGCCAGTTGCCGCGACCATAGAAAATAGCCACATCAACATCATCAGACAGTTTCGCTTCATCGCGGTCCACCGCCTGAATACGCACATCAATTCCCGGATAAGCTGAGTTAAAGCTGGAAAGTCTTGGCACCAGCCACTGAATGGCAAAGCTGGGAAGCAGGCTGACCGTCAGTGCGCCTTTCGCGCTTCGCGCCTGGAGCTTACGGGTTGCCTCATTCAGTGAGGAAAAAATTTCTTTTATATCAAGATAATAGCTCTGACCTTCTTCGCTTAACAGCAGGGACCTGTTGCGACGACGAAATAACTTAAGGCCAAGAAAATCCTCAAGAGATTTGATTTGATGGCTGACCGCCGCCTGAGTAACAAACAACTCTTCAGCCGCTTTGGTAAAGCTAAGATGCCGGGCTGCCGCATCAAAAACACGCAGCGCATTCAGAGGAGGAAGACGTTTTGACATGATTACCGGAAGTTATCAGAAACAATAAACGCAACACTCCTGGCGGAGATTTACGCATTAGTTTTTTTTATCCGGGTCATTATAATTTTTCCGTTGAGGATGCACCAGCAAATCCCTATAGTTGCCGCACTTTCAGAGTCGGTCGCCATAATTGAGTCAGTAAGAGGAAATTTTGGTGGGCTTCGGCTGGTGATGGTGATGTTGTGTTTGCAATTGGTCTGATGCTTTGCGGACCAGGTAGCGGCGCTACCCTTTTTACTCTTCAGATTTACCCTGTCTGTCCATTGAGATTAACAGCACCGCAAATTGCGGTGCTTTTTTTATTTCAGGCTTACTGACCCATTTCAACCATTTCTTTTACATCGGAACGGTTGATCTGTTGTTTGTTGCCATTGGCATCCTTGTAGCTGATCATTCCGGTATCACTATCCACGACAGGTTTACCGCTGGAAACAATGGTCCGGCCATCATTAGTGTGCATCACATAATTACTGGAACACGCAGCCAGGGTAAACGTCATGGCGCATGCGGCCATAATAGCAGCAAATTTTTTCATCTTTTTGTATCTCCTTGCAGTAGTAATGCGGTGTCCCCCCTGCATGGACGATCGGAAAACAATCTGTCAGCCAATCGCTTGTTTGCAGGTGATAGTTTAAACCTTGCATAATTGAGGATAACGCGCTTTTTCAACATTGCCAGCCAGGCTTCGGTAATTCAGAGTGGTCCTGAATGAAACCGCAGCAATCCATCATCCCTTGAGGAGAGTATGACGTCATTTATCCCCGAACAGTTTCGCCAGCAGTTTCCTGCGCTGGCCGATGCCGGTGTCTACCTCGACAGTGCAGCAACAGCATTAACGCCGGAAGCCGTCATTCAGGCTACACAACAATTTTACAGCCTGAGTGCCGGTACGGTGCACCGCAGCCAGTTTGCGGCCGCCCGTCAACTGACCGAACGCTATGAACATGCCCGCAGCCAGGTTGCCCGTTTGCTGAATGCGCCAACAGACCACAGTATTGTCTGGACAAAAGGCACCACCGAGGCCATTAACCTTGTCGCTCAGGCCTGGCTACGCCACCGCCTGCAACCGGGTGATGAGATCCTGGTTAGTGAGGCAGAACACCACGCCAATCTGGTGCCATGGCTGATGGTGGCAGAACAGTGCGGAGCGAAAGTCGTCCGCTGGCCGGTTGGGGAAGATCTTTTACCGGATATTTCACGGCTGCCAGCATTGATTAACACCTCAACGCGCCTGCTGGCTCTGGGCCAGATGTCGAACGTCACCGGCGGCTGTCCCGATCTGGCTCAGGCGATTTCCCTCGCCCATCAGGCAGGGGCAAAGGTAATGATTGACGGTGCTCAGGGTGTGGTACACGCCCCCATTGACGTGCAGACGCTGGATATCGATTTTTATGCTTTTTCTGCCCACAAACTGTATGGCCCAATGGGTACCGGCGTGCTGTACGGTAAGCCAGAGTTACTGGAAGCAATGCAGCCCTGGCAGGGCGGCGGGAAAATGCTGTCGACGGTTACGTTTGAAGGCTTCACGGCACAACCCGTACCCTGGCGTTTTGAGGCAGGTACGCCCAACGTCGCTGGTGTGATTGGTCTCAGTGCAGCACTGACCTGGCTGGAAGATTTGGACCGCGTGAGGGCTGAAAACTGGAGCTGTGAACTGGCCGATCTGGCCGGGGAACGCCTGGCTGCCTTGCCCGGCTTTCGCAGTTTTCGCGCCGGTCGATCCAGCCTGTTGTCGTTTGAGATTGCTGGCGTCCACCATAGCGATATAGTGACGCTGCTGGCAGAAAGTGGTGTGGCGTTGCGGGCTGGTCAGCACTGTGCCCAACCCCTGTTGCAGGCACTTGGCGTCAGCGGCACTTTGCGCGCCTCATTTGCGCCGTATAATACGCTTAACGACGTTGATGCGCTGGTCGATAGCATGGCCCGCGCCCTGGAACTGCTGGCAGACTAATCATGACTTTAATCGTGGCACCACACCCGTTTGGCAAGCTTATTACCGCCGACTTTTTAAAACAACAATTTGCATCTTACTCCCAGTGGGAGGAACGCTACCGTCAGCTGATCCTGCTGGGCAAACAGTTGCCACAGCTCAGTGATGAACTGAAAACGGCAGAGAATGAACTGAGTGGCTGTGAGAATCGCGTCTGGCTGGGACATCAGCAACTGTCCGATGGCAGTCTGCATTTTTTTGGTGACAGTGAAGGGCGCATTGTGCGGGGATTACTGGCCATACTGTTGACCGCCGTCGAAGGCCAGCATCCCGCTGCATTACTCCGACAGGAACCGCTGGCGCTGTTCGACGATTTGGGCTTGCGCAATCAGCTCAGCGCCTCGCGCAGTGCCGGCCTTAACGCGCTGGCAAACGCCGTGATCGCCGTGGCCCATCGGGCCGGATAGAGAGCTATCCGCGGGCCGCTTTGGCCATCATTTTCTTCAACACATGAGCCACAGCAACAAAACCGAAGGTGGCGGTCACCATTGTGGCCGCGCCAAATCCTGAAGCGCAATCCATACGTTTTGGCCCTTGTGCAGTACTGCGGGAAGCGCAAACTGATCCATCCGGCTGCGGATACATCAGTGCTTCAGTGGAGAACACGCAATCTATACCCAGCCTGCCCTTACTGTTTTTAACCACATTAAAATCGTGCTTCAGGCGCTCACGTAACTTCGCCGCCAACGGATCCTGGATGGTTTTGGCCAGATCAGCCACCTGGATCTGCGTCGGATCAATCTGCCCACCCGCACCGCCTGTGGTGATCAGTGGCATCTTATTACGTCGGCACCAGGCCAGGAGTGCCGCTTTCGGACGAACGCTGTCAATGGCATCAATCACATAGGTAAATGAACCACTCATCAATTCCGCGGTATTTTCCGCCGTGATAAAGTCGTCCACGCAGGTCACGTTACACTCAGGGTTGATCGCCAGGATCCGCTGCGCCATCACCTCTGTTTTGGCCTGTCCAATCGTCTCTTTCAACGCATGAATTTGCCGGTTGGTATTGGTCACGCAGACATCATCCATATCGATAAGGGTGATGGCACCAATGCCAGTCCGCGCCAACGCCTCCGCCGCCCAGGAACCCACGCCACCAATACCCACTACGCAGATATGCGCCTCTGCAAAGCGTTGCAGCGCGGACTGACCGTATAATCGCGCCGTGCCGCCAAAGCGTTGCAGCCAGGCGTCAGAAAGAGAAGTCATTAATTACCCCTGATATTTCCCGGTGAGCTGTGAAGCCAGCCCACCATCAGCAATTACTGCCGTGTTAGCAGCGCCGAGCCGCCGGTACTGTTTTGAGCGGAAGAGAAAATGGGGGAACCTGAACCCGGTGCCGCTTTCAGCACCCAGACCCGTCCATAGTGGTTGAACCACCCTGCCATATGACCTGCCTCTGGCCCAATTCCCTGATAAATATCGAAATGCTGACCTTTGATTGCCCCGCCAACATCCAGAGAAACCAGGATGCGCATTTCGTATTTCCCGGTAAATTTACCGTTATTGTCCAACAAAGGGACTTCGGCCAGCAGCACGGTTCCCGGCGGGATCAGTGAACGATCGGCCGCAACGGAGGCTTTCGCTACCAGCGGCACAGCACTGGCTCCACGCACTGGCGCAAAATTTTCTGGTTTGAAAAAGACAAAAGAGGGGTTTTGCTCCAGCAACTCGCGCACTTCTGCCTCGCTGTGCCGTTCGCCCCACTCACGGATAGCCTGCATCGACATATCTTCTCGCTTTACTTCCCCGCGGTCGATCAACACTTTGCCGATACTACGATAAGGATGGCCATTTTTACCGCCATAACCGAAAAACATCAGCGGACGACCATCACCATAGTCAACATAGCCACTGCCCTGCACATCCATAATAAAGTTATCCATCAGAGAATTGCTGTAAGCGACCACATAACGATCGTCCAGCGCACCACTGTAGATCTGTGCGCGGCTGGGCAGGCGGCGTTTGCTGGCAGGCATACGGTATAGCGGATACTGAAACTCGCCCTGGCGAGTGTAACGTGCCTTAATTACCGGCGTATAATAGCCGGTGAACTGCACGTTGCCATAGTTGTCCGTGCCTTCCATCTGATAGGCATTAAGACCGAACTGTCGCAGCTGGCGGGTATCCCCGCCGGCGAGCAGCCAGCTTTCGATAGCGTTGTAGGTGCTGTTCTGATTGGTAAACATGCCAGGCGAAGCGTATTTGATTTCCGTCACCTGGTCAGCAAAGTCTTTACCATTAACCGGTCGTCCCTTAACGTTAGGCTGATTGACCAGCCCCAGCGGTTCTTCCAGTTTTCCATCTTTATATTGTTGCCCACGATCGGTAGGCTTTGAAGAACATCCCGCCAGCAGAGCGATCAATGCCCCGCAAATCACATAATTCGCCCAACGTCCCGTCATTACTTTTCGCCTTCTGTGCAAAATGCCAGGCCGAAGATAGCAAAGCGGCCCGAAGATTGAAATGCGGGGGGAGAATAAAGATCGCCCGGCATTGGACAACAACAGTACAAATGGCGGAAAAAGTAAGCAGCAGGCGCTATTTTAATGACTTTGATGAAAAAAGGGGTTGCAACAAAACGCACGGCGAGTATAGTGCGCATCCACGGACGCGGGATGGAGCAGCCTGGTAGCTCGTCGGGCTCATAACCCGAAGGTCGTCGGTTCAAATCCGGCTCCCGCAACCAATTTCCTTTCGGGGAAATGCAGTAAAAAAAGAAAGCGTGTCGTGACGGAAGCGACACCAACGCGGACGCGGGATGGAGCAGCCTGGTAGCTCGTCGGGCTCATAACCCGAAGGTCGTCGGTTCAAATCCGGCTCCCGCAACCAATCAAGCACCCTTAAGGGTGTTTTTTTGTGTCTGAAAAACAGTAACACGCTGTTTATAACCTGCGGCTTAGTCTCTTTTATGTGCTGTTTGCTGTGCAAAATAAGCTTTTATCCCCGAAAGAATTGCTGCGGCGACCTGATGCTGAAAATGGCTGGTGCGCAATTTACGCTCCTCCTCCGGGTTGCTGATAAATGCCGTTTCCACCAGAATTGACGGAATATCAGGGGCCTTCAACACTGCAAAACCTGCCTGGTCGACCGTTTTCTTATGCAGATGGTTGATATTACCCATACGCAATAACACTTCTTTGCCAAATTTCAGGCTGTCATTGATGGTCAGGCTCTGCACCATATCAAAGAGCGTATGGTCGAGATGACGATCGCCGCTTTTACTGACGCCGCCAATCAGATCGGATTCATTCTGGGTACTTGCCAGATAGCGGGCGGCGTTACTGGTGGCCCCTCTGGTGGAAAGCGCAAAGACGGAGGAACCCCGTGCCGCCCTGCTGGTAAAGGCATCCGCATGAATTGAGATAAAGAGATCGGCACGCAACTTACGGGCCTTTGCCACCCTCACCTTTAATGGAATAAAAATATCTTCATTGCGGGTCATGTACACACGCATATTGGCCTCTTTTTCGATCAGCTTTTTCAGCCGTCGGGCAATCTTCAGCACGATCTCCTTTTCCCGCGTGTTGTTTTTACCAATCGCACCGGGATCTTCACCACCATGTCCGGGATCGAGCATGATCACAATCGGGCGATCTTTCCCCGCCTTCCCAGGCAAAGTGGCCCTGGCTGGCTGATCCTGCTCAAGGCCTCCGCTGTTGTAATCTTCCAGTAATGCCAACAGGGGATCATCCTGCTGGCTGCTTTTGCCTGACGCAGGATAGAGATCCAGCACCAGCCGGTGTTTCATTCCGGCAACCGGAGCCAGCGTGAAAATTTCAGGCGTGACGCTTTGCTTTAGCTCCACCACCAGCCGCACGGTGTTTTTGTCGAACTGTCCCACCCTGACGTTATCGATCAGGGGATCGTCGCCACGAACCAGATTACCGGCACTTCCCAGAACGGGGTTCAGATGCAGGTCCGCAATATCAATCACCACACGCTCAGGGTGGCTCAGGGCAAACTGTCTGTATTTCAGCGGGGTGCTGGATTCCAGCGTTAAGCGTGAGTAAGTCGATGAGGGCCAGATACGGATGGCAACCACTTCAGCTTGCCTGGCAAAACCTGCTTTGCTGATGCCCAGAAGCACAACGGCCCCCGCAGTTTTTATCCACCGACGTCGACCGGGCGAAGGTAAATCGGACATACAACTCCAGATTATTTGCTGTTTTAAAGGCAAAAATAAAGCTATAAAAACTACCAATTGCCATAATTTTAGCGAGTCAATTCAGGGATGTCACCTTCAAAACCTTTAGCGAAAGCGCTCCTCACGCATCCATTTGGCACTATAGTTAAACAGATGCGCGATCAATTGCCCCTTGCGCCCTGGCTATAAAAGAATAAAAATACATTTTTACCGAATAATCATTCACAGAGGATTTGCCGTGAAGGAACGTAGTACCGAGCTGGTTCAGGGGTTTCGCCATACGGTCCCCTACATCAATGCCCATCGTGGTAAAACGTTTGTCATTATGCTGGGTGGTGAAGCTATTGGGCATGAGAACTTTGCCGGTATCATTAATGATATTGGCCTGCTGCACAGCTTAGGCATCCGTCTGGTATTGGTATACGGTGCCCGGCCACAAATTGATGCCAATCTGGCAGAACATCATCTGGAACCGGTCTACCACAAATATACTCGCGTTACCGATGCGCATTCTCTGGAGCTGGTTAAACAGGCCGCAGGCCGCTTGCAGCTCGATATTACCGCTCGCCTGTCGATGAGCCTGAATAACACCCCTTTGCAGGGGGCGCACATCAACGTGGTCAGCGGCAATTTTATCATCGCACAGCCTCTTGGCGTGGATGATGGCGTTGATTACTGCCACAGCGGACGTATCCGCCGCATTGACGAAGAAGCCATTCACCGCCAGCTCGACAGCGGTGCCATTGTGCTGGTCGGCCCGGTGGCCGTATCTGTTACCGGCGAAAGTTTTAACCTGACGTCAGAAGAGGTCGCCACCCAGCTGGCAATTAAGCTGAACGCCGAAAAGATGATTGGCTTCTGTTCCGGGCAGGGAGTCACGGACAACGAAGGGGTGATCATTTCTGAACTGTTTCCTAACGAGGCACAGCAACGCATAGAAGCGCTGGAGCAGAATGATGATTATCTCTCCGGCACCGTTCGCTTTCTGCGTGGTGCGGTGAAAGCCTGTCGCAGCGGCGTTCGTCGCAGCCATCTGATTAGCTATCAGGAAGATGGCGCACTGTTACAGGAGCTGTTTTCTCGCGACGGTATTGGTACTCAGATTGTGATGGAGAGTGCAGAGCAGATCCGACGCGCCACCATCAATGATATCGGCGGCATTCTGGAACTGATCCGTCCGCTGGAGCAACAAGGGATCCTGGTGCGCCGCTCCCGTGAACAGCTGGAGATGGAAATCGACAAGTTCACAATTATTCAGCGCGACAACCTGACCATAGGCTGTGCCGCGCTCTACCCATTCCCGGAAGAGCAAATTGGCGAAATGGCCTGTGTCGCGGTACACCCCGACTATCGCAGTTCCTCCCGCGGGGAAGCTCTGCTGGAACGGGTAGCGCTTCAGGCCCGTCAGATGGGACTGAAAAAGCTGTTTGTACTGACCACTCGCAGCATTCACTGGTTCCAGGAGCGGGGCTTCATGCCGGTTGATATTGAGCTTTTACCTGAGAGCAAAAAGCAGATGTACAACTACCAGCGTCGTTCCAAAGTGCTGATGATCGACCTGCGTCATGCACGCCTCACCTGAGGCGACGCGGTAATCAATGCGGAATGGGACCGTCATATCATTCCGCAGCACAATATTTATCTGTCCATCCGGTGTGAAATCAACATGTTAACTGGGTTTCTGGCTCATCACCGGGTGGATGAATGTTGTACGGCGATGCGTTATCAGCAGGGCTCAGAGAAAAAAGCATGGCGGGATGCATCAACGCCAGTCGCAACGCAATCCTGCTAAACCGCAATAACATCTGCGTGGTCGCGGCTGAAATCCCGCTGAGTCTGGCAATATTCACGTTTTTCTGACCGGGCTTGATGATTCGCCAGTGCTCACCATCAGACCACTACGACGCTGGGTGCGTATTTTCACCGCCTGATTGAATACCGTTTGCCTGGCGAACAACGTCAGCCTTGTGCGGGCACGGGTGATAGCAGTATAAACCAGTTCACGCGTCAGTACCGGCGTAAACGGGTCCGGTAATACCAGCAGCGTATGGTCAAACTCCGATCCCTGCGATTTATGCACGGTCATGGCGAAAGCCGTCTCATGTGAGGGTAAGCGGCCTGGCTGTACTGCTTTGATCGTGCCATCTGGCAGTGGAAAGAAGGCCTTCAGCTTTCCTTCATCATCGTTCATGGCAATACCGATATCGCCATTAAACAGCCCCAGAGCACTGTCATTTCGGGAGATCATCACCGGCCGGCCCACATACCACTTTCCGCTGATACCAGCCGCACGCCGGATCAACCGCTGCTGCGACAGTAAGGCTTCGATACGTTCATTCAGTCCCGTGACGCCAAAGGGCCCTTCACGCAGGGCGCACAGCAGCCGAAAACGCCCAAATGCATTAATGACCTCGCCTGGCGCAGCCCCCTGTTGTAACAGCAGCAGATAATCCTGATACCCCGCCAGACACGCATTGAGCAAATGCTGATACTCCTCACTGGTTTGCAGTGAAAACCGCTCAATATCCACAAAACCGGCGGTAAAGAGTCTGTCCACCTTTTGGGTATCTCCGGCATTCACCGCCATGGCCATCTGCCCGATGCCGGATGAGGCATCAAAACGATAGCTTTTACGCAGCAGACAGATACTGTCACGCACGCTGGCAGCCTGCACCTCGTCGTTACCCACAATCTCACAGCCGGTCAGCAGGGCCAGCTCCCGCGCCCTTACGCTGCTGTACCCCGCCTCCGCGCAACGGCAAATATCGCCCAGAACGGCACCTGCCTCCACCGACGCCAACTGATCGCGATCGCCAAGAAAAATCACCCTTGCCTGAGCCGGCAGCGCGGAAATCAGGCTCGCCATCATCGGTAAATCCACCATTGATGCTTCATCAACCACCAGCAAATCAAGATGCAACGGATTTCCGGCGTGGTAACGCATTCGCTGACTGCCAGGCAGTGCGCCAAGCAGGCGGTGCAGTGTGGTAGCTTCGGACGGAAACTGCTGCTTTATCGCCTCACTGACCGTAAGCGCCTGGAGTGCCTTAGCCAGCGACTCGGTCAGCCGGGCAGCCGCTTTGCCGGTTGGTGCGGCAAGACGAATACGTAGCGCTGAGCCGGAAAGTGCCAGTAGTGAGGCCAGTAGTTTTGCCACCGTGGTGGTTTTACCGGTACCTGGTCCACCTGAAATCACCGAAATCTGTCGGGTGATGGCCACCGCCGCGGCGATTTTCTGCCAGTTATCTGGCTGCTGTCCAAAGTAACAATCGAGGATCGCCCGGAGTTGTTCAGGATGTTGAACCGCAACCGGAGTATCGTTGGCAAAAAAGCGTGCCACTTGCCTTTCTGATTGCCACATACGATGCAGATAAAGCCGTTGCTGCCAAAGTACCAGCGGTGTGGCGGCGTCACCATCACCCACGGCCTCTTCCTCTGGCAACAGGGTTTGCCAGTCAGGCTCACCTGCCTCGAACCAGAGCTGCTGCGCAAGTTCAGGATGGCGGCCACCAAACAGATGTTGTTCTGTGAACTGCGCCAGCGGCAGGCAGACATGGCCTTCGCCCGCCCCGGCACTGACGAAAGCGGCAACCAGCATCAGTGCGGGCCGATCGTCAGACGCAATCAGCCGGGCAAACTGCACATCCAGCGCCCGTAACAGCTGGCGATCGCAGGCCACCGCCAGCAGTTCAGCCATCCGGTTCACAGCTTGTCCTCTTTTCTGCCGCGAAACAACGCGTCCAGAGAGGCAATAAAGCCAACATCAGGCCGGGTGTACCAGACACCATTTTCACTGTTTTTCCCTTCCACACCGCGCAAAAAAAGGTAGATCACCCCACCAAAGTGCTGCTGATAATCGTAGTCCGACAGCCGGTGGCGTAAATAACGATGCAGCGCCAGCGTATAGAGCTGGTACTGCAAATCGTAACGATGGGCGCGCATCGCCCGTGCCATTGCCTCAGGGGTATAATCTGCGGCCGAGGCTCCCAGCCAGTTTGATTTATAGTCCAGCAGGTAATACTTCCCCTGCCAGCAGAAAACCAGATCGATAAAGCCCTTCAGCATACCCTGTACCTGCCGGAAGTTAAGCGGCGGACATCCGGCGGACAGCGGATCATAATGCCGACTGAGAAGATCAAGTCGCTCAGCACTGAGCTGGCACTGAATGGGAAGAAAAAATTGCAGTTCAACCTGACAGCAGGCTGGCGACAGTTGATGCAGGCTGACGCCGCTGTCATTCAGTGGCGTCCGCACCACCTGTTCAACCCAGTCAACCATCGCCGGCAGCCAGGCGATATCATATCCCCCGGAGAGCAGCTGCTCGCTCAGCCACTGCCGATCAACCGGCTGGGTGAAGTCGATATGTTCAAACAGGGCATGAAGAAATGTTCCTGGTGTCGCTCCCCGTGGAAAATTATGTGGCGTCAGCTGTTGATCATACTGGCCCTGCGCCTCGCCGGCTGCATCCAGATCAAGACGCGGCAACAGCTCAACGGTGGATACGTGGCCCTGTTGCTGTAACCCTGAGTAGCTGGTCACCCGCCATTCGTCATGCAGGTTACGGGTTATCTGCCGACTACTGAGGATGGGCAATTGCGGCTGGGCCGATTGCCATATCTGGCCACCCGGCTGGGTGGCGACAGTGACCGCCAGTGCATCATTGCTCAGCGACAGTAACGTTTCTCGCAATCCGGCAGCATCAGCCGGTTCTCCCTGCTGTACAAGATAACCCAGTGCGCTGCGATGCAGATCGCTGATGCCCTCTTTCTTCCTGTTTCCCTTCACCAGCGGTGCAATGCCGACGCTACAGTGCCATACCGCACGGGTCAACGCGACGTACAGCAGGCGCAAATCTTCCGCCAGCCGCTCCTGCTCTGCCATTTCGAGGCTTTCTGCATCATCATGCAAATCAAGTAGCGCCTGAAAACTGTGCCGATCATGATAAATGCCCTGGCCCGCCTCGCGGAAGCTGGCAACAAACGGCAGCCAGACCAGTGGGTACTGCAACCCCTTGGATTTGTGGATGGTCACAATCTGCACCAGATGGCGGTCGCTCTCCAGACGAAGCTGCTGGCTGGCAACCTTACCGTCTGGCTGTGCCACTTGCTGTGCCAGCCAGCGCACCAGCGCATGTTCACTGTCCAGCGCCGCTGAGGCTTCCTGTAGCAGTTCTCCCAGATGCAGCAAATCCGTCAGGCGGCGTTCACCATTCTCAGACGCCAGCAGATTTTCGGCTATCTGCCGTCGGACCATCACCTCACGTAGCATCGGCAGCACGCCGCGTTTCAGCCAGCGCTGGCGATAACCGTCAAATTCATCCACCAGGGCATCCCATTGCCGCTCATCCTGGCTGAGAATTTCCAACGCCAGCGCATCCAGACCAAAAATGCTGGTCGCCAGCGCATTACGTAAAATGCTTTCCTGGTCGGGAGCCAGCACTCCCTGCAACAGCCACAGCATTTCGCGGGCTTCCGGCGTGGAGAACACACTGTCACGATTAGAGAGATAAACCGAAGGGATACGCAGGTTGTTCAGCGCCTCACGCATCAACGAGGCCTCTTTACGGCTACGAACCAGAATGGTGATGTCAGAAGCCTGCACAGGGCGAAGATGGTCGCCACGGCCTGTCAGCGCTTCGCCTTTTTGCCCGGCGGTAAGCCATTCGCTGATATTCGCCGCACACTGCCGCGCCATAAACTGTTGGTAATCGCTTACCCCCACGCCATCGCCAGGCTGTAACCAGAAGTGCAGAGCGGGCTGCTCTTTTCCCTGTAGCATAAAACGTAATGCTGCATTGGACGCCGCCGGCTGGGCGGCAATAAACGGAATTTCGCTGAACAGAAAAGGACATGGCTGGCGGTTAAACAGCTGATTGACACTGCCAACCATCGCCGGAGAAGAACGCCAGTTGGTCTCCAGCGTGTAGTGAGCGCTAACTTCATTACGCGCCCGTATGTAGGTGAAAATATCAGCACCGCGAAAGGCATAAATTGCCTGCTTTGGATCACCAATTAGCAGCAACGCATGATCAGGCTGCCGGGCATACAGCGTGCGAAAGATACGGTACTGCTGCGGATCGGTATCCTGAAACTCATCAATCAGTGCCACCGGATAACGATGGCGAATGGTACCGGCCAGCATGTCTCCGCCGGGTTGTTGCAAGGCGCTGTCCAGCCTGCCCAACAAATCGTCGAAGCCCAGCCGCGCCGAGCGCTGCTTCTCTTTCTGCGTGGCAAGACGAATTTCACTCAGCGCCCTGGCAATAACCAGATCCCGCAGCGACAACGGTTCAGCCAGAAAATCATCGATCTGCTCAAATAAAGTGTGCCGTGGTGGCTCCCCTTTTTTGGTCTTCTCCAGCAGCATGCGCTGGCCAAAGCGCTCAAGCTCCTGCGGAACGCGGTAATCTTCCGTGTCGCTTTGCGCCCAGTGGGTCAGTTTTTCCAGCCATACAGGTAAGTGCTTACTGCTATAACTGCGCTTGTCCACGCCTGACTGTGTGAGCAAAAAGTGCAGATCCTCCGCCGCCAGCCAGCGGGCTTTCATCTGGTCAATACGGGCAATAATTTTTTCATGCCGCTGGATAAAGCTTTCCTGTAAATCAGGGGGATATTTCAGCGCTGGCGCTTCACCATTGAGCCAGGGAGAGAGCGTGGTCAACAGCTGTTCCGGCCCGGACCACATCTGCACCATCACTCTGGCAACCGCCAACGGCAACGGATAGCAATAGCGTCGCCAGAAATCCGCTGCCGCCAGCTGCCGTAGCGGAAACTCATCTTCAATCAACTGCTGTTCAAACAGGATCCCTGATTCAAAGGCGTTGTGGTTGAGCATACGCTGGCAGAAACCGTGTATGGTAAAGATCCCCGCATCATCCATCTGCCTTTCCGCCGCCAGCAGCTGTGCCGCCGCGCGGGGTAAATCGTCAATATCCTGCATCACCCTGGCCAGCATACTGTCGGTGGTATGACCACGCACACAGGCTATACGTAACTGATGAATATTCTGGCGAATGCGGCCACGCAATTCTGCCGTGGCCGCCTCGGTGAAGGTCACCACCAGGATCTCCTCCACCGTCAGCGGTCGGGGAAATGCCGCCTCGCCGCCTAAACCCAGTAGCAGCCGCAGATAGAGCAGACCGATAGTAAAGGTCTTTCCTGTTCCTGCCGACGCTTCAATAAGCCTTTCGCCACGTAGCGGAAGCGTCAGAGGGTCAAGACGGCTGGCCGATTGCGTCATGGTTTATCGCTTTTCACCGGGAAAGACTGCTGCAGGCTGGACACATCCTGCCAGGTGGTAAACCCTTTCGGCTCAGCATATTCTGCTTTGTCATGCTGGCTACCGGAGATCTGCGACAGCAGCACCAGCCCTTTTGGCGCAATCACCGCGTCATGGAAGAACGTTGCCAGTTTCTCAGGTGTCAGCGCCTCAATCTGTGCAATCACTTTGGCACGCGTATCAAAGCGGTAATTCTCCCGGCCGAAGTCTTTGCCGAAACGTCCGGCCTCTTCATCCAACGTTTGCGGACGCTGTTTCAGCTCGTTGATCATCGCTGCCTGATACTGAGCAAAATCCTCTTTGCTTATGGCACGCAGGCGCTTTTCAGCCGCGGGATAGAAGGTCTCAAAACGGCGTAACAGATAAGCAGGTTGTTTTACATTGCTTTGCAGCAGGAAAGCCAGTCCCCACTGACGACCAACCGACATCTGAAAAGCGAACACCGCGTAGCCCAGCTGTTCCTGCGTACGCAGTTGATTATAGAACCACGGCTGTACGATCTGGCTGAGCATCGCGCTACTGGCGATACCGGTATATTCGTCATAGCCCAAAGGCACATAAAGCGCGGCCAACGCTGAGTCGGTGCTGCTTCCCACCTTTTGTAAATTGGCAAAGGTTTTCTTATCAACATCAAGGTAATCGCTGCGCCACCAGCTTTCCCCCTGGCAGTTCAACTGCGTTTTAATATCACTGGCCAGCGCTTTGCTGCTCTCTTTAGTCATGTTGCCCACCACCATCAGTTCCGGGGTGGATTTTTGCAACAGCATCTGGCGGTAAGCATTCAGCTCCTGCAGGGTGATGCCGCTCACCAGCCGACGGCGCTCGGCGCGTTGCGTGTAAGGCAGCTGCGGCAGGACCTGTGCCGGCTGGATCGCCAGTTCAAATGCTTTGCCCTTTTCCGCCGAATCCAGCTGATCCAGATACCAGGATTTGGCCTGATCCAACTGCTGCTGAGTGGGCACATAGCTGGCATAGCCTTTCAGTAGCGCCTTCATCAGCTCAGACAGATGTTGGGTATAACCGCTAACGTTAAAAGAAGCGCCGTCGTTCTGACTGGTGGAAAAGCCGATCCCGCCAACCGATGCCTGCGAGCTCAACTCATCCAGCGCCAGCCCGGCAAGATAATCATTAAGGCTGAACAGCACCTGATGCTTTGCCGTACTCATCGCCTCTTTATTGCGCAGGTAAAGGGTAATATTGGCTTTCGGATCATCAGCATAAAACTGGCTCGGCATATAAAACACCCGCAGGCCAGGTTGGTTAACCAGCTCTTCGGGGTGATCGTATTTGCGCTGTGGGGCAACCAATGTGAAGTCATCCGGGATCCACGGATTCAGCACCGGCAAAGAAAGCGAGATTTTCTCGCTGGCCGCCTGCCAGTCGGCAAAGCGCTGCGGAGTAACGGTATCAACCTGATACGGCGCATTGACGAAATAAGCCATTTTGTTATGCGGCTCATGGGGGCTGATAAACCAAATCCTTGCATTTTGCGGGGTCATTGCGTCAAGTCTCGACCTTATTGCCTGAGGATCGAACCTGTCCGCAACGTAACCGGCATCCAGCGTATTAGCCACCGGCACACGTAGCATAGTGTCCACCAGCCATTGAATGTAATCCATATCACGGGTGATCGACGGATAACGAAAATCCAGATCCAGTACGTGTGCCATTTCGTCAAAATAGCGCTTATCGATTCCCCCGGAACGTAACATGTTCAGATAGCTGAATATCGCCGCGATAACCGTATCACGATCGGCCAGCCCTTTTTCAGTCAGCGAGACTGAAATGGAGAAGATCCCACCATTACGATCAACCATCGGATCGGCACCGGCATTAATGGAATCCGCCAGTCCGTTGCTTTGCAGCCAGTCTGACAGGGTATTTTTGCTGCGGTTACCAATCAGATAAGCAATCAGCGTATCGGTTTTGCTGCGGAACTGAGCGCTGTTGTTTCCAATACGGAATTCAATTCTCAGCTGCTTACGCGGCTGTGCCGGCACGTAATGAATGATGATGCCTGTTTGTTTGCTGGTGACTGCCGGGACGGTGATTTCAGGCACGGTGGCGTTGCGGTTTTCCACACGACCAAAGGTACTGACGGCAACCCTTTGCAGCTCTTCCAGCGGCTTATTGCTGTAAATAACTGCTTTCATCAGGTTGGCTGAGTAGTAGCGGTGATAGAACGCCTTCAGCGCGTCGTGCAGATTACTGTCTGGTTTATCCTTCAGCGTTTCCAGATTCCCACCGGAGAACAATGAGCCGGGATGCTGCGGGTTGAGCGTTTCTGCACCAACCTGCCCCATACGTAAGCCGTCACGGGAGCGTGCCATTGTCAGCTCGGCATTTACAGCATGGCGCTCCCGATCGGCATTTACCGGGTCCAGCAGAGGTTCTGCGATGGCATCCGCAAGCCGATCAACGGCAGGTTCCAGCGCGTCATTTTCCACTTCAAGATAGAATGCCGTGCGATAAGACGCGGTACTGGCATTATGACTGCCGCCGTGCTTTTTCAGGAATTCCGCGAGGTTATCCGGTTCCGGGTAGCGTTTGGACCCCATCAACAGCATATGTTCCAGATAGTGTGCCAGCCCCTGCTGATTACGCGGGTTTTCCAGCGATCCAACCGGAATGGCCAGTGCAGAAAGTGACCTGGTGGCGAGGGGATCTGAAACCAGCAGTACCGTCATACCATTGTCGAGCCGAATGGCCTGATACTCACGCGGATCCTGCTTACTTTTACGGACAGTGTCAGGGATCGGTTGCCAACCCGGCTGGGCCTGAATCAGAGGACTCCAGAATGTGGCAAAAAGGAACAGAGTGGTAAACCAGACTGCAAAACGACGCATTCAGACTCCTCGACAATCTCATTTTTTGTCAGGCCCGCAAACCGCGGGCGACTGATGTTTACCCTGGAGAATTCATTTTTCAGCCGTGGAGGAAAAATGAACGGAAACACAATAAATTAGTTATAAAGTGACACTACAGGATGTCCGACTTAATGTCATTGATCTGTAACAGCGGCAACAGCCAGGTCCTGGCGTTGTCAGTTATTGCTTCAATCGCAGGTTCATTCAGGGTACGGAAAAGCCTGGCCAGGCAGGGATCGCTCCCCTCTCCCTCCATCTGGATATTTCCCTGCCAGGCCTGTAACAACTTAATACGCGCTTTCGCCAGGGTACTGTCATCTTCGGAAAGCGTCTGCGTTTTTTTATCAAAACAGGTCTCCAGCCAGGCACCGCCTGAACGGGGCAGTAACAACAGCGGTGTACACATTCCCTTGCGATAGCCTGCGACATAGCGTTCCAGCCAGTCACTGGCCAGCTCTGCCGACACAGGAGGAAAGCACCACCGGCTGTCTTTACGCCCCAGCATCCTGCTGTGGCCCGTTCCGCCAGACAGACAATAAACCAGATGTTCCAGCCACAGCGTCAGTCCGTCAGTAAAGTTCAGTTGCCCCGGCCGCCAGCGCAGCAGCCCATCCTCCTGCACGGCAGGGAGCCAGCCACTAAGTTGCAAACCATCCGTCTGAAGATTGATTTCAATACTGTCAGAGGCTTTACGTAGCTCCCTCACCTGCCCGGCCAGGGCTTCCATCTCCGCCAGCTGCGTCTGCCAGAACAGCTCACCGAAGACGCCTGTAGGTAGGGTTCCTGCGGCCCGTTGCCTTTCATAAAGCGCTCCGGCAGGCTGTGCATCAATAAGCGAATTCAGCAGCTGGCTGTTGATCTGATAGCGACTCAGGTTATCCAGCGTGAAAGGTTCGGTCTCCGGTAGTTCAGAAGGCGACATCAGGAAACTTACCCCTAAGCGCTGGCTGAAAAAAGCCCGCACCGGGTGACGCCAGAATTGCACCAGCTGCCCGAAATTCAGCTCGTTGATTTCCAGAGCCGGAAGCGGCTGCATAAACGCGGGATGTGCAACACCACTTCCGTTTGCTGCAGGCAACCATTCTGACGCGAAGCTTTGATATTCCCCCTGTGGGGTAAAATTTTCTGCGGCAAACGGCATTCTGCTGTGCAGGTGCTGGAGATGCTGCTCCAGTGCTGCCGCGCTGGCGTCCACATCAAGGTCCTGGTGTTCCGGCAAGCAGAAGCTCTGACTGATGTAGCCGATCAGCTCACTGACCAGCACAGAGGGAAACCGTTCTGAATTATCCTGAATGCTGCGACCGATGTAACTGATATACAGCTGCTGCTGTGCTGAATTCAGCGCTTCCAGAAACAGATAACGGTCGTCATCACGGCGGCTGCGGTCACCTTTTCTCGGCTGCTGGCTCATCAGGTCAAATCCCAACGGCGGCAGCGTGCGCGGATATACGCCGTCGTTCATCCCCAGCAGGCAAACCACCCTGAAAGGAATCGAACGCATCGGCATCAGCGTACAGAAGTTCACGGGCCCAGCAAGAAAGCGCTGGCTGATGCGTTGCTGATCCAGACGTGACGTCAGCTCATCACGCAGCAGTGACAGCGGGATCGCCTGTTGATACTGTGCCTGGACACCATAGCTGATGACCTGCTGCCACTGTTCTTCAATCAGCGCCAGCGCCGATTCGGTCTCCACATCACGCACAAAAAAATCATCGAGTAACTCACGGCACAGCGGTAACCAGCTCTCCAACGAGCGCGGCTCCGTAAGTCGCCGACGCCAGTGCCGCAGCCGCATCAGCAACGCCGCCAGATCACCCGCCAACGCGGCAATCAACCCGCTTGATTCGTCATAGGGCAAAATGCCCTGCCACACGCCCGCCTGGCTGTTCATTGCATAACCCAGCAGCATTCGCGACAGACCAAACTGCCAGGTGTGTTGCCCGGTGGCGGGCAGATCCATCTCCCTTACCGTGTCATCGTCCAACCCCCAACGAATACCAGCTTCCTCCACCCATTGTCGCAGCCGTCGCAGCCCCTCTTCATCAATATTGAAACGGCCAGCAACGGCGGGAACTTCCAGCAGTGCCAGTACCTCTTCTGAGGTAAAACGGCTGTCTGGCAGATTCAGCAGGGAGATAAAAGCCTGCAACGCAGGATGGGCGTGGCTGGCACGCCGGTCAGAAATGGCGAAAGGCAGATAGCGTTCCGGGGGAGCATTACCAAACACCGCCTGAATAAACGGGGCCCAGGTGTCGATATCCGCCACCATTACGATGATCTCGCGTGGCGAAAGTGCAGGATCGTTCGCCATCATTTCCAGCAGAGCATCCTGGAGGACTTCCACTTCGCGCTGTGGACTGTGGCACAGATGAATGCTGACGGAACGGTCGGCGGGATCCAACAACCGTTTATTACGGCTGGTTTCCCACTCATCCGGCTTCAGCCCCATCGCCGCATGATCCTCCATCTCCAACAGATCGCGTTGCAGGGTTTTCAACAGATTCTGCGGTTCAATATCAACAAAAGCATCGATCTCCCGGCACTCCATCTGTGCCAGCAGGTACAGATTATCGCGTCCCAGTTTGCCCCAGGAGGCCAGCAGCGGGTTGCTCAGCTGTTGCTCACCGGACTCATTAAACAGCGTTGATGCATCCGTCTGGCGAAACAGCGTACTTTCACCCTGCGTGCTGTAATGCTGGCGTCGGCGGCTTTGCAGCTTCGCCAGAAAAGCATAATCCTGGATGTCTCCCCAATAATGACGGCACGGATTGGTGAACAACAGGTGAATATCAATATGCTTACCCAACGCCTGTAACGCCTGCATATAGATTGGTGGCAGTGCCGAAATCCCGCAGATAAAAACGCGATCCGGCAGGTTAGCAGGCCGGCGCTGGCTGTTTTCCAGCGCGGCAATAAAACGCGAATAGAGATTGGCACGATGCCATTCCGGCTGGCCAAGTTGATGCGTGTACGCCACCAGCGCCGCCCACAAAGGAGCCTGCCACTGCTGTGCTTCTCCCAATTCCGCCAGCGTCTGTCCGTTTTCCCAGCTGTTGAGCCACTCAGGACGATACACCAGATACTGATCGAACAGATCGGCCACGCGGGAAGCCAGCTGGAACAGCTTGCGCTGGTCTTTATCATCCGCCAGATAGTGTCGTAGCATGGCAAATTCATCCTGCCCCAGCATCTGGGGCAGGATCGCCATCAGTTTCCAGCTCATGGCAGGCTTATTAAACGCGCTTTCGCCGGGAATATCAGGCAGAACACGCACAAACATATCCCAGATAAAGGAGGCGGGGAGCGGGAAGGTAATATTGGCAGCGACACCAAATTGCTCTGCCAGCGCAATTTGCAGCCACTGCGCCATCCCCGGACTTTGCACCAGTACCACTTCCGGCTGGAACGGATCACGCAGTGGCTGATGCTCTATCTGCCAGGCCGCCAGCGATTTCAGCAAGTCCAGCTGATTTGAGTGGTAAACGGTAAACATCTTTGCTCCTGTATCACTGGGGACGGACTCCGGGCGGACACTCTACCCCGTCCGGCATTCATTGCAAATGTAACGGCATTGCCTTTGGTTGCTGAGGTTGATATTCCAGCAATCCTCGCTGAAGATTCAGATCGTCGGTTTTGCATTTTATCGGCATCGTTTAAAAACTATCGTCCGACAAGGCCGCTTACCACGATATGCGCGGTCTGACTAACCGCAACCATCGCGGTGATTAATCACAGCGGTTGGTTTATCATCGGATAAAAAAGGTTTTATATCAGATAAATACATATATAACCCCCTCAGGTTTAAGCGATCACAACACCCTCCACAGAGTCAGACTCAGGCAGATTATTTCTCTGCCCCATCGCAATGTAATTGCGACAGCACCGCTCGCCTGCCGCCACTGCTGATAGCACTGGCGGTCCACATAAGACACCCCTGCACGTTTTCCTTTTCCAGTGACGTCCGCCAGTCCGGTGCCTGATAACCTTCAAATCGCAACCAGGCTTGCCGCCAGGCTTCTCTTTGCTGTATCTGCTGCTGAGCGCCTTGAGCCAGCATCAGCTGATAATTCAGTAATGCCGTAAAGCTGAGCGTAAACAGTAGCAGTGCCACCAGCGTTTCTGGCAGGCTGAAACCACGTTGGCTATTCATCCGGCTGACACAACTTTTCGTCGGTAAGTGGACAAAAATCCAGCCAGCCATGGGGCACCTTTTTCAGATAGCCAGCGGTGCTTCGTGTCATCCATTGCCAGAATGCGATGGTGCCGTTACCACTGTCTGCACGGAGCAAAGACGGAGACTGCCTGCGTTGCAACAGGCAGGCACGCCAGCCTGTTGCATTCAGGGTTTTACACTGCCAGCCCGTTTGTTCAGACCACGGCTGCTGTTCCCCCCAGTTCAACGCTGATATTGCCTGGCTGGACTGTTGATAATAAGCCTGTTCACCAACCAGCAGACTCAGCGCATCTTCCATTTGCCGCCGGGTGGCGTTCAGCAATGCGGCTGACATCAAAAGCACGGTAATGACCATAATCATTGCCCCATTTCCCTGTTGCCTGTGGATCATAAATTTTTCGCTGTCAGCCAGCTCTCAAGCGTGACCGGTGACTGAGGGAAGGCCAGAGCGATACCGCTTAGTTTCAGACGAATTTTTGCACCTGTACGCGTTACCTGAAACGCCGTGACCGTCATCGTCGCAGGATCGTTGAGTTTTTCCCAACCGCCAGCGCTGCAACTCGCCACGCCGCGCTGGGCTTCCAGGTTGCCGTCCCGCAGGCGATAGCCGTAATAGTCGCTGTCCTGGTTTTCCACGCCTTCCCACGTGCCATTACTGTTTTCATCCCAGCGCACCAGCAGACAGGTCTGGGGATGCTGCGTCATAATCAGCCCTGGCCCTTCACATGCTCCCCGACAATAGCCCGCCCGGCGCACCGCTTTTTCCAGCGTTGCCATCATCAGGTACAGCTCCTCATTCAGTTGTAACATCATCAACGTACGCAGATTTGCTTTCTGCAATTGCGGCAAAAATCTGGCGGCACCGGTGAGCAACAGGCTGCTAATTGCCAGCGCGATCAGCATCTCCAGCAGACTGAACCCTGTCGCTTTCACAGGCACGATGCCTCGCATATACGTACTCTGGCACGTGACGAGACGATGATATGACGCTCTCCTGCCTCACTGGCAATGACGATCCTTCCCGGTTTCGCTACATTGCGACGGCCATAAAATCCCATTCCTTCCGTCAGCCTTATCAGCCTGACTTCCGGCCACGGCGCAACAAACACCCGTCGTTGCACCGAACACGCAGAGGGAAAAGGCCCGCTTCCCACGCACCACACTTCACCATGCTGTTGCCACAGGAGTGCCCGCTGATTGTGCCAGTTTGCTTCATTACGCAGTCGCAGCAGGAAATGCTGAAGCTGTCTGGCACTGGTATTCAGCCTCTGACGATGCTGCCACTGCTGCCAACCATCAATGGCCGTCAGGGTAAGTGTGCTGGCAATGACCATGACGACCAGCAGTTCCATTAAGGTAAATCCGTTTATCTTTTGCATGGCTTTTAGCATGTGATATTTAATAAAGAAGCTCAAATGCATAACGACAGTTTTGTATGGTGGTTTACAGAGAATCATGGTAATAAGAAAAAGAGAGAAAAATTATTGCGGCATGTGCCGAAAAATCGAGGTTATTTTCCCGGAGTACCTTTCACGGTTGTCTCGCCACTATATGATCGCGCTGCACAAGGAAGAGATAATTTTAACGGTTTTTTCAGCCCTCTCCTGAAAAATTTTGCTTTAACAGTACAATCAAAACGGTATTCAGGCACATAATTGTACTTAACCCTGCTGCATCAAAAAAATCATGTCACTGTCATTCTGGATTACCTTATAAAGATTTATAAATCATATTTTTACTGGAAAAATGTTCAGATCATCTGTCTTGTCAATATTTATTTTCCTGGTTAACCCCAAACTGTAACGTAAGCAAAAATTTAAAATTCAGAAAATTCCTAGCGAGAAATACTTTATGTTTTTTAATGTCACTGCGGGTCGTTATGGTTTGAATAACCTGTAAATCAGGCAGGCAGATTAACTTTTCAAAGCATGACTTGAGTACCTTTCCTGCTAGAATTATGAGAAAAAAAATCTTCTTTAACTTGACCTGTTTTAGTAATAATGTTTATGTTTCACATCAAATTATCCACAATAAATTCCTGTTTATAAAACACGATATAAAAGGATAGATATGAATACACCACACTTCTTTGACCTGTCAGGTAAAACAGCGCTCATTACCGGGGGATCGCGTGGGCTGGGGCTACAAATTTCCGAAGCGCTTGGTGCACAAGGTGCTCATGTTATTATTTCCGCACGCCACCACGATGAATTACAAACAGCACAGTCACACCTTTCTTCGTTGGGAATTAGTGCTGACTGGATTTCCGCTGACAATATGCAAGATCGCGACGTGGAATATCTTGCAAATGAGGCCATAGCCAAAACGGGGAAAATAGATATTCTCGTTAACAATGCCGGTATTGCGCTTGGTGCACCTGCTGAAGATCACGCCATTGAAGACTGGGATCATGTAATGGATTTGAATATTCGTAGCCTGTTTTTACTCACGCAAATAATCGGTAAGCGCACCATGATCCCCCGTAACTATGGCAAAATTATCAATGTCGCTTCTGTGGCTGGTTTACAAGGTAATCTGCCAGGCTGGCTGGAAGGCATCGCCTACAGCACCAGTAAAGGCGCTGTGGTAAATTTTACCCGGGCTTTAGCCGGTGAGTGGGGAGAATTTAATATCACCGTCAATGCCCTTGCCCCCGGTTTTTTTGCTTCCGCAATGACGCGTAATTTGTTGAACCGGCATGGTGTGGATTTTTTATCGCAAAAATCCCCCCTGAAGCGTATCGGTGATAATGACGATTTAAAAGGTGCCGCGCTCCTTTTTTCCTCCGATGCCAGCAAATACATCACAGGCCAGATTCTTGCTATTGACGGAGGAATGAGCGCCATATAATTTCCATTTATTGCTCTGCTAATCACTATTTCCTTTAGTTTTATACTACTCACCAGACGCATTGTGGGTATTCTTTGACAATGAATAAAACGCATATTATGTAAAGTGTGACGATGCTTTTTTACCGATCCATCCGGTCACGCTAATGAAAGGAATAACAGCGATGAAAAGTTGCTTTGACGGATGGTCCCCACAAATTATTGATTGTGAAAATAAAAAATCAGTAATTTATCACCTTGAAAAACATCAATTTGCAATCGTTACCAGCGAATGGAATTATGACGAATCCGATTTCTACAAAATATCATCACTGTATTCATTAGGGCATATTTACCAGTCAGATTTTAATCGTCTGGAACACAAGGAGGGAGTGCAGCATTCCGGGATTAATCAGATTGGTGGGCTTTTAAACGGCATACATGCGGTTTTTAACAGCACCTCACCTCTGTCTCTTCATACCGATGGTTCTTATATTCCAATAGGAAGTATTAAAACATCGGTTCTTCTTTGTAAACAGCACGCAAGCCAGGGCGGTAGAACCATTTTGTTTGACAGCACATCCGCATTTCAGCAGCTCCAGACTAAGCACCCTGACTTGGCGGAGATCCTGCTTGAAGAAAACATTTTCCGGCGCCGTTCAACCGTCACGCATTCTGGCAAACAATATTCTCATATTGGCCCGGTATTTCGTCCCGATAAAAACGGTGGGTTTATTGGTGGATTTACGCTGGATCCCACTGCGGACTGGGATTATTCACGCAGGATTAATCCCCGGGTTGTAGAAGCCGTGGAATATCTTTCACGACTGGCTTCTGAAAACAGCCGCTATTATCTCGAATTTCCACTCAACAAAGGGCAGGCTTTGATTTTTCGCAACGATAAAATCTCACATGGACGTCAGTCCTATGTTGATGATCCTGAGAATCCCAGAACGCTGCTACGTGGTTTGTTTACCCACGCGCCTGTGTTGGTCGCGTAATTAAGGAGAGCGAATGAATAATTGTTCAATCAGTGAAACCGCTTTGGCGGCATGTTGGGATCGTTGGTTAAAGTGCCCAGCGGATCAACTTCAGCGACAAATACAGGGTGATTTAGCCACCAACGCGATCGGCAAGGATACACTGTCGATGTTGGTGGCATTCGTTGATGAATTCCGACTGGGCGGCGTGAACTGGAGCAAACAGGGAATACGTGGTGATGAAGTTCAGGATCGGCTAAAAGATCTTCAGCATGAAGCGCCTTCCTGCTACAGGCTATTTTGCGAGAAAATATCCCTTGCCGAAAAATACAAATGGGTTGGTGGTAGTCTGAGTGCAGACATTCTGTCGGCACAAACCCGCTATCAGAAATTTGCGATTGTCTCGACGCCGAGAGCGGGCACCCACTTTCTGCGCACCCTGCTTGGCTCTCATCCAAATATTGAAATGCATGGCGAAGCATTCAACCGGTTTGGTCAACACCTGCTGCCTTATAATGTTAAAGACATCTCTGTAAAGACCATCCTGGATCGCCACCTGTTCAGACACTATTTCGAATATGTTGAAGCCGTCGGCTTTGTGTTATTTCGCGACCTGGACACTGATTGGGACAACACGCCGATCTGGCCTGCATTACAGGCTATTCCGAATCTGAAGCTTATCCTCCTGGAAAGAAGAAGTCGTTTACAGCAATTTGTCTCCCTGAAAAAAAGCCTGCGCGATCGCATCTGGTACGTGGGCCGGGATGATAACCGACCAAAGGACAGAGAAAAAATAGAGGTTTCCGTCGATGAGTTAACCGATTTTATTGATAAAAACAGGGAAAACCAGATCAGGTTTTATCAGGCGTTTCAACATCACGATATTCTCACTGTTGATTACGAAGATGTCATTTCATCTCCAGACAGTGCTGCCAGTCGCCTGCTCTCATTTCTTGGCGTTGCTGATTTAAGGCTTTGTGCCGGCACAGGAAAAAAAGAGACGCAACCGATTAACTCCGTCATCAGTAACCCTGACGAGATCAGAACCAGGCTGGAAGGAACAAAATATGAATGCAACCTCTGATTCATACTGGCCGCCGTACACCGCCCTTACCGGACAGGATCAGCGACCCGTTATCCAGCGTGGCGAAGGCGTATATCTGTATGATAAACAGGGCAGGCGCTATTTCGACGCGATTTCCGGGTGCTATAACCATTGTCTCGGACACTCTCATCCTGAATTCATTGCTGCATTACAACAACAGTTATCCACGCTGGTCCACGCCTGCAACATCTATTCAAACACGCAGCTTCCCGGTGAAATGGCGGAAAAACTCGTCTCCCGGTTAAGCAAAAGCGGTCTGCGTAAAACATTTATTGTTGGTAGCGGCAGCGAGGGCGTGGAAAGCGCACTGAAGATGGCATGGCAATATCAGGTCAATGCTTCACACCCCGCCCGAACGCGAATTGTTGCGATCGACGGTGCTTATCACGGTTGTACGCTGGGTGCAATGATGGCGACAAGACGCCCTTTTATTAACGATGGCATTTTACCGTCTTTACTCGCCAGCAACACGATAACCATGCCTGCCCCGGAGCATTCCGAAGACATTAAAAGCTGGGAAACGCTACTGGAAGAGCAGGAGTCAACCATCGCCGCCGTGATTATTGAGCCGGTTATGGCGATGGAGGGTACCAGACAGTTGCCCGAAGGTTTTCTGCAACAGCTCTCACGGCTCACCAAAAGGCACGATATTCCCCTGATCTGTGATGAGGTTTATTGTGGCATTGGTCGGACGGGGTCGTTCTGTGAATCAATCTCACAAGGCGTATATCCTGACATCATCATTTTCAGTAAGTGTCTGGGCGGTGGGGTTCCAGTTACCGCCGTGCTTGCCACCGAAACCATCGCAGACAGTTTCAGGGGACAGCCTTTTCCGTTTTTTCGCCATGGACACACACAATCCGGCAACCTGTTAGGGTGCCGCGCGGGGATGTTCGTCCTTGATTATCTCGATAATCATCATCTTTACGATGACGTAATGACTAAAGGAAAGCAGTTCCTGGCCCTCGCCAGACAGCAGTTTCCCGAAACAGAAGGGCTGATCAGCCTGCAAGGAAAAGGGCTGATGCTGTCGATAACCTTTGCGTCCCCCGCATTCAGCAGCCGTGCGCAGTCGGCCATCCGCCAGCAGGGTGTTATCGTGGGCACAGCAGGCCCTCATTTGAAACTGGCACCAGCATTTACCATTTCTGCCCAGGAAATTGAGGAACTCACCCGGCGGATGGCGACAGCCCTGAGAAACCTGTAACAGACGTTAATTAACCCAACTTTGCCAACAGGGAATGAAAATATGTCCAGTTATTTTGATCTTGAGCGTATCGTCGACGGCAAACGGCATAAAACACCTTTTCCCTGGGGAGAGCTGACGCAAATATGGCGTAACGATACTGTCGCTGCCATTCTTGCTGACGAATTTCCGACTGACGGGTTTAACTATCGTGAGCGTAACGGGGGCTACTATTATCGCCGCACCATTATTCCCTTAGCTTCCGGTAAAGCAGGCGAGACGACCACGCTGTCAACGGCCTGGCAGGAAATGTGCTCCGAACTGGTTTCTGATGAATTTACGCTTGCGATGTCCGCGTTTTGTGAAGCCGATCTTTCCGAATATAAAATGGAAGCCGTGGCATTTCGGGGTGGCAGAGACACGCACTATCGCCCGCATGTTGATTCTTCTTTAAAGCAGGGCTTTCGACTGATCATCTACTTTAACATTGACTGGGACGAAAGCTGGGGAGGAGCATTTCGGATCCTCAACCCGGTAAATCATGCCGAGGTATGCCATTCTGTACTGCCAGTCATGGGCAACGCCAGCGTCATCATCCGTAACGGATATGATGAAACCTGGCACGAAGTGGTGCCATTAACCGGCATTTCCGTTAAAACACGCAATGCACTCAATATCACCTGGTATGACTCCAGCACGACGAGTACAGCGCAATGAGGAAGCTAATTTTTATCTACGGCCCGCCAGCGGTAGGTAAACTTACCGTCAGTCGTTTACTGATGAAGAAAATGGAAGCCATTCTCTTCCATAATCACATGACGTATGACTTAGCGATGGAACTACTGGCACCTGACAGTGAATTCAGCACCATCAGACGCTTCGCCTGTCAGCTCAGGCTTGATGCCATAACACGGCTGTTTGAAGAAAGCGCCCGCGAACTCATCACCACCTTCTGTTACGAAGGAAACAGCGACAACTGGTACATTGAGGAAATCAAAAGAGTCTGTACGGAACATGGTATTACGCCATTTTTCGTGCAGCTCTGTAGTGACGATACGCACCTGTTAAATCGGGTGGAAAACGCTGACCGGCGCCAGTTTGGCAAGGTAAATACGCAGGGGAAACTCAGGGAGATTCTGAAAAACTGCGACTACGGCAACGCAATCGACGCCACGCATCATCGTACGTTTTATACCTCCTCGCTGGCCCCCCAGCAGGTTGTTGAACGTCTGATGCACTGGTTTTATCCGTCCTGAAAAACCAGCTGCAATGAAGCGCTTCGCAATTTTCCGTTGCTGAACGCTATCCTGGATGACCACAGTTTTTGGTGGGGTATAACCCATTGCATGGTGGCATAATGCCCCGCCTGACTGTGGCAATAATTGGCGTCCTGGCGTGATTTACCCGCTTTTCGAGGGCAGCGGCTTCGCCGCCGCCATGATTCAGACGGCCACCGGGGCCTTAATAGCAGGATGCGGATCGTACCCTTCAATCTCAAAATCGTCGAAGCGGTAGTCAAACAGTGAAGCCGGTTTGCGGTTGATGGTCAGGGTTGGCAACGCACGTGGTTCGCGGGTAAGTTGCAACCGGGTCTGTTCCAGATGATTGTTGTAAAGATGGGTATCGCCGCCCGTCCAGACAAAATCCCCAGGCGCCAGCCCACATTGCTGTGCCATCATATGCACCAGCAGCGCATAACTGGCAATATTGAACGGCAATCCCAGGAAAATATCGCACGAGCGTTGATAAAGCTGGCAGGACAGTTTGCCATCGGCGACATAAAACTGGAAAAAAGCATGGCACGGTGCCAGTGCCATCCGATCCAGTTCACCCACGTTCCACGCTGAGACAATAATGCGACGCGAGTCAGGATCGCTTTTAAGCTGCTGCATTACCTGGCTCAACTGATCGATCTCACGACCATCGGCAGCACCCCAGCTGCGCCACTGCTTACCATAAACCGGCCCCAGATCGCCCTGCTCATCAGCCCATTCGTCCCAGATGGTCACCTTGTTATCACGCAGGTAAGCAATATTGGTATCGCCGTTAAGGAACCATAACAACTCATGGATGATTGACCGCAGATGGCATTTCTTGGTGGTTACCAGCGGAAACCCCTCCTGCAAGTTGAAACGCATCTGATGACCAAAAATTGACAGGGTGCCCGTTCCGGTACGATCATTTTTTGGCGTGCCCTCAGTGAGCACTTTTTGCATTAATTCCAGGTATTGTTTCATTTTTCCTCACTGAGTTGCTGTGCGCCACGACGGCGATAAGCCCAGATCATCATCACCATACCGGCAAAAATCATTGGCGTGGAGAGGATCTGTCCCATGCTGATACTGTTGTCAAACAGGCCCAGCTGCGCATCAGGCTGGCGGAAGAATTCCACAATAAAACGAAACAGGCCATAGCCAATCAGGAACAGGCCAGAAACCGCACCCATTGGGCGGCTTTTACGGATAAACAGGTTCAGAATAATGAACAGGACCACGCCTTCCAACAGCAGTTCATAGACCTGGGAAGGATGACGGGGCAATATGCCATAAGTGGAGATCAGAGACTGCCATTCAGGATGAGTCGCCACCAGCGCGACATCCTCGCTACGCGATCCCGGAAACAGCATTGCCCACGGCAGATCGGGTGCAACACGCCCCCACAGTTCACCGTTAATAAAGTTCCCCAGGCGACCGGCACCCAGGCCAAACGGAATTAACGGGGCGATAAAATCAGCCACCTGAAAGAAATTTCGCCGGGTGCGACGGGCAAACCACAGCATTACCACGATCACCCCGATCAGGCCACCGTGAAACGACATGCCTCCATCCCATACTTTAAACAGATAGAGCGGGTTATCGAGGAACAGCGGAAGGTTGTAGAACAGCACATAACCAATACGACCACCAAGGAATACACCGAGGAATCCCGCATAGAGCAGATTTTCAACTTCTTCTTTTTTCCAGCCGCTACCGGGCTTGTTGGCGCGACGCACTGCCAGCCACATAGCGAAAAGAAAACCAACCAGGTACATCAGGCCATACCAGTGCAGGGAAACTGGCCCGACAGAAAAAATCACAGGATCAAATTGAGGGAAAGCCAGATATCCGTTAGTCATCTTTCACCATTTTCAGTATCGCTCCTGAACCGCAGGAGGCAAAGTAGGTCATCCGGTGCGCACGGGGCGCGAAAATTAGGCGGGCATCATATCACAGCCAGAAATGTCCGGGCCTGGCTTAACTGTAAACTTTATTAACCGGTTAAGATTTCCGAAGATTACTGACAACCGCGAGCTGTACTAACGACCGCCTCTTATCAGGCCACCCAGTCCACGGCGTTCCATAAACGCCGCCACCTGTTGTCGCACTTCTGTCGCCAGCTGTGCCTTTAGCCCTGCTTCTGCCAGCTTCTGTGCGTCCGCGTAGTCAAGATGGTGCAGCAGATATTTCACCCGCGCCACATTGCGCCCATTCATACTCAGATGGTGATATCCCAGCCCAATTAACAGCGGGACACAGGACGGATCTCCTGCCATTTCGCCACAGACACACAATTCTATTCCGGCCCGCTTCACCTCATCGGCTATGGTTTTTAACGCCCTGAGCATCGCCGGATGCAGACTGTCATAAAGCGTGGCGACGCGGGTGTTGTTTCTGTCCACCGCCAACAGATACTGGGTCAGATCGTTGGTGCCGACAGAGACAAAATCGGCCCGTCCCACCAGATGACCAATCATAAAAATCATCGACGGAACTTCAATCATCACCCCAATGCGCGGTGTGGGAATGGCGTAACCCAGCATCTCTTCCACTTCCTGAGCGGCACGATCGATTAACCGAATGGCTTCGTCGATTTCATCAATACTGGTAATCATTGGCAGCAGAATGCTGAGATTGTTGCTGGCGACATTAGCCCGCAGCATCGCCCTTACCTGTACCAGGAAGATTTCTGGCTGATCCAGAGTCAGGCGAATACCACGCCAGCCCAGACAGGGGTTTTCTTCGCTAATTGGCATATAAGGCAGTTGCTTGTCAGCACCGATATCCAGCGTTCTCAGGGTGACAGGCTTATCGAGAAACAGTTGCAACATTCCCTGATATTGCGCCACCTGCTCCTCTTCCGATGGAAAACCATTTTGTAGCATAAACGGAATTTCTGTGCGGTACAGGCCAACCCCATCCACCCTGTTTCCCAGCGCTTTTTCATGCTCAGCACTCAACCCGGCATTGAGCATCACCTTCACCGCTTCGCCACTTTTCAGCGCCGCCGGGCATTCAACCACATCTTCAGCCAGCTTGCTCAGTTCGTGTTCTTCACTGATTAGCCGCTGGTATTCATGCACCAGCACTGGCTCCGGGTCCACCAGCAGCTCACCGCGATATCCATCAACAATCAGCAGGCGGCCATTCAGCAGTTCAGGTTGAGCATCCACGCCCATCACCGTCGGGATACCCATCGCCCGCACCATAATCGCCGCGTGCGAGTTGGCCGCACCGTCTCTTACCACCACGCCGACCAGGCGATCATGCGGCAACTCCGCCAGCGTTGTTGCGGTCAGTTCGTCAGCCACCAGCACAAATTGCTCAGGCCAGCTGTTGGTGCTCTGCATACTGTCATCAAGGTGGAACAGCAGGCGCTGACCAAGGACGCGCAGGTCGCCAGCGCGCTCACGTAAATAGTTATCCTGAAGGCTGGCAAACTGTGCAGCAAACTTTTCAATCACCGTCTTTACCGCCCACTCCGCCACCGACCCGGCGTCGATTTTGGCGTAAAGATCTTTTTTCAGGCGGTTGTCGCTTAACAGGTGAGAATAGAGATCGAAGATCGCCGCGCTCTCTTTTTGCACACTGGCAGTGAAGCGCTTACTGAAACGACGGAATTCACCAGCTGCTTCATCCATCGCCAGCGAGAGCCTCTCACGCTCACGTACCGTGTCCAGCGTGGAGGCAGCAAAAACGTTATCCAGCGAAGGTTGCGTGCTGTCCAGCCACCCCGTGGCGACCGCGACGCCGGGCGCCGCCGCCAGCGCACGGATACGGGTCTGCCGGTACTGACCGAATAATGCATTGAGCTGTGATTGGGAAAGGATGGTCGCCATCTGGGTGGCGAGCGTGACAAGAAACGATTCTTCACTTTCGTCAAACTGACGATGTTCACGCTGCTGCACCACCAGCACGCCGAGCAGCTGGCGTCGGCTGATGATTGGGGCTCCCAGGAAAGAGCGGAAACGCTCCTCTTTTACCGAAGGAACATATTTGAAACTGGGGTGAGCTTGCGCATCCGCAAGGTTGATTGGCTCCGCCAGCCGTCCGACAAGTCCGACGATCCCCTCATCAAAGGCCAGTGCAACAGTACGACCGCGCGGCTTTTTCAGTCCTCTGGTCGCCATCAGGTAATAACAGCGGCGATCGTGGTCAGCGAGATAAACCGAGCACACTTCGGTTTCCATCGCCAGGCAAATCTCGTTAACCAGAATATCAAGTGCATCGTTCAGCCTTGGGGCTCCGGCGACTTTTTCGACTATTTCGCGCAGCTGTGTCAGCATAATCTTTCTGGCTTAACCTCGCTTTCGACGGTAAAACGCATTTCGCTGTCCGGCATTTTCCTGCAATGGCATGACCACACCGGCAAACTCCTTCATCACGCGACGATAAACATCACGTTTAAAAGAAACTACCTGCCTTACCGGGTACCAGAAGCTGACCCAACGCCAGCCATCAAATTCCGGCGTGCTGCTGGTTTGCATGTTGATATCCGCGTCATTGCACAATAATTGCAGAAGAAACCACTTCTGTTTCTGGCCAATACAAACCGGCTTTGTGTCCCAACGCACCAAACGTTTTGGCAACTTATAGCGTAACCAGTTGCGGGTTGAGGCAAGAATACGCACATCTTTACGGTGCAAGCCGACTTCCTCGAAAAGTTCCCGATACATCGCCTGTTCCGCCGTCTCCCCGGGATTAATCCCGCCCTGAGGAAACTGCCAGGAGTGCTGACCATACCGCCTGGCCCACACCACCTGCCCCTGCCTGTTACAAATTACGATACCAACATTCGGGCGGTAGCCATCATCATCGATCACTGGACTACCTCAAACTAAAACTAGGATGTTCTGATTGTTTCATACTCCTTACAGGTGGTAAACCACTGGTTTACCTGCTTTGCCCGCCGCGAAGATGGGATAACTTACGATAATCAGCCTGGTTATGAACAGAAATTGCCGTTTCAAGACGATTTTATTCACCTTTTCTGTGGATATCTTTGTGCAGAACTTAATTAACCCGTGGGGAAAACTTTCTGAGACGTCAGAGAAACAGTGGAAGGGAAATTCAATAACACCATGTTTAATAGAGTGTTAATATCACCTTTTCATGATTTTTCATCGCTGTCATGTGGCTGTCACATTAATTTGAATCTGCGTTGGCGAAAGATCGAACATCAATATTTTTATCCACAGGTTATGCCGATATGATGAGCAAAAAAAGCGTAAAAGCGGTGTAAATCGCTGACGTCAAGGCTGTAAATCGAAACAGTATTCTCACGGCAGATGAGTTATCCCACTTTTCTGTGGATAACAGGGGGTAAGATCCTGTTTATTGTCGCTGGTAACCAGAGCATAACCCGACAGCGGGTAAAAAAAACGCCGCGCCGTAAAAACAAAAAAACATGATTTATCATGCTATTATTCCGCTTGTACACAATGTCCTTGGTAGCACTGAAGGTGATATGACGTTTTTTTATACGGCAACCGGGAATTATCCATGAGCCAACATTTCCCTCCGGTTCCTCCACCGGAAAATGAAGCCCAACTTCTGGAGCGCGCCCGACAACTGGCTGGCTTTACGCTGGCAGAACTGGCACAACGGGCACATATTCCTGTTCCCCGCGATCTGCGTCGGGATAAGGGCTGGGTCGGCATGTTACTGGAGCGCCATTTAGGTGCCACTGCGGGCAGTAAGCCAGAGCAGGATTTTGTCGGCATTGGCGTGGAGCTGAAAACCAT
Organism: Erwinia psidii; assembly: GCF_003846135.1. GTDB lineage: Bacteria > Pseudomonadota > Gammaproteobacteria > Enterobacterales > Enterobacteriaceae > Erwinia > Erwinia psidii. The sequence continues at coordinate 608,479 of NZ_RHHM01000001.1, forward strand.
TCCTGTCGATGCGCTGGGACGCCCCCTGGAAACCACCTTTGTCTGCGTGGCTCCACTTACCGGTAATAGCGGCGTGGTATGGCAGACCAGCCATGTCCGTCATAAGCTGGACAGGGTGCTGTGGGTACCGGTAGAGGGTGAGCGTAGCATACCGCTGGCTGAACGCCGGGTGGGTGCGCCACTGTTATGGAGCCCGAATCAGGAAGAGGAAGCACAGCTTCGTCAGGACTGGGAAGAACTGATGGATATGATTGTGCTCGGCCAGGTTGAGCGGATTACGGCACGGCATGGCGAAGTGTTGCAAATCCGTCCCAAAGCTGCCAACAGCAAAGCGCTGACCGAAGGCATTGGCGAAAACGGCCAGCCTGTGATGACCCTGCCGCGCGGTTTCTATCTGAAAAAAACCTTTACTGGCCCTTTACTCGCGCGCCATTTCCTGCTGTAAACCCGTGTTCAGTGCCAGAGTGATGGTCGGTGAGAGCCGCAAGGCGCAGTGTGGAAACCAGCCTGTCTGCATTAATGTGCGGGCCGATGCCAGCGAAATAGGGTGCACATATAGCTTCTGTTGCCCAGGTTGAGTATCCTCTTCGTTTAACTTCTGTTTAGGATGCAATATTGCTATGTTTGCGTGGATTACAGATCCTAATGCCTGGCTGGCACTGGGTACGTTGACGATTCTGGAAGTCGTCCTTGGTATTGATAATATTATTTTCCTCTCGCTGGTTGTGGCAAAACTCCCTAAACATCAACAAAATATCGCACGCCGACTGGGGCTGGCTGGTGCCATGCTGATGCGGCTTGGCCTGCTGGCTTCCATCGCCTGGGTTGTCCGTCTGACCAATCCACTGTTCACCCTGATGGATCACAGCTTCTCCGCCCGCGACCTTATCCTGATTTGCGGAGGACTGTTTCTGCTGTGGAAATCAACTCAGGAAATAGACGAAACCATTGAAGGTAGCGAGAGTGAAAAGCAAACCAATGTCCACTCTTTTGCCGGGGCAATCGTGCAGATTATGCTGCTGGATATCATTTTCAGTCTGGATTCGGTGATCACTGCGGTAGGACTTTCCGACCATCTGTTTATCATGATGGCCGCGGTGGTCATTGCCGTGCTGATCATGATGTTTGCCGCCCGCAGTATTGGTGAGTTTGTTGATCGTCATCCGTCGGTCAAAATGCTGGCGCTGGCATTCCTTATTCTGGTTGGCTTTACCCTGATCCTCGAAGGCGTCAATTTCCATATATCCAAAGGCTATATTTATTTCGCCATGTTCTTCTCAATGGCAGTTGAATGCCTGAATTTATTACGAAATAAAAAAAATCACGCCTGATTTACGCTGTCCGGTGATTAGATTTGTAATATCACTTTACGAAAAAAAGTGAATCCGGCGACTGTCGGGCACCTATTATCAGAGTGTTACGATTAGCAAATGGTGCTATATGCGTTATCAATAACCAAATAAATAGCAGGCAATGGGAGTGGTATATGAAGTGGATAGTTAGCGCGGTTGCATTGACGCTGGTTACGCTGGTCAGCGGATGCAGCAGTGACTATGTGATGGCAACGAAAGACGGCAAAATGATCATGACCCAGGGCAAACCTGAGATTGATAAAGAAACGGGGCTGGTAAAATATACCGACAACACCGGCCATGTTTTACAGATTAACGGCGATGAAGTTTCATCGATTGTTGAACGTTAACCGCTCTGTCCCCACCCGTATCTGTCGTGCGGGTGGCGTGAACGCATTTCCCGATAAATCCCCTCTTCCCCCTCCTGCCATCGACGGTTATAGTCAAATGTCGGATCTGGTCGCTCTTAAGCTGGCTGTCAGCTTTCACACTTTTTAATAATGAAAAAAGGAAGTCGGCAAATGCACTATCATCGTATCCCCCACAGTACGCTCGAAGTCAGTAGCCTGGGGTTGGGCACCATGACGTTTGGTGAGCAAAACAGCGAAGCCGACGCCCATGCCCAGCTGGATTTGGCACTTCGCTGCGGTATTAACCTTATAGACACCGCTGAAATGTATCCGGTGCCGCCCCGGCCAGAGACGCAGGGCTTAACCGAAACCTATATCGGCAGCTGGCTGAAGGCCAGAGGTAACCGCGAAAAAATTATCCTCGCCTCTAAAGTGTCGGGACCATCCCGTGGCGCTGATGCTGCAATTCGTCCAGGCCAGGCACTGGATCGCAGGAATATCCGTGAGGCACTTGATGCCAGCCTGAAACGCCTGAACACAGATTACCTCGATCTTTACCAGCTTCACTGGCCACAGCGCCAGACCAACTGCTTCGGCAAACTGAATTACACCTGGAGCGACAGCAGCGTTCCCGTCACCCTGCTGGAGACGCTGGAAGCCCTGAATGAGCAGGTACGGGCAGGTAAAATCCGCTATATCGGCGTATCGAACGAAACGCCGTGGGGGGTAATGCGCTATCTGCAACTGGCGGAAAAACATGAGCTGCCGCGCATCGTCACTATTCAGAACCCGTACAGCCTGCTTAACCGCAGTTTTGAAGTTGGGCTGTCAGAAATCAGCCAGTTTGAAGGTGTTGAGCTGCTGGCCTATTCCAGCCTGGCATTCGGTACGCTGAGCGGTAAATACCTGCATGGTGCCACACCGGCTGGAGCACGTAACACGCTGTTCAGCCGTTTTACCCGCTACAGTGGCGAGCAGTCTCAACTGGCGATTGCGGAATACGTCACGCTGGCGAAGCAACACGGGCTTGATCCTTCACAGATGGCGCTGGCCTTTGTTCGCCAGCAACCCTTTGTCGCCAGCACCCTGCTCGGAGCAACCACTCTGGAACAGTTACAGACCAACATTGACAGCTACCACCTGACGCTCGACGAGGAAGTCTTGCAGAAGCTGGAGGCCATTCATCAACGCCATACTTTCCCTGCGCCATAAAGTGGTATGGCGGTAAGTAATAAAGCCGGAGTCATCGCTCCGGCTTTGTTAAACCGCAGTCCGCGACCGCCATCATCAGGCACAGGGGCAATCCCGCCGTCAGCGTGGTTTTTGTTTCGCTTTCCACTGCCAGCCCCACAGCAGCGCTATCGCAAGCGCGAATAACGCGCCAAAACCGATGCCGGTGGCCACCGCCGTCGCGCCCAGCCTGATCGCCAGCGAATAAAGTCCCAGCATGAACAGCATCGCGGTGTTTTCACCAAGGTTCTGGACCGCAATCGCATTGCCTGCGCCAACGCTTTCTTTACCACGAACCTGTAAAAGCGCGTTGAGCGGCACCACAAAAAAGCCTCCCAGTGCGCCAATGGCAATCAACAGACCATAAGCACCCGCCGCCGTGTGTTGCAGTGAGAAACAGACTACCGCCACACCGATCAGCATTCCCGCAGGCATACAGCGGCCAATGGTTTTCAGCGTCACCAGCTTCGCAGCGGCAGCCGCGCCAATAACGATGCCAATGGCGACCATCGCATTCAGCAACGTAGGGGTTTTGTTGTCAGCGATCCCCAGCGCCACCGGCACCCACAGCACCAGCAGAAAACGTAGCGTCACACCGGCCCCCCAGAACAGGCTGGTGCCCATCAGCGAAAAGCGGGTCTGACCGTCCCGCCACAGTACGCCACAGGCACGAAAGAAACTGGATGACATCTGTAACGGATGCCATGTTTGCCCAGGGCGCGCCGCTGCCAGCGAGGGGATCAGCACATTGGCCATCACCGCCAGTCCATAGGAAATAACACAGACCACCAGCGCGGCCAGCAGATTCCAGTCCGCCAGTAAGCCACCAGCAACAGAGCCAGCCAGAATGGCGGCAATGGTGGAAGACTCCATCAGGCCATTGGCTTTCACCAGGGTGTTGCCATCTGAAATCTCGCCCAGAATGCCATATTTCGCCGGTGAGTAAGCCGCCGCACCCACCCCCACCAGACCGTAGCCAAGAAACGGATTGAAGCCGAAGCAAATAACCAGCGCCCCAAACAACTTCAGCCCATTGGCGAACATCATTACCCGACCTTTGGCAAAGCTGTCGGCAATCTGTCCGACAAACGGTGCCAGAATAATGTAGGTCGCCACAAACACCATCTGCAAAACCGGCTGGCTCCAGTCCGGCCATACCTGCTGTTTCAATACGGCAAGCGTGGCGAACAGCAGGGCATTGTCGCCAAAGGCCGAGAGAAACTGGGCGGTGACCACCGCCATCATACTCCGTGACAGCAGCCTCTCGCCGCTAACAACATTATGCATCGTTCTGATTCTCCGGCTGTTCAGCCATGCTTTTCAGTTTGACAAAATCGGGCTTGCCGCTGCCCAGCAACGGCAACTGTTTCAGGAAACGGATATCACGCGGCACGGCCAGTTCCGGGCAGCCAAGCTTCCGGGCAGCCCGCTGTAGAGCATCCCGTGCCAGTGTCGCGTCAGTGGTAAACAGCACCAGCGCTTCACCGCGCTGACCATCGGGCTTCACGACAGCAGCATGTTGTTTCTCCGGGGACGCTTCCAGCGCAATCTTCTCCACCGTTTCCAGCGAGATCATTTCACCGGCCATTTTTGCGAAACGCTTTACCCTCCCCTGGATCTGACAAAACCCCTGGGTATCAACGCTGACAATATCGCCGGTGTCGTACCACCCGGCGTCACTGCGGCCTTCACCGTTGTCCGCCTCCGGCGCTTCCAGTACGCCAGGATTGTCGACACGCAGGTAGCCTTTCATGATATTGGGACCACAAAGTTGCAGCCGCCCTCCCTGCTCTATGCCCGGCACGGCGATCAGCCGGAAATCCATCCCCGGCAGGATACGGCCAACGGTGTTGTTTTTTGCCGCCATCGGGACATTAATTGCCACCACCGGCGCACATTCCGTTACGCCGTAGCCTTCCAGAATGCGAATACCAAACCGATCCATCCAGGCCTGTCGGGTGGCGTCCTGAAGTTTTTCCGCCCCCGCGACCACATAGCGCAAACGGAAAAAATCGTATGGACTGGCATAGCGGGCGTAGTTAGCCAGAAAGGTGGAGGTGCCGAACAGCACCGTACAGCTCCGGTCGTAGACCAGCTCAGGCACAATGCGGTAATGCAGTGGGCTGGGATAGAGAAACACCTGCGCCCCGGTCATCAGCGGGGTGAACAGTCCTACGGTCAGACCAAAGGCATGGAACAGTGGCAGGGCTGACATAAAACGATCGCGCGGAGTAAAGTCAGCCACCGTGCGGATCTGTTCGACGTTTGCCAACAGGCTTTTATGCGAATGCACCACCCCTTTTGGATGGCCTTCTGAACCCGAGGTAAACAGCACCATCGCCGCCTCTTCCGGCTGCTGCGCAACGGCGGCCTGCAGCGGAAAAGCCAGCCTGCTCAGCACCCACAGCTTATCACCCAGCGTGACGGTATCTTTCAGATCTTCAAGGAAAACCCATTTTACCTGGCTTACCCCTTCCGGCAGGTGCCACAGCTTACCTTTGTCGAGGAACTGCCGTGAGGTGAAAACCGTTTTCAGGCCGGTCGCCATCGCCGCACTGCTGATGCCATTCACGCCGGCCGTATAGTTCAGCATCGCAGGGATGCGTCCGCGCATTGATGCGCCCAGAATCGCCGCCGCCGTCACCGTGGCATTGGGCAGCAGTAAACCAATATACTCACCGGGGGCCGTGTAACGTTCCAGAATGCGCCCCACGCCAAGGGATTTTTTCAGTAATCCGCTGTAGCTGTCCACGGCAAAACTGACATCCTCTATGCAGGGTTTGAACCAGCCATAGCGCGTGCGTGCAGCCAGAAACGCCTGATACAGCGTCTCGCGCGGACGTACTGCCATGCGGGCTTCCATCATAATATGATGCAGGTGTTCTCCCGCCAGTTTGCGCCGTTCGCGCGCGCTGTTCGCTTCCGGCATCGGCAGCGTGGTGGCTGGCAGCACCGTCAGGGTGATACGGGGAAACAGACGACGTTTACACACGCCGGCAAGTCGGCCAAAGAGTGAAAACTCCGCGCCCTCAATTCTCAGAGGGATAACCGTCGCCTGCGATTTGGCCGCCACAAACCCCGCACCATCGTATATTTTCATCAGCGCCCCGGTCACGGTGATTCGCCCTTCAGGGAAAATCACCACCGGACGTCCCTGCCCGATCATCTTTACAAGATATTTCACCGACATCGGTCTGGTCGGATCGAGGGGAACAAAGTCAATCAGCTTGCTCAGGCAACGCATATACCACTGCCTGCTGACCGAAGAATACACGGCAAAAACCGGTTTCACCGGCAGGAAAACCGCCAGTAAGATACCGTCGAGAAAAGACATATGATTGGGGACGATCAGGACTTTTTCTTTTGATAAACCCGACAGGTCACCGTTCAGGTGGGTGCGAAAACAGAGTCTGAACAACAGACGAAGAAAAGAAAAAAGCATGCCAACTCCATGAGCTTAAAAAAGTTGGCTATAACGATGCAGGATAGCAGGGGATAACTCAATGCACGGCAACGAAAAATGTAACGTTCGCCGCCAGTGCGGGACAAAAACTGGCGGCGTGTCACGCAGCGTAATCTTCTGTTGACAGGCCTTCCTGCGCTGGCTGACGCTGATTCAGGTATTAAACCAGGTTACTTCGGCAGGTTTTCCCCCTGCCAGCCGCCGCCCAGCGCGGCGATCAACTGGACGCTGGCTACCCATTGCGTACTTTGTAACGACAACAGGCTCTGCTGCGCACTGAGGCTGGTGTTTTCGGTTGTCGCCACGTCGAGATAATCAATCATGCCCGCCTGGTACTGATTGTAAGTGACGCGGGCAGACTCTTTCGCTGCGTCAGTCGCCCGCTGCTGCGCCAGCATCTCCTCCTGCAGGGTGTGTAGCTCAACCAGATAGTTTTCCACTTCCTGGAAGCCGGTCAGTACCGCCTGCCGATAGCTGGCCACATCCGCATCATAACTGGCCCTGGCCTGAGCCACTTTGGAGGAGGTTGCGCCAAAATCCAGAAGCGTACCGCTCAGCTCCGGTCCCAGCGACCAGACGCGATTAGGCAGAGAGAGAAGGTTATGGAACGACGAGCTGGTATAACCCCCGGAAGCACTTAGCGTAAGGTCGGGAAAATACCCGGCGATAGCCACGCCAACTGCCGCATTGGCGGCGGCAACATTACGCTCCGCATAGGCGATATCCGGTCGGCGTTGCAGCAGTTCAGACGGCACCGACTGCGGGATCGCGGGCAGCGTAGCGTCAAGCTTCGCCGCTGGCAGACTGAACTCTGCCGGGGTTTTGCCAATCAGCATGGCAATAGCATGTTCGGTTTGCGCTCGCTGCCAGCTCAAATCCAGCGCCGATGCACGGGCGCTCTCCAGCTGCGCCTGCGCCTGTGCCAGGGTAGCGCGGGATTCGCTGCCCGCCTGATATTTGTTGTTGATGACGTTCAGATAACGCTGATAGGCATCCACACTCTGCTGATACAGCGCAATTTGCTGATCCATAATCCGCAGCTGGAAATAGTCCTGCGCCAGTTCAGACTGCGCACTCAGGGTAATATTGGCCAGCTCGGCCGCGCTGGCCTGCGCGCTGGCGTTGTTCTCTTCGAGGGTACGTCGGAGCTTGCCCCATAAATCCAGCTCCCAGCTGGCACTGGCCTGCAACGAATGACTGTTACTGGTGGTACGTTGCCCGCTGGCAGTACTGGCCGTTGTACCACTGCGTGTTGAGGAGCCACTCCAGGTAGCGCTGGGGAACAGATCGGAGCGCGACTCCCCCACCAGCGCCTTTGCCTGGCGATATTGTGCTTCATACTGCGCAACGTTCTGGTTAGACACCGCCACCTGACGCAGTAATGAGGAAAGCGTGTGGTCATGGTAAACCGCCCACCACTCGCCTTTATTCTGACCGTCCTGCGGCTGTGCCTGACGCCAGCCTTTGGCCTCTTTGTACTGAGCAGGGACGCTGGCGGTTGGGCGCTGATAATCGGGGCCGACGGCGCAACCGCTTAACAACAGCGCCAGTAAAACAGGAGTGAGTTTGTTCGTTGTTTTCATCATCGTTTAATGGCTACGCAATCTGGCCCACTGCCGTCTGGTGGCACGGCTGGCGCGATCAAGGTAAAGGTAAACCACCGGAGTGGTGAACAAAGTTAACAGCTGGCTCAACGCCAGACCACCGGCAATCGCCAGCCCCAGCGGGCTGCGCAAATCAGCATCGCCACCGCTGCCCAGCGCCAGCGGCAGCGCACCGAAGAACGCGGCCAGCGTGGTCATCATAATCGGCCGGAAACGCATCAGACAGGCCTGGGTAATCGCCTGCTGTGGCGTCATTCCCTGCTGACGTTCTGCGGCCAGCGCAAAGTCGATCATCATAATGGCATTTTTCTTGACGATACCGATCAAAAGTAAAATGCCGATCAGCGCGATAACCGTCAGTTGCGTATCGGTCAGCAACAGCAACAGCAGTGCGCCGACGCCCGCCGAAGGCAGCGTGGAGAGAATAGTCAGCGGATGGATATAACTTTCATACAGCATCCCCAGCACGATATAGACCGCCGCCAACGCCGCCAGGATCAACCACGGCATTGACGCCGCCAACGCCGCATAGGCTTTGGCAGTTCCCTGGAATCCGGCCTGGATGGTATCGGGCAGCGCAATTTTTGCCATGGCGGTTTTGATCAACGCCGTGGCCTGTTCCAGTGAGACACCATCGGCCAGATTGAAGGCGATGGTACTGGTAGCAGACTGCCCCTGGTGGGCGACCGACAGCGGCGCGTTACCGCCGCTAAACGACGCAAACGCCGAAAGTGGGATTTGGTCGCCGGAATCATTCACCACAAACAGCTTATTCAACATCTCAGGGTCACGGGTGTAGGCATCCTGCAACGACATCACCACATGATACTGATTGAGCGTTTTATACACCGTGGCCACCTGACGCTGGGCGAAAGCGTTATTCAGCATCGTATCCAGCATACTGACGTTAACACCAAGCCGTGTGGCGCGGTCACGATCAATATTGATCATCACCTCCTGACCGCCCGTCTGAGAATCTGAGTCAACGCTGGTCAGTTGCGGAATGGCTTCCAGCGCCGCTTTTACTTTCGGCGTCCAGATGCGCAATGTGTCGAGGTCGTCGGCCTGGAGACTGTACTGATAGCTGGCGTTGGCGCTACGGCCCCCCATGCGAATATCCTGCGCCGCCATCATGAACAGCTCCACGCCGGGGATGTTTTCCGTTTTGCCGCTCAACCGGTTGGCCACTTCTGTCGCCGTGGCGTCACGCTTGTCAAAATCTTTCAGATGCACAAAGAAATTGGCGCTGTTGCGCGAGCCAAACATACCGCTGCCCATAGAGGCCATCACCCCATCCACCGCCGGGTCCTGCTGGATAATCCGGGCAAACTGCTTAAGCTTCGGCTCCATTGCCTGGAAGGAGATATTTTGATCGGCCCGCAACGCGCCCATCAACAGGCCGGTATCCTGATTGGGGAAAAAACCTTTTTGCACTACCGAATAGAGGAACACGTTCAGGATAACCGTTAGCACCAGCGTCAACAGCGTTAACCGCTGATGACGCAACACCCAGTTCAGCCCTTTCGCATAGGCGGCCAACAGCCGGTTCAATCCATTCTCAATCCACTGATACAAAGGATGTGGACGCACGGTCACTTTTGGTCTGGGCTTCAGCAGCCTGGCACACAGCATCGGCGTCAGACTGAGGGAAACCAGCATTGAGATAACCAGCGATACGGTCAGCGTAATGGCAAATTCGCGAAACAGGCGTCCAACAATACTGCCCATTAGCAGGATGGGAATGAACACCGCCACCAGCGACAACGTCATCGACAGTACGGTAAAGCTGACTTCCTGTGCTCCCTTCAGTGAAGCCCGCAGAGGACTCAGTCCCTCTTCGATGTAGCGGGTAATGTTCTCCAACACCACAATGGCGTCATCCACCACAAAACCGGTGGCAATAATCAGCGCCATCAGCGACAGGTTATCCAGGCTATAGTCCAGCAGATACATCACCGCACAGGTGCCAATCAACGAGACCGGCAGCGCCAACGCGGGGATGATCACCGCCTGTAAATTACGCAGGAAAACAAACACCACGCCAATCACCAGTATCATGGCGATCAGCAGGGTTTCTTCGGTGTCATACAGCGAAGCGCGCACGGTGGGGGAACGGTCCACCACAATCTGCAATTTGACATCAGCGGGGAGATCCTTTGCCAGCTCCGGTAGCTGTGCTTTAACCGCATCAATGGTTTGCAGCATATTGGCGCCGGCCTGCCGGGTTACGCCCAGCATCACCGCCGGCATTCCGTTGTAGTAACCAACGTTGTATTTGTCCTCCACTGAGTCATACACCGTCGCCACATCACTGAGACGAATGGCTTTACCGTCCTGATAGCTTACTATCAGGTTGCGGTACTGGCTGGCCTGATCCAGCTGACCATTACTGTCCACCACCCACGATTGCTTACTGCCCTGTAAAATCCCTTTAGGCAGATTGGTGGTGCTGTTGGCAATCGCTTCACGCACTTTGTCCAGCGAGACACCAAAATGGGTCAGCATTTGCGGTTGCAGGTCGATTCTTACCGCCGGTAAGGCGCTGCCCATCAGCGAAACGTCCCCCACCCCTTTGACCTGAGCGATTTTTTGGTCAATTTTGCTCTCGGCCAGATCGTACAGATAGCCCTTCGAGCGCGTTTTGGACGTCAGCGCCAGCATCACGATCGGCGCATCGGCCGGATTCGCTTTGCGGTAGGTCGGCAGTGACGCCATGCTGCTTGGCAACAGGCTGCGGGCCGCGTTGATCGCCGCCTGTACGTCTCGCGCTGCACCGTTAATGTCACGACTGAGATCGAACTGCAAAATAATGGTGCTCGATCCCTGCGAGCTGCTGGAGGTCATTTCGGTGATGCCGGCAATCTGCCCCAGCGATCGTTCCAGCGGCGTCGCGACCGTCGCCGCCATGGTTTCCGGGCTGGCGCCAGCCAGACTGGCGCTGACCATAATGGTAGGAAAATCCACCTGTGGCAGCGGGGCAACGGGCAACAAACGGTAGCCAAGCGCCCCCAGCAGCAACAGGGCCAGCGTCAGCAATAGCGTGGCGACAGGCCGGAAGATAAACAGACGGCTGATATTCATCCGCGCGCCCTGCGTATCCGGCGACGCCCGCGTTCCGCCAGACGGTCAAACCACAGATAGATAACCGGCGTCGAGAACAGCGTCAGTACCTGACTGAAGATCAGTCCGCCTACAATTACCAGCCCCAGCGGCTGACGCAGTTCCGCACCGGAACCGGATGCCAGCATCAGCGGCAGCGCGCCAAGCAGCGCCGCCATGGTGGTCATCAGAATCGGCCGGAAACGCAGCAGGCAGGCCTGATGTATCGCCTCTCTGGGACTAAGACGCTGCGTTTTTTCCGCTTCCAACGCAAAATCGATCATCATAATCGCGTTCTTTTTGACGATGCCAATCAGCAGGATCACCCCTATCAGCGCAATCAGACTGAATTCGCTGCCTGCCAGTAGCAGGGTCAGCAGTGCCCCTACTGCCGCCGACGGCAGCGTCGACAGAATAGTGACCGGATGAATAAAGCTTTCGTACAGTATGCCCAGTACCACGTACATGGTCATTAACGCCGCGAGGATAAGCCACAGCGTGTTGCTGGTGGCACTCTGAAACGCCTCGGTTTCCCCCTGATAGCGCAAGGTGATGCTGGAAGGCATATCAAGACCTTGTCGGACGTCGGCTATGGCTTTTTGCGCATCTTCCAGTGAATAGCCATCACTGAGGTTGAAAGAGAGAGTAACCGCCGGGAACTGGTTCAGGCGCATATGCACCAGCGAACCGATCCGCTGGTGGATGGTGGCAACAGAAGTCAGTCTCACCATGCCGGTGCTGCTGGTGGAGGTACTGCCGGTATCTGTGGTTGTGCTACCTGAGGCAGATGACGTCGATGATGTGGAAGAGGACGCTGTGCTGTCGGACGATGTTGATGACGCCGCCAGCCAGATATCATCAAACGAGGCTGGCGACTGCTGAAATTTCGGCGCCACTTCCAGCACTACCCGGTACTGATTTGCCTGAGTAAAAATGGTGGAGATCAGGCGCTGGCCAAACGCGTTGTACAACGCGGTATCCACATCCGAGGCGGTGATACCGAAACGGGCCGCGGCATCGCGGTTCAGCTCGACATAAGCCACCTGCCCCTGATCCTGAAGATTGCTGACCACCGAGCTGAACTCCGGGCGCTTTTGCAGCGCCGCGACCAGCTGCGGCGACCAGCTGGCCAGCTTTTCACTGTCGGCATCGTCGAGCGAAAACTGATACTGGTCCGGCGTCACCTGGTCGTTCACCGTTAAATCCTGAGCCGCCTGCATATGCAGCTGAATACCCGGCACATTTTTCGTTGCCTCTTGCAACGCGGTAATAACCTTGTCAGCACGCCTGTCGCGCTGATCAAAGGGTTTAAGATTAATTTGCAGGCGACCACTGTTAAGACTGGTGTTGGTACCATCGATACCAATGGTTGATGAAAGACTTTCCACGGCCGGATCCCGCAACACGATCTCAGCCAGCTGCTGCTGACGCTTCGCCATTTCGCCAAACGAAACGTCCTGCGACGCGATGGTCACCCCCTGGATCAGCCCGGTATCCTGCGTTGGGAAAAAACCTTTGGGTATCACCAGATACAGCACCGCGGTGAGCACCAGAGTTGCCAGCGCCACCAGCAGGGTTAATGGCTGATGGTTGAGCACAACGGTCAGTAAACGGTCATAGCCAGCGACCAGCCTGTCGAAGAACTGGCCGCCTTTACGATAAAATCGGCTTTGACGTTCTTCCGGGATATGGCGCAGCAGATAAGCGCAGAGCATGGGCGTGAGCGTCAACGACACCAGCATGGAAACCAGAATCGATACCGCCAGAGTGATGGCAAACTCACGGAACAGGCGGCCCACCACATCGCCCATAAACAGCAGCGGGATCAGCACGGCAATCAGTGAAAAGGTCAGCGAGATAATGGTGAAGCCAATCTGTGCCGAGCCTTTCAGCGCGGCCTCCATTGGCGTTTCACCCTGTTCAAGCCGCCGGGAGATGTTCTCCACCACCACGATAGCATCGTCAATCACAAATCCGGTGGCGATGGTCAGCGCCATCAGTGACAGATTATTCAGACTGAACCCCGCCAGATACATTACCCCAAAGGTGCCTACCAGCGACAACGGCACGGCAACGCTTGGGATCAGGGTGGCGGCGATATTACGCAAAAACAGGAAAGTCACCATCACCACCAGCGCAATCGACAGCATCAGCTCAAACTGCACATCGCTGATCGACGAACGAATGGTCTGGGTGCGGTCAGACAGGATCTGCACTTTTACGCCATCCGGCAGCGCCGCCTGGAGCGTGGGCAACTGTGCCTTGATACCGTCCACCACGGAAATGACATTCGCACCGGGCTGACGCTGCACGCTGATGATAATCGCCGGACTGCGATTGGCCCACGCCGACTGCCAGGTGTTTTCCGGTGCCTGCTCAATATGGGCAATATCATGCAGCCGAAGCGCCGCACCGTTTTTGTAAGTCAGGATCAGATTGCCGTACTCTTCGGCAGTACGCAGCTGATCGTTGGCATCAATGGTGACCGAATGGTACTTGCCATCAAATCCCCCTTTCGAACCGTTCACATTACTATTGCTGACCAGCGTATTGATATCTTCAAGCGTCAACCCACGTGCGGCCAGCGCTTTGGGATCTACCTGAATACGGATAGCGGGCTGATGGCCGCCCGCCAGCGTGACCATGCCGACGCCGGAAATCTGCGACAGTTTCAGCGCGATGCGGGTGTTCACCAAATCCTGTACGCGGGTCAACGGCAGCGTGGAAGAGGTGGCAGCAAGGGTAATCACCGCCGTATCCGCCGGGTTGACCTTTTTGTAGGTCGGCGGGTTGGGTAAATCGCTGGGCAGCAGATTATTTGCCGCATTTATGGCTGCCTGCACTTCCTGTTCAGCCACATCCAGCGACAGATCGAGGGAAAATTTCAGCGTAATGACCGATGTGCCACTGGCACTGCTGGATGCCATCTGACTCAGGCCAGACATCTGTCCAAGCTGACGTTCCAGCGGTGCCGTAACCGATGATGCCATAACGTCCGGGCTGGCCCCCGGATACAGCGTGGTCACCTGGATTGTGGGATAATCCACCTGCGGCAGTGCCGAGGTGGAAAGGTAGCGGTAGGCAAAGATGCCGGAGATCAGCACGCCGATCATCAGCAAAATAGTGGCGACCGGGCGCGCGATAAAAATGCGTGAAGGATTCATTGCGCTTTCGCGCTCCCGCTGGCCGCCTGGCTCTGTTCTGTGGTCACAACCGACACCTCTGCGCCATCACTCAGGCGGTCGATACCTTCTGTCACCACCTGTTCACCCGCGCTCACGCCTTCGGTGATCGCCTGCTGCGTATCACCCAGTGCCGGGCCGGTTTTCACCGCTTTACGGGTTACGGTATGGTCTTTGTTGATGACGTAGACAAAACTGCCGTCGCTGCTGAGTTGTAGCGCCTGGGCCGGGATAACCGTCGCCTGTTTCAGCGTGCCGGTTTGCAGTCGCAGATTAACAAACTGGTTTGGGTAAAGCGCCTCATCCTGGTTATCAAACAGCGCTTTCAGTTCCACCGAACCGGTGCTGGTATCAATCTGGTTGCTGATAAACTGCACCTTGCCGGAAGCCAGTAGCTTACTGCCATCCTGATCGAACGCGGCGGCAGGCAGGCTTTGTCCGTTATGCAACGCACTGACCAGAGTGGGAATATTGCTCTGCGGCACGCTGAAAGTAACCGCAGCTGGCTGGGTTTGGGTGATAGTCACAATGCCGGTGGTATCGGTGGAGTTAACCATATTTCCGGCATCCACCAGTCGCAGACCGGCACGGCCGGAAATGGGCGAGGTGATGCGGGCAAAGTTGATGTTCAGTCTGGCAGCGGCGATCTGCGCCTGATCGGCCTTAATTGCCCCACTGTATTGCCCCACGGTGGCGATCTGGCTGTCCAGATCCTGACGGGATAAAGAATCCTGAGCAAATAATTTACGGTAGCGGGCCAGCGTCAATTCAGCGCTTTTCAGCAGCGCCTGATTCTGATTCAGGCTGCCCTGATACTGCGCCAGCGTAGCCTCATAGCTACGCGGATCGATTTGCGCCAGCAGCTGACCTTCTTTCACTTTCTGCCCTTCCGTGAAATAAACCTTCATCAGCTGGCCATCCACCCGGCTGGTGACCGTAACGGTGGCATTAGGGCTCACCGTACCCAGCGCCGTCAGATAGACAGGGACATCTGCGGTGGTTACCGTCCCGGCGTGTACCGGTGTCGAATCTGACATCATCATGTCTCCCGGACCGCCCGGCCCCCTTCCACCGTTGGGATGCCGCCCTGGGCCCTGTGGCCCGGTATGGCCATGAGGCCAGAAACGCCAGATCAGCAGCGTAGCGATAATAACCAGGATCAATAAAAAAATTTTTTTACGTAAAGTTGAAGTTTTCGCAGTCATTGAGATCATGAGGCTCTGGTTGAGTCAGGTCAGAAAAGTCAAAAGGCATTATCCACCACCTGAAAAGTGCAGGCCAGCAGATTCAGATCGGCCGTCATTATGGCTGAATTAGCTGATTAATTTCCATCTTCACAACGTAAGAATTCTGTAATAAAATAAGTAAATTCATAATGTTATTTTCTGACATGGCAAGAATTTACTATTTAATAACATTATTTTAAACCACAAACAAAATTATTCTGGATAGGATAGTCTACTACACAGACAGCACTAACCCTAATGCATCCAAAAAAACCTCCATTATCTAATATTTTTTAGATAAATAAAGGATATTAAATAATCTCTTGCTAATAGCCTGCAGAGTACATTCCACCCTGACCAATCAGTACAAACATCTTCCAATCTCAGCGCTCAGCCTTACAATAGAAAGATTACAAATAACAGCAGCTAAATATTGTCAAAAACATTCAGGTATCAACTGAAAACGGGTAGGTGTAACAAACCCAGCCCACACACATGGATCCACAGGTGGAAATAAAAATGATAGCAAAAAGAAAAGTTCTCATACTTATAATGTCGTCACTGCTGGCAGCATGTAGCGCTACGGGAAACAAACCTAGTTCGGTAAAAGCAGATATATCACCCACTAATGAAAAGTTAAAAACGGAAAAAGCAGAAAGCAAGCAGTGTGTTGATAACTTTGACCTACTTAAAAGCTTGAACTATCAAGCATTTACAATGTACAGAGAGCAGTTCGACAAGATTACCTCTTCACACAATTATTACAAAGAAAACGAAGTAATGATGGAACACGACCCCCGGGAATTAATTACGTTAACGCTTAACGATAAATTAAACATGATTTGCGATCGGGTCAAAAGTCAGACTTTTGTTGAAATAAGAAAAAAAATGGTGGCCGTCAGTAAGATCTGACGGCCAATCTAAAAATATTAAACTTAAACACCTTAAATATTTAAGGTGTTATTTATTCCCTTCCCGTTATTCACAAAAAATTCGTCAGTACGGTAACGTCTTCATTAAAATGGATAAATTAAATGCGCGAATTTAGATTCACGAAAGCGATAACATTCCTAATTCTATTTAATTATCTTATAACAATAGTCGTCATGCCGGTTTACGCCTCAGTAAATTCACTCAGTAATCTCGAACAAACCATGGCGGAACTGAGCAGGGAAGCGGCAAACAATATTAAGCCAGGCCCTACTGACGATAAGATCTCACCGGAAAAAGAACAGGAAATCGTGAAGGAGCCTGAAGGCTTTTTCCTTGATAAACATAATATTACCAATGAAAAAAAAGCTGAAGATAGTTCAGTAGCATCCGTAATGACTGATGCCCTGCCGCCCGCAGAAAACGAAAAAAAAGAAAATACCGAGCCATCACTCGTTCCTCTTAATGGTCTGAAACGCCTGTGGCAAATCATGGGATCCGATGAACGTACTAAAGCAGGGATCAATACGATTACCGGCATTGCCAGTGGAGTGGCAAATAATGCTGTCCGTGACTGGCTGGGACAGTCCAGCAACAGTCGGCTTGAGTTTAGCAGTAGCGGTTCGGTTAATACGGACCTGTTGCTTCCACTATGGGAAAACGCTGACAATGTCCTGTTTGGGCAGGCAGGGATCAGGCGAAATGACGAAAGAACAACCTATAACTTAGGTAGCGGATGGCGTCATTTTGTTAACGACCAGTGGATGTTAGGTATCAACGGATTCTGGGATCACGATATTACCGGAAACAACTCTCGTGTCGGTATTGGTCTGGAAAGCTGGCATGATTACCTTAAATTTGCTGCCAACGGCTATTTTCGCCTGACCAACTGGCATCAGTCTCCACTGAGTGCCATGGAAGATTATGATGAACGACCGGCAAACGGCTATGATATTAACTGGCAAAGCTGGATTCCTTTTTATCCTCAACTTGGCGCGGCCCTGAAGTTTGAGAAATATTTTGGCAAAGGCGTCATAGCTGGTAACTCGTCCGGCGTATCGGCACTCAAAGATTCTCCCCATGCGCTGACAACAGGTCTGAACTACACGCCTTTACCGTTACTCACGCTGAGTGTTGGACACAGGAACGGCAGTGTCTCTGAAACCTGGGCTGCCCTTTCACTGAATTACCGCACGGGTCTTTCCTGGAATGAGCAAACTGACAGTCGCTCGGTCGGTGTTATGCGAAGCCTTGCAGGAAGTCGGTACGATTTTGTCGATCGTAATTACAATATCGTGATGCAATACCGTAAACAAAATCTTATTTCTCTCTCCCTTCCAGCCACGCTGACGGTTGAAGCCGCTTCAACCGTCATAATCGAAAGTTCTGTTACCGCAAAATACGGTCTTAAAAACATAAGCTTTAAAGCACCGGAATTACTCGCTGCAGGAGGAAGTCTCTCACCAATTTCAGCGACTGCCGTTGCCGTGACGATCCCCGCCTATCTGAATGACAGTGAGAATGTCTGGCGGCTCACCGCGATTGCCACCGACACACATGGCAACGATTCTGATGAGGCGGAGACATTGCTTCAGGTTATCCGTTCCAGTAACACCGTGGGTTTAACTATGAACTCCATTGGCGATATCATTGCTAATGGGAGTAATGAAGCAACAGCAACTGCATTATTGACCGATAAAAACGGCGCACCGCTAAGTAACATGGCGATCACCTTCTCGCTTTCAGGCCCCGGAAAGCGCTGTATCATTAACGGCTCATCCACCTGCAAAATTACTCTGCAATCTGATACCCAGGGACAGGCAACGATCCGGTTAAGCACGGTCACTGCAGGAAACTACACGTTACTGGCAACAATGGATAACGGTAACAGCGACAGTAAAAACATTCATTTTATTGCCGACATCAGCACCGCTAAAATTAAATCGCTGGAAGTCACGAAAAATAATGTCGTCGCCAACGGCACTGACACAGCAAGCCTGGCTGTTACGGTCACGGATGCCAACGAAAACCTGGTAGCAAATCAGGCCGTATCCCTGACTGCGGCAGCGGATTTGCTTCTGTCTGCCGGCAGCGTGACCACCGGCAGCGACGGCACCGCCACCCTCACCGCCACCAGCAACACCGCGGCCACCCTGACGGTTACCGCCACCGCCAACGGCTCCACCGCCACCGCCGACGTCACCTTTGTCGCCGACCGCAGCACCGCAACGGTTACTTCACTGGAAGCAACACCAGCAAGCAATCTCACCGCTGACGGCAAGACACAATCGGTATTGACCGCCGTAGTTAAGGATGCGCAAAATAACCTTGTCAGCGGCATGACGGTGACCTTTAGTGCCGATAATCAGGCCCAGCTATCTTCCCCGAAAGCAACAACGGACAACAACGGGCAGATCAGCATAACAGTTACCAGCCGCCGTGCAGGTAATTCGGTGTTGAAAGCCACAGTTAACGATTCGACAACCAGTACGACAATCACCTTTGTCGCCGACCGCAGCACCGCCGTGATCGGCTCACTGACCGTCACCACCGACAACGCCACCGCCGACGGTAAGGCTGCTAACGCCCTGCAGGTTACCGTGGTGGATGGCAACGGTAATCCGGTGGCCGATCAGGTGGTTGCCCTGAGCGCCCCGGAAGGACTGACCCTCTCCGCCGCCAGCGTCACCACCGGCAGCGACGGCACCGCCTCACTGACCGCCACCAGCACCACCGCGGCCACCCTGACGGTTACCGCCAAAGCCAACGGTTCGTCTGCCAGCGCGGAGATCACCTTTGTCGCCGACCGCAGCACCGCGGTAATCAGTGCGCTGACCGTCACCACCGACAACGCCACCGCCGACGGTAAGGCTGCTAACGCCCTGCAGGTTACCGTGGTGGATGGCAACGGTAATCCGGTGGCCGATCAGGTGGTTGCCCTGAGCGCCGCGGAAGGACTGACCCTCTCCGCCGCCAGCGTCACCACCGGCAGCGACGGCACCGCCTCACTGACCGCCACCAGCACCACTGCGGCCACCCTGACGGTTACCGCCAAAGCCAACGGTTCGTCTG
>NZ_RHHM01000010.1 GCF_003846135.1 Erwinia psidii
TACCATCGTGGAAATGAAACTGGCTCAGGTCAGCAAACGCCTGAGCCGTCACTACGGCCTGACCACGCATATTGATGGCAGCCTGTATGACGCACTGACCGCCGCCTGCCTGTTGCCGGATACCGGCGCACGCAACGTCGACAGTCTGCTCAACCAGCAAATCCTGCCGGTACTGAGTCAGCAGTTGCTGACCCATATGGCCGCGAAACAAAAACCACACTCCCTGACGCTTGGCTGGAATGATGAAGAAGGGATTGTACTGGCGTTTGATGTGCGCTCTGGCTCTGTAATAGAGGGGGAGTGATAATGGACAGTGCAAAAGAGATTGCCAGAGATATGCTGGAGGCCATTAATATCGATGGCTCTGGTTTTTGGGGTGCAATAGGAAAAGGTTTTATTTCATTTCCAGTCAGTCTTGCCTATCTGGGGTATGATTTCATTGATACTGAACATCGCAGGGACAATCTGGATGATAAGTTCAGGCTGGCGCGATTAGTTAAAAAGGGTGTATTTAATCATCAGCTTATTGAGCAAATCATTAAGACTTCTCTTGAAGATTTTATTTCACGCATTCACGCCGAAAAAATATCTTCTATCGTGAAAAATGTTTCCGGTTCGTTTATGGGGAAAATGGCGTTTACTGAACTAACGGGTGTGAAGCTGGGTGAGGCAATAGTATCCAGAGGTGTAACAGCCTTTTTTGCCGGAAGTCTGGCTGGCTTATTGTTATCTGTTGGTGCTGAAACATCCAGAGCAATTTATACATCAAGAGACCTCGAAGACAGAAATCCTGTTTTGCACAATAAACTCCAACGTCTTGGTGACCTGGATCTTCTTTATTTTATTGTTGAAGATATCGTTAAGCCTTTTGAAACCGCTTGTGAGGTAGGAGATAGAAACCCTGCCGAGTTTGATAAAGTATGTGAATACTTTTTTGGAGGCTTATGAAAATCAAGGTGATTCTTCTGGTAATCCTTTCCCGATTAATTCGTGGGGCGGGGATGGGGCTGGGTGTTTCTGGTATTGCATTTACTATTTGGTTTTTTTTCTTATCTTCAAGCGAGTCCAGATACATCTGGGGTGCGTTTTCGATAGCAGAATTTTTTGCAGGCTATCTTATATATCGGTTCGCTTATACATATGTTTATGATGAATAACCATAAGGTTTTGTCACCCCAAGAAAATCGATCAGGAAGATATTTACAATGTTCCACCAACAGGTACAGAGATAACGTGGCTATACGGTGGAGCGGCTAAATAAAATAATTTAAACCTTATATCGTTGTCTTTCTTTCCATCACTGGTCACTCAGGATGCTGAAATATTACATGGAGTAAAGATCGTGAGCCTGACAGATACACTGAGCAGTTTAATCCAAACCCCGCTAAACCGTTACCGCCTGGAAATTCCGTCCTGCACGGCTGATATCGATGTGGAAGGTTTCAGCGGTTCAGAAGCGATGAGTACACTGTACAGGTACAACATCAACTTCACGAGTGCCGACAAGAGCATTGATGCCCGCCAGATGCTGAGTAAGCCGGCAACTCTGACCATGGGCGCGGGTAACCTGCTCTCTCTGACGGAGCGCAAGGTGGTTCATGGGGTGGTTACCCATTTCGAACGTACCGGTGGCTCCGCTGATGAAGCGCAGTACTGCGTCGTACTGGAGCCGTTTCTGGCGCTGCTGGGCAACCAGCACCGTACCCATCGCTTTTTCGTCAACAAATCGGTCCCGGAAGTGGTGTCAGAGGTGCTCACGGAGCATGGGCTGAAAGGCTGGGAATATGAGTTCACCTTTAAGGCAGAGTATCCGAAGCGCGAGCAGATTAACCAGTATCAGGAAAACGACCTCGCCTTCATTGAACGCCTGCTGGCCGAGGTGGGGATTTTCTACTTCTTCACTCTGCAGCCGGATACGCAGACCGAAGTGGTGCACTTTGCGGACAAGCAGAGCGCCTGGATGTTCGGTAAAAAACTGCCGCTGAGCAGCCCGTCAGGGACGAATGACAATGCGGCCGACTCGGTGTGGGATGTGTACGTCTGGCATAACGTGGTGGAGCGTTCGGTTACCGCCAGTGACTACAACCACCGTGAAGCACAGAACATTCTGATGTCCGTACCGGCTGACATGACCCGCGGCGATGGGGAGGGGAACACCTATGGTGATGTGTATCACTACCGCCCACGTCACCTTGAACGTGGCGACAAAATCACGCCGACGGCAGAAACCGGTAACTTCTGGGCGCGCCTGGAGCATGAACGCTTCTTGTCCACCCAGACTACGGTAACCGGCAGCAGCACCGACCACACCCTCAGTCCAGCTCAGGTGCTGACTATTACCGAAATGGCTATCCCGCCAACACTGCCGCGTGAAACGGAGAACGGAGTTGTTATTATCCGAACTGGCTACTACGCCAGCCGTAAGAATGCCCTGAAAGTAGCATGGGTAGCGATGCCGTACTACGAGAACCGTTGCTGGCGTCCTGCTGCTAAAAAGCGTCCGGTAGTCAGCGGTACACTGACGGCCCGCGTGACCAGCGCCAGGGATAACGACATCTACGCCTGGCAGGATGCGTCGGGCATGTACCGGGTGAAATTTGATGCTGACCGTGATGATAAACGCCAGGGTATGGAAAGTATGCCGGTGCGCTTCGCCAAGCCTTACGGCGGCGATAAATACGGCTTCCACTTCCCGCTGATACAGGGCACTGAAGTTGCCATTGCGTTCCACGAAGGCGATCCTGATCGTCCGTATATTGCTCATGCGATGCACGACTCCCGCCACGTTGACCATGTTACTGAGGCTAACAGCACGCGCAATGTTATCCGTACAGCTGGCCTGAACAAACTGCGGATGGAGGACAAGCGCGGCGAAGAGCACATTAAGCTGAGTACGGAGTATGGGGGCAAAACGCAGCTTAATTTGGGGCACAACGTCAATGCTTCCAGGGTTCTCCGGGGCGAGGGGGCGGAGTTGCGCACTAATGATTGGGTAAGCGTTCGCGGTGGGAAGGGGATGTTACTTACCGCAGATGCGCAACCTGATGTCGGCAGTAAAATGCTTGAAATGGACAGCGCTGTTGAACAACTCGAACAGGCTCTCACGCTGGCAAGAAGCCTGCAGGCTGCGGCTAAAGGGGCGGAGGCAACGGTATCCGATATCGACAGCCAGAAGGCACTTAATAGTTCACTGAAATATCTGAAAATGCCAGGAATGCTGGCCAGCGCACCGGCCGGAATCGGAATTCTCAGTCCTGAAGCTGTTCGTCTTGCTTCTGGTGGGGCAAGTATTGGCCTCATGTCAGGGAAAAACACGGATATTAGTACGGGCCAGTCTTTCACTGTTGCGGCCAGCGAGGCTGTAAGTTTGTTTGCTCAGGCGGCAGGAATGAAAATGTATGCCGGGGCAGGGAAGGTTGATATTCAGGCGCAGGCGGATGCCATGAATGTCTCGGCGTTACAGGACATCACCATTATCAGTGGTCAGGGGAGTGTAAAGGTGAATGCCAGCCAGGAGCTGGTTTTAAGTTGTGGAGGCGCTTATATAAAGCTTAGCGGCGGAAATATTGAACTGGGATGCCCGGGGAATATTTTGCTGAAAGCGGCAAATGTTAATCAGACCGGACCTGCCAGTTTAGATACACCACCAGTGACTTTCCCGAAAGGATACAGCGAAGGGTTTACCACAACGTCATCAGCCAGTGGAGCAGTCAGGCCTTTCACCACATATAAAATTACGACTGCTGAAGGTGAGGTTTATAACGGTGTCTCCAGTGCGACTGGTGAAACAGCACCAATTTATACATCCATGCCTTCACAATTAAAAATCGAATATCCGCGAAACATTCCTGAAAGCCAGGAGGGCGAATAAATGACTACAGCTGTATCCTCACTCTGCCGTAAAAATCCCCATGCTCCATGTGACGAACAAATGCCTTACTGGGTCGAGTTTCAATTGGTTGATGAGCAGGGCGATCCGGTGGCAAATATGCCATGGACTGTGGAAAGTGCTCATCCTGACTCCGGCCCTGTTGATAACTTTACGCATTCTGGCCAAAGCGATGCGAATGGGCTTATTCGTATTGATATGCCGCATGGACTTGAACTGAGGTTGACGTTAGATGGTAATCAACTGACAAAGGAAATGGAAAAGCGCTCTCTTCGCGTTGGTAGGGATGCTATAAAAAATTCGATTGTTCGCCCAAGAGCAGAGGGAAATGGTTATGTATGGCACTACGCTGTCGTAGGTGAGTTATGTCATGAAAAACCTGATTTGCAGTTAAGAGATGGTGAGGTGTTGCCACTATTTCATTTCCCCATGAGTAGTTCATTTCAGGGTGTTAAGGTCAGAACAAATGAGCTTGAAAAACGCCATGTGATCGAAATTTGCCCATTTAGAGCCTGGGAGTTAGTGCTCCATCACCAAAATGATTACTCTATGGCAAATGCCATTAATTTAGGGTTGGCCTCAGATTTAGCCTATGATGATATAGATACCATCACGAAGTATTTTATTAATAAATTCAAGGACCTATCGACGATACCATCCAGAAAGATTGGTCAATCAACTATTAATGCTTTAGTCGTTGACGTACCTTATGCTGATAGATATTTTCTTCCGATAGATATTGATTCGACAAAAGCTGATGATCCTGAAGGGGATACTCAGCTTTATTATGTCTACAATAATAATAAAGTAGTCATTGCGTGGCGCGGAACTGCCAGCCTTACAGATGGGATAACTGATGCTTCTTTCAGGCCAGTAGAGTCCGATAGTTGCAGTATTAAATCTGAATGTACTTCATTAGTTCCAGTTGGGAAGGTGCATACTGGCTTTTGGGAAGGCTATACCTTAATAGAACGAAAATTCGAAAAGCAACTTACTGAACTAACGAGAAAAATACCGGGTAAAGATTTGTTTATTTGTGGGCATAGTTTAGGAGGAGCGCTGGCATTAATTCACTCTGCAAGGTTAAAAAATAGGAACCCACTCCTTTACACATATGGCATGCCAAGAACGTTCACAAAAAATGCTGTGGATGCATTATCAAGTATTATCCACTACCGACATGTAAACGATCAAGATCCAGTACCAGCAGTTCCACCTGAGGCCGATTTGGATAACCAGTTATATAAGTTATGGGGCCCATTGGGAACAACGCTTGGTTTTTTATGGTCTGTCGTTGAACTCACCGCCTGGCAAGTAGTAGAGTGGGGTGACTGCTTTTGGCACCATGGAAAAACAGTGGCATTTTTAACCACGACTCAAAGCAGAAAGTGGCAACAATGTAGTATTGAACTTCCTTATCCGAGAAATTGCATGACCATTCAGGCAAGGCTTCCTGAAAAAGCTAAGCTCTATCTTGTACCTTCCCTGGCTCTTCAGGAAGCTAAACAATCCGGGCAAGATCAAAAGGATTTTAAAGCAACGCTTACCAAGGAAGATCTTAAAGAATTTTTCCCTGAAGGTATGAATCCAAATAGAGGTATTCCAGCTAATGTTGGAAATCATCTCCTGACATCATATATGCCCTATATAAATAATAAATTACTAGGGTTAGCTTATGAAAAAGAGTTGAGCGATGGAAAGACCTTCACTGAACATGCGGAGAAAGTAGCTTCCTTTGAATTACAAATGGATCACTATTCAGGTGAGATTCCTAAGAATGAGTTTGACAGGAATAAAAAATTTCTTTCACTCGAAGATTTACTAAAAAACTCGCTTAACTCAACCATCTCAGCTGTATCCGGCTCTGATGCTGTAAAAAGATTTGGCCATTATGGAGAAGAGGACATAGAAAATGTATAAGAGATTTAATTTATTCATCTTACTTCAGGCTGTTTTTTTGCTAAATGGATGTGCTCAGGCAACTGACAGAACATTATCACCACCACCGAATACTGAATGGGTAAATATTGAGATAAAAAATCCTTCACCGTATACAAAGCCTTTTCCTCTTGAAGTGTTGTACGTATCAACGACGTGCAAGCGTAAATTGATGAGTATGCGAGATGGCGAGCATTATGAGAAAGTGGGACTTAATCCAATAAAAATACCTCTTCAGGAAAAGAACTCATCCGGTGTATGGATTGCAAAAATAGCAAAAGATGGCGGCGGTAAGTGCAACTGGAAACTGAGTGAGTTCAATTTGGGTATTGAATATGTTGATGCTACTCACCTCGGGAAGGGTTTAGTTCCAGGAACTGCCGTTGGTGCTACAATTGCATTTGATGACAATGCAACCAAAAATGGTCGATTTAAGGTGTTTGAAGGTTCTGAACTTGTTTTATCTCCTGTGTACTATCCTTTAATTGATAGTAATAAAGATATAAATGTGAATGATACTTTGAATTTATTTGGTGAGAAGGATTTCATGCAAATAAAGATGGTTTCTCCTGCCCAAGCTATTCAGGTGATATTTAAACCAACTCTTGATGAATCTAAACTTGTTAAAATGATTGCTCCAAAAGAGCATAAAGTTGGAGTAAACTATAAAATTATCTATCCGGATGGCTCGGTTGTGTCCGACGGAACAACTCACCCTGATGTAAATAAGTTAAAGGATTAATTTATGTGTAAGGGACTAAATCAATTATCCCTCTATACTTTAATATTCTTTATTGTTAGTTGTATCAGTGCAGATGAATGAATGTTATCGCCATCATCCGAGATTTCTGATTTTAATAAAATCAATGCAAGGTAACTGCTAATAAATATAGGTGTTTATTATATCCAATGGCATCGTTTTGCTCGGTGATAAAACTTCTCACGGCGGAAAAGTGATCTCCGCCTCTTCCAATATTACTGTTGACGGGAAAAAAGCCGCATTAGTTGGTGATATGGTTAGTTGCCCGGTAGAAGGGCATGGAACTAATCCTATCGTGGAAGGATCACCGCACCGGACATTTAATGGTCGCGCTGTTGTCGTCGATGGCTGCAAATGTCAGTGTGGTTGTACTTTAATTTCAAGTGCTCAGAACAGCACAGTAGGATAATCAATGGGCTGGGAAAGGACGAAAGCAACAACAATGGAGTTGCCTCGTGAGCCATCTTTTACGGGATGGCTGTTGGCAGGTGGTGTTGCCGCGGTTGTGGGTATTTTGCTGTTTATTCTGCATGCGTCAGACATGGTTAAGGCACTGGCTGTATTCAATATCTGGTGGCTGGCATCCAGCCCGGTTCTTGGTTGGTTTTTCCTGTTTTGTTTACGGGGGTGGCTGTGGGGAAGAACAGTCAATGTACATCAGTTTTTGCAGAAGGAAGCTGAATATGGACAGCAACAGTGGGAGGCCTGGGCTGAACGCTATCTGGCCGTACTTGGAAGCAGCATACTGCTACCTTCCGGGGTGACCTCTGATGCCATTGCTAAATCAGATGCTGCAGATGCACCGCAATTTCTTTCACTGACCAGCCATTTTGATGCTCAATCGGCGAGTTCTACCTCGTTGCTCGAACTGGGTCTGGCCGGAGTACAAAACGCAATCGCGATGTTGCCTGCGACAGTGCCGTTCAACGTGACCATTGTGAGCGACATGATTTCGTCGGACTTCGAAACCAGATTTCGCGAATCATGGGGACGAAATTACCCTGGCCATGTGTTAACAGGCTCAGTTTCATTTTGCAAAACCCTTTCTTTTGCCTGGGTAGAAGAGCGCCTTAAAAAACCTGTATTCGATATCGATTTGATCCTGATATTACAGAATCAGGGGGCTGAACAGTATTCCGATGCACTCGCAGCGATGGTACTTACCAGCGATGATGTTGCTGAAAAATACCAGCTTTCACACTCCGCCCGCATATTGCGACCGATGCCGCTGGACATGACAAATTTCAGGGCTGATATGGGGTTGTTCCTCGAAACACAAACGATCGCCTGTCAGACGTCAAACGTGTTCTGTGATTACGGGCACTGGAATGACGGGTTTGCTGATCTAATGACCGCGTCTCAATCATATCTGACACCGTGGGTGCCCCAGGAAATTGATGTACTGGAAAAATATAACGGAATTCCAGGGGGCGGGAGTGCGTGGCTTCTAGCCACATTACTGGCCGACATCGTGTCCGTCAGCAACAAACCTGTTTTAGGGTTGTTTACCTCAGATGCTGATCGTTTTGTCAGTACTGTTACCTCAGGGAGTGAAAATAATGATGCCGGGTAGTACATGGAGCAAAGGAGGGCTTGCCGGCATAATAGCCTGCATCTCAGCGATTATAGTGGCCTTGATCCTTCATTTCGGCCCCTCGCATGGCCTTGATACCCGACCGATGCAAGTGCTTGCATTCGTTGCCGTATGGATAGTCCTGCTGATTGTTTTTTATATGCCGTTCATGTTCCGGTTTATGAAGGAAAGATATCATCGCTGGCGGGAACAGAAGAACAATGCGTTGCCTTCTGATGAATCAAGAGTTGCCCGGACTCCGCCACGCAATGTCACCGTTGATACCATCCGTCTCGCCATGCGCAACCTCTATGGGCGCCGCTGGGGGCGTAAAACCCGCATCCTGTTGATAACCGGTACTGCCTCTGAGGTGGAGCAACTGACCCCTGGCCTGACGGGCCAGCTCTGGCAGGAAGACCGGGGCACGCTGTTGCTGTGGGGCGGTGACCTCAATACGCCAGCCGACAGTGCCTGGCTGACTGCACTGCGCAAACTGCGCCGTCGCCCGGTGGATGGCCTGGTGTGGGTGACCTCGGCGTTCGACCAGCTGTCAGCACCAGGGCTGGAACAGCCATTACCGGTGCCATCTGAAAGCACCATGGATTCCCTGTCTCACGCCATCAACGCCCGTATGGAAACGCTTGGCTGGAAACTTCCTCTGTACGTCTGGTCCCTGCATCCGCGCGCCGGTCAGCCGGAAGGCCGCATCGTGCAGGCGACAGGCTGCCTGCTGCCTGCCGGTTGTCGTACCGAAGGACTGGCAGAACAACTTTCTGCCCTGACGCCAGATTTGACTTCACAGGGTCTGCAACAGACCTGCGGTGAAGTGAAACATAATTTCCTGCTGACGCTTGCCGACCAGCTCATTCGTGAACCAGAGAGTGTGACCGCGCCGTTGTCGGTGATGCTAAACCCGTATCGCCCGCTGCCGCTGGCGGGGGTGGTGTTCAGTCAGCCTTCTGCGGGGACTGAGCGCAACGTGCAGCACCACTGGGGTATGGACAGGCGCTGGGATGTTTTGCCGGATTCGATACGTGCGTTGCCTGCGGCACTGCGTCCGCACAGGCCGGGCATTCCGTGGCTGAAGGTCATGGCTTCTGTCGTCGCCCTGGCGATGGTGGCCCAGGGAGGCTGGATGGGTATCTCGTATGTCGCTAACCGCAGCCAGATTGCTGGCGCAAATGTTCAGGCCGAACTTGCCACCCGACAGAATCAGCCGGCGGAGCAGCGCCTGCATGCGCTGTCTGAACTCCAGAAAGTGCTGGCTCGCCTGCAGTACCGTGCTGAGCACGGTGTACCCTGGTATGAACGTGCCGGACTCAGCCAGAATGATGCGCTGCTGACCGCGCTCTGGCCCCGTTATCAGGACAGTGCACAGCCGCTGTTGCGCGATGCCGCAGCCAGCCATTTGCAAAAACAACTCAATGCCTTTAATACATTGCCGCCGGGTAGTCCGCTGCGTGAGCAGATGGCGAAAACGACTTATGACCAGCTGAAACTCTACCTGATGCTGGCGCGTCCTGAGCATATGAATGCGGCATGGTTCAGCTCTGCTTTACTGAACGACTGGCCGAAGCGTAAAGGTGTGAAAGACGGCATCTGGCAGGGGATTGCTCCCTCTCTGTTGGCGTTCTGGGGCGCGCAGCTGATTGCGCACCCGGAGTGGAAACTCCGTGCCGATGAAAACATGGTCAGCCAGGCGCGTTCCCTGCTGGTTCGCCTGATGGGCGTGCGTAACAGTGAATCGACCCTCTACCAGAAGATGCTCTCACAGGTGTCACATCTGTACGTCGATATGCGCCTTGAAGATATGACAGGTGATACCGACGCCGCTCGACTGTTCAGTACCACCGAAATCGTGCCGGGAATGTTTACCCGTCAGGCCTGGGAGCAGGCTGTACAGCCCGCCATTGAAAAGGTGGTGAAAGCCCGGCGGGATGAAATGGACTGGGTACTGACCGACAGCAAGAGACAGGTAAGGTCACAGGATGAGGCTTCCCCGGAAGCGCTGAAGAAACGGCTGACGGAGCGTTACTTTGCCGACTTTGGTGGGGCATGGCTGGAGTTCCTCAACAGTCTGCGCTGGAATCGGGCTACCACGTTGTCGGATTCGATTGACCAGCTAACCCTGATGGCCGACGTGCGCCAGTCGCCTCTGGTGGCGCTGATGAATACCCTGAATGTGCAGGGGCGCACCGGGCAGACTGGTGAAGCCATTTCGGATTCCCTGGTGAAATCAGCAAAGAATCTGCTCGGTGGTGATAACAAGGATGCCATTGACCAGAGTGCCGGCGTTCACGGTCCGCTGGATGTAACCTTTGGTCCGGTACTGGCGCTGATGGATAAAAGCAACACCGGTGCGCAGTCGCTGAGCCTGCAGTCGTATCTGACCCGGGTGACGCAGGTCCGTCTGCGCCTGCAGCAGGTGACCAACGCCGCTGACCCGCTGGCGATGGCCCAGACCATTGCCCGGACCGTATTCCAGGGCAAGGCCCTGGACCTGACCGAAACCCGTGACTACGGCAGCCTGGTTGCAGCCGGTCTGGGTCAGGAGTGGAGCGGTTTTGGCCGTACGGTGTTTGTTAACCCGATGGAGCAGGCCTGGCAACAGGTGCTGACCCCGGCGGCTGACAGCCTCAATGCCCAGTGGCAGCAGGCGGTGGTGGCTGAGTGGAACAGTGCTTTCGGCGGACGCTATCCGTTTAACAATGCCAGCAGTGATGTATCCCTGCCGCTGCTGGCTAAATACCTTAACGCGGACTCCGGGCGTATCGCCCAGTACCTGCAGACCCGCCTGAAAGGGGTACTGCACAAGGAAGGCAACCACTGGGTGCCGGACAGCATCAACTCGCAGGGGCTGGTGTTTAACCCGGCATTTCTGAGTGCCATTAACACCCTGAGCCATATCTCGGATGTGGCCTTCACCGAAGGTAATGCGGGCATGAACTTCGAGCTGCGTCCGGGTACCGCTGATGGCGTGATGCAGACTGACATGATTATCGACAGCCAGAAGCTGACTTATATGAACCAGTTACCCGCATGGAAGCGCTTCTCGTGGCCTGCGGATACGGAAGCCCCCGGGGCTAACTTAAGCTGGATTAGCACGCAGGCCGGAACCCGTCAGTATGCGGACATTCCGGGTGCCTGGGGCTGGATACGCCTGCTTGATAAAGCCAGCGTAAAAGCGTATCCGGGCGTGGGAAGCAGCTTCGGCCTGAGCTGGAAAGCACAGGACGGTCGCATGCTCAATTACACCCTGCGTACCGAAGCGGGCGAAGGGCCGCTGGCGCTACTGAAGCTGCGTAACTTTCGCCTGCCGGATACCATCTTCAGCACCACCGACGTGGCAGCGTCAGACCAGGCCGCCAGTGTGGCCAGTGATGCAGAGGAGGTCTACTGATGAGCACCCTTAATACCTTGCTGAGCGCCTGCCAGATTGAGCAGACGCCACTGCTTGCCGCCACCCGTGCGCGCGTGGCGCAGTGGGATAACTGGCTGCAGCCGCTGTCCGGGCAATCGCCCGCTGGCGAAGACCCGGCCTATGACGATGACTTCCAGCAGATGCGCGAGGAAGTCAACAAAATTTCCGGTGCGGATACAGAACTCATCTGCCGGCTTGCTGAGAAGCTGCTGACCACCACCGCCAAAGATATCCGTGTGGCGACGTACTACTGCTGGGCGAAGCTGCACCGCGAAGGTGAGCAGGGGCTGGCCGAAGGACTCGAGCTACTGGCTGGTCTGCTGGAGCGCTTTGGACCACAGTTGCATCCGCAGCGTGACCGCAGCCGTAAGGCGGCACTGGAATGGCTGGCCGGGTCGCGCATGACTGACTCCCTTTCCCTGTACCCGGAAGTGGTCAGGATCGATGCGATGCGAACCACCGGAGCGCTGCTGCTGATCGCCGGGCTTACCGAAAATGAGCCCGATGAAACGCGCCCTGAGCTGAACGCGCTGTATGGTGCCCTGGAAAGCCGTCTGCAGAGAGCGGGCGGTGTGGATGCGGTGGTACCGCAGAACGCCAGTACCAGCGAAACCCCTTCCATGACTGGCCACATCGATGCCCCGGCCATCGGTCGGATCACCTCCGGTCAGG
The DNA here is from genome assembly GCF_003846135.1 of Erwinia psidii. Lineage (GTDB taxonomy): Bacteria > Pseudomonadota > Gammaproteobacteria > Enterobacterales > Enterobacteriaceae > Erwinia > Erwinia psidii. Next base: position 12,254 of record NZ_RHHM01000010.1, read on the forward strand.
ATTTGCTGGCCCAGGCCCGTACGCTCACCGAGTATCTGCGTGAACAGCCGGACGGCTGGCTGTCAGCCCACCATCTGATGAAGAGCCTGCGTCACGACACCCTGCGGGCTATCCCGGCCCCGGATGCGCTGGGGCGCACACGCATCGAGCCGCCAAGGGCGGATCAGCGTGCGTTACTCAAGCGTCTCTACCTGCAACAGAACTGGGCTGAAATGCTGGAAACGGCCGATAGCACCTTTTCCCGCGGTGCCAATCATCTGTGGCTGGATTTGCAGTGGTACATCCACCAGGCGCTGACGAAATCCGGCCAGGAGACGCTGGCCGACATTATTGCCGCTGATCTGAAAGGGCTGCTGTCGCGACTGTCCGGGCTGGAGACGCTGGCATTCAGTGACGGTACTCCGTTTGCGGACGAAGTGACGCTGAACTGGATCCAGCAGGGTGTGCTGGATACGGTCGGCAGCTGGGGCAACGGCACCCCATCCGCGCCGGTCACCGCCGGTAACGATGACATTCTGGCGCTGGAGCCGGAAGCCGTGGCGCTGGCGGACAGCGAAGGCCCGGATGCCGCGCTGGGCTGGCTCCAGACCCGGCCGGGCATGACCACCGATCGTCAGAAGTGGCTGTTGCGTCTGCTGATGGGACGGATTGCGGAGCAGTACGGTAAAAATGACCTGGCGGTGTACCTGTTTGCCGAACTGGGCGAGCGTACCCGTGAGGTGACCCTCAGTGACTGGGAGCCTGAGCTGTTGTTCGAGGTACAGGCCCGCCATCTGAAACTCCTGCGCCTGAAAGCCGGTCGCAGTGAGGCTGATAAGGCCCGCCTTGCGCCGGTAATGGACCAGTTACTTGCCGGGCTGATCGCCGTCGATCCTGCCCGTGCCGCCGTGCTTTGCGGTTAAATCAACAGGAGCAGAAATAAATGGAAGATTTGACCCTGCGTTATTACGACGCGGAAATACGCTACCTGCGTGAAGCGGCAAAAGAATTTGCACAAACCCATCCCGATCGTGCAGCGATGCTCGACCTGGATAAGGCCGGCACACCTGACCCCTATGTCGAACGCCTGTTCGAAGGCTTTGCCTTCTCGATGGGGCGGCTGCGGGAGAAAATTGATGATGACCTGCCGGAGCTGACCGAAGGGCTGGTCAGTATGCTCTGGCCTCATTACCTGCGCACCATTCCGTCGCTCTCGGTGGTGGCTCTTACTCCGGCCCTTCATGCCATGAAAATGGCGGAAGTGGTACCCGCGGGCCTTGAGGTGTATTCCCATCCGATGGGACCGAAGAACACCGTGTGCCGCTATCGTACTACGCAGGATGTGAGGCTCAATCCGCTGAACATCTCAGGGGTAACCATGACCACTGAGCCTGATGGGCGCTCGCTGCTGCGGATGCGCTTTGCCTGCAGCACCCAGGCGGACTGGTCCCATGCTGATCTCAGCCACCTGAGTCTTTATCTGGGGGCTGACGCGCCCGTCAGCAGCCAGCTGCATCTGATGCTGACCAAACGGCAGGCCGCACTCTATATGCGTCTGCCTGGTCAAACTGACCGCATCCGGCTTGACGGATATTTCTCACCGGGCGGGTTTGCGGAGGAAGACGGGCTGTGGCCGAAGGGCGATACCGCCTTCAGTGGTTACCAGCTGCTACTGGAGTATTTCACCTTCCGCGACAAGTTTATGTTTGTCCACCTTAACGGCCTGGATGGCATTACGCCGCCCGCCGGGGCAGAGTACTTCGATATTGAAGTGGTGTTCAGTACGCCATGGCCGTCTGACCTGCCGGTTACCGGAGACGCCGTTCGCCTTCACTGTGTGCCGGTGATTAATCTGTTCACCCTGGAGGCTGACCCGCTCACCATTTCAGGTCTGGACAGTGAATACCTGCTACGCCCTAAACGGCTACAGGATGGGCACACTGAGATTTACTCCGTGGATTCGGTCACTGGCTCAAACCGGACGAATGACGCGGAGTATGTCCCGTTCAGCAGCTTCCGGCACAAGGGAGGGATGATGCGCCGCCATGCGCCACCCCGGTACTACCATACCCGCGTGAAGCGCAGCGTGACCGGGCTGTATGACACCTGGCTGATTCTGGGGGGGCACCAGTGGCAAGATGACCGGTTATTTGAGCGTGAGGCGGTGTCGCTGCAAATCACCGGCACCAACGGTCAGTTGCCGCGCCGGGCGCTCACCAGCACGCTGCTTGACCGCTGCGAACAGGTGGTGCAGACGTCACTGTCGGTAGTAAACCTCTGCAGGCCGACGCTGCCGGTCTATCCGCCTGCGGAAGACCGCTTTCACTGGCGGGTACTGAGTCACCTGGGCTCCGGGTTCCTGAATATGATGAGCACGGCTGAAGTGCTGCGCGGGACGCTGGCGCTCTATAACTGGCAGGAAGATGAACTGAACACCCGGCGTCTGGAGGCGATTCAGCATGTGGAGCACCATCGCCTTCAACGTTTTGAACAGGGCTACCTGCTTCGGGGGCTGGATATCGAAGTGACCCTCGACAGCAACGGTTTCACCGGTGAGGGCGACATCCATTTGTTCGGTGAAATGCTCAACCGTTTCTTCGCGTTGTATGCCGACATGAACCAGTTTAATCAGCTTACCCTTATCGTTCAGCCAGAAGGAAAATGCATCCGGTGGAAAGAGAACCACAGTCCGCGCCTGCCCGGCTGATAGCGCAGCTGGGTGACCGGCTGCCGCACATGAATTTTTACCGCTTCTGCCAGCTGCTGGAGCAGAGCCAGCCGGATAAACCGGTCACCGGCAGCACCTGGCAGGTACGACATGAGCCGGTGCGCTTTCGCCCCCATCCGGGGATGGGGTTCCCTGCCTCCGAAATCAAAGGGGCAGAGCCACCTGAACATCCGCACCTTCCCCCCACGGTCCGTATCACCTTTATGGGACTTTACGGCGTGGAGTCTCCGTTACCGACGCACTATATCGATGACATCACCCAGCGCCGCGAAGGCTATGAAGCCACAGCCGATTTTCTCGATATCTTCAACCACCGGCTGATTGCCCAGTATTACCGTATCTGGCGTAAATACTCCTACCCGGCGACCTTTGAGGAAGGGGGAAAAGACAAAACCTCGCAGTATCTGCTGGGGCTGGCCGGGCTCGGTATTAACGGCTGCACGGACAGTATCGCGGCTCCGGCTTCACGCTTTCTGGCGCTGCTGCCGGTCATGCTGTTGCCAGGACGGACTGCAGAAGGCATGGCGTCGCTGGTGCGTCTGCTGGCACCCAACACGCAGGCGAAAATCTGGCACCACGATAAACGCCGCGTGCCTCTGAAGACGTCCCTGACCATGAGCGTCAGCCAGCCGGTCACGTTAAAAAAACGGCCGGTCATGGGCAACTATGCCACGGATGTGAACAGCCAGGTGCTGATGAGCCTGACCACCACTGACCCGGCAGAAGTGCAGGGCTGGCTACCGGGGGGAGACCTGCACGCGGATTTAATGGCCCTGCTGCATGTGTATCTCGGGTCACGGCTTGATGTCCGGCTGCAATTGTGTGTCGACCGCAGCCTGCTTCCTGACGCGACGATGAGCAGTAAACCCAAAACAGGCGCGGCGCAGCTGGGGCGCACCGCCGTGATGCGGCCGCTTAATCCGGCAGCGACACCACAATCTCAAACAATAACCATCAATCTGGGCCGCTATGCGCGTGTCCGGGAGAATATTCACCGCAGGGAGGCCGACGAAGATGGCGATTATCACTGGTAAAAACACAATGCTGGGGCTGGCATCAGGCATCGCATTGTTACTGGCGGGCTGTGGCCTGACCCAGAAAGTCACGGACGGCACCGTTGCCGTGACCAAATCGATTTTTTATAAACAGGTGAAAACCCTGCATCTCGACATTCGCGCCCGCGAGGCGGTTAACAACAACGATGGCGGTGTGGCGCTGTCCACCGTGGTGCGTATTTATCAGTTAAAAGACAAGAAAAGCTTCGACAGCACGGACTACCCGTCCCTGTTTAAGGCCGACAGCCATGCCATCAAAACTGACCTGGTGGCGGAGAAAGATATCCGCCTGCAGCCTGGCGGGGCGGTGACGGTGGATATGCCGATGGAGGAGGGCGCACAGTATGTGGCGGTGGCCGGAATGTTTATGTCGCCTGACCATGCGAATAACACCTGGCGGATCGTTCTCTCCCGCGATGACCTTAACCCCGATAAGGCCCGGGTGATTGAAGCCGGGAACAACCGGCTGACGCTGAAGGGCCTGAAAGATGAGTGATACCCCACGTCCTTCGCTGTATGACACGCTGTTTGGTAACTTTACCGGCGGGCTGGATCTCCAGCAGGTCAGCGAAGAAAACCAGGTCATCCTGTCCGTGCTGGACAATATGCAGCGCATCCTAAACTGTCGGGCCGGGACGCTGGCGCACCTGCCGGACTATGGCCTGCCGGATATGACCACAATCCTGCAGGGGATGCCTGGCACCGCCCATCAGTTGATGTCCACACTCTCTGCCGTGTTGCTGAAATATGAACCCCGGCTGAAAAAAATTGAGGTGGTGCTGCTGAAACAAACCCAGCCCGGCGAGCTGCGCTATGCCATTGACGCCGAGCTAAAAGGCCTGGGTCTGGTGCGCTATGGAACGGAGTTTATGCCCGAAGGCAGGGTGCTCCTGCGTCACCTGAAGCAGCAGTACCTCGACACCCGCCCCCGATTCTGAGTGACGACTGGTATTCAGCAAGGAGCATCCGATACCCCATGTCAGCCAAACTACACTTTTTGCAAAAACTTCAGGCACAGCAGGCACCTGCCCGCAATATTAACGTTAAGAGTGAGGCCGATATCGCGGCGTTTCACCGTGGTATGGGGGCGCTTCAGGAAAGCGTCGTAACCTGGCTGGCGGGAACCGGGATACGGGTAAGCGAAAAAAGCAGCGCCCTGACGGAAATGCTTATCAGCAACGCCGCCTTCATGGTTCCCGGTTTTGAGCTGCATTTTGAACGCCGGGCAGTGAAGTTTACGCCACTCTTTTTGTATGGTCAGGGGGTAACGGGATGTGTGGAAGTAACCCTTGTTGCCGACGGGCAGACAGCCTGCCTGTGCCGGTTGTTTATGCGGTCGGCAGAAAGCCCAGGCTGGACCTACACCCCGGTCTGCAAGCCGTGTGGTCTGCGGGCGATGTTCAATGAAGACGCCTTCTTCAGGGTGATTGAATCCCTGCTGCCCTGACCGGCAGTATGGCTTTTATCAGCAGCCAGATCCCTTTTCTTTATTTACCTGACAGCTCAGGAATAACACCATCATGCAACGCACAGAACCACGACATATCCGTACGGGGGGCGATCCGCGATCGTTCCCGGATTTCACCGCGCTACGCGATGAAATGAGTAAACAGACCCATCCGGCCAGACCGGATATTATCTGGGACCAGGTTGAGCAACTGGCGCTGTCACTGTTTGAGAAAAATGGCATTGAGCTACAGACCGGAGCCTGGTACACGCTGGCCCGCAGTCATCTGGCGCGGTGTAGCGGAATGTACGAAGGGCTGAATATTCTCAGTGCCATGCTGAACCATCAGTGGACGCAGTTCTGGCCTCAAAGTCCCCACGCGCGCGTGGAAATTCTGGCCGGTTTGTTTCAGCGGTTGCAGAATGTGTTTCGCACTTTTTTGCTCAGCCATGACGATCGCCCGTTACTTTTGCAACTGGAAACCACCCTGAGCGCCCTGAATGAGACGCTGGTTCGCCGGACGTTGCAGCAGGTGAGTCAGATAGCACCTTTATTACAGCAGGTACGCAGCACCATCACGCGTCTGGAAAATACGCCATCCGCTGAACCGCCTTCGACGGGTATCACGTTGAGCGGAGCGGTGCTCTCAGAAGATGAGTTGGCGGGACGACAGTCGGCGTTCAGCTCGCCCCGGTTACTGTATGTCATCCGGCAGGAGACGGATGTTCAGGTCGAGGTGGTTGATAATGTTCCGCCCCCGCCCAAAAGGGGAGGCGCATTTATCGGCGGAATGGTGACCGCCTTTGTGCTCAGCGCGGCGGCATTTGCTGGCGGGTATGCTGTCATCCGTCAGCCTTCGGCTGTGCAGGTGCTCAATGCCGCATTGCAGCCGCTCCCCCAGGCGCTCACGCCAGCGGAGATAGCGGCGCTCAGGGCTGATAAAAAGAAAAATGAACTGGCGACGCAATGGATAAGCCAGGCATCTGCCCGGCTGGATGCGCTGGCCGCGCTGCCGCCGGACTGGAATATTCGCTACGGACAGGGACTGGTGTCGCAGGCTAATGCGCTGTGGCCACAGCGTTCAGATGTAAAGCATCTGGGGAACCAGTGGCAACATCATCTGGCGCTGAACGGGATGTCGGTGGAGACGCTGAATGGCTGGCATGAAGGAATGCTCAGACTGCAGGAACTGACGAGGCAGCTCAATGCCCTGGATGGCCAGAAAGGAAAATACCTCACCGTCAGCGAGCTGAAATCGCAGGTGTTCTCTGCAACCCAGGCTTTTAATCAGTCGGTTCCCGTTGAGGAACAGCTGCGCCTGATGTCGGCAAACCCGGACCCGAAAACGATACCGGAGGCCCAGCGGGTAAAGGCCGAACAGCATCTTAAGCAACTGATCGCGGGGTACTCCGCACTGAACCGGGGGCTATAATCCAGCCCTGACTGGTTTTATTCGTCACCCGCATCCTGCTTTTATCATCCGAATGATAACACCGGGTGGTTTTTTTTGAGTCTGTTGTAATTACGAGGCGGCATTCGGTTACCCTACAAAACTGAGAGTTCGCCCCAGAAATGAGAGGTTGAGCAGGCTTCCATCGCGATTAACGTACCCGGCTCAAACTGGCGAAGCGCATCCGGGAATTTATGACGCGATATTTTTCTGTTTCAGGCAACGGAACCATCAATCATCCAGACACATACCTGAAAAACAGATTTGGCAATATCGATACCAACAACGCTGAGCTTGTTCATGTGATATGACTCCCGGATTCATTCAGTCAGTAAAAAGTATGGCACTGACTGCGTTGGGAAGGGGCATCCATCACATCACTACGGCGCTGGGTTTACTGCCGGATGTTCGATTATTACACGCTGATGCGGTGAAGACTTACCGAGGGAATGGCCTGTTATATCTTGAGATGATGAAAGGAAGACACACTTGATAATATTGATCGAATGGACGTGTGATAAAGGGCCGAAAGGCCCTTTTGGAGTTTTATATACTGCTCAAAAATTCATTTAAATTTGTGGTGCGCATATATTTTGGAGGATTATTCATTTTCTCGCCGATCGCGTTAAAATGGGCATTACCACAAATGATTTTAGCCTCTTCTTCATTACCAAGGCCAATGTGTTTACTTTTTGTCTCGACGACGAAGTAAAGATGCTCCTGACCATTGTTTTCGACAACTAAAGCCCAGTCGGGGTTGTAAGTGCCTAATGGGGTCGGAATTTTAAACCAACCGGGAAGTTTCACGTAAACCTTAACTTCATCCTGCTCTTCGAGTTGCTGGGCAAAACGGCTTTCGACATCAGAATCTTTTGGGACGTATTCATAAACTGATTTAGCCGAGGTCTTAAAAAGATTACGAGCATATCCTGTCAGTTCTTTATCCATAAACAGGCTTTGAGCATATATCTCACCTTTCAGAGGAGAGTATTTAATGCCATCTACTATAGACAGGCGCTTACAGTAGTTGATTCGACCTATAGCTTCACTGATAAATTGTTGTGGATTTTTAGTAAAATCAGCAAGCCTTCCGCTGTCTTTCAGTATGGTGCTTAAACTGCGTCTTGTCAGTCCTGTTTTTTCCTGCAGGACACTAAGAATATCTGGTAGCGGTTGTTCAGCAACATCAATAACAGCGCTTGTCGTCCCACCAGACTGCGCTTTTACATCAAGACCTGACTGGTTTTGTTTGATTGTTGCTTTGCTGAAACTAACCATTGCCTTTACTACAGGCTGCATTTCAGAAAGCGATTTGGTGCATGCTGAAATCAGCAGGCTTTCATCAAATGACAGCCGATAAAGCGTTTTTTGACAGATGCGTTGCCATAATGCATTGAACTCCTCGCTGTTTATGACTTCTTTACGGTATCTGATTGTTTTACGCTCATCAGCATTATTAATGATCAGTCGTCCTGCGGATTTACGCAGGATGGTTTCTATTTGTTCCTGTAGGGGGGTATACTTCTCGCCAATAGCGAAAGTGCCTTCAAATAGAACTTCTTTCAAATTTTTTGTGATTTTTCCCGATTTTTCAAGATAACCTTCATTCTGTAGTTCAGACCAGATTTCATGTGAACCAGCTACACCAACTGACTGGTTGATTTCAGAGAATATAAGATGAGAAAAAGCATCTTTCTCGATGATTCCAAACCGAATACCCGTTTCGTCCTCAATTTCAGCCTGTAATCGTTCGGCGTAGGCTTCATAATTTTCACTGGCAACCACGGTAAGAATGTTAATGCTGTCATCCCGGACCCGTTCACCGTCCTGGTTAACGCACAGGCGAAGACCACGGCCCAAAGTCTGACGGCGTTCCCGTTCACTACCCATCTCACGAAGACTGCAGATCTGGAATACATTGGGGTTATCCCAGCCTTCTTTTAATGCGGAATGTGAGAAAATAAACCTCACCGGGTTGGAGAAACTTAAAAGTTTCTCTTTATTCTTCATAATGAGGTTATAACCACGCTCAGCATTTTCCCGACCTGCATTATTGCTTTCGCTTGTCTCAGTCCATGCACCTTTTTTGTCGATGGAGAAATAACCATCGTGAACCTCTTTCGCATTCTCAGGATGAGATGGCAGCAACGCTTTATATGCGGGGCTGTTAATGGCTTTAAGATATTCTTCTTCAAAGATACGGGCATATTCACCCGGCTTACGCTGTCCTTCTTCACTGGTCTGGCGGTAGAAATCAACCTTATCAATGAAAAACAGGGTAAGAACCTTGATCTGCTGATTGTTGAGATGAAGTTCTTTATCCAGATGTTCACGGATTGTGCGTCTGACCATATGACGCTGGATAAGCAACGGATCAATATCACCCACAACATCACCGACATTCATATAGTTTGTGTCAGACGGGGTTTCCAGCGTGAGATAGCCTCCTTTACCCGTGCGAATCTCGCTAACACGGTATCCCTTGTAAATGTCACGCCCGGTCTCGTCATCAAGCGTCATACCGGCATATACAGTAATTTCTTGACGATTTACCCGCTCTTTTTTATCGGCTATATCAACAAGAACGGTGGCATTGATGATATTTTTCTTACTGTTAATGCTAACCAGTTTCACATAGGGGCTGTTGCTGGCATTGTGAATTTCAAGCCCGGCAACTTCGATCTGTTTGACCAGTTTCTGGTTATAGGCGTCAATCGCGTCAAGGCGATACACCATATGATGTTTATGCACATGGGTTGCTGAATAGCGCAGGGTAAACATGGGGTGCATTGCGTCAAGTGCAGTTTTGCCCGCACCATTTAAGCCACCATCAACACTCTGTGGCTCATCAACAATGATAACTGGACGTGTTGCCCGGATCAGATCAATTGGCTTATCCAGATCGTCAACGGTTGTTTTCTCACTGGACTGATAGAGCTTATTAACGTCCTTTTTATTAATCGCACCAACCGTCATCACCATGATCTGCATAACAGAACTGGTTGCAAAATTTCGCACATCAGCCGGTTTTACCGAATCATAAAGGTAGTATTCGTAAGGAACACCGGCATACAGGCTTTTGAAATGGTCTTCCGTGATCTGTAGCGTTTTATAAACTCCTTCCTTAATGGCAACGGAAGGGACCACAATAATAAATTTGCTCATGCCATAGCGTTTGTTCAGCTCCAGCATAGTGCGCAGGTAAACATACGTTTTGCCTGTCCCTGTTTCCATCTCAACGGTAAAATTATGACTGTCAAGAGCAGGTGAGGGGGGGATCTGGTTTCTTAACTGAACATTATTTACGTTTTTCAGCAGAATATCATCTTCCGGGATCTGCGGATTGACAGGCATTGAACCTGTTGCGCCTTCAAATGAGAGTGCGCCCTGAACGGGAGCCAGCACAGTCATTTCGCCCTGCCAGTTCTCTTTACCTTCAAATAAGTCACAGACCGATGCTATCGCGTCTTTCTGATAAGTAAGGTCAGGCTCAAAATGTATTTTCATTTCAATCTCTTACAGGCTATGCAGGTTAGTCAGACCCTGCTGTTCCAGAATGGCGCAAAGATTTGTTTTAGCGACGTTGTTTTCAAATGCGTCATCAAGGAAATAGCAGACTGTATCTTTGCCAGCCTTCAAACTCTTATGCCAGTCGATAATGCCTTTAGCCAGTCCTTCAACTGAAGATACAGGGATATGTTTAGCAAAACAGGTAAATAATTTACCACCGTCAATGCAAGAGACAGTTAATCCATTAAACTGCCGGGTATCAACGTTTACACTCAGATCAATGCCACGCTTAAGCATCAACTCTGTAAGCAAGTCTTCTTCACTCCGGCCTTCAAGGATCGGGCTTACATAGGCATCAAGCTGCTCTGAAAGGGTTTCTGCAGTCGCTTCCCACGGTCGGATGTTAGATGTATCAAGTTTAAACACGCGAAAACCGACATCACCCTTCCAGTCTGGATTATCCTCCCGAACCTTTTTACCTGCACGACGGAGGCGCTCTTTGGTTATTTCGTTTATCTTTGCTGGTTTTTTAAGATTATTCAAAAACGCAATAGCTGGTTTTACACCTTTTGATTTAGGGTCAATAATCTCTGGTAATTGAACGAGAATGAAACGAATGTTTTTATCTTCTTTAACATTCAAATCATATACGGCATGTCCTGTACTTCCAGAGCCTGCAAAGAAATCCAGGATGATGTCATCTGATTGTACATTGACATAGGAAAACCATCTTATAAGTGTTTCTTTATCTTTAGGATTATTAAAAACCTTACTCCCAAATAAAGAACTTAGTTCTTTAGTCGCTTGCAATGCACTTCGATAGAAGTAGCTTCCCGCTACCTGAATAGGCAAATCCTCGTTTTGCTCATCAGAGTCATTTTCATCATCCTCTGGTAGATCATCAACCTCTATAAGATAAGTTTTTCTGACAGGAGGTTCAGAATGATCATGCCGGAAAACAACTTTGCCGAGTTTTATCATTTCAAGCATTTTATCGAGTGTGCTATAACGCCAGCCACCTTCAGGGACAGCACATGGCAACCCTGTTTTAGGGTGGATTAGATCATACCTCGGACCATCACCGCCGGGCCATGACATATTATCATCACGCCACACACCACGGTCATCTACTTTATTGTAGCGTATATGTTTCTTCGATGGATGGTTCGAAGGAAGGCTTTCATAAAAATTACGGATTCCACTCTCAACGGCCTTATTATCGTTACCATACTTTTTTCTGAGCTGTGAGTACTGGTCGAGAATTTCTTGTGCTCCGGGTTTAGCTTCGCGCCATCTTACTTCTTTTTCAAGTAGATATGATTTGTTTTTGGCATAGGCCAGTATGTATTCATGACCAACGGAAATAAGTTTGGCATCGTTTTTACGCCCTTTTTCCCATATTAATGTTGCAATGAAATTTTCACTTCCAAATATTTCATCACATATTTCCTTTAAGTTGTATAACTCTGAATCATCTATTGATATAAATATTACGCCATCTTTGATGAGTAAGTTATGCGCGACTTTTAAACGTGGGTAAATCATATTTAACCAGTCGGTATGATAACGCCCACTGGTTTCTGTATTTGTGCTTAAGCGTGCGCCTTCTTCTGTTTGTCCTGTGATTTCAAGATAATTTTTCATGCTATCCTGGAAGTTATCAGGATAAACAAAATCTTTCCCGGTGTTATAAGGTGGATCGATATAAATAAGCTTAACTTTTCCGGCATAGCTTTTTTGAAGGAGTTTTAACACTTCAAGGTTATCACCCTCGATAATAAGATTCTTGCTGTTATGCCAATCAACACTTTCATCTTTACATGGGCGTAAGGTGCCACGGGAAGGGGTGAGTGCAAGCTGACGAGCCTGACGCTTACCATGCCAGTTAAGACCATAACGCTCTTCTTTTGCGTCTACATTTTCACCCAAAAGCTGTTTTAACACATTAAAATCAATGCCTCTCTCATTAAATGCTTCTGGAAACAATGATTTAAGCTTACAGATATTATCTTCAGTGATATTCATTGACTGTAGTGCTGAAATATCAGAAGTTATTTTTTTCATAGAAAAGTATCCGTCATTGGGGCACAGGCAATCGCGGCCCGAAATTTGCAGACATTCTACGGTATGCAGCCATAGCCATCAACCGGTGATGGCTATTCAAGTATATTCAAAACAAAGAGTTACACGTTGTCATGTAGCGGGATATCAAGTGGTTAGCAGATATCTCTCACTCCATGAAGATCACCTGTCAGCAAACTCAAACGGTCTGATCATGCCGTCAGTATTGGCACCCGGAAAATCAGACCACCATTGCAACATCAGGCGGCGCTCGTCGGAATGCTCAGCCTGATGGATATAAGCAGCGCAGACAATATTACCTTCCTGGTGGCTCCTCTGAAGCTCTGCCGCGCCTTTTGACTATAAACCCGACTCAATTAAGGCACTACAGGCCAGTGTGCGGAAGCCATGACCACAAATGTCCTGTTGGGTATCGTAGTCTGTCTTACGTAGCGCCCTGTTTATGGTGTTTTCACTGATTGGCTTTAAACTGTCATAGCTGCCCGTGAAGATGAAACCAGCATCGTTGCCATCTTCATATGTCAGTTGCTTAATGTCCTTCAACAACACGATTGCCTGACGACAGAGAGGGATGAAATGCTTACGCTTCATCCTGGTGCCACGGCCTGAATATTTTACCTCTTTGATAGCTTCCCGCTGTTTGGGGATAACCCACAGCTTGCTATTGAAATCGATCTCAGACCGTCTGGCGAAGCGCAGCTCGTGGGAACGCACCAACCCAGCAGGTCAAGTTGAATCGCCAGAGTGGTAAGTCTGCGACCTTTGTAGCTATTGATACGCGCCAGTAGCTGAGGTATTTCTTGAGGCTCCAGCGCCGGGCGATGTTCGATTGCAGGCTTCTGGATGGAGCCTTCCAGATAGTAAGCCGGGTTATATCGGATAAGCTGCTGCTGGACGGCATAACGCAGGATAGAAGTGACGTACTGTTTAACCTTTGTTGTTACTTCAGGATAGCCAGGAGCCTCCATTTTTTTAATGGAGACAAGCAAATTACCCGTATCAAGCTCAGTAATGGCTTTATCGCCAATATCCGGGAAGAGGGAGGTTTTAAGGCGGGCCAGGACAGTGTTCTGGTAATCTTCAGACCCTTTCTTTTTGGGAGTAAACCACGCTTTGGCAACAGCTTTGTAAGAACGAGTGTTGTTGCGTTTTGCTTTTAGCTCTTTAGCGTCCGCCTGTTGCTGGCATTAGGATCAGCTTCCTGAGCAGGACGCTTTTTGGCCTCATCATGGCGTTGCCTTGCGTCAGAAAGAGAAACAACAGGGTAAACACCTGTAGAGAAGATTTTTTTGCTTCCCGTCGAAGCGGTAAGCCATTGGCCAGTATTTGGAACTCCCGGAGGTAATGCGAAGGAACATACCAAAGCCATCAGTCAGCTTGCATTCCTTCTCAAGGGATTTTGCATTTTTTGCTTTAATATCAGTCAGCGACATGAAAACAACCCCCTCGTATGCTGGTAAAAAGAAAATCGAACCAGCATTTTTACCGGCAAAATAATATGGCTTTGAGTGGTTTTTAGTGAACGAGGATGAACGACCGAAGAGAGATAACCAACTGACTGAAATGCAAAAAGCAGACGTCATGGAACGTCTGCTTTCTTTAATCTGGCTCCTCTGACTGGACTCGAACCAGTGACATACGGATTAACAGTCCGCCGTTCTACCGACTGAACTACAGAGGAATCGCTTGAACGGGGCAAATGGTATCTACGCACCCGGATGTTGTCAAAGGCGTTATGCATTTCTGAGGTGTGTTTGCTGGCAAAAACACCGATCTGCTGATTTTATCGCCCTGTTATGTGAAATACCGATCTGGCCCACAGGCATAAACGGCAGAGGGCCGAAGAGGCGTTCAGTCCGGTCATTATTGTCGTCTGCACCCCCGGGCAGCATTTTTGCACCAGTGCAGTGCGCGACGGAACGGGAGGCGTGCCCTGAAGAGACGAAAAATGATGCCTGTTCACCGCCTGATTATCAGATTCACTTATTTTACGGTCGGTTAACCATAAGCAGGCCTTTATCTGATGTTATTAGGAAAATTCTGGCATGGCGATTGCAATTCTTACCCTGTCACAGCATAAAACGTATTCCTTCCCGCCGGTGATAATGGCAGTCAAAGACCCGTAACGGAGGCAAAATGAACTTAAGACGACTCAAATACTTCGTGAAAATCGTCGACATTGGCAGTCTGACGCAGGCAGCAGAGGTTCTGCACATTGCGCAACCGGCACTCAGTCAGCAGGTCGCAACGCTGGAAAATGAGCTGGACCAGCAACTGCTGATCCGCACCAAGCGCGGTGTGACGCCGACCGAGGCCGGCAAAATTCTCTATTCACATGCCCGCGCTATATTGCGTCAATGTGAACAGGCTCACGCAGCGGTGACCAATGCCGGCCAGACTATGAACGGGCAGGTTTCCATCGGGCTGGCTCCGGGGACCGCTGCTTCCTCTCTGACCATGCCTTTGCTGCAAACGGTGCGTGAGCAGTTTCCGCATATTTTGGTCTACTTGCATGAAAACAGCGGCACCTCGTTGAACGAAAAAGTGATGAATGGACAGCTTGATATGGCGGTGCTTTACGACCGTGCACCGACGGCAGGGATCACCAGTATGGCGCTGATGAAAGAAGATCTTTATCTGGTGGGTGCCACCGACTGTCCGGGACAGAGTATCGATCTTGCCGGGGTGGCGCAGATGAATCTGTTCCTGCCGCGGGATTACAGCGCCGTGCGTAAACGTGTGGATGAGGCTTTTTCGCTGCGTCGTCTGAGCGCCCGTATTATCGGTGAGATCGAGTCCATCGCCACGCTTACCGCCGCGGTGGCCAGCGGTATGGGAGTGACGGTGTTACCGGAATCTGCCGCGCGTGCATTGGTCAGCTCCACCCATGCCTGGATGGCTCGTATCAACAGCCCGACACTGAGCCTGCCGCTGTCGCTGAATGTTTCTGCCCGAATGCCGTTATCACCTCCGGCGCTGGCAGTGAAAAATATTCTGCTGTCATTGCTCACAAGGCCGCTGCCTGAAGATCGCGAGCTGATGCTGGTCAGTTAACGGATATGCTCTGCTGTTATCACTAAAAAGCATATAAAACCTCTTTTTATTATTTGTTGCGACCGATTTGCATCCTTAACATGATGCAAACTGACAGATAACAAAGAGAGGGACCAGCGTGAACTTTCAGCAGCTCAGGATCATCCGGGAAGCAGCACGCTGTGACTTTAATCTCACCGATGTAGCCAACGCGTTGTTTACCTCTCAGTCCGGTGTCAGCCGCCACATTCGCGATCTGGAAGAAGAACTGGGGGTGGAAATTTTTATCCGCCGAGGCAAAAGGCTGCTGGGAATGACTGAACCTGGCAAGGCACTGTTGACCATTGCCGGACGCATTCTTGATGAGGCGTCAAAAGTACGCCGTCTGGCGGATGTTTTTACCAATGAGTCCAGCGGCGTACTGTCGATTGCCACCACGCATACCCAGGCACGTTACAGCCTGCCAAAAGTGATCAAATCTTTTCGCGCACTTTACCCCAATGTACGGCTGGAGCTGAATCAGGGTTCTCCGCAGGAGATCGTGGCCATGCTGCTGGCGGGTGAGGCGGATATTGGTATTGCCAGTGAGCAGGTGGTCAACGTACCCTCGCTGGCGGCTTTCCCCTGGTTCAGCTGGCATCACGCTCTGCTGGTGCCAAAGGGCCACCCACTGGAATCCGCACAGCCGGTTTCTCTTACCGCGCTCAGTCGTTATCCACTGATCACATACCGACAGGGTATTACCGGACGATCGCGGGTCGACCATGCCTTTCATGCCGCAGGGCTGACAGCGGATATTGTACTCAGCGCCCAGGACAGCGATGTGGTGAAAACCTATGTCAGTCTGGAATTAGGGGTGGGCATTCTGGCCGACTAGGCCTGCCAGCTGGATCCACATTCCGGTTTGACCCGGCTGGAAGCCAAACATCTTTTTGAATCCAACACCGTGTGGCTGGGGTTGAAACGCGGGCAGTTGCAGCGTAACTATGTCTGGCAGTTCCTTGAGCTGTGCAATGCGAATCTGTCGCTGGAAGAGATCAGGCGTCAGGCACTTGCAATGGAACCGGAAAGCGGACAATCCGCCATCGATTTTCAGATCTGAAGAGGTGCTGCCGTAGCACGGCATAAAATGTTGTGCCGGCGCGTAAACCCGCAAAGCGGTTTCAGTTTCATCCACCGTTACGCTCAGGTTACAGTGAATATAAGCATAACAAGGGGATGCTATGTTCATGCAACGCTACGATCCTGAGCTGCTGTGTCAGAAGGCCTGCTTTGCGGTCGCTGGCAGGCGGCCGCCAGCGGCGGAACCATCCCGGTTATCAACCCGGCCAGCGGCGATATCCTCGCCACTGGCCCGTCACTGGGCGTAAAGAAACCTGTGAGGCAATCACCTTTGCCGATGCGGTGCGTCTGAGTTGGGCAAAAACGCCTGACGCGCAACGCGCGCGCCTGCTGGAGAATGGCACCCGCTGATCCTGGACAACGTGGAGGATCTGGCAACCCTGATGACCGCCGGGCAGGGCAAGCCACTGGCGGAGGCCAGAGGGGAAGTGCTGTATGGTGCCAGCTTTGTGAAGTGCTTTGCCGAAGAAGCCCGGCGTATCTGTGGCGAAACTATCCCGGTTTTCGCCGACGACGACGTATTCAGGTACTGAAACAGCCGGTTGGCGTCGCGCGGGCCATTACGCCGTGGAATTTCCCTATTGCCATGATCACCCGCAAAGTTGGCCCGGCGCTGGCGGCAGGCTGCCCAATAGTTGTTAACCCTTCCGAACTGACCCCGCTCAGCGCGTGGCGCTGATTAATGCTGCCGCCGTCGAAAAAGTGAACGCGGATAGTGAAGATGCGATCGGTCCTGGGGGCAGAGGTACTGACTGGCGGAAGCCACGGAGAAGGCACGTTTGTGATGTCCACGGTACTGGGCAAGGTCTCCCCGGCGATGCGCATCGCCCATGAAGACACCGTTGGTTCGGTGGCACCGCTGTTTGTTTTCGGTACCTAAGAGGAAGCAGTAGCCCTGGCCAATGACACGCCTTACGGGCTGGCCGCCTGTTTTTTCACTGAGGACAGCCGCCGCACAGGGTGGGTGGGGGAAGCGCTGGAGTTTGGTATGCCCGGCCACAATACCGGCGTTGTCTCACTGGAAGTGGTTCCCTTTGGCGGCATTAACATGTCCGGCGTGGGGCGGGAAGGCTCATATCTGGGTAGGGAATACCTTGAGAGTAAAACATTCCATTTTGGCAGTCTGAGTTAATATTATTCAGCTGTCGCGTGCAGACTAAACCGGCTCTCATCAGAGGGGAGCCGGTTTTTTTATGACTGAGAGAAATGGCCATTTGCGACGTCGGAAATATTACCGCGCAGGCAGTGGTGCCTTATCAGGATGATTTGTGGCGGGACATAAATATAAAGGCTGGTGTTTATTTTGCTGTGTTAAAAAGAAACGCTGGCCTGTCTGCAATGGTGCAGTCTGACTGGGGTGCGCCCTGCGATGGTGCGTGTTTAATGCCATGAAAATCATTAATTTAGTTAAGCGGCGTATCCGTGGAGTTTGCGCTTAAATTACGGCATAAAATTTTTTTTATGCCATTTTTATGCATTTTAATTTTTCCACGGGCTGGCATGTTTTCTGCATTGAATTAATCATCGTGGCGGAAAAGCGCAGCAGGTTATTAGCAAAATAAACACGTTGCCTGCAGGGAAATTATCCTGTTGGTGCGGGTAAAATATGGGGTTATTTATGTTAAGTTTCGATCCCGATAAAATAACGTTGCCCGATGGGCATTATATTGCCGGACAGCGAAGTAAAAGCCACTCTGACTCTTTTCCCGTCCGCCGCCCCTCAGACGGGCAGGTGGCGGGTGAGCTGGGCAGCGCCAGCCCTTCCGTGGTGGATGAGGCAGTGTGCGTGGCCGACCGGGCAGCAAAAGAGAGCGGCTGGGCAAGCTGTTCTCCCCGTCAGCGCGGCGCGGTATTACAACGGTGGGCCGATCTGATTGCTTCAGATCCGTACCTGCCGAGACTGGAGGCGCTGGCCTCGACACGTCCCATTTATGACGTGGTAAATCATGAAATTCCCTTCACCGCGGAAGCCATTCGTTTTTACGCCGAGTGTGCCGACAAATACAGTGGCGATCTGCTGCCCACCCGTGCTGCCAGCCTTGGCATGTTGATACCGGAGCCGTATGGCGTGATCGGGGCTATTACCCCCTGGAACTTCCCGTTGTCAATGGCATCGTGGAAATGTGGCCCGGCGCTGGCCGCAGGGAATGCCGTGGTGCTGAAGCCATCTGAACTGACGCCGTATTCCAGCGTTCGTCTGGCGGAACTGGCCGTGGAGGCTGGGTTACCTGCCGGGGTGCTGAATATTGTGCAGGGCAGCGGCGCGATCACCGGCAGCGCGCTGGTGGCGCATCCACTGGTACGTAAAGTCTCCTTTACCGGTTCGACCGCCACCGGTGCGCGGATCATGAGCGATGCGGCCTGCCACGGCATGAAACCGGTGACCCTGGAGCTGGGGGGGAAAAGTCCCCAGCTGGTGTTTGACGACGCGGGCGAAGTGAAAGAGGTGGCGGGGCGTATCCTGCGCGGCTTTACCGCCAACGGCGGCCAGGCCTGCGTGGCAGGCACCCGGCTGATCGTGCAGCGTGGCATTGCCGATGCCCTGATAGCCGAGCTGATCGCACTGTGTCAGGGGTTTCGCCCCGGTGTCACCTGGGATGAGAACAGTCGCTACGCACCGGTTATTGACAGCCGTCAGGCGGGAAAAATTCAGCAGCTGGTGGACGCCACCCGCCAGCAGGGCGGCACGGTACTGGTGGGCGGCGAACGTTTTGCCGACACCGGTGAAGGCTGGTTCTGGCAGCCGACGCTTATCACGGATGTGTCACCGGACAGTCCGGCGGTGCAGGAAGAGATTTTCGGCCCGGTGCTCACCGTGCAGATATTCGATAAGGAAGAGGAAGGGCTGGCGCTGGCGGCCCATCCGACCTACGGACTGTGCGCGGGCGTGCACACCAAAAGTCTTGATCGGGCGCTGCGCGCCACGCGCGGCATTGCCGCCGGGACGGTGTGGATTAACCGCTATGGTCGTTCTGGCGATTTTATTATTCCCACTGGCGGTTTTGGCGGCTCTGGCATCGGCAAAGATTTGGGACGCCATGCTTTCGAAGCCTGCCAGCGCTACAAAAGCGTACTGATTGACTTCTGACATTTCACCCACTCCTGAACCTGAAGAGGATGCGTCATGGCTGTGTTTAAACCGAAATACATTACCTTCGACTGCTACGGCACGCTGATCAACTTTGATATGTTGGGCGCGGCGGCCAGCCGCTTTGCAGACCGTGTTGATCCACAACAGATGGCGGCATTTACCGAAGACTTCTCCCGCTTTCGTCTGGATGAAGTGCTGGGCGCGTTCAAACTTTATCCGCAGGTGGTGGCCAGTGCGCTCCGGCGTACCTGCAAAAAATGGGACGTGGAGTGCACCGATGATGATTGTGCGGCAATCATGACCGCCTGTGCCAGCTGGGGACCCCACCCGGATGTTCCCGAAGGACTGGCAAAAGTGGCGGAAGCATTTCCTCTGGTACTGCTGAGCAACTCCACTGACGAACTGATTAAACACCATGTGCCGCGTCTGGGTGCGCCAATCCATATGACCATCACTGCCGAAGAGGTGGGAGCCTATAAACCGCAGATGAAAGGCTTTGAGTACATGCTCGACAAGCTTGAATGCGGTCCTGAAGAGATCCTGCACGTCTCCAGTAGCCTGCGCTATGACCTGATGACCGCGCACGATCTTGGCATCACCCATAAGGTGTTTGTTAACCGTGGGCATGGGCCGGGTAATCCTTACTATGGCTACAGCGAAGTGCAGGGTATTAATGATCTTCCGGCAGTGGTGGGGTTGTAAATCCGACACAGGAGCAGGGTGATGAAACTGGAATCTTTCTGGCAGGCAACGTCACCGTTATTTACCGGTGCGCAACAGCGGGATCTGCCCGCCACGGCAGATGTGGTGGTGATTGGCGCAGGCTTTACCGGCATATCAGCCGCACTGTCACTGGCTCGAAGTGGACTGAATGTGGTGGTGCTGGAGGCTGGCACGGTGATGAGTCAGGCTTCATCCCGCAACGGCGGTCACTGCAATACTGGCGTGTCGCAAAACTTTGCCTCGTTGGTGGCATCGGCGGGGGTTGAACAGGCCTGCCGCTACTATCGCGCCTTTGCCGACGCGGTGGACTATGTTGAACAGCTGGTCACTGATGAGCAGATCGACTGCGATTTTCTACGCTGCGGCAAAATCAAACTGGCCAGTAAACCATCACATTTTCCCGGATTACAGGCCACTTATCAGGCCCTGCAACGTTATGTCGATCCCGATGTCACGCTGCTCAGCGCGGATGAGGTCCGCCACGAGGTCGGCTCTGCCGCCTTTCACGGCGGCCTGATCCAGCATCGTGGGGGTCAGATGCATATGGGAAAATTTGGTATCGGGCTGGCAGAAGCGGCGGCACGCAGTGGTGCGGCAATTTTCCAACACACGCCGGTAACGCATCTGCACCGGCTGAAGGGTTATCAGCATCGTGTTGGCACGGCGAAAGGCGATATCGTGGCGGAAAAAGTGCTGATGGCGACCGGCTGTTCGGATGTTGGCCCGTTTGCGTGGTTCCGGCGTCGGATTATCCCGGTGGGCAGTTTTGTTGTGGTCAGCGAGCCTCTCCCCGCCCGGCAGTTGGCATCGCTAATGCCCGGAAACCGTACCTGCGTGACCTCGATGAATATTGGTAACTATTTTCGCACCACCGCTGACAACCGGCTGGTATTTGGTGGACGTGCCCGCTTTGCCATCAGCAGCCCCACCTCGGACGCACGCAGTGGCAAGGTCCTGCAGGCGGGGATGTGCAAAATTTTTCCGTCGCTCTCCGGGGCAAAAATTGACTACTGCTGGGGCGGTCTGGTGGACATGACCGCAGACCGCCTGCCGCACGCCGGTGAACATGAGGGGGTTTTTTACTCGCTGGGTTACAGCGGACATGGCACCCAGATGTCGGTGTGGATGGGGCAGGTGATGGCAAATCTGCTGACGGAAAAAAGCCGTGAGAATCCCTGGCAGCGGGACAGCTGGCCTGCCGTCCCCGGCTATTTTGGTAAACCCTGGTTTCTGCCTGTCGCGGGCCTGTATTACAAGGCAAAGGACCGGCTCTCCTGAGCCATTCACGTTCCATTCTGAGGGTGTGCAGATGAGTAAATTTCGTAAAGTATTCAACCAGGTTGACCCGTCTTTCACTCAGGCTATCGATGGTGTGACACTGTCACGCCGTCAGATGATCAGGCTACTGTCGGCAGGGGCGGTAATTGGCACTGGGCTTAGCGGCTTTCCGGCGCTGAGTTTTGCTGAAGATACGCCAGCCAGGGGAGGCAAATTACGCGCAGCGCTGGCGAATGCGTCCGCTACCGACACCCTCGATCCGGCGAAAGGTAGCAACAGTGCGGATTACTGTCGTCAGTTTATGTTTTACAGCGGCCTGACCGAGCTGGATAAAAATCTCACCGTACAGCCCGCGCTGGCGGAGTCCATCACCAGCAGCGACGGTATCACCTGGCAGATTAAACTGCGTCCGGGGGTGACCTTCCACGATGGCAAAACCCTGAACGCAAACGATGTGGTCTGGTCGCTCAACCGCCATAAAGATCCGGCGGTGGCCTCTTCTGCAATAACCCAGGCGAAGCAGTTCAGCAGTATCACCGCTGTCAACCCAATGGAAGTGAAGCTGGTGCTGACCCTGGCCAATTTCGATATGCCAACCGTGCTGGCAACCAGTCCGTTTCTGATCCTGCAGGAAGGTACCAAAGACTTCAGCAAAGCGGTGGGTACCGGACCCTTTATCTGTCAGAGCTTTACCCCCGGCGTCAGCACCGTAGGCACCAAAAACCCACATTACTGGAAGCCCGGCCTGCCGCATCTCGAACAGGTGGAACTGCTCGGCGTCACCGATCAGGCTGCCCGCGTGAATGCACTGATGTCCGGTGACCTGCATATGGTTGCGGCGCTTAACACCAGCGACGTGAAGCGCCTGCGACAGTCAGGTCAGTTTGATGTGCTGGAGAGTAAATCGGGCATGTACAGTAATCTGATTGTCCGCACTGACATCAAACCCGGTAGCAACCCGGACTTTGTGCTGGGAATGAAGTACCTGCAACCGCGTGAAATTATTGTCAAAACGGTAATGCAGGGCTTTGCTGAGGTGGGCAATGATATTCCGGTGCCGCCGTGGCATCCCATGTACAACAGGGATATTCCGCAGCGTCCGCTGGATGTGGAAAAGGCGAAATACCACTTTAAAAAAGCCGGAATGGCCGGTGCCACTGCCGAGATTATCACCACCCAGAATATTGAGAGTTCGGTGGAGGGCGGACAGCTAATCCAGCAGCTGGGGCGCGCTGCCGGGATGAATTTCAACGTGCGGCGCGTGCCTTACGATGGCTACTGGTCGACGCACTGGACCAAAGATCCCATTGGCTACGGGTCTGTCAACCCACGGCCCACCGTCGATTTGCTGTTCTCGCAATTTTATCTTTCCGATGCCCCGAACAATGAATCAGGCTGGAAAAACCCGCAGTTTGACCAGCTGGTGATCGCTGCCAGAGGGGAGCGGGATACCGCGAAGCGTAAACAGATGTACGGCGATATGCAGCGGCTGATCTATGACCATTGCGGTACGCTTATCCCGTCTTTTATCAGCTCGCTGGACGGCTACAGTAAGAAGGTGAAAGGGATCGAGGCCTGGCCGTCAGGGATGATGATGGGCTTTCGCTTTCACGAATTTGCCTGGCTCTCGTCCTGATAAGGAGACGTGTAATGAACCGCTACATGCTGTTACTGATTATCCGACGCTGCGGTGCCGGCATTCTGACCCTGCTTATCGTCTCGGCGCTGGTCTTTTTTATCACCAGCCTGCTACCGGGCGATGCGGCACAAATGGTGCTGGGACAAAGTGCCACGTCAGAGACCGTTGCCGCACTGCGCCAACAGTTGGGTCTGGATCAGCCGCTGATGGCGCGCTATTTCAGCTGGCTGGTGGGTATCGCGCACGGCGATTTTGGCACCTCATTTGCCAGTCATCTGCCGGTGGCCCAGCTGGTGGCGCAACGAATGCCCGCCACCTTTGAGCTGGCGGCGATCGCCACGCTGGTCTCGGTGCCGCTGGCGCTGGTGATTGGCCTGACGGCGGCGATGCAACGGGGATCGCGGTTCGATCGTGCGCTGATGATAGCCACGATGGCAATGGTGGCGGTGCCGGAATTCCTGGTGGCGACCATTGCGGTAATTATTTTTGCGGTTAAGTTGCACTGGGTGCCCGCGATGTCGCTGGGTACACCCGCCACTGATGTTCTGAGCTACCTGAAAACATACGCGCTGCCGGTGCTGACGCTGTGTTGTGTACTGGTGGCACAGATGGCACGGATGACCCGTTCGGCGCTGATCAACCAGATGGACAGTCCCTATCTTGAAATGACCCTGCTGAAAGGGGTAGCGCCGCTGCGGGCGGTATTACGCCATGCGCTACCGAATGCGGCAGGTCCGATAGCCAATGCCATCTCACTCAGCCTCGCTTATCTGTTTGGTGGGGTGATTATTATTGAGAGTATCTTCAGCTATCCGGGACTGGCGAGCCAGCTGGTGGATGCGGTCAGCAACCGCGATCTGCCGGTCGTTCAGCTCTGCGTGATGCTGTTTGCCGTGTGCTATCTGCTGCTGCTGCTGCTGCTGGCTGATATCCTCACTATTGCCTTCAACCCCAGATGGAGAGGCTGATGAACGTGATAACTTTCCCCTGGCGTTTCTTTCTGTCGCTGAGCGTCAGTGGCAGAACCGGTTTGCTGATCACCTTAACATGGATTGTGCTGGCGGTGGCGGGTCAGTCGCTTGCCCCCCATAACCTGGACGATATTGGTGCCGGCGCGCTACTGAGCGGTTTCAGCCGGACGTTCTGGCTGGGAACCGATTACCTGGGCCGCGATATGTTCAGCCGTATTCTGTATGGCGCACGTTACTCAATCGGGCTGGCGCTTGGTGCGGCGCTGCTCGCCAGCCTGACCGGCACCTTGCTGGCCCTGCTGGCAGCGGTAACCGGACGTTGGCTGGAGGAGATTCTGGGGCGTATCAACGACGCGATGCTGGTGTTGCCAGGCAAAATCCTTGCGCTGATGATTGTCGCGGTATTCGGATCGTCGCTGCCGATGCTGATATTAACGGCGATGTTTACCTACTGGCCGGGAGCCTATCGCATTGCCTGGGCAATGGCCTCCAGCCTGCGTTCGCGGGATTACGTTCGCGCCTCACGGCTGCGTGGTGAAAGCCGCTTTTATATCGCCGTTCATGATATTTTGCCCAATATGCTGCATCCGATGCTGACGGATTTTGGCCTGCGTTTTGTCTATATCGTGCTGCTGCTCAGCGGGCTGAGCTTTCTCGGGCTTGGCGTCCAGCCTCCTTATGCCGACTGGGGCACGCTGGTGCGCGAGAACCTGCAAGGTCTGCCTGATGCCGCACCTGCCGTGCTGATGCCTGCGCTGGCTATCGCCAGTCTGACTATTGGTGCCAACCTGTTTATTGACAGCCTGCAAACCATGCGACCGCTCAGTGCGGTGAAGGAGGGGGTATGAATGTCACCCCACATGCGGCGCGCCCGTTGGTGGCAGTGGAGAACCTGTGTGTCACCGCCCATACGGACGATGGACGCGACATTCCGCTGGTCAGTGATATCCGTTTTACCGTGCAGAAAGGAGAAGTGCTGGCGCTGATTGGGGAGTCCGGCTCAGGGAAAACCACCATTGCGCTGGCGCTGATGGGCTACGCCCGCCACGGTTGCAAAATTACCGCCGGACATATTCACGTTGCTGGCACCGATGTCACCACGCTTAACGCGAAACAGCTGTGCCAGTTTCGCGGTAATAAGGTGGCGTATATTGCGCAAAGCGCCGCCGCATCGTTCAATCCGGCGATAAAGATTATGGCACAGGTGATTGAACCGGTGGTGATACACGGGGTGATGACGCGGGCCGCGGCGGAGCAAAAAGCCGTGCAGCTGTTTCGTGAGCTGGCGTTGCCGGACCCGGAAAATATCGGCAAACGCTACCCGCATCAGGTTTCCGGGGGACAGTTGCAACGCCTGATGACGGCGATGGCGCTGATCGGCGAACCTGAAGTGGTGATCCTGGATGAACCTACCACAGCGCTGGATGTGACCACCCAGGTGGAAGTGTTAAAAACCTTCCGCCGTGTGGTACGCCAGCGCGGCATGACCGCCATTTATGTCAGTCACGATCTGGCGGTGGTGGCACAGATGGCCGATCGCATTCTGGTCCTGTTGCAAGGGACGGTGGCGGAATATGGCACCACGGAACAGCTACTGCGTTCACCGCAGGCAGAATACAGTCAGCTGCTGCTTGCGGCGGCGAAGCAGCACATTCGAGCTGGTCCCTGGAAAATGCCGGACAGCCGCGAAGCACCACTTCTGGAGGTGCGGGATATTTACGCCGGTTATGGTCCGCTCAACCGCGAAGGCATACCTAAAATTCCCATCCTGCACGATATCAGTTTCCGCCTCTGGCGCGGCCAGGCTGTGGGCATTATTGGTGAATCCGGCTCAGGCAAAACTACGCTGGCCCATGTTATTGCCGGGATGAACGCGCCTTCCTCCGGCCATATTCTGTTCAACGGGCACTATATCGCTGGCGATATGCAGCAGCGCCCGCAGGATGAGCTGCGTCGCATTCAGTATGTTTTTCAAATGGCTGATACCGCGTTGAATCCGGCGCACAGCGTTGCCACTATTCTAAGTCGTCCACTGAAGTTGTTTCACGGGCTACGCGGTGCCGCGTTGCAAAAGCAGCTGGCGACACTGTTAGATCTGGTGCAGCTGCCGCACAGCGTGCTTGGACGACATCCTTGGGCGCTGTCGGGTGGGCAGAAGCAGCGCGTCAATCTGGCGCGGGCGCTGGCGGCAGAGCCGGATGTGATCCTTTGCGATGAGGTGACCTCGGCACTGGATACGGTGGTGGCCGCTGCCGTGTTGGATCTGATTACCGACCTGCGCCGCGATCTGGGCCTCTCGGTGATTTTTATCAGTCACGATTTGCATGCCGTGCGATCGGTGTGTGATGAAATTATGGTGGTGAAAAATGGCCGCTGCGTGACACAGGTGGCACGTGCCGATTACGATAAACCTTCTGGTGAACTCTATTACGAGCGCCTGAAACGCGCCGTGCCCGAGTTGCGTCAGGGCTGGTTGGATGAATACCAGTCCGGTGATATTGCACTGTAACAGCCAGCCGGTTTCTCACGCCGGGTTGTTTGCCCTGCGCTGCGTTAAAACCCCATGCCGATGTGGCAAGCTGAGCCGCGTCGGTTGCTAATCCTGGGCCACCTCGCCATTCCTGGCGGGTTGACGCTTCCGGCCCTGACGGGCCGGAGATGATGTAAAGGAGAAAAGATGAGCACAGAGTTTCGCGCAATGAGTTCACGGCATCTGGCACAGGCTGTCAGCCTGACGCAGAACCTGAAGTGGCCTCATCGCCTTGATGACTGGCAACAGGCACTCTCGCTGGGAGAGGGGATCGTGGCTGAAGAGGATGGCAAACTGGTGGGCACCATTCTGTGGTGGCGTTGGGGGGATGCGTATGCCTCGCTGGGGCTGGTGATTGTGGCCGATGACTGGCAGGGCAAAGGCATAGGCCGCAGACTGATGCAGGCCGCACTGGCGAAGCTTGTAGGATACCACGTGCGTCTGCATGCCACGGTCATGGGCAAAGGGCTGTATGAAACGCTGGGATTTATCGCCACCGGGGTGATTGAGCAGCATCAGTGTCGCGAGCTGCCAGAAGTGAAGGCTGTTTCTCCGGCCGAGGGCGTTTTGTTACGTCCGGCTTGCCGCGAGGACGCCGCAATGCTGGTGGCGCTGGAGCAACTGGCCCACGGGCAGCACCGTCCGATGCTTATCGACAGCCTGCTCAACAGTTCATCGCGTTTTTTGCTGCTGGAGCGTGCCGGCCGTATCGTCGGTTTTGCCTGCCAACGACCGTTTGGTCACGGTGAGGCGATCGGGCCGGTTATTGCGGAGGATCTCCCCCAGGCAAAAGTGTTGGTCAGCCACCTTCTCAGTGGACTGGGCGGTCAGTTTGTGCGCATGGATACCGAGAGGCAAACCGGTCTTGGCGACTGGCTGACAACCCAGGGGATGCCGGAGGTGGACCATCCGATCATTATGATCCGTGGCACGCCCTGGCAACCGGATGGCGCGCGGGCATTCGGCTTAATGACTCAGGCGATGGCCTGATGACTATCCTCTACAAATCCACGCCGGCACGGGGTGCCGTCTGGGCTACCTTACTGGCAGAACTGGCCCCGGATCTTACCTTTCGCCAGTGGCCGGATACTGGCGATCCCCGCGAGGTGACCTATCTGGTGGCATGGCAGCCGCCGGATGATCTGATGCAGTTCCCCAACCTGAACGTGCTTTTCTCAGTGGGTGCCGGGGCCGACCAGTTTGATTACCGCCGCCTGCCGCCTGCACTGCCGGTGGTCAGAATGGTCGAACCGGGACTCACCCGTGGGATGGTGGAATATATCACCTGGAGCGTGCTGGGGTTGCACCGGGGAATGCCGCGCTATCTGCATCAGCAGCGCTGGCTTGAACAGCCTGTCAGAGCGGCCGCCCACTGCCGCGTCGGGGTGATGGGGCTGGGTGAGCTGGGGACAGCGGTGCTGCAACCGCTGGTGCAGTTTGGCTACCCGTGCGCGGGCTGGAGCCGTACGCCAAAAAATCTGCCCGGTGTACACAGTTATGTCGGTGAGGCACAGCTGCCGGATTTCCTCGCCAGAACCGATATTTTGGTCTGTCTGCTGCCGCTGACGGCGGCGACGGAAAATATTCTCAATGCCGAACTGTTCAGTCAGTTGCCGCACGGGGCGGGGCTGGTCCATGCCGGTCGCGGCAGGCAGCTTCATCAGTTGGATCTGTTGTTGGCGCTGGAGCGTCAGCAACTGAGTGCGGCGGTAATTGATGTCACCGATCCTGCACCGTTACCGCAAGGCCACCCGTTCTGGCATCACCCGGCAATCTGGCTGACGCCGCATAGTGCCAGCCAGCCCCAGGCGGAAAGTGCGGTGCGGGCATTGCTGGATAATATCCGTCGTTTTGAGCGCGGTGAGCCCATGCACGGCCTGGTGGATCGCGCGCGCGGTTACTGAATACAGGCGAGTGTTATGGCCGCTGGGCGTGGCGAAAATGTCCCTCTCACATCCCGGCAAACGTCATCTGTCACTGCGCCGGTGAACCCTGCTACGGCAGTCTGGCCGTCAACGTCTGAAATACCGGCTGCATCAATGTCATACCGATGAGCCACAGAGATGCACAATTTACTGGCTGAACAGCAGACATCTTCTGATAACACTCTTTGACTGAATGCCTGCGAGGCACATGTCCCCCGCGGTGTTTGCCAGGGAAAAAGGTGCTGAAGTATGGGATGTGGAAGAGAATCGTTACACCCGGTCTTCGACCGGACCACTCCGACGGCGCAAAAATAGATTCTTTGAAGCTGACAGCGGTATGGCTTTGCAGGGAAAGGGATTAGATAGGGAATATCTGTCAAGCCTGTAACTGGCGTTGCCGGGTCACGGAGCCAGTTAATCATTCAACACCTGTTGGTGCCTCTATGCCTCCATGCGGCGTAGCAAGACTTGCTCGCCAGTCAAAATGTATTTAGGGTTTAATTACTTAATTGAACGATTTTACACGTTGAGGCTTGTGGCGTCGGTAAGTAGGTGGCCGGGATTTTATATTAAAAACGAATGGCTGACAGGGTCATAAAACGCTGCCAGCTGGCCGTTATTTGAGAATGGCAGTGAGGAGGATGCTGAATACGGAACCCGTTATGAAAGCGTGCCTGTCGTGACTTCCTCTTTCCGCATGTCCGCCATCGCAGGCTCCGGGCTGGCATGATCGGAATGAGTATCCTACGGCTCACGGGTAACCGGTGAGGATGCGGCGAAATGCCCCCTTCGGGCATAGTACATTAATTTTACTAATCATTCATGGTGCGATTTCGTTATGAAAATATCGCACCGAAATAAACAGGCGAATGGCAAGCGTTAACGATTCACTGTCTTTCAGTACGGCAGGATATGGTCAGTTACGAATACGCGAAGGCTTGGTCTACCGCTACTACAACGATTTGGGGCCCCATTCAGGAAACTGTTCCTGGGGAGTGGGTTCGCTGGCTCATTTTGGCGTATGTACCGACGAAGAACTTAACAGGCCCGTGACCGCCAGCGATATCAACACGGCGCTGGCGAAGCATGTACATAAAGTCGAACGGTATATTCGCCGTAAAATATCCCACCATCCTCTGACCCAGGCCCAGTTCGACGGACTGGTCTCGTTCATTTACAACGTATCTGATCCGTCGGCTGTGATGGAAACGACCGATCGTGGCGACATGAAAGCGGTACACGATAAGATGCTGCAGTATATTTATGTTTTTAAACATGACGCTAAAGCCGCAAAGTCGGCAACCCGAAAATTTTAGCCCCGCTTGACTTAAGAAGACTTGAAGACGTGGCTTTGTTCGGACAGGAATAATATGATTAAAAAATTATCAGTCGCTCTTCTGTTAACACTGTGTGTATCCACCACGGTATTTGCCGGCAGCGATAAAGAAACAGATGCCCGGCGGAATACCCTGACGGGAGCTGATTCGTACGGACAATACCATCAGTTTTCGAACCAGCTGCAGAAAGCGGTCAAAGAAAAGGATAAAAAAACCGTGGCTGCAATGGTCGACTACCCCATTACTGTCATCGTCAGCTATAAAGAAACTGATATTGCTGACAGCCATTTTGTTAAGGCATACGATAGCGTGTTCACTGACAGGCTGGTTAACATCATTTTGCATCAGACGTATGCAGACCTGTTCGTCAACAGTACAGGTGTGATGATCGGCCCGTAGGGAGAGCTGTGGTTCAGCTGCCTGTGCACCGTTAAAGACTGCAGCAAGTTTGATATCAAAATCATACAAATAAATAATTAACAGCGGGATATTTTTACTGCCCGACAGTCTCACCTCCCGCTACCGACCAGGAAAACACGGTTACCGGCGTTTCCAGCATAAAAGACATCCAGTGCGTTCTTGAGATGTTATGGTAAATGAAAATGGCTTTATTTATATGAAAAAAATTCACTGATAAAAAATTAATGCAGAAAACAAATGAGAAATATATGGATATCTTGAAAGAAAAAATTGACCTTGCTTCACGGTGTTATAATTTAAACTTAGATCATATTCCTGGAACGTTGCAGGTGATAGAGCATGCAATGTTGTTACTAAAAAACAATGCAGGGTATGGTTACTTTGGTTCATTCAATGGAAAAAATAAACAGGAATATCATTCATTTACATTCAATGGTGAGCATTCAAGACCAGTGAGGGATGATCTCTTTATCACAGATTATGAGTGCTTTGTTTCAGGATTCGGAGAATTTAATGAAAGTTTGAGAAATATTGGTAGCAGATGGTCACACTTTGATTCCACAAGAGCTAATAAAATAATTTATACATCTGTAATGTTTGTTGCATGCTGTTTTGATCTTTGGAAAAGTGGCAGCAGAAAGACTCCTGGAACATTTTTTGAAATTTTTATGGCGGCAGTGTTGAAATGGATGATTTCAGATGAAATTTTTTCAAAGCACATACCACTAATAGACCAACTTGAATCAGATGATGAATCAATCGATCCATCAAGTGTGTCTACTGACATTGTTATAAAGTCTAAATACAAAAATACTAGTGCAGTTATTCCTTTAAAGATAACTACAAGAGAGAGGATCGTTCAACCATTTGCTCAGCAGAGGATATTAGACTCATACTTTGGGAATGGTATTTATTTTTCTTTCTTAGCATGCATTAGCGAGACGCAACAAGACAAAAAGAAAAAAAAGGTTGATCATATATGCGTTCCGGGAACAATAAAATTATATCAAAAATATCTATCCAGTCTCTCTGGTATGTATTACTGCGATATTCCAGAGCGTTACTTGGAAAGAGATCTGACCGACATAATACCAGTCAGATCTATGGGGGATTTCTTATTCGACATCTACTCTTTCTTTAGACTGCAAGACTAAATTGCCCATCTTTATCCAACTCCATTGGGTTTTGGAAGTTAAAGTTACTTTTATCTTGTATCGTATCTAAACAATTTATTATTGCTGTTCCTGCTGCGTAGGAAACTGGCGGTGGGACAGCATTTCCAATTTGCAGCCTGATAGCATCACGGTTACCATAGAATCTATAATTTACAGGGAATCCTTGTAGCATTGCGCCCTCCCTTAATGTTATTGCTCTATCCTGTGATGGGTGTCCGTACCGACCTCTGGTGAAGCTATCGAAACCTGCTGTTATGGTTGGGCATTGTTTGTCCCATTCAAGTCTTCCATAAACGTCAGGCCATCCTCCCGATGCTGTATCAACATTTTGGTGGCATTTTAACCTTAAATTGTATGGTATATCTTTCCATCCTCCGCCAGGCGGTACATGTGAAAACCTTTCTTCATTAATCTTTGTTATTTTACATTTTATATGATTAGGTATTTCTTGGTGCTCTTTATAGTCTTCTGGTGGAGGCGGTAACTGGCCAATTACATCTCTTACTGTAAGGGGCTTATTCGATTTTAATAGTTGGGGTATGACTTTACCTTCTGATTTGTCTATTCCAATCATTAGAAAACGGCCTCTTTTTTGCGCAACCCCAAAATCAGATGAACAGATGAAATATGTGTATATGTTATAATTAAATAACTTAACCTTAATCTCTTCAATAAGAAATCTGCCTCTTTTTTGACCAAAAATTTCCACATTTTCAAATAAAAAAGCCCTGGGTTTTAATTCGTTAACTAACCTGGAATATTCAAGAACTAACTTGTTTCTATCATCATCAAGAAGATGGGCGCCTCTTTTTTGTTTTGAAAAACCCTGACAGGGAGGCCCACCACTGAAAAGATCAAGTCTCGTTTTTATGCCTGCTTTTTCTAAAAGAAACTTCCCACTAACAATAGAAGCATCTAATTTTTCGCAATGATTACCAATGTTTTTTTTGTAGGTTTCTACAGCATTTTCATTAATATCAAATGCCAGCCTAACATCAAAACCTGCTTGTTTTAGCCCGAAGGACATCCCCCCGGCACCACAAAAGCCCTCAATGCACGTTAGTTTATTAGATGTGTTTCTGTGTGGCATGATGTCTCACCTACAAGGGGCCGTTTACATGTATGATAGCGTAAATTATGACTAGAGGTCAATATTTTGATACAAAATCATATTAAAAATATGACTCCTGAAATTTGTAAGGCCTCCAGAGCCTTAGTTAATTTGACTCAGAAAGAGCTAGCTCTTATGGCTGGGATTGCGACGCCAACTATCGCTGATTTTGAACGTGGCGCGAGAAAACCTCATGGAAATAACCTGAAATCTATAATTATTGCCTTTGAAAATAAGGGGTTGGATTTCATTGAGGAAGGCGGTGAGATAATCGGGATCTTTATCAGAAGAAAGAATGCCAGGACCGAGGAATCTATTAATCTGTTAGGTCATTGAAGGTATCATCTTCTTGAAAAGAAAAAACTGCCCTGCAAGGCGGTTTTTTCAAAGGTTCTCAGAGCTGGCAACTCTTTGAACTGAGGTAACTGGCTTGGAGGAGCACCGTCACCAAAACGGCTCTGTCGCATTAACGGCAGTGGGCCGACAGAAAGTGCGCTCCCTGTTCTGCAGGCTGCCAGCTGATGAAAATGTTCTGCCGGGGACAATCCGTCCCCGTCCCCGTCCCTGTCCCTGTCCCTGTCCCTGTCCCTGTCCCTGTCCCTGTCCCTTGCGGATCATATGTCCCAGCTCAGTACTCGCAAGGATTGTCTGCACCCGCCGTAACGATTTGAATCCCGTCATCAGTTTTATCCTCCGTTTGATGTTACGGTGATCTGATCTTACCCACCAATAGTGGACACGCGACTAAGTGAGTAAACTCTCAACCAGGAGTAGCTCACATGACAAAACCCGTATAAACCAACAAGAAACCCCGCAGGCAGCACTCGCCTGAATTTCGTCAGGAAGCGCTGAAACTGGCAGAACATATCGCGGTTGCTGCCGTCACTCGCCAACTCAACCTGTATGAATCACAGCTTTACGCCTGGCGCAGTAAATAACAGCAACAGCTGACATCGTCTGAGCGTGAGAACGAACTGGCTGCTGAAAATGCCCGCCTCAAACGCCAGCTGGCCTACTTCCGGATAACCATAGTGGCGGATAGCATTGCGAAAGAAGCGCTGGGCGCCTGTCGCATCCCGCTTCGCTCTCAGCAGAAAATCGATGGTCTGATCTTCGGTATCAACCGCCCGGCACAGGTATTTCCACCTGACCCTGATACAGGTTTCATCCATTTGCCCACGGCGACCAGGAGTACGTTTGTGCCGGTGGAACGCCCTGTCCAGCAGGGGAACCATGCGAATAGTCCAGTGGTGAAGGGTGGAATGGTCAACCACCACGCCTCGCTCTGCCATCATTTCCTCCGGATTGCGCAGGCTGAGTGAATACGTCAGATATCAGCGGACTCACTGAGCAATAACATCAACGGGATAATGGAGGTGACTGAAGGTTTTTCGGAACTGAGTCATGGTCAGGCAACATTGCAGAAAAAAAACAGTATGTTACCTGACTATGCCTTAATGCGACAGAACCAAAAAATACGCCTGCATTGGTGAGGTGCGCGGTCTGGCAATGATGCAGGCCGTTGAAATTATCGACAGTGAAAGCGGAGAGCCGGGTGCGGTACTGACGCAGAACATTCTCGACTGTGCCTGCCAGGAAGGGCTGCTGTTGATCAAGTGCGGCGTGTAGCGCAATACCAGCCGATTTCTGGCGCCGCTGGTGACCAGTGATTCGCAGATGGAGGAAGCGCTGCATATTTTTGATATCGCCCTGGCAACTGCCAGCGGTCGCCTGGGATGATAATTCTTTCTCATTGATATTATTGCGTTTAGGGAGGAGCCTTCGCCGGGGGAAGCGACGGTAAAGGCTGGCGTCGCTGGCAACAAGCGTGCTATACCACTGGTATCCGGTGACACTATGATAATGAGGGGCGTTATGAACGGCTTGATGAAACTGGACCGCATCGACATTAATATTCTGGTTCAGCTGCAAAAAGATGGCCGCATCAGCAATGTCAATCTTGCCGATGCTGTCGGACTCTCTCCCAGCCCCTGCCTGCAACGGGTAAAGCGTCTTGAAGCCGCCGGTTTTATTACCGGCTATGAGGCCCATATCAATCTGACCAGAATCACCGATTCCGTCACGGTTTTCACTGAGGTGACGCTCGCCGGCCACCGGCGGGAAGATTTTATGCGTTTTGAGGCGGCAATTCGTGAGGTGGATGAACTGATGGAGTGCCATCTGATCACCGGCGGTTATGACTATCTGCTGCGCTTTATCGCCCGGAGTATTGAGCACTATCAGCAAGTGATAGAAGGTCTGCTGGATGGTAGCGTGGGGATTGATAAATATTTCAGTTACATCGTCATTAAATCACCGATTATAAAAAGCAGCGTCCCGTTGCGTTCCCTCATCGCCTGTTATACCCAGATCGAAATCTGACAGCGCCAGAGCTGGCGCTGTACCGTAACTGCTCCGGGTGAGTGCAGGCCTGTGCCGCTTACTACGGACAGGTTATCAAAACAGAATCAATGCCACCGATGAAAGGATAAGTCAGAGAGATACTTTATCAATGAACGCCTGTTACGGGATGATATTTCGGGCAGTATCCTCAGACAATACCCGGGCATACTCATCGTTAGTCGCAGGATTTTCACTGTTTTCGCTACAGAGTTAAGCCACTGTTTTTGTTTGTAGGGGCGTTGTGGTTTTCCTGTTTCTGTCCGGGGCCTGCATCCATCAGAGACCGATGAACGATATTCAGAGCGTCCTTCTGAACAGAACTACCGGCTTAGCAAGCTCACCATGAGCGAGGATGCATTTATTCCCGCTACCACCGTGGATCAGGTATCTCCGACCAGTGCAGGAGATAGGTCCTAAGGTTTACCAGGATTTCGCATGATGGCGGTTACCCACTATGCGTTAACCGTTTGTACAGAGGAGAAATGAGGGTGTTACCACGAAAAACTGCACCTTACTCAGTTGGGTAACCAACTTTTGGGGTGCAGTTAAATGGTCAGTGCTTTTTATTTAACAAATGACTACTGTGGACGCGTCGCCGGTGCCGTGGCCTTTTGGCTTGCTGAATGACCACCTGCGGAGCCTTTACCGGCGAAACTGAACACCGGGCGAACCCAGTCGCTGTGGCGAACGGGTTCCGGTTGCCAGGCAGGTGCGGGCGCTTTGGTCATCGGTGCCATGGCATGGTGTTTAAACGCCGGTGCGGCAACCTGTTGTTTGGCTGCGGTCGCGGTGTCTTCAGTCTGAACAGACGCCGTTTTATTGACTGCGGCATCAGCCGACGTGGAGGTCTGTGCCGACGCTACAACGGCTTGCGGCGCAACCGGTTCAGCGGCCTGCGTTGCTGGCACGTTTTGTCCATCGTCAAGCTCAGTACGCGCGGCTTCACTGACATCCGCTCTGTCCTTATCCGTGCTCTGTTCTGCGGTTTCGGTTGCCAGCGGTGCTTGATAAGCTGGCTGCGCTTCAGCAACAATCTCTGCTGCAACCGCACGGTCTGCGGCAGAGATAACGACAGGTTCTTCATTGACCGGTGCCGCGATGGCGTCACTTTCACTGCCGTCAACTGGCGTGATGACTGACTGCTGTTCCTGTAACGGTGCCGAGAGGTGAACGGATTGAGTTTCATCCTGAGCGGTTTTTACGCTGGCGTTTTCCTCTGATGCTGATGCGGCAACAGCAACGGCCTCAGCCGTATCCTGATGGCCGTAATCCGGCACGATGGACTGCTCAATTTCACTCTCTTCCGCCACCTGAGCGACCGGATAGGAGATCCATACTTTACCGGAAGCCATCTCCGGGGAGGCGGCGGCGAAATGCAACGGCATCGGCGATTGAACCGGGTAACGCTCATCACGGTAACGGCGGCGGCGTTGCCCACTGACACGCAGGTGACGCGGTGAACGACGCGAACGGCGCGGCATACTGTTAGTATCCGCTTCCTCTGGCTCTGCCACATTTTCAACCGCCGGCGGTTGAGCAACCGGGGCTTCAGTTGCAAAAGAGCGGGCGGCGGTCTGTTCAGCCGTTTCGATACGCACTTTCTGGCTCAGCTGGCGCGGTTTGCGGCGCGGCATCACCTGAACCTGTTCTTCACTGCTTTCTTCGGCCTGCTCAGGCTGTGCAACCTCTGCGACCTTCTCTTCCTGAGGCAACTGACGTTTATCTTCCGGGCGGCGTTTACGGTCGTTGCGACGGGAAGGTTGATTTTCATCCTGCGACTGAATGCGATTCTCTTCCGATAACTGACGATCGTCCTGTGCCGTGTTGTTACGTTTATTCCGGCGGTTATCGTCTGTGGAGGTATCGCGGTCTCGCACCATGCGCTCGTTACGGTTGCCGTTACGCTCGTTGCGCTGGCTACGCTCAGTGCTGTTTCTTTCCGTATTGCGTTCACTGCGGTCATTATTGTTGTTACGATCGCGGCGGTTGTTCTGACGACGGTTATTACGCTGCTCATTACGTGGCGCGCTGCTTTCCGGCGTTTTCTCTGTACTGGCAGCAACAGGTTCTGATGGTGTATCCGGCTGTTTTTCAGCGGCGAAGAAGCTTTTCAGGCCACGGACAATACGGTCCAGCAGTCCCGGTTTCTCCGTGCCTGCCTTGCCACCGGCATTCCCGGCACTGGCCGACTGCGGCGTTGCGCTGGTTTCGTGCTGTACAGGTGGCGCATCGGGCATCAAAAAGGCCGCAAGGGCAGGCTGCTCAGGACGTTTGCGTTCGGCGTGTTCTTCTTCTGAGGGCAGGGCCATTTCTGCTTCATGCAGCTTTGGCAGGTGGTAGCTGAGCGTCTGGGTTTCTTCACCGCTACGTACACGAAGTACTGAATAGTGCGGGGTTTCCATCTGATCGTTCGGTACGATGATCGCCCGCACGCCACCCTGACGTTTTTCAATGGCGCTTACCGCTTCACGCTTCTCGTTCAGCAGGTAGGATGCAATCTGCACCGGTACAATAGCGTGAACTTCTTTGGTGTTCTCTTTCAGCGCTTCTTCTTCGATCAGGCGCAGGATGGAGAGCGACAGTGACTCGTTATCACGAATAGTCCCTGTACCACTACAGCGAGGGCACACGTGATGACTGGACTCACCCAGTGAAGGACTGAGGCGCTGACGGGACATTTCCAGCAGGCCGAAACGGGAAATATGGCTGATCTGAATACGTGCACGGTCCTGACGAACGGCATCACGCAGACGGTTTTCCACCGCCCGCTGATGGCGAACCGGGGTCATATCGATAAAATCGATAACGATCAGGCCACCCAGGTCACGCAGACGCAGCTGACGGGCAATTTCATCTGAGGCTTCGAGGTTGGTGTTGAACGCAGTTTCTTCGATATCACCACCACGTGTTGCCCTTGCGGAGTTGATGTCGATCGCCGTCAGTGCTTCAGTGGTATCGATAACAATCGAACCACCGGAAGGCAGACGCACTTCACGCTGAAAAGCAGACTCAATCTGTGACTCGATCTGATAATGGCTGAACAGCGGAATTTCACCGGTGTAGAGCTTGATTTTACTGCTGAAGTCAGGACGTCCCAGCGCTGCAATATGCTGACGGGCAAGTTCCAGCACTTTCGGGTTATCGATGAGGATTTCCCCGATGTCCTGGCGCAGATAGTCACGGAAGGCACGAACGATAACGTTGCTTTCCTGATGGATCAGGAAAGGAGCAGGGCGGCTTTCAGCGGCTTTTTTGATCGCTTCCCAGTGCTTCATTCGGAAGCTTAAGTCCCACTGCAATGCCTCGGCAGATTTGCCAACCCCTGCGGTGCGAACAATCAGGCCCATGCCGTCAGGCAGTTCGAGGGCGGACAGTGCTTCTTTCAGCTCGGTGCGGTCGTCACCCTCAATCCGGCGCGAAATACC
The DNA here is from genome assembly GCF_003846135.1 of Erwinia psidii. Taxonomy (GTDB): domain Bacteria; phylum Pseudomonadota; class Gammaproteobacteria; order Enterobacterales; family Enterobacteriaceae; genus Erwinia; species Erwinia psidii. The sequence goes on from NZ_RHHM01000010.1 coordinate 50,688, forward strand.
TCCGGCGCGAGGATTGTTAGGCATCAGTACCAGATAGCTTCCCGCGAGGCTGATAAAAGTGGTTAACGCTGCACCTTTGTTGCCTCGCTCTTCTTTATCAATCTGAACAATAACTTCCTGTCCTTCACGAAGCACGTCTTTAATATTCGGACGGCCATGGGAGCTGTAGTTGCCAGGAAAGTATTCGCGGGAGATTTCTTTCAGAGGGAGGAAACCGTGTCTTTCTGCACCGTAGTCAACAAATGCTGCTTCAAGACTGGGTTCGATGCGGGTGATCTTACCTTTGTAGATGTTGGCTTTCTTCTGTTCGTGTCCGGGGCTTTCAATATCCAGATCGTACAAACGTTGTCCGTCAACGAGTGCGACACGCAACTCCTCCTGCTGAGTCGCGTTTATTAACATTCTTTTCATCGTAACTTACTCATTATTTTTGCATTAGTGACAAAGCTACGGGCAGTAATAACGCTGGACGCGGTCAACCGATGGCCCCATGTCTTATCGCCAGGCCGTCAACCTCCCGGATGTCGGTAGCTAAAGGGGCGCAGAATCTCGGTAGTCTGTTTTTCAACTGGAAAAACAGCACTTTTAAAGGAGGGAACCGCCAGTGTAAACCTGAATGAACCAATCCCATCTGTCGTCCAGGCTGCAACCCGCAGCCCGCTAAATGCCTGATTACACAATACGTCTTATGCCATTGCTGCGTGTATGGGCTATCAGGCGAAATTTTTTTAAGCAATTTTTCTGTTCACCAGGGTTTAACATGGGAAACAGAAACATTATTCCATTGCTAACCTCGTGATAGCAAGGTGACTTTTCTCGCTACGCAAATTTTATTCCAGCTTTTGGCGTGATTTTGCAACCCCTGCTCCGCAAAGCGACTAAAAACTGGGCATAAGGCGTCATCAGATTAAGGCCACTGTTCAGTTAAGCACAGAAAAAGAGGTGGCGCTATCCGGGCACTCTATTTAGAATCGCGGACCATGAAAACCAATACTCCGGCAGTACAGATGGTGACGATTTCTGCTGATGAAGCAGGGCAGCGTATCGATAATTTTTTGCGTACGCAGCTAAAAGGCGTTCCCAAAAGCATGATTTATCGCATCCTGCGTAAGGGTGAAGTACGTGTCAATAAAGGCCGAATAAAACCAGAATATAAGCTGGAAGCAGGCGATGAAGTACGTATTCCTCCGGTGCGGGTGGCAGAGCGTGAGGACGAGGCTGTTTCTCCGAAACTTGCCAGAGTGGCCGCGCTGGCCGAGGCGATTTTATTTGAGGATGATCACCTGCTGGTGATGAACAAGCCTTCAGGCACGGCGGTGCATGGTGGAAGTGGGCTGAGCTTTGGCGTCATTGAAGGGTTGCGCGCGCTGCGACCGGACGCGCGATTCCTGGAGCTGGTTCATCGTCTTGACCGCGATACATCCGGTATTTTGCTGGTGGCCAAAAAACGTTCGGCCTTGCGTTCGCTTCATGAGCAGTTGCGTGAAAAAGGAATGCAGAAGGATTATCTTGCGCTGGTTCGCGGTCAGTGGCCCTCGCATCTTAAAGCGGTGCAGGCACCCCTGCTGAAGAATATTCTGCAAAGTGGCGAACGTGTGGTGCGGGTCAGTGCGGAAGGTAAACCCTCTGAAACACGTTTTAAAGTGGAGGAGCGTTACCCCCATGCGACCCTGCTCAGGGCCAGTCCGATCACGGGGCGTACTCATCAGATCCGTGTGCATACCTTACATGCCGGCCATCCGATTGCCTTTGACAATCGTTATGGCGAGAAAGATTTTGATGCGCAGTTGGCAGGCTCCGGGCTGAAACGTCTTTTTCTTCATGCGCTGGCTTTACGTTTTACGCATCCTGCTACCGGAGAAGTCATGCGGATGGAGGCACCTCTGGATGATGAACTGAAGCAGTGCCTGGCCGTATTGCGCAAAAGCGCGTCATTAAAATAACGGGCAGTGGATAAGTGGAATCGTCGGCGTGGCGTATCTGAGCCACACGGCTGTTTATCTGAGCATCCCGCCTCAGCCAATCCATGAAGCTGCCTGTTAATACGTTGCCGGATATGGCGGCGCGGAAATAGCCTTTCGCAGGGCCATCTACTCTGCCAGAGGATTAACCCCCACTTCGCGTAGCATCTCACACAGGGCTATCAGCGGCAGTCCCACCAGCGTATTAGGATCGCGTCCGCTCAGGCTGTCAAAAAGAGTGATGCCCAGACCTTCGCTTTTAAAGCTGCCTGCACAATTTAGCGGTTGCTCCTTGCGCACGTAATGCATGATTTCTGCTTCGCTCAGCGGGCGAAATTTGACGGTAAAGGGTTCGCAAATCACCCGCAGATTATCAGTCCTTGCGTCAAGCAGGGCGAGACCGGTGTAAAAAATAACGCATTGTCCACTGGCGAGGCGTAACTGCTGGTATGCTTTCTCTTCAGTATGGGGTTTGCCGGTTATTTCGCCGTTGATCACGCATACCTGGTCTGAGCCAATAATAAGGTGCTGCGGATAGCGCGCCGCCAGCGCCCTGGCTTTTGCCTCCGCCAGACGGGTAACCAGGTCCGTTGCGGACTCATCCGGTCTCGCGGCCTCTTCTGTCTCCGGCGCGGCGGCAATAAAAGGGATACCCAGTTTTTCCAGCAGGGATTTCCTGAACGGTGAAGTGGAAGCAAGTATCAGCTGTGTCATATTTTTCCCGTAACGGATAGCGATTCAGTGCCGGACATTTTAAACGCTGTGCCGCAGCGGATGCGAGTTATTGCGAGAAAGATGCGCTGATACAGCCTTTTTCTTTGACTCTGCGTCATGACAAAGTTAATATTCGCGCCCTATGCAAAAAGTAAAATTACCTCTGACTCTCGATCCGGTACGTACCGCTCAAAAACGTCTTGATTATCAGGGCGTTTACACCTCTGAACAGGTGGGGCGTGTTGCTGAATCGGTAGTCAGTGTGGACACAGATGTGGATTGTTCCATGTCGTTTGCCATTGATAATCAGCGTTTAGCCGTGCTGAAAGGTACCGCTGAAGTTTCTGTAACGCTGTCCTGTCAACGCTGCGGCCAGTCGTTTCCACATCATGTCCACGTAAACTATTGTTTCAGCCCGGTCGTCACTGACGAACAGGCCGAAGCTTTACCGGAAGCGTACGAACCGGTCGACGTCAATGAATTTGGCGAAATCGATCTGTTAGCAGTGATTGAAGATGAGATCATCCTCGCGCTGCCTGTCGTTCCGGTTCATGATTCTGAACACTGTGAAGTGTCCGAGGCGGACATGGTCTTTGGTAAACTGCCTGAAGAGGCGGAAAAACCAAACCCATTTGCCGTATTAGCCAGTTTAAAGCGTAAGTAACAGGAGTAAGGTCCATGGCCGTACAACAGAATAAACCAACCCGTTCCAAACGTGGTATGCGTCGTTCACACGATGCACTGACCACCACCACTCTTTCCGTAGATAAAGTTTCTGGTGAAACTCATCTGCGCCATCACATCACTGCGGATGGTTATTACCGCGGTCGCAAGGTCATCACCAAGTAATTTCTGGCCCAGCCGGCGATACTTTGACACGATTGACCCTGGCGATAGATGCCATGGGCGGGGACTTCGGTCCCTGCGTAACAGTGCCTGCGGCAATGCAGGCACTGGCTTCTCATTCGCAGCTGCATCTTCTTCTGGTCGGAGATCCCGACGCCATCTCGACATTACTGACAACAGCGGATTCGGCCTTAATGGCGCGTGTGCAGATTTTCCCTGCCGGGTCGGTTATTGCCAGTGATGCCAGACCCTCTCAGGCGATTCGCCAGAGCAAGGGCTCCTCAATGCGCATGGCGCTTGAGCTGGTGAAAGAGGGAAAAGCACAGGCCTGCATCAGCGCCGGTAACACCGGTGCGCTGATGGGATTAGCAAAATTATTGCTCAGGCCGCTTGAGGGTATTGAACGGCCGGCACTGATGACCGTGTTGCCCCATCAGCAGAAGGGTAAAACCGTGGTGCTTGATTTAGGTGCGAATGTAGCGTCAGACAGCACTATGCTGATGCAATTTGCGGTGATGGGCGCGGTGGTTGCGGAAGAAGTCCTCGCTATTCGTTCGCCGCGAGTGGCCTTACTCAACATTGGTGAGGAAGAGAGCAAAGGGCTGGACAGCATCCGTGAGGCTGCTGCCATTCTCCGTGATTTGCCGGACATTAATTATATTGGATACCTCGAAGGGAACGATCTTCTGACCGGAAAAACGGATGTGCTGGTCTGTGATGGTTTTGTCGGTAACGTTACGCTGAAAACCCTGGAAGGCGTGATCAGAATGTTTCTTTCTCTGTTGAAATCACAGGGAGAAGGTAAAAAAAGGGCCTGGTGGCTGACCCTGGGCGGACGGTTGTTAAAAAAACGTCTGGTCAAGCGTTTTGGTCATCTTAATCCAGACCAGTACAATGGTGCCTGTCTGTTAGGATTGCGCGGAACGGTGATAAAGAGTCACGGTGGCGCCAATCAGGAAGCCTTCACAGCCGCAATAGAACAGGCAGAGCAGTCGGTGCGGCGGCAGGTTCCGGGGCGAATTGCCGCACGCCTTCAAGCTGTATTACCTAAGAGTGACTGACGTACATGTATACGAAGATAATCGGTACGGGTAGCTATTTGCCCGAACAGGTGCGGACTAACGCCGATCTGGAAAAAATGGTGGATACCTCTGACGAGTGGATTGTCACCCGCACCGGCATCCGCGAGCGCCGTATTGCTGCACCGGGTGAAACCGTGGCGACAATGGGTTTTCACGCCGCTGAACGAGCGCTGGAAATGGCGGGTATCAACAGGGAAGATATCGGTCTGATTGTGGTCGCGACCACCTCTTCCAGCCACGCTTTCCCCAGTTCAGCTTGCATGATCCAACAGCAGCTGGGCATCAAAGACGCCGCGTCATTTGATCTTGCGGCTGCCTGTGCAGGTTTTACTTATGCGTTGAGCGTTGCCGATCAGTACATTAAAAACGGTACGGTGAAAAATGCGCTGGTTGTTGGTGCTGACGTTCTGGCGCGGATGCTCGATCCAAACGATCGCGGCACCATTATTCTGTTTGGTGATGGTGCCGGCGCGGTGGTGCTTGGAGCCAGTGAACAGCCCGGCATTATCTCGACCCATCTGCACGCCGACGGAAATTACGGTGAGCTGCTGACGCTGGCTAACCAGGATCGCGAACATCAGGAACAACCGTCCTATGTCACGATGGCGGGTAATGAAGTGTTTAAGGTCGCCGTGACTGAACTGGCACATATTGTTGAAGAAACGCTTCAGGCCAACAATCTTGAACGTGAAGCAATCGACTGGCTGGTTCCGCATCAGGCCAACCTGCGTATCATCAGTGCCACGGCTCGTAAGCTGGGGATGGGGATGGAAAAAGTTGTGGTGACGCTTGATCGTCACGGCAATACTTCCGCCGCTTCCGTGCCCTCAGCGCTGGACGAAGCCGTACGGGATGGTCGCATTCAGCGCGGTCAGCTGATTCTGTTGGAAGCATTTGGTGGCGGGTTCACCTGGGGTTCGGCGCTGGTCCGTTTTTGATTATCAGGAAAGAAAAATGACGCAATTTGCAATGGTTTTCCCAGGACAGGGTTCACAGACTGTCGGCATGTTGGCTGAACTGGCGGCAGAGAACCCGTTGATTGAGCAGACTTTTCGCCAGGCATCAGATGCGCTGGGCTATGACCTGTGGGCGCTGGTGCAGCAGGGGCCAGCGGAAGAGCTGAATAAAACCTGGCAAACGCAGCCAGCGCTGTTGGCCGCCTCTGTGGCTATTTTCCGCGTCTGGCAGGAAAAAGGCGGAAAGGCACCGGCAATGTTGTCAGGGCACAGCCTTGGCGAGTATAGTGCGCTGGTTTGTGCCGGGGTTCTCGATTTCAGCGATGCCATCAAACTGGTTGAACTGCGTGGCAAGCTTATGCAGGAAGCTGTTCCTGCCGGTACGGGCGCGATGCAGGCCATTATTGGCCTGGATGACGCCGCCATTGCACAAGCCTGCGAAGAATCTGCTCAGGGGCAGGTGGTTTCACCGGTGAATTTTAACTCTCCGGGGCAGGTGGTTATCGCTGGCAATAAAGAGGCGGTTGAGCGTGCCGGGGCAGCCTGTAAAGCCGCAGGGGCCAAACGTGCTTTGCCTCTGCCCGTCAGCGTGCCGTCACACTGTGCTTTAATGAAGCCTGCGGCGGATAAGCTGGCAACGGCGTTGGAGAAACTGACCTTTAACGTTCCGCTCATTCCGGTTGTGAATAATGTTGACGTAAAATGTGAGACGTCGGCAGAGGCGATACGAAGCGCGCTGATACGCCAGCTGTACAGCCCGGTACGCTGGACTGAATGCGTTACGTTTATGGCTAATGAGGGAGTGACCTCCCTGTTGGAAGTTGGGCCAGGTAAGGTGTTGACCGGGCTGACCAAACGTATTGTTGACACACTGACAGCGGCAGCGGTTAACGACCCCGCCAGTCTGTCAGCGGCGTTTTAACAAACAAAAGAGGATGATGATGAGCTTCGAAGGAAAAGTTGCGCTGGTTACCGGCGCAAGCCGTGGCATCGGCCGGGCTATCGCGGAAACGTTGGTTGCACGTGGTGCTGTCGTGGTTGGGACGGCGACCAGCCAGAGCGGTGCTGATGCGATAAGCAGCTATCTTGGCAGCAATGGTAAAGGCCTGCTGCTGAATGTGACCGACAGCACATCCATTGACAGCGTGCTTGAAAATATTCGCGCTGAATTTGGTGAAGTGGATATTTTAGTTAATAATGCCGGTATCACGCGGGATAATCTTCTGATGCGCATGAAGGATGATGAGTGGCAGGATATTCTGGACACTAATCTTACTTCCGTGTTTCGCCTGTCAAAAGCGGTATTACGCGCTATGATGAAGAAACGTGCGGGCCGCATCATTACTATTGGTTCGGTGGTTGGTGCTATGGGTAATGCCGGGCAGGCAAATTACGCTGCAGCAAAGGCAGGGCTAATCGGCTTCAGTAAGTCGCTGGCGCGTGAAATTGCCTCACGCGGTATTACCGTTAATGTTGTGGCACCGGGTTTTATTGAAACAGACATGACCCGTGCGCTGAGTGAAGATCAGCGTACGGGCATTCTGGCGGAAGTGCCGGCGGGCCGTCTTGGCGGCGCGCAGGAAATCGCCAGCGCAGTTGCATTTTTAGCCTCTGACGAAGCAGCGTACATCACTGGTGAGACGCTGCACGTCAATGGCGGAATGTATATGGTCTGAGGATCATGAAAACTATTTGCGTTATTTGCAGTTGTGACCGCAAAATAGCGCTAAATCGTGGTTGGACCAGCCGGGATTTAGTTGCATCTTTTTCAACATTTTATACACTACGAAAACCATCGCGAAAGCGAGTTTTGATAGGAAATTTAATAGTATGAGCACTATCGAAGAACGCGTTAAGAAAATCATTGGCGAGCAGCTTGGCGTTAAGCAGGAAGAAGTCGTTAACACTGCTTCTTTTGTAGAAGATCTGGGCGCTGATTCTCTTGATACCGTTGAGCTGGTAATGGCTCTGGAAGAAGAGTTTGATACTGAGATTCCGGACGAAGAAGCTGAGAAAATCACCACTGTCCAGGCCGCTATTGATTACATCAATGGTCACCAGGGATAAGTGAACATCTCCAGGCGGTCATCTGACCGCCTGAGTTTTATCTGCAGCAGTAATTTTTTTCCCTCCCTGGAGGATGAACGTGTCTAAGCGTCGTGTTGTTGTGACCGGTCTTGGCATGTTGTCTCCTGTCGGCAATACCGTAGAGTCTACCTGGAATGCTCTTGTTGCCGGTCAGAGTGGCATCAGCCTGATCGACCATTTTGATACTAGTGCCTACGCAACGCGTTTTGCTGGCTTAGTAAAGGACTTTAACTGTGAAGCGTACATCTCGCGCAAAGATCAGCGCAAGATGGATGCTTTCATTCAATATGGAGTTGTCGCTGGCATTCAGGCCATGCAGGATTCTGGTCTGATTATCACTGAAGAGAACGCCTCCCGCATCGGTGCTGCCATTGGCTCCGGTATTGGCGGTCTTGGCCTGATTGAAGATAACCACTTCTCGCTTATTAACGGTGGTCCAAGGAAGATGAGTCCGTTCTTTGTGCCTTCCACCATTGTTAATATGATTGCCGGACATCTGACGATTATGTTTGGTATGCGCGGACCGAGTATTGCCATCTCTACAGCCTGTACTACCGGTGTACATAACATTGGTCAGGCAGCGCGGATGATCGCCTACAATGACGCGGACGCCATGCTGGCCGGTGGCGCTGAGAAAGGCAGTACGCCGCTGGGCATTGGTGGATTTGGCGCCGCGCGTGCGCTGTCTACCCGTAATGATGATCCACAGGCGGCGAGTCGTCCGTGGGATAAAGATCGTGATGGTTTTGTACTGGGTGACGGTGCCGGGATCGTGTTGCTGGAAGAGTACGAGCACGCTAAAAAACGTGGCGCGAAAATCTACGCTGAACTGGTTGGTTTTGGTATGAGCAGCGATGCATATCATATGACTTCACCACCGGAAGATGGCACAGGGGCGGCGCTGGCGATGGAAAACGCGTTGAAAGACGCGCAGCTATCACCAGAACAGATTGGCTATGTCAACGCACACGGCACCTCTACACCGGCAGGCGATAAAGCAGAAGCTCAGGCGGTTAAATCCGTTTTCGGCACCAGTGCAAACAGCGTGATGGTCAGTTCGACTAAATCGATGACCGGTCACCTGTTAGGTGCGGCAGGCGCGGTTGAATCCATTTTCTCCATTCTTGCACTGTGCGACCAGGTGATACCTCCGACCATTAATCTGGATAACCCCGATGAGGGTTGCGATCTGGATTTTGTACCGCATACAGCCCGACAGGTTAAAGGCCTGGAATACACACTGTGTAATTCCTTTGGCTTTGGTGGAACGAACGGGTCATTGATTTTCCGTAAAGTCTGATCGTTTTATACGCATGGTTCCGCCCTGTTAAAAATGTCAGTCAGCTAACCTCTGACTGACATTTTTGTATTCCGTCTCTGCAAATTTGTCTGCCTGAAAATGACCCTGCAATCTTTCTTCAGCAAAAGCCAGAAACCTTCAGACTCTACAAAAGTGCTGTTTCGTCCTGATAACGGGATGAATCTGCACGATATTGCAGGTAATCTCTGGGGTCAGGCAGGATTGACTGAGGAGGCACATGCCGTGTGGGTAAATGGACAACCGCAGGACAGTATTGCGATTGCAGATCGTGCGGTGCAGTTTGGCGATGGCTGCTTCACCACAGCGCGGATCATTGAGGGGCAGGTGGTGGCACTGGAGGCGCATCTTGAGCGACTGGAAAAAGGTTGCCAACGCTTACGGATCGGGGCGGTTGACTGGATCGCGTTGCGCCAGGAAATAGTCAAGGCCGCCGCCGGACCTGACGAAGCGGTACTTAAAGTCATTATTTCGCGTGGTAAGGGGGGACGTGGATACGGTGCTTCAGGCTGTGGCCAGCCCACACGGATTGTCATGACCTCTGATTATCCCGTGCGTTATCATCATCTGAAGCAAACCGGTGCAAGGCTGACACTCAGCAGTGTCAGACTGGGACGTAATCCTCTGCTGGCGGGTATCAAACACCTTAACCGGCTTGAGCAGATTCTCATCCGTACAGAGCTTGAGCAGACCAACTTCGATGAGGCGCTGGTGCTTGACACTGAAGGTATGCTGGTGGAATGCTGTGCGGCGAATTTATTCTGGCGTAAGGGAAAAGCGGTTTTCACCCCCTGTCTGACCGATTCGGGCGTCAATGGCATTCAGCGTCAGCAGGTGATTGGATTGCTGCACGGCGAGGGCGTCAGCGTGTCCGAAGTCAGACAGCCGCCTGAGGTGCTGGCAGAGGCTGACGAAGTGTTAATCACCAATGCCCTGATGCCTGTTCTGCCTGTCTGCCAGATTGACCAGCAGTTCTGGCACGCCAGACAACTGTACAATCTGATCGTCTCCCGGAGTTAATAAGGGATTTTATGACACTGAAAAGAAATGTTTTCGCCGGGATCATAATGGTGTTGCTGCTGGCCGCCGCTTTCAGCTATTGGCAGATAAAGCAGTTTGCACAGTCACCGCTGTCCATTAACAAAGAAACCATTTTCACGCTGCCAGCCGGATCGGGGCGGGTGGTGCTTGAAGCCGGGCTTAACCGCCAGAAGATTGTGCCGCCAACGGTATGGTTTGGCTGGCTTCTGAGGCTGGAGCCGGCACTGGCAAAATTCAAAGCGGGCACCTATCGTTTCACGCCTGGCATGAATGTCCGCCAGATGCTGGAACTGCTGGCCAGCGGTAAAGAAGCTCAGTTCCCCGTGCGTTTTGTGGAAGGAAGCAGGATGAAGGAGTGGCTGGCTGAGTTACGCGCCGCTCCCTACATAAAGCATACGCTGGCTGATGACAAACTGTCGACGGTGGCTGGCGCGTTGGGGTTGCAGGAGCAGGATGTTGAAGGCTGGTTCTCGCCGGATACCTATTCTTACACGGCGAACACGGCCGATGTGGAGATCCTCAGGCGGGCACATCAGCGCATGACTAAACTGGTTGAAGAATTGTGGGCGAGCAAATCAGAGGGGCTTCCTTATAAAGGGAGCAACGATCTGGTTACCATGGCCTCCATAGTGGAAAAAGAAACCGCGCTCAGTGAGGAGCGCAGCAAAGTGGCTTCGGTGTTTATTAATCGCCTGCGGCTGGGGATGCGCCTGCAAACCGACCCTACGGTCATTTATGGTATGGGGGACAGCTACAGCGGCACGCTGACGCGCAAAGATCTTGAAACCCCGACGGCGTATAACACCTATGTGATTGCCGGTATGCCACCGGGTCCGATAGCCATGCCGGGTAAAGCGTCACTGGAAGCGGCAGCGCATCCCTTAAATACTGATTTTCTCTATTTTGTCGCAGACGGTAAAGGTGGCCATACTTTTACCACTAACCTTGCCAGCCACAATCAGGCGGTACAGGCATGGCGTCGTGGCCTGAAGGAAAAGAATGCACAGTAAATTTATCGTTATTGAGGGTCTGGAAGGGGCGGGTAAAACCACCGCGCGTGACGTGGTAGTTAATACTTTGCGCGAGCAGAGCATTACAGACATTGTTTTTACCCGCGAACCAGGCGGTACGCCGCTGGCTGAAAAATTGCGCGAGCTGATCAAGCAGGGCATCACAGGTGAGGTATTGAGCGACAAAGCCGAATTGCTGATGCTTTACGCCGCGCGGGTGCAGCTGGTTGAAAACGTCATTAAGCCAGCGCTGGAGCAGGGGTGCTGGGTAGTCGGTGACCGGCATGATCTCTCTTCGCAGGCTTACCAGGGCGGCGGTCGGCAGATGGATAAAGACCTGATGCAGCAGTTGAAGCAGAGTGTGCTTGGCGATTTCGCACCGGATCTGACGCTCTACCTCGACGTAACGCCAGAAATTGGTTTACAGCGAGCCAGGTCGCGGGGTGAACTGGATCGTATTGAACGCGAGTCGCTGGCCTTTTTCACCCGAACGCGGGAACGCTATCTGGCGCTGGCGGCCACGGATGCGCGGATCAGAACGATTGATGCCACTCAGCCCATCGATCGGGTTTCTGCGGCTATCGCAGATACCGTGCGGCAGTGGTTGTGGGAACAGCAGTGAACTGGTATCCGTGGCTGAATCAGCCCTACCGAGAGATTATCACGCAGCACCAGGCAGGACGTGCTCATCATGCCCTGTTGCTGCATGGCCTGCATGGCCTTGGGGAGACATCTCTGGTCTGGGGTATTGGCCGCTGGCTGATGTGCCAACAGCGGGATGGTCTGAAAAGCTGCGGTAAATGCCACGCCTGTCAACTGATGCAGGCAAACACACACCCTGACTGGTATCAGCTCAACGTGGAGAAAGGCAAAAGTTCACTGGGCATTGATGCGATTCGTGCCGTGACAGAAAAACTTTATCATCACGCACAGCAGGGCGGCGCTAAAATCGTCTCTTTGCCAGACGCGTCATGGCTGACTGAAGCTGCCGCCAATGCGTTACTGAAAACGCTGGAAGAACCACCGAAAAACTGCTGGTTTCTGTTTTTCTGCGAGCAACCTTCCCGGTTGCCCGCAACCCTGCGTAGTCGCTGTTTCCGTTACCCTCTCGCGGTGCCGGATGAAAGACAAAGCCTGGGGTGGCTTCAGAAACAGATTTCCGTCTCGGAGCCAGATGCCATCACGGCTCTGCGTTTAAGCGGTGGCGCACCGGTGGCCGCCCAATCATTATTAGAGGAAGCAAGCTGGTCAGCCCGCCAGGCATTCTGCCGTGTGCTGCCATCGGCGTTGCGCGGAGATATCCTTGCCCTTAATAGCGTGCTTAATCATGACGATGTGCTACAGCGTACCGGCTGGCTTTGTGCATTGCTGGTGGATGCGCTTAAATGGCAACAGGGCGGTGGCCAGTTTATTTCCAATGTCGATCAGCAGGCGCTGGTGGCTGATATAGCGATGCTGGTATCCGCCAGCGTGCTGGATGAAAGCATCCGGTTGTGGATGTACTGTCGTGAACGGCTCAGCGTGGTTGCCATTAACCGGGAACTGATACTGACCGACCAGCTACTGAGTTGGGAGCAGATACTGCATTCTCCGCTGGCCTGTTAACCAAATTAGAGACTTATTTATGTTTTTAGTGGATTCTCATTGCCATCTTGATGGTCTTGATTATGAAAACCTGCATCAGGATGTCAGTGATGTGCTGGCGAAAGCCGCAGCACGGGATGTCAAATTTATGCTGGCGGTGGCCACCACGCTGCCAGGTTATCTGGCCATGACCGGGCTGATCGGCGAGCGTGCCAACGTGGCTTATTCCTGCGGTGTCCATCCACTGAATCAGGATCAACCGTATGATTTTGCTGAACTACGTCGTCTGGCAGCCGACGAGCGCGTAGTGGCGATGGGCGAAACAGGGCTTGATTATTACTATCAGAAGGAAACCAAAGCGCAACAGCAGGCTTCCTTTCGTGAACATATTCGTATTGGTCGTGACCTGAATAAACCGGTGATCGTTCATACCCGTGATGCACGCGAGGATACGCTGGCGATCCTGAAAGAGGAACAGGTCGAAGACTGTGGCGGCGTCCTGCACTGTTTTACTGAAGATCGTGAAACCGCGAAGAAATTGCTCGACAGGGGAATGTATATCTCCTTTTCCGGTATTCTTACCTTTCGCAATGCGGACAGTATCCGTGACGCAGCACGTTATGTGCCGCTGGATCGCATTCTGGTGGAAACCGATTCGCCTTATCTGGCGCCTGTACCGCATCGCGGCAAGGAAAACCAACCTGCTTACACCCGCGATGTGGCGGAATATCTGGCGGTGCTGAAAGGGATAAATGTTGAGCAACTGGCCGGTGCTACCACAGAAAACTTCTCTCGTCTTTTTCATGTGCCGCTTTCGTCCCTGACCGAGTAAAGACTTTATTTTTTAGCTCGTAATTAACTCGCCACAGACGTAAAGTACACCGCCCGAAACCGGGCGGTGTACTTTTTAATGGCCAATATAAATTTCCATGAAAAGCCAAATAACAGCACGATATTCTGATGTTTAACGAAACGTGACAGTCATCAAACAAATATTTTGTGATTTATTTTACTGTTCGTAATAAATACCGAGAGCGCTTAAACGCTCCAGCATAACGGGTTCTCCCCTCGTTATGGCGCGCAACGCGCGTAAAAAAAAAAGCACCTTTACTCAGGAGTTTAACACTATGTTCAAAAATGCTTTTGCTAATCTGCAAAAGGTCGGCAAATCGCTAATGCTGCCGGTTTCGGTTCTGCCGATAGCCGGTATTTTGCTGGGCGTCGGTTCGGCAAATTTCAGTTGGTTACCCACTGTTGTTTCTCATGTGATGGCAGAAGCGGGAGGATCCGTTTTTGCCAATATGCCATTGATCTTTGCCATCGGTGTGGCATTGGGTTTTACCAATAATGATGGTGTTTCTGCGCTGGCAGCGGTCGTGGCATACGGCATTATGGTGAAAACCATGGCGGTGGTTGCGCCGCTGGTGTTACACCTGCCCGCCGCCGAAATCGAGGTGAAGCATCTGGCTGATACCGGGGTGCTGGGGGGGATCATTGCAGGTTCCATCGCTGCCTGGATGTTTAATCGCTTCTACCGCATACAGCTGCCGGAGTATCTTGGCTTCTTCGCCGGTAAACGCTTCGTGCCGATTATTTCCGGTTTTACCGCGATTTTTATTGGGGTGGTACTCTCTTTCATCTGGCCTCCGGTAGGAACTGCAATCCAGGACTTTTCGCAATGGGCCGCTTACCAGAATCCGGTACTGGCATTCGGCCTGTATGGGGTGGTTGAGCGTTCACTGGTGCCGTTTGGTCTGCACCATATCTGGAACGTACCTTTCCAGATGCAGATTGGCGAATTTACCAATGCAGCCGGTCAGGTATTCCACGGTGATATTCCCCGTTATATGGCGGGTGATCCAACGGCGGGCAAACTCTCCGGGGGCTTCCTGTTCAAAATGTATGGACTGCCTGCGGCAGCGATTGCTATCTGGCATTCTGCTAAACCAGAAAACAGAGCGAAAGTGGGCGGGATCATGATCTCCGCAGCGCTGACTTCGTTTCTCACCGGCATTACCGAGCCGATTGAATTCTCCTTCATGTTTGTGGCGCCCATTCTGTACGGCATTCACATTCTGCTGGCCGGCCTGGCTTTCCCCATCTGTATCCTGCTTGGGATGCGCGATGGTACGAGTTTCTCACATGGCCTGATCGATTTCGTGGTGCTGAGCGGTAACAGCAGTAAAATCTGGCTGTTCCCGATCGTGGGTATCGTTTACGGTCTGGTTTACTACACCGTGTTCCGGTTACTTATCGCCAAACTGAATCTTAAAACGCCAGGCCGTGAAGAAAGCGGTGCCGAGCAGTCATCCGCGAACGCCAGCGAAATGGCTGGTAGTCTGGTCAGCGCCTTTGGGGGTAAAGAAAACATCACTAACCTTGATGCCTGCATTACCCGTCTGCGTGTCAGCGTGGCAGATGTGTCAAAAGTTGACCAGGCCGGACTGAAAAAGCTGGGGGCAGCAGGCGTGGTGATTGCTGGTTCAGGTGTTCAGGCTATTTTTGGGACTAAATCAGATAACCTGAAAACCGACATGGATGATTATATCCGCAAGATGTAAACCGCTGAGGCAGTAAACAGGGGAGGTAGCTTCCCGGTGCCTGGTAATAAAGTCCTGGTCGCATGGCCGGGACTTTTTGTATCCAGGGGGTGGGCAGCGAAAAGAAAAATCGCCGGAAGGTTGAAAGAAAACAAATATCTCGCTCATACTGCGGTAAATTAATTTGCCTCTGAAGGAAAGGTGTAATGGCTGAAGAAACCATTTTCAGTAAGATTATCCGCCGTGAAATCCCGGCTGACATCCTGTACCAGGACGAACTGGTGACCGCGTTCCGTGATATCTCCCCGCAAGCGCCCACGCATATTTTGGTGGTGCCAAATATTCTTATTCCTACCGCCAACGACACGGTGCCAGGCCATGAAGCGGCACTGGGTCGGATGATGGTGGTGGCGGCAAAAATCGCTAAGCAGGAAGGCATTGCTAAAGAAGGCTATCGTCTGATTATGAACTGCAACCAGCATGGGGGGCAGGAAGTGTATCATATTCACCTGCATCTGGTGGGTGGTCGCCCTCTGGGGCCGATGCTGGTTCGCTGAAGATGAAGCCAATTATCATGATGATGCGCACTATATTCAGCGCGCTGGTGCTGCTGGCAATGCTCAGTGGATGCAGTAATGACCATACCGCCATCAATACATCCCAGTCGCTGGTAATGGCGTCGCCGGTTCTGTCGGCCGGTCTTACCACGGGTGAGCCGGTAATATCAGAACGTAACGGACAACAACGGGCGTCAACCGTGGTGATTAATCAGCAGGAACAGACGGTTAGCGTTCATTACCGTTTCTACTGGTATGATGACAGGGGGCTTGAAATCCTGCCTTTTGAGCAGCCGCGGACGGTTAGCGTTCCACCACACGGCAAAGTTGAAATATCATCGCAAACGGGTAACCTGACGGCAAGTAAGGTCCGCTTGCACCTGTATCTTTAGGAGATCCCTGCATGGAAAGGAAGAGTAAACTTTCTGGCGTCATGTTGCTGGCGCTGGTTCTGAGTGGTTGTGTTAATACGCCACAACAACAGCCTGTAAAAACCTCACCGGCTGAGCCGGCCCAGCCCGCTCAACCGCAGAAGGCTCCTCCTGTACAGCCGGGGGAGACGGTGCCGCAACCACCTAAAATGCAGACCATCAACTGGGATGCCAGCGTTACGCCGTTGGTGGCTCAGATGCTGAAAGCTGATGGCGTCACGCCGGGTAGTGTTTTGCTGGTGGACAGTGTGAAGAACAGCACCAATGGTAGCCTGCAGCGTTCGAAAGCAACCGCTGCTCTGAACAACGCACTGCAGAATAATAGCCAGTTTACCCTGGTGAAACCGGAGCAGTTAGCGACCGCCAGGCAAACGCTGGGGCTTTCCGCAGGCGACAGCCTGGGATCGCCCAGTAAAGCGGTTGGTCTGGCCCGTTATGTTGGGGCGCAGTATGTGCTTTACAGCAACGTCCAGGGTGATGTGAAATCACCCATGTTACAAATGCAGCTGATGCTGGTGCAGACCGGTGAACTGATCTGGTCAGGCAGTGGTCTCGTACAGCACTGATCTTTCGCTTGAGCGGCTTATTGCACAACAGTTTCCGGCGGAAAAAACCGCCGGTTCTTTTTTTCCACTGCAGGGATTATCGGGTAACAGCAGGAAAATAGTCCTGGAAAACGCCACGCTGGTGGCCCGTCATCAACACCCGGACCGGATGCTGCCTGGGGTGGATCGCCGCCGGGAATATACTCTGTTACGAAAGCTTTCTGTCTCCGGGCTGGCACCTGATGTGCTGGGCTGTGCTGATGGCTGGTTGTTACTAACCTGGCAGCCCGGAGAGGTGCTGTCAGCGGATAATTTTGCGCACTATCTGCTGCCGGTAACCGAGTGCATTGCGTTGCTACACCGACAGAGGTTAAGTGGTTATCGCCTGCACATGCTCAGATTGCTGGAGCAATACTGGCAGATTAGCCAGCCGCACAGGCGACACTGTGGCTGGCTGAAAGCATTACGCCGGTTACAGCGTCAGGGGGAGCCTAAGCCTCTGCGTTTGGGGCTGCTGCATATGGATATTCATGCCGGTAATACTGTCCGGGGCGCTGACGGGATAAAATTCATTGACTGGGAGTATGCCAGCGATGGTGATGTTGCGCTGGAACTGGCCGCGGTGGTGATGAGCAATACGCTCTCTGCCCGCCAGGCGCAGAGACTGACTGAGGATTACGCCCGCCTGCAGAACATGGATGTCAGGGCGTTGCGTAGTCAAATGCGCCGCTGGCAGCCCTGGCTCAATTTGCTGGTCGCCAGCTGGTATGAAATGCGCTTTCAGCAAAGCGCTGAGATGGTTTTTAAAACGCTGGCAGCAGAGAGCTGGCAACGTGTGTTTTCAGAATAAGAGGTGTTTGTGGGACCGGTAATGTTAGATGTGCACGGCTACGAGCTGGATGCGGAAGAACGTGAAATTTTACAGCATCCGCTGGTGGGTGGGCTGATCCTTTTCAGCCGTAATTATCATCATCCTGAGCAGCTTGCTGAACTGGTCAGACAGATCCGTGATGCCTCACGGCACCGTCTGGTGGTGGCGGTGGATCAGGAAGGGGGACGCGTGCAACGTTTCCGTGAAGGCTTCACCTGTCTTCCTGCCATGCAGGCCTTCGCGGCGCTGAACGGCGAAGCAGAGGCGGCGGCGCTGGCACGGCAGGCGGGCTGGCTGATGGCGGCAGAAATGCTGGCGATGGATATTGATATCAGCTTTGCACCCGTGCTGGATATTGGTCATCACAGTGCCGCAATCGGTGAGCGCAGTTTTCACCAGGACCCGGATGTGGCGTTGAAAATGGCGCGCGAGTTTATCCGTGGTATGCATGAGGTCGGAATGAAGGCCACCGGTAAGCATTTCCCCGGTCACGGTGCGGTCAGCGCGGACTCTCATAAGGAGACGCCGCGGGACACGCGCAGCGAACAGGAAATTCGACAGCATGATATGGCTATTTTCAAACAGCTGATTAGTGAAAAAGCGCTGGATGCAGTAATGCCAGCGCATGTTATCTACACTCAGGTTGATGATAATCCGGCCAGCGGCTCGTCCCACTGGCTGAAAAACATACTGCGAAAAGAGCTGGGCTTTGAGGGGGTTATCTTTTCTGATGACCTGTCAATGGAAGGGGCGGCAATCATGGGGAGCTATGCCGAACGTGGACAGATATCCCTGGACGCTGGCTGCGATATGATTCTGGTATGCAATAACCGCCAGGGTGCGGTCAGTCTGCTGGATAATCTGTCACCGATCAATGCAGAGCGGGTCACCAGCCTGTATCATCGCCGATCGTTTACCCGCCAGCAGTTGCTGGCATCCCCTCGCTGGAAAGACGCTAACCGGGCGCTTACCGCGTTGCATTCACGCTGGCAGGAGCACAGGAGCAACTGATCGGCGACAAGCTGAAGAGGATAGCAATGATAATCTATCTGCATGGTTTTGATTCAAACAGCCCTGGCAACCATGAAAAGGTGTTGCAATTGCAGTTTATCGATCCTGATGTACGGTTGCTCAGTTACAGCACGCTCCATCCGAAGCATGATATGCAGCATTTATTAAAGGAAACTGACAGGGTCCTGCGTGGCAGTGAGGATGACTGTCCACTGATTTGTGGCGTCGGGCTGGGGGGATTCTGGGCCGAGCGGATTGGCTTCCTCTGCAGCATTCCACAGGTTATTTTTAATCCTAACCTCTGGCCGCAGGAAAACATGTCGGGAAAAGTTGACAGGCCGGAAGAGTATGTTGACATTGCCACCAAATGCATCAGTAATTTCCGCGAGAAAAACCGCGATCGCTGCCTGGTGGTACTCTCCCGTCATGACGACATCCTGGACAATCAGCGTTCCGCCCAGGCCTTACAGCCATACTATCCGATTATCTGGGATGAGGTTGAGGGACATAAATTCAAAAATATATCTCCTCATTTACAGCGTATTAAAACCTTCAAGTCACCACGTTTGTAAACAAAGACCCTATCCACCTCTTATCATTAATAGCCTGAATTCAGTCTGCTTAATGCTGATTTCAGGCCGGTATTGCCTTGTTTATTTGTCAGCGGTGCAGGCAGGTGACTTTATTTAATAAAAAGATTATTAAATAAAATTAATTAATAAATTCATTTGCAGGGAATTATTCCGGGTAAAAAAATGCTTAATAACATTATAAAGTATCGGGAATAAAAGGCGTTTTATTCAGACACGACCTGAAAAAGTTGACCTGTATCAATTTTTTCAGGACTGCCGAATTTCCTCATGTTATCCTGCCATCAGACAGTAATTACTACGCCAACCCTATGTTAATTAAGGATATTAACTTAACTTTTAATTAACGATTGGTTTACATTTTGAGGGGTCATTTGACTAAAGCCATGAAAAAAATTGTTATTATTGGCGGAGGCGCCGGTGGACTTGAACTGGCAACACAGCTGGGTCATAAATTAGGCCGCAGAAAAAAAGCGGAAATCATTCTGGTGGATCGTAATCACAGCCACCTGTGGAAACCGTTATTACATGAAGTTGCCACCGGTTCGCTGGATGAGGGAATTGATGCACTGAGCTATCTGGCTCATGCACGGAACCATCATTTTCAGTTCCAGCTGGGGACGCTGACTGATATCGATCGCGAAAGCAAAAAATTACAGCTGGCCGAAATCCGTGATGCCGGAGGCGATGTGCTGGTGCCCGCCCGTGAACTGGAGTATGACACGCTGGTTATGGCGTTAGGCAGTACCTCGAATGACTTTGGTACACCGGGGGTGAAGGAGCACTGTATTTTTCTCGACAATCCACATCAGGCGCGTCGTTTCCATAATGAAATGCTTAACCTGTTCCTGAAGTTTTCTGCCAGCGCGGGCACACAGGAAAAAGTTAATATCGCTATCGTGGGTGGAGGGGCAACCGGCGTTGAGCTTTCCGCTGAACTGCACAATGCGGTGAAACAGCTGCACAGCTATGGTTATAAAGGGCTGGATAACAAGGCGCTGAACGTTACGTTGGTGGAGGCCGGTGAGCGTATTCTGCCAGCCCTGCCGCCACGTATCTCCAGTGCGGCGCATCAGGAGCTGACCAAGCTTGGCGTGCGGGTATTGACTCAGACCATGGTCACCAGCGCGGATGACAACGGTCTCAATACGAAATCCGGCGAGTTTATTGACGCTGATTTGATGGTCTGGGCTGCCGGAATCAAAGCACCGGACTTTATGAAAGAGATCGGCGGACTGGAAACCAACCGTATTAATCAGCTGGTGGTACAGCCGACGCTACAGACGACCAGGGATGCTGATATTTACGCCATTGGCGACTGTGCTTCCTGTCCGCTGCCCGCCGGAGGATTTGTGCCACCGCGCGCCCAGTCTGCCCACCAGATGGCGACCCTGGTGCTGAATAATATTCTCGCAGAGATGAAAGGGCACAAGATGAAATCCTACGTTTACCGGGATCATGGCTCGCTGGTATCACTTTCCCGTTTCAGTACCGTGGGGAGTCTGATGGGCAATCTGATGCGAGGCTCAATGATGGTTGAGGGGCGAATTGCCCGCATGGTGTATATATCATTGTACCGTATGCATCAGGTTGCCCTGCATGGGTACTTTAAAACCGGCCTGATGATGCTGGTGGGTAGCCTTAACCGTGTGATCCGTCCCCGTCTGAAACTGCACTGAATCTATTAACTCCTGATAAGCCGTGAAGACTGTGTAAACCTGGCTTATGTTGTCGCTGACAACATAAGTCACTTTCTGTTAGCGGTTACCTGCCAGGAAGACTCTTAAAGACAGAGGGTTATTACTGTTAATACGCATTTCTTCCTGTTTTCTTATTGTCACATTTGACCTCTCTGCGCAAAATTCAACGCAACCAGATACGGCGCTTCACGCACGCCAGGTAACAGTCTCCGCACAGTAACCAGCCGGGACTCTGATGCGTGATAACAATTTCGGAGGTCATCCTGTGAATAAATCAATGTTGGCAGGTGTGGGTATTGGTGTAGCAGCAGCGCTTGGTGTGGCTGCGGTGGCGAGTATGAACGTGTTTGACCGTAGCCCGCAATATGCGCAGGTATTGTCAGCCACGCCAATTAAAGAAATCAGCAAAAACCCTCGTCAGGATTGCCGTAACGTCACGTTAACGCACCGTCGACCGGTGCAGGATGAAAACCGCATTGCCGGATCGGTGCTCGGTGCGGTTGCCGGTGGCGTGCTCGGACACCAGTTCGGTGGTGGTCGTGGCCGCAGCGTGGCGACGGTGGCAGGTGCACTGGCGGGTGGCTATGGTGGTAATCAGGTACAGGGCGCATTGCAGGAGCGTGATACCTATACCACCACCGAACAGCGTTGTAAGACTGTCTATGACCGACAGGAGAAAATGATGGGTTACGATGTGACTTATAAAATCGGTAACCAGCAGGGAAAAATCCGTATGGATAACGATCCCGGCACCCGTATTCCGCTGGACAGCAATGGTCATCTGGTTCTGAACAATCAGACTTAATCTGCGGTCATGGCAAAAAAAGCGGCATCAGCCGCTTTTTTTATGCTCGCTATCCGGGTACATGGTCAGCCTGAACGTTCATGTGTTGACAGCAGACTCACCGCCGGTGAAGCGCTGAGTCAGCAGGTCATGCAGCGTTCGCCAGCAGCTGATCCATCAATTCACGTACCCATTTCATCCGTAGTTTGCGTTCGCTCAGATCGCGTATAAACCTGAGCTTTGTCGGGCCATCCAACCGCCAGTGCTGTGGCGCTTTTTGTAACAGACCAATCATCCAGACGGGATCGACCTTGTTTTTCGCGCCAAACTCAATAAAGCCGCCTTTCTCGCTGGCTTCCACCCGGCGGATACCAATTTTTTGCGCGGTTAAACGTAGCGCGGCGATATCCAGCAGATTACGGGCCGCATCCGGTAACGAGCCAAAGCGGTCAATCAGTTCCACCTTGAGATCGTCGAGTTCACTTTCTTCCGCGCTGGCAATACGCTTGTAGAAGGACAGGCGGGTGTTAACATCCGGGATAAAGTCATCCGGTAACAGCGACGGTATGCGTAATTCGACCTCGGTCTGATTGCTGGTCAGATCCTCCAGCGAAGGCTCGCGCCCCTCTTTCAGGGCATCTACCGCATTTTCCAGCAGCTCCATATAGAGCGAAAAACCAATCGACTCCATCTGCCCGCTCTGATCCTCTCCCAGCAGTTCGCCAGCGCCGCGAATTTCCAGATCGTGAGTGGCCAGGGCGAAACCGGCACCCAGATCCTCCAGCGAGGCAATCGCTTCAAGACGCTTGTGGGCATCGGTGGTCATTGCTTTTGGATGCGGTGTCAAAAGCCAGGCATAGGCCTGATGATGTGACCTGCCGACGCGACCACGAAGCTGGTGCAGCTGTGCCAGACCAAAGTGATCGGCACGCTCAATGATAATGGTGTTAGCGGTGGGAATATCGATGCCGGTTTCGATAATCGTGGTGCAGACCAGTACGTTAAAACGCTGATGGTGAAAATCGTTCATTACCCGTTCCAGCTCGCGCTCACGCATCTGACCGTGCCCGATGGCAATGCGAGCTTCAGGCACCAGTCCCGCCAGGCGGCTGGTGGCCTTGTCGATATTTTCCACATCGTTGTACAGGTAGTACACCTGGCCACCACGCAACACTTCACGCAAAATAGCCTCACGCACCACCAAATCATCATATTCCCGGACAAAGGTTTTCACCGCCAGACGACGGGCCGGTGGCGTGGCGATAATTGACAGATCGCGCATACCGCTCATTGCCATATTCAGCGTGCGCGGGATCGGGGTGGCGGTCAGCGTCAGAATATCCACATCAGCCCGCATCGCCTTGATACGCTCTTTATGCCGCACGCCAAAGCGGTGTTCCTCATCAACGATCAGCAGCCCTAAATCGCGCCATTTAATATCGCCCTGCAACAGCTTATGGGTACCGATTAAAATATCCACTTTGCCTTCCTGGGCATCGTTCAGCACCTGAGTCTGTTCTTTGGCGGTACGAAAGCGGGAAAGCATTTCAATCCGCACTGGCCAGTTGGCAAAGCGATCGCGGAAGTTGTCGTAATGCTGCTGTGCCAGCAGGGTGGTCGGCACCAACACGGCAACCTGCTTGTTATTGTCCACCGCGAGGAAGGCCGCGCGCATTGCCACTTCGGTTTTACCGAAACCGACATCGCCACACACCAGCCGGTCCATGGCCAGCGGCTGGCACATATCACTTAACACCGCATTGATCGCCTGAGCCTGATCCGGGGTGGTCTGAAAGGGGAAACTCTGGCAGAACAGCTGATACTGTTCACGGCAGTGTTTAAAAGCAAAACCCGTTTTCAGGGCGCGTTGGGCATAAATATCCAACAGTTCAGCCGCCACGTCGCGGACCTTTTCGGCTGCTTTCTGTCGGGCGCGGGTCCATGCGTCGCTGCCCAGTTTATGCAGCGGCGCATTTTCATCAGCGCCCCCGGCATAGCGGCTAATCAGATGCAGTGAGGAGACAGGCACATAGAGTTTTGCCTCGCCGGCATAGGCAAGCATCAGGTATTCCGCGGTAATGCCGCCGGTTGCAAGCGTGGTCAGGCCAATGTAGCGTCCAACACCGTGTTCAAGATGGACCACCGGCTGACCGGGATGCAGCTCTGCCAGATTGCGGATCAGCACATCCGGGTTAATGGTTTTGCGGCTGTCCGAACGGCGGCGGCTAATCCGCTCACCCAACAAATCACTTTCACAAATCAAAGCGCGTTGACGCAGGCTGTCGATAAAGCCGTGCTCGCTGGCACCGATCATCAGATACTGGCCCGGCTGGTGTAACGCCTGCAGGCTGAGGATCGTCTTTGGGGCGATTTTGATTCGGGCCAACAGCTCCTGCAATGCTTCACGGCGGCCTTCACTCTCCACCGAAAACACGACCGGGCCGGAAAATGATTCAAGAAAATGGCGAAGGCCATCCAGTGGCGCTTTCGCCTGGGCCTGCACAGCCAGATCGGGCAGTGGCTGATAGCCGAGATTGGTATTGGCCGCTTTTTCAGGCAGCGTGTCATGATTAAGCCGGACACGCGGCCATTTTTTCATTTCGCTGAACAGTTGCTCAGTACGAAGCCACAACGTGTCTGGCGGCAGCAAAGGACGCATGGGATCGACCCTGCGGTTTTCGAAACGCGCCATCACGTCCAGCCAGAAACGATCGGCACTGCTGTCGATGTCGCCATAGCTGAGTAGCAGGGCGTTGGCTGGCAGATAACTGAATAACGGTAGCAGCGGCTGATCGAAAAACAGCGGCTGCCAGTATTCAATCCCGGCAGGCAGGGTGCCTTTGCTCACCTGCTGATAAATATGCTCTGCTTCGCGCCGTACATCGAAATGTTCCCGCCATTGTGTACGAAACAGCTCAATGGCGGTTTTGTCGGTTGGGAACTCATGTGCTGGCAGCAAATTAATTACCGCAACCTCTTCCAGCGTGCGCTGGCTGTCAACGTCAAACAGACGCAGGCTGTCGATGTCCTCATCGAAAAAATCAATGCGGTAAGGCTGCACACTCCCCATCGGGAAGATGTCCAGCAGCGCACCGCGTGTGGCGTATTCGCCATGTTCCATCACCTGATCCACATGGCGGTAGCCAGCCTGTTCAAGCTGTGAACGTAAGGTATCACGGGACAGGCGCTGTCCTTTTTTCATTACCAGCGCATGGCCATGCAGGAAACTGTGTGGGCACACCCGTTGCATCAATGTATTCACCGGCAGGATCAGCACGCCGCGCTCCAGAGTGGGCAGGCTGTACAGCGTGGACAAACGCGAAGAAATTATGTCCTGGTGAGGAGAGAAACTGTCAAAGGGCAGGGTTTCCCAGTCGGCCAGGCTGAGAACCGTCTCGTTGCTGAATTGCTGGATCTCATCGTGCAAACGCAGGGCGTTTTGCATATCCGGGGCAATCAGCACTACCGGTCCTTGATGACGTGCAATAATTTCTGCGGCCTCAACGGCACATGCTGCACCGCTCAGTTGCCCCAGCTGGCGCTGGTCACCTGCTTTAATGGGCAGGGTGTATCGGTATTGTTCAGGCATAATCAGTCAGGCTGTCTCTTGACGATAAGGAGAGCAGGGAACCTCAGGTCCCCATTCGGCTAACGGAGTATACCTCTATTTTGACGATTGTTGCCTGTTGTGCACGCCGGGGTGGTCAATGTTTGCCCATATCAACTCTTTTTCACCGTGATAGCTGTGATTGCCGTCATCCCAGGTGATGTAATAGCCCGCTGCGCTATTATCCTGTTCGAAAACATTAAGCACCGTCCCTTTGATATTGCCGGTGGTGTGTCTGACAATACTGCCTTTGGGGTATCTGGACATTTTTATCACTCTCACATTCAGCGCCTGTCGTAGAGGCTGTTCTGTTGGTCAGCCCGGTGCGGGGCAGTACCGCGATGCTGCATGGCCTGTTGCGCGTCGGTAAAAACAGTGTATGCCGATGGCTGTCGAACAATGCCGCAGTTAATGGGTGTTTTTTGTCCGATATTGCGGCATTTACGCCGATCAAGGACAGGAAGACAAAACAATCGTGCATACTCTGCGGTCTGGAGGTTCCATAACGCCGGACTGTCCTTTATCATCCTCGATCACTTTTTTACTTTATCCATCGCCAAAAGACGGATTACATGTATCAACCTGTCGCGTTATTTATCGGTCTGCGTTACATGCGTGGACGAGCATCCGACCGTTTCGGACGGTTTGTCTCCTGGCTTTCAGCCATTGGTATCACTCTGGGCGTGCTGGCCCTGGTCACCGTGCTGTCGGTGATGAATGGTTTTGAGCATGAACTGGAAAAAAGCACGCTCAACCTGATGCCCCAGGCGCTTATCACCGGTGAAAAAGGTGCCATCGATCCGCAGCAAATTCCTGCTGCCTCCCTGAAACTACGCGGAGTGAACCGCATCACGCCGCTGACCACGGCCGATGTGGTACTGCAAAGCGCCCACAGTGTTGGCGTGGGGGTGATGCTGGGGATTGCGCCTGATGAGCCCGACCCACTGACGCCTTATCTGAATAACGTCAGCCAGAGTGTGCTTCAGCCCGGGCAGTACAACGTGATTCTGGGGGAACAGCTGGCACAGCAGCTTGGGGTCAGCAAGGGCGATGCGTTGCGTTTGATGGTGCCCTCCGCCAGCCAGTTCACGCCGATGGGTCGCCTGCCCAGCCAGCGCCTGTTCACCGTGGTGGGCACCTTTGCTGCCAACAGCGAGGTGGATGGCTACCAGATTCTGGTGAACCAGCAGGACGCTTCGCGCCTGATGCGTTATCAGGCGGGTAACATCACCGGCTGGCGTCTGTGGCTTGACAAACCGCTGCAGGTTGATGCCCTGAGCCAGCAAACGCTGCCACAGGGACTGGTGTGGAAAGACTGGCGAGAGCGAAAGGGCGAACTGTTTCAGGCGGTCAGAATGGAGAAAAATATGATGGGTTTATTACTCAGTCTGATTGTCGCTGTTGCCGCCTTTAATATTATTACCTCGCTGGGTTTGCTGATCATGGAAAAACAGGGAGAAGTGGCGATACTGCAAACCCAGGGGTTGACGCGTCGCCAGATTGTGATGGTGTTTATGGTGCAGGGCGCAACCGCCGGTATTGTCGGTTCGGTGCTGGGGGCGTTGCTTGGGGTACTGCTCGCAAGCCAGCTTAACAATCTGATGCCGCTGATTGGCGCATTCCTCGATGGCGCGGCGCTACCTGTCGACATTTCCCTGCCACAGGTGCTGACCATTGTGATCGTCGCAATGGTGCTGTCGCTGCTCTCCACCCTGTATCCTTCCTGGCGGGCTGCCGCCGTTCAACCCGCTGAGGCTTTACGTTATGAGTAATTCATCCCTGTTACAGTGCGACAACCTTTGCAAGCGCTACCAGGAAGGGAGCGTACAAACCGATGTGCTGCGGAATGTCTCTTTCAGCGTTGCGCCCGGCGAGATGATGGCGATTGTCGGTAGTTCCGGTTCCGGTAAAAGCACCCTGATGCACCTGCTTGGCGGGCTGGATACACCCACTTCCGGCGAAGTGGTGTTTGACGGCCAGTCACTCAACCGGATGTCCCCGACGGCCAGAGCCGGGTTACGTAATCGCGAACTGGGCTTTATTTATCAGTTCCACCATCTTTTGCCGGATTTCAACGCGCTGGAAAACGTCGTGATGCCGTTGCTGATTGGCAACGTCGCCAAAGGGGAAGCACAGGCAAAAGCACTCGATATGCTCAGCGCCGTTGGCCTGGAAAAACGCGCGCATCACCGACCTTCTGAACTTTCTGGTGGAGAGCGCCAGCGCGTGGCGATTGCCCGTGCGCTGGTGAATAACCCGCGTCTGGTGCTGGCCGATGAGCCAACCGGTAATCTGGATGCGCGCAATGCTGATGCCATTTTCGATCTGCTTGGTGAGCTGAACGTCAGGCAGGGAACCGCTTTCCTGGTGGTGACCCACGATTTGCAACTGGCAAAACGCCTTAAACGGCAGATGGAAATGCGCGATGGTCAGTTGAGCGACACCCTGACCCTGGCAGGGCTGATGTAATGGCGAACTCTCTCTCTCTTCTGCTGGGTCTGCGCTTCAGTCGTGGACGTCGTCGTGGCGGTATGGTGTCGCTGATTTCAGCGATCTCCACCCTGGGTATCGCGCTGGGGGTAGCGGTGTTAATCATTGGCCTCAGTGCGATGAACGGCTTTGAGCGTGAGCTGAACAACCGCATTCTCGCGGTGGTGCCGCACGGTGAGATCGAACCGGTGAAGCAGCCGTTTACCGGCTGGCAGTCGTTGTTGCCGCAGGTGGAGCAGGTCAAAGGCATTGCCGCTGCCGCGCCCTATATTAATTTCACCGGCCTGATTGAAAGCGGCGTTAAGTTGCAGGCGATCCAGATTAAAGGGGTTGACCCGCAGCAGGAAATGAAATTAAGCGCGCTGCCCGCCTATGTGCAGGACCATGCCTGGCAGAGCTTTGGCGCCGATAAGCAGCAGATTATTCTGGGGCAGGGGGTGGCCAAAAGCCTTAACCTGAAGCAGGGTGACTGGCTGACGGTGTTGATCCCCGACAGCAGCCAGGGACAGAAACTGTTACAGCCAAAGCGTGTACGCCTTCAGGTGAGTGGTATTCTGGCGCTCAGTGGTATGCTCGACCACAGTCTCGCACTGGTCCCGCTGGCCGACGCGCAACACTATCTCAATATGGGTGACAACGTCACGGGTATTGCACTGAAAATGTCTGACCCGTTTGCCGCACAGAAACTGGTGCGCGATGCCGGTGAAGTGACCCATTCCTACGTGTACATTCGCAGCTGGATCGGCAGCTACGGCTATATGTACCGGGATATCCAGATGATCCGCGCCATTATGTATCTGGCGATGGTGCTGGTGATTGGCGTCGCCTGCTTTAACATTGTTTCCACGCTGGTGATGGCGGTAAAAGACAAGAGCAGCGATATTGCTGTGTTACGTACCCTTGGCGCAAGGGACGGGCTGATCCGTGCGATCTTTGTCTGGTATGGCCTGATGGCCGGGCTGCTGGGAAGCGTCAGTGGTGTGGTGGTCGGCGTGCTGGCGGCCCTGAACCTCACGACGATTATCCATGGCATTGAAACCCTCACCGGTTACCATTTCCTTTCTGGCGATATTTACTTTATCGACTTTCTGCCATCTGAAGTTCACTGGCTTGATGTGGTCACTGTGTTGCTGACGTCACTATTACTGAGCCTGATTGCCAGCTGGTATCCGGCCAGAAGAGCGAGTCGAATCGATCCTGCTCGCGTACTGAGTGGCCAGTAAGCACAGGCCCGCATTCCCTTTCCGGCACGTTAAGGAGTAAAGAAGTTATGATGCGTACCCCCCGTCGCCGCCTGAGACTGGCACGTTACAAGAAAACCCGACGTCAGGTGCATCAGCGCTTTCGTCAGCGCATTTTTGAGCGCGACCGTAATATTGAAATTGCCCGTCATCCCCTGCCACGGGTGGTGGTGCTGACCGGCGCGGGGATCTCCGCTGAATCCGGTATCCGCACCTTCCGCGCCGATGAGGGGCTGTGGGAAGATCACAGGGTGGAAGACGTGGCGACCCCGGAAGGATTCTCCCGCGATCCGCATAAGGTACAGGCGTTTTACAATGCCCGCCGTCGTCAGTTGCAGCAACCCGATATCGCACCAAACCAGGCGCATCTGGCGCTGGCGGAGCTGGAAGCCGCGCTGGGCGACCATTTTCTGCTGGTGACGCAAAATATTGATAACCTGCATGAACGCGCGGGTAGCCGCAATGTCATTCATATGCACGGTGAACTGTTAAAAGTACGCTGTGCCACCAGTGGGCAGGTGGTGCAGTGGCAGGAAGACCTTAATCCTGGCGATCGCTGCCACTGCTGTCAGTTCCCCTCCGTGTTGCGTCCACATATTGTCTGGTTCGGTGAGATGCCATTACAGATGGATGAAATTTACACGGCGCTGGCAAACGCTGATTATTTTGTGGCGATTGGCACATCCGGTCATGTTTATCCGGCGGCGGGCTTCGTTCACGAGGCAAAATTACAGGGGGCCTGGACGGTGGAGCTGAATCTACAACCCAGCCAGGTCGGCAGCGAATTTGAAGAGAAGGATTACGGGCCGGCCACTGAGGTGGTGCCGGGGTTTGTGCAACGCCTGCTGCATAAGATTCGCTGCTAAGCGGATGCCGCGTACCGGAGGTGTTCGCGGCGACCCTGTAACGTTTTTCCTCGCTATCCCGGCAGGCTGATGTGGCGTTGTCTGGCCTTTACGCCTGTCAACACAAACACGATGACAAATACCAGCGAAAAAAGCACCACAATGGTTGGGGCAGGGGCGCTGTCGATAAAGAAAGACAAATAAACGCCGCAGAAGGCAACCCCCACAGTGAGCACCGTCGCCACCAGCATCATACCGGCGAAGGTTCTAGTCAGTAGCAGGGCAATGGCGCCGGGGGCGATCAACAGCGACAGCGACAGAATGATGCCGACCGCTTTCAGCGCCGCCACAATGGTAAGCGCGGTCATGCACAGCAGCCCGTAGTGCAACAGTGAGGTTTTCAGCCCGCAGGCGCTGGCCTGAACGGGATCAAAGGCATGAAGCAGAAAATCGCGCCATTTCATCAGGAAAATCAGCATAATCAGCAGCGCGATAAGCCCGGTCTGTATCAAATCGTCACCGTTGATCCCCAGCATATCCCCAAAGAGGATATGATCGAGATGGATTTCCGCCTTAACCGCAACGGACAGGATAAGCCCAATCGCGAACATGGCCGAAAAGACAATGCCCATCAGCGCATCCTGCCTGATGCGGGTGTTTTCTTTTAAAAAACCCGTCGCCAGCGCACAGAACAGCCCGGCGAAAAAAGCACCAATGGCAAAAGGTAAACCGGCCAGGTAAGCCAGTACCACGCCCGGAAACACCGCATGGCTCATGGCATCGCCAAGCAATGCCCAGCCTTTCAGCACCAGCAGACAGGAAATTAACGCCGTTGGAACCGCCAGCAGAACGGCTACCAGTAGCGCATTGATCATAAAATCAAACTGAAAGGGTTGCAGCATAAGTGTGAGCAGGCTCATGGCGTTTCTCCTTCGCCGGTCAGTACCTCAACCGTCCGCCTGTGCCGTGTAAGCCAGCCATATTTCGGTGAAAACAGAAAGGCCAGCAGGAAGATCAGCGCCTGGGTTACCACGATAATGCCCCCCGTTGCGCCATCGAGAAAAAAGCTTATCCAGGCACCGAAAAAGCTGGTTACCACGCCAATGATAATCGCTATCACCAGCATCCTGGAAAAGCGGTCAGTCAGTAAATAGGCGGTGGCGCCGGGGGCGACTACCATACAAATCACCAGAAATGCGCCGACGGTTTGCAGCGCCGCTACCGTGGTGACGGAGAGCAGGACAAAGAATAGCGCCTTGAGACGGGATGGATTGAGTCCAACGGTGCGCGCATGTTGCTCGTCGAAAAAGGTGACCATCAGATCCTTCCATTTCAGCAATAAAACCATCAGACATACAACGCTGCTGATGGCTAACTGCCAGGTATCAGCCGGTGTGATGGCCAGAATATTGCCTGAAATGATGGTCTGAATATTTACCGAGGTTGGATTCAGCGACACCATAAACAGCCCAAAACCGAAAAACGATGAGAAGATAAGGCCGATGATGACGTCTTCACGCAGGCGGGTTCGCTGATGCAAAAACAGCATGGCTGCGGCCGCGAGACCACCGGAGAAAAAAGCGCCCAGAGAGAAGGGTAATCCGAGCATCCAGGCCCCCGCCACGCCGGGAACGATGGCATGCGACAGCGCATCGCCAATCAGCGCCCAGCCCTTGAGTATCAGGTAGCAGGAGAGAAAGGCGCAAACGCCACCCACCAGTGCTGAAACCCACATGGCGTTGAGCATGTACTGATAGTTGAACGGTTCCAGCAGTGTGCCTGTCATCTTTTTTCCTTTAAGGGCAGCGGATCTTCACCCCTGTGCACCACATCATTCGACATCAGCGGATGTAAAATGCCATCAAAGGCTCTGCTCAGGTTCGACGCGGTGAAGATGTCGGCGGTCGGTCCACAGGCCAGTACCGTGCCTTTAACCAGCACGGTGTAATCGCAGAAGCTGTTGACCGTGGAAAGATTGTGGGTGGAGACCAGCAATGTGCAGCCCTCATCCCGCATCTGTTGCAACAGGGAAATAAGCTGTCGTTCGGTGTTGAGGTCAATGCCAGTGAACGGCTCGTCCAGCAGCACAATTTTTCCTCCCTGGGCGATGGCCCTGGCGAGAAAAATGCGTTTTTTCTGTCCGCCGGAAAGTTCACCAATTTGCCGGTGACGGAAATCACTCATCCCTACCCGGTCAAGTGCGGCTGCCACCGCATCATGGTCGGCTTTGCGCGGAATGCGCAACATGCCCATGTGACCATAGCGGCCCATCATTACCACATCTTCGGCCAGTACCGGGAAGTGCCAGTCAACGTCTTCCGACTGCGGAACATAAGCCACCTGGTTCTGCCGTAACGCGGTGCGGGTTGGTACGCCCATCAGGCTAATATCGCCCTCAGTCAGCGGCACAAACCCCATAATCGCTTTAAACAACGTGGACTTTCCAGAGCCATTGATCCCCAGCAGTGCGGCAAGGGTGCCTGTTGGTATACTCAGGCTGGCATCCCTCAGGGCGGTGTGACCATTGCGATAAGTCACGGTGACGCCTCGTGCACTGATCCCTGGACTGTCGGACAGGGCGCGTTTCATGGTTTCAGCCCCTCATTAATACCATCAACCACTGCCGCCGTGGTTACGTGCAGTAAATCGAGATAAGTCGGAACCGGTCCGTCGGCATTGCTGAGCGAGTCAACATAAAGCACGCCGCCGTAATGTGCCCCGGTCTCTCTGGCAATCTGGCGGGCAGGTTTATCAGAGATGGTGCTTTCACTGAATATTGTCGGGATGGCGTGTTTTTTCATCATATCAATGACCTGGCGTACCTGTTGCGGCGTGCCCTGTTGATCGGCATTGATTGGCCACAGGTAAAGTTCTTTCAGACCGAGATCGCGAGCCAGATAGGAGAACGCGCCTTCACTGGTCACCAGCCAGCGTTTATCCGCCGGGATTTGGTCGATCTCTGCACGCAGGGGCTGCAGCGTGTTGGCAATTTTTTGTTGATAAATTTGCGCATTCTTACGGTAAATTGCTGCATTTTGCGGATCGTACTTCTCCAGCGCATTGCGGATGTTATCGACATAAATGCGCGCATTTTCCGGTGACATCCAGGCGTGAGGATTGGGTTTCCCATTGTAAGGCCCCGCGGTGATCCCGAGTGGGACAATCCCTGAGGAGACTTCCACTTCTGGCACACCGGGTAAGTGTTGATAGAACTTTCTGAACCACAGCTCCAGATTAAGGCCATTGGAGAGGATCAGTTGCGCCCCCTGAGCGCGCCTTATATCGCCAGGCGTTGGCTGATACTCGTGGATCTCCGCGCCTGGCTTAGTGATGGATTCCACCACGGCTGCGTCTCCCGCCACGTTTCTTGCCATATCAGCAATCACCGTGAAGGTGGTGATGACCCTGAATTTCTCCTGCGCCATCACGGCGGGTGCGTTGACTAGCAGAATCAGAACCAGTCCGTGCAGAAGGCGACGTTTCCCTGCATGTAGTAGCCATTTTTTCATTATTGTTTCCCTGATTGCGCAAAATAGCGATGGCTATAAAACATAGCACTTGCTATATGCAAATGGCAATGATTCTCATATGAGAAATGTGAAAACGTTGCATCGGGTGGATGCTCACTGGATAGCGAGCAGCAGGGCGGCCCGGGCTTACTTTGCCGATATGCGACGCACGGGGAGTGAGAGCAGCAGATAAGCGATAATGCCCCCTGCCAGCCCCCAGAATGCAGCCCCAATGCCCAACAGTGTCAGGCCAGATATTGTTATCAGAAAGGTAATGATCGCTGCTTCACGCTGTTTCTCGTTCGCCAGTGCCTGTTGCAGGCTGCCGGCAATAGTGCCGAGCAGCGCCAGCCCGGCGATAGCGTGGATCAGGGAGGCGGGGAGAATGCTAAACACCAGGCCAATCATGTCGCCAGACAGGCCGGCCAGCAGATAAAAAAGACCGGCACAGACGGTTCCCCAGTAGCGTCGCTGCGGGTCGGGATGTACTTCTTTTCCCATACAGATGGCCGCAGTAATTGCGGCGATGCACACAGAAAATCCACCAAAGGGAGCCAGCAGCAGAGAAGTAAGACCGGTTACGCTGATCAGAGGGGAAACCGGCACCTGCCAGCCGCCGGCTTTCAACGTCGCGATGCCTGGGGCATTCTGTGAAGCCATGGTGACGACAAAAAAAGGCATACCAATGCCCAGTAGCGTGCTGAGCGTAAAATGAGGGGCGACAAATTCCGGTAGTGCAAAAGAGTATGGTTGCGTTGAAAAGTGAATATCACCCTGAACGACAGCCACCGCCAGACCAGCCAGCAGCGCCGTCACAATGGCGTAACGTGGCAGACAGCGTATAGCTATCAGGTAACTCAGACACATACAGGCCGTCAGCACGAAATCAACCTTAAAAGAGGCAAAAGCATCGATGCCAAAACGCAATAAGATCCCGGCCAGCATGGCAGATGAAATCGCCTGCGGGATATAGTGCATCAGCCTGGCAAACAGCCCGGTAATGCCACAAAGAAAAATTAAACCGGAGGCAAAGACAAACACGCCGACCGCCTCCGCCAGGGAAGTACCCGGAAGCGAGGTGACCAGCAGGGCGGCACCGGGTGTTGACCATGCGGTAAGGATCGGGGCGCGATAGTACAGTGACAGCCCAACAGAGGTCAGCCCCATTGCCAGTCCCAGCATGCATAGCCAGCCGCCAGTCTGTACAGCAGAAGCGCCGGCTGCGCTGGCGGCCTGGAAAATGATGGCCGCAGAACTGGTATAACCCACCAGTACGGCAACAAAACCGGCCATCAGGGCAGGAAATGTTATATAAGACAAGGATAAAGGAGCGCGCATAATGGCTACCCGTATGTGCGTTATAACGTGCAGGCTAGCAGTGTGCGTCATAGCATGCAAGTGATAGACTGACTTTCCCGACCAGGAGGTGACATGACAAATCCCAGTTTTCAAACCGGACTGACCCTGAAGTCTTTGCGTCTTTCCCGTGAGTGGAGTCTGACCCGCACCGCGAAAGAGACGGGCGTGAGTAAAGCCATGCTGGGGCAAATTGAACGAGGTGAATCCAGCCCGACAGTGGCGACGTTATGGAAAATTGCCACCGGCTTTAACGTCCCTTTTTCCCATTTTATTCCCGTATCTGAACCACAGGAGCCGGAACAGGTCATGCGAAGCGGGCAGGCTGTGCCACGTCGACAACGCACTGTGGCGATGCAGGCTACGCCGCTGTTTCCTTATGATACAGCGTTGCACTTTGATGTGCTGGCGGTGGAACTGATTGCCGGTGCAGTCAGTGAGTCATCAGCGCATGAAACCGGGGTGATTGAACATGTGGTGGTGACGGAAGGTGAGTTGCAACTGGCAGTAAACGGTAAATGGCATACCCTTAAAGCGGGTGAGGGGTTGCGTTTTCAGGCGGATTGCCCACACAGCTATCTTAACGTGAGTCTTAAGACGGTTAAATTCCTCAGTCTTATCCACTATCCACAGCAGTGAGAACCGTGTTGAGAGATAAGCCAGCTGCTTAACTGACCTGAAGCAATAATTGCCCGGCAAAAGTTGCTGATAATGAAATCTGTCATTCAGAGGGAAGGAAGATGAACAATTTACTCGATCGCTTTTTGCAATATGTCTCTTATGACACGCAATCAAGGAGCCATGTACGACAGATCCCCAGCACCGAAGGACAATTGCAGCTGGCTAAAGTGTTGTGCAGAGAGCTGACAGCGTTGGGTTTAAGTGATGTCACACTCAGTAAAAACGGCATTGTGATGGCGACGCTGCCTTCAAATGTGGCGTGGCCAGTGCCAACGATCGGTTTCATCTCTCATATAGATACCTCGCCCGATTACACCGCTAAAAATGTCACACCGCAAATCGTCGAAAATTATCGTGGCGGTGATATTGCGCTGGGTATCGGTGATGAGATCCTCTCACCGGTAATGTTCCCTGTGCTGCACAGCCTGATCGGGCATACGCTGATTACCACCGATGGTAAAACGCTGTTGGGTGCTGACGACAAAGCGGGTATTGCGGAAATTGTCACGGCGATGGCCAGACTGAAAAAAGAAAATATTCCTCACGGTAACATCCGTATCGCCTTCACGCCGGATGAAGAAATAGGTAAAGGCACCAGCTGCTTTGATGTGGCGGCATTTGGTGCGGAATGGGGTTACACCGTGGATGGTGGCGGGGTGGGTGAGTTTGAATATGAAAACTTTAACGCCGCTTCAGCGACGGTGAAAATCACCGGTAACAATGTGCATCCCGGTACGGCAAAAGGCGTGATGGTTAATGCCCTTACGCTTGCGATGCGCTTTCATGCCGCGATGCCGGAAAAGGAAGTGCCTGAGCACACAGCTGGTTATGAAGGCTTTTATCATTTGCATGGCATCAAAGGCGGCGTGGAGAAAGCTGAGCTTCATTATATCATCCGGGACTTTGACCGCGATCGCTTTGCGCAGCGTAAGAACGTAATGACGCGGATAGCTGCACAACTGGCTGAAGATTTGCCTTCCTGTGCAGCCATTGAAGTGAATATTGACGATGGTTATTTCAATATGCGTGAAAAGGTTGAAGCCTGGCCACACATCATTGAATATGCGCTTGAGGCGATGCGGGAGTGCGATATTGAACCAAACGTTAAACCTGTTCGCGGGGGAACCGATGGTGCAGCGCTTTCCTTTATGGGGCTGCCCTGCCCGAACCTGTTTACCGGTGGTTATAATTACCACGGCAGACATGAGTTTGCGTCGCTGGATAATATGGAGAAGGCGGTGGCGGTCATTATGCGTATTGCTGCATTGACTGCCAGAAAAGCGAAAACGTCTTAGCCGGGGTCGCCAGACGGCACAATCTGTGGTTTGATAATCATCCCCGCCGCGCCGTTATGGCGCGGCGTTTTAGCAACGGGCAACAGCGTTTATCCCGCCTGCGTTTTACTCTTCTTCGCCAAAATACCAATAGCCGTTGTTAACCAGCCCGGTTAGCTGGGCAAGGAAGGCAGGATCGTCAAGTACCGCCGCGAAGTCCTCTCTCCCCAGCGAATACTGCCTGGCCAGCAACGTCAGTACCTGATGATGTGGCGATGTTATCTGCTCACCATTAATAAATACCGTCTCACCCATCGACAGTACCCGCAGTCCACCGAGGCGTTTCAGGCGATCCCCCTGCTGCAGGGCATCATAAATTTCATCCGGCTGATAAGGTGGCGCCGGAGGCGCAATATCCAGTTCATGGCGTGACTGGGAAATAAACTCGCCAAACCACTGGCTGAAATGGTCTGGTTGATTAACAACGTCGAGGATCATCTTACGCATGCTCTCCAACTCCTGCGGCAGGATTTCAGCGCTGTTTTCCCGCGCGGCAACGTCAGGATCGCTGAAGCGATAGCTGCCGAGTTCGTGAGAAAGGACATAATCGGCAAAACCGCTCAACAGTTCACGCCCGTTTGGCGCACGGAATCCAACCGAGTAGCTGACCGCATTTTCCAGAGAGTAGCCTTCGTGGGGGAAACCCGGTGGAATATAGAGAATATCGCCCGCTTCGACCTCTTCATCGATAATCGCGTCGAAAGGCTCTACCTGCAACAGATCGGGATGCGGACAGTGCTGTTTCATTGCCACTTTTTCGCCAACCCGCCAGCGGCGTCGCCCGGTTCCCTGGATAATAAACACGTCATACTGATCGAGATGCGGACCGACACCACCCCCCGGCACAGAGAAGGAGATCATCAGGTCGTCAGTTCGCCAGTCAGGCAGATGGCGGAAAGGACGCATCAGCGCGGCAGAGGCTTCGTGCCAGTGGTCAACGGCCTGAACCAGCAGCGACCAGTTATTTTCACCGAGATGATCAAAGCTCGCGAATGGGCCGTGACTGACCTGCCATTTGCCGCCCTGATGACTGACCAGACGGCTGTCGACTTCGTTTTCCATTGCCAGACCGGCCAGCTCGTCCGGTGAGATTGGATCAACAAAGTTTTTGAAACCACCCTTTAACAGCACCGGCCGTTTTTGCCAGTAACGCTGTATAAAGTCGGGCCAGTTCAGTTCGATATGATACGTCATGGACTGCTCCTGAGTCGCTGATTTTTATCGATTATAACAGCGGTGGTAACATCGGTGTTAACCTATTCGCTGATGGAGCGGAAGAAGCCGCTACTCGTCGCCGTGGAGCACTTCCTGCCGCTGAAAAATTACGTCCATTCGCGCGCCGCCCAGCTCGCTGGTGGTGGCGATAATATCTCCGGTGTATTGCTCCAGAATGTCCCTGGCAACAGCGAGTCCCAGGCCTTGTCCGGGGCGCAGCGTGTCGGCACGCTGTCCACGGATAAAAATCAGATCGCGTTTACTGACCGGAATACCGGGACCATCATCATCCACAATAAGATGCAGCTCGTTATCCGTCTGGCGCGCGGTGATCTCAACAAATTCCAGGCAATATTTGCAGGCGTTATCCAGCACATTGCCCATCACTTCCATAAAGTCGTTCTGTTCGCCAATAAAGGTCAGTTCCGGTGAGATATCCAGTGTCAGAGACACGCCCTTGCGCTGATAAACCTTATTGAGCGCCGAACAGAGACTGTCGAGCAGCGCAGGTACTGAATGCAATTCACGTTTCAGCACATTGTGATCGGCCTGCATACTGGCACGGTGCAGGTAATAGCCAATTTGCTGCGAAATACGGCTGATTTGCTCAAGCATAATCGGCTCGGCCTGTTCAATCGAGATAGTGCGGCCACCACGCAGCGAACGCAGGGTGCTCTGCAAAACCGCCAGCGGCGTTTTCAGGCTGTGAGTCAAATCGCTCAGCGTGGTCCGGTAGCGCGTGTAGCGCTGTCGCTCATTATCCAGCAGCAGGTTGAGGTTGCGAACCAGACTCCTCAGCTCCTGAGGCGGTTGCGGATCGAGGGTGTCACGGGTACCATTTTCCAGCTCCCGAACCTGACTGGCCAGCGATCCAATCGGGCCAAGGCTCCAGTGTGCGGCCAGCCACAGCAGTGGTATCACCAGCAGCAGGTTAACCAGCAGAACGTAGCTAAACCATGACCAGACCACATCGGAATGTTGCAGCTCCTGCGGGATAGAGTCGACAACCACCACGGTTAATGCGGGAAGGCTTGGCGTAGCATCGTAGCGATTTACCGCCACAGAGTGCGTAAAGGTATCGTTGTTGTCATCATCGTAAGCCGTCAGCTTGTTTTGAGCATCGGTGTCGTTCCCCAGTGCCTGGCGACTGGTGCTGTTATCGGTATTGATCTCATAAAAGCCGGAACGTTTCAGCCAGTCATGATTAATCTTTTCACGGATATCCGGCACGTCACGCAACTGCCACAGCAGCTTGCCTTTTTCATTGTAGATAAACACCAGCGTGGGGAAGTTAAGGGTGAGGCTCTCTGGCTGAACAATGCTCAGCCTGTTGTTCTGCCATTGCGCCAGAGTGAAAAACAGATTGCTCTCGCCCCGCATCACCCGGTAGGTATTTTTATCAAAGCTCACCACATAACCGACCACTGCCACCATACCGTAGGAGAGTGACAGGATCAGTACCACCACGGCGGTTGCCAGCAGGAATCGGGCGCGGAGGGAAAAGGGTGTCTGAGGCGTGAGTTTAAACATCAGATCAGAGATCAAACCTGTAACCCTGACCACGCACGGTTGTGATCACATCGTTGCTGTAAAGTGCCTGAATTTTCTTACGCAGACGTCCCATCAGTACGTCAATGGTGTGGCTTTCGCGCAGTTCAGCATCGGGATAAAGCTGTAGCATCAACGAGTCTTTACTGACCACTTTACCCGCGTTGCGGATCAGCGTTTCGATAATGGTATATTCGAAGGCGGTCAGTTTGATTTGTTGTTCATCAATGGTCAGTTCGCGGCGTGAAAAGTCCACCTGAAAAGGGGCAAGGGTGATAATCTGCGAGGCGAGGCCGCTGTTACGACGCATCAGCGCCTGCATGCGCGCGACCACCTCTTCGATATGAAACGGTTTGGTGACATAATCATCAGCCCCGGCTTCGAGCGCTTCCACTTTAGCCTGCCAGCCTTCGCGGGCGGTCAGTACCAGAATCGGCTGTTTAACGTCCTGACTGCGCCAGCGGCGGATCAGCGTCATGCCGTCTTCATCCGGCAGGCCCAAATCGACCAGGGTAATATCGGGTGTATGCTCATCCAGAAAATAATCTGCTTCTTTGGCATCTTCCGCCGCGTCGACCTGGTGGCCCATTTCACGAAGCTGTACGGCGAGATGATGGCGTAGCAGAGGGTTATCTTCCACAATCAATACACGCATGATCTAATCCTTTCTGTCTGTTCAGGGGCCGCGAGGCAGTATAAGTTGACTTAAGAAAGTATAGGTGAACGCAGATAAACAGCAGGTTAACGCTGGCTGACTTGTGTCCGCCAGCGCAGGTGTGTCAGTTCAAATCGTCAACCATCTGCACTGCACGACCAAGGTAATTCGCCGGAGTCATTAACTTCAGGCGGGCTTTCTCTTCTTCAGGCAGATCCAGACCATCAATAAACGCTTTCATGCCAGCGGCATCAACGCGCTTGCCGCGGGTCAGTTCTTTCAGCTTCTCATAAGGTTTTTCAATGCCGTAACGACGCATTACCGTCTGGATCGGCTCGGCCAGCACTTCCCAGTTCTGGTCCAGTTCGTCCAGCAGCCGCTCGCGGTTCACTTCCAGTTTGGCGATCCCCTTCAGCGTTGCCTGATAAGCGATCAGCGCATAGCCCACGCCAACCCCAAGATTACGCAGTACGGTGGAGTCGGTCAGATCGCGCTGCCAGCGAGAAACCGGCAGTTTACTGGCCAGATGCTGCATAACGGCATTGGCCAGGCCTAAGTTGCCTTCGGAGTTTTCAAAGTCAATCGGATTTACTTTGTGCGGCATGGTGGAGGAACCGATTTCGCCGGCGATGGTTTTCTGCTTAAAGTGGTTCAGCGCAATATAGCCCCACACGTCACGATCAAAGTCGATCAAAATGGTGTTGAAACGGGCGATGCAGTCAAACAGCTCCGCGATATAATCATGCGGTTCAATTTGCGTGGTGTACGGGTTCCAGGTGATGCCCAGTGAAGTGACAAAACTTTCACTCAGCTGGTGCCAGTCCACTTCAGGATAGGCGGCAATATGCGCATTGTAGTTACCCACGGCACCGTTAATCTTGCCGAGCACCTCAATGCGTTCCAGCTGACGCAGCTGGCGCTCAAAGCGCCAGGCCACGTTTGCCATCTCTTTACCCAGTGTTGACGGGGTGGCCGGTTGGCCATGCGTTCGGCACAGCAGCGGAATATCGCGGTATTGCAGCGCCAGATCTTTGACCGCGGCGATGATGTTGTTCCAGTAAGGCACAATCACCTCACGACGCGCGGTGTCCAGCATCAGCGCGTGGGACAGGTTATTAATGTCCTCGGAAGTACAGGCAAAGTGAATAAACTCGGAAACGGCGTGCAGCGTTGCATTGCCTGCCACTTTTTCCTTCAGAAAATATTCCACGGCTTTCACATCGTGGTTGGTGGTACGCTCAATGGTTTTAATGCGCGCGGCGTCGTCTTGATTGAAATCGCGGACAATCGCATCAAGGAAAGCGTTTGCGTCAGCATCAAATGCAGGAACTTCGCCGATCTCTGGACAGGCGGCCAGTTTTTGTAACCAGCGGACCTCCACTTCGACGCGAAACTTCAGCAGGCCATATTCGCTGAAAATATCGCGCAGAGGACTTACTTTGTCGCCGTAGCGGCCATCAACGGGGGAGATGGCTGTCAGAGAGGATAATTCCATCGGTGCAACTCCTGAAAGGTTAACATAAGGATGACCCGGTAATACGGGATAATATTTGCTTCGCTTCACTGGCAAGGCGATTGCGGGAAAACATCAGTTGCAGGCGGCCACCGCCTACCTGATGCCACAGCACCGCCGCACGGATGCCGGCCAGCAGCGTTGCACGAACTTTATTCTGGATCAGCGAATTTTGTAGCACGGCGGGGGAGCCGGTAACCTGAATGCGCGGACCAAGCGGGCTGATGATATCGACATACATCGCTGCCATTGCATCAAGCAGC
Source organism: Erwinia psidii (assembly GCF_003846135.1). Taxonomy (GTDB): domain Bacteria; phylum Pseudomonadota; class Gammaproteobacteria; order Enterobacterales; family Enterobacteriaceae; genus Erwinia; species Erwinia psidii. The sequence continues at coordinate 92,574 of NZ_RHHM01000010.1, forward strand.
GTTTCTGAATCTAAATCAAAGTGAAGCAGCTGACGATCCAGCTGCCTGATACGTTGTGCCAGCTGGTCCATCGCGCTTTTCTTCGCGCTGAGCTTGCGTTCCAGCACCATAAGATTCAGCGTGTAGCGGGTCAGTTCGGCTACCGCGCCGTGGCGATTACTGTGCAGGACGGCCAGTAGCGTTTCCAGCCCAAAGCGTAAATGCGCTTCATCATTACCAAATACCGCCAGAGTGGTGGTGGGATTGAGATCCACCACGCTGTTTAGCGATACTTTTAATACCTCTGATGGACAGTGCCCCTGATGGGCCATTTGCTGCACAAGATGCGCCGACTGACAGATACCTGCCAGAGCCAGGGTGATGTCGTAAAAATTTTTCGCCAAGGTAACTCCTGTATACACCTGTGTGCCACTGCAAATCCGGTACGTACCCTGCCTGGAAAAGGATTAAAGCAGCGGCAGTCTTTGTTCTATGATGCCGCCACCGAGGCAAATTTCACCCAGATAGAATACGGCGGACTGGCCCGGAGTGACCGCTGCGACGGGCTCATCAAAACGCACTTCAAGGCGATCGTCGTTCAGCGGAGTGAGGGTGCAGGGGATATCCGACTGACGATAGCGCGTTTTAACCGTACAACGCACTGGTGCCGTAAGGGCCTGACGATCCACCCAGTGTAGCTGCTGTGCAATCAACCCGGTTGACATCAGTCGTGGGTGGTCATGGCCCTGAGCCACCACCAGCCGGTTGTTTGCCACATCTTTATCCACCACATACCACGGATCTTCACTGCCTTCCCTGGTACCACCAATACCCAACCCTTTGCGTTGCCCCAGGGTGTGATACATCAGCCCCTGATGCTCACCGACGATATCGCCCCCGACGCTGACAATCACGCCAGGCTGCGCCGGAAGATAGCGGCCCAGAAAATCGCGGAACTTACGTTCGCCAATAAAACAGATGCCGGTAGAGTCTTTTTTCTTCGCGGTCACCAGATCCAACTGTTCAGCGATGCGGCGCACTTCAGGTTTCGCCAACTCACCCACGGGAAACAGGCTGCGGGCAATCTGCTGGTGGCCCAGGGTATAAAGGAAGTAGCTCTGATCTTTATTATCATCAAGACCACGCAGAAGGCGACTTTTACCCTCTGCATCCTCACGGCGGACATAGTGACCGGTGGCAATAAAGTCGGCATTCAGGTCTTCGGCGGCAAATTCCAGAAAGGCTTTAAATTTAATTTCTTTGTTGCAGAGAATATCGGGATTTGGCGTGCGCCCCGCTTTGTATTCTGCCAGAAAGTGTTCAAAAACGTTGTCCCAGTATTCTGCGGCGAAGTTTATCGTGTGCAGAACGATACCCAACCTGTCGCATACCGCCTGAGCGTCCGCCAGGTCTTCCGCCGCCGTACAGTATTCCTCACCGTCATCCTCCTCCCAGTTTTTCATAAACAAACCTTCCACCTGATAGCCCTGCTGTTGCAGCAACCAGGCAGAAACGGAAGAATCCACGCCGCCGGACATACCGACGATGACTTTTTTCTGACTTGATGACATGAGAAATACCTGACTTTGAGTGGCAGTTAAAGGCTGCCCTTTAAAATTGCGCAGTAGTCTACCATGCGCCCGGCGCGGGCGCATCCTCGCTAAATGGCCACTGAAACGCGCTCAGCATTTCCAGCGGGTATCGTTGGCCCTGCTGATAAATACGCAGGCTTTCAGCCACCAGCGGCGAACGCAGTTTTTTCGTCGTCAGGATGTCATCCAGTGGTAGCCACCAGCAGCGATCGATATCGCGATCCTGTGGCCATGTTGGCAACATTTTTGGTAAATCCAGCACGAAAAGGAAACGTAAAAAAGGCGTATTATCCGGGGCAATCCATTGATGCAGCCGTAAAAAAGCCTCGGGTACGCCTTCAAGGCCGGTTTCTTCATAAAGTTCGCGAGAAGCCGCCTGTAACAGGGTTTCATTGGCTTCCAGGTGACCGGCTGGCTGATTCCATGTCGCCCGGCCTCGAACCATCTCCTCGACCACCAGAAAATGCCCTTCAGCCTGCACCACGGTGGCAACGGTGACGTGCGGTTTAAACATGCCTGACTCCTTTTTCGCCAGTAATGGCTTAACGGGGAAATTCACTGGTGATATCGCGCCATTCACCTGGCGGTAAATCCTGCAACGTCACCTTACCTAACGCAAAACGGATGAGGCGTAGCGTCGGGAAACCAATGTGTGCGGTCATTCGCCGTACCTGACGATTACGTCCTTCCACCAGCGTGATTTTAAGCCAGCTGGTGGGGATGGACTTGCGTTCACGCACAGGCGGATTGCGTGGCCACAACCATTGCGGCTCGTTGACCAGTTCAACACCTGCGGGCCGGGTAGGGCCATCTTTAAGCAGAACGCCAGTTCGCAGTGGCACAATATCTTCCTCTGTCGGTACGCCCTCGACCTGGACATAGTAGATTTTGCCGGTGCCTTTGCCCGGCTGTGTCAGCGTGGCCTGTAATGCACCGTCGTTGGTCAGCACCATCAGTCCTTCACTGTCACGGTCAAGTCTGCCTGCGGCATATACCCCCGGCAGAAGAATAAAATCCTTCAGCGTGGCACGCCCGGCGTCATCGCTGAACTGCGGCAGTACGTCAAACGGTTTGTTAAAAGCGATTACCCGCCGTGGCCTGTGGGAAGCTTTGGCGGCAGCGGAGGATGGGCTGAACCGTTTAACGCGGTGATTCTTAACAGAAGATTTAAGCATAGTCTTTGCACTTGTTAACGATGAGCGCATTATAACGTAAACCGGTGAGGATTGGCGCGGGGGGAATATTGCAGTAGTATTGTCCCGTATCTTACAAGTCATTAACAAAAAAGCGCTCGAAGGAGAGGTTAATGGAAAGCAAAGTAGTTGTTCCGGCGGAAGGTCAGAAAATCACCCTGGAAAACGGCAGGCTTAATGTGCCTGCCAACCCTGTCATCCCATTTATCGAAGGTGATGGTATTGGCGTCGATGTTTCTCCGGTGATGATCAAGGTTGTCGATGCCGCCGTGCAGAAAGCTTATAACGGCGAGCGTAAAATTTCCTGGATGGAAATTTATACCGGTGAAAAATCGGTAGCGCTTTACGGCCAGGATGTATGGCTGCCGCAGGAAACCCTCGACCTCATTAAAGAGTATCGCGTGGCTATCAAAGGTCCACTGACCACCCCGGTCGGTGGCGGTATCCGTTCACTGAACGTGGCACTGCGCCAGCAGCTCGATCTCTATATTTGTCTGCGTCCTGTACGCTACTACACAGGCACACCCAGCCCGGTAAAACGCCCGGAAGATACCGATATGGTTATTTTCCGTGAGAACTCAGAAGACATTTATGCCGGTATCGAATGGAAAGCCGGTTCTGCTGAAGCCGACAAGGTGATTAAATTCCTGCGCGATGAGATGGGTGTGAAGAAAATTCGCTTCCCTGAACAGTGCGGTATCGGCGTTAAGCCGTGTTCCGAAGCGGGTACTAAACGTCTGGTCCGTGCGGCAATTGACTATGCGATCACTAACGACCGTGATTCTGTCACCCTGGTGCACAAAGGCAATATCATGAAGTTCACCGAAGGCGCTTTCAAAGACTGGGGCTACCAGCTGGCGAAAGATGAGTTCGGCGGCGAGCTGATTGATGGCGGCCCGTGGATGAAGATTAAGAACCCAAACAGCGGCAAAGAAATCGTCATCAAAGACGTTATTGCTGATGCATTTCTGCAACAGATCCTGCTGCGTCCGGCTGAGTATGACGTTATCGCCTGTATGAACCTGAACGGCGACTACATTTCAGATGCCCTGGCGGCACAGGTGGGCGGTATTGGTATTGCGCCAGGGGCGAACATCGGTGACGAATGTGCACTGTTTGAAGCGACCCACGGTACAGCACCGAAGTATGCGGGCCAGGATAAAGTGAACCCCGGTTCAGTGATCCTCTCCGCTGAAATGATGTTACGTCATATGGAATGGTTCGAAGCCGCCGACCTGATTGTTAAAGGGATGGAAGGGGCGATTGCTGCCAAAACCGTCACCTATGACTTTGAACGTCTGATGGACGGCGCTAAGCTGCTGAAATCTTCAGAGTTTGGCGAAGCGATTATTAAGCATATGTAATCGTTTTTTGTAACATCAAGCCAACATAATTTGTTAATTTTATGTTGGCTTTTTGATCTCCAAATCTTTCCCCAAAACTTCCCCAAAACTTCCCCAAAACTCTTCCCCGAAACTGGTTAGAGAATAATCAGTTTTTGAGGTGTTTTTTGCTCATGATTCTGGCGTTTTCCCCAGCCCTGACGATGACTCTCCAGAGTCATGTTTTTTATGTCGTCGCTGTGGATGATGATTTCCATTCAAAATGTCAACATCCCCTCAGACGGTTACCACTTTCCAGTCTTTTCCACGGTCATCATGATATTTTGCGGTCTGTTGAGGTGACTTGTGACCAGGCAAATTTTGCGTATTAATCCCCTGAGCCTTATATAATCTTCGGACAGTGAACGTTGTTCGTGAAACGTTGGTGCTTTCCGTGGAGGCCATGACATTCCTGTTCTGTTTCTGGCCTTTTTGAATGTAGTGGTAATGGCGCTGGTGGAAACCTGGTCTCCCCTGGTTGCCAGAGATGTGCTGTGCCTGAAATGCACAAGGTAATTACTGACTACGGCATCCCGGCACTTACCGACAACTTCTCGTAGAGAAATGTCCAGCGCTTCACAACGAAGTGATAAAGGGAGCGCCACTTTAGAGCCGGTTTTCTCCTGCTCAACGTGGAGCATGTCATCCCAGATAAAGTAACAGCCCGCTGACGCTGCAACGGAGCAGGCCGGGTGCGTGACCTTGCAGAATCAGCCCGGCAGGGTGCGCCCGTAGACAGGGAGTGTGAGCGCTGTTCAGGGCGGGGATTTAAACGAATGCCAGCCAGCAGGGCATTCCAGGCTAAGACTTTGCTTGAACCTGACCTGACGCAGGTTTCGTGCTCCCGCAACCGGAAGCCCTTTTTTGAAATGCTGGTGGCAAAATGTGAGATTGAAGAAAATTATGCTGACTCAGTATTTCGTGGGATGACCAGATAATCACAGAGTGACTGCTACTGCTACTGCCCTGACAAGGCAGTAGCCTGTCTGAATGTTAACCTTCCCTGTTTTCTTTGATATTCCATGTTGACTGAGTTTCCGCGCCTTTGCTTCCTGCTGCTGACTGTTTCCAGTACTGAATTTTTACCTTTGCCGCCTGAAACTGATAAGTTATGCCAATCAGGTCACGCTGGGTTGCTCCGTTGAACAGGACGTTAGTGATAAGTACTTCCTCAAGTGTTATGCGGCAATATTCAATCTGGCTTCCTCCCGCCTTACAGACTGATATTTCTACCTTGCTGATGTGTTTGCCGTTGGAGATATAACGCATCACTCCGGGCGTGGCTTTGTCAATTTTCGCCTGAACGTTAAGGTCCCGATACTGCACTTAACCCGCGCCACCACCACCGCCAGTAGCCATATTGCCGGGCTGTGTTGCGCCCCATGTGAATGAATCAACGCCGATCCAGCCCTTGTGATTCGCATCCTGCGATTCACCCGTGATCCCTTCAATTTTAAGGAATAAATCAGTGGACATAGGGGATGTTTCTCCTTTTCAGTACGCTCATAGTTTGATTAAATGCCCTAATGATTGTTATGTTCACACGAAGGGACGCAAATGGACAACTATCTCGACCGAAACAAAGACCGCAATTACTTTCTCACGATGGCAAATCTTGAGGCAGCAGCGCTGGCCTCCACTGCGAATTATGTTTCTAATATTCATCTGAAGGATGGATTTACTCAGATGGCTTTTCAGGATGATGTGCAGCGCTTCATTGATGCACAATTGAGCACCATCCGGTCTTCCAGTTGAGACTCAGAATGCCAGCAATGCCTTATTCACCTGCAAGAGGAACATAAAAACTTGTCCATACAGGATCAGATGCTGCGTTCCGGGCAGGCCGCTCTCCACGCCTCTGTTCAGTTCATCAAGAGTGATAAAGTCTGTCACTATGTTATTAACGGTGTTGGCATTGTGCCTGGTAGCCTTCAGGTAATAGCAGGTGTCGGAGTTACAGAAGCATCTTTAGCCACAGGAATGGTATTCGGCGCCGATTTGGTGCTTTATTAGTCGCTCATGGGGCTAACAGCGTCCAGGAGTCAGCATTAAATTTATATTACGGTGTAGATGACTCACAAGGCTTTATGAAGAAAGCATACATAGCTGGGGCAGAGTTTCTGGGGTTTGATCAGAAAACAGGTGAACTGGCTTATAGCATCATGGATTTAGGGCTTTCCGCATACGGAATGGGTAGGCTCATAATAAAACCAGAAAGCTGGCGTCTGTTCAGAGACCTACCAACTGATTATGTCAGGGGAATAAAAGAAATGAGTCGGTTTGATTTAGGCGTTGAAGTTTACAATGAGTCAATGACTATAAAATCACTATTGGAAAGCGATGATAAGAAGTGACATCAACGCATCCTTCTGTATTTAAATGATTTAAAGCTTAACCTTATGGCACCAAACAGACAAACTATAGGAATTACCACCATCATGGTGATTGAATAAGTAATGATTGAACCTTTGTCTTCAAAAATAATTATGTACGCCCATACACCCATAAAAAAAACAATTATTGCCATAATGAAAATGAACTGAGTGTGCAAAGCTTTTATTAATGCTGGATACGTTTACCGTATTCAGTAAGTCTCTTACGCATTTCAGCCAGGTCTTTGCCAGTAAATCCATTGTTAGCCAGGTCTTCTTCTATCTTGATATTGTTCATTTTTCTTACCAATAATCATCCAATTCATTAGCCTTACCTTACATCAAATCATTTCAACCAAAAACTTATAAACTTTCTGAAATGAGTTGCTTTTGCATAAAACTGGCGTGTTCTACCCAGATAGTGAACATCGTATGTGTGCGACACTGAAAATTATAAACCTCGTCTCTGACGGGGCTTTTTTGCTTTCTGTGGTCAGATAAAAGTTGCTGGTTTAATGAGTCAGAGTTATTTGTGTGTCACTTGACGAGATACGGGAATAACCATGTTAAAACAGACACCTGTAACAGAGAACGCAGAAGCAGTCCTGCACTTCCTTCCTTCTGAATGGACAACCCCAGGCGATATTTCCCGGATAACGGGCATGGCTATGCCGTGTTGTCAGTTAATACTGACGCAGCTGCCAATGGCGGGGCTTGCGGAAGACAAGTCAGGGGAGGGTAACCAATTCAGACGCTGCGAATATTCGCGGTAACATGCTGTGAAATGGGCGGCTGGTGGATGTTGGTAGCATCCGACCTGCCATTCACCCATTTGAGAGGCCACGGGCGAACCACGGCCCACCGCTTAGTCGACAAGCGAGAATGAGCCTATCAGATCAGGCCCATGCTACCCATGAAAAATACTGGTTATCCATCCAGTTTTAAGTTAGGTAACGCTGACTCTCTTACTTACATCAAAACGATACCCGCGTAGCCATCAATGCTAACCAGTTTGTTATCGTCAGCGGAACGGGTGGAAATATCTATTCGCCATTCGTCGTTAAGGACGGGCAGACATTTATCAATCAGACGTTTATTGGGGATGGGTGGATCACCAATGCGATGATCGGGAGCTATATCCAGTCCAATAACTATGTGGCCGGTTCTGTTGGATGGCGCTGGGACAAGGCGGGTAACTTTGAAAATAACGGCTCTGACAGCACTGGGCGAATGACAATGACCAACACCACAATCAGTGTTTACGATGCGAATGGCGTATTGCGTGTAAGAATGGGGAAACTCAGCTGATGCAACGCTGAATTCAGGCAACGGTCAGAGAATATCTCTTGATGCGTCAACCGGGACGCCATATCTGTATTTTGTCAGGTTCGACCAGTCTGATGGCTGGGCCTGTCAGCAGGCCGTATCAGGCACACATGGTCTGGAAGTCGGGGCATTCAGTAGCCCAACGGTGAGCGGGACCATCTATGTTTTTGGTGCAGTAGTGCAAACGGTACCTGCATGGGGTATTCAGATAAATGACAGTACCGGTAAATGCATTCTGACCAATGAAACGCGGGTACTCAGGGGGATCAATATCGTCAGCCCGACTGGCAACGCAGGTACGGCAGATTACCTTAATGAGACTGTGGCGGGTAAGAAAGCCATTATTCCGGCGCAGTGTGGTGCCGTTGTTTACTCTCAATATAACTTATTCTTTTTGGGTATTATATTAAATAAGTGTTCCTGGTTGTGCTTCACTTTGTATCTGGCCTTGCCAAATAAGGCGTTGCTCATGACTGGCATGAAATGCAGGCATACCAGGGCATTACATTCACTTGAACAAATCGGTCGATTTATAACCAGTTTGTTCAGGTTAGCGCTATCAGGAACCGTTATTTAATATCAGCGTATTTTTAAATGATATTTACGATATCGCCAGTTTGCTGCCAAAAGTTAGTGCCAGCACCACTCTGCCGGGCATTTGTAGATGAAAGGCCCGATGCCCCAGGCACCGGGAAGAGCTTCCCTGATGCTATCCGTGACGACGACACTGCTGGGACTGACTCAGGATCACTCTGCCAGCAACATGCAACATTGCCATCTCATCTTCTGAAATTGACCACTCTCTGTAGCGGGGATTATCTGAAATCACCAGCAGCTCTGACTTCACTTTTTGCAATCTTTTTACAAACATATCGCCATTGAAATCGAAAACATAAATGCCATCGCCATCGAAAAATGACACATTTACATCGACGAAAATCAGATCGCCTGGTTCGATAGTCCCCTCCATGCTGTCCCCCCTCACGTTAATCAACTTAACGCTGCCTTCAGGTTTATTGCCAAAAATTATGCTGGCTTCTTTACGGACATATTCTATGGAACGTATAACCTGAACCATTTCCCTGGCCGGAGAGCCCTGACCTGCACTGGCTGAAACATCAAGAAGATCAACACGAAACACATCATCTCTCCCCATCCCGGTTAATGAACTGGCACTGTATGGATTTACAGTATCACTGGGTTCTCCTGATGAGAATAGCTCAGAAATTGGTACTGAGAGTGCATCGGCAATTTTTTGTAGCAGATTGTCACTGTAACCCTGCCTGCCACGCTCAAGGCGTGAAAGATTACCCACGTCGCTGTCAACCAGCAGCGCGAGTTCATTTAAAGTCAGGTGCTTCGCTTTACGAAGCTGTCTGATACGTTCTCCAGGTTTCATTGGGTTGTTACACCTCTGTTATGCGTAATGCACAAAACTTCCTTGCGGTTTTTGATTATGATTACTAATATGCGTAATACGCATTAAATGTCGTTCCTGCTTCAGTGGATGCTGACGTACTGGTGTTCAGGTTATTCAGCATCATGAAATAGCTGAATGAGTATACGCATATTTTGCGATTTTGTGCTGTTCGTTCTGGTCAGGTGTTCGTCTCCGGGCGTCACATCCTGATATCAGTCAGTCTCAGCGGGTTTACCTACCGCCTGCCACGTGGAGAGGATGCTATGAGTCAAATCGTTGCGCTGTTGAAATTTGAAGAAGGTTATCGTGATGTGCCCTTTATCGACACGCAGGGCTATCCCACCGTAGGGTGCGGCATCAAAATCGGACCGAAAGGTGCTCCGCTGACCAGTTATATCTTTCGTATGCCTGCCGTGGTTGGTGAGCTGTGGATGCAGACGCTGGTGATGAGCAAAATTTATGATATGAAACAAAAGCCTCTGCTGGTGGAAGCGCTGACGCAGTGTAACCAGCCTCGCACCGACATTCTGTACAGCATGGCTTACCAGCTTGGGGTTGATGGCCTGGTAGCGTTCCGGCAAATGTTGGCTGCCGTCAGCCGGGGGGATTTTTCTTCTGCGGCTGACAATATGCTTAACAGTCTGTGGGCAAAACAGACGCCGGAAAGAGCAAAACGTCATGCTGCGGTAATGCGCAATGGCTGCTGGGACACTTATCGGGGGTTGCTATGAAATTTATTTTTTATCTCGGTGCAATTCTGTTGGCCATTATCGTTTTGATGTTGGTCAGACGATACAGTGCACTTGAATTTGTGCGACACGCAAATCTGCTGTTTAAAACATGGTCGGTATGGCTGGCTTCACTGGGTTCCGCGCTCGGTGCCTGGGTAGGGTCGTTTCCTGATTCAGCCATGCGTGCCTGGCAACTGCTTCCTGCGGATGTGAAAGCGATTATTCCGCAACATTATCTCGGCATGATCGGTGCATTTATGGTGGCTATGGCCGTGATCGCACAGTTTATCCGGCAGCCAGCCCTGGCAGAACAGCGGCAACAACTGGAACAGCCCGCCAACCTGAGCCGCCAGTAAAGCGTAATCATGTCGCGGCAGTCTGCCCGTACACGGATGCCAAATGGTTGTAGAGAATTTTTCCCTTTCAGAGCGTTTTGCATTCGCTTTGTCATAACAAGCCCACAAGGGCTAATCGCATCACCTGCTATCCATCTGGAGGTCATCATGATCGAAGTAAATTGCTTTGCTGATTTGAGAACCACCGTACCAACCAAAGCGGGGGATATCGCTGCCCTCAAACGCTACTACGATAAAGATTCCAGTTTTCATGGTGGGGGCGACTTTGTTGGTTTCCTCGGTACGCCCACGCTGGCTGATGACAGCGGCACCATCGCGAAAGGCAGTGGCTTTTACTGGAAACGCATCATCAATGATACCGACCAGGTTAATCTTTATCATTTTGGTGCCAGGGGGGATGGAACGACCGATGACAGCGATGCGTTCAAACGAATGCTTACGTGGTCACAGAGCTATGACAGCATTGCCAAAGATATTGGTGTCCGCTTTCCGGCCGGTAAATTCCTTATTTTTCCGATGGATTTGAGCGCCAGTGAAATTCCCTGTTTTGCACTCTATGGCGATGATTCTCCTTATGGCGTGTTGCCGCGCACAACCATCATCTCTGATAAATCTGCCAATACGGTATTCAAAGTGAATGCCCGGCGCAGTGTTATTCAGGGAATAGCCTGGAACGGTCAGGCGTCTGCCGACACCACAACCAATACCGGTGCGATTACCGCTGACATGCTGTCGAATGTTCAGCCATTCTTTGAAAATATCACCATCGAGGGAGAATTTGTGCATGTCCACTGTTTCCGTGCGCAATACAATGGTGGCACTGTCATTAAGCTGTTGGACACACTGGATACGCGTTTCAATCAGATTTATACCCAGAACACCTATGCACGGGTTTTTGATGTCAACTGGTCAAACTCTCCCAATGGCGTCTGGGATCATGCCACGGCAATTGAGTTATCCAACGCCAATTTTCAGTATGGCTATGGCGATGCAACGCTGATGATGCCCCGTCTGACGCAGGGGGTTATTCGGAATGTCTGGATAGAGCACACCCGCTTTCCCGGCGATCTGAGTAACGGCCAGTGGATAGTTGACGCACTCAGCGTGGAAGACTGTGATAATGCCCTGTCAATGAATAACAGCCGGGTACTGATTCGCCAGCTTAATCTTCAGGCGGGTTCAACGGTAACTAATGACTCGACTGCCGATAGTTGGCTTTCCGGCTATGAACGTGGCTGGCGTCGTGACGAGAATTTTGGCACGGTGATGACGGGTTCAATGAAAGCGGGCTGGTACAGTGGCTTCAGGCTGAGCAACAGCTCAACAGCGGATAAATGGTTCCGCATCGGTAAATTCACCTTTCCCAAGGTAAACCAGCAGTGGACACTGGAAATCATCAGCAAACTGTCCACGGCCAGTCCATCAGGGGTCGCTGCTAACCCGTTACAGGCGGTTTCTTCCGGTGTGACTTATCTTAATCTGCAACGCTGTGCCAGTGCGGTGGCTGCCGATATGTTTCATCGTGGTCTGAGCGCCGTGGTGGATGTGAAGTATAAGCCCAGTTACTCAGATATTGTTGAAGTGTGGGTGAAGTTGAAAGCGGGAAGTGGTGACACCATGTTTAACGTCAGGTCAACCGGACCGACCCGTTTTGATGCCGGGTCCTGTTCTCTCTTTTCACCCGACCTGTCAGAAGTGAGCGATGAAACGACTATCGGTACTTCGACGCCTAATGCCCGGCTGAGTTTTCATAACGGCATTGCCGGTTTGGGGGCAAATGAAAAGGGCGTAGTCACTCTGGCAACCAGCGAGGCCGTGGCCCCTTCAGGCACTGTGCCATCAGGATATATCACCCTTAATGTTAACGGCACGGATCGTAAATTTCCATATTATACCTGAAGGATCCAGTGACTATTGACCGCCCGTACAGGGCGGTTTTTTTGTATCGCACGGCGTAAAAATCCACCTTTTACTGAGGTGACGCCGATGACAGATTTATCCTGTTACAGGAAAAAGAGTGATTTTTTAACAAATTAAGTAAGGAAGCCGGTATGAAAAGAGGTAAGGTAACATTCTTTATTACGCTGTACTGTACGTTTAGCTGGCCGATTATGTCGTATACCTGATGATTATTTGGTCGAATATGATTAAAGATATCAAACAGTAGCGACTGATAAGATCAGGGTTGAGATGCTAAGTCGTTGGTCCGTAAAATGGGCCATAAATGCAAATCAGGAGAATGCCGTGTCAGAAGCTGCGTCCGCTGGGAATCACCCCGACCGACTGGAAGAAGCAAAAAACATCGCCTTAGGATGGCGTATGATTGGCCAGATAACGCCTCATACGCTGGAAGATGCCGTTCAGCTGCTGCGGGACAGCGCCGATCATGCGGCGACGGTTTACGAACTGCTGTGTACTGAAATCAGCGAAAAAGCCAGAAAATAGCCGCTGTCGCATAACTGCTACAGCCCCGGCGGCTCTGCACCATCCGCCATGGCGATTAAACAATGCTGATGCACGTGTGGGGAGGATATTTAACAGGTTGGGGGCTGACTGTACTGAACCGGGATGCTGCTACATGTCTGAAGTACAGATGGGATAACGTCTCACTGCTTTTTGATGCGCACAGCCTGAGTAAAAAAATGCCCGCAAAAACGATAATACGGGCTAACACCAGGGAACTTGATAAGTGAGCCTCGCACAATGGCTGCGAAATGCAAAGCCTGGGCAAATTTTTTGAAATAAAATGCGTGTATTTTCTGAAACGGTTCAGAATTCTTCTGCTGTCAGCCACTGATCGCTTTCATCAAACATCTCTTCAATCAACCTCAGCATGACAGATTTGTCACTTTTACTCGCGTCTGTCTTCACGCTGTTAGCCTGCATTGGCTTGACTTTCACCAGCGCATCGGGAAAAACGCGCGTTATTCGCTTTTCCAGTTCACGATGGATAAGCTGTTGCGCATTTGGCAATCCGGCAACGTTGCGTTTATCGTAAATCAGTTCAACAAACATATCGGGGTCCTTTTATTTTATCTGTATAAAAATACAGTTATTCATAATGGCCTTCAATCATTTTTTATTGGGTTACACTGTGTACTCAACTTATAACCAGGAGAAGTAATGATGAAAAGCAGACTGATAATTGCATTGATAACCTTGGCTGGCACAGGGTTAACGGGCTGCGCCGACAACCATATCATGCATATGAAAAACGGTAATACCGTGGTGGTACAGGGTAAACCACATACTGACAAAGCCAGCGGTATGGTTATCTATACCGACGAAAACGGCACGCAGCAGGCGGTGAGCAAGGCGGATATAAAAGATATAAGCAATCTTAAAAACTGACACTCCAGGTTCAGTCTGATTGTCCCGGAGGCATAACGGCGGCAGGATCATCTGAATATCAATCAAATCAGAGAGAAAGCCCGGAGATTTTTGCCCATGATGCCGACTGCCGTCACCGGTGTTCTGCTGGCCTGCATCACATTTGCAGCCTGTGGATCACAAACCACGCCGCCGGTGTTGAATACCGAATATCAAATTAACTGCCCCGGTCGTCCGACCATGACCGTTACCAATGCCCAGTTCGGGCTGACCACGGTCATGTGGGCAGGAGACAATTTTCAGATCGCCGTCGGGTCGCAACAATCTCACACCAGCGACGGAGTAAAGGTGGCGATTACCCTGTTTCGCAATGGCGACCAGATGATGGTGAACGAAACCAATCGTCAGACGTGGTTTTCCTGGAGCGGAGGTCAGAAACTGGTTGAGTGCAGTCGTAGCGGGGAACGTGAGAACAGCACCGTGACGCTGCAACATACTGATGATTCGCCCAGGGTGACATCCTGAAGCAGCGCTTTTTGCCACTGAACCACACCCTGCGGGCTGTCAGCACATTATGGTAACGTCGGATGCCCGGAGAGCGTCAGGGTGCTGTGACCCATATTGACCTGTAATCTGGCGTGTGCGCCCAGCGGTAACGTTACGGTATGCCAGTGATGACCAAATTTCAGACCGGTAACCAGTGGCAGCTCGGTGAGCTGACCAATCAGCGTCCAAACGCTGTCGAAATCGTAGCCATGATCATACTCAGTCAGTGTTGCTCCGGTAAAACTCCCGGTTATGATGGCTTTTTGCCGCGCCAGCACGCCTGCCTGTGCCAGCTGCAACAGCATTCGTTCAACCCGGAACGGATGTTCATTTACATCTTCAATCACCAGAATCCCATCACTGATATCTGGCATCCACGGGGTGCCTGCCAGCGACGCCAGCATCGTGAGATTACCTCCCCAAATCGTGCCATCAAGATCGATGGTCTGCTGCGTGTCGGCTGCCCATTCCAGGGTAAATTCCGGCGAGGTCAGGGCGTGCCAGAAGTGTTTAATGGTAAAGTCAGACAGTTTTTCGGCACCAAAATTACCGGCCAGCATCGGGCCGCTAAAGGTAATAGCCCCCTGCTGTAACAGGGCCATTTGCAGTACCGTGAAGTCGCTGTGGCCGCATATCGCCAGCGGAGCAGCTTTCAGCCGTGCCGCCACGGCGTGTGCATTAAAATGGGGAAGCAGGCGACCGGCACCATAACCCCCGCGAACCGCCAGCACGATATCCGGCTGGCAGTCAGGCTGGATTAACTGATGCAGATCCGCCAGACGTTCGCTGTCACTGCCAGCAAAGCGCTGTTCGCGGCGAGTGATAACCGCGGTATTTTCTACCTGATGACCCTGTGACCGAAGCCGTTCGACGGCAAGCGACGCGGCTTGCTGATTATGACAATAGCCGGAAGGCGCAATCAGATGAAAAGAGCGGGGAATAACGGACATAATATTCACTTTTACCTTTAATGCTGCGCAAAAAATGACCATTTCTCAATGAATTTAAGCCGCGCGTAAATAAAAAAGTCGCCTTTTATGGCAGATTGTGTGATTTTTATGCAGGTCTGGTGGACCCTTTTGTGTCACTGACGGTCCGGTGAACGTGATAATGACGAAAAGTCGGACTAAAGTCATCTGCGTTTGCCTTTAAATTCAGATTGACGGTAATTTTCATAACTCAGACAGCCGCTAAGATAACATTCGGGGTTAAAGCTCAGAGGAAGAATATAGCGTGAGAAGCGTGAATAAGGTTGCACTGCTGGGCGTGTTGCTGCTGGCGGGGTGTGCCAGTGAGCCACATAAGCAGACGATTATCCAGCAGCAGCAAACACCATTAACCAAAGCACCACCTGAAAAAGTGGCACAGGCCTGGTCACTGTTCACTGAGGATGCGGCCCATAACTATGGCGTTGACCAGAAGCTGATTGATGCCATTATTTCGGTCGAATCGGGCGGCAATCCAACGGTAGTCAGCAAATCGAATGCCATTGGATTGATGCAGATTAAAGCTTCCACGGCAGGGCGTGAAGTCTATCGGGCGACAGGGCGTCGCGGTCAGCCGAGCAGTTCAGAACTGCGCGATCCGGTGAAAAATATTGATATCGGCACCGCTTACCTGAAAATTTTGCAGGATCGTTCGCTGGCAGGCATTCGCAACCCGGAAACCCTGCGCTATGCCACCATCGTTTCTTATGCCAATGGTGCCGGGGCGCTGTTGAGAACCTTTTCTTCCGACAGGGACCGTGCAATTGCGATGATCAACGCCATGTCGCCGGATGAATTTTATCAGCATGTGCAGAATAAACACCCGGCTGCTCAGGCACCACGTTATTTGTGGAAAGTCACCACCGCTTACCGCACTATCTGATCTTGCAGACTTTTCCTCACGGCCAGTAGTCAGTACCGGCCCAGGTTAAGGATATTCTGCGGTTCTCTGAACACTCAGGGAACCTGATTAGCACAGCGCCTGTTTTCTGCAAGAGCCAGGCCGAGTGATGATACCTGAAGCGCGCTTACTGAAAACGGTTAGCCTTGTCGCGCGCCAGTTGCTCCAGCTGAAAGATCACCTGCTGTAACTGTCGTTCCTGTCCTGTGTTCAGTTTCTCAAAGCGGAAGCTCAGGCGGGGGGTGACCACGGTTTCATTTTTCGTGCTAACCACGCTGCGCTTGCCGATGTTAATAAGCTTTGCATCCACCTCAAAGCGACCATATTCGCCCAGTTCCACCCGCAGCTTTCTGAATTGTTCTCCACCTTTCAGGCCTTCCGGCAGAGCTGAATCCCCCAGCACCGCCAGTCCACCGAGAGAGAGATCCTGCAGGCGCATCCGGCCTTCACCTGTGCCATCGGGCCACTGTACATAGCAGTAGAAAATGGGGTTAAGTGGGGCGGTGACGCGGAAAAACTCACGGCGCTGTATCATCCAGAGCAACTCTGGCAGGTCAGCAAAAAAGGCGGGGAGCCCCTGATGGCTACCCGGCTGTGGCGAGCCGAGAGCGAATTCAACTTTTGCCCCATACGTCTCGGCCAGCAGGTAAAGCTCATCTGCTTCCAGCACTAGCTGGTTATCGTAATCGTTACTGCTGTAATCAATTACAATTCCATCGCGATCGGCAGCCAGCAGTTTGGTGATAAACTGCCCACGGGCGTACGAAACCAGCAGTGGGGTCTGATTTTTCAGCAGGTTTTTTAACACAGCCAGTACGGCCAGCGGACCCCGTTTCAGATACTTCTCTTTTTCTTCTTGTTTCACTTATAACTCCCGCTGAATGTCAAAAAACCTGCTGTCTGTGCTATCAGGTGAGAGTATCGGCACGACCGCGACGGCCTTTAGTCTGTGGTGAAAAAAGTCTGGATTTACATCAAAGTTTCAGGATCCTGGCTTATACTTAGAGCGTTTCAATAATCAGAACAAAGGGGCAGTAAATGGGTATTTTGTCATGGATTATCTTCGGTTTGATTGCAGGGATTATTGCAAAATGGATTATGCCGGGCCGTGATGGCGGTGGTTTTATTATCACGGTGATCCTCGGCATTGTCGGGGCCGTGGTGGGAGGCTGGATCAGCACTTTCTTTGGCTTTGGTCGGGTCGATGGTTTCAACTTTGGCAGTTTTGTGGTGGCGATCATTGGTGCCATCGTTGTGCTTTGGATCTATCGTAAAGTCAGAAGCTGACCGAGGCGTAATGGATGCACTGAAGTTGACGAGGTTTCCATTTTCGTTACGGCAAATCCCGGCCATCTGGTCGGGATTTTTGCTTTGATAAAAATGTGCATAATCTTATTTATTATCAATAATTGTCTTCCATACTCCTATCACGGTTCTGAAGCATTAGCAGCGGCGTTTGCAGCCGTGCTTTATTTACAGCTGTCATTAGGATGGTGGTTTGGATGTTATTAAAAGGGATAATATGTCGGTTGTTATGATAATTATCTGGCACTGAAATCATTTAATAATAATGTCTTTTATGCTAAAAATAAGGTCCATTTTTTAATCTTACTCAAGATGGGTACTGTCAGTTAAAATGAGGAATGTCTCTTTGTTAATTGCGTTTATTATGATTGTTAGTTATAAATATAATTATCAGTTATGATGCATGAATTGACCGAGGAAATTGTGCTGATGTTGATTTTTTGATATAAGAATCAATCATTATTATTATGAATTAGTGTGGTTAATTATAATCTCGCGATCCGTTTATCTGATATTTATACTTGCCGCTTTCTGAGGGCGATTTTATTTCGTAGAATTAAATCCTGGTGTGCGATATGCACTTAATTTATCAACAGGGCTTAAATATGCTGCAAAGAAAAACGCTAATCACGCTTATTATGCTGGCCGGGATCGGAACCGTTTTTACCTCTGGCGCTAACGACGATGGCACTATTCATTTTATTGGCACCGTTTCTGCGTCAGCCTGTTCCGTCGACTCCACTGCCGGAACGTCAGGACGCGCGGGGACTGTCAATTTCGGTGTGGTCAGTAGTAAAACGCTGGCAGCGGTAGGTAATTCCACAACCGCCGTGCCTTTTTCTATTGTATTAACTGACTGTGCGGTCTCGTCAGCACCTACCATTACGTTCAATGGCGAGTCGGTGAGTTCAGCCAGCGGAGACCTTTTTGCCACTCAGGTGACGGGCGTGGGTATACAAATTGAAGACGCCGACGCAACTTCAACGATCTACCGTCCCGGTATTGCTACGGCAAACACAGGACTGAATGTGCTTAATATTAATGATGGTGAAGATCAGGTCCCTTCCGCAACGGCTGGATTTCGGGCCTATCTGGTCAGGGCAAGCGGCACGGGAACGGTAACCGGTGATATTGATACAGACGTTACTTTCACCATCAATTACACAGAATCCTGACGTTCTGCCTCATCGCCTGAATGTGCGGCATTAAACTGGTAACCTAATCATGAAATTGTACAGCCCCAAAATATCATTCTGTATCATGTTACTTGCCGCTTCATTTTTTTCTTATGCCGGTGGATTAACTTTGGGCGCAACCCGGTTGATTTATCCCGCGGGGAACAGAGAAGCTACGGTACCATTATCCAATGGTTCAGAGAATACCCCCTATTTGATTCAATCCTGGGTATCAGATCTGGAGCAAAAAACAGAAGATATTCCCTTTATCACCACACCACCGGTCTTTAAACTTCTGCAAAATAAGTCAACGGTGGTACGCGTGGTTAATTTACCAGATGCCGCAAACGCGTTACCTCAGGATCGGGAAAGTGTATTTTTGCTGAATGTTCGTGCCATACCGGCAGTGGAAAAACAGGTTAATCCAACCCGGATGACCGTGTCGACACAAAATATTATTAAGTTAATCTATCGTCCTCAGGGGTTAACTGCCAGAGCAGCGGGCAGTGTATGGGATAAGCAGCAAATTTCCGGCGGACAATATTATATTACCGTTGCCAATCCCACACCTTATGTGGTGACCTTAACCCGGCTGAAAATTAACGATGAAAGTATCGATAAGCCCGGTCTGGTTATGCCGTATTCAGAGAAAAAGATAGAGACGAAGATAAAAACACCTCGTTCAGTCACTTTCAGCATTATTGATGATTACGGCGGTCTTTCTCCGGCGAAAAGCATCAATATTTAAACATCCTGAATACGTTTATTTAATATGACTCTATTGCCTAATCAATGGTACAGGCTACGGCGTATTGCCGTGCCGGCCATTGTTTTGTTTTTGAGTGGTTCGGTTTCCGTCAGAGCCGAATTATATTTCAATACGCAATCTCTCAGACTTAATCAGCAGCAACGGGAACAGGCAGACCTTTCCAGACTGGCCAGCGTGGATGCCCAGCTACCGGGAGAATATGACGTCAGTGTGAGGGTGAATATGACCAATATTGGCAAGCAAAAGCTACATTTTCTTCCCTGCGGAAATCAACTCTGTGCCATGCTGACGCCGGCACTGTTGCGCACATGGGGAGTGAAGCTGTCCGCCATCCCCGCACTCTCTTCTTTATCCGATGATGAGCCGCTTAACCATCCAGGTGACTATATTACCGACTTTCGTGAATCTTTTGATTTCGAACAGCAGCAGCTTAACATCACTTTCCCTCAGGCGGTGATGGATAACAGCCACCGTGGTTATATTCCGCCCGCACGCTGGGAGAATGGGTTGCCAATGCTGTTCTCATCATACAGCTATACCGGTTCTCAAACGAAATATCGCGGGGAGGGTATGGGAAGCATCTGGATGCAGTATCTGAACCTGCGTAACGGGATTAACCTGGGAGCATGGCGAATTCGTAATTACAGTTATCTGGCACACAGCAATACGGCAGGAACATCATGGAACAGTATGCAGACCTGGATTGAACGCGATCTGCCGGGGCTGCAATCCCGTCTGACCGTCGGTGAAGCCATCACGCCAGGGCTGGTTTTTGACAGTATGAGTTACCATGGTGTGTCTTTATCCTCTCAGGACGAAATGCGCCCTGACAGCATGAGGGGCTACGCGCCAGAAATCCGGGGTATTGCACTGAGTAATGCAATGGTGGAAGTCTTGCAAAATGGTAATTTGCTTTATCAGACCTTTGTGACGCCCGGTAGTTTTGTGATCAACGATTTGTATGCCACTTCAACGTCAGGTGACTTACAGATACGGGTCCACGAAGAAGATGGCACCGTTCGGGAATTTACTCAGGCATTTGCCTCTCCGCCGGTTTCAGTCCGCAACGGCGTCACCCGCTTTTCCACCACGTTTGGGCAGTACAGCCCCGGATCTGCCCGCTCATCCGGCAAAACTCAGCGTTTCTGGCAGGGCGAGGTGTTGCATGGCATCTCCGGCAACACGTCGTTATACGGCGGTGCGATTTTAGCCGACAACTACCAGAGTGGATTACTGGGCGTAGGGCAGGGGCTGGGAGATTTAGGGGCGCTATCGCTGGATATCACACATGCCGTGACGACATTTGTTAATGAGAATCAGCAGAAAGGGCAATCTTTACGCCTGCGCTACAGCAAAAATTTCGATTCCACCGGAACCAATGTCGCTGTCGCCGGCTATCGGTATTCCACGGGTGGGTACTACAGCTTTGATGAGGCCAGCGAAAATTATTTTTCCCAGGGTTACAGCGGCAACCAGATAAAAAACAGGATCCAGATATCAATGAGCCAGAATGCGGGGCAGCTTGGCTCGCTATCCCTGTCTGCCTGGCAACAGCAATATCGCGGCAGGCATAGCCCCACGTCGCGATCGGTTGCCGGTAACTGGAGTAAAAACTTCAATGGCATTGCAGTTGGTCTGAGCCAGAGCCAGAATCGGTCTTCACGAAGCCGACAACTGGACAATGTTACCTCTGCAAGCATCAGCCTGCCTCTGGGCAGATGGCTGGGTGGTGAGAATACCTCATTGCGTCAGAGTAACCGCATCACGCATTCCTCAAATGGTCTGACCAGCATGACCACCATGCTCAGTGGCAGCACGCTGGGGAAAAATAACCTCTCTTACTCACTGGCGCAAAGCCGTTCCCGGCAGAGCGGCAACCAGACCAGTGACGGTACCGCGCTGTCACTTAGCTGGCAGGGTGATAAGGGCACTTATAATGCCGGATACAGTAATTTTTATGGGCAAAATGAGCGGCTAACGTGGGGCGTGAATGGTTCGATGGTGGTCCATCCTTACGGGATTACGCTCGCTCAGTCACTGCCTGAGGGTAGCAGCTACGCCCTTGTGCGCGCACCGGGAGCACAGGATGTCAGAGTGCTTAACCGTTCTGGTGTGGCCACCGACAGTCGTGGCTATGCCGTGGTTCCCACTTTAACGCCTTACCGTGAGAATGAAATCAGTCTGGATACGGGCACGCTTTCTGACAATGTTGACCTGCTTAACCCTTCCCACAGTGCCGTACCGGTTCGTGAAGCGCTGGTTCTGACCGATTATCAGACCCTGATTGGTTATCGTCTCTTCATCAGGTTACAGCACGCGGGTAAACCTTTGCCTTTTGGCACGGTTGTCAGTGCCGGTCAAAGTAGTGGCATTGCCGATGAACATGGGCAGGTGTTTATTTCTGGCGTGCCGGATAAAACGGTACTCACCGCAGCGCTCTCTGACGGCAAATCCTGTAAAGCTGATTTTGATACACGTGGTCCGGGCATCAGGACATCGGGCGGCCTGCTCATCGCCAGTCTGGAGTGTCAGTAATGAAAAAAAAATTAGCGTTCACGTTCTTTGTCCTGTCAGTGTTTTGCTACTCCGGGTCAGCGCTGGCGACGGGTTATTGCACTTCAGCCGTGGATGCTCATACCATAGAGCTTGGCACTATCTATGTGCCAGTGCAGAGCACCACCGGTGACATCGTTAGCATGTCACAGAGAGATATTCAGGTGACCTGCGACGCTGATGTCTCTACCTATCTGCAACCGGGCGATCCTGATTTTGTCTGGGGATCGACGGGGGAAACGTTTATGACGCCGGAGGGGATAAGCTGTGCCATCGTTGACAGCGGATTTGCTCTGGAAGGGACAGGTCTGGGACTGGTCTGGATCCAAAGAAATTCAGGCTCGAATGGCTGGTCTTGCCTGAGTGGCGCACTAATCGGTGCAGGCAAAGTAAGAAGGGGACTGGTCAGACGTGGTTTGACGACCCTGACGGATAAGTTCTATGTGGTCAGAACCTCATTGCCTCTGGTATACAAGAATGCCGGGAACATCACACAATCTATCGGCGTTGATGAAGCCGATGAGAATCGCGTGGCGATTGGCCAGTTATATACGATCTATATTTCAGGCAATGTCATCATTGAAAGCGGCGGCTGCACTATTGAATCGAACCCCGTCGTATCCATGGGAACCGTGTCGACATCAACGTTTAGGGGTATTGGCACTCGCGGAGCGAATGTGCCTTTTTATATCGATCTACAGAAATGCTACGGAGTGGAAAAAAAGATTGATATCGCTTTTCAACCTGTTTCAGGATTCCTTGATGAGGCAAATTCGGTGATTGCTCTCGAAGAGGGAAGCAATGCCGCCAGCGGGGTGGGTATCCAGCTGATGTTCAATGGTGAGAACATCCACACCGATGGATCTTACCATTCTTTTCCACTGCAACAGGGGCTGACCCGCCTGCCGTTTGTCGCACGTTATTACCAGGTGGCGAACACGGTCACGCCGGGTACGGTTGAATCCTCAGTGATTTTTTATGTTTACTATGAATAAAAAGCGCATATAAGCGCTCACCCGGTGCGAAAGCAAACGGTAATCGCCCGTGCGTTGTTCTGCCACGGGCGGCTTACTTACCGACCGATCAAATTAAAAATCATAACCAACGGTGGCGATAAGAGTACGTTCAGCCCCCCAGTAGCAGAAGCCAGTACCGTAGCAGGCCGACACGTAATCACGGTCGGTCAGGTTATTGGCGTTCAGCTGCACAAAGGCGCCTTTCAGGCTGCTGTTCCATGCGCCCAGATCGGCGCGAACCGAGGCATCAAACAGGGTGGCAGAAGGCAAACGGGTGGTATTTTCGTTATCGGCCCACTGTTTGCCGATGTAGCGCACACCGGCGCCAACACTTATCCCATAATCAAACTGATACTTCGCCCACGCGGACGCCATTGAGTCCGGTGTGACATAAGGCGTATGCCCGTCATTACCGTCAACGGCATCTTTAAAACGTACATGGTTAAGGGTGTAGCTGGCAACGGTACTCAGACGCGGTGTCAGCTGATTATGGGCTTCCAGCTCAATACCCTGAGAATGTACTTTTCCTGCAGGCTCATAGTAGGACCCGACCACAACGCGGTTGCCCACATCTTTTTGCGTCAAATCGTACACTGCCAGCGAATAGAGGTCAGAAGTACCGTGCGGCTGATATTTCACCCCGGTTTCATACTGTTCAGAGGTGGTGGGCTTCAGCAGATTACCATCCGCACCAGACAGGGATTGAGGCGTAATGGCCTGACTGTAGCTGACATAAGGTGAAATGCCATTATCAAAGGCATAGAGCAGTGCGGCGCGGCCGCTAACGTGGTCATCCTGTCGACGGTATTTGGTGCCATAGTCATAATTATCCGTCTGTGAGACAAGACGATCATATCGGCCAGACACGTTGAAATGCCATTTCTGCCACTGCATTTCATCCTGTAAATAGACACCAGCCTGAGAGTAACGACGTTGTGAATTATAGAACGTGTAGCTTCGTTGCGTGCCCACCGCTTCACCGGTCAGGGCATTGAGTTGGCTGGCATAGTCACCGGCATCGCTCAGGGCGTTTTTGTACTGATGATATTCAGCACCCAGCACCATCTTATGATTAACGTCACCGGTGGCAAAGTCGGCTTCCAGCTGGTTGTCAAGGGCGAACGCATCCAGCGATGAACGTGAACCGGAGTAGTAGCGATTCAGCAGGTCCGGGTTACTGCTGTCCCAGCCAATCTGATAGACCTGATCCAAATCAACATCGGAATGTGAGTAGCTGGCGGTGGAGCGAAAAGCCCAGGTGTCATTGAAACGGTGTGAAAATTGATAGCTGTAAATCTGTTCGCGTCGCTTGAACTGATCCAGTGAACTGTCACCATCGTAAAAACCGCTGCTCAACTTGCGGCCATTGTGTTCGGTGATGCTGCCGTCACCGGGAACCGAACTGTGATAGCCGCCGGAGGGATCTTTCTGTAAATAAGCCCGCAGCAGAAGAGAGGTATCTTCGTCTGGCTGCCACAGCAGGGAAGGGGAGATAGCATATTTCTCTTCCCTTGTGTGATCGTACTGGGTGTTACTGTTACGGGTAATTCCGGTCAGGCGAAACGCCCATTGATCGTTAATCGCATTGGTATAGTCAAACGCCACGCTGTTGGTACTGTTGGTCCCGGTTGAGGCACGGAAGTGGCCTTCCTGAATAAACTGCGGTCGTTTGGCGCTTTCCATCACCAGGCCGCCAGGTACGGTCTGACCATACAGGGCAGAGGACGGGCCTTTAATCACGTCGATGCGGTCGAGAAACCATGGATCCACCTGCAACACATTGTAGCTGCCTGGATCGCTCATCAGACGCAGGCCATCGAGGAAAATATTGTCCACGTCACCGCCATGAAAACCACGCAGTGAAACGGTATCGTAGCGGCTGGCAGCCCCGGCGAAATTAGTGAAAGCGCCAGCGGTGTAATTCAGCGCCTGATTGACATCCAACGCGCCCTGGTCCTCCATCTGCTGGCGGGTTACCACGGAGACAGACTGTGCGGTAGTAATCAAAGGCCGATCGGTTTTCATTGCGCCTGTGCTGGTTTTGGCGTTGTAACCGGTGGTCGGTGTGGTCGCTGTTTCATCGGGTTGTGCGGTAACAATCATGTTATCCGCTGCGAAAGAGAGAACCGGAGAAATCAGTGCGATGGAACAAAGCAGGGCAGAACGCTTCAGAGTAAACGGCATTCTCATTGTCAGTTACCTTACAAAATGTGTGGCCGGTAGAATTGGCCTACGCCGACAGAAGTGGAAAGAGGCGTAGTGATAATAATGTAAAGATTAATGATAATCTCAATGAGAATTATTAACTTTTGTATTCGAAGATTCAAGTAATGATTTACATATCAATTACCTGTTAATGACATGGATTTAACACGTGGCACTTTCGTGCCACGTTGTGCTACTGCTTTTTGGTGATATCGCTGACGTTATTGCAAACAACATTTTCAGGGCAGTAAAGATCCATCAGCTTCAGCGTTACGCCATTGGTCCAGCCAAAACCATCCTGTAACGGATACTCTCCGCCGCCACCGCCGCCCAGCCCTTTACCGTCCACCACATATTTTTCCACCAGCTTGTGCTGTTTATCGTAAGTGGCCTGTACGTTATTAAGAAAGCGTATACCGATCTCTTTTGCCAGCGCCTGTTTGCCGTAGTTGTTCAGCCCCTCGACGGCGGCCCACTGTAGCGGCGCCCAGCCGTTTGGCGCATCCCACTGCTGGCCATTGTTAACCGTGGTGGTTACCAAACCGCCTTCTTTCAGCAGCTGTTTTTCCACGGCAGAAGCCGTTTTATCCGCCTGCTGCGGCGTTGCCACTTTCAGCCAGAGTGGGAACAGCGTGGCGGCGGTCAGCTGTGGGCGTACCGTGCCACTCTGCCAGCCATAATCGGCATACCAGCCCTGTTTTTCATCCCACATATAACGGTTAATGGCCTGCTGACGCTTTGTTGCCAGCTGCGTGAAATGCTGGCTGGCCTGCTCATCTTTAGTCAGATGAGTAGCATGGGCCAGCGTCATTTCAAGGTGGAAAAGCAGTGAGTTGAGGTCAACCGGAAGAATACGGGTAGTCTGAATGGTGGCTATTTCTCCGGGCCTTGCAAACCAGCGGGAGCTGAAATCCCAGCCGGAGGCGGCACCGGCACGCAGATCGCGGTACAGTTCGTTTTTGTTACGTCCGCCCGCTTTCTGCATGGTGGCGATATCGTCCATCCAGGATTCGGTGCGTGGTACGTCACGGGCGTCCCAGAAACGGTTAAGGACGGTGCCATTCTTCAGTCGCACTGCACGCTGGCTGGCCTCACCAGGTTTCAGCGCGTCAGCGCCAGCCATCCAGTAATCGTACTCTTTCCGAAGTTCTGGCAGATAGCGACGGTAAACTTCATCCCCCTGATGCTGTGCCAGCAGATCGACCATCATGCTGAAAAACGGTGGCTGTGAACGGCTGAGGTAATAGCTGCGGTTGCCATTGGGAATATGGCCATATTTATCCAGTAAAAAAGCGAAATTATTCACCATATTCTCTACGCGATCCCAGTGTCCGCTTTCTGCCAGGCCAAGCATAGTGAAGTAGCTGTCCCAGTAATAGACCTCGCGGAAGCGGCCACCGGGTACCACATAGGGTGCAGGCAGCGTCAGCAGCGAATCCCACGAACTGGCCTGATGGGCGGTACGGGTCAACACAGGCCAAAGCCCGTTGATATGCTGACGCAAACTTTGTCCGGCGGGCGGCTGATATGCTTTTCCGTCGCCGGGCAGAATAAAATTAGCCGCCACAAAACGCTTCAGATCAAAACCATGCTGGCTTTTTTGCATTTGCCAGTCGGCAACGATCAGGGAAGGATTGCTTTTGGCAACGGCATCAGCAAACGTTTTCTGATCGGAAAAGATTTTGGCCACCTGTACTTCCTGAAACAGTGGCCCGAAGAGAATATCGGGCGGTTGTGGTGAAGCCGTCAGCATCCGCTGGGGGATATCCGCCGCTGTGGCATAGCCAGTCTGGGCCAGCGCCGCAACCAGCAAGGGTAGCACCAGCGCGGTTTTCCATTGATGTTTTTCGACTCTTTGCATTGGTTATTCTCCCTGAACGGATTCAGCGATCCGTAACTTATTGACCGTAAAAAAACTTTAGACGATTTTTTACAGAACGTGACCAGGACAGCGGGAAGTGTGAAGCCGCCAGGGTTTTCAGAGATCGGCAGCAGAACGAGGTTAATCTCAGATGGAAAATTGCCAGATAGCCTGCTAATAAGCAGAAACGTTTTTGAATACCTTACCAATATGCCCGGTGAACAACAGGGCACAGCTGTTGTTCCGGCCTCAGGGGGGGGCTTTTAATATTTAATCTCTTCAGTTTTGATAATTAATAAAACCAATTACCTGGTGTTATTACGTCACGTTACTTTTCTGTTTATTTTAATTATTGGTGCCTTTATGTCAGCATCATTACGATTTTTTTAGTGATTGGTAGCCCTGAAGTTTATAATAAATTTTTATTTTACTGATAAGGTGAAAAATAATTTAAATTAGAAAAAACAATGACTGAGTTTTTATCAGGCAGAAGATAGTATCGATAAAAATATAATTGGTTTATCACCTAAAAGGACTTGAATGATGACCACACCAACACAAAATATCCTGCATACGGGAAGCGATCCCCGCGCCGTAGCGGAATTTATCGAGCTTCGTCGTGAAACAGCAAAAATAAGTCATTCCACCCTCAAAGATATTGACTGGCAGCGGGTGGAGGAACTGTCAATCGCGTTGTTCCGATGTAATGGCATGGATTTGCAAAGCGTCGCATGGTACACCATGGCAAGGGCATGGCGCGCCGGTCTGGCGGGGCTGTGTGAGGGCCTTGAAATCGTCACGGCGATGATGAAGTATCAATGGCCTACGCTGTGGCCTCATCCTCTGTCTGCCCGGCTGGCGATTGTCACCTGGCTGAGTACCGGTATTCAGCAATTGATCCGTTCCCTGAACTTCAGCCAGCAGGATCTTCCTCTGCTGCTCAGGCTAAAATCCCAGCTTGATGAGAATGTCGACACCCTGGAAAGGCTGGCGCAAAAACATCTGTCACAGCTTGACTGGCTTAAAGTCCAGGTGAGTGATTTGATTGGCCGGTATGCGCCCCCCGGACATGAATTGCCGATGGACCGCCGCGATTTTCAGCAAAACGATGAGGCAAAAGGCGACGGAACTGTTCCTCCTTCCCATACTGCCGATGTATACACGCCGCTGATCTACGTCCCACGCGATCTCACCTCGTCAACGGCGCTCAATGTTTCGTTGAGTTTCTGGGAGCGCAGTCGAGGTTTCATTGCCGGGATGATTGCGATGGTGCTGTTTGGCACAATGGTGATATGGGCCTGTGAACTGATGCAGCCTGTGCCCGGCAGGGCGCAGCGAATGACCATGCTTGCTCAGCAGATCACCCCGCAGCAGTTCAGACCGGATGTCAGCTGGCAGCAGAGCGCGGCGGCAATGGCCTTACCGGAGGAGCAGATGCAGTTGTGGCAGACAGCGCGATATCGCCTGCAAAAGCTCAACGAAGAACTTGACGCGATGGAACAGGCGAATCCGCAGTGCGTGATACTGCCTGAAGTAAAGGCAAGAGTGGTGACCATCCAGCAACCGGTTCAGGAGCTGATACCCACAGAAGAGCTACTGCGTAAGCTGGCAAAGAATAACACCTCACCGGTATTGCGCGGAAAAATTGAATTACGGCTAAAGCAGCTGCTTGCACGTTACGCGCTGATCCTGCGAGAGGATCAGCACGATGACGAGGTATAAAAGTGCGCATCTCCACGTCTGTGACGTAATGCACAGGGTTCAGAACATCATTACCATCCACGGATAGGCAATCAGCATCATACCGCCGAGAAAGATTGCGCCAAAAATAGTCCCCAGCCGCCAGTAATCTTTGGTTGGCAAATATCCACTGCCATAGTAAATAGGACTGGGGCCAGTACCGTAGGGAGTGATAATGCCCATTACGCCGAGCGAAGTGACCATCATCAGACAAAATACCGGCATATTGATACCCGGAATTGATGCGGCAATGGTCAGTGTGGCAGGCAGTAACGCGGTGGTATGTGCCGTTGTGCTGGCAAACAGATAGTGCAGCAGGAAAAAAGCTATCAACAGTACCACGGCAGAAACCTGTGGATCGTAGCCCTGCAAGAGCTGGCTCCCTTCTTTACCCAACCAGGCAATGAAGCCAACCCTGGCAAGGCCATCGGCCAGTGCCACCAGGGTGGCAAACCAGGCAAAGGTATTCCATGCTGGCTTATTGCTGGTGATATCATTCCAGCTCAGTACGCCAGTCCACAGCATCAGCACAACCACCAACAGCGCGGCCATGGCGGGTTCAATCCAGCTGGCCGCAAAAATCCACATCAGCAGTGCCGCACAGACAAAAACCAACAGCAGAATTTCATTGCGCGACAGTTTCCCCAGTTTTTCCAGTTCGCTGCTGGCCCAGCGTGGCACTTCATCGTTGACCTTCACTTCCGGTGGATAGAACCAGTATGCCAGCAAAGGCATGGTGAGGATCAGCAGCAGACCAAGCGGCAGAAAGGCGAGAAACCATGTTCCCCAGGTTATCTCAAATCCGGTAATGCTTTTAACCAGTGCCAGCGCCAACAGGTTTGGTGCCAGTGCCGATAAAAACATGGAGCTGGTGATACAGGCGGCGGTGATGGCGACCCACATCAGATAAGAGCCGATTTTACGGGCGCTGGGGTCGTCAGGTTTGGAGCCATACAGCGGCGGTAAATTAGCGATAACAGGATAGATGGTGCCGCCGCTGCGTGCGGTATTGGAGGGCGTGAACGGTGCTAACAGCAGGTCGGCAAAGGTGATGGCATAGCCCAGCGTAAGGCTGCGTCGCCCGAGATATTTCACCAGAATTAATGCCAGTCTGCGACCAAACCGGGTTTTGTCATAACCGGCTGCAAACATGAAAGCACCAAAAATCAGCCATACCGTTGAATTACCGAAGCCACTCACCGCCCATTTAAACGCCTCCGTGGGTATGTTAAACCGGGGATTTGCCATCTCCGTCGGACTGAACAGTAACCACTGGCTGAACAGCGCAATCGCAACCACCCCGGTCAGACCGATAACCGCGCCCGGTAGTGGTTCAAAAATCAGGCCGATAATCACCCCGACAAACACGGCAAAAAAGTGCCACGCATAGGGTTCCAGCCCGGCGGGAACTGGCAACAGTAACAGCAGAATGGTCACCACCACGGGCAGTAACAGCATTATCAGGTGTTTCATCTGGCTCGCCGGAGCAGGAGCCGCACTCTGGGATTCACTCATCGCAAATTGATTCCATTGTTTCCTGACCAGTTAATAACGCGGTGAAAAGCCAGGGCGGGGAGTGGGTCCTGTCGGGGCACCGTCCGCCGCTACTTTCGCCCGGAGTGGCGTCTCAGGGCGATGGTTTCATCGTGCTTTTTGGGGCCAGCATGGGGGTAATTACGCCAGCCAACACTGGCACTGGATTGTGCCGTGCAACCGGCATGGTTATTTTCACTCTGTTTAAAAATGGCAGCAAAATAAATTAACCTGCTTAATTTTTTACATAAAAACAGATGCTGTGCCGGTAGCGAAAATAAGGAAAAGCCGTTTTTCAGAATAAAAACAGGACATTTTCTGGCCACGTTTTAGTGTGGCTTTCAGCGAGTCAGGAATTAACACAGGCAATTGATATCCGTTACAACCATAAAGTCTGATACTGTAGAGTAAATTCCAGCAGATGCCAAATAATGTTGCTATCTTTATGATTTTGATAGTTTTAATTTGTGGCGCTTTATGGTTGATTTTTGGAAATCAATAGTTGACACTTTATGGGTAAATAATATTTGCTGTTTATCAATCTGCCACTTTTGCAAGATGAAGATCATATTGCCGACGAACATTTGTCTGTCGAAAAGATACTATGTCTTTAATTGTAACAAATACCGGAGCGCTAATTCAGCCAACAATAAATTGTCCGCCAGAGCGTTTATAACCTCTACATATGGAGTTGCCCTGACATGAATACGCTGACACCGATTCTGAATCCGCTTACCCTGCCCGGCGGGGCGGTACTGAAAAACCGCCTTCTGATGGCTCCCATGACTACCTGTACCGGCTTTCATGATGGTTCTGTAACCAGTGAACTGGTGGAATATTACCGTGCCAGAGCGGGCAGCATCGGAACGGTTATTGTTGAATGCTGCTTTATCGACCCCAAAGGTCCTGCGTTTCCTGGGGCCATTGGCATTGACAGCGACAACAAAATTCCGGGCCTTGGCAGAATTGCTGAGGCGATTAAGTCAGAAGGGTCGACGGCCATCCTGCAAATTTATCACGGTGGCAGGATGGTGGAGCCGGAACTGATTGGTGGCAGAACGCCGGTTGCGCCGAGCGCCATCGCGGCTCCCCGTGACGGGGCCACCACGCCGCAGGCGCTGACGGCGGAAGAGGTCGAGGTGATGGTGACGAAATTTGGCGATGCGGTTAACCGTGCCATTAAGGCCGGCTTTGACGGCGTAGAAATTCACGGTGCCAATACTTACCTGATCCAGCAATTCTATTCGCCTAACTCCAACCAGCGCGAGGACAAATGGGGCGGCAGCCGTGAAAAACGCACCGCCTTTCCGCTGGCGGTGTTGGACATCACACAGAAAATGGCGGCACGTTTTGCCCACGATGGTTTTATTATTGGCTATCGTTTTTCGCCGGAAGAACTTGAAGTTCCCGGCATTTGCTTTGAGGACACGCTCTTTCTGCTGGAGAAGCTTGCGGCGCAGGGACTGGACTATGTGCATTTTTCCGTGGGACAACTGTTGCGGTCTTCGATTGTGGATACTGACGATCCCACCCCGCTGATCGCCAGATTTCTGGCGATGCGCTCGCCGGTGCTGGCGAAAGTGCCGGTGATCGGTGTCGGGGGCGTGGTGAATAAGGCGGATGCGGAAAACGCACTGAAGCAGGGCTTTGATCTGGTGGCGGTGGGTAAGGCCTGTATTGCTTATCCTGACTGGGCCGATCGTATTATCAACAATCACCACCTTGAATTGTTTATCGACAGCAATCAGCGTGAAGCTCTGAAAATACCGGAGCCGCTGTGGCGCTTCTCGCTGGTCGATGCGATGATCCGTGATACCAGCGTCAGCGGGCGAAAATACAAAGCGGGCGTCTGGCAGGAAAAGGTCGAATCCGAGGCGCTCAAGCTGAAAATCAACGTGACCCTGGACACCGATCGTATCACCGATATCAGCCTGGTGCCCGATGACTCACTTGACGTCGATTTCACCACCACCTTTGACAGCCTGCGTTCGCGCATCCTGGTAGCCAACAGCCCGCACGTCGATGCAATTACCGGGGCCACCACCCAGAGTGAGGCGCTGAAAAAAGCGGTCTCCCGCGCGCTGACCACCTCCAGTAAAGAGCATGTCATTGAAGAGGGCGGTAATCCGCAGGCGCCCCAGCGCTTTGATGTGGTGGTTATCGGCAGCGGCGGTGCCGGCCTTGCCGCGGCCATTCAGGCCCATGATGAGGGGGCGCATGTGGCGATCATTGAAAAAATGCCGACCATCGGTGGCAACACCATCAAGGCGTCGGTGGGAATGAACGCGGCAGAAACCCGCTTCCAGCAACTAAAAGGCATTGAGGACAGTAAGGACCTGTTCTACAGCGAAACACTGAAAGGCGGAAAATTTAAAAATAACCCGGCGCTGTTGCAGACCTTTGTTGACCTTGCCCCGGACGCCGTGGAGTGGCTGGCGGCAAAAGGGATAGCACTGAACTCGCTGACTATCACTGGTGGTATGAGTATTGAGCGCACCCATCGTCCTGCTGACCACTCAGCGGTTGGTGGCTTTCTGATAAGCGGATTGGTGAAGAATATTAACCAACGTAATATTGATGTGCTGCTGGAAACCTCAGTGGATGACATTCTGTTTGAAAATGGCGCGGTAAGCGGCGTTCGCGTGGTGGATGAATACAACGACAGCCGGGTGCTGAATGCCAAAAGCGTGATCGTTGCCACCGGCGGATTCAGTGCCAACCGCGAGATGGTGGTCAGCTACCGGCCAGAGCTGGAAGGCTTTGTCACCACTAACCATAAAGGGGCGACCGGCAGCGGTATTGCCCTGCTACAAAAAATTGGCGCGGGTAGCGTGGACATGGCGGAGATCCAAATCCATCCGACCGTTGAGCAAACCACTTCCTATCTGATTTCAGAGGCTATTCGTGGCGGAGGGGCGATTCTGGTCAGCCAGGCGGGCCTGCGCTTTTACAATGAAATGGAAACCCGCGACAAGGTTTCGGCGGCCATTATTGCGCTAGCGGAAAAAAGTGCCTGGGTTATTTTTGACGATGAAGTGCGGCGCAATAACAAAGCGGCTGATGAATATATCGCCAAAGGATTTGTGCTCAGCGCGCCGTCACCACAGGAACTGGCGGTGAAGCTCAATATGGATTTTCATGCATTACTGGCCTCACTGGAACGTTACAATCTCTTTGTGGAAAACCAGCTGGATGAGGACTTTGGCCGTAAAACGGCGATGCGCCACCCACTGAAACAGGCACCGTTTTATGCTATTCGCGTGGCACCGGGGGTCCATCACACCATGGGTGGCGTTACGGTGAATACCGATACTGCGGTGCTGGATGCACAACAGCAGATAATCCCGGGAGCCTGGGCCGCGGGGGAAGTGGTGGGCGGCATTCACGGCGCTAACCGGATCGGCGGTAATGCGGTGGCCGACATTATTATCTTTGGCATGCTTGCGGGGCGAAAAGCCGCTGCTTTTTCTCGCCGCTAACGCTGACCGCCACACCCATACAGCCGGGTGGGTGTGCATCGCTGAGTGGAATAATCGTCAACCCAGGCTGACGGCAGCATAAACAGCGGCCGCTTTTTCTCGCCGCTAACGCTGACCGCCACACCCATACAGCCGGGTGGGTGTGCATCGCTGAACTGAATAATCAGCAACGCAGGTTCACCGCGGCATAAATTAAGCGTGCTGTCAGGCAACTTTTCGCAACCTGCATTAAACTGGCTCCATAAATCAATTTCCGGCACTGGAGCACGCGATGAAAAATATCCTGAGTACCTTCACCCTGGCCGCAACCCTCATCCTGACCGCTGGCGCGTTTAGTGCACAGGCGGCGCTGCCTGTGGGTGCCAAAGCCCCTGATTTTGAACTGCAGGGCGCGCTGGGTGGAAAACCAGTCACCTTCTCACTGCAACAGGCACTGCAAAAAGGGCCGGTAGTGCTCTATTTTTTTCCGGCTGCCTTCAGCGCGGGCTGTACCCTTGAAGCGCATGATTTTGCCGAGGCCACTGACAGCTTCAACAAAAACGGCGCGACTGTGGTTGGCGTGACCGCGGGCAACACCGATCAGGTGAGTGATTTCTCGAAGCTGGAATGTCGCAATAAATTTGCCGTTGCCGCCGATCCGGGCGCGAAGGTCGCGGCGCAGTACCAGACCACCATGCAGATGAAAGGCAAAACCCTCTCTGAGCGCACCTCCTTTGTTATCGCCCCGGACCACAGCATCCTGCTCAGTTACACCGATCGCAATCCTGACAGCCACATTCAGAAGGCGCTTGACGCGGTGAAAGCCTGGCATCAGTCACATCCGGTGGCCCATTAACTCCCGGCGAGGTCAGCCATGTTGACAGCCCTGTTGGCCGCCTTTGCCGGCGGCATTATTCTTAACCTTATGCCGTGCGTTTTTCCGGTTGTTTCCCTTAAGGCGATTGGCTTACTGCGTCATCAGGGCCAGCAGAACCGCGCCCGTCGTGAAGGGCTGGGCTTTTTGCTGGGGGTGCTGGTCAGTATGATGATGCTGGCCGGCATACTGCTGACAGCCCGTGCGGGTGGAGCCGCCGTGGGATGGGGATTTCAGCTTCAGTCACCGCTGGTGATTGCTATTCTGGCGCTGGTTATTCTGGCTTCAGCACTCAATTTGCTGGGCGTATTCGAAGTGGGACTGTCGCTACAGCGCGTCGGTGAAATAAACGGCGGCAAAGGGGCCTTTGTTCGTTCAGCGCTGACCGGCGCGCTGGCCATCGTGATTGCCACGCCATGCTCAGCGCCCTTTATGGCCAGCGCTGTCGGTTATGCCCTGTTACAACCTCCGGCGGTGGCGCTGGCGGTATTTTTCTCACTGGCACTGGGATTTGCCGCGCCTTTTACCCTGTTGTCCCTGTATCCGGCGCTGGCGAACCGGTTACCGCGCCCCGGCAGCTGGATGGCGGTGCTGAAGCAGGCGCTGGCTTTTCCGATGCTGGCCGCCTGGGCGTGGCTGGTCTGGGTACTGGCACAGCAGGCAGGGACCACGGCACTTGGCACATTACTGGTCTGTTCCGTGGTAGCAGGTTTTGCGGCCTGGCTGTACGGCATCGCCCAGCAACGGCGCATCGTCGGTAAAGGATATCGTCTCACGGCTGCCGTCGTACTGCTGCTTATCGTCGCCATTGTGGTGCCGCTGCCGACAGTCATGCATCCCGCCGCGCCAGCCCGTGAGGAAAGCATCACCCGGATTAACTGGACGCCGCAGAACGTGCAGCAAGCGCGTAGGGATGACAGGCCCATTTTTGTGAATTTTACCGCGTCATGGTGCATAACCTGCCAGGTCAATGAGCGAACCTCGCTTTCCACTCCGGCGGTGCAAGAGGCGCTGGCGAAGACCGGCACCCGCTATATGGTGGCCGACTCGACTAAATTTAATCCCGATGTGGAAGATGCGCTCAGTCAGTTCGGGCAGGGAGGACTACCGCTGTATGTGGTTTATCCCGCAGATGGCGGCCAGCCGGAGGTATTACCTCAGATATTAACGCCCGTGATAGTGGTGAATGCATTAATCAGGGCCGCCGGTAAAAAAGGCTGACCGAACAGCGCAACCCTCCGGTGGGGCCATTAAATAATAACCCGCTACGAGGGCTTACCGGTGAAGCAGGGCGGGATACTGTTTCAGAAGCCGTCATTTTCACATCCCTTATGGTGGCGATTGCCGTCTCTGTGCCCGGTTGTTTTCTGGCGCTGAACCCGCTTATTAGCTAACCGGAGCCCCGATTTTGCCTGTTGCGGGCAAACCGTCTGAGCTGAGGGCGACTGAATGCAGGTATGGTTATTCTGTGAAACGGTTGTTCAATACACTGAAGTAAAAGAAATCCGCTATTACCCTCGCGCACTCACCGCAGAATGCTCTGCATTTACCTTTGCGACAGAATTAATCCTGTACTAAAAGCGATTGATAAGAACATCTCATTATTTATTGACCATCAGAACTATCCGGTTATTTGTCTGATATCCTCGCCACCAGAACTTACGAAATCCTTACAATAAAAAACTTAAATTATTTCATTATGATATCTCAAACAGGGAAGTCTCTGGCACTGTGCGCCAGTCTGATAATTTTTAATACCGTCGCCGCACCGTTAACCCCAGCGGACCGTGATTTTATTCAGCAACAGCAGCAGCAGCGTCTGCAACAGGACCAGCAGCAACGCGACGCAATCTGGCAGGCGGTCTCGCCGCCGGGCAGACCGGTTGAGGCTGCCGGCCAGCCTGGTCCCTGTTTTGTCATCAACCAGATTGCTGTTCACAACGCCACATTACTTTCTCCCCGACAGCAACAACGGCTGGCAGCCCCTTATCTTCATCGCTGCCTGAATCTGGCCAGTATTAATGCGCTGGTAAACCGCATTTCCAACTGGTATATGCAACGCGGCTATATCACCAGCCGGGCATTTTTAACCGAGCAGGATTTATCCTCCGGCACACTGACCGTGCAGGTACTGGAAGGAAAAGTGGAAGCCATTCATCTGGAGGGGAAAGCGTCGCTGATGTTGCGGACGGTCTTCCCCGGCGTAACAGGCAGCATTCTCAACCTGCGTGATATTGAGCAGGGAATGGAACAGATTAACCGCGTGCGTACCACGCCGGTTCAGATCGATATTCAGCCCGCCACGCATGCCGGTTATTCCATTATTAATCTGACCGGCAAACCGGAATTTCCTGTTGGCGTCACCCTCGGATTTGATAACAGCGGCCAGCGTAGCACCGGCACCGGACAGGTGACAGGGTCACTTACTGCGAATAATCTGCTGGGCGTGGCGGACCGCTGGACGCTGAGCGGGGGCCGAAGCAGCGCCTTCAGCCCGTGGCATGATGCGCAAAACCTCCAGGCCGGCGTCAGTGTGCCTTATGGTTACGGCCTGCTGGATTACAGCTACAGCTGGAGCAACTATCGCCGCAGCTTTGTCAGCGATGATTTCACCTGGCTGAGCAATGGTAATAACCGTGCACATCGCCTTAACGGCTCCTGGGTACTTTTTCGCAACGGTGATATCAAAACCGGCCTGGACGTTGGCCTGAATCACTACGTCAGCCATAACTACCTCAACAGTGCGCTGTTACAAAGCAGCAGTCGTAAAATGACCAGCCTGCAGGTCGGTCTGAATCACACCCAGAAAATCGCCGGGGGGGTGGCCACACTCAACCCGACGTTCAGTCGTGGTATGCCCTGGTTCGACGCAGAGAGTGACCAGAGTAAAAACGGCGATCTACCCAAAGCCAGTTTTCGTAAATGGAGCCTCACCGGTAGCTATCAGCGGCCGCTGACCAGCCGCCTGTGGTGGCTCAGCAGCTTCTATGCCCAGTGGTCACCCGATCGTCTGTATAGCAGTGAACGCCTGACGCTGGGGGGCGAAAGCTCGGTACGTGGCTACAAAGAACAATATCTGTCCGCCGATGCGGGGGGATACCTGCGTAACGAACTGAATTACACCCTGTTTACGCTGCCGTGGCTGGGAAACGTCAGCGCCCTTGCGGCGGCGGATGGGGGCTGGCTGAAAAGCGATGCGCAGAACAGCGGGTTCACCGGCACCCTGTGGGGCAGTGCCGTCGGGCTGGCCACCCGCAATCAACATATTTACACCCAGTACACCCTTGCGGTGCCGCTCAGTTATCCCGGCTATCTGCAACCGGATCGTGTCACTGTCTATGCCCGGGTCGGGCTGGTCTTTTAAGAGAAAATGATTATGGAAAATCGTCAGCCCGTCCCCGCTGCACGTCGCCTGTTGAGTTACCTTATCTGTTATCTGGTTGCCGTGCAGCCCATGCTGCCCGCCGTGGCGGCACAAATCACCCCGGTGACACCCGGCTCCAAAGTCGATGCGGCTGGCAACGGCGTACCGATGGTTAACATTGCCACGCCCAATCAGGCAGGGATCTCCCATAATCAGTATCAGCAATACAACGTCGGTACTGAAGGGGTGATCCTCAACAATGCTACCAGCCAGCTGACGTTGACGCAGCTGGGTGGTCTGGTCCAGAACAACACCAATCTGAAAGCCGGACAGGAAGCCCGCGCGATCGTTAACGAGGTGGTTGGGGCGAATCGTTCCCAGCTCCAGGGATATACCGAAGTGGCGGGCAAGGCGGCCAGGGTGATGGTCGCCAACCCTTACGGTATTACCTGTAACGGCTGCGGCTTTATCAACACGCCGAATGTCACGCTCACCACCGGAAAACCGCAGCTGGATGCCGGCGGAAACCTTGCCGCGCTGGAGGTGACCAAAGGCTCAATCATCGTTGAGGGGCAGGGCCTGGACGGCAGTAAAGCTGACGCGGTGGCGATTGTGGCGCGCGCCGTGGAGATCAACGCCGGGATCCACGCGAAAGATCTTGCCGTAACGGCGGGGGCTAACCGGGTTGGGCAGGATGGCTCGGTCACGCCGATCGCCGGTGAGGGCGCGCTCCCCTCGGTGGCAGTGGACACCGGCGCGTTGGGCGGCATGTACGCTAACCGTATTCATCTGGTGTCCAGTGAAAATGGCGTGGGTGTTAATCTCGGCACTCTGCTGGCCAGACAGGGTGATATTGTGCTGGATGCCAAAGGGCGACTGGCGGTGCATGACAGTCAGAGCAGTGGTGCGCTGACCGCCACCGCACAACATATCGCGCTGAGTGGCGATCACCAGTCTGCCGGGCCGGTGACCCTCTCTGCCAGCAACGATATTGCCCTGAATAATGCCAGGCTTGCCGGTGACAAAGGGGTAACGATACAGAGCGGACAGGCTTTGCAACTGGCTGCCAGCCAGCTGACCGCGGGTGAGTCGCTGGCCCTGAGCGCCGGTGACCTGAACGCCGACGGCGCAAGCAAAATCGGTGCGGCGGGTGATATCACCATGCAAGCGACTCGCCAGTTGAATAATGCCGGTCAGCTTAACGCTGGTAATCATCTGGTACTGAATGCCGCCGCCATCGGCAACAGCGGTACGCTGCTGGCCAGCGGTCGCCTTGAGGCCACCGGCAGCCTTGATAACCAGGGGGCTGTGCAGGGAAACGGCGTCGCGCTGAAAGGCGATACATTGCGCAACGCTGGCACGGTACTGGCCAGTGACAGACTTGATGTCACCGGCAACAGCCTCGATAACCAGGGGACCTTACAGGGAAACACCGTCACCCTGAACGCGGATACATTGCAAAACGGCAGCATGGTGCTGGCCAGAGATGGCCTCAACGTCACCGGCAGCCGCCTGAATAACCTCGGCACCTTACAGGGAAACGCCGTCACCCTGAACAGTGATACATTGCAAAACGGCGGCACGGTACTGGCCAGTGACAGCCTCGACGTCACCGGCAACAGCCTGGAAAACCTGGGCACCCTGCAGGGAAACCGCGTCACGCTGAAAGGGGATGCACTGCGTAACGGCGGCACCATGCTTGCCGGTGACCGCTTCGATGTCATCGGCAACAGCCTGGAAAACCTGGACACCTTGCAGGGGAATGGCGTCACGCTGAACAGTGATGCATTGCGTAACGGCGGTACGCTCCGCAGCAACGGCAGCCTGATGCTGAAAGGAAACACCCTTGACCAGACCGGGACGCTGGATGCCGCCGGTGATATGACGTTGATCTACCGCGATCGCATCAGTAACGCCGCAGGAGGGAATGTGCTGACCGATGGCACGCTGTCCGTCATTACCGGTGAACTGATGCAGGACGGCACCTTTTCTGCGGGAACCGGCATGATGCTGGCCAGCGACAGCCTGACCAGCGGACAGGATGCCGGGACGTTCAGTAAAGGCGACCTGTCGTTACAGGTAAATAAAAGCGCCGATATTGATGGCACGCTGAGTGCTGACGGCCAGCTAAATAGCCGCAGTGACACGCTGCGCACTGGTGCCAGCGCGCACCTGCAGGGGCAAAATATAGCGCTGTACGCTGGCCGGGCGGTGTTGGCGGGTATGCAGATAGCCCGCCAGCAACTGGCCGTTTCCGCCGGCCAGCTCTCCCTCACCGGCAACAGCAACGCCCGGGATATTGCCATCGTCGCCAGCGATACGGTGGATAACCCTGGTTCACTGGTGGCTGAAAATCAGTTACAGATCAAAGCGGCACAGCTGAGCAACAGCGGCACGGCCAGTGGTAACACGGTGTCATTGCTGGCGACAGACAGCCTTAACAACGGCGGGGTGCTGACCGCCGGAACGCAGATGCAGGTCTCAGCCGGGACGCTGAACAACAGTGGACGCCTCGCTGCCCCGCAGCTTTCTCTCAGTGCGACGGCGATAGACAACCGCGGGCTGGTGCAGGGCGACCGACAGCTGACACTGTTAAGCCGGACGCTGGCTAACCGGCAGTCCGGTAGCATTGCCACCGCAGGCGATCTGGACCTGGACCTGCCTGATTTCAGCAACGATGGTCTGCTCACCGCTGCCGGTACGTTACAGCTCAATGGCTTTCGTCTCACTAACGCGGGTGAAATCAACGCCGCCTCGCTGACTGCCACCAGTGCCCTGTTAAACAATCTTGCTGGTGGCAAACTGCTGGCGACACAGGCGGTGCAGTTGGGGAACACGCAACTGATCAACGGCGGACTGATCGCGGCGGACCGGCTGACGGTGAAGGGCGGTACGGTGGATAACAGCGGCCGTTTGCAGGGCAGTGACAGTCTGAACCTGCAGGTCGGCACGCTCGGTAACGCGCAGTCCGGTGAACTCCTCACTGCGGGCCAGCTTTCCGTCAAAGCCGGACAACTGGATAACGCGGGATTGCTACAGGGTAACCAGCTTACTTTATCGGCAGATGACTGGCGCAACAGCGGTAACGCCCTGAGCGTGGAAAACGCCACGCTGGCGGCGAAAAATCTTAATAACAGCGGCAGGATCCTTGGACAAAACGCCGTGCAGGTACAGACTGACGCCGCCAGCAACGACGGGCTGCTGATGGCGAAGGTACTGGCATTTCAGGGCGATCTGCGTAACAGCGGGGTGATTCAGGGTAACGACGCGCTGACGGTGGCGGGGGGGGAGGTGATTAATGCCTCTGGCGGACAGCTGCAAACGGCAGCCAGCCTCGATCTCCGCGCTGAGACGCTGAATAATCAGGGGACTGTCCAGGCCTCCGACGCCACGATCAATGCACAACACTGGCAGAACGCAGGCAGTACACGTACCACCACGGATCTTGCTGCCACCGTTACCGGCCAGTTGCTGAACAGCGGCATCTTGCTCAGTCAGCACACCATGAATTTACAGGCAAGCGCGCTGAACAACGCAGGAACCCTGGCGGCCGACAGTCTGGCCATCACCGTGCCGCAGCTGGTCAACCGCGGTTTGTTACAGGGTAACGGCGTGCTGACCCTGAACAGTCCGCTGATCGTCAATCAGGCTGACGGCCAGATCATCAGCGGCGGCTCACTGGTACTGCAACCTGACCAGCTCAGCAACGAGGGTTTAATTCAGGTAGCGGATACGCTCAGCATCAGCGGCGGCGACGTCGGCAATGACGGTCAGATAACCGCCCGCACCCTGAGCGCCGATCTGAGCGGAACCTTGACAAACGGCAGCACGGGCCGGCTGTTGGCGCAGGAGCTGGCGGATATTCATGCGCAGGCGATAACCAACGCGGGCATTATTGCCGGACAACGCCTTCGGACGGCTGGCGAGAGGCTGCAAAACCACGGGCTGATGCAGGGGGGTACGGCAATTACGGCGAATTTTCGCCAGCTGGAAACGCTGACTGGCGGTCAGTTACTGACCGGTGGCGCACTGGTCCTTCAGGGCACCGATGCCAGCAATGCCGGGATCTGGCAGGGAGATAATCTTTCTTATCAGTTCGCGTCGTTAAAAAATACCGGCAGCCTTAACGGCACCACCGGGCTGGAAGGCCGGACCGATGGCGTGCTGGATAACGCGGGTAGCCAGCTCAGCGGCGGCAACGCCAGCCTTACGGCTGGCCGGCTGCTGAACAGCGGAAAAATCATCGCGGACGGCCTGGAACTGAGCGGCGCACAGCTGATTAACAGCGGGTTATGGCAGGGCAACAGCACGCTGACGGCACAGGCAGAGGACGGGCTTACCCAGACCGCCGACGGCAAAACGTTAAGCGGTGGCGATCTGCTGCTGAACGCCTCTGCACTTAACACCGCCGGTGTTGTGCAGGGCGGCACAGCACAGGTCATCGCGGACAGCTGGCAGCATTCCGGCTCCCTGCTTGGCAGTGCTTCGCTGACGGCCAGTATTGCCGG
This sequence comes from Erwinia psidii, assembly GCF_003846135.1. Taxonomy (GTDB): domain Bacteria; phylum Pseudomonadota; class Gammaproteobacteria; order Enterobacterales; family Enterobacteriaceae; genus Erwinia; species Erwinia psidii. The sequence goes on from NZ_RHHM01000010.1 coordinate 135,049, forward strand.
TACCCTGAATAACGGTGGCGCGCTGCTCAGCCAGGGCGATATGCAAATCAGCGCGGTCAGTCTGCTGAACAGCGGCTCGATGCTGGCGGAAAAGGCCGCCGTATTGAGCGGCAGCACCCTGAATAACAGCGGGACTGTGCAGGGAGATACCCTGACTGTCCGGCCTGCCAGCGTCACCAACCAGGGCAGCCTGATTGGCCTGCAATCCCTGACCTTTGCTGCGGCACCGCAGGTCAGCCGTTTCAGAACGCTGCTGGCAACGCCCATGCGGGAACTGATTAACAACGCCGGTGGGCAACTGCTGACCCAGGGCACGCTGAATATCAGCGGCAATACGCTGACCAATAACGGCGTCTGGCAGGGACAGCAAATTCTGCTGGAGGCCGGGCGACTGACTAATAATGGCACCATTCAGAGTGCCGACGCGCTGCAACTTAACCTGAGTGACAGCCTTGACGCGGCGGCAGGCAGCAAAATCTCTGCTAACGGCACGGCGGCGTTACACGCGCTGTCGCTGAGCAACCAGGGACAGTGGATAGCCAGAAATCTGACCTTAACCGGCGATACGCTGAACAATAACGGCGATATCACCGGGGTGGACGGGCTGACCGTGCAGCTTAACGGCGCACTGATCCAGCAGCAGGATAAAACCCTGCTCAGCGCCGGAAAACTGAGCGTACAGTCGGCAACGGTGAATAACGCCGGTCGTGTGCAGGGGGGCGAGCTGGAGGTCACCACCGGCACGCTGGATAACAACGGACGTTTGCAGGGCGACAATATTCTGCTGCTCTCCACCCGTGGGCGGCTGACCAATAACGGCAACGGCACGCTGCTCGGCGGCACTATACTGACCCTGACCACGCCAGAACTTTACAACAACGGCCTGATCCAGGGGGGCACCAGCCGGATAACGGCCAGCGGGCTTGCCAGCAACGGTGGCAGGGTGCTTTCCGCCGGCGAACTGACCTTTACCACGGCACAGCTCTTGAACAGCGGCTGGCTTCAGGCAGGGCAACTGGTGCTGAACGCTGCAAACACCAGTAATAACGGCACCTTGCTGGCTGACCAGCAGGGCACGCTGACCGGTACTGTGTTGCAGAATCAGGCAATGACCCAGGGCGCTAACCTGACGGTGAATTATCAGCAACTGAACAACAGCGGCACGGTGCTGGGCACTGGCCAGCTGAACATTAACGCCGCGCAGGTGAACCAGCAGGCGACAGGTCGGTTATTCAGCGCGGGCACTATGACGCTGGTAACCAACGGATTCGACCTGTTGGGCCAGCTGGTGGCGCTGGGTGATGCCACGCTGAACGTGGCAAACGGTTTTGTTGCCCGCAGCGCGTTGGCGGCGGGCAACCGTCTGACCATCAGCACCAACGGTACGCTGGAAAACCGGGGAACCCTTCAGGGGCAGGCTGTCACGCTCAGCGCCGGTGGCGAGTTGGTCAATAACGGTCTGCTGACCACCGGTACCGGTGACAGCAGCCTGTCCGCTAACCGCATCGCCATGAACGCCGCGGGCAGTTTGCAGGGCGGCGGCAACGTTGCGCTGAACAGCCGCAGCGATGTTACCCTCGACGGCTTTACCGGCACGCGCGGCAGTCTGACCATCACCGCGCCGGGAAGCATCGTTAACACCGCGCTGCTCTATGCCGCTCAGAATCTCTCCCTGCTCGCCGACAGCATCCGCAATCAGCGCGGTGATATTCTGGCGGGCAACAGCCTGTGGATGCAGCGTGACGCGGCGGGCAATGCCAATGGTGAAGTGATTAATACCTCCGGGACCATTGAGACCCAGGGCGGCGATATTATTATTAATACCGCGCATTTGTTGAATCAGTGGGAATCTGTAAACATTGGGCAAACCACCACGGAGAATGTGGCTACTGGCTATGGATCTGTTGCGCCTGGAAGTGTGGAGCTGCCGTTGGAACTCTTTGAATCTGGAGAGCTTAAATACTATTTTACAGAGATATATACACCTGCACCGCCGATTATTAGCCTTGGCTGGTCAGTGACTCCTGTTCCTTTAAATCTGAATCAAAGTAAAGAAATACTTGTTGCACGTACCACTTCAAGCACGACTGTTACGGGGCAGGCCGGTAGAATATCATCTGGTAGAAACCTGACAGGTAATGCAAATCAGCTGGACAATTTGGGCAGTTATATTCTTGCCGGACAGGATCTTTCCCTCTCCGGTGGGGTATTGAACAATCAGTCTTATTTGTCTGGCACACAAGCGGTATGGCGTATTTTTAATCCGTCAACGACATACAGTAGCTATGACTCGCTAAAAAACACCAACTCTTCATTTGTGGCAAATAGTATTGATGGGCTGAAAGCAACGGGGGGGAATCACTATACTTATAATGGTAAAAGTGCAAGTTTAAAAGGAACGGTCACTTACGTTGCGACAGATACTTACCGTACTGAACAGGCATCGACTATTCGTGGTGTGATCCAGTCTAATGGCAACCTCAGTACCCGATTTAATACTGTTCTTAATAATAGTGAATCTCAGGACGTGCGTGGTACTATAACGCCAACGCTTTCGTCTCCCGGTCTTAATACCTTGCTCCAGCAGTCGATTTCTGGTGGGGTCACGCGTCTGGAGCCTGTCAATGTCAGCTCAGTTGCGCCTGGCAGCCCTGACTGGCGCAATAATATAAATAATGCTCTGCAGCAGGTAAACGGTGGTATCAGCCTTGACGGTAATGGGTTACAAAATACACTGCTTAACGCCTATAAATCGGATGCCATTCAATTATCTGGAGTAGGAGGAACCACAGCGCTGGGGACCAATCCTTTTACGGCTTATCAGCGTGACAGCAATACGTTACATTATTCTTCTGTTGATACCAGTGCTTATCCTTTACCTCAAAGCAGCAATGGCTATTTTACAGCCTCTACCGATCTTAAAAGCCGTTACCTGATCGTTATCAATCCGAAAATTAACGAACTGGGACAGCTCAACACCAACCTGTTTAGCGACCTCAACGCGCTTCTGGATAAACAACCAGGCACTGCACCTCAGGAAACCCGTCAGCAGTACACTGATATCACCACGTTCCTCGGATCGTCTTACCTTCTCGATCGCCTTAACCTTAAACCTGACTATGATTACCGGGTATTGGGGGATGCCGCTTTTGATACACGCTATGTCAGTAATGCTGTGCTCAGTCAGACCGGCAACCGTTATATCAATGGTCTGGGTTCCGATCTTGAGCAAATGAAATATCTGATGGATAACGCCGCAACAGCACAGCAGTCACTCAATCTTACAATGGGTGTGACGCTAAGTACCGCGCAAATAGCGTCCCTGAATCAGAGTATTATTTGGTGGGAGGCAGCAACCATCAACGGTGAAACCGTGCTGGTGCCAAAACTTTATCTTGTCGCCAGCGATACTAATATTAACAATGGCAGTATTATCGCGGGTAAGACAGTAACAATTGAAGGTGGAAGCGTCACTAACAACGGGAGCACAGTGATAGCGCAGGAACGCGCTACTATTAACAGTCAGAATGATATTAATAACCTTAATGCTTCATTGATTAAAGCGGCTGGTGACTTAAAACTGAGCTCACTTGGCGATATAAATAATATTGGCGCTGCTATTAGTGGTAAGCAGGTTTCTCTCGAAAGCCTGAATGGCAGTATTAATAATCTAACGTTAACCTCTCAAATCGATAATAGCTCAAAATTAAGTGTTTCTTCGTTAACCGAACAAGGCGAAAAATCATCCATCCTTTCTTTGGATAACCTTGTATTAAATGCAGGTAAAGACATTAATATTCATGGTGCTGATATTAACGCGGGGGGAAATGCTGCAATAAATGCAGCCGGTAATGTAGCGATACTTGCTAATGAAAATAATACCCTTTTCAATGATGGATGGCGTGATTTTAAGAGTATCAACAGTGTCGCCAGTACGATTGAAGCTGGAGGGACGCTTACTGTTCATTCAGGCCAGGATTTAACCGTAAAAGCCAGTAACATTTCTGCTGATAAAAATGCCTCACTGTCAGCTGGCGGTGATTTAAAACTGCTATCAGTGGTTAACAGCACTGAAGATCGTGCTGGAAATAGTGAATCTTCCGTCACAAAGCTTAACCAGACGACCCTCACAGCGGGAAATAATCTGACGCTGGCCGCCGGGCAGGATCTTACCAGCCAGGCCGCCGCGCTGGCCGCTGGCGGAGACGTTGGCCTGACCGCCGGGCGCGATATCAATCTTGATGCAGCGGCCATCGGTTCCGGCAACAGTGAAAAAGGCAGCAAAAAAACCGTTATCAGTGAAACCGTCCGCCAGCAGGGCACGGAGATTGCCAGTGGCGGTAACACCCGCATGGTGGCGGGACGCGATATCAACAGCCAGGCTGCCGACCTTACCGCGAATCAGGATATTGCCTTGCAGGCCGGGCGGGATGTCAGTCTGAACACCGCCACGGAAAGCGACTATGCCTACAGGGAAGAAACCAAAACCAAAAAAGGGCTGTTGAGTAAAAAGACCACCCACACCATTCAGGAAGACAGCGCCACGCAGGAAAAAGGCACCCTGTTAAGCGGCAATAATGTCTCTGTATCGGCAGGCAATAATATCGTGGTAAAAGGATCGCAGGTGGTTGGCGATAACCAGGTTGCGCTCAGTGCTGGAAACAATGTGACGATAACGGCGGCGACCAATACCGATTCAAGCTGGCGTTTCTCGGAAACCAAAAAAAGCGGGCTGATGGGGACAGGGGGACTGGGCATCAGTATTGGCAGCAGCACATCGCTTTCTGAGATGCGGGATAAAGGAACCACCCAGAGCCAGAGCGTCAGCACGGTGGGCAGTACCGGTGGTGATGTCTCCATCACCGCAGGTAAGCAGTTACAGGTAAACGGCTCTGACCTGGTCGCGGCGGGCAATATGGTGTTGCAGGGTGACAGCGTGGCGATTACGCCGGGTCACGATCGGCGCACCCGCGATCAGAGAACCGAACAGCGCTCCAGCGGCCTGACGCTGGCACTGTCCGGTGCCGTAGGGGAGGCGGTGAACAGCGCGGTTGCGGCCGCGCAGTCGGCAAAACAGGAAAGTGATGGACGTCTGGCGGCCCTGCAGGCCACCAAAGCGGTACTGTCCGGCGTACAGGCTGAGCAGGCGAGTCAACTGGCTCAGGTGTCGGCCGACCCTAATAATGGCGTGGGTATCAGCCTTTCACTGTCGACACAACAAGCAAAATCACAGCAGCAACAGCGCTCGGATACCGTCAGTGGTTCGACCCTCAACGCGGGAAAAAATCTCAGTATCAGCGCCACCGGTAAGGGTAACGACGCTGACAGCGGCAATCTGTTGATTGCCGGAAGCCAGCTGAAAGCGGCAGGCGATACCTCGCTTCAGGCGGCAAACGATATTCTGCTGACCGGGGCCGCCAGCACCCTACAAACCACCGGTAGCAACAGCAGCAGTGGCGGCGGCGTGGGCCTCAGTTTTGGCGCAGGGTCGGGGAGTATGGGCCTGAGCGTTTTTGCCAGCGTCAACGGGGCGAAAGGCCATGAAACCGGCAACGGCACGGTCTGGAGTGAGACCACGCTGGACAGCGGTGGCACTGTTTCCCTCAGCAGCGGCCGCGACACCACCTTAAGTGGCGCGCAGGTCAGCGGCAACAGCGTGGTGGCTGACGTGGGACGCGATCTGACCATCACCAGCCTGCGTGACAGCGAGCGGTATGACTCGACGCAGAGCAGTTTTGCTGCGGGCGGCAGCTTTACGTTTGGTTCGATGAGTGGCTCAGGCTACCTCAATGCCAGCCAGGATAAAATGCACAGCAATTTCGACAGCGTGCAGGAGCAGAGCGGTATTTACGCGGGCAGCGGCGGTGTTGATGTGACGGTGGGCAACCACACCCAGCTGAACGGCGCAGTGATAGCCAGCCAGGCGGATGCGGATAAGAACCGGCTGGAAACGGGGACGCTGGGCTTCAGCGATATAACCAATAAGGCGGATTACCAGACGCAGCATCAGGGCGTGGGGATCAGCAGCGGTGCCTCTGCGGGTGGACAGTTTGCCGGAAATATGGCAAACAGTCTGCTGGCCGGTGCAGGTAGCAGTGGCAGTGCGCAGGGAACCTCCCGTTCGGCGGTGACAGGCGGAACGATAGTAATTCGCGACCAGGCGAATCAGCGGCAGGACGTTGCGACGCTGAGTCGTGACACGGCGGGTGCGAACGGCAGCATCAGCCCGATCTTTAACAAAGAGAAAGAGCAGCAGCGGTTGCAGGAAACGCAACTGATAGCGGAGGTTGGCTCGCAGGTCAGCGATATTGCGCGTACGCAGGGTCAGATTACTGCGACAAAAGCCGCGAAGGAGAAGCTGTCGGGAGCCACCCAAAGCGACCGGGACAACGCGCTGGCTGACCTGAAAAAGCAGGACCCGACGAAGCAGTACAGCGACGACGATATCAGCCAGCAGGTCTACAACAACTTCTATAACCGGGCATTCACCGAAAGCGGGTTTGGCACCGGCGGTAAGGTGCAGCAGGCTATCCAGGCAGCCACGGCGGCGGTACAGGGTCTGGCAGGTGGTGATATCGCCAAAGCGATAGCCGGAGGTTCCGCGCCGTATCTGGCGGAGGTCATCCATAAGATGACCACGGACGCGAACGGCAACGTCAATACCGAAGCCAACCTGATGGCCCATGCGGTACTGGGTGCCGTGGTGGCGCAGATAAACGGCAACAGTGCGCTGGCCGGGGCGGCGGGTGCGACCACCGGTGAATATATTGCTCAGCAGCTGTATCCGGGTGTTAAACGGGAAGACCTGAGTGAAGAGCAGAAACAGACCATCAGTGCGCTGGGAACCCTGGCGGCGGGTCTTGCCGGTGGTGTGGCTGGAGACAGCACGGCGGACGCGGTGGCGGGGGCACAGGCCGGGAAGAATGCGCTCGAAAACAACAACCTTGCCAGTACGTTGGCCGCAGCTGAAGCCAGCAAAAAAGGCACGGTAGAAAAATACGAAGCCGCTCAGACAGCGATCTGTGCTCAGGATCAGGCAGCCTGTACGCAGATGGTGAAGGATGTTGCCGGAACCGGGCTGGACTTCGTGCCTATCGTTGGGGATATAAAGAGCTTTGCGGAAGCGCAGACAGCACTGGATTACCTGGCGGCAGCTATTGGCCTGATACCGGGAGCGGGAGATGCGGCAGGTAAGGCGATTAAGGCGGCAGAAACAGCGCTGAAGAAAGGCGATGTGGCTGAAGCGTCGAAGCTGATTAATAAGGCCAGTGATGAGATTCAGGCAGTTAAACCACTGGATGTTGGGTCATACAAGGAACTGAAAGCACGTGAAGTGGTTGGTGATGGATTGGAACATGATCATATTCCATCATTTGCGGCTATTCGTCAGGCAAAAGAAAATGAGCTGGGGAGAAAGCTAACTCCCACAGAAGAAAAAAACCTATATAACAATGCAACAGCTATTGAAGTACCTAAAGATGTACATCAGGCTGGCCCTACTTATGGTGGTAAGAATACTCCATCTCAGGTAAAACAAGATGCAATAAATCTTTGTGGTGCAGAATGTCGTGATACAGATGCATTGAGAAAGAATATGCTGGATCGTGGATATGATCCTAAACTTGTCGATGATGCAATAAGACAACTCAAGGAAAGAAATTCTCAAATAGGAGTAACAAAATAATGTTGATATGGAATGAATTTATTAAGTTATTAGGTTGCTCAAAACTTGATAGTAAATTTATTAATGTTTCAGGTGATTTTAATGAGTTACCTAAACTTGAGGAGGGTGTTTTAGGTGACAGGGAATATTACTCTTTTTTACATTCAGGTGTTTTATTTTTATTAGAAGATGAAGTTGTAGATCAGATTACTTTTTATGCAGAAAAAGTCGACGGGTTTTCTGTGTACAAAGGAGAACTACCGGTATCAATTGATAGTTCGGAGCATGAGGCTGTTCAAATATTAGGCCACCCTTTAGCTTCAGGTGGTGGAAAAATGGATGCGCTTATGGGTTATATTGATCGTTGGGTAAAATATGAAAAAGAGGGTTATGCCCTCCATTTACAATTTAATCAGAATGATAATTTGTCCAGAGTTACCCTTATGAAATAAACATAAAATCCCGCCCTAATACGGCGGGATTTTATGCCTGTGAGTTACCCTTTCAGCCGCCAACCGAATCATCAGTTGCCCGTGCACAATTGCCACGGTAAACGGTGTATCTGTTGCTCAGCCAGGCGAATGCGGATAAGAACCGTCTGGCAACGGGGACGCTGGGCTTCAGCGATATAACCAATGAAGCGGATTACCGGACGCAACATCAGGGCGTGGGGATCAGTAGCGGTGCCTCTGCGGGTCGACAGTTTGCCGGAAATATGGCAAACAGTCTGCTGGCGGGTACGGGTGGTGGTGGCAGTGCGCAGGGAACCTCCCGTTCGGCGGTGGCAGACGGAACGATCGTCATCCGCGACCAGGCGAATCAGCGGCAGGATGTTGCGACACTGAGCCGCGACGCGGCGGGTGCGAACGACAGCATCAGCCCGATCTTTAACAAAGAGAAAGAGCAGCAGCGTCTGCAAACGGCTCAGCTGATAGGGGAGGTTGGGGCGCAGGCAGGGGATAGTGCGCGAACGCAGGGAGATATTGACGGGCTGAAGGCGGCGAAGGAGAAACATCCGGGGCTGAGTGCGGACCAGCTGCGTGAAACGCCGGAATACCGGGCGGAGATGCAGAAGTTCGGCACCGGCAGCGCTGTACTGACCTGCTCCAGGCAGGTCTGTCTGGCGTAGCGTATCAGACACTGTGCCTGGCAATGAACGGCGTGGCGGGATTAACGGCAAGCGGCAACACAATGGCGGTAGTGCCGTATCTGAGAGCCGCTGGCATCGACAAAGTAAGCTGTCATCTGTTCCGCCATGCGAGCGATGGCGATACGGATGCTGGAGAACGGTGCGAACCTAAGATGGATACAGGCGATGCCGGGTGACAGGTTCGTTGAATCCATGCAGATATACACCCAGGTGAATATCCGGGCGTTGCCGGCTGCGGCTCTCAAGCGTGACAGCCTGAAAGGGCCGGTGCTTCGCGTTACTGACATAATCCACGGTATAATAACGCCAGTGGAGCGATCCGTGCAGGACTCAGTGCCCTGAAGAAAGGCCGCATCAGATGAAACCTGAAAGCGTTGGTATCAACAGCGGCGAAAACAAAAGTGCGGCAGAGGTATTCTCGTTTCTGTAAAAGAAGTACTGGCATCACGCCGAAAGTGAGAAAGCGTACCGGAACTGGGTATAAAGTGGTCAGTGATTTTGTCGCACAGGATAACGCGGTGCAGGCAGTGAGCTTGATGGAAGTGCCTTACCGGTAGCGCCTGCTGATAGCGGAATGTCGGTTACCCCTGCATCTTTGAGAACTGTCGTGGCGCTTCGCTCTCGCTGATAATCTTTTCGGCATCTTTCGGAAAGGTATACTACACTTTTATACCGATCTGCGAATTTTCATACGCGGTCATCGTCAGCGACTGGCGATAATGTGGTCGCCCTGAGTCAGGGCAGCTCAGGCAGTTAACTGCAAACCGGCAGCGAAGAGGGCCGCCGCATCATACAGCAGGCTGCGTCCTCTGGGGTGTCAACAGGTTAACCTGAGGTTTGCAGAGGTAAAGCCAGTGCCGGAAGCCCAGCCGACACAATCCATCACCGGTATCATGTAACGGCCTTTCGTGGCCCAAACTCAGAGAGGGTTCATTTATGGATACACAACAGATAGCTTCACTGTCATCAGCAATGAGTCAGTGGCAGGTTCGTAACGAGGTCAATGTTACTATGCTACGTAAAACGCTGGACCAGCAGGCGAACAACGTCAGCACACTGATGCAGTCCGCATCTGTCCCGGCGGCGCTGCCTGCTAATCCGGCCATCGGGCGTAATATTAATACCACTGCTTAACGCCTGCCGTCCTGTCCGGGCAGCGCAAAGTGTGCTGCCCACCTTTCTTTGTATGTTGTTCGCTTATTTATGCCATATTTGCCCACACAGGACCGAATCAGGTTGAGTTTCCGGTGCCGCGAACACAAGGATTTAATTTATTAAGTCATTTGATGCCCGGTTATTTCTTGCTGCTTTACTATTTATGCGGCACGGTGTGCTGCTAATCAATACCGGTATTTTTCTCTGAAAATTATCCCGTCTCAAATACACGTAATAAATCCAAAAAACACCATTCCTCTCCGGTGATTTATTATTTTGAAAATTTGGAAAAAATATTTCATTTCCATCACCATATTGCGCCATAATAGGAATATCCTGTTCGTTAATAATACATTTGCTTATTTTTGCACATAAGTGTTTTTTATTTAATATGTAAATCACTATATTAAGTATATGGCATAACTGTTGCTAATTAAATTCCATCTTGTATGCCAGCAGGAATTCAACGATGGCATCAATGACAGGAAAAACAGTAGCTGCATGGCAGCAGCATATCAGGCAGGATAGCGAGGCGGTTTTTGCACTCCTTAAAGAACATCTTCATTCCCTGTCCGCAGAGGATAATACCTGGCTTATTATTGCCAGCGAATCGCAGTTACAGGCTCAGCTGGATTATCTGATCCCGCTTTATCGAAATAATCCTGAGGCGTATCCCTTATTCGACATTTCGTTTGCTGTGAAAGACAATATTGATGTTGCCGGCTGGCCTACCAGCGCTGTCTGTCCGGCTTTCACCTATTGGCTGAACAGGATGCCACCGCCGTTGGCAGGCTCAAGGCGGCAGGTGCCGTGCCGATCGGTAAAACCAGTCTCGATCAGTTCGCCACCGGGCAGGTAGGCACGCGTTCATCATTTGGCGCGGTGCCAAATACGTTCAACAGTGCTAACGCAGGCGCAAAACGCCTTGCAGGACGCGCTGCTGGCGTTGCGCACCGGCGGCGCAACCCTTAAACCTGTCGATTTTTCTGCCTTTTACCAACTGGAGGAGCAGCTCTGTCAGGAGCCAAGGGGGGCAGAACGCACCGCTGCCGTGGGTGGGATGCTGCAACCTCCGCAGGAGATGGACGCAAGCGTGCACACATTGGTCGTGCGCTGGCCTGCCGAGCGCAGCTGCTGATCCTGGATGAACCGACGGAGGGGATCCAGCCTTCGGTTATCAAAGAACCAGGCCTGGTGATCCGTGCGCTGGCGAACCACGGAGAGATGGCAATTTTGCTGTCAGAGCCGTTTTATGATTTTGCTGCCGCACTGGCGGATAGGTATCTGCCGATGTTCACAGGGACGATCGTTCAGTGAGGACGGGGTGAAGAGATGGCGGCTCAGGGAGTTCGGGACTGGTGGCGATTTAATACTTCAGTTTGTATGACGGCCAGTGATGCTGGCTGTTTCCGCTGCTGCAACGTCAGGGATGTTGCAGGGATTATCAGCGCGATGGATCCGCCGGGGCTGATGAAAGACTGCCGTGTTTATCGCTACAGGCGCCGGCTTCAGACTGCCTGCCACCAGTGCCGGATCAAAACGGGTCAGTGGAACGGCGCATTAAAAAAACACGATAACTGTGGGTGGCAGTGGCTGCCCGGTGTTATGCCGGGTAATTTTACCGTCGCTGTATGAAAACCGCGCACCGCAGCAAAATAACCCCCCCCCTTCACAGAAGGTGGCATTGATTGCGCCCCGCAGGGGCGTACCAAACACTGGTGCCGGATCAAAATCCTTAAAAAGATGTCTTTGCCTGTCCTGTAATATTTAAATCCAAAAACAATAAGGCAGAGCCAAGCCCTGTTGATGACCACGCCCACAGGACATGGTTTTCAGTTGGAAATAAAAAGCCATCTTCACAGAAGATGGCTTTGATCAACCCGCAGGGATAACAGCGTTCCGGCAGCAGCAGTCCCGGAGACAATCAGGCCGGGTCAAAACCTGCTGATGACCACACCCACAGGAGGGGGGATTCAGTCAGTAATAACCCGCTGAGGATATCAACCGGGTGTGGTGCCTTTACTTTTAGTGAAATCGTTAATACTTCCGGCAATCAATATCACTACGCCGTAACCTAACATCAAACCATATTGTGCCAGACACATACGAGGATCTTTTTTCCTTGCGATGGGATATTCCAGCATTCCGCCAAAATTAAATGAGAAGTTGGCGATGGTTTCCGGGATTAACGATTTGTAGGTGGTATTATACTTGCTTTTATTCTCAATCACGTTGAGGATCACCGGTATATTCCATAATAAATTAATTACCGATTCAACGCCTGCGGAAATAGTGGAGGCGGTGTTTCCGGGCAGGGTTGCCAGTGGAATATTCACAAAGCCTTTTATAATGCTGATACTGGTGAGCACGTTATTCATTTGCTGCCACCAGGTGTCCGTTGCGGCATTGATCAGGGTGGCAATATTAGGTGAAACATAAGCGACATTAGAAACAGCCGCAACCAGCGCCAACGTTTTCTTCTGGCTGACCGGCATTTCATCGCCTCCCGCCCGCTGTCTTGTTGTCGCAATGATTAGCCCAATACTTCCCGCCAGCGCGAAGAAACCGGATACAAAACCAAAGACCTTAAGGCGGTGATCATCCAGTACCGGCTGTTCACTGAGGACTAACGCTTTGGAACTCTGTGCGGCAACCGTCGGGTTGACGAAAAATTCACTGCGCACCTGGTCAAAGTTTTGTGCGGCCAGCAGCCCCTGGGTAAAGGGGTCATCGTTGCTGAAAGGCGTTTCGTTACAGGCGATCTTATAAACCACCGTGGCGGGTATGGCGGCAATAAAGCAGATCAGGTCGAGAAATGACAGGTCGTCCCCGGTCAGTTTTTTATACAGCCACGAGATCACCGGGATGTCTATCGTTGCGGTGAGCATATCAATAAACCCTTCCGCCAACTGCACGAAAACATCAATGGCGGCACACAGGATATTCTCTGTGGTCTGCAACAGCGTATCTACGATGATGGCGGTAAACTTCTCGATAATCTGCGTCAGCGTCAGGGTGTCGAACTGGTCAATAATATCTGTCTTAATCGCATCGTAAGCCGCACCAAGCGTATCGGCCTCGTTATTCAGTAAATTCAGCAAATCATCAAATATTTCACTTGCAACCGACGGCGTAGTGAAAGTGGAACTGGCGCTGCCCACATTACTCTGATAATGATGAATACCCATTTGTGCCGGCGCACTGTTTTGTCCGCTCAGCGGCGGATTTTCAGCGCTGGTACTGGCGGGTGTCTGTGCAAAAGAGGGAATATCGGCCCACCTGTTGACGTCATTCTGCAAGGCAGTAAATGCTGTAACAACATCGCTTTTCAGGCCAGAGACGTCGGCAATACTTTGCTGCACCCACTGAATGAAGACATTTTTCATTACCCGATGTGTTACCAGGATATCGTCAAATTCGAACAGAAATTGCAGGTAGTGAATAAGATCCGTCACCGCTGTTTTGATGGCATTGAACACCCATACTGCGGCGGCGACCACTTTTTCCGCGACATCCAGCACCGCGGTGTAAACGGTATCGGCGATATGTGCAATAAAGTTCCAGGTTTTTGTCGCCGCGTCCTCAACAATTTCAATCACCGCTTCTACGCCTGATGCCAGCCAGCTAAACAGGTCGCCAATATCCACCAGCAGGGCATCGACGCCCGACACGCGAATCAAACCGGGCTGTGGCGTGGCGGCATAACGCAGCGGGTGTGCCTGCCCGGCAGGTTGTGCCGCAAGATTGTTATACAGCGTGCCGAGTTGCTGGTTTGAGCTGGCAACCGTCTGCAGGTCGCTGTCAGAAACGCTACTGCTGACAAGCGGCGTGGTGTTGCCACCGCCCTGGTTGATCGCCGCGCTACGCAGGCCGGAGACGGTATTCAGTTGCGCAATTTTTGCCATCGGTGTCGCCATTGGCTCCACCTGGGTAGTATTGCCGGATGAATCGCGCACCGTCAGCGTGGTTCCGGTCAGGCCCGTCACCCACTCAATAACCGTAATGCTGCCCAGCGCATCAGTCGCGACTTCTATGCCTTGCGGATCAACGATATAGTACAGATTATTGATATATACCCCGGTACGGGTCAGCGCACTAATGGTGACCGGCTCGTCAGCCAGTGGCTGATTGTTTTCATCAGTGACCTGAATGTGCGTGGTGTAAGAGCTGTATTGCTGTGTGTCAGTGGTATCAGGTGAAGGCAGGGTGATATATTGCGCATTCCACAGCGTACTGTTGGTGGATTTAACCCATTTTTGTAATGTGCCGCCGGCAACGGCAAAAAATGAATTGCCATCATCTACCCGGTTCAGGTAAGGCGAGAAAAGATCCACGCCGGTGACAATCGGTAAGGGAATACTCCAGCATGATGGCGTGGCGGTTTCCTGGCCTGTCGGACAGGAAACGTAGAAAATATCATTATTGCCATTCAGTCCCCAGACAATTGATACCTGATTTGACTGGGCGGAATACATCTTTTTGACGTTGGTGAAAACAGGATTTTGCATAAGTTGCACACCGACTGCACCATCAGCCTGATTCGTGCTGGCAAAATAATAGAGCGCTCCGCCACTACAGGCATATAAGTCTGTCGACATATTGCTCTTACGGCAGGAGGCGATACAGTCCGCAATGGCGTTACCGGGCAGGGAGAAACGCGCCACCGCGGCAGGAACGTCGGGATTAAAAACGTTATATAACGGTTGGAAGGTGAACTGTGGCAGGCCATCAACCTGACCGCAGGTATATAAACCATCAATGGTGGGTTGATGAGGACTTGATGATAAATATTGCCGGCCAAGGCAACTGGTATAACTGTTCGCTTCCAGATCGATTGACACATCATGTGGCTGCCAGACCGGCGTGGTTTGCGTATTAATATAATAGCGGGAAATTAATTTTTCGGCGCTGGTGGCATCGCGAAGAATATCGACAACGATATACTGAGTGTTATTCATCGTTTCGCTTAAAAAGACCCCGGCGATAACAATATTTTTCGCAGGATTATCGAACGGATACTGTATCCAGACCGGAGATGCCGTCCAGGCAGTGTTATCACTGGCATTACCTAAACTCAAAAAAAGATGGTCACAGGTGCCGTCATTAATGACCATCGCCAGGCCGATGGTGCCATCAACCACACTTTGTCCGGTAGCAAAAAGCTTACAGGTCAGTCCCTGCTGTCCCGGAAAGCTGGAGGCGATTTGTTTGCTGCTCAGATCTGTTTTTTGCCAACCGGTTTCATGACCTGAAGATTCCTCTGTCACATAAAACACATTATCGGTGCCGACAGAGAAGAGCAGTGCATTTCCATCACTGGTCTGTAATGCTTCAAAATCGTTTTCAGGAGACATTAACAATGTTTGCTTATAGTTTTGCATTAACTCTACGGAAACACTAATTTCAGGCGCAGACATAATTCTCTCTCCTCAGGAATTTGCAGGTTGGTTATTTTGATCGGGCTGGGTATAGGTAATCTGAGACACCAGATCCTGGTTATCTGAAAAATTCACATTCTTGAAAGCAAACGTTTTGCCACCGGGGAATACAAACCGCTGTGCCACGTTCAGAGGTATACTGTGGAATGACGTATTTTTGAAACCGGCCGACCATGATGCAAAGTCGTTGACCAAATCATTTAATCCGGTAAAAAGTTCAATAAACCAGTTAGTGCTGGGGGTTGGATCGGCGTTATCCTGTGAGACGGTATTAAGGCTGGCCGTGAGATGTCCGTTCTGGTCAATCGCCAGGGTGTAAGTATCGGTAATGGTGCTGTTAATGGCATTCCAGCTTTCAGATGATTGCATAACACGGATATAAACAGAGACGACGTAATTCTGTTGAACAACGATAGTATTACCACTGAATGTTACCGTGGCAGTGTAGGTGGTTCCCAGCGTCATTTTTCCCATGTCGCCGCCTGCGCCGGCATCATCCTCTGCTGAGGCACTCCAGGAATAGGTCAGAACATTGGCGCCGTTGTCCGTCACCGTAACGGTAGGCGCCTGGCCTGACGTCATCTGCCACTGAAAATTCACCGTCGTATCAAGAAAACCGGATAGCCAGACGCGCACCCACGGTTGGTAGCAATTCGTTTTGACATAGCTGGTAAGCTGGTTTTCAAAATAATTAGCAAAGGTGTTCCGGTTAATGGAAATCACCCCGTCGAAGTTTGCCACATCGGCAGTTTCCACCCAGTTCCATGTGAAAGGCACCGGCGGGGGAAGATTGCCACCATTAACTTCACACAGGTAGTTAAGCGTATTAAGATCGTTTATCGGTGTAGTGACAGGGGTATAAGGGCTGACCTCCATGTTCATTTTGGTTAATTTCAGTGTTGACTGATCGTTGTCTGGCTTATTTTGTACAATGGCGTAATTAAGTATAGGCTGCGCATTGGTCTTCATTGCCGAAAAATAGGCGCCTAAAAACACCTGCGATAATAATGTATATGCTGGTGTGCCAGGCTGTAATCCATTGATTGTTGGTACGGATTCGAGAGCCGCATTGTCCAGGTCAAAAAAGAGTTGTTGCACGCTAAAGGCATCTGGTCCGAGATTATTTAACTGTGCTTGGACGTCCGGGGGCAGATTGCTGTTATCAAATATCGGTTTTAACGCAACAATAGAAGTAAACAGCCAGGGGGAATTATCAGGCTGACTTGCAGTGAAAAAACTGGTAAGGCCATGACGGCCGAAATTACAGGTGACTACCGTGAAGTTGGCACACATAAGGTTAAAAATAATACTCTGGCTGTCTGCCTGTAGCGCAACGATATCGGGTATATTCTGAGGGGATATTTGCGATGGTATACCGATGGCGGCTTCAAATGCAAAATAAAAGTTGCTGTTATTGATATTCTCAATATCCGGTGTCATTGGGTCACCGGTATTCCAGGATGGCACCGTTAAGGGATCGGTTCCTTGCGTCTGTTGCAACAGAACATCGCGTGAAACTGCAACAGGGTTCCCCTGATCATCCTGATTCCAGTACATTTTAACGGTTGGAAATACTGAGTTGTACAGATACTCCTTCATTGTGGCATTAATACTTTTCTGCGTTGTCGAAACCACAAAGTCATAACCATAATGCGAGTTGGATAAATCTGATTGCTGTGAGCTCATGCTTTTTTCCTGTTCAGTTATTTTTAACATAATAATTCTTAGGTAAATTTTATTTACCGTGCTGCGTTTTACATTTATTAACTGATCCTGAGTCGTTAAAATGACCGTTGAATATAGTCCTCCTGTCGATAATATTGAGTCGTTTCAATTCGATCGCCAGTGACCATCGGCGAAAATTAAATTTAATTTAGTTACTTTTCGATAATAAATTCTGCATACAGTATAAGATTATACGCGATGCGAATAATCAGATTGGCTGTAATCGATTTGCTTAATAGTCTGGAATACGCTTTCTGTCTTTACTCCACGGGAAAGCTCTCACAGAATTAAACGGGTGAGTATTATTTCATTTAATTAAATATTTAAAGCTCAAACGTGAGGTTTCAACTTTAAAGTGACGAGATTTATAATGGTTTCATTAATTGACGAATTTAATGCATACATAAGCACATCCCTGGTTTAAGGATTTTTATATAGGTGGATGCAATTTTTTTTGAATCTGTATCAGGACCATTAATTCAGGAGTCAACTTACTATACATGAGTATAATTAATCAAGATTAATCTTATATGATTGGTTACGGTAATGTTTTCCTGAATAGCGATGATTATCATCAGGTTAAGCTCAGGTGTCATAGGGCACTGACATGGAAAATTAACTTGTCAAACATCAAAATTATGATTTTTAAGGGTTTTTATTTTTTCGATGTTGATGCGGTTTTAAAGTTTCTTAATCATTTTGCATAAAAATGACTTTGTGAGAGGTTAATCGTATCCATCGACAAGGGCACTGCGCCCGGTCAGGTCACGATTTTGATATGGTTTCGGGGGGTAACACCACATCCCTCGTGACATTGCCAGCTATTGTCATTGCACCATTCATCCTCGCACGGCTTCCGGCAGGCTACGCGTTTTCTGTATCACCCGAGCGATCCCCGGAGAAAGAGGACAACAGCCTTTTGTGCTGACATGATGATGCAGGCCAGTCTGTCCTGGCCGCAATAACAATTCAGTGTAACGTAATGACCGACACTGCCCCTGTGTGCAAAAACGCCCTGTGGCCGTTTACCCGGTGACTGTGTTATCTGTCGCGCGTGGCGATGGCATTGGCCAGCCGTGGTTGATAAAACGCTAAATTGAGCGAGGAACGGACCTGATGATTAGTAAGCCAGAACACTATATCGAGCCATCCAGGCTATCTGTTGAAGAGTAGACAAGCTGTTCAAGAACACACAGGGCTTCAATACAGCCCTGTATGAATAAATACAATCAGTTAATTTATCAATGCTCACCGGCGATTTTCAGGTAAGAAGCCATTAATTTATACTTCAAGGCCGGCCCTGTATTGCCCCCATCTCAGCACCGAATTGACGCCAACGGAGAGGAACGGTTCCAGCGGGGTTTTATTCGGCCCCGGAGAGGCAACCAGGAAGTCGATCAGCGCGTTACGTTCGCCCGCTATCATATCCGCCAGCAGTTTGCCGGTGGCAGTCCCACGCGTGATCCCCAGGCCGTTACAACACAGAGCGCCATAGACATTCGGTGCCAGTTGGCCAAAGAAGCCCTCATGGTTCTCGGACAGACAAATCGCCCCGCTCCAGGAATAGTCGAAACCGACCTGATTAAGCAGCGGGAAGCGACGCTCAAACGATTTACGGTGGTTAGCGATAAAGTGGTTCAGGTACTGCTCGCGCGGACGACCGTCCGGCTGGAAGCTAAAGCTGTTGCGAACCAGGATACGGTTATCCACCGTGCGACGTAAGGTGCTGCCAAACGGATGCGCCGGAATCACGCCCCAGACCGGTTTACCGCCCAATTGAGCCTGCTCATCTGCGGTCAAAGGACGTGTGAGACTCCCGTACAAAAAGGTCGGTAGCAGGCGTCTTTGAAGGAAACCGAAGTGCGAGGCGAAGGCGTTATTCGCCAGAATCAACTTATCCGCCGTGATGCTGCCTTTCTCATGTACCAGGGTAACTTTGTCACCATAATTGACAGCAGTGACAGGTGTGTATTCGTAGAGTGTGACGTTAGACGGCAAACTGTTTGCCAGCCCTTTCACCAGCGCCGACGGTTGCAGAAGGATAGTGCCAGGAATATAAAGCGCCTGCTTGTAGTAGGAGGTGCCGATATGCTCCGGGAGATCTTTACCCGCAATCATCTGCGTTTCACGACCAATTTTCTCCAGTCCACTGCGATAGGCATTCAGAATCGCTACGCCCTGTTCACCTACCGCGGCCTGGTATTTCCCTGACTCGGACATGTGGCAGTCAATGCTGTGCTCCTGAATGATGGCACGCAAGTAGTTTTGCCCTAAGGTGTTAAGTTTAAGGATCAGATTGGCGGTTTTCACATCACCGATATAGTCCCTGGCACCAATATCGTGCGGCACGTCGATAGCAAAACCCGCATTGCGACCAGACGGGCCGTAGCCCACTTCCTGCGCTTCAATCAATACGATTTCATCATCAGGGAAATTGAGCGCCATCTGGCGGGCAGCAGCAAGCCCGGTTAATCCGGCGCCGACAATGGCCCAGCGGGCATGCTTTTGCCCCACGTGAGCAGGGCGGGGGATACGCGATTGACTGGTGTGATACCACCCTGGCAGGGCATCATCGGCAGGTAGAGAGGTGATCTTTTGCACGTTAGTTACTCCGGTACTCTGTCATTTTTTCTTTCGCTTACTGGCTCAGCAAGCGTTGTTGAAATCATGGTAGCCAGGGTAAAAAAATGAATACGTGATGAATATCTAATGTATACAACAAGTATAAATAAAGTTAATTTTCAGTTAAATATGACGCGCAGAAGCCCCCGAACAAGCGGCGTCAAAGAGAATTCAAAGGTAGTCATGTGCCCGCAGACGAATGTCTGCGGGCGTATCATCAGGTGAGATTATTCAGCTGACTGAATGCGCTCATCGGCTTTAAGCCCCTGTGGCGCAATAAAGATCTCCATATTTTCCCGGGACAGTTCCCAGTGTTCAAACACCAAATCCACCACCGCTTGTTCATCACGCGTCTCAAGCGCGGCGATGAACGCATCGTGATGGTCGGCGGCCAGCTGCAAACGGCGCTCCATGTCATCATTCTGAGGACGGAAGAAGGTGTGACCGATACGGCAATGGTCAATCAGTAAGCGGCCAAGGCTCGGTTGCAGGTAGGGATTTGCCGCCATTTCCCCCATGATTTCGTGAAAACGATTGTTTTCCAGTGCCAGCGCTTCGGCATCATGATTCTGCACCGCTTTACAAAAGCGTTTTTGCGTCTCTTTCAGCGCTTTTAACTGTGCCGGTTTGTAGTGCTGAACCGCAAGACGTCCGGTCGCCGCGTAGATCATCGGTGCCACAAGGAAGAAATTACGCAGCGTGGCATGGCTCATGGGGATCACGCGCACACCACGCTTTTCGACGATTTCGAGATACCCTTCACCCGCCAGACGCTGAAACACTTCGCGTACGGGCGTACGAGACAGGCCATACTGCGCAGTCAGGCTGGCTTCATCCAGAAGTGCATCAGGATCCAGTTCCATGGTTAAGATTAACCGCTTGAGATCCTCATACAACGCTGCCTTTCCCGCTCTCATTCCGCCTCCTGAAAATCGACCTGTGATGCAGCTTAACCTACAGATAAAGGCGCGCTACGGCAAAAATTATCCACCGCGGCGCTCACGTTGTGCGCATTTCACTGGCGGTCTGATAAATCAACATCAGCACCGGTTCCAGATCCCGATCGGGTGGATGACGTAAAATCTCACTGCGCAGCCAGACAATTTCACTGCTGGCACACGGGTGAAAAGAGGCAACCCTCCCGGCGTTTTTTAGCCACTTCATAATAAAGGCATTTTTCTGCCGATGAGAGGAGAGGCGTCCCTGCTTCCTCATCAGCCTCAGCGCCACCAGAAGACAGAAATAGAAATGAATTCTGTCTTCCAGACCGTTAAATACGACTTCAGTCATTGTCTTCAGCGACGTCAATCCAGATAGTCTTCAGTTCGGTGTACTGGTCGAGTGCGAACGCCGATTTATCACGGCCGCCAAAACCGGACTGCTTATAGCCACCAAATGGCGTGCTGGCATCTCCTTCACCGAAACAGTTCACCGTTACCGTCCCGGCGCGAATCGCACGGGATACCCGAATGGCGCGATTAAGCTTGCCGGTATAGACCGATGCCGCCAGTCCGTAAGGTGTGTCATTGGCCAGAGCAATGGCTTCGGCCTCCGTTTTGAAAGTGGTGACACAGAGCACCGGGCCGAAAATCTCTTCCCGGAACAGTGCGCTTTCAGGCGTTACGCCATCGATCACCGTAGGCTGCACGTAGGCGCCCTGATCGGTATTGCCACCATGCAGTACGCGTAAACCTTCCTGATGCGCCATGTCGAGGTAACTGCTTACCTTGCTGAAATGCTCCGGGGAGATCATCGTGCCCAACCGGTTGCCCGGATCGAGCGGATTACCCATGGTCCAGTGGCCGATTTGCTCTGCCATCTCAGCAAGCAGAGCCTCCTTCACCTCTTCCTGTACCAGCAGGCGCGAGGTAGCAGAGCAGTTCTCACCCATGTTCCAGAACGCACCGTTAAGCACGTGCGCGGCCACCGTAGCTAAATCGTCAGCGTCGTTAAACACCAGGGCAGGATTTTTACCGCCGCATTCCAGCACCACCTTTTTCAGATTTGACTCTGCGGCATAGTGCAGGAAGCGACGCCCGGTCACCGTGGAGCCGGTAAAGCTCACCATATCGATATCCGGGTGCAAACCTATTGGCTCCCCCACGGCTTTTCCGGTGCCGGTGACAATATTCAGCACGCCCGCCGGCACACCCGCTTCAAAGGCCAGTTCAGCCACTCGCAGCGAGGTTAGTGATGTCTGCTCCGCCGGTTTTACCACCACGGAACAACCGGCAGCCAGCGCCGGGCCAATTTTCCAGGCCAGCATCAGCAACGGAAAGTTCCACGGCAGGACACAGCCCACCACGCCAATCGGTTCACGCACCACCAGCGCGAGGGCGTTGCCTGCCGGCGCCGTGTGGTCGTAAAGCTTGTCGATGGCTTCCGCATGCCACTTCAGCACGTGGATCGCCTCCGGCACGTCCACCGCCAGACACTCGCTGACCGGCTTGCCACTGTCGAGACTTTCCAGAACCGCAAGGGATTCAAGCTCTTGTTCCATCAAAGTAGCCAGGTTAAGCAGCACAGCTTTACGCTCACCCGGAGCCAGTTTGTTCCAGCTACCGGAGGTAAAGGCTGCGCGAGCTGCACTCACTGCTACATTCACATCAGATGCATCACAGGCAGCAATATTAACGATGGCTTCGCCGGTTGCCGGATTGTGCGTGGTCAGCGTGTTCCCTGAAGACGCAGGGACAAAACGACCATTGATAAACGCCTTGTTCGGCAGCGGAAGATTGTGCGCAAGACGCGTAACGTCATTCAGGGTCTGAAGCTGTTTCATTCTGCCTCCTTACGCCGCTGTAACTGCAGCCACGTTGCGTTTCACATCGGCAATCACCGTCTTCAACTGCGCTTTTTCTTCATCATCCAGGTTCTGTAGCGGCGCGCGGACCTGGCCTGAAGTCAGGCCATTCAGTTCACAGCCGTAGCGGATAGACTGTACAAACTTGCCGCCGTCGAGGAAGTTCATCAGTGGCATCATCGCCGTCATGATCTTGCGACCTTTCTCGACGTTTTTTTCCACCACGCAGGCCTCATACAGTGCGACGTGTTCACGTGGAATAAAGTTGGAACCGGCACACACCCAGCTTCGTGCGCCCCAGGCAAAGAACTCCAGCGCCTGATCGTCCCAACCGCAGGAGAGTGCGATGTTCGGAAATTTGCAGGCCAGAAGATGCAGGTTATTGAAATCACCGGAGCTTTCTTTAATTGCCACCACGTTAGGCGAGCGACTCACCTCGCGGAAGTAGCTTTCACCCATGGTGATCCCCATACGTCCCGGATAGTTGTAGAGCATGATCGGCAGCTGCGCGGCTTTATCCACCGTGAGCGCATGATGAGCATTTTCCAGTTCGGTGGGCAGCGCGTACGGTGGCGAGGTTACGAGAATGGCATCGGCTTTGATTTCGCGGGCGTGTTTCGCGTAGTCCACCGCATCTTCAGTGCGGATAGCACCCGTACCGACAACCAGCGGGAGGCGGTTGCCGATGACCTGACGCGCATGTTCAGCCAGCGCCTTACGCTCTTTGGCGCTCTGGGCGTAGTATTCACCCGTCGAGCCGCCGATGATGATGCCGTGCACGCGGTGTTCGATCAGAGACTCCAGAACATCCGCAAAGCGGGCAAAATCGATGCTGCCATCGGCTGCGTAAGGGGTAATTGCCGGGGTATAGATACCTTCAAATGTCAACACGATAACCTCCAGGGGAATTCATGACCATGACTGTTTTCTCAGCAGCATAACAGGCTGCATTTGTTAAACATTTGCATGCAGGTGTGAAAGCGGTCAATGAATGAATATTTTTTGTATACATAAAAAATACAAAACAAATACCTGTAAATAGTAAATTTCTACATCTTTAGATAATTTAATCGTTATTTTTCATATCATTATGTTTTTATTTTTTGAGTGATAATTTTCTACATGATTTCAGATAACGATCACAATCCGAAGTTATCGTCCCAAAAGACGTATTTACAGCGTTGAGATGGAGGCATAGCTTTAAGGCAGAATTTAACCTGAATTTAACAGTCAACCGTGTTGGTTGTGATGTAAATGTAAACAGAGGTGCAGGGTATGCCCCAGAAGAAAGCGACACTCATCGGACTGATAGCTATCCTGCTGTGGAGCGCGATCGTTGGTCTGATTAAAAGCGTGAGTGAAGGCTTTGGCCCGGTGGGAGGTGCGGCACTGATATATACCTGTAGCTCAGTCTTACTGCTGTTTACGGCTGGTTTCCCGAAGCTTCGACAGTTCCCTGGGCGTTACCTGATTCTGGGCAGCGTTCTGTTTGTCTGCTACGAGCTCTGTCTGTCACTGTCGTTGGGCTTCACCCATTCTGGTCGTCAGGCTATCGAAGTCGGGATGGTGAATTATCTCTGGCCAAGCATAACCATTTTGCTGGCGGTGATCGTTAACCGCCAAAAGACCAGCCCGCTTATTATTCCGGGCGTCATTTTGGCCATCGCCGGAATTTGCCGGGTATTGGGGGGTGACCAGGGTTTCTCTTTCAGTGAGATGGCAAATAATGTAATGGAAAACCCGCTCAGCTACGGTCTGGCTTTTAGCGGAGCTATTATCTGGGCAATATATTGTGTGATAACGAAAATTATTGCGAAAGGCAATAACGGTATCACGCTGTTTTTTATTTTAACCGCCCTGACACTGTGGGTGAAATACCTGAGCTCGCCGCAGCCTGAATTTGTGCTTTCATGGCATGCGTGGATTAGCCTGCTGTTGGCTGCTGTCGCCATGGGCTTTGGCTATGCGGCATGGAACCTCGGGATATTACACGGTAACGTGACGATTCTGGCGGCAGCCTCCTATTTTATCCCGATTATCTCAGCGGTACTGGCCGCGTTTATGCTGAATTCACACCTCACGTTCTCTTTCTGGCAAGGCACCGCCATGGTCAGTCTTGGCTCGCTGTGCTGCTGGTGGTCTACCCGTAGTGGAACAGAAAAAAAATTACCCGCTGTAAATGAGAATAAATAACACACTAATAAAAATATCTTTTCCGACTATCCTGCACCAGAGGAGTATTTACCATGAACCGCCAGAAATAACAGAAACGATTAATAATTGAGATCGCTTTATCTGTTCTGGATAACGTTTTAACGATCTTACCTGACCTACATCTATTCCGTGATCGATTGATTAACGGCACTGGTTTCGTGTGCCTGTAATACGCCTTTACTGCTTATCAGGCTGTTACGCCAGTTAATTCAACGATGTCGGTGAACGACAGGAGTTACCATGTCAAATACCATTTCTGTAGAAGACGTTCCGCTTAATCGTTTTCATCGGTTGCTAACCGTACGTTCAGGCGGTGGATCCTTTGTTGATGGCTATGTATTAAGCATT
This sequence comes from Erwinia psidii, assembly GCF_003846135.1. Classification (GTDB taxonomy): domain Bacteria; phylum Pseudomonadota; class Gammaproteobacteria; order Enterobacterales; family Enterobacteriaceae; genus Erwinia; species Erwinia psidii. The sequence continues at coordinate 160,167 of NZ_RHHM01000010.1, forward strand.
ATCGGCATCGCCATGATGAAAGTCTCACCCGCGTTACATCTCAGCGCCTTCTGGGAAGGGCTTATTGCCGCCTCCGCGCTGATCGGAATCTTCTTCGGCGGCTTTATCGGTGGCGCCCTGACCGATCGTCTGGGTCGACGCGTACTCTATTTCGTCGGCCCGACATTGTTTATCGGCTTCTCCCTCGCGCAATATTGGGTGCAAAGCGGCGAGATGTTGTTTGTGCTGCGCTTTATGAACGGGGTTGCCGTCGGGATTGAATACCCCGTAGCCACCGCTTTTCTGGTAGAGTTTTTGCCAAAGAAAAACCGTGGCCCTTGCCTCGCCATATTGACCATCCTGTGGTTCGCGGGTGCCGCTACCGCCTATCTGGCAGGTGAAGTGCTCCTCAACGTTGGCGGGCCTGACGCCTGGCGCCTTACGCTTGCCAGCACCGCCGTGATTGGCCTCATTCTCTTCCTTGTGCGTCTGGGTACGCCTGAGTCACCACGCTGGCTAATGAGTAAAGGGCGCCATGCCGAAGCAGAAACCATTATTCGTCGTGTCTATGGACCTGAATTTGGTCTGGATAACTTACCCCTACAGGCAGAGAGCAAAAATCTCTCCTTTGCCAATCTGCTCCATTCGGGTTACGGCAAGCGCATGGCGTTTGTGACCGTTTTCTGGACATGTTCAGTCATCCCGGTCTTTGCCGTCTATGCCTTTGCGCCTAAAGTTCTTGAGGCACTGCACCTGACAGGACGCTGGGCATCTTATGGATCTGTTGCTATCACCCTGCTGTTTGTGGTGGGCTGCGTTATCGCAACCCGTCTGGTCAACACCCTCGGGCGTCGTAAACTGTTACTGCACAGTTTTCTGTGGTCTGGTCTGGCGCTGCTGCTGTTAGGCTTCCTGCGCGATGGGCCGTCTGCGCTAATATTCCTGATGTTTGGCCTTTACTCGCTGTTCATTGGTGGTGCACAGGTGCTGCAACTGGTTTATCCAAATGAAATTTTCCCAACGGAGATCCGCGCCGGTGCCGTGGGTATCGGCACTTCTTTGTCGCGAATCGGTGCCGCGGTGGGTACCTGGCTGGTGCCTGTTTCACTTCAGAGCCTTGGGATTGGTCCAACAATGTATATTGCTGCAGCCATCACCTTCCTTGGCCTGATTGTGTCGTGGTTCATGGCGCCGGAGACCAATGCCCGCAGCCTCGAGGATGCCGCTTCGCTGGAGGAAGGGTGTCCACGTGACAACGCCTCTGTGCAGGTGGTCATGCCGAAACGAAATAGCATTTAAAAACTTTTGTCGGGTCAGCATGATGCTAACCCGGCCAATAAACTCATTTAATCCTTCACTAACCTTTCCACTTCACGTCGTCTTTTCCTGAACGAACTCGGCGTTTCACCGTACTGCTTGCGAAACCATGAAATCAGATGCGAGGCATCGGAAAAGCCCGTAGCACTGGCAATCGCATTGATGCTGTTGCTCGAATCCGCCATTAGCTTGCGCGCTTGTTCAAGGCGCATACTGCGCCAGTAAACGGCCGCAGAATGGCCGGTACACTTGGTGAAAATCAGGTTCAGCTGACGAAAAGTGACACCCGCGAACTCAGCGACATCGCTCAGCGGAATCGGTGAGTCAAGATGATGCTCCATATAGCCAATCACCTTGCTGACCAGTTCGTTTTCATACACATCCGGGGCGTAAAACGGCGTTTTCTGCTTCACCTTACGGATGGACTCTGCGGGGTCGTCTACCAGCAGATATTTTAATACCTTCCGGGAACGTACCAGGCCACAGTGCTGGCGGATGAGATCCGCCGCTAAGTCGATCGCCGTGCCGCCAGGGCAGGAGATAATGCCGCCGTCTTTAATGTAGGTCTTGTCGATCACCGGAATGGCTTTTGGAAATCGCATTCGGAACTCGTCGCGAGTGGTAAAGTGGATCGCACACTGGCGTCCATCCAACAGTCCGGCGTTCCCCGCAACAAACGCTCCACTGCACAGGGTGATGATGGGAATGTTTCGCGCATGGAGCTCGCACAACGCCTGCAGCAACCACTCCGGCGGAGTACGAGTCTCTTCAAGCAATCCCCCCGCCACCACAAAGTAGTCCCACGCTCTTGTAAAATCGAGCGTCACCGTCGGCGATACCGGCAGCCCACAGCTGGCTGTTACCGGCTGATTGTCACAGGTCATCCACTCCCAGCGGCAAAAGATCTGCCGACTGGAGAATGATTCGTCCGCCGCAAAACGCAAAGACTCTACCAGCCCGGCGACAGAGGCCAGAGTGAACTGACGCATCAGCAAGAAACCGATGGTCAAATCCGGTTTAGGTTCAACGTGGGTGAAGGGCATTACACGGTCTCCTGCAATCTACCAGGCTTGCGGCGACAGTTCGCCTGGTCAGTTTAGCAACGCACTTTTACTCATGTAGTCGATTACGGTTATCTCAACCCCGACGCGATTGTACCGCTTCTGCCGATCGCTGGTAGTAGATTCTACCAGATGGCCCCGCAGGGAGTGATCTGCTCCCCGTTGGTTAGCATGCATCGATACATGCAACGCTCATTAAACTCACGGTACAAAGCGGACCACCTTACTCCCTCGGTGACGGCCAGTCGCCTGAAACAACACCATTCCATGTTGCAGTGCCCGGTCGTCGCCTTACTTCCTCTCGCTGGTTTTTCTATGTTACTTTCATTTTTTTTCAGAAAGAAAACGATGACAACGAGCACTCAGTTTAACTTCTCCACGCGCCCATTGATTCCTTTGGCCCATGATTATCCTCACGGCGCAACTGAACCCTGGCACAGCCATGATTGTGCACAGTTACTGCATACGTTGAGTGGTGTGGTCAGGGTTGAAACAGAGCAGGGATATTGGATTGTCCCACCCAGCCGTGGCGTATGGCTGCCAGCCGGAACCCATCATCGTCTGCAAGTCACAGGGAAGGTTGCCGCCAGAACGTTGTTTATCGATCCTTATGCCCGGGCTGACTTACCTGCCGTTTGTCAGGTTGTGCAGGTTTCTGATTTGCTACGGGAACTGATCGTTAATTCGTTTTCGTTGCCCGCGCATTACGATGCCGGAACCCGAGAGGAAAGAGTCTACGAGCTTATCCTTGATGAGATCCGCGTGATGGATGTGCTGCCGTTTAATCTTACGGAACCGCAAACACTCGCGCTACAGACGCTGTGCCACCATATTCAGAACGAACCGGGTAAAGCCTGGACCGCCGCAATGGCCGCAGCCCAGCTCAGCATCAGCGAGAGAACGTTGTTACGGCAATTTCGCAAACAAACGGGTCTTTCGTTCGGTGAGTGGGTGCGGCGTGCAAAACTGCTGATTGCGCTGACTTACCTTGCTCAGGGGCATTCGGTTTTACGTGTGGCTCTCGACCTCGGGTATGAAAGCCACAGTGCATTCAGCGCCATGTTTCGTCGTACACTGGGGGTTTCCCCAAGTGATTACTTTCAGTCACGCGATTAAAGCGGCAAGGCGTTAAGCAACGCCTGCAATGACGAGCGCGCAACATCGTTGTCGATGCAGACACCCCAGCGGCTTTCGCCGTTTGCAAACGTACAGCGAATATAGGCCACCGAGCGGCTCTCGTTGTGCCTGCCAAGGGTATGTTCATGATAGTCTTCAATCGCGAAAGCGAACTTGAACTGCGATTTAAGTGCATCGGCCGCAGCAGAAAGCAATCCATTACCTTTGCCGTTTAACGGAATGATTCCTTCGGCTGTCTCAATCCGCGCACAAAGCGAATTTCTACCGTCTTCCAGGCTTTCACTGCGGTACTCCAGCAATGGCCACCCGGTGGTTTGATGGCGAATATATAACATGCGGAACAAGTGCCAGATATCAGCCAGCGTCATTTCGTGCCCCCCGCGATCGGTCTGCCTCTGCACGTGCTGGCTAAAGTCCTGCTGCAAGCGGCGCGGCAGTTTAAGACCGTGATTTTGTTCCAGTATCCATGCAGCCCCACTTTTTCCTGACTGGCTATTGACGCGAATAACCGCTTCGTAGCTGCAGCCAATGTCGTTCGGATCGACCGGAAGATAAGGCATCTCCCAGCGCTCGGCTGCGGATTGTTGCCGGGCCGTGAATCCCTTTTTGATCGCGTCCTGGTGTGAGCCAGAAAAAGCAGTAAAAGCGAGTTTTCCCGCATAAGGATGGCGGGGATGAACGGGCAATTGGTTACATTGTTCGACGCGCTCAACGACGTGTTTCATATCACTGAAATTAAGCTTTGGGGAAATCCCCTGGCTGTAGAGATTCATGCCCAGCGTGACCAGACACACATTCCCGGTCCGTTCTCCGTTACCAAACAGACACCCCTCTACGCGATCGGCGCCTGCGAGCATGGCCAGCTCCGCGCTGGCGACACCGCATCCGCGATCGTTATGCGGGTGCACGCTGATACATACGGCGTCGCGTCGTGAAAAATGGCGGCAAAAATACTCGATCTGGTCGGCATACACATTCGGCGTATTGACCTCGACGGTCGCCGGCAGATTAATGATCATCGGTCGTTCAGGGGAGGGTTCCCAGACATCGGCCACCGCCTCACAAATTTGCAGGGCGAAATCAGGCTCAGTAAAACAAAATGTCTCCGGGGAGTATTCATAACTCCACTTAGTCTGCGGATTGGCTTCACACAGCGCACGAATTTTTTGTGTTGCACTGACGGCCAGTTGGATGATTTCTTCTTTGCTTTGACGGAACACCAGTTGACGGAACAGTGGGGCAGTGGCGTTATACAGATGCACCGTCGCGCTATCTGCACCATCAAGTGAGGCGAAGGTCCGTTCAATCAGGTCAGGACGCGCCTGCGTTAACACCTGAATCGTGACATCTTTGGGTATCAGGTTGTCTTCAATCAGTTGTCGAACAAACTGGAAATCCGTCGCTGAAGCCGCCGGAAATGCCACTTCAATCTCCTTAAAGCCGCATTTGAGCAACAGCTCCCAGAAACGTAATTTACGCGCCGAATCCATCGGTTCTGCCAGCGCCTGATTGCCGTCGCGCAGATCGGTGGAAAGCCAACGCGGGGCGTGGGTCAGCTGTTTATTCGGCCACTGACGATCGGGCAGAATAACAGGGGCATGTGGGGAATATTTGCGCGATGGCTCTTGTAACATGTTGTCTCTCCTTTGCGTTGGACTCGCTTTATCCTGCTCAATCCGAACAGGAATTACCGACGCAAAGATGACAACCTGTGTAGCGAAACCGCCAGGCTGCAGGGCGTGGGCGGAAGATAACATCATGATGTCCGCGTTGAGCGAAAAGCAGAGGTTTGACTCACCCCCACGGCGCGTAATATGACATGCCGGTCACAAGCTCAGGCAGCGCCTGCTGCAGGTGTTCCCTGATGAAAACCCACACTCCACTGGCTTTCCGCAAAATAAAACTGCCCGTTATTTGTAAATTATTTTAATGATTTCCAGTTAATGCCGATAACCACTTTGAGCGAGATTGATAGAATCTTAAGCAGAGAATTTAAATGATTTAAAATAATAGGGTTATAAAAAATGAATCATCTGAGACTCAACGGTTATTTCATGAATTTTAAGGTGGGAACCAAACTCGGTATGGGTTTTCTTGTGGTAATTAGTGCCCTTATCATTACGGCACTGGTTGCATCAGGCTGTCTTGACATCATTCAGGATAACTCGGCAAGACGAAGTCTCACCATCGAGATGAACAGCACATTCGGCACGGCCCGCCTTAATCGCACCCTGTATCAGTACACCAATGAGCAGCAGTATGCTGATAAAAATGCCGAAGCGCTTAAACAGCTGAGAAACCAGTACAATAAGTTGGCGCAATTTAACTGGGATGCAGGGGGAAAAACGTTTCTTAATGGTATTGAAGAAGCCATGAACAGCTATGGAACGCAAAGAAACATTTTAGTTGATTATATGCAGCGCATGATGGCAATGGCTGCTTCTTTGCAGCAACTTCCGTATCTCAGTCTTGCAAAAAGCATGGATTATCTTGCTGAAGGCGGAACGCTGGCTTCTGATACGTCTTCTTTACTGGAACGCTTGTCGTCACAGCTTAAAGAAGTCAATTTGCAGCTTTTGACTTTTATCAAACTACCGGAAGATAACAGCAGAGCAGCGCTGAACATCGCCCTTGGCGAGGCCAGAAAAACGGCGATTATGCTTGAAGAGGCTAAAAACCCAGCGTTGTCCGACGTCACCTCATCAGCCCTTAACATTATTGATAAGGTCTCTTCTTCAGTCTCTCCCTTTGAAACGCTTTGGTCTGCGCATCATACGGCGGCAAAAACGCTGGTAGGCAGAGCTGAGGATTTTGACGCATCCCTGGCAAGAATGTTTGATTATCAAAAGAAAATATCTTCTGATTTTATTAAAACGGCGCAGATCAAAATTGCCATTCTGTCGTTACTGGCTGTGATAATAAGCGTTCTGTTTGCCTGGCGGATAACCCTGAGTATTAAGCGGCCGTTGTCGCAAACACTCAGTATGGCACGCCGGATCGCTGAGGGCGACCTGACTCCGACTGCCCTAAGCTATCGCAAAGATGAGCTGGGGCTGTTAATGCAGGCTTTTGATAATATGCGGATTAAGCTTGAAGAAATAATCAGCAACGTCCGTAACGGCGTATCGAACGTAAACAGCGCGGCCACAGAAATAGCGATGGGAAATGAAGATTTATCATCGCGTACTGAACAGCAGGCTGCCGCAGTTGTTCAGACAGCGGCCAGTATTGAGCAACTTACCTCAACGGTAAAACTTAACAGCGAGAATGCGATTTGTGCCAGCAAGCTTGCCGGGGAAGCGTCGTCGCAGGCCACCCAGGGAGGTCAGGTTGTCAGCGGGGTGGTTAATACTATGGAAGAAATCAGGAAAAGCTCCTCACGCATTTCTGAAATAACCCAGGTAATAAATGGCATTGCTTTTCAGACAAATATTCTGGCTCTGAATGCCGCCGTTGAAGCAGCCAGGGCAGGCGAAGATGGAAGAGGTTTTGCTGTCGTCGCGGGGGAAGTAAGAAATCTGGCACAGCGGAGTGCAACGGCTGCAAAAGAAATAGAAGGGCTTATTCAGGAGTCTGTTGGCCAGGTTAACACTGGCGCTGCACAGGTTGAACATGCAGGTAAAACAATGCAATCCATTATTGATGCTGTGGCTCAGGTGAATGAGGTGATGAAAGAAATAGCTACCGCTTCAGATGAGCAAAACCGCGGGATCGGTCAGGTCAGTCAGGCGATGACTGAAATGGACAGCACCACTCAACAAAATGCCGCACTGGTAGAGCAGTCAGCCGCAGCGGCCGGATCTCTTCAGCAAGAAGCCGGGCGTCTGGAGCAGGCGGTGGCTTTCTTCAAAACCGAATCTGTTCTGGTGTCCTCTGTGCCAACGGCTACCATAAGAAAACTGCAAAAACCGGTTACAGCTAACTCGCATTCTTCAGTGGAAAACTGGCAGTTATTTTGATGTCACAGGGGCTTAAATATGCCTGAGATGAAATCATAGCAGGCTGCGCCAGCGGCCTCACTTGTCAGTAAAATGCAATGCAGGAATGATTTGCTGGCTCAACCGTCAGGCTTCTGCTTCAACTTAATTGCCCACGTTGATGCTCATAACGGGAATATTGGCAATGTTCACTGTCAGTCACAAGCAAAGCAGCTTCCAAACTGCAAAGGTAAGTCTTGTAGCGGAAGATGGCGGACTATTTTGTCATTCGAGGTCAACTTCTGGCAGAGGGCTGCTGTTGCAGCCCTGATAAATTAGACGTTGAGCCGTGATTTGTGTTTTATCATATTGAAAAAAATATATTTAATTATTATAGATATTATTTGTGCTCATTTTTTTTAAAGGTGATGGGTTTTCCAGCCTGCTGGGCTTGTTATTAAGTGTAAAATTAATCGAAAATGCTTTAATTTTCATATCATCAGTGATTGAAATGCATTGAATTACCACGGTTTTTATTCCTAAATCCGCTGCGATTATCATTTCAAGTTCTAATTAAATCAGCGCTTTTTAATTTGAAGATACAACCTTGCCGGATCAGTTCCTCTCGGTTGGCCAACACTGTAGTGGCATAGTGAATTTGGCCACCTGAATAGAGGTGATATCATCACCTCATAGCCAAAACAGGTGACATTATGACCGGACGTAACAGACGCAATTTTAGCCCTGAGTTTCGCCTCGAAGC
>NZ_RHHM01000011.1 GCF_003846135.1 Erwinia psidii
ATAAACGCCATCAGTTTTTCGCGAGTGATCATTTTATTGAATTTATTTTCACCCTGCGCAGAAACGATATGCACCTGAAATACTCGCTTTGCCAGATCAATTCCGATAATTTGTTCCACGGGGTACCTCTTTATTTTGCTGTTGGTTTGCACTTACAGCATGGCTCAATGAAGCCGGTAAAGGGAGGTGTCCATTTCATTAGTTCCGAATACCGCGACACCTGAACAAACTGGTATCAATCCACCAATTTGAGCAGGTAAATGTAATGCCTTGGTATGCCTGCATTTCATACCAGTCATGAGTAACGCCATATGTGGCAAGGCCAGATACAAAATGAAGCACAATCAGGGACGCTTATTTAGACTGCTGGTCGTGAAACTGAAAATAACTCGGCCAGTTTGCTGATAGAGTACTGCCCAGTTTTATGCCTCCGGTACAACTCTTTTTGTTGTTTATGGGTTTGAGGACCAACCGTGCGAGGTGTCAGCCTGGATATAGAGAATTATTGTACTGTAAGGCTCACCCCGACATGTCAACGCCAGTACTTGCTGTTTCTGTCTGCACTTCTGTCAAAAATAAAGGCGAGAGACTGCGGTGCTGGCCGCAATGAATATCCCCTTTCGGTTAAAACACGCCTAAAGGCGCTGGCATCTGAGCTGCACCGGCAGTGAATAACGTTTAACCGCAAGCTGAAACAGGGGAAACTGGAACATCTGAAATAGGATAAAGAAACGCAGAAGCTGACCTGGTATAAATCGGTAGTCAGCCGTCATAAGTATTTTTATGAACGACGGCCATTCTGCGATGTAACCGACGTCTTCGGCTTTGTTAACGGGGAGCGCCGTCGGTTCCTCCCCGCCATGAGGCCGCTACAACTTATTATGTCAAAAAAGAAGCTAATGCAGACAGGCTGATGGCGGTCATCGTTGCTCAGTCGATGAATCATGGCAATCATGTCATGGCACCAACCCGCGATATACCGTTCCATCTGCTGGGGGTCACGTATTTACCGAGCTGGACAGGCAGTTGCAGGAGCTGTACTGTGCCAGAGATCCCCCGACCTGTATAAATACCTGATTCAGCCCACCGGACAGATTAACCTGGACCTTATCACCCGCGAAAAGAGCAATCTTGATCGCATCGTCGCAGTCAGGGGTTGAAAAGACGTGACGCAGGAAACGCTGAACCGCAAATTATGTCCATATAACGGTTAACCGGACAAGACAGGCGGTATTTGAATATAACCGGCTGGTTCGCAGCCTGTACACACTGATATATCCGCGTGATCCGCAACTGGAACGTCATATCCGTCGCTCACAAAACCGCATTGAATCATTATCACCCGCTGCGTGCCGTAGTGGGCAGCAGGAAGGTGTTAACCGGGGAAAATGACATTGAAACGGACATCGGTAATCAGTGCCGGCGGTTGATCTCCAACGCGATGGTTTATTACAACTCCGCGATCCGGTCACAATTACCGGAACGGCTGGAAGCAGAAGATAACGACAGGTCATTGAGGCACTGCCCCGAATATCGCCGATGGGCTGGCAGCACATTCTACTGAACGGACATTATACCTTGCAGAGCAGCAATGAAATTATTGGCCTGGATGCGCGGGTTGCCGGGATGAAACTGGGTCGGCGGTTCCGGCGTAGTACCCCATAATGACTGGCGACATCATATATGTCAGCCTGTGCCACACCGCTCTCGCTAAAAACGCGCAATGATTTGACACCCCCATGGCGGGCTGTTCATAGTGTGCAGACAATGCACAAAATGGAATAAACAATGTCAACATTGCATATTTCGCAAGGCACATTTCATCTTAATGAACGCCGTAGCCTGATGCTCGGTGACCTTAGCCTCCATACCGGTGAAAGCTGGGCATTTGTCGGGAGCAATGGCAGCGGTAAATCATCGCTGGCCCGTGTGTTGGCGGGTGAGTTACCGGCAACAAAAGGCCAGCTGGTGAACCAATTCTGTCGCCCTGTCCGCCTCTCACCTGAGCAGCTGCAAGCCCTGGTATCGGATGAATGGCAGCGCAACAATACCGATATGCTCAGTGCCGATGAAGATGACACCGGACGAACCACACTGGAGATCATTCAGCACGACGTGAGAAATCCCGAGCGTTGTCAGCAACTCGCCGATCTGTTTGGCATCAGCCACCTGCTGACACGTCGCTTCAAATATCTCTCCACCGGTGAAACCCGCAAGACATTGTTGTGCCAGGCACTGATGCCCCAGCCCGATTTACTGATCCTTGATGAACCCTTTGAGGGCCTGGATGTTGCCTCACGCGCCAGCCTGGCTGAAGTGCTGGCTGAGCTTCATCGGCGGGGCTGCACGGTGGTACTGATTTTAAATCGTTTTGATGACATCCCCGCTTTTACCCGCCAGGTGGGTATACTGGCAGAATGCGCACTGACGCATACTGGCCCACGCGATGACATTCTGGCGCAGGCGCTGATAGCCCAGCTGGCTCACAGCGAGCGTTTACAGGGCATCGTGCTACCGGAACCTGACACCAGCCCTAATCCCACGCTGGCAGTCGATATGCCGCCGATCGCAATGCGTAACGTCGTGGTGAGCTGGAATGACAGGCCGGTGCTTAATAATCTGAGCTGGCAGGTCAATCCCGGCGAACACTGGCAGATTATCGGTCCAAACGGTGCGGGAAAATCCACCCTGCTGAGTCTGGTGACGGGCGACCATCCCCAGGGTTACAGCAACGACCTGACGCTGTTTGGCCGTCGTCGGGGCAGCGGTGAAACCCTCTGGGACATCAGACAACATATCGGTTATGTCAGCAGCACGCTGCACCTCGATTACCGTGTCAGCTGCAGCATACGTAATGTCATTATCTCCGGCTATTTCGATTCGATTGGTATTTATCAGGCGGTTTCTGACCGGCAGCGTCTCCTTGCCACACAATGGCTGCAACTGCTCGGGATGGATAATCATCTGGCGGATACGCCGTTTCACAGCCTGTCATGGGGACAGCAGCGCCTCGTACTGATTGTGCGTGCGCTGGTGAAACATCCCACGTTACTGATCCTTGATGAGCCATTGCAGGGCCTGGACCCCATCAATCGTCAACTGGTGCGCCGCTTTATGGATGTGCTGATCGGTAAAGGCAAAACGCAGTTACTGTTCGTCTCACATCATGCCGAAGATGCTCCCTGCTGCATCACTCACCGACTGACCTTTGTCCCGGATGGCAATACTTATCGCTATCAACAGGAGGCTGTGCGCTGTTGAGATAGTCGCCAGTGTAAGCCTCACAACACTTTTTATTATGCCGGGGATCGGCCACACTTTTTCCCGGCACGGTTCCATGCCCAGCCTGCCTCACCGTGCCATTTTTCCCGTAGCAATACGCCATGACCGCTATCAAAAATCACTTAGCCCGACAATGTAACCGTTACCAATATCTGGCGATTGGCAATTTTCAGGTATGGATAATTTTGTTGTGAGTGCTGATATTTAGGAATTCTCAACTTGTGTAAACGATTCCATTTATCCAGACTCGATCACGCTTTATTGCCAGGCACTGTGCTATTTTTCTGTGAATTCCCTGTTACATAAGAAAGTGATCAGGATTTAACATGCAAAAATTCAACCCGGTCGACCATCCTCATCGCCGTTATAACCCGTTGTCAGATCAGTGGATCCTCGTTTCGCCACACCGTGCCAAGCGTCCCTGGCAGGGGGCGGAAGAGGCACCTTCCACCAACAAACTGCCCGCTCACGATCCTGACTGTTTTCTCTGTCCCGGTAACCGTCGCGTCACTGGCGATAACAATCCCAACTACACCGGCACCTGGGTATTCACCAATGATTTTGCCGCCCTGATGACCGATACACCGGATGCAGCGACAGGTGAAGACAGCCTGATGCGTTATGAAAGTGCACGTGGCACCAGCCGGGTGATCTGTTTTTCACCGGACCACAGCAAAACCCTGCCGGAACTTTCTCTTGCCGCGCTGGAACAAATAGTCACCACCTGGCAGGAGCAGACCGCCGAGCTGGGACAGCACTACCCCTGGGTGCAGGTATTTGAAAATAAAGGCGCGGCGATGGGGTGTTCAAATCCTCATCCGCACGGACAGATCTGGGCTAACAGCTTCCTGCCAAATGAGGCAAAACGTGAAGACGACTTACAGCGTGCTTACTTTGCACAGCATCAGTCGCCGATGTTAGTGGATTACACCGCGCGTGAGCTGAAAGATGGCAGCCGGACGGTGGTGGAAACTGAACACTGGCTGGCCGTGGTGCCGTGGTGGGCAGCATGGCCGTTCGAAACCCTGCTGCTGCCAAAAGCACACATCAAACGCCTGGTCGATTTGACCGACGACCAGCGTATTGATCTGGCACTGGCACTGAAAAAACTGGCCAGCCGCTATGACAATCTTTTTCAGTGCTCTTTCCCTTATTCAATGGGCTGGCACGGTGCCCCCTTCAACGGGGAAAGCAACGATCACTGGCAGTTGCACGCCCATTTCTATCCGCCGCTGTTGCGATCGGCCACGGTACGCAAGTTTATGGTGGGCTACGAGATGCTGGCAGAAACCCAGCGTGATTTAACGGCGGAGCAGGCAGCAGAACGTTTGCGTTCCGTCAGTGATATTCATTTCCGTGAGACGGGAGCACAACAATGACATTAAAGACATCTGCCCATCAGATTTTTGCCGATCAATTTGGCTACCAGGCTGACCACACCTTTCAGGCTCCGGGAAGGGTAAACCTTATTGGTGAGCATACCGATTATAACGACGGTTTTGTGCTGCCCTGCGCCATCAACTATCAGACGGTGATCGCCTGCGCAAAACGTGACGATCGCCAGATTCGGGTGATCGCGGCTGATTATGATAATCAGCAGGACAGCTTCTCTCTTGATGATCCGATCCTCAGTCATCCCGATCAAATGTGGTCAAACTACGTGCGTGGCGTGGTGAAACATTTGCAAAAGCGCAATAAAAATTTCACTGGCATGGATATGGTGATTGCCGGTGATGTGCCGCAAGGTGCTGGCTTAAGCTCTTCCGCCTCACTTGAGGTGGCGGTCGGCACGGTTTTCCAACAGATGTATCATTTGCCGCTTGACGGTGCGGAGATTGCCCTTAACGGTCAGGAGGCGGAAAATCAGTTTGTCGGCTGCAACTGCGGCATTATGGACCAGCTTATTTCCGCACTGGGTAAAAAAGATCATGCCATGTTGCTGGACTGTCGGACGTTGGGCACCCGTCCCGTGCCAATGCCGGAAGATATCGCGGTGGTGATCATTAACTCCAATTTCCGCCGTAGCCTGGTGGGGAGTGAGTACAATACCCGCCGTCAGCAGTGCGAAACCGGGGCGCGTTTCTTCAGCCAGGCCTCGCTACGCGATGTGGATATTAATCAGTTCAGATCCGTTGAGCAGCAGCTGGACCCGGTGGTGGCAAAACGGGTACGTCATGTACTTACCGAGAACGCCCGCACGCGGGAAGCGGCTGATGCGCTGGCAAAAGGCGATCTGGCCCGCATGGGGGTACTGATGGCTGAGTCACATGCTTCCATGCGCGATGACTTTGAAATTACCGTTCCCCCGATTGACAGATTGGTTGATATTGTCAAGAACACGCTCGGCGAACGGGGTGGTGTGCGGATGACCGGCGGTGGCTTTGGCGGCTGTATCGTGGCGTTGATGCCGCTGGAGCTGGTCGAGACCGTCAGAGCGACAGTTGCAGAGCAGTATGAAGCCCAGTGTGGCATTAAAGAAACCTTCTACGTTTGTAAGGCTTCAGCCGGAGCAGGACAATGCTGACAACCCAAACCTCTCTGGCACCGGATGGTCAGCCGTGGCGGCTCACCACCCTGCGAAACGCCGGAGGAATGGTGGCAACCTTTATGGACTGGGGCGCTACCTGGCTCTCCGCCCGCGTCCCGATGAAAGATGGCACGGTGCGTGAAGCGCTGCTGGGCTGCGCCACGCCATCCGATTATCTGCTTCAGTCCGCTTATCTGGGGGCGACAATTGGCCGTTATGCTAACCGTATTGCCAATGCGACCCTGGTTGCGGACGGGAAAACCTGGAAGCTGGAGGCGAACCAGGGCAGACACCAGCTGCATGGCGGCGCAACGGGTTTTCACCATCGTCGCTGGCAGATTGTCCGCCAGGCTGAACAGGAAGTGGAATACCGGCTCAGTTCTGCCGATGGCGATCAGGGCTTTCCCGGCAATTTGCTGGTGACGCTGCTGTACCGGCTTGAGGATGATAATACGCTGTCGATTTGTTTTCAGGCATCGGTGGATAGACCCTGCCCGGTCAATCTGACCAATCACGCCTACTTTAATCTCGATGCGGAACAGGGCGATGCCCGCCATCACCGTCTGCAACTGCACGCCACGCATTACCTGCCGGTTGACAGCGAAGGCATTCCGGGCGGTGACCTGAAAGAAGTGCAAGGCACCAGCTTTGACTTTCGCCAGCCCAAAACCGTAGCCAAAGACTTTTTGCAGGATGCCGATCAGCAAGCGGTAAAGGGCTACGATCATGCCTTTCTGCTGCATAAAGCGACTGCCTCCCAGCCGATCGCAGAACTCTGGTCAGCCGACGGGAAACTGAAGCTCAGTGTGTTTACCACTGCCCCTGCCCTACAATTTTATTCCGGCAATTATTTACAGGGCACACCTACCCGCGAGCAAGGTGTCTATACTGCCTTTCAGGGGATCGCACTGGAGAGTGGTTTTTTGCCCGACTCGCCCAATCATCCTGAATGGCCTCAGCCTGACTGTTGGTTAAAACCCGGTGAATCGTATCAGCATTTAACTCGCTATTGCCTGACGCCATTTGATTGAACGCATGAAAATCGCCCATGACGTTCGCATCAGGCTTACTTGCCGCGAAAATTTCAGCTATGGTATTGACCAGTAAAAATTGTAACGAAGATCATCGTGCAATTTTAAGCTTACCATTTACTCAGAAACGTCAGATTATTAAGGAGTTTAGCAATGGCTGTTACTAAGCTGGTTCTGGTACGTCACGGCGAAAGCCAGTGGAACAACGAAAACCGCTTTACCGGTTGGTACGATGTGGACCTCTCCGATAAAGGGCGTACTGAAGCAAAAGCAGCTGGCCAGCTGCTGAAAAAAGAAGGTTTTACCTTCGATTTCGCTTACACCTCCGTGCTGAAACGTGCCATCCACACGCTGTGGAACATTCTGGATGAAGTGGATCAGGTCTGGCTGCCGGTGGAAAAATCATGGCGTCTGAATGAGCGTCATTATGGTGCGCTGCAGGGTTTGGATAAGGCAGAAACCGCCCAGAAATACGGTGACGAGCAGGTTAAGCAGTGGCGTCGTGGTTTTGCCGTCACGCCACCGGAGCTGGATCGCGCCGATGAGCGTTTCCCAGGCCACGATCCACGTTATGCCTCACTGACCGCAGAACAGCTCCCTACCACTGAAAGCCTGGCGCTGACCATCGATCGCGTGTTGCCTTACTGGAATGAATCCATTCTGCCACGGATGAAAAAAGGTGAGAAAGTGATCATCGCTGCTCACGGTAACTCATTGCGTGCGCTGGTTAAATACCTGGATAACATGAGCGAAGAAGAGATCCTTGAACTGAACATCCCGACCGGCGTACCGCTGGTGTATGAGTTCGACGAAAACTTCAAACCAGTGAAACATTACTATCTGGGTGATGCAGACGAGATCGCAGCGAAAGCAGCGGCGGTTGCCAACCAGGGTAAAGCGAAGTAATCCTGCCTTATTCGATGCGGATTTCTCCGCATTCATTAACTGCACCTTACACCTGGAAAGCCAGGTGAAAAGGTGCAGTTTTTCTGTCATCAGCTGTCGCTGCGTTCGCTATCCCTGTCGTGGATTGCTTTTCATCGCGAAAGACAAAAACCCGCAATGGCATCGACGCGGTATGCTCTGAGCCTGTTACTGCACGCGCAAATGCCACCCTAAAGCTGGACCGATGACAAAACTTGTCCGCTGTTTCTCACCATGTCAGCCGCAATGTAACGCATGCAATTGTTGCGCGCTGTACCCGATGCATTGTCATCATTAAGCCGTCTCTCAGGGCAAGCACTTTCAGCAAAGTGACCGCATTTTCGCGTCATGCCGCGGAATTATGTCTGTCTTCGCCGCTTTACAACGCCTGGGCCACTGCCGGAAATGGCACGGAAGGTTTCTACGCATATTTTGCGACAGAGCGGCAGGACTTGCCGGATTATCAGGCGTGGGAGAGTTTCAGGAATATTCGACGCGGGCGGTTTATAAAATGTAATGCGGATATGCCGTCTCTGAAGACAAAACAGGGTGTGATTGCGGCCGATCCCCCAACGTGGCAGGCGGGAACGCGCAGGGCAAAAATAATGCCAGAAAATGTCTTCACCTGGCCGGTTCCGGGAACACGATAAACATTTATCGCCTCACCAACGGCACGATGGCAGGCCTGGGTCCGGTAGAGTACCGGACCCGGAAGCCGCCAGATATCTCGCCCAACGCTTGCTGTGCGCTTAGCGCTGGCGGATTTTTTTATGCACGACGTGCTTTCACCGCATCAGCCAGCTGGCGCAGCACCTTTTCCGTATCTTCCCAGCCTATACAGGCATCGGTGACGCTTTTGCCATAGACCAGCGGTTCGCCGCTTTCAAGACTCTGATTGCCTTCTACCAGGTGGCTTTCAATCATCACCCCGGTGATCGCCTTCTCACCGCCCGCTATCTGCTGTGCCACATCGTCAGCAACCGTCAGCTGCTTTTTGAACTGTTTACTGCTGTTCGCATGGCTGAAGTCGATCATCACCTGCGGCGCAAGCCCGGCTTTTTCCAGCCCGGCTTTCACCAGATCCACGTGGTGCGCACTGTAGTTAGGTTCTTTACCGCCGCGCAGGATGATATGGCAGTCGCTGTTACCACTGGTTTCAACAATGGCAGAGTGACCATATTTCGTCACGGAGAGGAAACAGTGTGGTGCACTGGCGGCGTTAATCGCATCAATGGCAACTTTAATGGTCCCATCGGTGCCGTTTTTAAAACCAACCGGACAGGATAAACCAGATGACAGCTCACGGTGCACCTGAGACTCAGTGGTACGGGCACCGATTGCTCCCCAGCTCATCAGATCGGCCACATACTGCGGGGATATCATATCCAGGAACTCTCCCGCCGTCGGTAGTCCGGTGTCGTTGATCTCCACCAACAGCTTACGGGCGATACGCAGACCATCATTGATCTGGTAGCTGCCATCCATATGCGGATCGTTGATCATCCCTTTCCAGCCCACGGTAGTGCGTGGTTTTTCGAAATAAACCCGCATCACCACTTCCAGAGAATCACTGAGTTCTTCGCGCAGTTTCAGTAAACGTCCGGCATACTCTTTTGCCGCGACGGTATCGTGAATGGAACAGGGTCCAATCACCACTAATAACCGATCATCTTTGTTTTTCAGAATATGATGAATAGCCTGACGGGCACTGGCGACGGTTTGCGCCGCCTTCTCTGTGGCGGGAAATTTTTCCAACAGGGCAACAGGAGGAAGTAGTTCTTTTATCTCTTTGATTCTTAAGTCATCATTCTGATAATTCATAATATTTCCAGTTATTTTCCAAGCCTTACTGCACACCGGGCGCATCTCTCCCAATCTATCGTGTGGGCCCGATAGTGTAAATCAACTTTGTGCAAATATTTGCCAGCCAGAGTTGCTGTTTTACGGTTCTTAACTACACTTTTTTCTCAATGCGATAAAAAATACACCCTGGTGACTCAATCGTTTCAGACAGTGTTAACTGAGGGTCATAAACCTTTATCCAGAGCGGATTTGGTTTTGCAAAATGCACATTAATGGAGAATGGCAATGAATAAGTTTGCAATGGTATTTCTGACAGCGGCAATGACTTTAGGTAGCGGTGCCGTAATGGCCGATCAGAGCAACAATGGCACGGCGAACCAGGCGGCAGATGCCGGTGCATCCTCAGCGGGTGCAGCGCAAAAACTGGCTCCGAACGGCGTTGACAACAGCAAAATTAACAACACCGGTGATGCCACCACCCACACCAAAAAAGTGAAGCATCACGCTAAAAAATCATCCGCCACTGAGACGCACAAAAACAGCGTCTGCAAAGATGGTAAATGCCCGGATGTGAACAAAAAAGTCGGTTCGGATGCCAACACCAAAACCGATGGCACCACGCAGTAATACTTTAGTTACTGACTGCTTCGGAGAGCTGCGGCTCTCCTTTTTTATTGTTGATTGAAAGCCACATTTTGTGGCAACGGACGCCCGGAAATTTCGCCCCTGCCCTGTTTATGAAACTGGTCTGCCGCGCAGTGGAACGAAAACGTCCGTTATGCACTGACCCCATACCAGTTATGTCGCTGTCCGCGAAAGGAATTGCATTAGCATCAGGAGCAGATCGACGGTGTTAAGAATCTCCCGGTGGCCTGAATTTTCTGGCGTGTTGACTGGTATGACGCGTAAACATGCTTAAATTTTTATAATGTTCTTACGTCGCTAAAACAGCCTGCGAGGGTAGTGAGTCGGTTAAGTGAGAAAACTGACCTGGCGAGCATTTTATTAAGCAATTAAATACCTGTCAGGAAGCCAGCCATGGTGATAGCGTATAACGTCTCCCTTATAAAGGAATAAAAATGAAAACTTTCAGATATCTGAGACTTTTCGCCATCAGAATGGCAGCAAAGAAATTATCCACTCAGCACCAGGGAAAAGCACATTTACAAAATGAATTTCTATAGTATCCCTGAATGAGCAAATAGTTAAAGAGGCCAATAAAATCTTTTTTAAGGGATTGATATGTTGGGAAGAGACCAGTACATCTTTATGCGAAAAAATTAAAATAAAAAAACAGGACAGCCTGTGACGCAACATTAAATGGATTAGCACAAGCTTTATGAAAGATGCAGTTAAAAAGCATAACACCCTCGATCAGCTCACAAAATATAATACGGTCTGTTCCGCGATACTTAATAATCCTCTGACAGTTTGCGGTCTGATAAACAAGAAAAACCCAGTAACTGAAGACGCTTTCAATAATAACTGAAACATTGGACAACCGTCGTGGCACCGGGCAGCTGACGCCTTTGGTAAGTCCGAGATATACCAGGCAGAGCGGTTATGACGTTGCTTCAAATTTCCAATCTGACAGCTCATTCCCCTGGCAACTTGCCGCTTACGAAGCTACCAATTTCCACGCCCGTTCGGCCATGTTTGCCGGGTTGTCAGTGATGTTGAGCGAGTCTGGAGCCGACACGACGTCCATGCCGCTTTGCGGCATAAAAGAGCGTTTTTGTGTATGGGGGCCTTATTAAATAACATATAGTAAAAATCATTCACCCGCTCAGATAAAGTGAACTGATGTCCAATGTAACGAAAAATGCTCCTCACGGCGTTCTCCCCTGCAATACATTCGGCAAACCAAAAATCGATGGCGTTCTCAACTATTCAAACAGTAAATTAACCCCGGTGATTTCAAGAATGCATTCAGTCTGTAACAGTACTGGAGCGCTCTCTGTTCAGGAAAACAGCAAGTCCGGTCGTTTCAACAGACTTTCTGCCCCGGAATGGCAAAATCGCAGGGTATCTGGCGACAGAGATGCCGACAATAATGTCAGCTATGCAAAGGGCGTTAACCTGGAGGAAGATCTTATTCATGGTGCAACACTACGCACAGAAGCCGGGCAACCCGGAGATCCTGTTAATGTGAAGCCCATTGCTTGCCCTGTTGCACAGCTAACGATGAGTCGCAGAAACATCAACAATACGAAAACACACGCAAACAGAGCGGGGGGCATCAAAAAAAATACAGCGGAAGAGAGTGCGATTGTTAAAGGTAATATTGGTGATGCACAGTACTCGCTGGATAAAAATACTAAAATCCTGATCATCAGCGCGCATGGAATGCCTTTTGGAACTGCTGCCAGGGGAATCTCATCCGGCTCAAAATTTGGCGATGATATAATAAAAACAATTTCTCCTGAACATAAATTCAATAAAATTCATTTACGAAGTTGTTACGGTGCTAACGGAGGATGTTTCTCTCAGGGACAAGTTATTGCTGATCAAACTGGAATTGAAGTAACTACGTACCAGGGGAAATATACTCAACAGGGAGGAGTACCTTTTCTTGGCTCTGGTGGGAAAATAAAGCATTTTAAACCAAGTAGCAGTGGTTTACAAAAAACAATAAATAAAATCGGAAATAAAATTATGTTTTACCCCATGTCTTTTGCGCAAAGAATAATTTCAACATTTAGAAAAATCAGTTAATCAAAATAATTAACAACCATCTAAAATCTAAAAGCATAATTAATATCCAGACAGGCCCCTGACAGATAGTCATCTGATATAATTTCGTTCCGACCAGTATTTCGGATTTCATGGCATTGTCATGCCAGGGACACTGAGTGATTCCATTTTGAAACAGCAATACCGTATTGGCAAAGACATACTGAGACCTTTAGCTGCCTCTCAGGGAGGGATACCGTTATTAATAATTTTATAGCCGATTGAATTTTACTGCTGGTCCTGTATGCATCGCGCATAATCGTACCATTCACATTCAGAGATCTTCCAACATACTCATCCTGCCAACGAAGAAGATCGCCATGCGCAAAGCCCACTTTACTGAGCATCAGATTATCTCGGTCCTGAAGTTTGTCGAAGCAGGCAAGAACGGCGAAAGATGTCTGCCGGGACGCTGGAATTTCAGAAGCCACTTATAACCAGTGGAAACAGACAGCGGCCCCCAAAAGCCCCGAAAGACGAGAACCCTCGCCTGAAGCAGAGGTTCGCTGATCCAAGCCCCGGCTTGCTGGTCCTGAAAGAGGTGACTGAAAAAAATTCTCAAGCCTGCTGCTAAGCGGGAGCTGGTAACGTACATGATTCAGGCGCTGTCGCTGAGCCGCACGGTTTATCACTGTCGCCCAGACATACAGCATGATGCCCCGTTATCAGTGCGATCCAGCAGGCGACAGAGCGTTATCCGCGTTATGTCTTGCGTTATCGACAATGACCTTTTGCCGCTTTACGATACGGGCATCGGAGATATCTCCTTTGTAAACAGTGCTGATGCCGTATTGCTTATTAAGCCTGGCCTTTACACTGCCGTTCCCTTTGTTATTAATCAGGCTTTGCTGAACGGGTCCAAGGTCGACCACGGCTGCCGAAATGTCATCGCCCTGTCAGGGATCACCGCGCTTATCGTCGGGGAAGCCGTGCAGCGATTCCTGCATCCGGCTCCGGTGATGGGGGGGGTGATGCTGGGCATTGCCATCGCCGGACCGTTGGCAAATTTCCTGTCATTCTGGCCGTTACAACGGGGTAGCGGGGATAAAAACCTCAACGTGTGCGCTGCGGCACTGCATGTGCTGGGCGATCTGCTGGGTTCCGTCGGAGCGGTCGTCGCAGCACTGATTATCCTGTTTACCGGCTGGACGCCCATCGATTCCATTCTGTCGGTGCCTGAAAGCAGCAACGAATGCTGGTCGATGGACTTCCTGCATGATCAGCTTTCAGATGGTCGTTCAGTGCGTTTGCTGAATGTTATCGATGATGTTAACCCTGAGGCACTGGCAATAATTGAGGTCGATTTTTCTCTGCCGACATGTCGGGTTATGCGAACGCCGGAACCGCTGACAGAGTGGAAAGGGAAGCCGGCAGCAATATGGTGTGACAACGGGCCGGAATATACCAGTCAAATTCTGATATCCTTGGCCTGTAAGCGAGATATCCGGTTTAATTTCATCCAGCCAGGCAATGCTTATATTCAGCGTGATAACCGGACGGTACGCTATGACTGGCTGGGGCAACACCTGTTTACATCACTGGATGAATTACAGAAGTATGCCACGCATTGGCAATGGTTTTATAATCACGCAAGACCAAAT
Source organism: Erwinia psidii (assembly GCF_003846135.1). Classification (GTDB taxonomy): domain Bacteria; phylum Pseudomonadota; class Gammaproteobacteria; order Enterobacterales; family Enterobacteriaceae; genus Erwinia; species Erwinia psidii. The sequence continues at coordinate 13,902 of NZ_RHHM01000011.1, forward strand.
ATAGCGTTGAATGGCTATACACCGATGCAGCATATACAGCGCATGGTCTGGCTCTACTTATTAACTCCGTTTAAAATGGGGGGATTACCCTGGTTATGGCTGTTGTCGGTCAGCGGCAGAACCGCTATACCCTACGCTAAAGCGAACAGGCGGATTGCCATTTGACGTCCGGTTTTTATGTTGACAGAAGACTCGAAAGATATCTTTTATAAAAAGGACAACGGTATGAAAAAAAGGAAAGAAGTACAGCTGAATACACTTAATGCACACAGGGAAGAAAACAGTGCTGCAAACAGGATGATGTATGTATTTTTGCTGGCTGGCCTGACTCCGTTGCTGGTCATTCTGCTCTTTTATGTCCATAACCCGGAGACGCCGCTTCTTTACAGCATTGCAGCCAGCACAGCACATCTGCCGGCGTATACCTCCGCATATAACCCCATTATGACTAAAGTCATGGATGTCTACTGCAAAAGCGCGCCACTGCTTGCGATAATTTTGTTTTTTTGCTCGTTGAACAAGCGAAAATTCAACTATGCTGTGAACCGGGATTCCCTTATCAGATCATGCCTGTTTGGGCCGTTCCTTTACTTTGCTTTTATCTATTTATTACTGTTTTGGAATTTAGAATTAACGACCGCAGGCCGCCCTGTGCGGCTTATGGCAAAGAACAACGTGACTTTGCTACTCTTTTATATGGGACAGTACTATGCTGTCTTTTTAATGACCTACGCGGTGTGTTACATTCCTATTATTTCTTATCAGTTTTTAAAGAAAAGGCGGTAACACCGCCTTTTTTACAGAGTTGTTAATGAGCGGGTCTGATTATCTCATTATTTAACTTTTCTGCAAATTTATCATCAATTAATGCTGCTACCGTAGCCGCAACAATAATACCGATGATCGCCACAGCGGTAGCGGGAGCCCCGGCACCGAGCACTACTACTCCAATGATGGCGGAATACAGAGCTAAAGCGATACTTGCCGCTATCCCACTTAACACCCATGACTCCACTTCCAGCATCAGTGGACTCCAGTTACCGGTTTCATATCCCTCAATACTTTTCTCGCGAACTTTTTCAATCTTTATCGCCACATCAGCCATTTTAAAAGCCTTACTCAGGTTACCTAATTTATTCGCCATATCACTGGCGTTAACATGCTTCCATATATTGACCAGAGCATCCCGATCCGCCTTATTTATTTTCATGCCCGGATTCGATGTGATGCGATTCAGCGACTTCATTGCGTCTTCAAAACTACGTATTGTTTTTCCGCGAAAGTTTTTTAGATTATTTGCAATTTCATTAGCGAGAGATTTATATTTTTCCCCGAGGTGAGCGCTGACCTTCTCGCCCATATCAGAGATTAACTCGCTGGCTTTGTTCAGCGCATCCTTTTCATTTTCCTCAGTCTGTTTCTGGCGAACCGTTCTGATAATGGCAATCTCTTCCCGGGCTTTTCTGATTTCCGCTCTGGCTTTGGTTATCCTCCGGCCTGACTGTGTGCTGTTTGCCCATTTTGCGTTATCGACAATGACCTTTTGCAGCTTTACGATACGGGCATCGGAGATATCTCCTTTGTAAACAGTGCTGATGCTGTATTGCTCATCAATCCTGGCCTTTACACTGCCGTTCCCTTTGCTATTAATCAGGCTTTGCGGAACGGGTCCAAGGTCGACCACGGCTGCCGAAATGTCATCGCCGACACCCACGGTAGCCGTTCTGGAAACCCCCTTAACGTGACCATCTTCAACAAAATAGAAACTTAACTCATTGGGTCTGATACCGGCAGCCTTAGCCAGTGAGTCGCCCACATTTCTCAACTCATCCGATGCATTGTTTCCGCTACCGGATGAACCGCCACTACCATTACCGCCGCCATTTCCGTTGCCGCCACCTCCGCCCCAGTGGATGCCGCTTCCTTTGTTTCCTGTTACATTCATTGTCTCTTCCTGACTCATCGCAACCTCCGTTTTAACTGAATTAACTGTATTTATGCACAGCAAACGCTATCGTTCGAATTCTCCGCTGTCAATGTGAGCTGGTCACAGAATGAGCATCGCCTCACGGAGGCACCCTGAAACGACAGCAATCAGACCGAAGCCATAGAAAAACAGCTGGCACAGGCTTCACTGATGAGGCAAAAGCCCTGATTTACCGATGACCGGGATCACCAGCACAGCAGGTCTGACATCCTGTCGTATCGTCAGCACCCACCGGTGAAAAATATTCAGACAGGCACAGGCAGATGCCCTCCCCCTCCTTCTGCAGCGGATTAATTGGTATTATTGACTGAACGTGAATGTTTAAAACGGAACTGTATGGCACATATCCACTCTGAATCCAATGGCAACCGTAGCCGCCTGCTGGCTGCATTTATAGTGACCGCTGTATTTATGACGGCTGAAGTGGCGGGTGGGTTACTGTCTGGTTCGCTGGCACTGCTGGCCGACGCCGGGCATATGCTGACCGATGCAGCCGCGCTGTTACTGGCGTTGCTGGCCGTGCAGTTTGCCAGACACAAGCCCAGCTCCCGTCATACTTTTGGCTTTTTACGGTTCACCACCCTCGCCGCCTTCGTCAATGCCATCGCCCTGTCAGGGATCACCGCGCTTATCGTCTGGGAAGCCGTGCAGCGCTTCCTGCATCCGGCTCCGGTGATGGGTGGGGTGATGCTGGGCATTGCCATCGCCGGGCTGTTGGCGAATCTCCTGTCATTCTGGCTGTTACATCGGGGTAGCGGGGATAAAAACCTCAACGTGCGCGCTGCGGCACTGCATGTGCTGGGCGATCTGCTGGGTTCCGTCGGAGCGGTCGTCGCCGCACTGATTATCATGTTTACCGGCTGGACGCCCGTCGATCCCATTCTGTCGGTGCTGGTTTCACTTCTGGTGTTACGCAGCGCGTGGGCTTTAATGAAAGAGAGCCTTCATGAACTGCTGGAAGGGGCACCGGCCTCGCTGGATGTCGATAAAGTGCAGCGCGCCCTGACCCGTGGAATTGCTGAAGTGCGGAATGTCCATCACCTGCACCTGTGGCAGATTGGCGAAAAACCGGTAATGACGCTGCATGTGCAGGTGATTCCCCCCTACGACCACGATGATTTACTTCGCCGTATCCACCGTTTTTTGCATGAAAATTATCAGATTGAACATGCCACGGTGCAGATGGAATATCAGCGTTGTGAGGACACCGACTGTCGTCTGGGCAGGAGTGGGCATGATCATACCCACCCTCACCATTGAGGTCAGTTCGCGCTTCGTCGGGCGCTTTTGATCCACAGCCAGCAGCCATTCAACGCAATCAGGGTTAAAATAGCGTACTCCAGCGACATGGCATAGACGCCCTGACGGGCAAATATCATCACGCTGATAACGTTAATAACCACCCACAACAGCCAGTTTTCAACATATTTTCGCGTCATCAGGATCATCGCCACCACAGACAGCACCAGCAGGCAGGAATCCCAGAATGGGAAAGCATCGGGCTGTAATACCGGCATTGCCACCGACAGGCCCAGCGCCTGCATCAGCGTAACTGCGACGCGGGTTAGCCAGCCAAAAACCGGGTTGATGTACAGCGTCATCAGGATAATCGCCACGATGCTGACTGCGGCGCAACCCAGTGCTTTTGGCAGACTCATCCAACGAATGTGCAGCACGTTCTGATGATCCGCCGTTTGTCGGCTCCACGCATACCAGCCATATAGATTGGCCACGAAGAAAAAGACCTGTAACAGCAGGCTGGCGTAAAGCTGGATCTGAAAGAAGATCACCGCAAACAGCGTGACGTTAATCAACCCGAAAGCGTAATTGGTGATTTTTTCCAGGCTGGCCAGCCAGATACAAAGCAGACCAGCGACGGTACCAATCGCTTCAATCCATGAGAGATCGTAACCACCCTGGCCAAGGGGGATATGAACCAGAATATTATGCGTGCTGAAAAAATCCATATCGACTCCGTTGTCGTAAACCGCATTGGGCAGATATCACCCTGTCAAATTCGCAGCAAAGGTTAGCATACGATTAAGCGGTAGCAATGCCCTTTCACCGAGCTGTGCATCCACCTTAATTTCATGCTCCCCGCCACCCTTCTCCAGCCCTTCAGCTATCGCTTTAAGGCCATTCATTGCCATCCACGGGCAATGTGCACAGCTGCGGCATACCGCCCCCTGTCCCGCCGTTGGCGCTTCCATCAGCACTTTATCCGGGCAGGCCTGCTGCATTTTATAAAAAATGCCCCGGTCAGTTGCCACAATCATCTGCCGGTGTGGCAGGGTTTTTGCCGCCTGAATCAACTGGCTGGTGGAGCCAACCGCATCGGCGAGATCAACAACAGACTGCGGCGACTCCGGGTGGACCAGCACCGCCGCATCAGGAAAAAGCCCCTTCATGTTCTTTAAGCCCTGTGTCCTGAACTCGTCATGCACAATGCAGGTGCCTTGCCAACAGAGGATGTCGGCACCGGTCTGACGCGTCACATAGCGTCCCAGGTGACGGTCCGGTGCCCAGATAATTTTCTCCCCCAGGCTGTCGAGGTGCTCAATAAGCTCAACCGCCATGCTGGAGGTTACCACCCAGTCAGCCCGTGCTTTCACGGCAGCCGACGTATTCGCATACACCACCACGGTACGATTCGGATGCTGGTCACAAAACCGGCTGAATTCTTCAACAGGGCAACCCAGGTCAAGCGAACATTCAGCCTGTAATGTGGGCATCAGGATGGTTTTTTCGGGACTGAGGATTTTTGCGGTTTCCCCCATAAAACGGACCCCGGCCACCAGTAGCGTGGACGCACCGTGCTGGCGGCCGAAACGTGCCATCTCCAGCGAGTCGGCCACACAGCCGCCGGTTTCTTCCGCTAATGCCTGAATCTCAGGATCGGTGTAATAGTGCGCCACCATAACAGCGTTACGATCTTTAAGTAATTTTTTGATTTTACTGATATAAAAATGCTTTTCACTTCCTGCCAGCGGTGCGGGTTTTGGCGGAAAAGGATACACGGACATCAGGCTCATAATGCGACTCTTGTTCTTTTAACTTAACAAATCAGCGTCAATGCGCCTTATAAAGCGGTACTGAAGCTAATTTTGTTTTATATAATAAACAAGATAGCTGAATTCATTTCCTGTGTCGCTTACTTTTCACCATGCACAGACTTTATACCATCCATCTTTGGGGTGGCTTCCAGCTCCAGCAAAAAAGCTTTTACTGCCAGTCCTCCGGCGAACCCCGTCAGTTTTCCGTTCGCACCAATCACCCGGTGACAGGGAGCAATAATCGAAACCGGGTTTCTGCCATTAGCCGCGCCAACGGCTCTGACGGCACTGGGATGACCGATCTCCCGCGCTATTTCGCCATAACTTCTTGTTTCACCGAAGGGGATCTCCAGTAAAGCATGCCAGACTTTTTTCTGAAACGCTGTACCACTGAAGTCCAGGCACAGCGTAAAACGCTGGCGTTCACCGGCAAAATATTCCCGCAGCTGCCTTTCTGTTTCCAGCAGCAATGGGTGCTGGCTATCCTCCTGCGGATTAAGCAACCGGACACGCCCGGGATGATCATTTTCCCACAGTACCGCCGCAAGTCCGTTGTCACTGGCTATCAGTTTCAGTTCACCGACCGGTGAACGCATCATTTTAAAAAAATAACTCATCTGTCTTCTCCCGGCGCCACGCTGTTGCGCCAATAGCGTTTATTATCAGTGAATCAGTGACTGACGCCAGCCATTTTCGGACAAAGATATAAAAGTAATTTGCTGTCCGAAAACGGCTGGCACAACGACTGAAATGCTCTTAATCTGCCATAAAAAGTAGCCAGGAACTGAGTATGATCGATGGTAAAATCGCCTACCGGGCCTTAACATCCCGCGACAGCCGCTTCGACGGCGTTTTTTATGTTGGCGTAACCTCAACCGGGATTTACTGTCGTCCGGTTTGTCCGGCCAGGTCCCCCCGCGAGGAGAATTGCCAGTTTTTTGCCAGCGCTGAAGCCGCAGAAAAAGCGGCCTTCCGCCCCTGCCTGCGCTGTCGCCCGGAACTGGCTCCGGGTAATGCACCAGTGGATCGCAGCCAGCGGATAGCCAGTTTGTTGCTGCAAAAAATTGAGCAGGGTCTGACGGAAGATAGTGCCACGCTGGAGGAAATCGCCGGACAATTCTCGTTGAGCGCACGCCAGTTACGGCGGATCGTGCAGAAGGAACTGGGCGTATCGCCGCTGGAACTGCGACAGACGCGCCGTCTGCTGTTGGCAAAGCAATTGCTGACTGAAACGTCGTTATCCATTACCGACGTCGCTTATGCCAGCGGTTTTGGCAGCCTGCGACGCTTCAATGATGAGTTCAGCACGCGCTACCGCCTCACCCCCAGTCGACTGCGAAAAGACGCAGGTAACCTCACTGCTGACGCCAGTCAAAGTTCTGCTTTGCTGCTCAGCTATCGCCCACCTTATGACTGGGCTGAGATGCTCGATTTTCTGCGTCGGCGCGCGCTTAACGGTGTCGAAGCAGTGGATGACAGCCGCTATTCACGCACGGTTTGCCTGGGGACGCACAGAGGGTGGGTCAGGGTGGTACAGGCAGATAAACAACATGCACTGAAAGTGGAGTTCAGCCACTCCCTGACCCCGGTGTTGCCTTTGTTATTACGCCGGTTAAGAAACCTGTTCGATCTTGATGCGCATCCTCAGCTGATTTCCAGCCAGCTGCAACAGGATCCGCTGTTACAGCAGAGTCTGATCGCTCATCCCGGACTGCGGGTTCCCGGCGCATTTGATGGCTTTGAAATGGTGGTCCGGGCAGTACTTGGTCAACAAATAACGGTAAAAGCCGCCACCACCGTTGGCGGGCGCTTTGTCGCTGCTTTTGGCGAACCATTCAGCACACCTTTTCCTGAACTGACTTATCTTTCCCCGCAGGCGTACCATGTGGCCACAGCAACGATCGATGATATCGCCAGCCTTGGTATTATCAGCGCCCGGGCCAGAGCCCTTCTGGGTCTGGCACAAACCTGTATCCGGGGTACTTTACCTCTGGAGCCAGTACTGGATCCCGAAAACGCCATCACACAGCTGACGGCCCAGCCGGGTATTGGTGAATGGACAGCACATTATATCGCCATGCGCGCCCTTCGCTGGCCCGACGCCTTCCCAAAAGCAGATGTAGTGATAAGAAAAAATCTGGGGGGAGTGAGCGCCCTTCAGGCTGAAGAGATATCGCAATCGTGGCGGCCCTGGCGTAGCTATGCGGTGATGCATATCTGGAAAAATCTGACACCTGAAAAAGGCGAATAGCGGCGGCCATATCGGCCTCTGGTCAAAGCCACAAAAGTAAAAAGGCACCTTCAGGGTGCCTTTCTGTTCTGGTGGCTGGTGCAGGATTATCACGGCGTTGTATCCGTCTTCGGCCGTTGGCGCTGCCAGGGTTGTTTCGCTTTGTCCAACCCGAACCTGCTCCAGGTTCAAATCCTTCACGCTTTTCTATCTGTGTTTGTTTTTGCAGTGGTGGGTCGTGCAGGATTCGAACCTGCGACCAATTGATTAAAAGTCAACTGCTCTACCAACTGAGCTAACGACCCGCAATATGGTGGATTATCGGTCTTGCTGTCTTAAGCACGCTGCCTGTTATTGTGCCGTCGAGCTGATTATGGTGGGGGGTGCAGGATTATCACGGCGTTGTATCCGTCTTCGGCCGTTGGCGCTGCCAGGGTTGTTTCGCTTTGTCCAACCCGAACCTGCTCCAGGTTCAAATCCTTCACGCTTTGTATCTGTATCCACTTCTGAAGTGGTGGGTCGTGCAGGATTCGAACCTGCGACCAATTGATTAAAAGTCAACTGCTCTACCAACTGAGCTAACGACCCATAGTACGGTAAACTCTCTTGCTTGCACTGCTATGCCAGTTCGCACCTAATGAGGTGAGTCGGCAGGATAATATGGCTTTACGGCTCGTTACTGTTGGTAACGTTGTTCGCTCCGCCAACCTGAAGATACTACAGGTTGATATCCTTCACGGTTTCTGTATACGCTTCTGAAGTGGTGGGTCGTGCAGGATTCGAACCTGCGACCAATTGATTAAAAGTCAACTGCTCTACCAACTGAGCTAACGACCCACTGTTACGCTATCAGAACGTTTTTACATATATCCCGGCAACGGCGGCATATATTACTGATTTGACGTCTCAGCGCAACCACTATTTTCACATAAGCCGTTCAACTGACTGACTTTCATCCGCACAGAGCACAAAACAACCAATTATAACACCTGCGTCAGTCACTAAAGCGCAGCGGCACGCTTTTGCGCCTGTTTCGCCACATCGCTGTTCGGATACTGTTTCATTACCTGCTGGAAAACGGCTTTCGCCTTTGCACCGTCGCCTTTCTCCTGCATGATCACCCCTACCTTGTATAATGCATCGGCGCTTTTAGGTGACTTCGGATAATTTTTTACTACCGTTGCAAAATAATAGGCTGCGTCGTCTTTTTTGCCTTTGTTGTAATTCAACTGTCCCAGCCAGTAATTGGCATTGGGCTGATAGGTCGAATCAGGGTACTTCTTCACAAAAGCCTGAAAAGCAGTGATAGCCTGATCGTTTTGCTTTTTCTCCAGCACCAGCGCCACTGCGGCATTGTAATCGGTGTTGGCATCACCACTCTGTACCGGTGCCGCTGAGCTGCTGCCGGTCGGAGAAGCGCTGTTGCCAGCGTCCGCTGTCGCCCCTGCGGCAGCGTCACCACCGGCAGCTGGCTGGGATTGAGCACTAGCATTACTGCCGCTGCTAAGGGTATCAAGCTGCTGATAGATATTTTTCTGACGTTCGGTGACCTGATTCAGTTGATACTGATTTTCCTGAATCTGCCCACGAAGAGAGTCAATATCGCGCTGTGTATCGGAGAGCTGTTGCTGGAGTTGCTGAATAAGTTGTCCCTGAGCGTTAGAAATGCGCTCAAGTGTGGTGACACGGTCTTCAACCGAGCCAGATCCAACGTTACTGATTGACGCCTGGGCATTAGCGGCCCAGGGGGCCGCTACGCCAACCAGTAACGACAGACTCAACAAGTGAAGTCTGAAGTTACTCATCATATGATTCTCTTAGTATACCAGTACGGCACGACGGTTCTTGGCGTAAGCCGCTTCGTCATGGCCCAGTACGGCTGGTTTCTCTTTACCGTAAGATACGATAGAGATCTGGTCAGCAGAAACGCCTTTACCCTGCAGGTACATTTTAACTGCGGTAGCACGGCGTTCGCCCAGGGAGATGTTGTACTCTGGCGTACCACGCTCATCTGCGTGACCTTCAACCGTTACTTTGTAAGACGGGTTGTTACGCAGGAAAGTCGCGTGAGCGTCCAGCATCTGAGCAAATTCGGACTGGATGTCGAACTTATCCAGACCAAAGTAAACGATGTTGTTTTTCTGCAGTTCCTGCATTTGCAAGCGCGCCTGCTCATCAGAAGACATATTACCGCTGTTCATGCCGCTGTTTGCAGAGCCATCGCCCATACCGTTGGTCTGGTCGTTGTTGTTATTTTTGTGTGAGCTACATGCAGCCACTGCGATTACTGGCAGTGCCAGCATTAAGCCTTTCAGCACTTTATTCAGTTGCATTTCTACAATCCTATTATTGTTTGCCATACATATTTACACATGCATCACAGATACGGCGACCAGGCAGGTGATTTTACCTGTCCATCGGTTGCCGGAAGACGCGCTTTGAAACGCCCATCCGTCGATACCAACTGCAACACGGAACCCATACCCTGAGTCGCGCTGTAGATTACCATCGTGCCATTTGGCGAAAGGCTTGGCGTTTCATCCAGGAACGTGTCCGTTAATTGTTGAACGGCTCCCGTTTCCAGATCCTGTCTGGCGATATGTTGCGCACCACCATTGGTGCTGACCATCACCAGGGATTTTCCATCAGCGCTGACATCGGCATTTTGATTCTGGGCACCTTCCCAGGTCAGACGCTGCGCCGCGCCACCGTTAACGCTGATTTTGTAGATTTGCGGACGTCCCGCCTGATCGGAGGTATAAGCCAGGGTCTGGCTGTCCGGGAACCATGTCGGCTCAGTATTGTTATAACGCCCGTCGGTTATCTGACTGGTCTGCCCGGAAGCCACATCCATTACGTACAGATTCATGCTGCCGCTTTTCGACAGGACGAAAGCCAGCTTGCTACCGTCTGGTGAGAATGAAGGCGCACCGTTATGACGAGGGAAAGAAGCCACCTGCTTAATGGCACCGTTCGCCAGCGTCTGAATTACCAGCGCGGATTTACCGCTCTCAAAGGTGACATAAGCCAGTTTGCTGCCATCTTTTGACCACGCCGGAGACATTAATGGCTGCGGTGAACGATGAACGACGAACTGATTGTAACCGTCGTAGTCGGACACGCGGAGTTCATACGGGAACTGACCGCCGTTAGTCTGCACAACATAGGCAATGCGGGTGCGGAAAGCGCCTTTAATACCGGTCAGTTTTTCGAATGATTCGTCACTGGCGGTATGTGCAGCATAACGCAACCACTGTTTGGTCACTTTGTACTGGTTTTGCGCCAGAATGGCCCCCGGATTACCTGAAGTATCCACCAGCTGGTAAGAGACCAGATAACTGCCATCTGCGCCAGGCTGCACCTGACCTACCACGACGGCATCAATGCCCAGTGCGGTCCACGCAGCGGGCTGCACCTCAGCGGCCGAGGTTGGCTGCTGCGGCAGACGCGCCGTGTCCAGCGGATTAAATTTCCCGCTGTTACGCAGGTCAGCGGCAACGATACCGCCAATATCCTCAGGTGCTGCACCAGGCCCATTCCATTTGAATGGCACCACGCCAATTGGGCGTGCGGTGTTAACCCCCTGGGTAATTTGAATACGAACTTCTGCATGCGCCACGGCGACAAACAGCAGTAGGAAACTCAGTGCTACACGAAATGCCTGCTTCATCTTTTCTCCCTTATCCGAACGCAACGTCCACGATAATTAGCAGTGTTTCAACGAACCAATAATGCATCTATAGAGTACGGGATGTTGACCTTAGTTCAACATCCCGGATATTGCCGTATTATTGCGGTTTAAATTCCAACTTTGCATCTTTTACTGCCTGATAAACCTCAGCACTCGGCGGCTTGGGAATTTTTGCCATGCGAGCCGCATTAATTGCTGCCTGACATAACGCGGCGTCCCCACCCGCTGACGTAGCTGAAATCAATAATCCATCCGGTGCCAGTTTAATGTGAACTTCACATGTGCGGCCTTTGAAGGTATCCGCATCATAAAATTTGCTCTGGATCGCACCCTGCACCTGCCCCAGATAGCTGTCAACCGCTTCACCGGACGCACCCGCTTTCTTTTTATTTCCCTGCCCTGCCGCACCACCACCTGCTTTGCCTTCTTTTGGCGCATTTTTGCCTGAAGAAAGGCCACCCAGCAGATCGTCAACGTCATTGCTCTCTTTAGCGGCCTCGGCTGCGGCTTTCGCTTTGGCGGCGGCTGCCGCTTTGGCTTTGGCGGCAGCATCGGCTTTCGCCTTCGCGGCAGCTTCCGCTTTTTCCTTCGCCTCGGCGGCGGCCTGCTCCTTCGCTTCTTTGGCCTCCTGTGCCGCTTTTACTTTAGCGGCTTCGGCGGCAGCCTGTTTCGCTTCGGCTTCCGCCTGCTTTTTGGCTTCGGCAGCCGCTTTTTTGGCTTCGGCTTCCGCCTGCTTTTTCGCATCGGCGGCGGCTTTTTTGGCCTCAGCTTCCGCCTGTTTTTTCGCATCGGCGGCGGCTTTTTTGGCCTCAGCTTCCGCCTGTTTTTTGGCATCGGCGGCGGCTTTTGCCTGTGCATCTGCTTGTGCTTTTGCATCAGCTCTGGCTTTTGCCGCAGCCTCTTCCGCCTGCTTCTGCTGTTCACGCGCCTGTTGTGCGGCTTCCTGAGCCTGCTTCTGCGCCTGTTGCGCCGCCTGCTCTTTTGCTTCCTGCTGCGCCTGCAAACGCTCTTTTTCCAGCGCTTTTAACTGCTGTTGCTCAGCCGCCTGTTTCTGTTGCAGTTCTTCTGCCTGCTGCTGCGCCTGCTTCTGGCGCTGTTGTTCAGCACGCTTGCTGTCATTCTGCTGATTTTGCTGTCGGTTGTACTGTTCAACAATCGCGCCCGGATCGACCATTACGGCGTCAATATCGCCACCGCCACCGCCGCCGCTGGCGTCGATGTGTTCGTCAAACGAGCTCCAAATCAACAAGGCAATCAGCAGGATATGCAGGATCACTGAAATGATGATGGCACGCTTTAACTTATCGTTTTGCTCGGCTACCTTCGACACTCTCGATTCCCAAAAACGGTTCGAATAATTTAAATCGGCTGCGTCATTAAGCCGACAGACTTCACACCTGCCTGGTGCAACAGGTTCAGCGCCTTAATGATTTCATCGTAAGGCACATCTTTCGCGCCACCGATCAGGAATACCGTCTTGGGATTAGCCTCAATGCGGCGCTGCGCCTCGGCAACGACCTGTTCAGGCGGCAATTGCGACATCCGATCGTGATCAACCACCAGGCTGTATTGTCCGACCCCTGCCACTTCCACAATTACTGGCGGATTATCATCGCTGGAGACGGTTTTTGAATCCGTTGCATCCGGCAAATCAACTTCCACGCTTTGGGTGATAATGGGTGCTGTTGCCATGAAAATCAGTAGCAGTACCAGCAGCACATCCAGTAAGGGAACAATATTAATTTCGGACTTCAGTTCGCGGCGACCGCGACCACGTTTTCTGGCCATGCAACCCCCTACCTTGATTCGCTGGAGAAGGCCTGACGATGGAGAATAGCCGTAAACTCTTCCATAAAGTTATCGTAATTCTGCTCAAGCTTGTTTACGCGCTGATTCAGACGGTTATAGGCCATCACTGCAGGAATGGCGGCAAACAGCCCGATCGCGGTAGCGATAAGTGCCTCGGCGATACCCGGCGCCACCATCTGCAACGTCGCCTGTTTTACCGCACCCAGTGCAATAAAGGCATGCATAATCCCCCACACCGTACCGAACAGGCCAATATACGGACTGATAGAGCCAACGGTTCCCAGGAAAGGAATATGCATTTCAAGCGTTTCCAGCTCCCGGTTGAATGAGATCCGCATGGCGCGTGTTGCACCTTCCACCACGGCTTCCGGCGTATGACTGTTAGCACGATGCAACCGGGCGAACTCTTTAAAGCCCGCGTAGAAAATTTGTTCAGAACCCGCAAGCTCATCGCGACGGGCCTGGCTCTCCTGATACAGACGTGAGAGTTCAATCCCCGACCAGAACTTGTCTTCAAACGCGTCGGCCTCACGGCCTGCCGCATTAAGAATGCGAGTACGCTGGATAATTACAGCCCATGAGGCGATTGAAAAACCAATCAAAATTAACATGATAAGTTTAACCAGAAGGCTGGCCTTCAGAAACAAATCAAGAACGTTCATGTCAGTCACTGCTTGAACTCCGCGACAATAGACTTGGGAAGCGCAATTGGCTTCATCAGATGTGGATTGATGCAGGCAATAAGGACTTCTGCTTCGTTCAGCGTCCGGCCTTCTGCATTAATAATACGTTGTGCGAAAACCATGGTCGCTCTGGTCATTTTAGTTACCTCACACTGCACCTCAAGAAGATCGTCAAGGCGGGCAGCCGCAAGATAGTCAACCGTGATCCGACGCACGACAAACGCAACCTGCTGTTCCAGAAGCGCCTGTTGATTGAAATGGTGCTGGCGCAGCATCTCAGTACGTGCCCGTTCATAAAAAGCAACATAGCTGGCATGGTAAACCACACCACCGGCATCCGTGTCTTCATAATAGACACGTACCGGCCATCGAAACAGCGTTGTACTCACTCTACATCCCGGCAATGCTTTTAAACGTTGCTACTATACGCAAGTGAATACGCCTTTGGAATGGATTGCCAGACGCTGAAGTAAATAATTATCTTTTGGTAACAACGTAACGAACACCAGGATAATTCTTAAACAAAAAATGACAAAAACAGCAGCAAAAAAGGATGCTGTGGTATTGAACAGCCGGAAAGTCTGCCCGGCGGGGATGGAAAGAAGTAATAAAAGAGTCCGTAGGGCAGCACGCAGCTGGCAGGAAAGGGGGAGAATAATGCCTGCCAACGCATCCGGCGAAGACGAAACCTTACGCCATGAACCATACCTGCAGAGACTGCCCGCAACATAAGCAGCATCTGCCAGATTGCCAACGAGCTGGTGTTGGCAGCAAAATGCGCCGGCTGCCAGCATATGCATACGGCCACGATCAGAGAAAGAGCCCTGAGCGGGCTCTTGTCCCTCATCTGATAACGGCGGGAATAACCTGCCCCATCACGATTTTTCTTTTACTTCGCTGTCTTCGATATGCTCAAGTGCCAGCGCGGTAATGATGCCAAAAGCACAGGCCAGTAACGTGCCAAGGATCCAGGCGAAATACCACATGGTTCAGCTCCTAATCAGTAGAGAGAATGGGTGTTGGCTTCAATCTGTTCTTTCGTCAGACGACCAAACATTTTGTAGTAACACCAGCTTGTGTAGGCCAGGATAATTGGCACGAAGATAATCGCCGCCACGGTCATTATTTTCAGCGTCAGGAAACTGGAGGTGGCATCCCACATGGTGAGGCTGATATCCGGTACGGTGCTGGATGGCATGACAAACGGGAACATCGCCACGCCAGCCGTTATAATCACACAGGCCAGGGTTAAAGAAGAAAAGAGGAATGCCCAGGCACCTTGCTCCAGGCGTGAACAGAGGACGGTCAACAGCGGCAGTACCACGCCCAGCGCCGGGACAGTCCACAGTAAAGGAGCCTGATGGAAGTTGTTAAGCCAGGCGCCGGCCTGGCGTGTGACATGCTTGGTCAACGGATTGGACGCCGCGTTGTGATCCAGCACGGAGGCCAGCACATAACCATCAATGCCATACATCACCCAGATACCTGCCAGCACAAAGCACACCATCATTATCAACGCGGAGATCTGTGCGGCCAGACGGGAACGCAGATGTAGCTCACCGACAGTACGCATCTGTAAATAGGTGGCTCCCTGAGTGAGGATCATCGTCAGGCTGACAATACCGGCCAGCAGCGCAAAGGGATTCAGTAACTGAAAGAAATTACCGGTATAAAACAGTCGCAAATACTGGTCTGCATGAAAAGGCACGCCCTGTAGCAGGTTACCAAAGGCCACACCAATCACCAGCGGCGGTACAAAGCTGCCGATGAAAATGCCCCAGTCCCACATCCCACGCCAGCGCATATCGGCAATTTTTGAGCGATAGTCAAAACCGACCGGGCGAAAGAACAGCGAGGCCAGCACGAGGATCATCGCTACATAAAAGCCAGAGAATGCCGCCGCATAGACCATTGGCCAGGCGGCAAACAGCGCCCCCCCTGCGGTGATCAGCCAGACCTGATTGCCGTCCCAATGTGGCGCGATGCTGTTTATCATCACGCGGCGTTCGCTGTCGGTACGGCCAAGAATACGGCTCAACATACCCACGCCCATATCGAATCCGTCGGCCACGGCAAAGCCAATCAGTAACACGCCAACCAGTATCCACCAGATGAAGCGCAGCAGTTCATAAGTAATCATTTCAGAGCTCCTTTCTCAGCTCACTGGCTGACTGGCGATATCAGATTGTTCAAAGTGGTAACGGCCCGTTTTCAGGCTGCTCGGACCCAGTCGGGCAAATTTGAACATCAGATACATTTCCGCTATCAGAAACAGTGTGTACAGCCCACAAATCAGTCCCATCGAGAACAGCACATCACCAACGGTCAGCGAGGAATTCGCTACCGCCGTAGGCAGCACCTCACCAATTGCCCAGGGCTGGCGACCATATTCAGCCACAAACCATCCTGCCTCGACAGCGATCCAGGGAAGCGGAATACCATACAGGGCGCATTTCAACAGAAAACGATTTTTACCAATACGGTTACGTAGCACCGTCCAGAAAGAACAACCGATAATCAGCAACATTAATACGCCCGCGGCAACCATAATACGGAAGGAGAAATAGAGCGGAGCGACACGCGGAACAGAATCCTTCGTCGCCTGGCGGATCTGCTCTTCGCTGGCATCCGTCACATTCGGGGTGTAGCGTTTCAGCAGCAGGCCATAACCCAAATCATGCTTCACCTCATTGAAAGCGGCGCGCAGGTCAGGTCGGTCGCTGCCAGAACGCAAGGCGTCCAGTAGTTGATAGGCTTTCATCCCGTTGCGTATCCGCACTTCGTGCTGCACCATCAGCTCTTTCAGCCCGGTAACCGGTTTATCCACTGAACGGGTGGCGATGAGTCCCAACAGCCAGGGGATCTGCACCGCGTAATGGTTTTGCTGACTGTTCTGATCGGGAATGCCAAACAGGGTGAACGCTGCCGGGGCTGGCTGCGTTTCCCATTCAGCCTCAATCGCCGCCAATTTGGTTTTCTGCACATCGCCCATTTCGTAACCGGATTCATCGCCCAGCACGATAACCGACAGCACCGCCGCCATGCCGAAGCTGGCGGCAATAGCAAAAGAGCGTTTGGCGAACGCCATATCGCGCCCGCGCAGCAAATAGTAAGCGCTGATCCCCAAAATAAACATGGCGCCGGTGGTATAACCCGCCGCCACGGTATGCACAAATTTAACCTGAGCAACCGGGTTAAAGATTAACTCTGAGAAGCTGACCATTTCCATGCGCATGGTTTCAAAGTTAAATTCCGACGCCAGCGGATTTTGCATCCAGCCATTCGCCACCAGGATCCACAGCGCAGAAAGATTGGAACCCAGCGCAACCAGCCAGGTGACGGCCAGGTGTTGCACTTTACTCAGGCGATCCCAGCCAAAAAAGAACAGCCCGACAAAAGTCGATTCAAGGAAAAAAGCCATCAGCCCTTCAATCGCCAGCGGTGCTCCGAAAATATCACCTACGTAGTGTGAATAATAAGACCAGTTGGTACCAAACTGAAATTCCATAGTCAGCCCGGTCGCCACACCCAGGGCAAAGTTAATACCAAACAATTTTCCCCAGAATTTGGTCATATCTTTATAAATTTGTTTACCAGACAGTACATACACCGTTTCCATAATGGCCAGTAGAAACGCCATACCCAGCGTTAACGGGACAAACAGGAAATGGTACATCGCCGTCAGAGCAAACTGTAAGCGCGACAGCTCGACAATATCAAACATTTTGACTCCTTGCTCCTCGCATGAGGGGGATGACGCAGTGCCGTTGCCCACAGGCGGCATACTGGTCAGTGCCCATAATTTTTAAAAAGGGGATCCCGCTATGGTGTTAATGAAATAAAGTCAAACATCATTATATTTAACAAAAAAATAATAATATTAAACAGTAAAAAATAACAACCACAACAATTTAACAAAACAATGTTAACGGAGGATTAGCTTTTTTTTTAAAAAATGATAAATTTATTATAAAAACACCAAGTATACTCTTGATGCAGGACAATTTAATCGAAAAGTGGTTTTTTAATCCAGCAATAACAATTGATTTGGATCTTTTTTTGATACGAAGGGGGTGATTACGGCGTGAGATGTTTTTTTGTTAAAAAATTGTATTTAATAAAAAGCAATATATCTTTATTTTATAAAATAAACCTGATTATTTTAACAATTCGGCGCCATTAAAATCTGACGCATCGGTCAATCGGCAGCCGAAAAATGCTTTACCGATCTGGCCGTTTTTCTGCCAGGTGATGCTGGCAGGCCCGTTATGCCAGACGCTTAAAAAAAAGGCCACCCGGAGGTGGCCAACAGACTCACTGAGATGTCATTTTGGTGGCAGAACGGCTTTCACCGCATCACCGATGTCCGCCAGGCTGCGCACGGTTTTCACCCCGGCCGCTTCCAGCGCGGCAAATTTTTCATCTGCCGTACCTTTACCACCCGCGATGATCGCCCCGGCGTGCCCCATACGTTTACCTTTCGGTGCGGTAACGCCCGCAATGTAACCCACGACCGGCTTAGTGACGTGCTCTTTGATAAAGGCAGCCGCTTCTTCTTCTGCGCTGCCACCAATTTCGCCGATCATCACAATCGCTTCGGTCTGCGGATCTTGCTGGAACAGTTTCAGGATATCGATAAAGTTTGAGCCTGGGATCGGATCACCGCCGATGCCGACACAGGTAGACTGGCCGTAGCCGATGTCCGTGGTCTGCTTAACCGCTTCATACGTCAGGGTACCGGAACGGGAAACGATACCGATGCGACCGGGTTGGTGAATATGGCCCGGCATGATACCGATTTTGCACTCGCCTGGGGTAATCACACCAGGACAGTTCGGGCCAATCATGCGTACGCCCGCTTCATCCAGCTTCACTTTTACGGTCAGCATATCCAGCGTCGGGATACCTTCGGTAATGGTGATAATCAGTTTAATGCCTGCGTCGATCGCTTCCAGAATACCGTCTTTGCAGAATGGCGCCGGAACATAGATAACTGATGCCGTGGCACCGGTTGCTTCTACCGCTTCACGCACAGTGTTGAATACCGGCAGGCCCAGATGCTCAGTACCGCCTTTACCCGGTGTTACACCGCCTACCAACTGCGTGCCGTACGCCAGCGCCTGTTCTGAGTGGAATGTTCCCTGGCCACCGGTGAAGCCCTGGCAGATTACCTTGGTGTTTTTATTAATCAAAATGGACATTATTTCCCCTCCGCAGCGGCAACAACGCGCTGCGCCGCGTCGCTCAGGCTGGTTGCTGCAATAATATTCAGACCGCTGTCAGCCAGTTTTTTGGCTCCCAGTTCGGCATTGTTCCCTTCCAGGCGTACCACCACCGGTACACTGACACCCACTTCCGCTACCGCGCCGATGATGCCATCCGCAATCAGGTCGCAACGCACGATGCCGCCGAAAATGTTTACAAATACCGCTTTAACCGCGTCATCCGACAGAATGATTTTAAAGGCTTCGGTAACGCGCTCTTTGGTGGCGCCGCCGCCAACGTCCAGGAAGTTAGCGGGCTGACCACCGCTCAGCTTAACGATGTCCATGGTGCCCATCGCCAGTCCGGCACCGTTGACCATACAGCCGATGTTACCTTCCAGCGCAACATAGTTAAGCTCCCAGTGCGCAGCATGCGCTTCACGGGAGTCTTCCTGGCTTGGATCGCGCATTTCACGCAGTTCAGGCTGACGGAACAGGGCATTGCCGTCGGCACCGAGTTTGCCATCCAGGCAGATCAAATCACCCTGTTTGGTGATAACCAGCGGGTTAATTTCCACCAGCGCCAGGTCACGCTCCAGGAACATGGTTGCCAGGCCCATAAAGATTTTGGTGAACTGCCCCACCTGCTTACCGCTCAGGCCAAGTTTAAACGCCAGCTCACGGCCCTGATAAGGCTGAGGACCCGCTAATGGATCCAGCGCCATCTTGTGGATCAGGTGCGGCGTTTCTTCCGCGACTTTTTCGATTTCCACACCGCCTTCGGTCGATGCCATAAACACCACCCGACGGGTACTACGGTCAACAACCGCGCCAAGGTACAGCTCAGTTTCAATATCGGTAGCCGCTTCCACCAGGATCTGGTTAACTGGCTGGCCGTTGGCATCAGTCTGATACGTGGTCAGACGTTTGCCCAGCCAGTCCTCTGCGAAAGCACGGATCTCTTCTTTGCTTTTCACCACTTTCACGCCGCCCGCTTTGCCGCGGCCTCCGGCATGAACCTGACATTTCACTACCCACGGACCGGCACCAATCTTGGAGGCGGCTTCTTCTGCTTCTCGTGGCGTGGTGCAGGCATAACCGGTTGGTGCCGGCAGGCCATACCGTGCAAACAACTGTTTTGCCTGATATTCGTGTAAGTTCATGATGTTCTGTCCATTCAGGTCGGAAAAACGTGGCCGACGGCACCGAATTGCCATTGTCGGCCATACACAGGATCGGAGGCGACATCCGCCGCATCCGACAGGGATTAAACATCCAGTAGCAGACGGGACGGATCTTCCAGCAGTTCTTTAATCGTCACCAGATAGCTGACTGACTCTTTGCCGTCGATCAGTCGGTGATCGTAGGAGAGCGCCAGATACATCATTGGCAGAATCTCCACCTTACCGTTGACCGCCATCGGACGATCCTTGATCGCATGCATACCCAGAATGGCGCTCTGCGGCGGGTTGATGATCGGGGTGGACATCAGAGAACCAAACACGCCACCGTTGGTGATGGTGAAGTTACCGCCAGTCAGCTCATCAACGGTCAGCTTGCCGTCACGGCCTTTGATAGCCAGCTCTTTGATTTTCTTCTCAATCTCAGCCATACCCAGCGAATCAACGTCTTTCAGTACCGGCGTCACCAGGCCACGTGGCGTGGAGACAGCAATGCTGACATCGAAGTAATTGTGGTAAACCACATCATCGCCATCGATGGAAGCATTCACTTCCGGGAAGCGTTTCAGGGCTTCGACCACCGCTTTCAGGTAGAAGGACATAAAGCCCAGACGCACGCCGTGGCGCTTCTCAAACGCTTCGCCATACTGCTTACGCAGGCTCATGATCGGCTGCATATTCACTTCATTGAAGGTAGTGAGCATGGCGGTGCTGTTTTTCGCTTCCAGCAGACGCTCGGCAACACGCTTACGCAGGCGGGTCATGGGCACACGTTTTTCACTGCGGCCAGCCAGAGAAGGGGCGGCGGCGGTCGGAGCAGCCTTATCGGCTATACCTTCCGGTTTTTTCGCCAGATGTTTTTCAACATCTTCACGCGTCAGACGACCACCAACACCCGTCCCTTTGATGGCTTCAGGGTCGAGGCTGTGCTCAGCAATCAGGCGGCGAATTGCCGGGCTGAGGGCATCGTTGTTTTCTTCGGACAGCGAAGCACTCTGACGTTGAGCAGGCGTGGACTCATTCTGATCGGATTTGGCCGAACTCTCTTTACCGCCGCTGTTACCCTCTTTCAGACGTCCCAGTTTCTGACGGGAAGTCACGGTAGCCCCTTCATCTTCAAGAATGGCTTCCAGCACGCCGTCAGCAGATGCCGGTACTTCCAGCACCACTTTATCGGTTTCAATCTCAACCAGCACTTCATCACGCTGGACGGTATCACCCGGTTTCTTATGCCAAGTTGCCACGGTGGCATCGGCAACGGATTCAGGCAGGTCGGGAACGAGGATATCTACGCTACTCATTATATTTCCTTTAATTAATTAACGTTCAGCGCGTCGTTGACCAGATCTTGCTGCTGCTGCTGGTGAACGGACATATAGCCAACTGCCGGGGAAGCGGAAGCAGGACGACCGGCGTAACGTAATGACGCGCCGAAAGGCACCACTTCACGGAAATGATGCTGACTACAGTACCAGGCTCCCTGATTGAGCGGTTCTTCCTGGCACCAGACAAAATCCTGTACGTGCGCGAACGACTGTAGCTTCTCCTGAACCGTTTTGTGTGGGAACGGATAAAGCTGTTCAATACGTACGATGGCAACGTCGGTTTGCTCGTTTTTACGGCGTTTCTCCAGCAGATCGTAATAAACCTTGCCGGAACAGAGCACCACTCGTTTAACACCTTTTGGATCAAGCTCGTCGATCTCGCCAATGGCTGGCTGGAAGTCGCCGGTTGCCAGCTCCTCAAGGGAAGAGACGGCAAGAGGATGACGCAGCAGCGATTTTGGTGACATCACCACCAGCGGGCGTCGCATACCGCGTAGCGCCTGGCGACGCAGCATGTGGTATACCTGTGCCGGCGTGGACGGCACACACACTTGCATATTCTGCTCGGCACAGAGTTGCAGATAGCGTTCAAGGCGTGCGGAAGAGTGTTCCGGCCCCTGGCCTTCATAACCGTGCGGCAACAGCATTACCAGACCACACAGGCGGCCCCACTTCTGCTCACCGGAGCTGATGAACTGATCGATCACCACCTGAGCACCGTTGGCAAAGTCGCCAAACTGCGCTTCCCAGATGGTCAGTGTCCGCGGCTCAGCCGTCGCGTAGCCGTATTCAAAGGCCAGTACCGCTTCTTCTGACAGCACGGAGTCCCAGACTTTAAATACGCCCTGACTATTGTGAACATGCTGTAACGGCGTCCAGGTGGAACCGTTTGACTGGTTATGGATCACCGCATGGCGATGGAAAAAGGTGCCGCGCCCCATATCTTCACCGGAAAGTCGGCAGGAAATCCCCTCATCCACCAGCGTGGCGTAAGCGAGGTTTTCGGCCGCGCCCCAGTCGAAAGGTTTGTTGCCTGTGGCCATTTCAGCGCGATCGTTATAGATCTTGGCGACCCGTGACTGCATCTCAATGGCTTCAGGCACCTGACTGATGCGCTTTGCCAGTTCCTGTAAACGTTTCGGATCGAGGGTGGAAGGATAGCTTTCATCCCATTCGTGGTTAAGAAACGGTGACCAGGTGGAGGAGTGCAGGTTTAATGGACGCCATTCCGTCACCACGCATTCACCCTGGTCTAATGCGTCACGATACAGGTTGACCATTTCCGTGGCATCTTCCAGGCTGGCGACCTTTTCCTGTTCCAGGCGGTCAGCATAGAGTTTGCGCGGCGTTGGGTGCTTTTTGATCTTCTGGTACATCACTGGCTGAGTCGCACTTGGCTCGTCAGCTTCGTTATGACCATGACGGCGATAACACACCAGGTCAATAAACACATCGCGTTTGAAAGTGTTACGGAAATCCAACGCCAGACGGGTTACAAAAGCGACCGCTTCAGGATCGTCAGCGTTAACGTGGAAAATGGGTGCCAGCACCATTTTGCCAATGTCGGTGCAGTACTGCGTCGAGCGGGCATCTTTCGGGTTTGAGGTGGTAAAACCGATCTGGTTGTTGATAACAATACGTACCGTACCGCCCACTTCATAACCGCGAGCCTGCGACATGTTCAGGGTTTCCTGTACCACCCCCTGACCGATCACCGCCGCATCACCATGGATGGTCACCGGTAAAACCTGATGACTGCCTGGTTTATCAAGGCGATCCTGACGGGCGCGTACCGATCCCATCACCACCGGGCTGACAATCTCAAGGTGGGACGGGTTAAATGCCAGCGCCAGGTGAACCATGCCACCTTCGGTTTCCACATCGGATGAAAAGCCCATATGGTACTTAACATCGCCAGTCCCGAGATGCTCTTTGTGCTTGCCGGAAAACTCGTCGAACAGATCCTGCGGCTTTTTGCCCAGCACGTTAATCAGCACGTTAAGACGACCACGGTGCGCCATGCCCAGCACCACTTCACGAATGCCATTATTGCCTGCGTGGCGGATCATCTCGTTAAGCATTGGTACCAGCGCATCACCACCTTCCAGTGAGAAACGCTTTGCGCCCGGGAATTTCGCCCCCAGGTAGCGCTCCAGGCCTTCTGCAGCGGTCAGCTGTTTCAGGAAGCCCTTTTTCTCCGCGTCAGAAAATGACGCCTGCCCGGCCATGGACTCGATACGCTGTTGGATCCAACGCTTCTCTTCCGTGTTGGTGATGTGCATGTACTCCGCACCGACAGAACCGCAGTAAGTCTGCTTCAGTAAGGCAAAGAGATCGGACAGCTTCATGGTGTCTCTGCCGAAGGCAAAGGAACCGACGTTGAAGGTTTCCTCAAAATCAGCCTGAGTCAGATCGTGAAATGCCGGGTCCAGATCGGGTACCGTTTCCTGTTTCCACAGCCCTAACGGGTCGAGGTTCGCCTGCTGATGGCCACGAAAGCGGAATGCGTTAATAAGCTGGAGAACTTTGACCTGCTTGGCATTGGTATCGGGATCGCTGACGGAGGTGGTGTAGCGAGTGGCATCTTTCGCCAGACGCCTGAAGTACTCGCGCGTGGTGGAGTGGAATTGTTCAGATTTGATCCCCTGCCCTGGAAGCTGCTGAAACAGCGATTTCCAGGCATCATCAACAGAGTCAGGATCGGTTAAATAGTCCTCATAGAGTTGCTCGATGTAGGTCTGATTCGCGCCAGCCAGCCAGGAGGAGTCCAGCCAGGGTTTCATCGCGCTGTTCTGCATTGTGAGCCCTTAAGCATTTTGTGCTTTTTTTCGCCGTGGTTATTCAAAGGAACTGTCATCAGTCCCGCGCCGCAAAGCGGCTTGCCCTCGACTGCATCACGCAAATAAAAAATGCGAAACACAGCCTGAAAGTTCATCGATACGAGCGTAGTACGCGGCTGCTGGCGACCAGGCCCGTAAGGGAACCCTGGCAAGAAACCTTAAATAAAGGTGACACGTTTTCTTGCCAGGATTTCCTGTTGAAACAGCCGGGAACCCTCAGGTTCCCGGATAAGGATAATCAGGCGCCACGCTGCAACAGCATTGACTTAATATGCCCAATGGCGCGCGTCGGGTTCAGCCCCTTAGGACAAACGCTCACACAGTTCATAATGCTGTGACAGCGGAATACGCTGAAAGCGTCGTTCAGATTATCCAGACGCGCATTGGTTTCCGTGTCCCGACTGTCAATCAGGAAGCGGTAAGCCGCCAGTAATCCCGCGGGTCCGATAAATTTATCCGGGTTCCACCAGAATGACGGGCAGGATGTTGAACAGCACGCACAGAGAATACACTCATATAATCCGTCCAGTTTTTCACGCTGTTCCGGCTGCTGTAAGTGCTCACGTGCGGGAGGATTTTCCCCATTATTCAACAGGTAAGGCTTAATCTTCTCATACTGAGTGTAGAATTGCCCCATGTCCACCACCAGGTCGCGGATTACCGGCAGGCCAGGCAGTGGGCGGATCACAATTTTACGTTTTCCACCGCCCAGGGCGGAAACCGGCGTGATACAGGCAAGCCCATTTTTGCCATTCATATTGAAACCGTCGGAGCCGCAAACCCCTTCACGGCATGAGCGACGAAAGGCCAGCGTGGGATCTTTCTCTTTCAGGCGGATCAGCGCATCCAGCAGCATCATGTCGCGCCCTTCTTCCGACTCCAGGCTGTAATCCTGCATACGAGGCGCGTCGTCCACATCCGGGTTGTAACGATAAATAGAAAATTCGAGTCTCATCGTCTCAGTCTCCGCAAACTAATAAGTACGCGCTTTTGGTGGGAAGGCCGCACGCAGTTTTGGCTGCATGTTCACCTCACGGCGCGTCATGCTCTCGCTTTGCGGGAGGTAGACGCTGTGACACAACCAGTTTGCATCGTCACGTTCAGGATAGTCGAAGCGGCTGTGCGCTCCACGGCTTTCGGTACGGAAGTTAGCTGCTACTGCCGTGGCGTAGGCCGTCTCCATCAGGTTATCCAGCTCCAGACACTCAATACGCTGGGTGTTGAAGTCCGGCGAACGGTCATCCAGACGGGCTTTTTTCAGACGCTCACGCAGAACTTTCAGCTCAGCGAGACCTTTTGCCATCGCTTCACCTTCGCGGAATACGGAAAAGTTATTCTGCATACAGGTTTGCAACGCTTTACGTAATTCGGCCGGATCTTCACCGTCAACGTTGTTGTTCCAGCGGTTCATTCGCGCGAGAGAGGCTTCAATTTCTTCATCGGTGGCATCCTGCAGCTCACCCTGCTCCTGAATGGATTCCTGCAGGTGCAGACCGGCAGCACGACCAAACACCACCAGGTCCAGTAACGAGTTACCGCCCAGGCGATTGGAACCATGTACCGAAACGCAGGCAATTTCACCGACGGCAAACAGCCCCGGCACCACCACGTCTTCACCCTGCTCATTCAGGGTTATCGCCTGACCGGTGACTCTGGTTGGAATGCCGCCCATCATGTAGTGACAGGTCGGGATCACCGGGATAGGTTCTTTAACCGGGTCAACATGGGCAAAGGTGCGGGACAGTTCCAGAATGCCCGGCAGACGCGCTTCCAGCACTTCATGGCCGAGATGATCCAGTTTCAGCTTAATATGTGGACCCCACGGGCCTTCACAGCCACGACCTTCACGGATCTCGATCATCATCGAACGGGCCACCACGTCACGACCAGCAAGATCCTTGGCATTAGGCGCGTAGCGTTCCATAAAGCGTTCGCCGTGTTTGTTCAGCAGGTAGCCGCCTTCACCACGGCAGCCTTCAGTGACCAGTACCCCTGCCCCGGCAATCCCGGTCGGGTGGAACTGCCACATTTCCATGTCCTGTACAGGTACGCCGGCACGCAGCGCCATACCAACGCCATCGCCGGTGTTGATATGCGCATTGGTGGTGGACTGGTAGATACGACCCGCACCGCCGGTCGCCAGCACCGTGGCACGCGCTTTGAAATAAACCACTTCGCCATCTTCAATGTTCAGTGCGGTGCAACCCACAATGGCACCATCAGCATTTTTCACCAGGTCCAGGGCATACCATTCGGAGAAAATGGTGGTTTTGTTTTTCAGGTTTTGCTGATAAAGCGTATGCAACAACGCATGGCCGGTACGGTCAGCCGCAGCCGCAGTACGCGCAGCCTGCTCGCCACCAAAGTTTTTCGACTGGCCACCGAAAGGCCGCTGATAAATACGACCATCCTCCAGCCGGGAGAAAGGCAGCCCCATATGCTCCAGCTCCAGAATAGCTTCCGGGCCGGTTTTACACATATATTCGATGGCGTCCTGATCGCCGATATAATCGGAACCTTTTACCGTGTCATACATGTGCCACTCCCAGTTATCATCATGGGAGTTACCCAGCGCAACAGTGATACCACCCTGTGCAGACACGGTATGAGAACGGGTTGGGAAAACTTTTGACAACAGGGCACAGCTCTGGCCCGATTGGGAAATTTGCAGTGCGGCTCGCATACCTGCACCGCCAGCACCGATAACAACGGCGTCAAACTCTCTGACTGGCAACTTCATTTTACGCTCCCCACACCACTACAGTTCCATAAATCGCATACACCAACAGCACCACCACCACCACCAGTTGCAGCAGCAAACGTACCGCCAGTGGTTTGATGTAATCCGTCAGTACCTGCCACATCCCTATCCAGCCATGAACCAGAATGGAGAACAGCGTCAGTAAGGTGAATACCTTGGTAAAGGAAGATGAGAAAAACCCGCGCCAGATATCCCATGTCAGATGGCCCGACATAACAATAAAGCCGAGAATGTAGAGTACATACAGGGTCATGATCATGGCGGCGGCACGCAACAGCAGCCAGTCATGAACGCCATTGCGACCCAGTGCAGAAGCATTGCTTACCATACGAGGACTCCAGCCAGAATTGAAAGCACGACAGTGATACCAAAAGAAATCTGCGCCGAACGCGAACCCGTTTGCAGTGTTTCTCCCAGCCAGCCAAAATCCATCAGCAAATGACGTACGCCGCCGACGATGTGATACGCCAGTGCGGTCAAAATGCCCCAGAAGATAAATTTAACAATTAAGCTGTTCATCACGGCAGAAGCCTGTAAAAATCCTTCCGGTGATGAGAGAGAGAGGCCCAGTAACCAGAGAAGTATGCCAATGGCTACAAAGGTGATAACGCCAGATACGCGATGGAGAATAGATGCAATTGCAGTAACGGGAAACCGGATCGTAGAGAGATCCAAGTTGACAGGTCTTTGTTTTTTCACGGTTTTGCCCACACAGCCTTTCTTATTTTGCTTCCTCCGGTCCTGAAGGCGGGTCAGACAGCGTTAAACAATGCGTCCGGCACTAAAACTACAACGTCCAGTGTCAAAACGCCGCGTCTAAAACGCTGGGTGGCTCCTACGGCAGGGTGTTCCGGAGACCTGGCGGAAGTATAGGGGGTTCACAAACTCATTACAATTCCCCTACAAACATCTTGGTCACATTTGCGCTGAACAGTGATCGTGCTCACGTTTTTTACAATTAATACCAATTTGATTATCTAATTTGACAAAACTTCAACATAACTGTTACAAATCAACGATAGTGTTTTATAATCTATAAAAATGTGGGGATACGCTTTCCCTTAAGCACAAGTTATGTAACATTGCTTAATCAGGCATAGTAAGTATCAGGTAATGGTTACCACCCATCAAGACCAGACCGGATCTTTAACAACCGCGAAATGACGTCAGATCTGCCCACCGGAAGGCGCACTCCCTTCGCTCTGTACCCTGCACATGAAAAGATGCCACAGAGTGGACTATGTGCTCCTGAACGCAGCCGCGGACAAACTGGCTTCTGATGGTGTCAAAGATCCACAGATAAGGCGCTAAGGAGACTGTAAATGGCTGATAAAAAGGCAACGCTAAACCTACCCGGCGAAGCGGCTATTGAACTTGATGTGCTCAGTGGCACATTAGGCCAGCAAGAAATTGATGTCCGTGCTCTTGGTTCCAAAGGCTACTTTACTTTTGATCCGGGCTTCACCTCTACTGCGTCCTGCGAGTCCAAAATAACTTATATTGACGGTGACGAGGGCATTCTGCTTCATCGCGGTTTTCCTATCGACCAGCTGGCTCTGCACTCCAATTATCTGGAAGTGTGCTACATCCTGCTGAATGGCGAAGCACCAACCAAAGCGCAGTTTGAAGAATTCAGCACCATTGTTACCCGTCACACCATGATCCATGAGCAGATCCACCATCTGTTCCGTGGTTTTCGTCGTGACTCGCACCCGATGGCGGTGATGTGTGGCGTTACCGGTGCCCTAGCAGCCTTCTACCATGATGCGATGGACGTCAATATTGAGCGGCACCGTGAAATTGCTGCGTTCCGCCTGCTGTCCAAAATGCCGACCGTGGCCGCGATGTGCTACAAATATTCCATCGGCCAGCCCTTCGTTTATCCACGTAACGATCTGTCCTATGCCGGTAATTTCCTCCACATGATGTTCTCCACGCCGTGTGAAGAGTACGTGGTGAATCCGGTGCTTGAGCGTGCGATGGACCGTATTCTTATTCTTCATGCCGATCACGAGCAGAACGCGTCAACGTCTACCGTACGTACCGCAGGTTCTTCCGGCGCGAACCCGTTTGCCTGTATCGCAGCAGGAATTGCCTCGCTGTGGGGACCTGCACACGGCGGAGCGAACGAAGCCTGTCTGCGTATGCTGGAAGAGATCAGCACCGTGGAACACATTCCTGAGTTCCTGAAGCGGGCAAAAGACAAAAATGACTCATTCCGTCTGATGGGCTTTGGCCACCGTGTCTATAAGAACTACGACCCGCGCGCTACCGTCATGCGTGAAACCTGTCATGAAGTGCTGAAAGAGCTGGGAATGAAAGATGACCTGCTGGAAGTGGCCATGGAGCTGGAGCACATTGCGCTGAACGATCCGTACTTTATTGAACGCAAGCTTTATCCTAACGTTGACTTCTACTCAGGGCTGATCCTGAAAGCAATGGGCATTCCGTCCTCAATGTTTACCGTGATCTTCGCCATGGCCCGTACCGTTGGCTGGATCGCACACTGGAAAGAAATGCACGATGATGGCATTAAAATTGCCCGTCCGCGTCAGCTCTATACCGGCTACGATCAGCGTGATTTTAAATCCAACCTTCAGAAATAATGCCCTGTTATCGCGCCGCAACTGCGGCGCTTTTTTTTATCGCTGGCAGCCAGGACACCAGTAAAAAGGCCGCGACGACAGCATCGTTTTTTCAATGATGCCACCGCACCGCACGCACAGCTTCCCTGCCCGGTGAAATACCTTAAAACTGAACCGTGCGCCGTGGTGTTCCTTCTCCCTGGTCATTCCGCGCGTCTGCCAGGAGAGCCTGGGGATAGCCAGTAACGCATCAGCCAGTTTTTCCCGCTGCTCAGCAGAGAGATCCTGTGCTTTGTGCTGCGGCGCAAGCGCCGCATGCCAGAGAATTTCCGCGCGCAGATAGTTGCCCAGTCCGGCCAGAAAAGCCTGATCGAGCAGCAGGCCGCTTAGCTGCCGTCGCCGGAAACGGGCAGAGAGCAGGCGTTCCGTCACCGCTTCCTTTGTTAAAGTCATATCCAGCACGTCCGGGCCAATGCGCATCAGAAACGGATGCGCAGCCAGGGTATCGGCATTCAGCATCGCAATATCCGACGCGCTGTACAGCAGCAGCGTTTTATCTTCCGCCGCCAGCCGGACACGCAAGACGCGGTTAGTCTCAGGCTCTTTTCCTGTGCTGACAACGCGCCATACGCCATATAGCTGGTTGTGGCTGTAGAGGATCAGGCCATTCGAAAAGTGGGTCAGCATCGCTTTGCCACGGGTCACGACAGCCTCTACCCGCTCGCCCACCAGCGACGATTCAAAGGTTTTCAGCTGAGGAAAAGCGAACCAGACCGACGTCAGCGTTTTACCCTGGATCGCCTTTTCCAGTTTGTCCGCCGCACGGCGGATCTCCGGGCCTTCTGGCATTTATCTCATCCTTTTACTGTTAATGTGTTGCACCACCTTCCAGACGGATATCCTGCTGCACACTTAGCGCAATACTCAGCGCCATCTCCAGCGCCAGCACCACCGTCTGTAACGACATACTGGCAACATCAACCTGCCTGACAACCTGCTCCGGCAGATAAGGAATATGGATAAAGCCAGCCCGTATGCCTTTGTGTTTCTGCAAATAATGCAGCAAACCGTACATCACATGGTTACAGACATAGGTTCCCGCCGTCTGTGAAACGGCTGCCGGGATGCCGGCTTCGCGGATCCCCTCAACAATCGCTTTAATCGGCAAGGTTGCGAAGTAAGCTGCCGGACCACCGGCAACAATGGGTTTATCAATGGGCTGATTGCCGGCGTTATCCGGGATGCGCGCATCATCAACATTGATAGCGACGCGCTCAACGGTGATCCCGGTACACCCTCCTGCCTGCCCGACGGCGATAACCATTTCGGGCCGTACTTCATCAATGGCGGCATACAGTACCTCCAGCGAGTCACCAAATACGCAGGGAAGCTGTTTCGCTATCACCTTCACGCCACAGACAGGGCGCTCATGCAGCTGTCTGACCGACTCCCAGGAGGGGTTTATCTGTTGACCTTCAAAAGGTTCAAAAGCCGTTATCAGTACCGTTTTCATCTCAGCCTCGCAAAAACATCAGCCACCAGTGCAGAAAAATATTTGCGATTAACAGTAGCACACCGGTCGGCGTCTGAGCTTTGATTACCGCGTTGCGGTCCATTAACTTCAGCAGCCTTGCCGGGACGATATTGAAATCCGCCGCCATCGAAGTGCCGCCGTAACCGTAAAGCATCTCAATCTCCGCCATCACGGCCGGATTACCCTGGTGTTGTAGCACCAGAACGGGAATGCCAATGCCTGAGGTCACAATCGGGAAAGCGGCAAAGGCGTTTCCCATCACCATGGCCAGCAACGCCATACCAACGGCATAAGTCATCACCGCGATAAAACGATTATCCACCGCAAACCAGGTTTCGGTAAGATGCGAGATGGCCGCGCCAACACCCGCGCTGGTGAACAGCAGTCCCAATGTGGCGAGAATTTGCGGCAGAATAAATGCTCAGCCAATCGCATCCAGCAAACGCCTTGCTTCCTGAACAGACGGTGCAGGCCCTTCACCGGTCATTTTCGTCGCCATGAGCCAGCCAGCGATACAGCCCACCGCCATTAAAAAAAGCATCACCAGCGTGGCGTGATTGCCCTGGCCGAACAGCCTTTGCGGTAATCCCGGCACGGTATTTAGCACCAGCACGCCCACCGTCGTTATCAGTGGAATTGCCAGCGTCGGAAGGAACAGATGCAGGCGTGCTGCACTCTCCTGGCGCTGCGGCAACGTGCGCTGGCGGTAAGCGCCCGGTCTGCCCCCCAGCACGGCAAGCAGTGCCACCACCATAGCCCCGACGATGATATGCAGGGTACGTTCTCCAACAAGTGCGGCCATCCAGTCAGCCACGAAAAAACCAGACCATACAGTCCGGTGCTCCGGCGACGTGGATTGGCGCTGTCGCGCCAGCACATTACCGCCACCATCAGCATTAACACGCCGGCCAGCCAGAACAGATATTGCTGCCGGAACATCACTGGCCTCCTTTCGCTTTCAGCGCGTTGCTGTTCAGGGTTACCAGTTCGGCAGAGGCACCTTTGAACTGTGCGATCCACGCCTTTGTCCGTTACTTCAACCCGTGGCGCTCCAGCAAACCACCACCATCAGGGGCAGCAATAACATCAGCGGCAGATTACGGGTATTCAGAAAACCAGCACCCAGTTTTCCAGAATATCTGCCAGCGGCATCGCCGCCGCCAGACCGATAATAAGGCCAGAGACAATGACTACCAACACCGGGTTAAAGCTCAGCACAAAACCGATCACAATAGCGGCGATACCCGCCAGCGGCCACAAATTTACTGCATTTTCCGTAGCAACATCTCTATTGTAAAAAACCCTTGCAAAGCCGGGCCACTGCGTATTTTTAGTGACCCGATTCAGTGGCTGGTAACGATAATATTCCGTTGTGCAAAAGCATCACGTAACTGGCTGGCAAAGGTCAGTGCGTGTTCTCCATCGCCGTGCAGACAGACTGTTTCCGCGGTAACGCTAATCCAGCTGCCGCTGATGCTGCGAACTTTACCCGTCTGGATCATGGCAAGCGTTTGTGCAATTGCCTGCTCGCCACTCTCCAGCAGTGCCCCCGGCTGTGAGCGTGGAACCAGCGAGCCATCGTCCTGATATCCACGATCGGCAAACACCTCCTGTCGCGTCCGCAACCCAAGCGCTGTCGCCGCCCGGATCGATTCACTGCCCGCCAGCCCAACCAGAATCAGCTCAGCGTCGACAGCCCGTACCGCACGCGCAATGGCTCTGGCCAGTTCAGGCTCCCGCGCTGACTGGTTGTAAAGCATTCCGTGAGGTTTGACATGGAGCAACCGCCCGCCTTCACTGCGGGTGATTGCCTGTAACGCGTCAATTTGGCAGACAACCTGTGCATAAACCGTTTCCGGCGGCAGCTGCATGGCGGTACGGCCAAAATTCTCGCGATCCGGGAAGCTGGGATGCGCGCCGATCGCCACCCCCGACTCCAGTGCCCAGATCACACTCTGCCGCATGGTTTGTGTATCTCCGGCATGGTAGCCACAGGCGATATTTGCCGAAGAAACCAGCTTTAACAACGCATGGTCGTTTGCACAGCCCTCCCCAAGATCGGCATTAAGATCAATATGCATTTTCCAACCCCCAGGCTATCTGCTCAAGGCAGCGTTGCTGAACACGCATGGCCTCCAACGCCTCTTCGGTTGTGCAACGGATAAAGTGTACCGGCTCCCCCAGCCGCAGCTGGGCAAGCTGGTACAGATCGGCCTCAATCACACAGGCAATTCGCGGATAGCCACCGGTGGTTTGCGCATCGGCCATCAGCACAATTGGCTGGCCGTTCGGCGGAACCTGAACCACCCCCGGTAACAACCCATGCGACAGCATTTCACGCGGGTTTTCCCGTATCAGCGGCCCGCCCTGTAACCGATACCCCATGCGATTGCTTTGCGGATTAAGCTGCCAGGCGGTTCGCCAAAACAGCTCACGGCTTTCGGTACTGAATTCATCGTATTCAGGCCCAGACAGCGCACGCACGCGGTTGCCGGATAACCACTGTCGCACCCCGGCGGATCTGGTAAACCGCCTGCGTGGCTCTCCCTGCGGCACACGATCGCCATCCGCTATCTGACGACCGGCAAAACCGCCAAACCCCGCCCTGACATCGGTACTGCACGATCCCAATACGGGGGCGATGGCAAAACCACCGTCCAGCGCCAGGTAACTGCGCATTCCGCGCGTGGGCATTTTCAGCATCAGGCGCTGACCTTTGCTCACCGCGGTACGCCAGCCGGTCCACACCGGCCTGCTGTCAAGCATCGCGTCACACCCCGCGCCGGTCAACGCAATCCAGCCATCACGGGTGAACTCAGCACAAAATTGCCCCAGCGTTATTTCCAGTACCGCACTGGCGCGGTCATTGCCCACCAGCAGGTTGGCCATTTCCATTGCCGGGCGATCCAACACGCCGCCGACGCCAACACCATACTGACGCCAGCCGCTGCGACCGGCATCCTGCAACGTTGTGCTCATGCCGGCACGAATAATTTTCAGCATATTCCCCCCGACTGCGGCACAAAACGCACGCTGTCACCCGGCCTCAGAAAGGTTGGAGGCTGGAGGTGAGGATTGAACAGCACTAACCCGGTCTGGCCAATCAGTTGCCAGCCACCCGGTGCAGAAAACGGATAGATGCCGGTCTGACTGCCGCCAATACCGACGGAGCCGGCCGGCACACGAATTCGTGGTTCAGCACGACGTGGCATATGCAGGCGTTCATCCAGCCCGGCCAGATAAGGGAACCCCGGCTGAAAACCGATAAAATAAACCATGTAGCGTGCGGCAGCGTGTGCCTCCACCAGCTGTTGTGGCGTTAATCCACAGTGCCGGGCGACCTCGACGAGATCCGGGCCGACAGCGCCACCATAGACCACCGGAATGTCAACCTGACGTATGGCCCTTTCCTGCGGCTCGCTTTTTTCCCACCGGCTTTGCAGCCAGTCAACGGCACGCAACGCCATCTGCTGCGGATCGCTCAGTATGACGGTGATATTGTTCATTCCGGGGATCACCTCGGCCACTTCTGGAGATGCCATAAGCTGTGCCGACAGTCCCCAAATCCGTTGCTGAGTATCGGTCGCGACAGGGGGAGAAAGCTCAAGTACCACCGCACGCTCGCCCAGCAGATAACAACAGGCTCGTTGCAAAACACACCTCCTGACCGCTTCCGGGCCAGCGTATTCAATGGCTTATAGTTATGCGGAAATGTTATTGATGTGTCAACCGGAGGTGTGGACGGTGGTGTTAACCGTCCGGCAGATCAGGCAGGATTGGCGATATCAATAAAAGTGACTTCCAGTGCATAGTGCTCTGCCAACCACTCACCGAGCGCCCTGATCCCTCCCCGCTCTGTGGCATGATGCCCCGCGGCAAAAAAGTGCAGTCCCTGTTCACGGGCGCTGTGCACAGTCTGTTCCGACACCTCGCCGGTAATAAATGCATCCACGCCAGACGCCGCGGCCGCATCAATAAAACCCTGACCGCCACCCGAACACCATGCCACGCGGCGGATCAGCGGTGGCGCATGATCACCACAGTGCAACGGCTCACGGCCCAGAACCTCCGCCAGGCGTTTGGCCAACTGCTCTCCGCTCAGTTGCTCTGTAAACTCGCCCCAGGGTACCAGTGGCATCACCTCGCCGCGTACGTTAATCCCCAGATCCTTCGCCAGGCAGGCATTGTTACCCAGCTGGGGATGAGCATCCAGCGGCAGGTGCCAGCCATAAAGATTGATGTCATTTGCCAGCAATGTTTTCAGCCGGTTGCGCTTCATTCCTGTAATGATCTGTGCTTCGTTCTTCCAGAAATAGCCGTGATGCACCATCACGGCATCCGCTCCAAGACGAACGGCTTCATCCAGCAATGCCTGGCAGGCGGTGACACCGGTGACAATTTTTTTGACTTCGCTACGACCTTCGACCTGTAAGCCATTAGGCGCATAGTCACTAAACGCGCTGGTGTTCAGGTGCTGGTTAACGATGTGTTCCAGCTCGGTATTTCGCATGGTAACTCCTGAAAATAAAGTGGTCTTTGGCGGTTGCCAGTTTTGGCAACAATAGCAGACGGGGAAAATGATGAGAACGGGCGACGAACGCCGCCCGTCAGCGGAAAGCTATTTTCTGGCGTTCTCAAACGCCGCCAGCGTGCTTTTCCGTGCTTCCTTGTGATCAACAATTGGCGGGGGATAATCCAGCGATACGCGGTTTTTTTTGGCCCATTCATGCGGCTGATGGATATGTTGCTGCGGCACCGCGTTCAGTTCCGGTATCCACTGGCGGATAAACGCGCCATCCTGATCAAAACGCTCTCCCTGAGTGCAAGGATTAAAGATACGAAAATAAGGTGCCGCATCAGTGCCACTGGACGCCGCCCACTGCCAGCCCCCGTTGTTGGCCGCCAGATCACCATCAAGCAGCTTAGACATAAAATAATGCTCCCCTTCCCGCCAGTCGATCAGCAGATCTTTGACCAGAAAACTGGCCACAATCATCCGTAAACGATTATGCATCCAGCCCAGTGAATTAAGCTGACGCATTGCCGCATCAACAATCGGGTAGCCGGTGTTTCCCTGTTGCCAGGCCGCAAGATAGCGGGCGTTGTGCTGCCATTTTACCTTTTTGGTCCAGGCGATAAACGGCTGATGGCGACACAGTGACGGCCAGGCAACCAGCAGGTGGCGGTAAAATTCACGCCAGATAAGCTCGTTCAGCCAGACAAAAATCTGGTTGTCATCCAGTCCTTCAGGGTGCTCATGCAGCAGACGATTCAGGCACTGGCGCGGGGAGAGGATGCCGGTCGCCAGATATACCGAAAGGCGACTGGTCCCCTCCACAGACGGAATATCGCGCTGCTGCGGATAGTGTGTAACCGGCTTCTGGCAAAATGCCCGCAGACGTTTTAACGCGGCGGCTTCTCCGGTAGGAAACAGCTGGTCGTCAAATGCTTCTCTGGGATAATCAAAGGGCTTCAGCGTCGGCGTTGTTTTCAGCGGTGCGTTTGCACGCGCTTTCGGCGCGGGCAGGCATTCAGGTACGCCCTGTTTGAGACGCCGGACAAATGCTTTACTGAAGGGGGTAAACACTTTGTACATCTCACCGCTGCCCGTCAGAACGCTGCCCGGCGGCAGCAACAGACTGTCATCAAATCCCTGCGAGGTAATGTCCAACGCGGAAAGTTCACGTTCAGCATCGGCATCACGTTGCCGTTCGTTAACTTCATATTGATAGTTATAAAACATCCGTTCAACGTTGTGCTGCTGACAAAACGTCTTCAGTTCTGTGACCGACGCGGCGAAATCGTCGCACTGCACATAGTGCAATGGGATACCCTTTTCGGCCAGTGACCGCTGCACGTCCAACAGGCTCTGACAGATAAACTCTGCCTGTTTTGGTGCCATTGCGTGTGAATGCCACTGTGACGGCGTGGCGATAAACAGGGCAAGAACCTCTGCTTTACTGTCACGGCACGCCGCGTGTAGTGCTGAATTATCGTGGATACGCAGATCGTTGCGTAGCCAGACCAGATGCGTGGTCATAACGCTCCCTGAAATAAAAAATCAGTGGCCGTAGCGCAGGCGAAGCGCTTCAGGATAGGGTTCAAAATAGCGCTGCTGCGTCAGATAGGGATCGGGGAATTCCGCCATGTAATGCTTCAGCAACGTAATGGGCGCCAGTAGCGGCTGCAATCCCTGACGATAATGGTCAATCAATGAGGCCAGCTCCTGGCGCTGTTTTGAGGTGAGTTGTGGGCGAAAATACCCCTGCACATGAGACAGTACATTAGTGTGGTTGCCCCTGGACACCTGGTGCTTAAGCAGATCCATCAAACGCTGGCGGTATTCAAAGGCAAATGCTTCCAGTGAAGGCCACTTCTCAATTGCTGCCACGAAACATCCCATTTTGCGATATTCGGGTTGTGAATGGGCCAGTAACAGCAGTTTGTAACGACTGTGGAAAGCAATCAGCTTGCCCCGTGTCAGTCCACTACGCCACATTTCATTAAATTCATGCAGGGTATAAACGCGTTCGACAAAGTTTTCCCGCAGTAACGGATCGTGTAAGCGGCCATCTTCTTCCACCGGCAGCCAGGGCATCTGTGACATTAGCTCGCGGGTATAAATCCCGATGCCCTCCTTACGGTTGTTGTTGTTATCTGGCTGGTAGACACGCACCCGCTCCATACCACAGCTGGGCGATTTGGCACAAACAATGTAGCCACAAAGATAATGCAGTGAGGCAATTTTCTGTCTGGCATAATCCTGCATCTCCTCAGTGACAGGCTCTCCTTTGCCATTGCTGAATCTCAGTTCGACCGCACCGCCACTGGCTTCAGTCAGACGCAATGCCGGACGTGGCGTGGAGAGGCCAATCGCCATTTCAGGACAAACAGGTTGGTATCGCACAAAGGGCGCAAGCTCTTCAGCGGCAAAACCACAGCGTTTATGGCCGCCATCAAAACGTACGTTGTCCCCAAGCAGGCAGGCGCTGATACCAACAGGAATTTTTTCACTCATAGTTGTACAACCTCCAACTTCCTGTAGAGGTTTAAGTGTAGACGAAATTCCCTTTACAGGTGCACTTAATGTCAGAAAAAAGTTGCCGTTGGGTGAAAATATCGTGGTGAAACAGTCAAAATATAATGACGTCTGTCTGCCAGACCCAGGGTAGATGATTCAGTTTCGTGGCTGTGAGGTGCGGACAATCCGGGACAGATGAAACGTCCAGGCGGGTGAAGATTCCCTTTGCGTCAGAGCAACACAGCATTTGGCAGCAGGAAGAAGGGCCAAAGCGCCCCGGATAAAAGAGGAAACAGCCCTGACAGAAGATAAAATGACGCGATTACCAGATATCGCCACCAGCAGCCTCAGCCTGATCCAGCCAGACCGGCTTGTTGCTGGTCTTAAACCAGACCCGGTGCAGATAACTGTAAAATTTAGCTCTGTCCTCACGGAACAGCATCACCGGGAATGCCAATGTACCGACCACCACCACCGCAATACGACGCATGATGATACGGAATGGTGAATAATGTTGATAAAGATTCATACGCCCTCCCCAAATATGCTCATTAGTGCATCAATTTGCCGAAATGATAGCGTGTGTTATGTAATTTTACTACTCATCCGACCACTTTTTGCGGTAAATTTCATCGCGGTCGCAACATTGTTACATAAAAGTTAAAACAAAGCTGGTTGTTATCTCCTGGTTCACCGACATGACGCTACTATTACCGCAGCGTGATGAGGCGTTATTTGCTAAATTAGGCCACACTCACCGGGGAAGCGATCCACTGACGGTCTTCTCTGGCCACAGTTAAGCAAAGAGCAAAGTATGGTAACCAGAGTCCTGATCGTTGAAGATGAAAAAGAGATCCGTCGTTTTTTACGTCTTGCGCTGGAGGGCGAAAATCTGCGCGTGTTTGAAGCAGAATCGCTGCAACGGGGTCTGATCGAGGCCGCCACCAGAAAAGCCGATGTGGTGATCCTCGATCTGGGGCTGCCAGACGGTGATGGAATTGAATTTATTCGTGAAATCCGTCAGTGGAGCGCTATCCCGGTGATTGTGCTGTCGGCCCGCAGCGATGAGCAGGACAAGATTATCGCGCTTGATGCCGGGGCTGATGACTTTCTGAGTAAGCCTTTTGGTATAGGGGAATTGCTGGCACGCGTGCGGGCAGCATTGCGCTATCGCAGAGCAACAGGTTCAGAGCCTGAAGCTGAAGTCAGTTTCAGTGATGTACGGGTGGATATTGCCTCCCGGCGGGTAATCAGAAACGGCGAAGAACTGCACCTGACGCCGATTGAATTCCGCCTGCTGGTTAGCTTGCTCAACAATGCCGGGAAAGTGATGACGCAGCGCCAGCTACTGAATCAGGTATGGGGACCCAATGCGGTTGAGCACAGCCACTATTTGCGGATCTATATGGGACATCTTCGACAAAAACTGGAGCCGGACCCCGCCCAGCCCCGGCACCTTATTACTGAAACCGGCGTTGGTTATCGTTTTGTACCCTGATCCGTCCTGCCAGACTGTCAACAGTGCCGCCGGTGCCGATAATCTCCGCCGCGGTGTCGGTTTTTAACGCAAGCCATTTACCGTCGGTAACCAGTGCGTTGATCTTTGGCAGGCTATTGGCTTCTTTATCTGATATTTGAAACAGAAAAAATATTTTTCCATAAAAAAAGCATCCTTACTCGTTGGGTAGCCAACTTTCAGGATGCAGTTGATCAGAATAGCCGTTTTTTACCCGTGAACGGGACCGCCGTCAGACACCGTTTTCGCTCAGGCGTTTTTCAACACTTCACTGACAATTTCTACGGCTTCTTTCTCAATTTTTTCCCGGTGCTCCGCCCCCAGGAAACTCTCGCAGTAGATCTTATAGGCATCTTCGGTGCCGGACGGACGCGCGGCGAACCAGCCGTTTTCCGTCATCACTTTCAGACCACCAATCGATGCGCCATTACCCGGCGCCGCTGTCAGACGGGCGGTGATTGGATCGCCCGCCAACGTGTCTGCACTGACCATTTCCGGTGACAGTTTAGACAGCGCCGCTTTTTGAGCTGAAGTGGCAGAAGCCTGCAAACGGTTGTAGCTTGGCGCGCCAAAGCGTTCCGCCAGCTCATCATAATGCTGCTGAGGATTTTTACCGGTCACCGCGGTGATCTCTGCGGCCAGCAGACACATGATGATGCCGTCTTTGTCGGTTGACCAGGGCGTCCCGTCAAAGCGCAGGAAGGAAGCGCCGGCACTTTCTTCACCACCAAAACCAAAGCTACCGTCAAACAGGCCGTCAACGAACCATTTAAAACCAACCGGTACTTCCACCAGCTTACGGTCAATGGCGTTGACTACCCGGTCGATCATCGCGCTGGATACCAGCGTTTTGCCTACCGCAACCTCTTTGCCCCACTGCGGACGATTCTGGAACAGATAGTTAATCGCAACGGCCAGATAGTGGTTCGGATTCATCAGCCCTGAGGGCGTGACAATGCCGTGACGGTCATAGTCAGGATCGTTTGCAAAGGCCAAATCGAATTGATCGCGCAACGCCAGCAGGCCGGCCATCGCGCTCTCAGAAGAACAGTCCATGCGGATAACGCCATCTTTATCCAGATGCATAAAGCGG
Source organism: Erwinia psidii (assembly GCF_003846135.1). GTDB lineage: Bacteria > Pseudomonadota > Gammaproteobacteria > Enterobacterales > Enterobacteriaceae > Erwinia > Erwinia psidii. The sequence continues at coordinate 54,415 of NZ_RHHM01000011.1, forward strand.
AACGTCTGGTCAACGGCATCGTTAACAATAGTCAGATCCAGATTATAGAAGTCGGCAATACGCTGCCAGTAGGCAATACCCGATCCCCCTAACGGATCAACGCCAATTTTCAGCCCCGCTTTCTGGATCGCAGGAATATCAATGATCTGCGCCAGACCTTCAATGTAAGGCTGGATCAGATCCTGCTCTTTCAGATGACCGCTTGCCCAGGCTTGATCCAGAGCAATGCGTTTGACGCCCTTCAGCCCTTCTTTGATCAGGGCATTGGCACGCTCTTCCACCACTTTGGTCACGTTGGTATCGGCAGGCCCGCCATTAGGGGGATTATATTTAATACCACCGTCTTCCGGCGGATTATGTGATGGGGTAATAACGATGCCATCAGCCAGCGCGCCACCCGCTTTATTATGCTCAAGAATAGCGTTAGAGATAGCCGGCGTTGGCGTGTAGCCGTTGTCCTGCTGCACGATAACATCAACGCCATTCGCCGCCAGCACTTCCAGCACGGAAATAATGGCGGGTTCAGACAGCGCGTGGGTGTCTTTCCCCACATAACAGGGGCCGCCGATGCCGTTCTTTTTACGCTCTTCTGCAATAGCCTGTGCTATCGCCAGAATATGCGTCTCGTTAAAACTGTGACGCCCCGCACTGCCACGATGGCCGGATGTGCCGAATTTTACCGCATGCTCTGCATTATCTGGCTCAGGTTGCAGGACATAGTACTGTGACGTTAATTGTGCAACATTAATCAAATCGCTCTGGCGGGCGGGTTGCCCGGCACGAGGGTGATTGGCCATTGGGGCTTCTCCCTGACGCTTATTAATCAGTTAGAGGGTGCCGCAAACTTTGTCAGTCAGCTCCGTGGGGAACTGCATTGACAGCATGATGTGTTCGATCATGCTACGTTTGCGACCTGTGTTGGTATTAGTGATCACCCAGTACGGCGTGCCCGGAATATGCTGTGGCTTGGTATGGGTGCCATTTTGTACCAGAGTCTGTTGATTACCAGCAAAATAGACGCGAGTGCGGCCCAGTAAAGACTCGGTTGCGGCACCAAAAGCACTGGGGTCCAGACGATATAAGGTCGAGAGAATCAACATAAACCGGTTAATCGCTTTCTTCTGTTCAGCATATTCATCTGACAGCAACAGTTCACGGACGGCCCGAACCCGATCCTGTGGTCGGGACACTCTGTTGTCTGCCGTGGCCTCTGCCACCGCCGCCGCAGAAGATGACGCCATCGCCCTGTCTGTCGGTGTATCCTGTCCGGCAGTAAATTTAAGCATACGGCGTAAAATGTCAGAGGCGCTCTCACCAATATGCTGAGTGTGGCTGGCAATATAACGGTAAAGCTCTTCGTCAACGTCGATAGTTTTCATCTTGATCCAGTACAATTGTTGCCTATAAGAGCCGGATTGCGCCATGCATATAAAAAGTAACCGACATGCGCTTAAAAAATCCTGCCCTAACACGAGGATTATAAAGTTAAATCCTGCCGGGGTGTAGCACCAGCACTTAATGCCAGTAAAAGTCAGATAATGCCGCAAAAGAAAGGCCATCAATAATCTGCTCACCCGACAGGAAGCAGTGATTCCATGATAGCCTAACCCTTCTTTTACACTGAAAGAACTTTGCCATGAAATTGAATGTCCGCTCGCAATCTGAACAATCTGAAAACGCTGGCCTGCCGGTGGTGCTGATCCACGGCCTGTTTGGTAGCCTTGATAACCTTGCCGTATTGGCCAGAGGGCTGAAGGAGGAGCGGCAGATTATCATGGTTGATGTCCGCAATCATGGGCTGTCGCCACGCTCCCCTGACATGCACTACACGGTAATGGCGCGTGATGTCATTGAGACCCTCGACAGTCTGGGTGTCGGCCAGTGTGTGGTTATCGGCCATTCGATGGGGGGTAAAATCGCCATGTCGATGACCGCCTTAGCCCCCCAACGCGTAGCACAATTAGTGGTGATTGATATGGCGCCGGTTGCCTACACTGAGCGCCATCACGACGCCGTCTTTGCGGCACTCAACACCGTAAGCGAGGCCTCGGTGGCATTACGTAGTGAAGCCGCAGCGCTGATGCGTCAGACAATAAAAGAAGAAGGCGTAATTCAATTTCTGCTCAAGTCCTTTCACGATGGTGAATGGCGTTTTAACGTCCCGGTTTTGTTGGCTGAGTATAATCAATTGATTGACTGGCAGCCGCAACCCGCGTGGCATGGCCCAACGCTGTTTATCCGGGGAGAACGTTCGCCGTATCTTGCTGACCACTACCGCGCTGCACTGCTGAAACAGTTTCCACAGGCTCGTGCCCATGTGATTGCCGGCGCCGGACATTGGGTACATGCTGAAAAGCCTGATGCTGTTTTGCGCGCAATTCGACGTTTTTTCGCACAGTGAAAACAAATAGTTGCTGATAAGACTAAATGATTGTCGTGATGACTTTCACTGCGGTATGATGGCGCGCTTACATTTTGCCGGTGAATGAAACCCCACACGGCATTGCAGCCTCAATCCATCAGAACCCCAGCCCTTCAGTATCACGACTCTATGGCAAAAGAAAACACGGACCGCACCACGATCGATCTGTTCGCGAATGAGCGTCGTCCTGGTCGACCTAAAACCAATCCACTGGCGCGTGGTGAACAGTTGCGTATCAACAAACGCAATCAGCTTAAGCGTGATAAAGTCCTCGGGCTGCGGCGCGTGGAACTAAAAATGAACAGCGATGCCGTGGACGCGCTCAACCGGCTGGCGGAAGAGCGCAATATCAGCCGTAGCGAACTGATAGAAGAAATGATCATGGCGCAGCTGGCCAGTTCAGAGCTTAAACTGACAGACACCTGATGCTGTCGGGTTAACAAATACAGAGCACAAAGCGACAAATGCGGGAGTATTCTTCATTTATCCACCCGATAGGGTCTGTTATCATTGCCGCTAAGATTTTCAGATCGGCCGTTTCCTTACATAAGTTTCAAGAGGTTATTAAACTCATGGCAATCGTAGGTATTTTCTTTGGCAGCGATACAGGCAATACGGAAAATATTGCTAAAATGATCCAGAAGCAGCTGGGTAAAGAAGTTGCGGAGGTTCATGATATCGCCAAAAGCAGCAAAGAAGATCTTGAGGCCTTTGATATTTTGCTGCTGGGTATTCCAACCTGGTACTACGGCGAAGCGCAGTGTGACTGGGACGATTTTTTCCCCACGCTGGAAGAAATTGACTTTAATGGCAAGCTGGTGGCGCTGTTCGGCTGTGGCGATCAGGAAGACTATGCAGAATATTTCTGTGACGCGATGGGCACCATCCGCGATATCATTGAGCCAAACGGCGCGGTGCTCGTCGGCCACTGGCCAACCGAAGGCTATCATTTTGAAGCGTCCAAAGGGCTGGCGGACGAGACTCACTTCCTCGGTCTCGCGATTGATGAAGATCGTCAACCTGAACTGACCAATGAGCGCACCGAAAAGTGGGTCAAACAGATTTACGAAGAATTGCAGCTCAAAGAGATCCTTGAAGCCTGAGCCTGTCGCCTGCGGGTGCGTTAATCACCTGCAAGGTGCATGGTTTTTCCTGTCGATGCAATAGGAACATTTTTTTAACTTTCACCTGCAACACTGTACAATACCGCTATCGGCCATATCGTTCTTTCAGGAATGCTGCCAGAAAAGCAATAATGGAGAGACAGTTCAAAATGCAGCCCCCCATATATTGGGCAGTTGCTTTCCCGGATGTAATGACTTTTCTTACCTCCCTGGGCGTTTGTAACTCACTTTCCGGTGGTTTTCATTTTAGTGCATCAGTTTTATACTGAGTAGCTTGGTTTTTTAGGCCGATGTTCATGGTTTTTCAGCCAATTAGTGACTAGCAAGTAACAGGACAATATCCGCATGACTGACAATAACACCGCATTAAAGAAGGCCGGCCTGAAAGTCACGCTTCCACGATTGAAAATTCTGGAAGTGCTTCAGGAACCACAGTGCCATCACGTCAGTGCGGAAGATTTGTACAAACGCCTGATTGACATGGGCGAAGAAATTGGACTGGCAACGGTCTACCGCGTTCTGAATCAGTTCGATGATGCGGGGATCGTGACACGCCACAACTTTGAAGGTGGCAAATCCGTTTTTGAACTTACCCAGCAGCATCATCACGATCATCTTATCTGCCTGGACTGCGGCAAAGTTATCGAGTTCAGTGATGAATCTATTGAATCCCGCCAGCGTGATATCGCTTCGCGTCACGGAATAAAGTTAAGCAATCACAGTCTTTACCTTTATGGTCACTGCACCACCGGCGACTGCCGGGAAGACGAAACACTGCACGACGACTGATTCTGCTTTCACGTGTCAAGAACCGGTGTCTTTCACCGGTTTTTTATTGCTAACTAAAAACCATATTCTGTCAGCATGGTTATCAGCCGTTTTTTGCTATGCCTTGCTGTGTTTGGATTTTAGGGTTTTAGTACGCCCGTGTGAGGCGCGATCAAAGCCGCCTTCTCTGAAAATGGTTTTTTGCTTCAGCTGGCGAATGAAATTTCTTTTTGTCACGGTGAAAATCCCGGTGCTAGCCGGGTACATTGTGGTAAAGCCAGCCGCCGCCGTAACGCCAAAAGCCACGGGTGGCCCCAGCACCCACGCCAGTGATGATTGTGCGCGCATCAGTGCATTAAACATTGGCCTCACGCAATATTCGCGGGCCAGAGCAAAGAGTTGTGGCATGCCAGCATTAGCGACCATAAACGCGCCCGCCGTCAGTAAAAATAAATAATGGCGGCTGAGGCAAACGCCAGACTGTTTAAAACAACCATCAGGTAACAAAACATCAGTAAATGACGCCGTACTTTAAGGCGATCGGAAAGCGTTCTGACACCAATCCCAATGGCTGCATTAACTGCATGACAACGACCGACAGCCGCAAGGCTGGCATTTAACTCCGTTGAAAGATAAAGGCTCAGGGTGGGGATTTGAAAAGCGCCTGCCACCCCGTCCAAAAATGCGATAAGTAAAAAAACCACGGCACGATGGTATCCGCTCCGCTAAATTGAAACAGGCCCGCATCAGGCGGGCCTGTAACATCAGAGCATCTCAGCCCGGCTAACGCGTTTTCCATCCGGGCTGACCGAGCGAACCATCACCTCCCCTGTTACCGCTGGCTGCGTGCTGGCATCATATTGCTGCCAGCTTTTGCCCATATCCACACTGTACTCAATAGCCAAACCCGGTAGCGCAATATTGGCTTCAAGTTTGCCATCAACCACCCTTGCACCAGGCACTGGCAGGCGGTATTGAATACCGGTTTTATCAAGTTTAGACAGCTCACGCTGACCCAGCAGGTTGGCAAAACGCTGCCAGTCTTTCAGCAATGCCTGCTGGTCAACATGGTGGGTTTCCCCTCCGATATATTCTTTACCCGCCTGATAATCCTGCTCCCAGGCTGCACGGTGCCATGCACGTTCAGCCACTGACAACATGCGTGGGAAAATCATATATTCCATCTGCTGGTCGGTGCGTACGGTTTCACTCCAGAGCTGGGCAGACAGGCCGTAAGCGCCTGGCCAGGCCTTATCTGATTTGGCGGTGAAGGTTTTACCATCGCGATCTACCGAAGTTTCAGCATTCTGCGGCAAATTATCGGGCGCGAAGCCAAACATCTTGCGCTCATCGCTGAAGCGTGTACCCCAGTAGTAGCCGCGCTCAAGTGTATTTACCTCATAGGGGAAATCCATGTAGACGTAATCCGGGCTGGAAACCACCACTTCGTAGCCTTTATTGGCCCAGTCATTGGCAGAATCAAAACCACCCCAGAACAGCGTATCCCAGAAGTTGACTCCCATCCGTTCAGTGGCAAATACTTTTGCATTCTCAGCGTCTTTCAGGCCATCCTGCCAGGCCTGCATTCTGCCGATGCCATGATCTTTTACCTGTTGGCTGACCTGTTGCGCAAAGTAGCTGGGCAGATGCTCAAGGTCTTCCACTTTTCCCTCTTTGACCATTTTCTGGCACACCTGAGATTTTGCCCAGGGCTTATCCTGCTTACTCATATCAAGCAGGCCGGTTCCGGCAACAGGGTTATTCTTATCGGAATACCCTGTACCTAAACGAATATTTTTGGCCTCATCACCACCAAAATGCCATGTTTTAATCGGCTGCCCGGCTTCACGATGCATGGACTGAATTTCACTCATCACCTTATCGGTAAAACGCAGGGAAGACGCCAGGCATGGGTTGAGATAGCTGGTGCGATCGTATAGCTGTACTGAGGTCGTATTGGAATCATCGGTAGGGTCGACAAGTCGGTATTCCGAGGCTTCAGCCGTTTTGCCCTCTTTCATCAGCCGATGATAACGCGCCTCCATTGAGATAACGGCAGCACGGGCATGAGCGGGCATATCGATCTCCGGTATCACGTCAATACCGCGTGCCGCTGCATATTTGACAATATCAATATAGTCGTGACGACTGAAATAGCCGGAACCCGTATTGTCACTTTCCGGCCCGGAGCCAAGTTGTGGCAACAAACAACGCTGTTCACTTAGATCGTGGCAACGTTTCCCCCCCACGTCGGTTAATTCCGGCAGGCCCGGGATCTCTATTCGCCAGCCTTCATCGTCGCTGAGATGGAAGTGGAAAACGTTAATTTTCCATGAGGCCAGCTGATCCAGCATACGCATTACCGCTGCCTTGCTGTGGAAATTGCGGGCCACATCAAGGAAGACACCACGGTAGGCAAAACGTGGAGCATCACTGGCATTAAGCGTGGCAATTTTGGCACTGCCATCGGCAGGAATCAGGGAAATAATCGATTGCAGGCCGTAAAAAACCCCCTGCTGATCGTATCCAACCACTTCAGCACGGTCTTTGTCGATCACCAGATGATAAGCACCCGAAATTACCTGTTCATCTTTAAACGCTTCAGCGTCAATACGAGTAGCAATGCCATAGCCTTTGGTTTTTTCCTGCACGCCTAACAGCTGAAAACGCTGTCTTACCGCTTCTGCTTTTTCCGCGGGCAGGCTGGCAAGATCCAGCGTCACGCCTTGCGACAGATCGGCATCCTCTGCCAGCACCTCTACCTGCATCGGCGTGGGAACAATCTGACCACGCAGGGCAGATGCAGGTAACTGTTGCACATCGCTGTTCTTATCGAAACGGCTGGCAGGCACCATTAACACATTTTGATCGTCAGGAGTTCGTTTCCATTGTTCACCAAAAGGCGCCACAAAACTCGTGAGATCTTCAGTATCCGTACTTTTGATAATTTTGGGCGTCGAGTCGCCCGACGTCACATACCAGCGCGGCATAACATCCGTGATAAATAGCTGCCAGTATTCAAGAATTATCGGGATTTCCACCGACTCACCGGCTGCGAAACCGGTAAACTTCTCTGTTGGCTCAAGCCGGGCCAAATCCCCCACCACAGACACCAGGCGGAATTGATCGCTTTCAACCTTCAGAGCTTCATGGACGTTAGACATATAAATCGCCCAGTCCTTGCTGGTGATGGCTGGTCCAGGGTTGGTGAGGGTTATGGTTGCCCGGTTGCAGGATGCCCAGTCTGCCCCCAATGCCGCACAGTCAACACCATTGTGAGCGGCATGGTTATCCGTCACTTTATACTTCACGCCAAACTGACTCATTTGGTCAACAATCTGCTGATTAGCCATCGCGTTACTGCCAGCCAGCACGGAGAGTAATGCAGCAGCCAGAAGACGTGCTTTACATTTTTTCATTCTCTTATCCTTATCTGTTTGTTGTCATTTTGCTCGGTGGGGGGCTGCAACTTAGCGGATTCTGTTGCCATACCCTCACCACCGCCCTTATGTTCAGCAGCCACATAATGCTGGTCGTCCTCAGCGAAATTGACTCTCGCGACTGAACGACATTTTTTGTGCACATACGCCAGGCAGTCATATGGCGATAGCGGGAAACAGAAATTTCTTTCGGGTTATCCCCCCTCAGCACTTGCGTTTATTTCGCGTGCTCAAAAACGGTAAATGGTGCGATCACCATAAACTTCACGTCCTTTTCATCCTGGAATACGTTGTGATAACCACCACTCCAGCTTGGGAGATCGGAGTGGTTGTGATAACGGGTATAGTGCAGTTTAAATAAGGTGCCTTTGGCCACGCCTTCCTGAATGGTATAGAGCAAATCAACATTCCACGCTGACTCACGCAGGCGCTGATCCTGATCATATGTAGGGTTGGTGGAGGGCCTGGCGTCCCAGCCATATGCATAAGAGGTTCCGATCGTCCAGCCGGGAAGCTGCCAGTTTTTGAGGTCATACATCACGCCAGCAAAAAGCGCTTTTTCACCGTTCGCGTTGAAGTCTGAACGGGAATCCCACCACACATCCAGCCGACCATTAGAGGTGGCATAACCCGGCGTCATACGTTGCAGGAAGAACCCCTGATTACCCTCGGCTTTAACCCAGGTGCCCTCCAGACGGAAGTCAAACGGGCCGGAACTGTAGCCAAATGTCAGAGCCTGTAGCCAGGCGAGACCGTCGTAAACATCATTAACATTAGAGGCCCCCCCGCTTTCTTTATCCTTCGCACCGTAAAACTGCCAGCTGGTTTTCAGGTTATTTCCGGCAACCGGGAAAGCATAAGAAACTTTTGTGAAGTACTGATCCATATAATCAGCAGCCTGACCAAATGCACCTTCCAGGACCAGATTATTTTTAAAGTCGTATTTCGCTCCGATGGAATGAAGATAGTTGATGCCGGTTACACCATCAGCTTTACGAAAGTTGTACATGTTGCGATACCAGGGTGATTTATATTCGTCCGTCCACATATAAGAAAGCGACAGTTCACCGGCATCATAAAAATCATAAACGGCACCAACTTCAACACCGCGGTACGTTCCGGGCAGAAAACTCCATTGTGGGGCCAATAAACTTTGTCCGGTTGGTTGTAAATAGCCACCGCGTAACCAATAATTATCATACTTAAATTTTACAGCTGCCTTATACAGACTTACACCACTGGTATCGCCATCCCACTTTTCTCCCCAGCGCCCTTTTGCATTACTGAAACCAATCTCATTGGGTGCCGCAGGCCCCGTACCGGATAATTCAACGGCACTGAATGCCCCTAAATCCAGCCCGATAAAGTCAGCGATATAACCGGACGAAAAATCAAGATTAGCGTTAAGCGTTGCGTGATGTAAATTTTGCTCATAGCGTCGGTATTGCTCGCTGTCTGTATCAAGATTCTTACGATCGCGATCGCGCTGCCAGTAATAGATCCCCCCCGTCAGGGATGAGTCGTCAATAAAACCAGCGGCCGATGCTTGCGGAAAATAACCCCCCCCGCTAATGGCGGAAAGAATTGCAACAGTAAGCACTAAAGGTTTTTTTTCAGTAAAAATCCCTGACATAAATCAGCCTCTCTTCCAAAAAGATATATTTCAGTTAATAGAATGTTGTTACCAATAAAAAATTAGTATTAATGACAGAATAAGCTCTGAATCAATGATATTTTTCGCGACGCGAATTATCAATTAATAGTGCATTTCATGCGATAAAATCATGACTCAGAACACATATCCATGCGGGATGTTATGCAGCCATTAACGTGAAATTATAAAAATGAATAAATTACCTATCCTGAATGCTAAAAAACAACAAAGAAAGTTTACAGAAGCTATATTTATCAGTAAAAAATAAAGCATACTAATACAGCTCACGCCGCTGATGATAGTACCAACCAGAAATAAGCATTAGCAGTGATTTGCTAAAATATCAGATTCACTCAGCAAACGACATGCAATTATTTACACAGATCGTTTATCTCTTTTTGGCAGAAATTAATAACGAATATACATTTACTTCCAGAGCTGTGGCCCTGGGATATCCAGAATAAAATGCAGTTTTCTTGTCAGAGTGGAGTAAATAGCATAAATACGTATATCGAAAGAATGCCCTCCGGCTGACACGCCAGCGACAGTCGCTTGCAGAGAAGACATACGCGGTCCGCAGGTATTGCCTGCCATGATAGCAAAATAGCAGATGAAACCGTCCTTAAAGGCGAGTGTTAACTATCATTCAACTCTTTTTAATGAATGCCAAACCGCACCGCATATTATTTTTTGCAATAAAACAGCATCGATACCCGGCCAGCGCGGTTCAAAAAGTAGCACACGGTGTCGTGCTGTTTTGCCAACAGATTTCAAAAAATCAGCGATTCGACTCACGGCCGCAAAAAAAAACGCAGCCAGAAGGCTGCGTAGGGTAGTTAATATGCAGAATTACTCGCCCGATTTAGCCCAGGTATCACGTAATCCAACGGTGCGGTTAAAAACCAACTGGTGTGGTGCAGAGTAACGGCTGTCAGCACAGAAATAGCCCTCACGCTCAAACTGATACGGGCTGGAAGGCTGTGCCTGCTGTAAACCCGGTTCAACAAAGCCCTGGCGGATAACCAGTGACTCAGGGTTGACCGTGGCGAGGAAATCCTCTGCCGCCCCAGGATTTGCCACGCTGAAAAGACGATCGTACAGGCGGAATTCTGCCGGACGCGCATGTACGGCGGACACCCAGTGAATAACTCCTTTTACTTTACGTCCGTCGGCAGGATCTTTACTCAGTGTTGCCACATCGCAGGTACAGAACAGGCAGGTAATGTTGCCCTCTTCATCCTTCGCCACACGCTCAGCTTTAATCACGTAGGCATTACGCAGACGCACTTCTTTACCCAGTACCAGCCGCTTGTACTGCTTGTTGGCCTCTTCGCGAAAATCAGCACGATCGATATAGATCTCGCGGCTGAAAGGCACCTCACGCATGCCCATTTCCGGTTTGTTCGGATGATTCGGCATGGTCAGGATCTCTTCGTGATTCGATGGCAAATTTTCGATGACAAGCTTAACCGGATCGAGAACCGCCATCGCACGCGGCGCGTTTTCATTCAGATCGTCACGAATACAGGACTCAAGCGATGCCATCTCGACAATATTGTCCTGTTTGGTCACGCCAATACGACGGCAGAATTCACGAACCGATGCCGCGGTATAGCCGCGACGACGCAGACCTGAAACCGTCAACATTCTGGGATCATCCCAGCCTTCAACGACTTTTTCTGTTACCAGCATGTTCAGCTTACGCTTGGACATGATGGCATATTCCAGATTCAGCCGGGAGAATTCGTACTGTCTTGGATGTGCCGGGATAGAAATATTATCCAGTACCCAGTCATACAGGCGACGATTGTCCTGGAACTCCAGCGTACACAGGGAATGGGTGATCCCTTCCAGCGCATCGGAAATACAGTGAGTAAAGTCATACATAGGATAGATGCACCACTTGTTGCCCGTCTGGTGATGGCTGGCAAACTTGATGCGATATAACACCGGATCGCGCATAACGATAAAACTGGATGCCATATCAATTTTAGCGCGCAGACATGCCGTGCCTTCAGCGAATTCACCGTTGCGCATTTTCTCAAACAACGCCAGATTGTCATCCACGCTGCGATCGCGATATGGACTGTGTTTGCCTGGCGAAGTCAAGGTACCGCGGTATTCCCTAATCTGCTCCGGCGTGAGTTGATCAACATAGGCCAGCCCTTTGTTGATCAATTCAATGGCGTAATGATGCAGCTGATCAAAATAATCAGAGGAATAACGAACCTTCCCCGCCCAGCTGAAGCCAAGCCACTCCACGTCATGCTTAATTGATTCGACAAATTCCAGATCTTCCTTCACCGGATTCGTGTCATCGAAACGCAGATTGCACTGTCCCTGGTAATCCTGTGCAATACCAAAATTGAGGCAGATAGATTTGGCATGGCCAATGTGCAGATAACCATTTGGCTCCGGCGGAAAGCGTGTGTGTACACTGTTATGCTTACCGGATGCCAAATCTTCGTCGATGATCTGACGAATAAAGTTACTTGGGCGGGCTTCAGCCTCACTCATCTTAATTTCCTCAGTAATACTATGGTAAATAATACCCTGAACACGTCGAGTTTCAGGAAGGCGGCAAGTGAAGGAATCACGATGAGCTTACTGCGGTGAGTGACTCAGGTGACTGAACGCAGCCAACGCACCTGCAACTTGAAGTATAACGGGTATAGTGCGCGAAATTACGGTGTATGATCCACAAAGCCGCTAAGGGAAACAACCGTTTGTTACTGGAATCCAATAAAAAAGGGCGGAAATCGCTTCCCACCCTTTAAATTACACGTTAATCGCCTTCAGCCTTTAATCCCAAAGAGTGGGCTTTCTCCGGCAACAACCTTTTCGTCGGCCAGCAGCGTAATACCATTGAACTCGTCGATATTACTGACCACCACCGGGCTTATCATTGAACGGGCATTGACATTCAGGAAATCCAGGTCCATCTCCAGCACCGGCTGTCCTGTGGTAACAACCGTTCCCTCCTCAACCAGGCGGGAGAAACCTTTACCATCCAGCGCTACCGTATCCAGACCCATATGTACCACCACCTCAAGCCCCTTGTCCGTTTCAAGGCAGAAAGCGTGGTTGGTGTTGAAAATTTTCATCACGGTGCCGTTTGCAGGAGAAACCACAATATTGCTGGTTGGCTTGATTGCCAGCCCGTCTCCCACCGCTTTAGAGGCAAAAGCGTCGTCAGGAACCTGCTCCAGAGCAACCACCTCACCACTAACCGGTGCAACCAGGGTAGTCAAAATGGTATCTGCCGCTGTCCTGCCGTTAGTCGTTGATGGCGCTGTCACTGGCACCGCAGGCGATACCGAGGTCGCGGCAACAGGACCTTTTGCCAGAACGGTTTTCATCGCAGAGGCGATCGTTTCTGCCTGCGTACCGACAATGATTTGCACACTTTCTTTATTCAGACGAATCACTCCAGAAGCCCCAAGGCGGCGGGCGACAGATTCATTGACGGCACCGCTATCCCGAACGCTGAGACGAAGACGGGTAATACAGGCATCAATACCGGTGAGGTTTTCTGAGCCACCAACGGCCGAAACATAGCGACGTGCCAGTGTCTCCGTCTGAGATTCATTATGATGCTGGCTGTCGACGTCGGCATCGTAGCCATCGCTTTCATCGCCATCCACCGCCAGTTCACGGCCCGGCGTCAGCAGATTGAATTTTTTGATAGTGAAACGGAAAACCACATAGTAGATAACAAAGAAGACCAGGCCCTGAGGGATCAGCATATACCAATGGGTAGCCAGTGGATTACGGCTCTGAAGTGCCATATCAACCAGCCCGGCGCTGAAGCCAAAACCTGAAATCCAGTGCATGCTTGCCGCAATAAAGACGGAAATACCCGTCAGCACCGCATGGATGAAATAAAGCACTGGTGCGACGAACATAAAGGAGAATTCAAGCGGCTCAGTAATGCCCGTAAAGAAAGCGGCAAACGCAGCAGCCAGCATAATTCCACCCACTTTGGCACGATTCTCAGGATGTGCGCACTGGTAAATAGCCAGCGCAGCTCCTGGAAGACCAAACATCATAATTGGGTAGAAACCAGCCTGATAACGCCCGGTGATGCCCAGCACCGCTTTGCCACTTTCCAGTGACTGTGCGCCGCCAAGGAAGTTAGGGATATCATTAATTCCGGCCACATCAAACCAGAACACAGAGTTCAACGCATGATGCAGACCAACCGGGATCAGTAAACGGTTGAAAAAAGCATAGACCCCCGCACCGGCAGAGCCTAGTTTTTGTATCTGTTCACCAAAACTGACCAGACCACCAAAGATCAACGGCCAGACATACATCAGAATAAAGGCGATCAGGATCATCACGAAGGAAACAAGGATAGGCACCAGGCGACGCCCGCTAAAGAAAGACAGCGCTTTAGGGAGTTCCACATGACTGAAACGGTTGTACATTTCTGCCGAAATAATCCCCACCATTATACCGACAAACTGGTTTTCAATTTTTCCAAAGGCGGCAGGCACCTGATCGACAGGAATTTTTTGGATCATGGCAACCGCGGCGGGAGAACAGAGTGTGGTCACCACCAAAAAACCGACGAAACCGGTTAAGGCCGCAGCACCATCTTTGTCTTTCGACATACCATAAGCGATGCCAATAGCAAACAGAACCGACATGTGCTCAATGATAGCGGAACCGGATTTAAGTAAAAGTGCCGCAAGAGCATTACCTGCCCCCCAGGCATCAGGATCAAGCCAGTAACCAATCCCCATCAGGATAGCGGCTGCCGGTAACGTCGCAACCGGCACCATAAGCGCCCGCCCTACTTTTTGTAAATAACTTAGCATGTTCCCTTTCCCCCTGCGAGGCACATTAAGGTACCTGTAACCGCATAGTATTGTTGTAACGGTAAACTGTTTATGGATGAGCTAAAACCAATATGCCGAGTGTAGAAAAAAATTAATTTTCACTGCAAATTAAAAGCGCTGTTTATGTGATTTTTATCATTAAAAAAGTACATTTCACCCGCTAAATTGTGGTCACCGAAGCAAACTTATTTTATGATTCGAAAAAATAGCACGGATTTTCTCACCGCAGATAACAAGCCAGGCTTAATCATCACCGCAGGGCTTTGTCAGATTCTTTTAAATTTAGCTTAAAGTGAGGTCATACATGAGACTTATTCCTCTGAACAGCACGACACAGGTCGGGAAATGGGCCGCGCGCCATATCGTAAACCGCATTAACGCCTTTGCACCTTCAGCAGAGCGCCCATTTGTTCTGGGATTACCCACCGGAGGCACCCCGCTGGAGGCCTACAAACATCTTGTTTCAATGCATAAAGCAGGCCAGGTTAGCTTCCGGCATGTTGTGACCTTCAACATGGATGAATATGTTGGTCTGCCAAAAGAGCACCCGGAAAGCTATCACAGCTTTATGTACCGTAACTTTTTCGATCATATTGATATTCAACACGAAAATATTAATCTTCTTAATGGAAATGCCAGCGATATTGACGCAGAATGTCGCCAGTACGAAGAGAAGATCCGCAGCTACGGTAAAATTAACCTGTTTATGGGCGGTGTGGGCAATGATGGCCATATTGCATTTAATGAGCCCGCTTCTTCACTGGCCTCACGCACCCGGATTAAAACCCTGACGCATGACACCCGCGTGGCAAACTCACGCTTTTTTGATGGTGATGTCGAACAGGTGCCCAAATATGCTCTCACCGTCGGCGTCGGTACACTGCTGGATGCAGAAGAGGTGATGATTCTGGTCACCGGTCATGTAAAAGCGCAAGCGCTACAGGCTGCGGTGGAAGGGAACGTGAACCATATGTGGACAATCAGCTGTCTGCAATTGCATGCCAAATCTGTCGTGGTCTGTGATGAACCCTCCACCATGGAACTGAAAGTGAAAACCGTAAAATACTTCCGCGAAATGGAAGCGGAAAACATGAAAAACATTTGATTTATCAGTATATTGCCAACCACCAGGAAGCAGATAATGCCGGGAGAACACTATGTATGCTTTAACCAATGGCCGAATCTACACCGGCCATGAAATCCTTGATAACCATGCTGTTGTGATTGCAGGCAGTCTGATCGACAGCGTTTGTAAATCAGCTGACCTGCCCGCCAACGTGCCAACGCACGATGTCAATGGTGCGCTGATCGCTCCCGGCTTTATCGATTTACAGTTGAATGGCTGTGGTGGCGTGCAGTTTAATGACGATCTTGCTGCCATCAGCACTGAAACCATGACGGTCATGCAAAAAGCCAATGAAAGGTCCGGCTGCACCAGCTTTTTGCCAACGCTGATTACCAGCAGCGATGAAATGATGAAGCATGCGGTTGAAGTAATGCGGGCTTATCTGGCCCAGAATAACAATCAGGCGTTGGGCCTGCATCTTGAAGGTCCCTGGCTGAGTCCGCGTAAACCCGGAACGCACAACCCCGCAGTGATCCGCACCCCGGAGCCGGCACTGGTCAATTTCCTTTGTGAGAATGCCGACGTTATCAGTAAAATCACGCTGGCACCTGAGCAGGTCGACAGCACGGTTATCCGCCAGCTGCACAATGCCGGTATTGTCATTTCCGCCGGACACTCGCATGCTACCTACGATGAGGCTCGTCGTGGCATTGCTGCTGGCGTCAGCTTCGCAACACATTTGTATAACGCCATGCCCGCCACTAGCGGCCGCGAGCCGGGACTGATCGGTGCGTTGTTCGATTCGCCCAATGTCTGGTGCGGCATTATTGCCGATGGCTTTCATGTTCATTACGCTAATATCCGTAATGCCAAACGCATTAAAGGGGACAAGCTCATCCTGGTCACCGATGCCACCGCGCCAGCCGGTGCAACCATTGATCGGTTCATTTTTGCTGGAAAAACAATATACTATCGCGATGGACTTTGCGTTGACGATCAAGGCACGCTAAGTGGTTCTGCCCTGACTATGATTGAAGCTGTAGCGAACAGTGTCGAACATGCAGGGATTTCCCTGGATGAAACGTTACGAATGGCAACGCTTTACCCAGCCCGCGCAATCGGCGTAGATCATAAATTAGGTTCTGTCGAAGCAGGCAAAGTGGCAAACCTGACGGTGTTCACCCGAGACTACAAAATAATCAAGACCATCGTTAATGGTAACGAGGTCTAACACGAGCAGATACTGAATGACCACTGGCGGCCAGTCTCAAATAGGAAATGTCGATTTAGTTAAGCAGCTCAACAGCGCAGCCGTGTATCGGTTGATTGACCAACAGGGTCCAATATCGCGCATACAGATTGCGGAGCACAGCCAGCTCGCCCCCGCCAGTGTCACCAAAATTACCCGCCAGCTGATTGAGCGAGGACTGATAAAAGAAGTGGATCAGCAGGCGTCAACAGGTGGTCGTCGCGCTATCTCCATCGTTACCGAAACCCGTGGCTTCAATACTGTCGGCATACGCCTGGGGCGCAGTGATGCCACCCTGACGCTGTTTGATCTCAGCGGCAAATCGCTTGCACAGGAAGATTATCCACTGCCGGAAGCGTCACAGGATACGCTGGAAAACGCCCTGTTTGATGCCATTGCTGACTTTTGTGCGTTGCACCAGCGCAAGCTGCGTGAACTGATCGCCATTTCGGTCATACTTCCGGGTCTGGTGGACCCGAACAGTGGTGTCATTCGCTATATGCCGCATATTCAGGTTAATCACTGGCCACTGGTCGCCAGATTGCAAAAGCGTTTTAACGTCACCAGCTTTGTCGGCCATGATATCCGTAGCCTGGCGTTGGCAGAGCACTACTTTGGCGCATCCCGCGATTGTTCAGACTCCATTCTGGTGCGTGTTCATCGCGGGACGGGTGCCGGGATCATCGCCAATGGTCAGGTTTTCCTCGGCAGTAACGGTAATGTAGGTGAACTGGGGCATATTCAGGTCGATCCGCTGGGAGAACGCTGTCACTGTGGTAATTTCGGCTGTCTGGAAACGATTGCCGCTAACACCGCTATCGAAAACCGCGTCAGCAATCTGTTAAAGCAAGGCCACCAAAGCTCACTGACGCCGGAGACGTGTCAAATGTCGGAGATCTGCAAAGCGGCTAATCGCGGGGATGCACTGGCAGTAGAAGTGATTGAACATGTTGGCCGTCATTTGGGTAAAGCCATTGCGATTGCGATTAACCTGTTTAACCCACAAAAAGTGGTCATTGCAGGAGAAATTATTGAAGCAGAGAAGATCCTGCTGCCAGCGATTGAAGGCTGTATCAACACTCAGACGCTGAAGTCCTTCCGCACTAATTTGCCGGTGGTGCGTTCAGAAATCGATCACCGTTCTGCTATTGGTGCCTTTGCGCTGGTAAAACGCGCCATGCTTAATGGGGTCTTATTACAACACTTATTAGAGAGTTAATGAGCGCATTAACCCGCACGGACGGTGAAATAATGACTATCAAAAATGTGATTTGCGACATCGACGGTGTACTGATGCATGACAATACCGCGGTGCCGGGAGCCAAAGAGTTTCTGCAACGCATAATGGCAAAGGAAATGCCGCTGGTCGTGCTGACCAACTATCCTTCACAAACCGCCCCCGACCTTGCCAATCGTTTTGCTTCTGCCGGTATTGAGCTGCCAGACAGTGTTTTTTACACCTCCGCGATGGCAACGGCCGATTTCCTGCGGCGTCAGGAGGGCAAAAAAGCCTATGTGGTGGGAGAAGGGGCATTAATCCATGAGATGTACAAAGCGGGTTTTACCATTACCGATATCAATCCTGATTTTGTGATCGTGGGTGAAACACGCTCTTACAACTGGGAAATGATGCATAAAGCCGCTTTTTTTGTTGCCAACGGCGCGCGCTTTATTGCCACCAATCCTGATACCCACGCGCGTGGATTCGTGCCAGCCTGTGGTGCGCTCTGTGCAGGGATCGAGACGATTTCGGGACGGAAACCTTTCTACGTCGGCAAACCCAGCCCGTGGATCATCCGGGCCGCGCTGAACAAAATGCAGGCGCATTCAGAAGAGACGGTGATTGTCGGTGACAATCTGCGCACCGACATCCTGGCCGGTTTTCAAGCCGGGCTGGAAACGATTCTGGTGCTGTCTGGCGTTTCAACACTCAGTGATGTGGATGCAATGCCCTTCCGCCCCAGCTGGATTTTTCCCTCCGTCGCAGATATTGACATCATCTGAACCCGGCCCGGCCACTCCGCCGGGCAAGCCCTGTTGTCATCGGTTATTTTTCACCCGTATCAGGCAGAAAAATGCATTTTATGCAATTTTCACCCTTATTCATTGAATAAACATCAACACTTAAGGGTTGAAGACAGACTATTTCTCATAAAAAAGCTAAATGACTTGCATCAACAGGGCAAGATAGCGCATTTTCTTATGCATCAGGCGAACCCTTCGTCAGTCATATTCACTTTATCACCATCACCGTTCAGGGATGCCGTCAGGGAGTTAACTATGTGTTCTGTATTTGGAGTATTGGATCTTAAAAGCGATCCTGTTGAACTGCGTAAGAAAGCGCTGGAGCTTTCCCGTCTGATGCGCCATCGTGGCCCGGACTGGTCCGGTATTTATGCCGATGATCACGCGATTCTGGCTCACGAACGTTTATCGATTGTCGACGTCAACAACGGTGCACAGCCTCTCTACAATGCCACCCACACCCATGTTCTGGCCGTCAACGGTGAAATTTATAACCACCAGGCGCTGCGCGCCAAACTGAGCGACCGCTATCAGTTCCAGACTGAATCTGACTGTGAGGTTATCCTCGCGTTGTATCAGGAAAAAGGCGTGGACTTCCTTGATGATTTGCAGGGGATGTTCGCCTTTATCCTTTATGACACCGAAAAGAACACCTGGCTGATTGGCCGTGACCATATTGGCATTATTCCGCTGTACATGGGTAATGATGAACATGGCAACCTGTTTGTCGCTTCCGAAATGAAAGCGCTGGTACCGGTATGTAAGACGCTAAAAGAATTCCCACCGGGAAGTTATATGTCCAGCACCGACGGCGAAGTCCATCGCTACTGGCAGCGTGACTGGTTCAGTTATGATGCCGTTGAGCACAATGTAACGGATGCGGCAGCACTGAAAGATGCGCTGGAAGAATCCGTCAAAAGCCACCTGATGTCAGACGTGCCTTACGGTGTTTTACTTTCCGGTGGGCTGGATTCCTCCATTATTTCGGCAGTCACTAAAAAGTTTGCCGCCAAACGTATTGAAGATCAGGATAAGAGCGAAGCGTGGTGGCCGCAGCTTCACTCCTTCGCTGTTGGTCTGGAAGGCTCTCCTGACCTGAAAGCCGCTAAATCCGTTGCCGATCATCTGGGTACCGTGCACCACGAGATCCACTTTACGGTGCAGGAAGGCCTTGATGCTATCCGTGATGTTATCTATCACATTGAAACTTATGATGTCACCACCATCCGGGCATCCACACCAATGTATTTGATGTCCCGTAAGATCAAGGCAATGGGTATCAAAATGGTGTTATCAGGCGAAGGTGCTGATGAAGTATTTGGCGGCTACCTCTACTTCCATAAAGCGCCAAATGCCAGAGAGTTTCACCAAGAGAACGTTCGCAAACTGCTGGCACTGCATATGTTCGACTGTGCCCGGGCGAACAAAGCGATGTCTGCCTGGGGTGTCGAGGCCCGCGTTCCCTTCCTCGATAAGAAGTTCCTTGATGTGGCGATGAGAATCAACCCGGCGGATAAGATGTGTGGTGCCAACGGTAAAATGGAAAAACACATTCTTCGCGAGTGTTTCTCCTCTTATCTGCCTGAGAGTGTTGCATGGCGTCAGAAAGAGCAGTTCTCCGATGGCGTCGGCTATAGCTGGATTGACACGTTGAAAGAAGTCGCTGCGAAGCAGGTAAGCGATCGGCAGTTACAGACCGCTCATTTCCGCTTCCCGTACAATACGCCAACCTCAAAAGAAGGCTATCTGTACCGTGATATTTTCGAACAGCTGTTCCCGCTTGCCAGCGCCGCAGAATGTGTACCGGGCGGCCCTTCCGTAGCCTGTTCATCGGCCAAAGCCATCGAGTGGGACGAAGCATTCAAAACGATGGACGATCCGTCAGGGCGTGCTGTTGGCGTGCATCAGTCAGCCTATGCGGTAAAATAAATCCAGCGTTTCAGGTTACCTCATTTCATGGGGTAACCTTTTTTTCTGATCAATACTCCTCTTTCTGTCGCCCTCTTCCCGGGCCTTTGTGCATCATTGCATGAACTTCATGTGACGCCACAGCATGTCATCATTCCCTCAACGCCACGACAAAATAAAGGGCAAACCGATCGAGTGCATTTGTTAATGCGTCCGCTCAGCAACCGTAAAAGGATGAAAAAAAACCGCTGACTGGTGGTTTAATCACCAGGCTGGTTATAAGCCAGACAAACGAATCGGTTCCGGGCAAAAACAGGAAAAAATTTGTTGACGCTTCCAGGTCAACTCCGCATAATGCGCCCCGCAACGCCGTTGAAGGTAACGCGAAAAAAAGATGGCTACGTAGCTCAGCTGGTTAGAGCACAGCACTCATAATGCTGGGGTCACAGGTTCGATTCCCGTCGTAGCCACCATCTTTTTTGCGGGAGTGGCGAAATTGGTAGACGCACCAGATTTAGGTTCTGGCGCCGCAAGGTGTGCGAGTTCAAGTCTCGCCTCCCGCACCATTTCCATAAACGGTTTGCACGGATGGGGTATCGCCAAGCGGTAAGGCACCGGTTTTTGATACCGGCATTCCCTGGTTCGAATCCAGGTACCCCAGCCATTTTTTCCTCAGGGAAAAAGATTACGTCTTGCAGCAGAAAATCTGGCTACTTAGCTCAGCTGGTTAGAGCACAGCACTCATAATGCTGGGGTCACAGGTTCGATTCCCGTAGTAGCCACCAAATTTATTGGGGTATCGCCAAGCGGTAAGGCACCGGATTCTGATTCCGGCATTCCGAGGTTCGAATCCTCGTACCCCAGCCAGACATTAAGACGATTTGCAGAATAAATCGCAACAGCATTATTGGGGTGTCGCCAAGTGGTAAGGCTCTGGTTTCTGATACCAGCATTCCGGGGTTCGAATCCCTGCACCCCAGCCAATCAGTAAAAGCCCGCCAGAGAGCGGGCTTTTTTAGGTTTCATGCTCAACAGCAGCAGACATCCGCTGACGATGGCAATAAGGCAGCAACATGTGGCCGCCTTTCAGCTCAGTTCACTATCGCGGGCTTTTCGGATCAATGATAAATCAGCCCGGTGTTGGCAACCGCTCTGTTTTCATCCTGATGTCACCCCTCAGACTATCCCTTCTTCAGACCCAGCGCATAACGTAAAGCCTGCCGTTTCAGTACCCCGGAGCGTTCAGCCATCATTAGCCCCACATTGCGCACCAGACGAACAGGCGCAACGGAAGTGCTGAAAGCGAAATAAAACAGGTCCATGCCGCTTTGCATTAACAGATTATCTTTCAGCCGTTGACGCTGGTAACGCAACAACACATTTTCTGAATACCACGCTTCTGCCCGCTCCCGTGACGCCGACAACGTTTCGATCAATGCATCCACATCACGATAGCCCAGATTCACCCCCTGCCCGGCCAGAGGATTGATCGTATGGGCTGCATCCCCCACCAGAGCCAGCCCAGGTAACACATAGCGGCTGGCGTGGCGGCGAGTCAGCGGAAAAGCGCCGGCAGCCACCGGCGTAACTTTTCCTGCGCGGTGAGGAAAATGCGCCACAATCTCCTGCTGCAACTGAGCCATATTCATCGCCTGCAACTGGCGGATACGCGACGGGCTGTCATACCAGACCAGCGATGCCCAGCGGTCGAACAGCGGTAAAAATGCGCGCGGTCCGTCTGGCGTAAACTGTTGCCACGTACAGTCCCCGGCATCGTCTTCCCTACGCACGCTGATTAACATACAGGACTGCGCATATTGCCACCCCCGAATGCCAATGCCCGCCAGCTGACGGACCTGCGAGTTGGCGCCATCTGCCCCCACCACCAGCCGGGTGTGAAGGATCTGACCGTTGTCCAATGTCAGCTGCCATCCCCCGTTAACCGACTGCAACCCTTTCAGTTTCGTGGGTGAAATCAGTCTGACTTCCTGCTGTGCAAGCCGCTGCCATAGCGCCAGCTTTAGCACACTGTTCTCCACCATATATCCCAGCGCCGACAAACCCAGCGACTGCGCGTCAAATGCCACCTTTGCACGCTGCCACTCCCAGGTTTCCAGCTTACGGTAAGGTGCACAGCGCATCGCCTGAACCAGTGGCCAGACTTGCAGACGTTTGAGCAAATCCACCGAAGCCGCACCAATGGCGGAAATTCTTATGTCCGGTGCACTTTTCTCATCAAAATCGGCGGGCGGCTCCTGCTCAAGCACCACCACACTGAATCCTCGCGCTGCAAGCCCGCTGGCCAGCGCCGCGCCGACCATTCCGCCGCCGACCACGGCAACGTCCCAACACTGTGTTGTCTCAGTTATCATTTTCCCGTCCTGTGGACATCTGGTCCCCTTCTCCCGGCATCTCAAAGGGCTTATTCTGTTCCCCTTAGTGTACCGGAATTTTGCGGGCCAGTTTGAAAAGCCGCGTATGCTGGTCACAACCCCAGCAAAGCATTACAATACGCGCCCTGAACTCACTTCTGCATGATTAATGGCAACCAGATGACCAAAAAACTGCATATTAAAACCTGGGGCTGTCAGATGAATGAGTACGACTCATCCAAGATGGCTGACCTGTTGAACAGCACCCACGGGTTTACCCTGACCGATGTGGCAGAAGAAGCTGACGTTCTGCTGCTTAATACCTGCTCCATTCGTGAGAAGGCACAGGAAAAAGTGTTCCATCAGTTGGGACGCTGGAGAACGCTCAAGCAAGCCAATCCCGATGTCATTATTGGCGTGGGAGGATGCGTTGCTTCACAGGAAGGCGATCATATTCGTCAGCGGGCAAACTTTGTCGATATTGTGTTTGGCCCACAGACGCTGCACCGGTTACCGGAGATGATCAACACCGTGCGCGGCTCCAAAAGCCCGGTGGTGGATATCAGCTTCCCTGAAATTGAAAAATTTGACCGTTTGCCGGAACCACGCGCAGATGGCCCCAGCGCCTTCGTCTCAATTATGGAAGGGTGCAATAAATACTGTACTTTCTGTGTAGTGCCCTACACCCGCGGCGAAGAAGTGAGCCGTCCCTGCGACGATATTCTGTTTGAAATTGCCCAACTGGCGGAACAGGGCGTGCGGGAAGTTAACCTGTTGGGGCAGAATGTAAATGCCTATCGCGGGGAAGACTATAACGGCGATCCGTGCTCATTTGCCGATCTGCTGCGCCTGGTCGCAGCGATTGACGGCATTGATCGTATCCGCTTCACGACCAGCCATCCAATTGAATTTACGGATGATATTATTGCCGTGTACCGCGATACGCCGGAACTGGTCAGCTTCCTGCATCTGCCAGTCCAGAGCGGTGCAGATCGCATCCTGACGCTGATGAAACGCGCCCACACCGCGCTGGAATACAAAGCCATCATCCGTAAACTGATTGCCGCCCGCCCGAACATTCAGATCAGTTCAGACTTTATTATCGGTTTTCCGGGTGAAACCCAGCAGGATTTTGAGCAAACCATGAAGCTGATTGGCGACGTCAATTTTGACACCAGTTACAGCTTTATCTATTCCGCCCGCCCAGGCACGCCAGCGGCTGATCTGCCGGATGACGTATCGGAGGAGGAGAAAAAGCAGCGTTTGTGGATCTTGCAAGACCGTATCAACCAACAGGCAATGGCGTGGAGCCGCCGGATGCTGGGCACCGTACAGCGTATCCTGGTGGAAGGTACTTCACGTAAAAATGTCATGGAACTGTCTGGCCGTACAGAAAACAACCGCGTGGTGAACTTTGAAGGTACACCAGAAATGATCGGCAAATTCGTCGATGTGGAGATCGTGGATGTTTACACCAATTCGCTGCGAGGCAAAGTGATCCTCACCGAGGATAAAATGGGCCTGCGCATGATTGAAACCCCGGCTTCGGTGATTGCGCGTACACGTAAGGAAAACGAGCTGGGCGTCGGTACTTTCCAACCCTGAGCCTGTGTTCTGCGGCGGATCTCGCAGGTTCGCCGCGGCAAAACAGTAAATTGCCCTTGCTTTATCCAGACCGCACCCAAATATCATTTTCTGTGCTTGTGAATTAGCACACTGCCGTAAATAATTCTCTCATGGCTTTTCCTCCGGCAACGGGCGCTAAGTCAATGAAAAACATTCTCAACCTGGCCCTGAGTGACCCATAGGATTAGTTTGAATATTGAAACACGCGAAATCACCTTAGAGCCCGCTGACAATCAACGTCTGATGAGCCTGTGCGGTCCGTTTGACGATAATATCAAGCAGTTGGAACGTCGTTTAGGGATCGAAATTAACCGCCGCGATAACGCGTTCAAACTGGTTGGCAAGACGCTGATTGTAGATGCGGCCGCCCATATTCTTCGCAACCTGTATGTCGATACGGCACCGATGCGGGGCAATATTGCTGATATCGATTCTGAACAGGTCCATCTGGCCATTAAAGAGAGCCGCGTGCTGGAACAAACAGCCGAGAGCGTCCCGGAATATGGCAAAGCAGTAAACATTAAAACCAAACGTGGCGTGATTAAACCGCGTACGCCCAACCAGGCACAGTACGTTGCAAACATTCTCGACCATGACATCACTTTTGGTATCGGACCGGCAGGTACAGGAAAAACGTATCTGGCTGTCGCGGCAGCGGTGGATGCGCTTGAACGTCAGGAAGTACGGCGGATCCTGCTGACCCGTCCGGCCGTTGAAGCCGGTGAAAAACTGGGCTTTCTTCCAGGCGACCTGAGCCAGAAAGTCGATCCTTACCTGCGTCCACTGTACGACGCATTGTTTGAAATGCTGGGTTTTGAACGAGTGGAAAAACTGATTGAGCGCAACGTGATCGAAGTGGCCCCACTGGCCTATATGCGCGGTCGAACGCTTAATGATGCTTTTATCATCCTTGATGAGAGTCAAAATACCACCATTGAACAGATGAAGATGTTCCTGACCCGTATCGGTTTTAACTCCAAAGCGGTTATTACCGGCGATGTTACGCAGACAGATTTACCACGTAACCTTAAATCCGGTTTGCGTCACGCTATAGAAGTGCTTTCTGAAGTCGAAGAATTAAGCTTTAACTTCTTCCACAGCGAGGACGTGGTACGTCATCCCGTGGTCGCACGGGTGGTTATTGCTTATGAAGCCTGGGAAGCTGCCGATGAGAAACGCCGTGCGGCCGCGACAGAACAACGTAAACGTGAAGCGTTGGCAATGCAGCAGTCCACCTCGCAGGAGCCAGAATGAGTAGCGTAATCCTCGATTTGCAGCTTGCCTGTGAGCAGCCGGAAGGACTGCCAGCAGAATCCGATTTTCGTCACTGGCTGGAGGCGGTACTGCCCCAGTTTCAGGCGGAGAGTGAAGTGACTGTCCGCGTGGTGGATGAAGCAGAAAGTCATCAGCTGAACCATACCTATCGTGGCAAAGATAAACCCACCAACGTACTCTCCTTTCCCTTCGAGGCCCCTGCGGGTATTGAATTAGCACTGTTGGGCGATCTGGTCATCTGTCGCCAGGTCGTGGAACAGGAAGCAAAAGAGCAGGAAAAACCCTTGCTGGCCCACTGGGCACATATGGTGGTGCACGGCAGCCTGCATTTACTGGGTTATGACCATATTGAAGATGATGAAGCCGAAGAGATGGAGTCTATTGAAACCGAGATAATGCTTGCTCTTGGTTATAACGACCCGTACATTTCCGAGAAGGAGCTACTCTGAGCAGGCTAATCAGCCGCCATTACCCTCCCCTGGCTGCGAACAGGGTGGAAACTTTTAATCATGACAAGAGCGACTAAACAATAACGCCATGAGCGATGATCACTCCCAGAACAACGACACTCCCGGCAGTAAAAAGGGATTTTTTACCCTTATTCTCAACCAGCTGTTTCACGGTGAGCCGAAAAACCGCGATGATTTGCTGGAGCTGATCCGCGATTCTGAGCAAAATGACCTCATCGATCCAGACACCCGTGACATGCTTGAAGGGGTGATGGATATTGCTGAACAGCGCGTGCGCGACATTATGATCCCCCGCTCACAAATGATAACCCTGAAGCGAAACCAGACGCTGGAAGAGTGCCTGGAAACCATCATTGACTCTGCCCATTCCCGATTCCCGGTGATCAGTGAAGACAAAGATCATATTGAGGGCATTTTGATGGCAAAGGATTTGCTGCCTTTTATGAGCAGTGCATCCCCGCCCTTCAGTATTGAAAAAGTGCTGCGTCCTGCGGTGGTCGTCCCCGAAAGTAAGCGTG
The DNA here is from genome assembly GCF_003846135.1 of Erwinia psidii. Classification (GTDB taxonomy): domain Bacteria; phylum Pseudomonadota; class Gammaproteobacteria; order Enterobacterales; family Enterobacteriaceae; genus Erwinia; species Erwinia psidii. The sequence goes on from NZ_RHHM01000011.1 coordinate 81,176, forward strand.
TTGACCGGATGCTAAAAGAGTTCCGCTCCAAGCGTTATCACATGGCGATTGTGATTGATGAATTTGGTGGCGTTTCCGGTCTGGTCACTATCGAAGATATTCTTGAACTGATCGTTGGCGAAATTGAAGACGAATATGATGATGAAGAAGATCGGGATATTCGTCAGCTTAGCCGCCACACCTATACTATCCGCGCACTTACCCCAATTGAAGACTTTAATGACGTATTCAACACCCACTTCAGTGATGAGGAAGTGGACACCATAGGTGGTCTGGTGATGCAGGCGTTTGGTCATCTACCGGCACGGGGTGAAAGTGTTGAAATCGACGGCTATCAGTTCAAAGTCGCGATGGCCGACAGCCGTCGTATCATTCAGGTCCATGTCAGGATCCCAGAAAACTCGCCGCAACCGATTTTGGAAGAATAATCCCCAATGGCTATTGCCTCTTTTTATCAGCGCCAGCGAGTGCGTTTGCTCCTGGCGCCAGTGACAGGTGCCATCGGCACGCTGGCTTTTTCACCTTATGATTTCTGGCCAGCGGCGCTGATTTCACTGTCCGGCCTGCTGGCCTTAACGCTCAATCGCTCCACCCGACAGGCCACGGCCATCGGCTTTATGTGGGGTTTCGGCCTGTTTGGCAGCGGTGTTAACTGGGTATATGTCAGTATCGCCACCTTTGGTGGCATGCCTGATGCGATTAACGTGTTTCTGGTACTGCTGCTGGCGGCGTATCTGTCGCTGTTTACTATGTTGTTCGCTGCCCTGCTCAACCGTTTTTTTCCCCGAACGTCGCTGCTGCGTCTGGTCGTGGCCTCGCCGGTGTTGTGGCAAATCACTGAGTTTATGCGTGGCTGGATACTGACCGGTTTCCCATGGTTACAGTTTGGCTACAGCCAGATTGACGGTCCACTGAAAGGCCTTGGACCGCTGACCGGGGTTGAAGGGATCACTTTCGTGCTGATGATGGTGTCTGGCCTGGCGGTTTACGCTGTGGTAAAACGTCATCTGATGACTGCCATCGCCGCAGTGGCACTGCTGCTTTTGCCGTGGCCGTTACGTCACATCGGCTGGTACCAACCGTTGCCAGAGCGTGAGGTCAACGTCGCGCTGGTTCAGGGAAATATTCCACAGTCAATGAAGTGGGACCCCGAACAGTTGCTCAACACACTGCGCACTTATACCTCTCTCAGCCGCCCCTATCTTGGTAAAGCACGGCTGATTATCTGGCCGGAATCCGCCATTCCAGATCTGGAAACCAATCAGCAGCCCTTTCTGAAATCTGTCGATGAAGCATTACGTGCCAGCAGTAGTGGCCTGATCACCGGGATCGTTGATTCGAGGCTGGAGAATAATCGCTACCACGATTACAACTCAATTATTGTTCTCGGCGACGACAAACCTTACGATTACCATAACAACAACCGCTATCAGAAAAATCATCTGGTCCCTTTTGGTGAGTTTGTGCCACTGGAAGCCCTGCTGCGCCCGCTAGCCCCTTTCTTTGATTTGCCCATGTCTTCGTTCAGTCGTGGCGCTTACGTCCAGCCACAACTGAAGGTTGCTGGTTACAATCTGACTGCGGCAATCTGCTATGAAATAATACTTGGGCAACAGCTCAGGGACAATTTCCGTCCTGATACTGATTTTCTGCTGACTGTCTCTAACGATGCCTGGTTTGGCCACTCGATCGGTCCGTGGCAGCATTTACAGATGGCACGAATGCGCGCACTCGAGCTGGGTCGTCCGCTACTGCGTGATACCAATAATGGTGTCACTGCGGTAATAAACGCTGACGGCAATACCGAAAAGATGATACCGCAATTTAAGACAGAGGTTCTGGAAACCCGGGTCGTGCCAACCCGTGGAATGACACCCTATGCCCGCTTCGGAAACTGGCCGGTGTGGCTAATTACGATACTTTGTGGTCTGGTGGCGCTTATTAGCCGCTGGTATAAACGCAGCTAAGCAAGTTATTAAGCCGGAGCGCCAGCAGCCCGGCTTTTTTATTGCTCACTGCAGCGGTGAGCGGGAGCAGCAACCGTTTTCAGCCCGGCCTTATTACTTTTACATTAACAGATTAGGCAGAAACTTTTTAAGGCTTTTCCCGTTTCTTTTGGGACGAAATCAATACCACCTTCTGCAACAGCAGATGTTGATTCCCTTTTCTCTCCACGCCCGTCATATGAATAAAGAGTTTACTGAAAAATAGGCTATCTTTATTGCAAATAATGCAGAAAATATTCCGTTTATTATCCCTGTGGCGAAACTGAGAGCGTTCTGGTTAACACCTGGGAGCATCCTTAAACGAACCGGACAAAAAGGGCATAACTTTTTGGCTTACTTCTGATACTAACAAGCACTGCCGCCGGGAGAGATAACCCGCACAGCACTGTATGCACAAAGAATAGCCAGACTCCAGCCAGCGTAATGGAAGCGAAAAAGCCACAGGACGCATAATACAGGCGACGATAAACGGGAGTGCAACCATAATAACGTTGCGCCAGGAAACAGGATTTACGCATCTTTACCGGCAAGTAAAGTCCATCCAGCAATGACCTTTTTGCTAACCAGCAGCCCGGTTACACGGAAATACCTTATAAAAAGCGTTAATTATTTGGAAGTTTATCCCTGTCCCGGTTTAAACGTTAAGCACTTTTTCTTAACATCTCAATTTTTAATAATCTTATTTGAACACTGTTCTCGCCTTTTTTTATCCCCATTAAAAAAACCAACAACGCATATCAGGATTGCGTCACACATTAATTTATTAATTAATCCGTACCTTTAAGGCATGCATGTACACTTATTTGTTAATAAGGAAATAATAAATGAACGTAGCACCCTTACAGGGTGAGCGTCACGGCTTCGCCGTTCCGATGCTTTGCATGTACCTGAGTCCCACTTTATACTCAGCACCATGTATATCCCGCGCCCCGCCAGACGGCTGGATTTTATCCCCCGATAAATCCGGCGACAGCATGACCCTCTGGATCAACCTCTGCGTTGAGCACATATTAGCCCGTGGGATTGCCAGCATGGGCGTTCGACGATACTAATGTGTCCTACTCAATGGCGCTTTGAACCGCGAAAATAAGTACACAGCGTTATCATTTTAGGGGTAAACTAACAGCTTTCTATTAATGACCTCAGGGAGCTATATTCAATGCCATCCATTAATTCATCTCACTCAGCACATTTTTCTTCAATTACCTTACCCGATCCGTTGTCTCAAGAAAAAAAGGTCGCCACAGATAAAAATGCTTTCAAAGAAAACATGATGCGCGACATTGCGACACTCAAAATAAATGGCATAATTTTTAATAAAAAACAAAACCAGCTATTGAACAGTGACACATTAATGAATGTTAACCCGGCTAAGCTGACCAATATTCAGGACATTGTTACTCCAGGTGAAGAGTATATGTTTGAGGATTTGATAACTGGAAATAAAACAATAGTGGATGTTGCTCGGTGTATCATGATTGCTGAAGAAATCACCATGCAAAAAGGAGCCAAAAATATTAGTTTTGAATGTGGTGCAGTATCATCAGGAAATCTCACAACCTCCCCTCTCACCGCCGAAAATTATCAACAGGGTATGGCTTTCCTTCTGAGTTGTAAGACCAAACATTGCGACTTCCCGGGTGCTGCAGGAGGAAATTATCCGTTAGCAGAATATTTATCAAATGATGGAATTTCTATAAAAATAAATGATAAACACAACGATTTCATCGGACACTTTAATGTCTGGAAGCTAGATTCTGGCGATTTTTGTATCGGCACCGTCGCCATGAAAAATAATAGCAGAAAAAGCGATTACAGCCCTAAAAACCTTAAACATCTTTTGTTAAGCCAGGCAGTTAACCTGCTTGAAAATAATCAAGGGGCACAAAGAGTATTGATTGGTATGGGAGGACATAATATGAAAAATATTCTCCCTGACAGCTTTAACCAAAACAGCAAGGGGTATAAGGTGTTGGGACGATTACGCCATGCTGAAAACCACAGTTTCCCACAGGGAGACGTAAAAACATTAGAGAGAATCACAGGCATGGCAGTCTACGACAAGGAAATAAATATTAACAATCAGGAAGCTATTGGCATGCAAGAGAATCAAAGAAAAGATTTCAAAAATGCTCTTATTATCCTGGACAGAAATAACGAAAATGCCAGAGATAGTGATGGCATCGCGCAGGCAAAAAAAATTCTTCAAAATTACGAAGACAATAATAACCTGACCGAGGATCAGAAATTCTACCGCGAATTAACAATGATGGAAGCAACAGTCAAGAAGCGGATTCGAGCTCAATTTTGGGCGACTCAAAAAAAATCGGATTAAATGTATTAGTCTCGATGGTTAGTAATCTCAAACGCATTTTTTGGGCTTCCTGAGAGCGTAGCACGCCTGCGAAGCTTCGGGCATTTGCATGACCGGAGCTCCGCTTTATATTCTGCTGCCATGTGCATCCCACGCCCCGCCAGACGCCTTTCCACCGTCGATGACGGCTGGAACCGCTACCTCGAAAAACACGGCGACAACGTAGCCAGTGGACACGCCTCTGCGTTGAACGCATGCCTGCCTGTGCCACCTGCGCCATGGGCGTTCGCCGCTACTGCTGTGCATCACCGCACTGCACCCACTCCCGCTTATTCTGCCAGAGCTGTAAGTCAAAGGCATGCAGCGCCTGCGACATGAAGTCCACTGAGCATGTAGATCGCTGAGCAACAGCACATTCTTCCAGACTGCAGAAATGAAAGAAATAACCGGTGCCGCGAATGGCTATTACGAAAAGGTCAACGGGAACCCTGGCGACCACAGCGCATGGGCTAACCGTTGGTTCGAGGCTGGCAAAAATGCTTATAACAACCGGGGGAAAATCGTGGCTACTCCGGTAAAAGTAACGCGCTTTAATTTAAAGAAATCCATTATTATTTTTTAGGTTTAAAGGGCAGCCTGACATTTTATGTGGCTGCTCTTTTATTTATGATGATGTTTATGGCGCGAAAGGGAGCCGCTGGAACTGATCGTTGCCGCATTCCGGGCAGCGGGTCAGGGTTTCCGGGGTGTAAATCGCACGGGCGAACTGACATTTTTCACAGACCAGATTGCCAAGCCCCACCACTTCACCACTTTGATAGACACCGTGGTGGTTTAGATCCTGAAAAACTTCACGCCATTCCAGCTGGCTTTTATCGGTAATGTCCGCCAGCTCCTTCCATATGCTTTCACGAATAATGCGCATAAACACGCTGTCATCGCTGTCGTTCCGGTTTTCAGTGTAGCTACGGGCAAACTCTTCCAGATCACGGCGCACAGCTCTGGCGACATCATCAATCTGACCTCGTGTCAGCTCACCGCGGTTATTCATTCGTTGGCGGGCGTTTTCAACCAGCGCATCAATATCGTGGTCGCCTTTGTTGATCCTCTCAGTCAGAGATGACACCAGTTCGTGATAATACTGAGCAACCTTGTTCATTTTTCCCTCCGGCCGTAGCCTGTTAATCACGTTTTCAGTGTAGCGTCGATCCTGTGATGGCGAAGAGCGGACCATGAAATTTGCCAGATATCTTCCAGCTTGCAGAGAAATCCCCCGCGACTGCCCGGATACTGTTGTTGCGCCGGGGCCGAATCAGCTATGCTATGCCGATCAGAATAAATGCGTAAAGTTTACAAAGGACCACTGGCTGCCATGCAAGAGCAATACCGCCCGGAAGAGATAGAATCCCAGGTTCAGAAACATTGGGACGAGAAGCAAACGTTTAAAGTCGTCGAAGAGGAAGGTAAAGAGAAGTATTACTGCCTCTCCATGCTGCCCTATCCTTCTGGCCGCCTACATATGGGCCACGTCCGTAACTACACCATTGGTGACGTTATTTCCCGCTACCAGCGTATGCTGGGTAAAAACGTGTTGCAGCCCATTGGCTGGGATGCGTTCGGCCTGCCAGCAGAGGGGGCTGCGGTCAAAAACAACACGGCGCCTGCCCCCTGGACCTATGACAATATCGCCTACATGAAAAACCAGCTTAAACTGCTGGGTTTTGGCTATGACTGGAGCCGCGAACTGGCAACCTGTCAGCCAGAATATTATCGCTGGGAGCAATGGTTTTTTACCCGCCTTTACGAGAAAGGTCTGGTCTACAAAAAAACCTCTGCCGTTAACTGGTGCCCTAATGACCAGACGGTGCTGGCCAATGAACAGGTGATTGAGGGCTGCTGCTGGCGCTGTGACAGCAAAGTGGAGCGCAAAGAGATCCCACAGTGGTTTATCAAAATCACTGACTATGCTGATGAGCTGTTAAGCGATCTGGACACGCTGGAAAGCTGGCCGGAACAGGTCAAGACCATGCAGCGTAACTGGATAGGCCGTTCTGAAGGTGTTGAGATCACCTTTGACGTCGCTGACAGTGATGAAAAGCTGACCGTCTACACCACCCGCCCGGATACCTTTATGGGAGCCACCTACCTGGCCGTAGCTGCGGGGCACCCACTGGCCGCACACGCTGCGGTCAGTCAACCCGCGCTGGCCGATTTTATCGCTGAATGCCGTAACACCAAAGTGGCTGAAGCGGAAATGGCCACCATGGAGAAAAAAGGCATGGCAACCGGGACGTTTGCGATTCATCCACTGAGTGGTGAAAAGCTGCCGGTGTGGGTCGCTAACTTTGTGCTGATGGAGTATGGCACCGGCGCGGTAATGGCGGTTCCGGGCCACGACCAGCGTGACTGGGAGTTTGCCACTAAATATGGCCTGCCTGTAATCCCTGTCATTCTGAATGCCGATGGCAGCAAACCCGATGTGCGCGAATCAGCGATGACCGAGAAAGGCACGCTGTTTAACTCCGGCGAGTTTGACGGCATGTCATATGAAGATGGCTTTAATGCGATCGCCAACAGGCTGGGCGAACAGGGCGTCGGTGAACGCAAGGTCAACTATCGCCTGCGCGACTGGGGCGTATCGCGTCAGCGCTACTGGGGCGCGCCAATTCCAATGGTGACCCTTGAAGATGGTACGGTGATGCCAACGCCAGACGATCAGCTACCGGTGATCCTGCCGGAAGATGTAGTAATGGATGGCATTACCAGCCCTATTAAGGCCGATCCACAATGGGCCAAAACGACGGTCAATGGCCAGCCTGCCCTGCGCGAGACGGATACTTTCGATACGTTTATGGAATCATCCTGGTATTATGCACGCTACACCTGCCCGGATTACGATAAAGGTATGCTTGATCCGGCCGCGGCTAATTACTGGTTGCCGGTCGATCAGTATGTCGGTGGTATTGAACACGCCATCATGCATTTGCTCTACTTCCGCTTCTTCCACAAACTGCTGCGGGATGCCGGACTGGTCACTTCCAATGAACCAGCCAAACGCCTGCTGTGCCAGGGTATGGTTCTGGCTGATGCCTTCTACTATCAGGGTGTGAATGGCGAGCGTAACTGGGTTTCTCCGGTGGATGTTACCGTAGAGCGCGATGAGAAAGGCCGTATTATCAAAGCCAGCGACGCGGCCGGTCATGAACTGATTTATGCCGGCATGAGCAAGATGTCGAAGTCAAAAAACAACGGCATTGACCCTCAGGTTATGGTTGAACGTTACGGCGCGGATACCGTGCGCCTGTTTATGATGTTTGCTTCTCCGGCAGAAATGACTCTGGAATGGCAGGAATCCGGCGTTGAGGGTGCGAATCGCTTCCTCAAGCGTGTCTGGAAGCTGGTTTTCGAACACACTGAAAAAGGCCAGACGGCTAAGCTGGACATTGCAACGCTGAATGATGAGCAGAAAGCCTTGCGTCGCGATTTGCACAAAACCATCGCTAAAGTATCGGATGATATTGGCCGTCGTCAGACGTTCAACACTGCGATCGCGGCGATTATGGAACTGATGAACAAGCTGGCCCGCGCTCCGCAAGAAAGCGAGCAGGATCGCGCTCTTGTCCAGGAAGCGCTGCTGGCGGTGGTGCGCATGCTCTATCCATTCACGCCGCACGCCAGCTTTACGCTGTGGCAGGCGCTGGGTGGTGCTGGTGATGTGGACAATGCGGCATGGCCAGAAACTGACGAAACGGCGCTGGTCGAGGATTCTCTGCTGGTGGTGGTGCAGGTCAATGGTAAAGTACGTGGCAAAATTACCGTCGCGGCCGACAGCACGCAGGAACAGGTTCAGGCTCGCGCTGCACAGGAGCATCTGGTCGCCAAATATCTTGCAGGCGTTACCATACGTAAAGTGATTTACGTACCGGGTAAGCTGCTGAATCTGGTGGTGGGTTGATGTCAGGAGGAAATGTGCGACATCCGATAACAGTATTGCTGGTGAGTCTGGCGGTGTTGATCACCGCCGGGTGTGGTTTTCATTTACGCGGAACCACCTCGGTCCCACCAGAGATGAAAACCCTGATTGTCGACTCTGGCGATCCTTACGGGCCACTGGCTCGGGCAGTACGTGAAGAGTTACGTCTCAATAATGTGACCATTCTGGAAAAACCAGGTATGCGTAAGGACGTCCCGTCACTGCGTCTGGGAGCGGAAACACAACATCAGGATACAGCAACTATCTTCCAGGATGGAAAAACGGCCGAATACTCTCTGATGATGACCGTCAGTGCACAGGTACTGGTACCGAATAAGGGCATCTATCCTCTCAGTGTTACGATCTACCGCTCGTTCTTCGATAACCCGCTGGCCGCATTGGCGAAAGACTCTGAACAGTCGATTATTGTTAGCGAAATGCGGACACAGGCGGCACAACAGCTGGTGCGTAAGCTGCTGACGGTTCATGTTGCGGAAAACGATGCATCGGTCAATACGCTGGGTCCTGTACCAGCGGCACCTGAAGTTATCTCACCAGGTTCCACGCTGTCGAACAGTTCTTACGCCAGATGATCAGGATTTATCCTGAGCAACTCGGTGTGCAGCTCAACGAGGGGCTGCGCACCAGGTACCTCTTCACCGGCAATGACCCCCTGCTGCTGCAGGAATCTCAGGATGCCGTAAGATCGGCGGCCCAACCACAGGGATTCACCGAATACTTCAGCACTGAGATTGATGCTCACACCGACTGGCAATCGATTTTCAGTACCTGTCAGACAATGAGCCTGTTTGCCAGCCGAAAGATCCTGTCGCTGGCATTTACAGAAAACGGTCCCACCGCAGCCATGGCAGAACAGCTAATAACGCTGTCAACCCTGTTGCACAACGATATCCTGCTGCTATTGCGCTTGCCTAAACTCACCAAAGCACAGGAAAACAGCGCCTGGTTTAAAGCACTCAGCCAGAATGCCGCGCTGGTGCCCTGCCAGACGCCTGAGCACGCCCTGCTGCCCCGCTGGGTTGCCAACAGAGCGAAAAGCATGAAGCTGGTGCTGGACGATGCCGCCATTCAGCTGTTGTGTTACTGTTATGAAGGCAATCTTCTGGCACTCAGTCAGGCGATTGAACGCCTGTCGCTGATGTGGCCGGACGGCAAGCTGACCCTGCCACGGGTTGAACAGGCAGTCAACGACGCGGCACATTTCACACCGTTTCACTGGGTTGATGCCATGCTCGCGGGAAAAAGTAAGCGCGCGCAACACATCCTGCGGCAGTTGCAGTCGGAGGGGTGCGAGCCGGTAATTTTAATGCGCACCCTTCAGCGTGAACTGATGCTGTTGCTGACGCTGCAACGACAGATGCATGCCACCCCGTTGCGCACGCTGTTTGATCAGCACCGTGTCTGGCAAAACCGGCGTTCGCTGTTCAGTGAAGTCCTGCAGCGCCTGTCAGCAAAGCAACTGGCTCAGTCAGTCCATCTCCTGGCAAACACTGAACTGAGCCTGAAGCAGGATTATGGCCACAATGTCTGGCCGGAACTGGCGACGCTGTCACTGCTGTTGTGCAGCAGTTCATTTCCTGAGGATTTCTGCCATGTCTGACCACAGAAGGCTACAGGCGTTATTTGGCGGCACCTTTGATCCTGTGCATTATGGTCATCTGCATCCCGTCAGGGCACTGGCAGAGCAGACCGGACTGCAAAAAATAACCCTGATGCCCAACAATATCCCGCCACACCGGCCCCAGCCTGAGGCCTCTCCCGCCCAACGGGTGACGATGCTGGAGCTGGCTATTGCTGGCGACCCGTTGTTCGATATTGATTTACGCGAAATGCAGCGCACCACGCCGTCCTATACCGTTGAAACCCTTGCTGCGCTGCGAAAAGAACGCGGTAAATACCAGCCTCTGGGATTTATCATTGGTCAGGATTCTCTGCTCAACCTGCACCAGTGGTACTGCTGGCAGGAATTACCTGACTATTGCCATTTGTTGGTTCTTAAACGTCCAGGCTACCCTGAGACGATGCAGACACCGGCACTGGAGGAGTGGCTGCAAGCACATCGGACAGAGGATATTTCCCGTTTGCATCACTCCCCCTCCGGCTGCGTTTTTCTTGCTGAAACATCACTGCTGCCTGTCTCAGCGACAGAGATCCGCGCACGGCGTCATGCTGGACTCCCCTGTGAGGGGTTACTCCCGGCTACGGTGATCGAATGGATTGATCAACAGGGGATATATCCAGCGTTATAAAAGTAATCCCGCATGTTGCAGAATTCTCATCGGCCGCTTCTTATTCTTACCCCCTTATCATTTCTGTTGATGCCAAATAGCTTCAATATTTCAATTAATTAATAGCTAATTATTCGACTTCAGATCGGGCTCCCAGCATTGTATTACCACACCATATTAATGGTGATGGAACCTCTTTATATCTATGGCAGGTTAGCCTGAGGAATTAACAGAAATGGATATTAAAAAGATTAATCGCTGTAAAACGCTGCTGATTGCCGGCTGTATTGCCTTGTCTTTCAACGCGCTGGCTTACGATTTATATAATCCCCAACAGACCTATAATGCAGGTACGTATGTCACACTCAACGGGAATGACTATCTGGCAAAATGGTGGGTGGGTGCCGGTCAGCGGCCTGATGCGGTTGTGGAAAATCCCTGGGATTCACCGTGGCAAAAAATTACCGATAATCCAGAATCATCAACGCCGACGGAGCCAGAAGATCAGGATAGCAATGATACCGATACTGTGCCGCCTGCAAGCACTGATTATTCACCTTATCAGGCCGGTTCTACTTATCAGTCAGGTGATATTGTCAGTAACGGCGGTAAAAACTACATCTGCCTGAGCGGCGTCGCGGCATGGTGTAGCGGCAAGGCTGCCGCTTATGAACCAGGGGTTGGCTTCGGCTGGGAATCCGCATGGAAAATCTACAGCGGCGAAGATAATGAAGCCGACGCTGAAACGCAGATGACGTTATCCCGTGCCGATTTGGAAAAAGCAGAAGCAGAACTGACCAGTGGCGAAATGATGCTCGCTGTGAAGGAATCGATCGCCACCCTGGATAATGACTCGGTTGAGAAAATCACCGCTGGCGCAGTAACCAACCCGGATAACGTAAAGCGGGTGGAAAGCATTATTGACGCAGCACGCTGGGATTATCTTTTTGCGAGCCGTGATGCGGCCTACACCTATGATAATTTACTAAAAGCCGTAGGTAAGTTTCCCCGTCTTTGTGGCGATTTCAGCGACGGACGAGATGCCGATCTGATTTGTCGTACCACGCTTGCGACCATGTTTGCACATTTCGCGCAGGAAACCGGTGAGCATAATATCCACAGCGATATCCCGGAATGGCGCCAGGGCCTGCACTGGGTAAGAGAAATGGGGTGGGTGGAAGGACAACCTAACGGCTATAACGGCGAGTGCAATCCTGACACCTGGCAGGGTAAAGCATGGCCATGTGGCAAAGACAGTAACGGTGACTACCTGAGCTATTTTGGCCGTGGTGCTAAACAGTTAAGTTATAACTACAATTATGGTCCTTTTTCTGAAGCCATGTTTGGTGATGTTCGCGTCCTGCTCGATCATCCTGAACGTGTGGCGGATACCTGGCTGAACCTGGCCAGTGCGATTTTCTTCTACATTTATCCACAGCCGCCCAAACCCAGCATGCAGTTTGTGATTGATGGAACCTGGCAGCCTAATGATTATGATAAGGCAGCCGGCCTGGTTCCGGGCTTTGGTGTCACCACACAGATTATTAACGGTGGGGTGGAATGTGGCGGTAGCCAGGAAATTGCTCAATCCCTTAACCGTATTAAATATTATGAAGCCTTCGCCAAAGAATTAAATGTTCCGGTGGGTGCGGATGCCGTTCTGGGTTGTAAAAATATGCAACAGTTCTCCGAGAGAGGCGCCGGTGCCATTCCGGTTTATTGGGAAGAGAGCTGGGATTACAATGCAGCTAATCCTGGTGGTAAGAGCTATGCCTGTAAACTGGTTGGGTATCAGACAGCCTGGAGTGCTTTCAAAAAAGGCGATTATATCGGCTGTGTAAAAGAGCATTTTCCTGACCTGGTAATTACTGATTAATCTCTAATTATAATTTATTTTTGGGCCATGAAATATTGTTGAGTTTGCCCCGTTTAACTCATGGCCTTTTTTTACTGCGTTCAATCGTTAGCCACCTCTTTTAGCTGTCTGGATGCCTGCCTGCGGTTAACACAAGGCTGTCCTTTGCTTATTGCTTATTGCTTATTGCTTATTGCTTATTGCTTATTGCTTATTGCTTATTGCTTATTGTTTATTGTTTGTTGTTTATTGTTTATTGTTTATTGTTTATTGTTTATTGTTTATTACAAAATAAGAGTAAAACATTTATTTTTATGAGAAATATCATAAAAAATAAAAACTCAGAAAAATTCAGAATCTTCATTTTTTATCATTATTAATTTGCCAATCTTTCCGCGCAATTAAAAAATAAACCCAGCCCCCACTGAAAAAGAAAAACACGGTTTCAACGGGATGTAAACAAACATTCCATTGAAAATGTGGGGAGCGCAAACTGTATATGCGGAATATTTTAAAATGAAAAAAGAAAAAATGATGGTAAAGAAGCTGCTTGTAGCAGGCTGTATTGCACTGTCTTTTAATGCCTTTGCTTACGAGTTATACAATCCACAACAAAGTTATTCTGCGGGGGCATATGTCACCCTTGATGGCAAAACCTATCTGGCCAAATGGTGGGTAGCTGCGGGCCAGCGCCCGGATGAGGTGGTGGCGAATCCGTGGGATTCACCGTGGGAACTGGTCAGTAACGACGGTGGCTCTGATGTGAAACCCGATCCTGCACCACAGCCAGACCCGGAGCCTGAACCAGAGCCGGAAGTAACACCTTCTGATTACCCTCCTTATCAGGAAGGCACGGCTTATAAATCGGGCGATATTGTCAGTAATGCTGGCAAAAATTATCGCTGTAAAGAGGGCGTTGCGGCGTGGTGCAGCGGCCTTGCACTGGCCTATGAACCGGGTATTGGTCACGGCTGGGAATCTGCCTGGTCAGTCTATCGTGGTGACAGCGATGACGGTGGCAATGAACCGGCAGAAGCGGCGATGGAGATATCGCAAAGTGAACTGGATAAAACAGAATCTCAGCTGACCAGTAGCGGAATGATGAAGGATGTCATGACCTCTGTCGCCACGCTGGATAATGATCGGGTTGAAAAAATCACTGCGGGCGCAAAAGATAATCCGGGGAATGTCAGACGAGTGGAAAATATTCTTGGCGCAGAACGCTGGGATCATCTGTTTCCCCATCGCGATCCTGCTTACACTTACGATAATTTCCTGAAAGCCGTTGGCAAATTCCCTCGCCTCTGCGGTGATTTTAGCGATGGTCGTGATGCGGATCAGATTTGCCGCAAAACCCTTGCGACCATGTTTGCCCACTTCGCACAGGAAACCGGCGAGCATAATGTTCACAGTGATATTCCTGAATGGCGTCAGGGCCTGCACTGGGTGCGTGAGATGGGCTGGGTAGAGGGACAACCAAATGGCTACAATGGCGAATGTAATCCTGATACCTGGCAGGGCAAAGCCTGGCCTTGCGGCAAAGACAGCAATGGGCGCTATCTGAGCTACTTTGGTCGGGGGGCTAAACAACTTAGCTACAACTACAATTACGGTCCTTTCTCAGAAGCGATGTTTGGCGATGTCAGTGTGCTACTCAACAAGCCTGAACTGGTGGCTGACACCTGGCTCAATCTTGCCAGCGCCATCTTCTTCTACATCTATCCACAGCCTCCAAAACCCAGTATGCAGTTTGTCATCGACGGAACATGGCAACCTAATGTCCATGATAAAGCAGATGGTCTTGTGCCAGGCTTTGGTGTGACAACACAGATTATTAATGGAGGCGTGGAGTGTGGTGGCAGCGTTGAAATTGCTCAGTCGCTCAACCGCATTAAATATTATGAAGCCTTTGCAAAAGAGCTGAACGTACCGGTTGCTTCTGACGAGGTGCTGGGTTGTAAAAACATGAAACAGTTCTCTGAAAGTGGTTCCGGTGCACTGCCCATCTATTGGGAGCAAGACTGGAGCTATAACGAGAAAAATCCGGGAGGAAAAAGCTATGCCTGCCAGCTGGTTGGTTATCAAACGGCCTTTACCGCATTCAGGAAGGGTGATTACACACAGTGCGTAAAAGAACATTTTCCTGACCTGGTGATCACAGACAAGTGATAAACAGCGGCGGAAGAGATTATGCCTCTTCCGCCTTTATTCTGTTTATCAGACGTTGGGGTTGATAAACACGATGACAGGTTTTCGCTTCCAACAGGATGTTAATGCACCCTGATTTATTTCGTTTCAGATATTCCCCCGCGCCATAAGTAATAATAAGGTTTAGCATTAGAAGATGATGGCACGTTGCCAACGGGAATCGGGCAGTCCTCTCCGGCAGGCAAAAAAGACAGGCGGTCAGGAACAACGTTCATCAACGCTCCTCCTGGTACAGGTGATACAACAGGTAACATGACCACGGGGGAAGAACAGAGATGCTCATAAACGACGAAGATTTCTGGCATTATGCGGTGCAGAGCAGATTGGTATAAACGATAGTGGCATCCGCACAGAACGGAAAAAACAGGTGCTGTGATTTGCGTGTCCTTTAATATAACCTTGGACATTATTGACACCGATCTTGAGGCTGTTATCCTTCGCTGCCGTACTGATTGCACCATCAAAAATGCCGACAAACCATGTCACCAGAGCCCGTGAAAAGTCGGGCTGAAATGGGGTAATCAGCTTACTGATTTTGTGCCATAGCACACCTTAGGACACGGCGTTTTACTGCAATTTGTGGCGACGAGTTTGCCCAAAACTGTCTGGCCATAAAATGATGCTGGTGGCGCAGGCGGGATCAAAGATAGCGCTGTGAATAACCCTCGAATAATGTCGAACGTTACGTCATAGTCCATTGAAATTCATTCAAAAATAAAAGGGGAACCTTTTGCAAGGTCAAGCACTCCAAGATTTCGTCATCGATAAAATCGACGATCTGAAAGGCCAGGATATTGTCTCTGTTAACGTTCAGGGCAAATCCAGTATCACAGACTGCATGATTATCTGTACCGGTACGTCAACTCGCCATGTGGCCTCAATTGCCGATCACGTTGTACAGCAATCCCGTGCTGCGGGTCTGAAACCCATGTCAGTTGACAGCAGAGTCTCAACAGATTGGGTGGTGGTCGATCTCGGAGACGTGATTGTTCACGTCATGCAGGAAGAGAGCCGTCGCCTGTACGAACTCGAAAAACTCTGGAGTTAATGCGTGAAGTTGCAGTTGGTTGCTGTCGGTACCAAAATGCCAGATTGGGTGCAAACCGGGTTTATGGAGTACCTGCGACGTTTTCCCAAAGACATGCCTCTGGAGCTGAGCGAAATTCCTGCCGGAAAACGTGGGAAAAATGCCGATATCAAACGCATTCTTGAAAAAGAAGGTGAGCTGATGTTGGGGATAGTTGGTAAAGGCAACCGTATCGTTACGCTGGATATTCCAGGCCAGCCGTGGGAAACACCGCAACTGGCTCATCAGCTGGAACGCTGGAAACAGGATGGACGTGATGTCAGTTTACTAATTGGTGGACCGGAAGGCCTCTCTCCTGCCTGCAAAGCTGCCGCTGAACAAAGCTGGTCACTCTCTGCGCTGACCCTGCCCCATCCGCTGGTTCGGGTGCTGGTGGCAGAGAGCCTGTATCGCGCCTGGAGCATCACCGCAAACCATCCCTACCACCGTGAATAAGCCAGAACAACCGGATACCCTGAAGCAGCGGATGAAATTACAGCGCAACTTTTTTCGTGACTACACAGCTGAGCAGACACTGTTCGTCCGGCGGGCACTGGTCGCCTTTTTGGGCATTTTTTTGCTTTCAGCGATCCTGGTGTTCAATCTTTATCACCTGCAAATTATCCGTTATAACGACTACACCACCCGTTCAAATGTAAACCGTATCAAGCTGGTGCCGGTGGCGCCCAGCCGCGGTATTATTTATGACCGTAGTGGTATTCCGCTGGCGCTTAATCGCACCATCTACCAGATTGAGCTGGTGCCTGAAAAAGTGGAAAACCTCGAAAAAACCCTGCTGGCATTACAGCCGATAGTCAACCTGAGCGGTGAGGATCTTGCCGCCTTTAAAAAGGAGCGCAAACGCTCCCGGCGCTTCTCCTCCATTGCGGTGAAAACCGGTCTGAACGACGAGGAGGTGGCACGGTTTGCCGTTAACCAGTACGCCTTTCCCGGCGTGGAAGTGAAAGGCTACCAACGTCGTTACTATCCGTACAACTCGGCCCTGACTCACGTACTGGGCTATGTCTCCAAAATTAACGATCGTGATATTGACCGTCTGGACAAAGACGGCAAATTACCGGATTACGCCGCCACGCATGATATCGGCAAATTGGGAATTGAGCGTTATTACGAGGATATTCTGCACGGTAAACCGGGCTATGAAGAAGTTGAAGTCAATAACCGTGGTCGGGTGATCCGCCTGCTGCATGAGCAGCCCCCACAGGCTGGTCAGGATATCTGGCTTACCATCGATTTAAAATTACAGCAGTACATTGAAACATTGCTGGCCGGCAGTCGTGCGGCGGTCGTGGTGACCGATCCACGTAATGGCGATATCCTGGCAATGGTTTCCATGCCAAGCTACGATCCAAACCTGTTTATTGACGGCATCAGCAGCAAAGACTACAACACCCTGCTTAACGATCCTAATCGCCCACTGATTAATCGCGCCACCCAGGGGGCCTATCCTCCGGCCTCCACGGTTAAACCTTATATCGCCGTATCGGCCCTGTCCGCCAACGTGATCAACAAAAACACCAGCCTGTTCGACCCTGGATGGTGGCAATTACCCGGTTCGGAAAAACGTTTTCGCGACTGGAAACACTGGGGACACGGGCGGCTCAACGTGACGAAATCGCTGGAAGAGTCCGCCGATACTTTTTTCTATCAGGTTGCCTATGATATGGGTATCGATCGCCTGTCAGAATGGATGCGTAAATTTGGCTATGGCCGCCTTTCGGGCGTCGATCTGATCGAGGAGACGCCGGGCAATATGCCAACCCGCGAATGGAAAATGAAACGCTTTAAAAAGCCCTGGTATCAGGGTGATACTATCCCGGTAGGCATTGGTCAGGGCTACTGGACTGCCACGCCGTTGCAAATGAATAAAGCAATGATGATCCTGATCAACGACGGTATCATCAAAACACCTCACCTGATGGCTTCCACACGTGTCAACAGTGTAAAAGTGCCTTTTCAACAGCCAGAGTCGGCACCGGTAGCGGATATCCACTCCGGTTACTGGGAGATAGCCAAAGATGGCATGTATGGCGTGGCTAACCGGCCAAATGGCACCGCGCGTAAGAGTTTTTCCGACGCGCCATACAAAATTGCCGCCAAATCAGGTACGGCTCAGGTGTTTGGTCTGAAAGCCAACGAAACCTACAACGCCCACAAAGTCGCTGAATTACTGCGGGACCATAAGCTGATGACGGCCTTTGCCCCTTACGACAATCCCCGCGTGGCGGTCAGCATTATCCTTGAAAACGGCGGTGCCGGTCCGGCGGTCGGCACCATCACTCGTCAGATCCTCGACCATATTATGCTTGGGGACAACAATACTAACCTGCCGGACGCTGAGCCAGTCCCCTCCGGCTATGAAGGTGAATAACCATGAATGACCGTCATCAGAAACGCACTATCTGGACCCGAATTCATGTCGATCCGACGTTTTTTATTCTGATTGCCGCCTTGCTGGTCTACAGCTCGTTGGTGATTTGGAGCGCCAGTGGCCAGGATCCGGGTATGATGGAACGTAAACTGGGACAGATTGCGATGGGTACCGTGGTGATGCTGGTGATGGCGCAAATTCCACCAAGGGTTTATGAAGGCTGGGCTCCCTTTTTGTATATTTTTTGCGTCATATTGCTGATTGCAGTGGACGCTTTTGGACATATCAGTAAAGGCGCACAGCGCTGGCTGGATCTGGGCGTGGTGCGTTTTCAACCTTCAGAGATAGCCAAAATTGCCGTGCCGCTGATGGTTGCGCGCTTTATCAATCGGGATGTCTGTCCTCCCACCCTGAAAAATACTGCCATTGCGCTGGTGCTGATTTTTATGCCAACGCTGTTGGTCGCCGCTCAGCCAGACCTGGGAACCGCGATCCTTATCGCCGCGAGCGGACTGTTTGTGCTGTTTCTGTCCGGCATGAGCTGGCGGCTAATCATCGTAGCGGTGCTGATTGTCGCAGCATTTATTCCGATTCTGTGGTTCTTCCTGATGCACGATTATCAGCGCAACCGTGTGATGATGCTGCTCGACCCCGAAACCGATCCGCTGGGTGCCGGTTATCATATTATTCAGTCAAAAATCGCCATCGGTTCTGGCGGTCTGCGCGGTAAAGGCTGGCTGCATGGAACACAGTCGCAGCTTGAGTTTCTGCCGGAGCGTCACACCGATTTTATCTTTGCCGTGCTGGCAGAAGAGCTGGGATTAGTTGGCGTGCTGCTGCTGCTTGGCCTCTATGTATTGTTGATTATGCGCGGCCTGATGATGGCGGCACGCGCACAAACCACCTTTGGCCGGGTAATGGCAGGAGGATTAATGCTGATATTTTTTGTCTATGTTTTTGTAAATATTGGTATGGTAAGCGGGATCCTGCCGGTCGTCGGCGTTCCGCTGCCGCTGGTCAGCTATGGCGGTTCCGCCCTGATTGTGCTGATGGCCGGATTTGGCATAATTATGTCAATTCACACCCACCGAAAACTGTTATCAAAAAGCGTCTGAGAGGCTTAAACATGCGTAAGGACTGGCTCTGGATTGGCCTGGCTACAGCTCTGCTGGCAGCCTGTAGCACCACCGAACAACAGGCACCCGCGCCAAAACAGTCGGCCTATAATGGCCCGGTGGTGGAGATTGGTGGTGAAGAACCGCGTTATGAACCGCTGGCGGCGGGAGCCAATCAGGATTACAGCATCAATGGCAAAAAGTACCGTATCGTAAAAGATCCGTCGAATTTTAGCGAAACCGGACTGGCGACCTGGTATGGCGATGAAGCCAAAGGCAACCGCACCGCCACCGGCGAACAATTTGACCCCGACGCCCTGACCGCCGCCCATCCGACACTGCCGATACCAGGCTATGTCCGTGTGACAAACCTGGCCAATGGTCGCCAACTGGTGGTACGTATTAACGATCGTGGGCCTTATACCGTCGGACGGGTTATCGATTTATCGAAAGCAGCGGGCGATCGCCTGAATATTTCCAATAACACCCGGGTGAAGGTGGATTATATCAGTGTTGCACCTGATGGTTCGCTGTCCGGGCCGGGTACCATCGGTACACGGGTTGCCAAACAAAGTTACGCCCTGCCAGCACGTCCTGACATAGGCGGCGGCATGGTGGTGATGGGCGCTGGCGCTGCGGCAGGTGAGCAGAAACAGCCTGCCGTAATACAACAGCAGGAACCGGCATCACGCCCGGTTGATAACCGTAGCCTGACCAGCGACAGCACCCTGGGTGCGCCGGTTAGCAGCGATGGCTTTCTCGGTGCCCCACAGCCACTGCGTAATGGCGTGCTGGAAAGCAGTGAACCTGCGCCAGTAACCGCTCAAACAGCGGCTACGCCTGTCGCCTCCGTCCCCGCTCCGGCTGCCTCAGCGGCCCCTGCCTCAGGCGGTACAGGCTGGGCCGTGCAGGTTGGTGCAGTCAGCGATCCCGCCCGCGCCCATGAGTTATTAAACTCGCTGAGCAAAAAATTCGGAGTGACGGGAAGCGTGGAAAATCACAATAACGTTTACCGCGTACAGCTGGGACATTTCAGCTCCCGTCAGCAGGCCAGCGCACTGCAACAACGCCTCGCCAGCGAAGCAAACCAGCCCTCATTTATCACGGCCGCCCCCGGAAAAATGTAATGTTACTCCGGCAGCCGTTGCCGATTGATGGATTGTTAATCGGTTGCTGATAAAGACGGATGCCGGACAGAACTGCTTTTGCTATAGTGAGTCACTTTTTTTAACCTAACCTCGGATGCTGTCGTCCTGAACATGAACACTCTCACCTTTCGCCCACTGCTCAAACGCCTGACGGCAGCTTCACTGATTGCCCTCAGCCTGACCACCTTTGCTCACGCCGATGACATTAACATCAAAACGATGATCCCCGGCGTACCTGACATTGATGCTGAAGCCTATGTGCTGATCGACTACAACTCTGGCAAAGTACTGGCAGAGAAAAACGCCGATGCGCGCCGCGACCCGGCCAGCCTGACCAAAATGATGACCAGCTATGTCATCGGCCAGGCGGTAAAAGCGGGGAAAATTCATCAGGAAGATATGGTGACGGTAGGCAAGGACGCCTGGGCAACCGGTAATCCGGTATTTAAAGGCTCGTCGCTGATGTTTCTGAAGCCGGGAGATCGCGTACCGGTATCACAACTGACCCGCGGTATCGTGCTGCAATCCGGTAACGATGCCTGCGTGGCAATGGCCGATTATGTCGCAGGCAGTCAGGATGCTTTCGTTGGCCTGATGAACAACTATGTAAAAGCGATCGGCCTGCAAAACACGCATTTCCAGACCGTTCATGGTCTGGATGCGGATGGGCAGTACAGTTCAGCACGCGATATGGCGCTGATTGGCCAGGCCCTGATCCGCGATGTGCCAGATGAATACGCTGTCTACAAAGAGAAAGAGTTCAGCTTTAATAACATCCGCCAGCTGAACCGCAATGGTCTGTTGTGGGACACCAGTTTGCAGGTTGATGGTATCAAAACCGGCCATACTGATGCCGCAGGTTATAATCTTGTCGCCTCCGCAACCGAAGGTCAGATGCGGTTGATTTCGGCCGTGATGGGCGGCCACACCTACAAAGGTCGTGAAACCGAAAGTAAAAAACTACTGACCTGGGGCTTTCGCTTTTTTGAAACCGTTGCACCGCTTAAAGCCGGTAAAGAGTTTGCCTCTGAGCCAGTCTGGTTTGGTAACAGCGATCGTGTACAGCTGGGGGTTGAAAAAGATCTTTATCTGACCATTCCGCGTGGGAGAATGAAGGATCTGAAAGCCAGTTACACCCTGACCAATACCGAGCTGCATGCGCCACTGGCTAAAAATCAGGTCGTGGGCTCGATCAACTTCCAACTGGACGGTAAAACCATTGAACAGCATCCGCTGGTGGTGCTCAATGAAGTACAGCAAGGCGGTTTCTTTGGTCGTATCGTTGATTATATCAAACTGATGTTCCATCACTGGTTTGGTTAATCCTTGCGTATATCAAACGGCTCAGAGATGTATCGGTCTTGATTTAGCCGCAGATGCGCCCCATATTAAGTTGATATCAGGCTCCCGCTGCGGCGGGAGTTGTCGTTTTAGCGTTACCGGAGATCTCATGAAAACCAATCTTAAAGAACTGCTCGAATTTCCCACCTCATTTACTTACAAAGTAATGGGGCTGGCACAGCCGGAGCTGGTTGAACAGGTGGTTGAAGTTGTGCAACGTCACGCACCGGGTGACTACTCTCCAGAGGTCAAACCAAGCAGCAAAGGGAATTACCATTCAGTTTCAATCACTATCACCGCCACCCATATTGAACAGGTGGAAACCCTGTACGAAGAGCTGGGGAAAATAGAGATCGTGAGAATGGTTCTCTGATCCCCTGCCCGATCGCCAGCGGGAGTTGCCTCTGGCGACAGGCGCTCTGTTCCACCCTCTCTTTTCAGCGGACTGCACGTTTTGAACCAGGATATTTTACTGATCCGTCAGCTGGGCATACAGCCCTGGGCCAGTGTCTCTCAGGCCATGCATACCTTTACCGACAGCCGTGATGAGCATACCCCAGATGAAATCTGGCTGGTGGAACATCCTGCGGTGTTTACCCAGGGCCAGGCAGGCAAAGCAGAGCACCTGTTAATGCCGGGTGATATCCCGGTGATGCAAAGCGATCGGGGTGGTCAGGTAACCTATCACGGGCCAGGCCAACAGGTGATGTACGTAATGATCAACCTCAAACGTCGAAAAGTGGGTGTGCGCCAGCTGGTCACGGCTATAGAACAAACGGTGATTGCTGCGCTGGCGTATTTTGGCGTTAGCGCAGCGGCCAGAGCAGATGCGCCGGGGGTTTACGTCAGCAATAAAAAAATCTGCTCGCTGGGCCTGAGAATTCGTCATGGCTGTTCGTTTCATGGGCTGGCGCTGAATATCGACATGGATCTGGCTCCCTTCCTGCGTATCAACCCCTGTGGCTATCCCGGACTTGAGATGACCCAGTTAAGCGCGCTAAAACCCGGAACCACGCTTATTGATGTACAGCCCCTGCTGATTGAAAACTTCGCCAGGCTGCTGGCAATTTCAGAAGTCACCTGGCTTGCTGGCAATTCGTTGCCGTAACAGGCAGCCGTGCCGGCGGATTTACAATGTCGTCACAATTTCTGTCGCTGGTCGGCTGCAAGTCGCCAGCCGGAATGATATAATTTCTGCGCTTTTATCAAAAAAAGTTTAAAAAACTTCACCTTCAACGCTCTTCACCCAGCATGGTGGCAACGGAGTAGCAAACCGGTCGGGAACCGATGTGAACAGAAGAGTGAAGGTTAAGCGACTCTTTGAGTTTTTGCGGCTGTCACAGCGCATGCCAACCTGGAACCTGCAAGATTATGAGTAAACCCATTCAGATGGAACGCGGTGTTAAATACCGTGATGCAGACAAAATGGCCCTGATCCCGGTGAAAACGGTGGTCACCGATCGCACGGAGATTTTACGTAAGCCGGAGTGGATGAAAATCAAGCTACCCGCTGACTCCAGCCGCATTCAGGGTATTAAAGCCGCCATGCGCAAAAATGGCCTGCATTCCGTCTGTGAAGAGGCTTCCTGCCCTAACCTTGCTGAATGTTTCAACCACGGCACGGCGACCTTTATGATCCTCGGAGCCATCTGTACCCGCCGTTGCCCGTTCTGCGACGTAGCCCACGGTCGTCCGCTCACGCCAGATGTTAACGAGCCGGGAAAACTGGCCCAGACCATTGCCGATATGGCACTGCGTTACGTGGTGATCACCTCGGTTGACCGTGATGATCTGCGTGATGGTGGCGCACAGCACTTTGCTGACTGCATTACCGCTATTCGCGAGAAAAGCCCGACCATCAAAATTGAAACACTGGTGCCGGACTTCCGTGGTCGTATGGATCGCGCGCTGGAAATTCTCAATGCCACGCCGCCGGACGTGTTTAATCACAATCTGGAAAACGTGCCGCGCGTTTACCGTCAGGTTCGTCCCGGCGCAAACTACGAATGGTCTCTGAAACTTCTTGAGCGTTTTAAAGAAGCACATCCTGAAGTCCCGACCAAATCCGGTCTGATGGTAGGGCTGGGTGAAACCAATGCAGAGATTGTTGAAGTGATGCGCGATCTGCGCCGTCATGGCGTCACCATGCTGACGCTGGGACAGTATTTACAGCCAAGTCGCCATCACCTGCCGGTGCAGCGTTACGTCAGTCCCGCTGAATTCGATGAGATGAAAGCGGCGGCGATGGAAATGGGCTTTACCCATGCGGCCTGTGGTCCATTTGTACGTTCGTCGTACCATGCGGATATGCAGGCAAAAGGGCTTGAAGTGAAATAGACGCCCTAAAATGCAAGCATGCCTTGTTACATTATTTTACATATAGTCTGCAAAGACAAAAAACGGATGACCTGGCCATCCGTTTTTTCATTACTTCTACAAAGCATTATTCTTTGTGAGCAACCTGCCCGGCAGGCTTGTCTTCAGTCAACGGCGCTTTTTTCGCGGAAGTGTCGTCATCACTCATCGCTTTTTTGAAACCTTTTATCGCTGACCCCAGATCGCCACCGAGAGAACGTAACTTATTGGTTCCGAACAACAATACAATCAGAGCACCAATGATCAGCAGCTTGGCAATACTGATACCTTCCATATACACCTTCTTTTTTAAAATTTGACCCGACAAACGGTCAGTAACAGTAAAGTGTATTAACGCGCACATCACCCGTCAATACAACTGCAATCTGTAACAGAGTAATATCTGCACAGGAACAACAAAAACAGCCTCAGATAAATCGGCTCAGAAAAACCTGGAATCGTTAATGTTAGCGATTTACAGCCGGTCCTCTCATTAGGCAAACAGTATTAATCCCACCCGGGATGGCCAGCACACAGCGAAGACAGTACAGACTTTCTTCTGGCTGAAGTTAAACTCCTGTATGCCACCCAAAGAACGCTTAAACACAGGATTGCTTAGCTGTCCGCCACAGTCTGATAGAGCGTCAACCACCGCCAACAGGGTCGGGAGACACGCGGCGAAGAGATAGCTGACGCGCTGCTGGGCCACAGTGATTATTAACGATCGCCGGATTGGTGAGCGATCCACGACGGGCAGCAATACGAACGACAGAAGCAGATTACGTGCTGGCAGGTACCAGCCGTAGCAGTCCGCAATTCAGGATAAGAGTGCTGAACAACATTGCCGCTGCGCCGTTGCTGACCATTCAGCTATCAGTCAGATCTTTAATCAGATAGCGTGGAGATTCGTTGTAACCTTCACGGGCATAAAACGCATTGGCTTTGATCCGGCTCGCATGGCAGTGCACTTCCATCCGATCGCAACCACGCGCACAGGCCAGTTTTTCAGCATACTTCAACAGTTGCTGGCCAGCTCCTTTACTCCGCTTGCCTTCTGCAATGCAGAAATAGCTGACGCGGGCAAAATCGCCGGCCAGTGCCAGCTGGGGGATAAAATACAGCGACAGAAAACCCAGTACGGTGCCGTCTTGCTCGGCGATCAGTAGCTGTTCGCTCTGGTCATTAATCAGCTGGGCCAGACGGCGATCGATAAAATCCTCGCTGTTTTGATAACCCAGTTCCGTTAGCAGGGCGCTCAGGGCAAAGCTGTCTTCTGGCTGTGCCATTCGTATCTTCATCGCTGTTCCTCCGGGTATGAGCCTGGCTTACCGGCTCCTGGTCGCAGATATTGATAACCCGTCCACCCAAATAGGCCACATCCAGTACAGAAACCGATCGGTGACCGGATGATAATTCTGCCGCAGGCAATAAACCGACATGTTTTCATAGCTCGGTGGCTGACTGAAGTTCCCTTAACAGGGTTTCACCCACCATGGCTTAACTGCTCAAAAGATGAAAAAAAAAGATCCGATCGCCAGGTTCCTGAGCAGAGGCGTTAGCATCGGCTGACCTGTCATTATTTTCTGGCTTAAGCCATTTTTCTCTTAATTGCTCTCAGCCCTCACCTCGTGACAGCGTGGAGTACTGAGCAAAAAAAACCCGCCTTACGGCGGGTTTTAAGAATTCTGTCTGATAACTTAAATAGCGGCAACGTTAGCAGCAGATGGGCCTTTGGCACCGTTGGTGATTTCGAACTCTACACGCTGACCTTCAGCCAGAGTTTTGAAACCGTTGCTCTGGATGGCAGAGAAGTGTACAAACACGTCTTTGCTACCATCTTCAGGAGTAATGAAACCGAATCCTTTGGACTCATTAAACCACTTAACGCTACCTTTAATCTTAGACATCTATATTACCTTTACATGAAAAATGGACACTAAACTGTGTCGTCAGACAGTACAGCAATTGCCGAGGCTTTTGTCCAGTAGCCAGTAACGAAAAAGTGATAAATATCGATATTTCTTTCGCAGATATCAAAAGTGCGCCCATTTACCACAGCTAAAACTGCCAACGAAACCACGCAAAGTAAACGTTCCCGTTATTGTAAGTACCTGGAATATAAGTCATCTGGAAAGTGGCCTTACCGTAGCCTACTGATGCAAGCGGCAGCACTGCAGGAACAGGGATATATTTCCAGTTGTCACGTGCCGTCACGCCAACCGTATAACCCAGACCCAGACGGAAGTCCCGATCGCTCAATGGACGCCAGATGTTCTCCCAACCAAAACCGATAAACGGCTCCCACTTGTTGAAAGAGTCCTTAAAGGCCATCGCATACAACCCGTTCCAGTTACCTTTATCATCAAAGCGCGACAGACCAACGCCTGCACCCCACGGTCGCTCATTATAACGATCGGTTTTTTCTTTATCGTAGGTCCAGCGATTGTGCCATGTGACAGTCGGTATATACAGCTCGTAACTCTGCGGCTCATTCCAGCTCATGCTGACGTTAGTACTGAATGACTGCCAGGTTGCAGTGATAGCCGTCCCCAGTGTTTGGGCCTGAACCCCACTGTTCATCACCAGTACCAGGGACAGGATTGTGATGAATAAAGAAAACCTGAATAGCTTCACGATCGTTACATCCGGCGTTGATTTATAAAATGCGGTTAACTCGCAAAAAATGATTAGAAATCTGATAGTCAGAAGTTCAGCATTATAATCATCTGTTATAAACAATGCATAAACGCCGCATTTTTTATCAATCAATGCTTTTTTTGTAAATACCGGCAGAGATGATCACAATACATATAAAAAAAGAGTTTTTATCGCACGTAAAATCCTGTTTGCTTTTAGGAAAAAACAAAAAACCAATTCCTAATCTATTGAGAAAATGCAAAAAAAAAGCAACGGTCATCTTTTTTAGTAAAAATGAGTTTTTTTAAAATAAATACAGCAAAAAAAAATTTTTTATCGTTAATTAGCGCCACTTAATATAACGACATTTGGTTAACCTATCTTAATCATACTGTTAACAGCAATATTCAGAAAGAACCAATGATTAATAATATTTATCGATCATCGATTGATTTTTGGTAAAATCACTACAGTTCAGGAGCGACAAAGGAAGAGGGGCCACGTGAGAATCCGATGCTGGAAATGCGGTCATACAAGGATAATATTTACAGTACATGGTGACGGATTAGGTAACCACCATGGGGCCATATGCGCAAGCTGCAATAACCCAATCACACTGAAGGATTGCCTGTTCCACAACGAACCGCCAGCAATAAAGGAAGATATTAATTGCCTCGCATCGGATGCAAAATCCGAAAATCAGACATTTTTTGTAGCGGCATTCCAGTTCCATCGGGGGGACAGTAGTTGACAATGCCGCCGCAGATTTATCAGAACAATATCTTAAACACACCCGTTATCGTTAACAGCCCGACAATAAAAATAATGGCAATAATCCACAGAATGATTTTCATTATACTTTCCTGAATCGTAAGTAAAGTTTGATGTTTACCGTGCAACCTGAGAAATAAAAGTATAGAAGAAATCTGCCATTCTGCTGCCCAATCCACATGGTGCCTGCAGCAACCACAGGTATTTTTTGACAGTCCCTTTCAGACCTGCTGCTCAACAGGCGACGGTTCTTCTGATAACACGGGTCGGTCCGCTGCCTCAGCATGAACATCACGCCTGTGACGACGGCTGACCAGAAACACCGGCATTGCCAGAAAAAGGAGTAAACTTCCCGATACGCCGCACACCATCATACTCACCCGACCAGCCCAGCCCTCTCCTACCGTTAATCCTGCCACTACCAACGACAGAATAAAAAAGAAGAACAGCGTCATGGTCACTGGCAAAATGTTATTAATGTCCATATCACTGAGCGCCATTTTTACCGGTTTAACAGCACGTCTCTCCGCTTCCTGTTCAGTTCTGATCTTCGCTTTTATCGATTCGAGATCAATGCAGGGTGTGACAAAATCCCCTACTGACTCAGGAAAATACAACTCTTCAAATATCCGGCTGATGGATGGAAACGTCATTGGCCAGGTAGCGCTGTGAACACCGTAGGTACTCAATAAAGGCAAGGTGATGCGGGGCCACTGAACGACCTGGAGGTAGCGATCGCCGAACACCACCCAACTCTGACGGATCTCACCTTTATTAACATGATAGAGTCTGAATCGGTCGGCAGGGGGATAGTTCAGATAACTGACCCGCGCCGTGATAAATGGGATGCCCCGCTGGCGACAATAGTTGACGCGGCTTTGTCCTTCAGCGGCCAACAGGACGCCCAGTGCCCCCACAAAATACCAGCAGGTACTTTCCGCTGCGGAGGGGCCGTTGAGGTGTTCGACCAAACGGGCTTCGCTGTTGGCATTAAGATGATCTGGCCACCAGCGCCAGCTGCGACCAATAACCCGTTCTGTAGGTACCCGGAAAACACCCAGCGGCTCAGTTTCTGTCGGCAGCAAAGCAAAAGGAAATATTTTACTGAAAAAAGTTAATGCATCGTCAGGGCCATCCCACTCGCCACTCGCCTCCAGGCCATGGAGATTTGCAGTTAATTCCCCCCAGCCGGTTTTGCCTAACATATCAATCTTATATTTTGTTTCTGCAAGGCGCTCGCCCAATCGCAGAATGGCTTCTGAAGTACCTTTAAGGGACAGTTCAGGTACTACCGGGATAGCTTCAATTTGTTCACTGTCCATATTGCAAACTCCCCAAACAGTTCAATAAAGTAGAATGAATTAAACCGCTTAACGGAGAAAGCGCTCAGTAAGGGTAAAAGGTCGCCAAATCCGCACCAAAATGTAGCAAATTTGCTTTAGTACAAGCTTTATTTTAAATTATCATTAAAAATTTGACTTTAGTAAAAAGCTATAATATTTCAATGTCATAGTATATCCTCATACCGAAATTATAAGCAATTATTGTTGTTAATTAGCCGTCGTCGAATAAACAGCAGCAATACAGAAGATTGCTAAATAACCGCGCCTGATATGTAGATCACTAAGGGGGAACTCAGCCCGAATTGTGCAAGTCTTTTCAATCGCTGAATATCCCAAATCACTCACCGAACTGAGCGATGCCGATCATAGCCTCCATCCCCGGTAGTGAACGACGCCTGATACAGAAAACCATTCATAACGCACGCGATAAAAATCATGCCCGTAGACTTACCACCATGCTGCAGTGGACTGTTTCACCTTTGCTCACTTCAGTGTTGGCAATGGTCGGGAATATTACTGTTGAAGGCCTGCAAGCCTGGGTTGGCCGTGGCTGCAGAATATGCAGCCAGTCATACTTTTAAACATAACCGCTGCGGTAATTTGGCTGCCATAGACTACGCTTTAAATCTGTTTAATCAGGAAACATGCCATCAGATGGAGGCAGTATGAGTTTGTCAGATAAAGTGAAAGATAAAACCGAAGAAGCTCTGGGCAAAGGTCAGGAAGAATTTGGTAAAGCGGTGGAATCTCCTGAGCATGAATTTAAAGGCCGGGTGCGCCAGAAAGCAGCGCGTGCATCCTGTGCGATGGATGACGCTCTGGACTGCGTGAAGAGTAAAACACAGGAATCTCCCTTCGTTTCTCTGGCGATTGCCGCTGGCGTGGGTTTTCTTGCTGCAAAGATTTTAGGCCGTCGTTAAATGCTTTTTTATTTGAGGCCGGGTTCCCGGCCCTCCCTGCCGCTGTTTACGATTGAATTACAGCCACTGTTATCGCGCTGGAAGTTTCTGTTTTCCTGCAATCAGAGTCGCAGTTAACCTGCGCATGTATAAACGCCTGCCTCACCGCGACGCGCTCGCCACTGATATACCCCACTGTCATACCGGCCTGCACCTGCTGACGCAGGCGAAAAAGATAACGCCAACGATATTGTTAATGGTGTGGCTAAAAAAAGTACGGTGGCCAGTTTTAGCGCAACTGTTTTAACTGAGCCCGCTCCGTAAAGAAACATCGCCTGGCAAGGTATGCGGCAATAATCGTTGAAAAGCTGGCGGTGCCAAGCAGCATAAAAGTGACCATTATCTGGTATTTAACCGCATTGACCGGATCGATACCGGCAAAAATCAGCCCGGACATCATTCCGGGCAGGCTGACCAGTCCGACGGTTTTGGCAGCATCAACGGTTGGGATCATCGCCGCACGAATGCTGTCGCGGATAAGGGTTACGGAGGCCAGCCTGGTGGATGCCCCGAGGCTCAGCATTTCAAGGATTTGTTGTCGGTTATCATAAAAGCGCTGGTTAAGATTGCGATAACACAGCCCTACCGCCACCATTGCATTTCCGGCGATCATGCCAGAGACAGGGATCACCTGCATCGGTACAAACGCGATCGCACCGCTCAGCACCAGCATAAATAGCGTCAGTGAGGTGCTGAGGGTAATAGCCAAAAATGACAGGATGAAAGCATGGTCGATATTCTGGCTGCGTTTACGGGCATTCAGCGCGGCGTTGATACAGATAAATAACACCATCAGCACCGTCAGCAGGCCATTATTCAGCGCGAAAATATATTTCAACACGTAGCCGACGATGGTCAACTGCACGATGGCACGAACGACGCTCAGGAGAATCTCTTTCTCCAGTCCCAGTTTCTCTTTTGTGCTGACCAACAACGCAATTACCACCAGCAAAAACGCCAGCATCAGCGAAGTGTCAGTAATATTATGCTGATGCATACGCTGTGCTCCCAACCGGCTTTTGCAAAGTGAGTAAACGTTGTGCCTGGCAGATTTCTGCCGTGTCGTGACTGACAGAGATCGCCGCCATACCCCGCTCTTGTACCAAACTGCTAATTAATTGGTTAATAAGATTTTTGTTCTCTTCATCCAATGCACTGGTGGCTTCATCAAGCAGCAATACGTCAGGCAAAAACTGCAAATTTCGCAACAGTGCTACTCGCTGTTTTTCGCCTCCTGAAAGCTGCTCAGGTTTCTTATCCAGTATCGCTACGGGCAGGTTAACCTGATGCAGCCAGCGCTTTATGACCATCACATCGACCTTTTTATGGCGGATCAGCCAAGGAAAAGCCAGATTGTCATGTACCGTTTCACCAAACAGCATTGGCGTCTGAAAACAGTAAGATACCTTCTGGCGGTATTTTTCCGGTGCGATCCCCTTCAGGGACTGACCGTTGAACAGGACTTCGCCGCCTGAGGCTGTCAGCAATGAGGCGAGAATCTTCAACAACGTACTTTTACCGCAGCCAGAGGGGCCCGCAACCAGCAGAACCTCCCCCGCGTTGATCGCGAGAGAAACAGGCTCCAGCAGCATTGTGTCATCCTGCATAAAAAAAATACTCTGTGCATTGAGCAGGGATAAAATGTTCGACATGATTAAGCAGCCCGGAAGAAATATTATCAGTGTGATAATAACGCGATAAGGCGATAAAATATCACCTTTCGCTCAGGAAATGGCTGATGGTTATTTTTGTGTCGCTGAATAACTCAATATCACTTTCTCATCAGGAATTTTAGTGAAGCCTGAAATGATCTGGTGAAAATCGGCGGTGGGATTAAGAGTGCTGAACTGTGCCGGATAGAGATCCTTCGCCAGTATTTCCATGCCGATAATATTATAGGGGTGATTATAGAAGTGATGATAAACGCCATAAACCTTACCGTCTTTCACCGGCGTAATTTGTTGCAGACCGTTACGGGCGATCAATTTATTAAAGGTGGCGGCCAGCCGTTGCGGTGAGGAGTTGTAACCAAACGGCAGTACATTTTTATTGGGACGGGCGGAACCGGACATAATATAAACATCCGGCCTCATGGCGATGATCTTTTCCAGTGCGATAAATCCTGAAGCGCCGGGTAGCAGATCGGAACCGATATTTTTGCCTCCCACCGCTTCCACCAGCCCACCCCAGCCATTATGACCGTGAGTGAAGCAGCAATTCTCACTGTTACCCGCAATAGGCTCGATAAATACCGTTGGTTTCTGCTTAATCCCGGCAATTTTTTGTTGCAGCGCATTCCAGTGCTGATGATAAAAATCCGTATAGGCTTTGGCATTTGCTTCCTGATTCAGGATTTGGCCCATCAGCGTGATGCTGTTGGCGGTGTTTTGTGCCGGGTGTAGCTCATAGTCAATAAACACCACCGGAACAGAAAGCTTTTGCAATGTTGTTAACACGCCGGTTTGTTGCAGAGCGGGCTTTGCCCGTAGCTGGGCTATCATCAGATCCGGCTTCTCTGCAATCACACTTTCCAGATTGACCTGCCCCTGATCGTTAAAACCCATATCAATAATTTTGCTGGCCTGCTGCCAGGTTTTCTCCAATACCGCCCAGGTTTGGGGGTCTTGTTTTTTCGGCAGATTATTCCAGGCCACCAGCCGTTTAAATGGATTTTCACGATCAAGTAGCGCCAGTGACATAATATCCCGGCCATCCTGCAGAATAATATGCTGTGGTTCCTGCCGGATAATAATCTGCTGATTATCCATATCGGTAACCTTTAAAGGATAAGTCGTTGCGGCACCGCTTGCGGATACAGTAAGCATAACCGACGGCAGCCAGCCATGAAATTTCATGCAGTTTCTCCATGAGAATAAAAATAACAGTAAGACGCATTTGTGAATATACCGATAACGTTACACTATTTCATGCTGTTTACCGCGGCAACGGCGGACCGGACGAAAAGCCTTCAACGTAAAATTCAGTGAATCATTACGTCCACTCCCGCCCGATACAGCGTTCAATTTTTCCCGTCGGCAGTCCCGTGCAGTATTCAGACTTTATTACACTGCAACTTATCGTTTTTTTGAATAAGGGTCGCGGTGAAAAATATAAAATCACCCCGCATAAACTCTGCGTAATGAGAGTGATGATATGGCTAACAACAGAGCCGGTATCGATGCTGGCATGAATATATTCCCGCTGCCCATAGAGTCCACTTTAACCAGGGCAGACCTGCTATATTCCTTACTGATAAAAGTAATCGCTTTATAACAGCATCGCGCTCAACGTCCGGCTATGGACGGGTTTATACGTGAATGGCAGAGGTTTTTATGAGTAAAATTTTCCAGTTTTCTACTCTTGGCGCGTTGATGGCCGGGCATGTTCAGGGGGAATGTCATCTTCGGGAACTGCTTGATTCACACGCTTTTGGACTGGGCTGCTCGGAAGCGATTAACGGTGAACTGACCATATTTCAGGGCGATGTCTGGGAAGCAACGGCCGGGAAACAGCCCCATCCACTGGATAAGCATTGTGTCCCTTTTGTGCAGATTACCACCTTCCATCCTGAGAAAACCTTCGGGGTGCGGCACATTACCCAGGACAATGCGGCTCTGTTGCTCAGGGAAAAAATCTCAGTACAGAATTTATTTTTGGCCGTGTGTATTGAGGCACAATTTAATGAGATGGTGATCAGGCGTCCGCAGCCAACGGCAGACACAGAGCGGGACATCATTCAGATGGCCGACACCCAACAGGAAGACAGATTATTGAATATTACAGGCAGGCTGGTGGGATTCTGGACACCGGAACTTTACGGCCGTATTTCAGCTGCCGGTTTTCATTTTCATTTTATTGATGAAAAACAGAAGGTGAGCGGTCATGTCCTGTCGTTTCGGGCAGAAGAAGCCCGCATCAGCTGTGAAGAAAAACAGACTATCGAAATTACCCATCCTGACAGTCAGGAATATAAAAATCTTACCATCGATCTGTCAGCGCTGGATGCCATTATTTCCGGGGTGGAGAAGTAAAACATCAATTCCACACCCGGATACAGGATTGTAAGTGGCTATCCTGAGCAATGCTGCCGTATTATAACGCCGTGGTTTTTCCGTCTGGGCGGCACAGAATGAATCGGACGGAAAAACTGGCAAGGTTTTACCTCAGCGTTTTTCGCTGACAGCAGGCCAGCACACCAGCAGCAGTCCGCTGAAGATCAGCATTACGCCCACCAGTTTGCCCCAGCTAAAGGTTTCGTTCAGCGCAGGCAGGGACAATGCAACCAGCCAGACCAGAACATAGCTCAAACTGAGTAGCGGATAGGCTTTGCTCATCGCCACCCGTTGCAGTGCCAGGAACCAGCACAGCATGGAGAGCGCATACGCCAACAGGCCGACAGCCAGTCCCAGAGCAGCAGGAGGCAGCTGTAGTAAAGCATCGCAAAACAGCGACAGCTCGCTGATGGCGGGCAGATGCATCATCGACCAGCGCATCAGTAACTGTGCACCACTAACTAACAGCACGCTGCACAACGCCAGAATAATCCCCATCAGGCATACACTCCCATCACGGCTACCCCCAGCACAATCAGACAGATGCCCAGCCAGCGGCGCGATGATACCGGTTCCTGCCAGAGCCAGCGTGCGGCAAGCACGA
The DNA here is from genome assembly GCF_003846135.1 of Erwinia psidii. Taxonomy (GTDB): domain Bacteria; phylum Pseudomonadota; class Gammaproteobacteria; order Enterobacterales; family Enterobacteriaceae; genus Erwinia; species Erwinia psidii. The sequence goes on from NZ_RHHM01000011.1 coordinate 115,564, forward strand.
CCAGAATGAAGTTCAGACTCAGCATCGGATAAGCCACTCCGACTGGCACATGTTGTAACACACGCAGCCATATCAGCATGGCGCTGCCAAGCAGCAGCACACTCAAGCCAAGCCAGAATAACAGGTGCTTTTTTCCCTTAAGCAGACCATGGTGAGCCGCCTGTTTCTGACACAACTGACCGCCACAGCTCAACAAACTGGCCAACACTACCAGCAGCATATTCATGGCGTCTGATTGTACTGGTACATAACCAGCCTTCCCTGCCGGTAACTGAAGTCTGCCCTGGGTAAGCCACGCTCACTGTTCTGCTCGCTACGCGACAACAACAGAATCAGCGTGACTCGGCCTTCATGGCGATGCTTTTCCAGCCACTGAGGAAAATCCGTGTCCGAAACAAATTTATCCTGCGCATCGGCATAGCTCAGACCATACTGCACCTCACCGCGCTGCTGATAGAGCAGAATATCGCTGCGTTGCAGTTCCCATGCCAGCCCGGAAGCGATCCCCGGACCGTTCGCCAGCAGGAAGCGACTGGTGCCGATCTCGTTTTTCATCCCCTGAATAAACTGCTGCGGCTGTTTGGAGTCCACCACCCGATCCGGTATAACCTGCCCAACGACCAGAGCCAGTCCCAACGGGCAACAGGCTGCCCAGACCCAGCGCGTCGTTGGTGCTTTAAGCGTAAGAAAACCGATCAGGCCCCACAGTAAAAAAGCGCTCCCCGCCAGCACCACTTTCAGTACTTCATGATGGCCATACAGGGGATGTTTTGATAACCCCCACGGAGCAAGGAAGCCGACGATGGTGATGACACAAAGCAACCCGAAAATCAGGTTGATCCACCCATTTGCCCACAGCGCTTTGCTTCTGCTCTGCACCAGTTGCATAGCCCGTCGTGCCATCAATGCGGCCAGTGGCGCAAAGCACGGCAAAATATAGGTTGGCAACTTGCCTTTCGCGATGCTGAAAAACAGCAGCGGCATCACCACCCAGCTGAGCAGATAAAGACTGCCGCTGTTTTCATGCCGGTTACGCCAGCCGTTGTGCAACGCCGAAGGTAACAGCGCCAGCCACGGCAGGCAGCCAAGTACCAGAATGGGCAGGTAATACCAGAACGGCGCTTTGTGTTGCGCATTGTCTTCGGCAAAACGCTGAATATGTTCAACCCAGAAGAAGTAGTGCCAGAAGTCCGGCTCATGTTGTGCAATGGCTATCGCCCATGGGGTACTGATTATCACCGCACCCGCCACCGCCAGCGGACCAAACTGACACAATTCTTTGAAACGTTTCTGCTGGATAGCCCAGGGAAGAATAGCCACTACTGGCACCGCCAGCGCCAGAAATCCCTTGGTCATAAAGCCCATACCGCAGGCCAACCCCATCAACAGCCAGGCCAGTACTTTTTTACCCATCGTCGGCGCATTCACAGCCCGCCAGTAGCCACACATCGCTGCCACCAGCCACAAGGTGATCATTGGATCGAGCACCGCATAGCTGCCAATGCCATAAACCAACAGGCTGGTGAGAAAAATGATCCCAGCTATCACTGCGGTGATACGACAGCACCAGATACGAAGCGTCAGCCAGTAAACCATCAGCGCCGTCAGGGTGATGGAGAAGACCGATCCAAAGCGCACCGCAAAATTATTGTGACCGAAAATTAACTGGCTGAGGTTATTAATCCAGTAACCCGCAACCGGCTTTTCAAAATATCGCAAATCGAGAAAATGCGGGACCACCCAGTTTCCACTGGCCAGCATCTGACGGCTAATTTCTGCGTAGCGGGTTTCATCAGGTTGCCACAGGTGGCGAAATTCCAGTGGGATCAGATAGTAAAGAGAAAACAAAAGCAAAAGGAGAAAGCCATTTCTCATCATTTTCATACAAAATCACTCAATGAATTGCTGACATCCAAGCCATCCTTCACGACCAGGAAGGCTACCACGGACAATTTTTCCTGTCGGCAGGCTGGAGAGATCGTCAGGTAACAGCTCACTCAGCGGGCAAAACTGGATCCCCGCCTGCTTCGCCATCGTCAGCAGATCGCTGAACAGATCGCTCATCACTATTCCTTCCACCTCAGCATGGATTGTGTAAACCGGCGTACCGCGATCCTGACGGATCTGGTCGATGATAAAGGCATTAAAGTCCGCTTTACTGACCGTGGAGCCGACCACCTCGTCCCAGGTCGGCAGCGTCACCGGGATCTGGACAGTACCGGTGCTGCCGTCGCTTAGCAGCGGCAAAAATGGCGTGCTGCCACGGCAATCACTGTTGTAATGAAAATGAAACCCCTCTTTGGCATCGACGGTACGCCCATCGGCGCGCCAGCCCGCCACGGCGGAACAGGTAACAGGCTGCTCAGAGATCAGGCTTAAGGCATCCCGTCCCAGCCTGATTTGGCGCATCAACTGCTCTGGTGACCAGACACCCGCCCAGGTCTGCCAGGCAAAATGATCCCAGGCATGTAGCCCTACCTCATGATGATCTGCTGTGGCATTGATGACCTCTGCCAGCCCTTTGCCAATATTGCGTCCAGGCCAGGCCGTACCTGCCAGTAAGATATCCCAGCCGTAGAGTGACGCGGCATTGGAACGCAACATTTTCCACAGGAACTTCGGCTTCAACAAACGCCACAAGTGACGCCCCATGTTATCGGGACCAACACTGAAGAAAAAAGTGGCCTGGGTGCGATGTAGACCCAAAATTTCCAGAAGTTTAGGAACACCATCACGGGTGCCACGCCACGTATCAACATCTATACGGAGGCCAACCTTTCTCATTTACTCTCTTCCACGCCGTCAACGGTGCGCAGGAAGAAATCCAGCGTAGCGTCAATGGTTTTATCCATGGTGACGACTGGCGTCCAGCCCAGCAGACGTCGGGCGTTGCGAATAGCCGGTTTGCGGTGCTCAACATCCTGATAACCTTTTCCGTAGTAGCTGCTGCTTTCCACATCGCGGAAACCGGCAAAAGGTGGGAACTGATTACGTAGCGGATGACGTTCGAAGCTTTCCAGCAGTTGTTCCGCCAGCGATTGGATGCTCGCTTCGTTGTCCGGGTTACCGATGTTGATGATCTGCCCATCGCAGTTATTGTTTTTGTTCTCAATAATGCGGAACAGCGCCTCCACACCATCGCTGATGTCGGTGAAGCAGCGTTTCTGTTTACCGCCGTCAACCAGTTTAATCGGCGAGCCTTCTACCAGATTGAGGATAAGCTGGGTGATAGCGCGTGAGCTGCCAATCCGTGCCGCGTTGAGGTTGTCAAGGCGTGGCCCCATCCAGTTAAACGGGCGGAACAGCGTAAAACGCAGTCCTTCTTTATCACCATAAGCCCAGATCACCCGATCCAACAGCTGTTTGGAAACGGAATAAATCCAGCGCTGTTTGTTGATTGGCCCCACCACCAGGCTGGAACTGTCTTCATCAAAGTTCGGATCGGTACACATACCATAAACTTCTGAGGTGGAAGGGAAAATGATACGTTTTTTATATTTCACGCAGTCACGAATAATTTTAAGATTCTCTTCAAAATCCAGCTCAAAGACGCGCAACGGATTTCGTGTGTATTCGATTGGTGTGGCAATGGCCACCAGCGGCAGGATCACATCACATTTTTTGATGTGATACTCAATCCATTCTGAGTGAATGCTGATATCCCCTTCCACAAACTGAAAGCGTGGATGGCCCACGAAGCGGCTGATAGCATCAGAACCAATATCCAGACCGTAAATATCGAAGTTATCATCCTTCAGCAAACGTTCGGTCAGATGGTTACCAATGAACCCATTGACGCCGAGGATCAACACGCGGGTACGGCGTTTAATGGCCGACACCGGCTGATTTCTCAACAGTGCTCCACTGACCAGGCCCAACGTCTGTGCCAGCTGAGCTCCCTGCATGTAAACGCCATTCTCGCTTTGTCCGGTAACGATTTCCAACGCGCCCTGGCCACAAGCCACAATAAGTGGGCTGACCGACAGCACCGTACCGGCTTTTGCCGCAGGCTGATCGTGACGAACCTTACCCTTCCAGACAAGGAATTTTGCTGAACCAACGTAGCCAAACGCGCCCGGCCACGGCTCCGTTACCGCCCGCACCAGGTTGTTGACAACCTCGGCGGATTGCGACCAGTCAATCCGACCATCCTCAGGTTTGCGGCGACCGACCACGGTAGCCTGGCTGTGATCCTGTGCCCGACCGGTAAGCTGGCCTGCCTTGAGCGCCGGCAGACTGTCGGCCAGCAGCTGTTCCGCCGTGGCATTCAGTTTGCGATGCAGCGTCAGCGCATTATCGTCGGCAGCAATCAGCACCTTCTCCTGTGCCAGAATATCTCCGGCATCGGCGCGAGCGGTCATCCGGTGTAACGTCACGCCGGTTTCGCTTTCGCCATTGACCAACACCCAGTTCAGTGGCGCACGCCCCCGGTATTTTGGCAACAGTGATCCATGCAGGTTAAAAGCCCCGGACGTCGCACAATTGAGGATATCTTCACACAGCAAATTGCGGTAATAAAAAGAGAAAATCGCCTCCGGTGCCATTGTCCTGATGCGATCAACCCACAACGGGTGGTTAACGTCTTCAGGCGCAAATACCGGGATGCCAAAATCGGCAGCCGTGCGGGCTACTGAGGCAAAAAAAGGATTCTCTGCGGCAGAATCAGCGTGCGTAAAAATTGCATCAATCTGATAACCAGCCTTGACCAGCGCATTAATACCAATGCAACCAATATCGTGGTAGGCAAAAACAACGGCTTTCATTATTTATCGTCCTCAGTGGAGGCGGAATGGGAAGAGTTGACTACTCGCTGAATAAAGTAACGGGGACGGGCGCGAACATCGTTGTAAATACGTCCAATGTATTCACCCAACAACCCCATAGCGACAAATTGCGCACCGATAAAAATAAACAGTACGGCAAAGAGCATGAACACGCCTTCAGCAGCCCACTGTGGACCAAAGAACAGGCGTAACGCGATCAACAGTAAAGAAAAAGCAAAACCGGCCAGCGCAATCATGCTGCCCACTACGCTGAGCATACGCAATGGCGTGGTCGTCAGGCAGGTGACAAGGTCATACATCAGATTTATCAGCCGCATCAGACTGTATTTAGAATCGCCAAATTCCCGTTCTGCATGCAGTACCGGGATCTCAATAGCCCGGCGGGCAAAGGTGTTGGCAAGAATAGGAATAAACGTGCTGCGCTCATGACAATGCAGCATGGCATCAACGATATGGCGACGATAGGCACGCAGCATACAGCCATAGTCGCCCATCGCTTTGCCAGTGGTTCGCTGAATCAAATGGTTTATCAGCCGCGAAGCCTTCTTACGAAACCAGCTGTCCTGTCGGTTCTGACGCACGGTTCCCACCACGTCATAGCCTTCCTCTGCGGTGGCAACCAGACGCGGGATCTCCTCAGGTGGGTTTTGTAAATCAGCATCCAGCGTGATGATCAAATCACCACTGACATGACTGAAACCGGCCATGATTGCCGAATGCTGACCATAGTTGCGGTTAAGCAGGATGGCAACCACATGGCTCCCCTCTTCCTCTGCCGCAGCTACCAGCATCGCAGCAGAGTTATCGCTGCTGCCATCGTCGACCAGCAGAATTTCGTAATCCATCGGCAGCTGAGCACAGGCATCGCCGGTTCGACGGAGCAACTCTGGCAAACTTTCCTCTTCGTTGTAAACGGGGATTACTACGGAGACTTTATTAATAGATTGTTCAACAGTCATGAAATTTCTCAGCGATCTCACGCAGTGCAGCGATTACACGGCTGACATCGTCATCGGTCATTGTAGGAAATAATGGGATGGAGCAGATGCGCGCCGAGTTCCATTCGGTTGCAGGCAACGCAAGCGCCGGGAAGCGCTCACGATAATATTTTTGACTATGTGCCGCGCGAAAGTGCAATCCGGTACCGATATTGCGCGATTTCAATTCCTGCATCAGCTCATCACGTGTCAGGCCACAACGCGCGCTGTCGACGCGGATAATAAACAGATGCCAGGCATGTTGGTGTGACCATTCTGGCAGGGACAGTGGCAGGAACGGCGTGTCCTTAAGCTCACGCAGATAGCGCTTAGCAATATCCTGGCGACGGGCATTAAGCTGCGGCAGTTTTTCCAGCTGCACCAGGGCGATGGCGGCGTTGATATCCGCCAGATTATACTTGTAACCCGGCATTATCACTTCTGCCTGCGGCGCACGACCGTGCGTCTGACGGTCAAAGGCGTCAACGCCCAAACCGTGAAACTTCAGGCTGCGAATGCGGTGTGCCAGGGATTCATCATCCGTCACCACCAGTCCGCCCTCAGCGCAGGTCATATTTTTGATGGCATGGAACGAGAAGATTGCCGTTCCCGTTCCGCCCACATGACGTCCCTTATAACAGGTACCGGCCGCATGAGCTGCATCATCAATTACCGGGATACCATAGCGCTTGCCGAGCGCATGAATGGCATCAATATCCGCAGGTGCTCCGGCATAATGCACCGGAAGAATCGCTTTGGTTCGGGGGGTAATCGCCGCCTCGATCAGTGCCGGTGTAACCATTAACGTATCGCGATCAACATCAACCATGACTGGCTCTGCACCCAGCAAAGCAATCATGTTGAGCGTCGAAACCCAGGTCAGCGAGGGAGAAATCACCTCATCACCGGGGCCAATACCAAGTGCCATCAGCGTTACATGCATACCCGCCGTGGCGGAGCTCACCGCAATCGCATAACGATTGCCAGTCAGTTCACAGAATGCGTTTTCAAGTTGTTGATTTTTGGGGCCAGTAGTAATCCAGCCAGAACGGAGTACGTCACTGACCGCCGCCAGTTCGTCTTCACCCATTGCCGGACGGGAAAAGGGGAGAAATTCGGACATGATCAAACTTCCTTTAACAGTCGCCTGGGGTTACTTTAACAGAGTGTGCGATCTATGCCTTCTGCTGTTTCGGTAACCCGTTGAAATTATACCAGCATTGATTTTATAGCCTGATGACAATTTCGTATCATTATTGGCCCATTTTTTCATAACCTTTCCTTTTACCTGGCACGAAACATTGTGTCATGTTGTTGAGCGCGCTGGTTCAACGTTTCATTAACGATAGAGCAGATTCCTGAATTGAAAATTAAGATTGCCCCCAGAAAAGTAAATAAGCAGAAATTAGCGCGCCGCGAGGAAAAGGTTTAGCTTTCAGAGAGGAAAGGGCATCTGTTTTTTTGAATTTCGTGACATTCCTTGTAACAAACCTGGCTTACATTTGGCTAAGCGCGTTACCCTCTTCTTCTGCAGCGCTTGTCTGAGCGCCAAATGGCGGCATCAAAAGAGGACAAAATCAGCCCCATTGGTCGTACCAGGCTGTGGAAGAAATGTTTATCAGACTGTGAACAAACGAAACGCCGCCCCCCTGAAGGCGTAATTAATTTTTCATTCAGCAGGTCCGCTCTGCTTAATCTTCCGCACAAAAAAGAGGCAACCGGTTCAGGGTTGCCTCTGCGTTTACTGGCCCACTGCAATCATAGATGATATCTGGCTGCCTGGTGTGATCTCGCCGGCACCATCAGCGGCCTGTACGTCTTACATCATACGCCCGGATTATTTTTTAGCTTCATCCGGCAATGCATAAGCAATAACGTAATCGCCCAGCTGGGTGCCAAAAGATCCATGCCCGCCGGCGGCAATCAGCACATACTGTTTACCGTTTACTGCATAGGTCATTGGTGTTGCCTGACCGCCTGCGGGCAGACGCGCCTCCCACAACGCTTTGCCATTGCTGACGTTAAACGCGCGGAGGTAGTTATCCGCTGTTGCGGCAATAAACATGACGTTACCTGCGGTGGCGACAGGTGCCCCCAGCATCGGCATACCCATTTTGAACGGCAGTGGCAACGGTGAACTGTCACGCACAGTACCAATGCGTTTTTTCCACACAATATCGTTGGTTTTCAAATCAATTGCAGAAATATATCCCCACGACGGCTGCTTACAGGGCAAGCCAAGCGGAGAAAGGAACGCGTTGAGTGTCACGCCATAGGGTACGCCATACTGCGGCTGAACGCCGGTTTCAGTACCGCTGCCACCATTATCGTTTTTGTCCGGCCACTGCGGATTATTCGGGCCACGCGGGATCAGGCGCGAGACAAATGGCAGTGCCATCGGGTTGGTCACCGCAATCTGGCGATCGGTGTCCACCGAGATGCCACCCCACTCGAACATGCCCAGATTTCCGGGAAAGACCAGCGTGCCCTGCTCCGAAGGCGGCGTAAACGGCCCTTCATAACGCAGGCGGTGGAACATCACCCGACACACCAGTTGATCATAAACCGTGGCTCCCCACATATCCGCACCGCTCAGTTTTTTCTGCGGACGGTAAGTCAGTGCAGAGTATGGCTGCGTCAAAGAGAGGTAGTCACCTTTAGCCGCACCCTGTGGCACGGGGGTTTCCGGTGCAGGAACTACTGTTTTGCCCGTGCGTCGATCCAGCACAAAAATATTGCCGGTTTTCGCTGGCACATAGATAACGGGCACCGTATTACCGCTACGATCGGTAATATCTGCAAGCGATGGCTGTGCCGGCACGTCCATATCCCACAAATCGTGGTGAACAGTCTGGTAAAACCAGGCAAGTTTGCCGGTAGTGGCATTCAGAGCCAGTACACCACTGGCAAAACGTTCCATTTCCGGCGTGCGGTTGCCGCCCCAGATATCCGGTGTGGCCACGCCAATCGGCAGGTAAACCATATCAAGCTTCGCATCATAAGACGCAGGCGCCCAGGAATTCGGCGAGTTAGCGGTGTAATATTGCTTGTCCTGCGGCAGGATGTTGGGATCTTTGGCACCGGTATCAAATGCCCACAGCAGTTTACCGCTGTTAACATCAAAACCACGAATGACACCCGACGGCTCTTTGGTTGAATAGTTATCGGTCACAGCGCCGGCAATCACGATAACCTTATCCGTCACCACCGGTGGTGACGTAGGCTCATAGGCTCCGGCACGAACATTTGGCATATTTTGTTGCAGGTTAAGTTTGCCATTGTCACCAAATTCCGGGCAACGCGCGCCCGTTTCCGCATCCAGCGCATACAGATTACCGTCATTAACCGGCAGGAATACGCGCCGTGCGCAGAGCGCCGGTTTACTTCCGACAGCGCTCGCCACCGGGGTTTCATAATAAGAAACGCCCCGGCAGGTAACATGTTGGAAAGAAGGATTGGTTTTCAGCTGTGGATCGAATTTCCACTTCTCTTTGCCGGTGGCCGCGTCCAGCGCAAACAGCATTTGGTGTGGTGTACACAGATAAAGGGAGTCCCCCATTTTAATGGGCGTTACCTCATCCGTTATTTCGCCCGGATCGCCGGGACGCTTCATATCTCCGGTACGGAAAGTCCATGCTTCCTGTAACTGACCAACGTTTTTGTCATTAATCTGCGTCAGCGGAGAGTAGCGCGTACCGCCCTGAGTACGACCATAGGCAGGCCAGTCACCAGCGGCAATCCCCTCCGCTGATGTGTGAATGTCAGCAGCCTGCGGTGGTGTGAGGGAACCATTGATTTCCTGCGGATCGTTGAAAACGGAGTAAATCAGCGTGACCACCGCCAGCACCAGAACCAGACTTAGCGCGCCACGACCATGTTTAGCGCCGGACAAACCGCGATAAATAAACGGCAATACCAGCCACAGGCCAAAGAAACAGGTGACATCCAGTCGGGGCGTCAGCGCCCAGAAATCAGAGCCAACTTCCCACAGTGACCAGAATAGCGTCGCCAGCAGAAACACCGCATACAGCAGCAACGCTGAAGCACGACGACGAAACAGCAGCCAGGCCACTCCCAGCTCAACCACACCTGCAATGAGGTAATAGAGCGAGCCGCCCAGCCTGGCCAGCCAGACTCCGCCAATCAGCAGATACAACCCACTGCAAGCGGCAAACACCGCCGTAAGGATCACGAGAATGCGTGATCCTGATGCTTTACTATGCATAGTATGGACCTTTCCCAAATTTAACGTCTGCGATTCCACGCTGAGGTTGAATCGTAATAAATACCGGTTTCATACTGATTGTCTGTCACGGTATTTTGAGCCTCGCTGGCAGACAGATATACACAACGCAGGTTGTTGCTGTTTCTGATTACTGAAAGGTGTAAACGAGCGTCGCCCCAACACCGTAATTTCGGCCCGGAGCAGGCTCGTAATAACGGCCATTCCCCTCATTAACGATTGCCGAACCGACATATTCCTTATTGAACAGGTTATCGACACGGATGAAGGTATCGAGCGACCATCTGTTCCAGTTAAAGAGATAGCCGCTCTTCAGATTTGTAACGGTATAGGCGGGTACTTTGGCTTTATTGGCATCATCAGCGACAATACTGCTCATGTAGCGAAGCTCTGCCCCTGCGTGCCAGCCAGCCAGAGGGGACCACGCCAGTGAGGCATAGCCCATGTTGCGCGCCACACCGGGCAAACGGTTCCCCGCAGGGGTACAGTTTTGCTCATCGTCACAGGTTTGATTACGGTAAGTTGCGTCCAGCAGTGTCCATGCCATTTTCATCTGCCAGTCTTCGGCAAATTGCTGGTCCAGTGACAGTTCGACACCCCGGCGGCGGGTTTTACCTGCATTCTTATAAACCGTCCGGCCATTGCTACTCTCTGACACCACCAGCTCATTATCGGTATTGGTCTGGAACAGCGCGGCGGTGAACAGGCCGTAACCCACACGGGTTTTACTGCCCGCCTCGACAGTATCGCTGGTGGCCGGTTTCAGCCCCAGATTAAGGCCGGTAGCGCTACCGTTGATTGAGCGGTAGGAAAGTTCATTAATCGTTGGTGTTTCAAAACCACGCCCTGCGGATAAATAGAGATTCCACGCGTCGGTTACTGCATAGTTCAGCGAGCCCATTGGCAACATTTTGTGGTAGCGCTGACTGCCGCTGTCATCACCGTTACCTGCCGTAATGTAGTAATCCGTGGAATCAAAACTGACGGTGCTGTAACGCACACCGGCGTCCAGTGTCCATTGTGGTGTCAGACTCCAGCGGGTTTGCAGGTAAGGGTCAAGATTCCACATCAGATTCCTTTCGTTCCGGCGTAAGTCGCCCTTCTCACCCAGCACCGTAGCGCCGTTGGCGGTGATAACATTCTGAAAGCCCTGCCGTCGCTCGGTCATGGTTTCATAGTCCAGTCCGCCGGTGAGGCTGAACGGCACGGAACCAATGCGATCATCATGTTTCCAGTGGGTATCCACCCCGGAGTATTTACGCTCAAGCACAATGACCCCACCGGGATAGGCCGGATTTGCCTGTACGCTAACAGGAATCGACTGATACTGGGTGGTATGGCGTTCTCCATGCCAGGTCGTCAGGGTCAGTTGATCTTTCTCGCTGATATCACGCTCATAGCGCAAGCCAACCTGAGTCTGATCGAGACTTTTTCGGGTGTTATACATTTCACCACGCGGTGACTGGCGCGGATTTGCCTGCCATTCAGATTGGGTCAGGCCGCCGGGATCGTTAGCATCGACCGACACACTGTTAAACATCAGTGTCAGGGTACTGACATCGTTAATCCGCACACCCAGCTTGCCGTTACCCAGGTTTTTCTGCGTGCCGCTCTGATCGCGATAACCTCGGGTGGTGAAGCGCGAGCCGGAAATAGTGTAACTGACATCTCCCGCCTGGCTGCCGTCGCCGGTAGCTCCACTGGCCTTAATACTGTTACGCCAGGTGCCATAGCTACCATAATAGGTTCCTGCGGTCAGCGTCGTTGGCTGGCTACCGCTTTCGCTTTCAATATTGACCACGCCACCAGAGGCATTGCCATACAGGGCGGAATAAGGCCCTCGCAGCACTTCAACTTTACCGATGGAATTAATATCGATGTTCGATGTTTGCCCCTGCCCATCTGGCATGGTGGCCGGGATACCATCGACATAAACACGCACCCCACGCACCCCGTACATAGCGCGACTACCGAAACCCCGCACCGACAGTTGCAGATCCTGCGCATAGTTCTGGCGGTTCTGGATTTGCAGTCCCGGTATGCCAGCCAGTGATTCTGACAGATTAACCTGCGGCGTACTGCTACGAAGATCCTGCCCACTGAGCACACTCACCGCTGCAGGCGTATCCAGCTCAGATAATCCCTTGCGCGATTTGATAACGATGAGCGAATCGCTTCGCGACGGTGAAGATGTGTCAGTAGTCTGCATGGTCGCTGACCCGGCATAACTGGCAGTGGGTTGCAGGAAAAACAGTGGCGTTAACAGGAAAGCAGACGTTTTGTTGTTCACAGGATTTGATTCGATCGATAAAGTTTAATCGCCAGAAAGCTTCTCAAACTGACGCCAGGAATACACGTTTACTCACTCTTAATGCACCAATACATCATTGCGAAACAAGGCATAAAAGCCGTTATCAGGGTTATTGCCTGACAGCGATGAGCGCGTGCATTTTTCGCACTTGAAGTTGAAATTAATTATTTATTGCGGAAAAACCATCAAAAGACAGCAATATTGTCTGAATTGTAGCACCAGACAATTCATTTGCGAGGTTCTGTTACGTATTTTTCGAATTGATTCAGCCAAAAGACACTAATTGATAATAATTGTCTTGTGCAAACAGCCGTTCGCCTTTCCTGTCCTTGTGCTTTACCATCGGTCCAGCCTGGGTTCAGATCCAGCTATACTGGGTTCCTCTGGCAACAAACATGACTTACTGTTGTCCCCTGGTTCCCTGATTTCCATCCTGATAAGGACGTTATATGCTTTGGCAACTGGTCAAAACACGGTCAATCTTTGTTCCACTTTTCCTTATCACCCTGCTCTCTGGCGGCTGTACTTCAGAACAGAAAAGTATGGTTTGTGAGGGAAAAATTCAGACACTTTCCGGCCAGTCACAGGGAAATATCCGCGGGAAGATTGTCGATCTTTTCCGCTCATTCAGCGTGGAAACCGACGATTTACAGCTTGAGAGTGGTCCACTGCAATCGTCAGACCAACAAAAATATATTCCTTCTGCTGTAACCAGGGAGGGCTGGCTGCTACAGCGTATTTCTGATACGCAATTCAGTGCAATCAACGCCCCACAGGATAAAATGATCACTTTCAGCTGTCCGTCACGCGCGCTGTAAGCCGTTGCCATCATCAGGCCACGGTCTGCTTATCATGATCTCGCCTCTGATGAACGCATTGAAATATCGAATTAATATCAACTTAATCAGTCAGTTATGTATTTCCGGCACTTTCAGCCTTATGACCTGCGAGGATAAAATATGATTGCCAGCCAGATGATTGCTAACCGACAGACATTTTTTGGCCAGGGAAGTCTGCGTCAGCTGTTACCGTTACTTACTCACGTCCCTGTGCCAACGCTGCTGTTTTGTGGACATTCTTTTCTGCATGGTCCGGCCTGGGAAGCACTCAGGTCCGGGCTGGAACCACTGTTTATCGGCCATGAAATCGTCAGTCATGAAGCATCACCCACAGAAATAGACGCCTGGGTTTCCCGCTGGCGCGGCAAGGCAGAAAGGGTCGTTGCCATTGGCGGCGGGAGTGTACTCGATGCTGCCAAAGCGTTTGCCGCCCTGAGCCAGCATCCACACAATACCCTGCGCTATCTGGAAAAGGTCGGTGATACCTCACTGAGTGGGGAAACGCTGCCGCTGATCGCCATCCCAACCACCGCCGGAACGGGCAGCGAAGTGACGCAAAATGCCGTGGTGACAGATAAAACGGAGCATAAAGTTAAAGCCTCGTTACGTCATGCCAACTTTGTACCGCAGATTGCCATTCTTGACCCTGACCTGCTGCGCGGTGCCCCTGCTCACCTGTTAGCCTGCTGCGCTATTGATACTTTTACCCATCTGTTTGAAGCCTGGCTATCCTGCAAGGGCAATCTGTTTACGCGCCAGACGGCGTTGAACGGCATGCGCGCGTTTATCAGCGGCTGGCCATATCTGGACCACCAGGATGCCAGAGGCGATCTTGCCCGTGAGCAGATGATGATGGCGTCATGGCTGGGAGGACTGAGCCTGAGTATGGCAGGACTGGGGGTTATCCACGGTATCGCCGGTGAGCTGGGTGCCATCAGAGATTATCACCATGGTGAGGTCTGTGGTCGTCTGTTGCTGCCTTTCCTACATATATTAAATAAAACAGAAAATCAGCAGCAGCAGTCGCTGATGGCCGATCTGACTGCGGCACTGTTTCCCGGCTTCACCCTGCCACCCGCCAGAATGCTGGCTGAATGGCTGAAGGAGCGGGCGGTCACACCGTTCTGGCATGATGCGCCGGTCCTCACCGTAACTGAAACAGACTGGATACTGGCACGCTCAACCAGCAAAAATTCGCTGGTGACTTACAGTAAAGAACAACAGCGCTTTATGCTGGAAGAGGCTTTTTCCGTGCAATAAGCAAACAGCTAACCTCTTAATGAATAAACAGATGAATTGCCGACTTCTTTTTCATTACTGCAGCAATGCCCGATGCGCTGGTCCATACTTATCTTTTTTGCCCTGTTGAAGGAGAGAGTGATGAAGATCGATCTGAGTGGAAAAACGGCCATCGTCACAGGCTCAACAAAAGGGATCGGCAAAGGCATTGCACAGGGGCTGGATGCCGCAGGCGCTGCTGTGGTGATAACCGGACGCAGTGAGGAGCAGGTCAGCTCACTGGTTAAATCGCTGGGACCACAGGCCAGAGGCCATGTGGTCGATTTAAGCACGGCTGAAGGCTGTAAAACACTGCTGAACGCTGAACCGTCGTGCGACATTCTGATCAACAACGCCGGTATTTTTCCTGGAGGGGACTTTTTTGCCACCGGGGATGAGGTATGGCAAAACATCTGGGATATTAATGTGATGTCAGCAGTACGTCTCAGCCGAGCCTATTTGCCGCAGATGATCAAATCACAGTGGGGGCGTGTGGTATTCCTCTCATCAGAATCGGCTGTGAATATTCCGGCGGACATGATCCACTATGGCGTCAGTAAAACAGCACTGCTTGCCCTATCACGCGGCCTGGCGAAAGCAGCCGCAGGTACCGGGGTAACGGTCAATGCCGTGCTACCCGGCCCGACACTTTCTGATGGCTTTGCTGCGTTTTTTGAAGAACAGCTCGCTCAGGGCGCCGATCTGAATGAACTGGGTGTGGAGTTTGTAAAAGAAAATCGCCCGACATCCCTTATTCAACGCGCCGCCAGCGTGGAAGAGGTGAGCAACATGGTGGTTTATGTCAGTTCACCGCTCTCATCCGCCACCACGGGAGCAGCCCTTCGGGTGGATGGCGGGGTGGTTGAGACCCCTTTTTAAGCACACCATATTGATGACGTCACACATGGCCTGCACCGGTGGCAGACAGTCAGGTGATAATGTTGTTGCCGTGTTCTCAGCGAAAATATTCGCCAGTAAACAGGGAGAGCACATCATTTTGTTGCCATTAAAATGTAAATATTCAGTTAAAAGCACTATTATCAGATAACTGAACTTGTCCTGACCTTAACCGTCCCCAGAATCAGTAACACCATTAAACACAACTGGTCAATTGTAGGAAAATGTAGATGAAAAAATCTGGAATTATTGCCCTTTCCGCGTTGCTGTTCGCTTCCACCAGCCTCAGCGCTTTTGCTGAAGGCCCGCAGAACGGTCACGACGATCCACAGCAAATCAAACGCCTGCCGCAAGGTCAGCAGCAGGCCGATCATCATGCCGATCAGCCGCAACACCATGAGCAACCTCAGCATAACGACGATCGCCGCCAGACAAAGCAGCATAAGCCGCACCCGGAATTCCGCAAAGGGCGTTCGCTGGCGTCTAAGTATCGTGGCCCCGGTTATCAGGTGAATGACTGGCAGAAACACGGCCTGAAGGCACCACCTCCTGGCCACCGCTGGCAAAACATAGACGGCAACTATGTGCTGATCGCCGTCGCTACTGGCGTAATTGCGTCAGTGATTGCGCACCAGTAGTGAGGCGTCGAAAAGCTGGCCTGTTCAGGTCAGCTTTTGATTTGTTGGCGTGTCGTTAGTCGTTAAAAAAGCCTTTTCACTAAGGGAAGTCCGGCAGTCAGCACGGCAACCAGCCATTTGGTCTGATTAGCAAATGATGAGTGCAACTCCACACGAAGGCTTTCAGGATCTTCACACGTAGCGTATGCGTTAATTATTGTGAAGTCAGGAAGGAGTGTTGCCACTTTTACTTCAGCAATCCCTTTTTTCCAGCCTCTCACTGGCTTTAATCAATCGAAGCCTGACGCCTCGTAAAAACATACCAACTGAACCAAATAGGCTGGCCTGGTTCTGGTGAATATTTGCGTAATGATACAAAAAATCATCAAATCAGCGTGATAAGAGGGAAGTACTGCGGAGTATGGAGAGCAAAAATGCACTGGCACCCGAAGGTGCCAAAAGGAGGGATTATTGGTATGCACCGTTTAACAGAATGGCTGTTATCACACCGGTTGCTGCGGCAATCAGCACATAGTTGCCGTCAATGTAGGCCCAGTGTTGGCCGCGTGGCGGTTCACGCAGGCCGCGCTGATGCCAGTCATAAACCCGATAGTTATCGCCACGAAAATCTGGCGGCAGTGGACGACCACGGCGGAAATCATGCCCATGCCAGGCGAAGCGATCGCGCTCTTCAAAATGACGACGCGGCCCATGATCCCGACCGTGGTTGTCATCACGATGATGATCTCCACGACCGTCACTGCCACGATCGTCATGTCCACGACCTGGACCACCGTGTCCGTCATTATCACCATGTCCATCATGCCCACCCTGCTGATGCCATTGCTGTACCGTGGGTCCATCAGCTCTGGTAACGGTGGAGAACAACGTGCTTGCGGTAAAAACGGTCATTAAAAGTGCCAGCGTCGTTTTTTTCATGGTTGTATCCTCATTTGCCAGCGGCCTCTCATGCGCCGCTGGAAAGTACTATCGGTTAAGCGCCAGCACAAAAATATCTCTAAATATCCTAAAACTTCCGTAATTACCGTACTTTACCAGCGTTTATCAAAATCTTAACACTGTGTGCAAATTCAGCATATCCGACGTGTATGTTTCAACCTGTTGAATCTAAAAATAAATACCAGAAATACCCACCGTTGCACTACAACACGGTGCTGTACTCACAAGCCTTACCGCCGCGTTAAAAAATAAATCACATTCATAAAGAAAAGCGGCACGAGTGAACTTCCTGCACCTGAAGGGTATTATCCTGCATCCCACCTGCCGCAATCTCCCGCTCCGGCAAGCCACAGCTTTACTTCCGTTTGCCGACAAAGATCGGATCGGCACATCCGCTGTAACAGGTTACACACAGAGAGTCATCAAACGACGCAGGGTGGGATGTTGTCATCAGCTGCCCAACCCGTGGGGCACAGCGATGACTGATGGCAGATACGACCATTATATAAAAACATCGCATGGCGCTAACTCAAACGCGCTGCTGCCTTTAAAAAGCCGCTGAATTATTTTTATGTAAAATTGAGCAGATTATCTGACCGACCCTATTTAGTCCTGACTGGCAGCGCCTGATAAGAAATCAAATCACACTCAGGATAAAACTAATCTCTTATTTTCTGATGACGTTGCAGGCGGGAATGAATGGAATAAACATTACTGGCCCCGGTAGCGGAAATGTCTTCAGGCGAAGAAAATTGGTTATGGTATCGCAGGCGAAAAGTGTGCATTTCCTGCGGATCCGGCTCCAGATCGCGTAAAAACACCAGTGCCAGACGCACATGTTCACCCGACATTTCAGTTGGCAGGTAGGCTTTGCGTAGCACTCCCCGCCAGAAGCTCAGGCCTTCGTCTGACTCATCAACAATAAACACCTGATAAATAAGTAACACCATTGCCGCATTACTTAAATGTGCTTCATTGTCCCTGCCAATATAAGCAACAAATTCCTCTCCGGCAGAACGCCCCATTAACGCGATCAGTGATTCCACGTAAACCGGATCAATATTCAGCCGCCGGGTTAATGCCTTTGAAGCACGGCGCGTCTGGGAATTGAGTACACGAAAACCAACCATAAACACGACAACCAGTGTCAACAGCATCAACCAGATCATTGAATATCCATCAAAGCGTACCGCATTGCGGCAAAGAAAAAACGACAAAGGTTCACAGGGTAGCAGCCACTTTATGTCCAGGCAACCAGGGACTTGTCCTGATGCCATAAGCCTGCCCCCGGTTCAACGGGGCGAGGATCCCGATTATGCAGCAACTGAGAGAGATAAAAAGGCAGTCCATCGCATTCCTGCAGGCTATACTGCCAGCGCATGAAATAACAAGGAGAGTACATGTCAATTTATATTATTACTGCCACTCCGTTTCTGATCCTTGCCCTGGTGATGCTGGCACTGGCGGTAAAGCGAAAAAAACGCGTTTATCTCACGCTGGGACTCAGCTTTCTGCTCACCGCTGTCATCAACTGTCTGGTCAGCCTTGCGGTCAGAGGATAGGGTTGCCGTTTTTGCATCATCCTGCCCCTTCAGTGAAAGGACAAAAAAGCATCGGCACAGTGATATGACAACGCTGTGCCTTTACGGCTAATCCATTACTGTCACTACTGCGTTGTGTTGCGTTTCTACTAAGCTGAAATACAAAAGTGACATGCAGAATACTGTATTAACCCTGTGACCCAGGTATGCATTATTTTTATTTTTGATACAGGCGGAGTGTCCCGCCTGTATTACCGGACGATGCACAAAAAGAGGCCCAGAACATGAGTGAGTTAACGCCAGGTAATAAACCTCAGAAATAACCGCCTGGCTCAGGTCAGCGCGGTGCATCTTCCAGAACTTTATGGATCACCGATGACAGTTCGTTGATTTCGAACTTGGCCACATACCCGTTGGCCCCCACCTTGCGAACATGATCTTCATTGGCGCTGCCAGACAGTGATGAATGGATAACCACCGGAATATTGCGCAAACGCTGATCGGTTTTAATATTACGCGTCAGGGTGAAGCCATCCATCTCCGGCATTTCCAGATCGGTCAGCACCATCGCTATTTTGTCGTGGATTGACTCACCATTTGCCATCGCCTGCTGGTCAATTTGCTTGATTTTCTCCCACGCCTCCAGACCGGTGACATGCATCAGCGCCGGGATACCCATCGCTTTCAGCCCCTGTTCCAGCATCTGACGAGCCACTTTGGAATCTTCCGCCACGATAGCGACGGCACCCGGTTTAATGTTGAAGGAATTGAGTTTAATATCGCCTTCTTTCACTTCACGCACGGACGGAATGACGTCATTCAGGATTTGCTCTACATCCAGCACCAGAGCCATGCTGTTAGTTTTACTGTCCAGGCAGGCGATACTGGTGATATTACGGCTGCTGACACCCGACTCAGCCGCGTGAATCTGACTCCAGTCAAGACGCACAATGTCATCAACAGACTCAACGGCAAATGCCTGAGTGCTTCGCGCATACTCGGTGACCAGCAGCAAATTGAGTCCGGTTTCCGGGGTGCAGCCTGCAACTGCGGGCAGATCAATCACCGGAATAAACTGCCCACGAATATTAGCCATCCCGAGCAACGGAGATTTCATTCCCGCGGCTTTGGTAATCGTTGGCATAGGTACAATTTCGCGCAGCTTGAATACGTTGATGCCAAACAGTTCGGGTTTCGCTTCGCTGTTATCTGCCCCTAAACGAAACAGCAGAAGCTCGAACTTGTTGGATAAGGCGAGATTCGCTCTCTCATCAATCTCTTTTTGAAAATTATCCATCTCTACCTCTGAAGTTATTTTCTGGTTATACGCCAGCCACCTCGGTGCACGCAGAGAGGGACAGGGTGATGTTCTGTCATTCAGGCGCGGCACATCGGGTCACACGTTCTGTTTATCGGCAGCAGACAAAAAAAGTACAGGGTAGCGGCGGATTAAATCTGTGCCACTGCGATTATCGACCGGACATGATGCCCAATAGCGTTCGCCTGCTGAGTCCATCGTTCGGATGACAATAATCAGCAGCACAGGGAGGATAAGGGGGCCATTTTAGCAGAGCATGAAAATGACCGGTGGTAATCTCACGCCTGCTTCATTCACAGAAATTCACGGTTACCGGTCCCTTATTCATCAGGAATAATATTTTTCATAATAAGCACCATCGGCTTTTAACAACAATATTTTCCAGATACTTTCCGTCCCCCACAGAAAACGGCCCCGATGGGATATTGCCGAAAATAACGGCAATCATAATAAAGAGAAACCTGCCATTTTTGGTATAAAAACCCAGAATAAACCACTAATTCATGCCCATAGCTTCAAATTATCATTCTGATTCAGATATTAAAAAATAAAATCCCAACCTTAAACCAAAAAGGTTTGCCGGCATTATCTAAAAAGTGTTACGTCATATTTTAATGAAGGCATATATTTCCATAGGTTTAATTATTTTCATCAGGGAAAGGAGCCTGTTATGTCGGAAAATAAAACGCACATCAGTAACATCCACGATTTACGCTCGGCGATTGCTTTTCTGGAAAATCGGCCTGGTGAAATAATCAGTACAGAGGTGGCGGTGGACCCTCACGCGGAGTTATCTGGTATTTATCGTTACGTTGGCGCCGGCGGCACCTGTGAGCGCCCGACACGCAAAGGCCCGGCGATGATGTTTAACACCATCAAAGGATTTCCTGGGATCAGGGTCGTAACGGGTTTAATGTCTACCAGACAACGCGTTGGTCATTTACTGGATTGCCCACCGGAAAAATTGGGTTTTCTGTTAAAAGAGTCGGTCAAAAATGCAGTGGAACCGGTGGTCATTGACAGAGGTTGTGCTCCCTGTCAGGAGATCACATGGCGTGCTGATGATCCTGACTTTGACCTCCGTAAGCTGCTCCCGGCACCGACAAATACCGAAGAAGATGCCGGTCCCTATTTCACTATGGGACTTTGCTACGCTTCTGATCCACAAACACGCGACTCCGATGTCACCATTCATCGTCTGTGTATACAAAGCCGTGATGAACTCTCCATGTGGCTGACCCCCGGTCGCCATATTGACGCGTTTCGTGAGAAAGCGGAAAAGGCCGGTAAGCCCTTGCCAATCAGTATCAGCATTGGCGTCGATCCGGCAATTTATATTGCGGCGTGCTTTGAACCCCCCACGACTCCACTGGGCTTTAATGAGCTGAGTATCGCCGGTGCGCTACGCGGTAAACCGGTGGAACTAACAGATTGTGTGGCCATCAATGAAAAAGCAATTGCCAATGCTGAAATTGTTATCGAAGGAGAACTGCTGCCCGGAGTGCGTGTGCGTGAGGATCAAAACACTAACACCGGCAAAGCGATGCCGGAATTTCCCGGCTATACTGGCGAAGCCAAAGCAGCCCTGCCAGTGATAAAAGTTAAAGCAGTCACCCACCGCAAGTCCCCCATACTGCAAACCACACTTGGCCCAAGTGGCGAACACGTCAATATGGCAGGGATACCTACCGAGGCCAGTATTCTGGACATGACCGAGAGGGCAATGCCGGGAAGGGTTCTGAATGTTCATGCACATACCTCTGGTGGTGGAAAGCTGCTGGCGGTAATGCAGTTCAAAAAATCATCGCCCACAGATGAAGGTCGTCAGCGCCAGGCCGCCCTGTTGGCGTTTGCTGCTTTCTCTGAACTCAAACACGTCATTCTGGTTGATGAGGATGTCGATATTTTCGACACCGATGATGTACTCTGGGCGATGCAAACCCGCTATCAGGGCGATGTGGATACCGCATTTATATCTGGCGTACGTTGCCACCCTCTCGATCCTTCTCAGACACCGGCCTACAGCCCGTCGATCCTTCAGGAAGGATGTTCCTGCAAAACTATTTTTGACTGCACCGTGCCTTTCCATCTGAAAGCACATTTCCAACGTTCAAAATTCAAACAGATGGACATAAAGAAATTTTTGCCTGATTTTTAAAAAACAGGCAACAACCCCATGGACAGTTGACGTCAGCGCAACATCAGCGATTCAGAACGCCGTTGCGGCAAGGAGCGCTTTCATTATCATGTTGATTCCAACGTGTTATGAAGTGATGTGCAGCAATGGACAGTCCTGTCCATTGCTGTAACAGTATACCCGCTCAATTTGTTTGCTCTAAAAAAACATCAGGAGAATGACATGTTAACAGGACCGATAGTGAACAGCATCGCCATCATTACTGGCGGACTGGCAGGCGGTTTTCTTGGGACAAAAATGCCGGAAAGATTGCGGGAAGCGTTGCCTCTGACCTTTGGACTGTCTTCCATGGCGCTGGGGGTGGTTCTGTTGGTCAAAATCCACAGTATGCCTGTTGTTGTTCTGTCGATGATCCTGGGCGCTGCCATTGGTGAACTGCTGTATCTGGAAAAATACATCGGTAAACTGGGTAACATGGCACGGGGTATCGCCGCTAAGCTGTCCCCGGACAATGGTATGGATCAACATACCTTTACCGAGAAATTCGTGGCTATCGTCGTGCTTTTCTGCGCCAGCGGCACCGGAATTATTGGAGCGATGACAGAAGGGATGACGCAGGACCCCAATATTCTGTATGTGAAAGCCATCATGGATCTTTTTACCGCAGCCATATTTGCTACGGTACTGGGTTATTCGATTGCCTTAATATTTATACCTCAATGGGTCATTCAGTTTTTAATTGCTTCAGCCGCCGTCCTGATTCTACCCCATACCAATGCAGAGATGATGGCTGACTTCACTGCCGCCGGTGGATTTATTATGCTGGCCGCTGGTTTTCGTATCAGTGGCATAAAATCACTGCCAGTGGGAAATTTATTACCAGGGCTGGTGCTGGTTATGCCATTATCCTGGTACTGGAGTTTATTCATTCATTGACGATAAAACGCTTCAACCCATTCTTGGGTAGTTGCTTTTAGATCCTGGTGACCATTTTTAAACAATGCCAGATGCAGGTGAAAAATGGATCTAAAAAGAATGCGCTATTTCTGTGTGATTGCCGAACAGGGCTCTATCAGTAAAGCGGCAAGGTTGTTGAATATCGCCCCACCACCGCTGGGAAAACGGCTACAGGAACTGGAGGAGGAGATTGGTTCACCTCTTTTCATCCGAACAAGTAAAAAGATGGTGCTGACCGATACAGGTTTATTTTTATATCGAAAATCATCTGAAATTCTCAGTCAGGTAAACAGCATCACACGTCAGGCTATCGATATTGCTTCCCAAAAGAAACGCACCATCTGCATTGGTGTTTCTTATCTCTATCTGCGTTATTTTAATTCGATATTGCTTAACCTTTATGCCAAAAACCCGGACTGGGAACCTGACGTGGTGGTTTCTGATTCCAGCCATCTTGAAGAGATGGTTCTGAAAAAAAACGTCGATATCGCCATGATACAGTCTCCGCGCGAAGCACGTTCATTTTACGTCCATAATTTTGAACCGATAAAACCGGTGGCGGTTGTTTCAGGCAAGTTGGCTGATAATTTTTCAAAGCAGACACTCTCATTTACCGATCTCACCGGTTTGCCGCTTATTTTGCTGCAACGTATAGGTGGCGAAGGCACTTACGAGGTCCTGCTCAACCAACTGTACAGCGAGATAAAAAAAATCAATATTATCATGAGAGTTTCAGAACCACGCTTCGTGATTGAGATGTTCCGCACAGGATTAGCCGGGGCCTGTATTATGCCAGAATCCGAGGTGGGCGAGTGTAGCCTCAGGCATTATCGTACTTTTGCCATTGAGCAGCAGGTTAAACTTTTTTGCCCGGCGATAGTGACCCTTTACAGTGAAAAAGATACTTTCCTGTCAGAAAGTCAGTGGTGATCGCCACATCGCGCCAAACGCGGGGCCGTGCGGTCACTTCACCACGCTGCAATCATAATCGCCAGAGATGCGGATCGGCTGACTGCGGGTACGCACAACATCAACGTTTAGCGTGGCTTTACCCTGAGCATATTGGTGTTCCATAGCCAGTTTTCCGGGCGCGTGGGTATTATTAACAATCCAGTAATATCTGACGTTGCCGCTGTCACCGGGTTTACCTGTATAGCGGGTTGTCACCTGCATGGCTTTCACGTGATTAACAAAAAATACGCCCGGCTGGACCATTGCAATACTGAAAGGACCACACTGGACGGTCGCCACAGAGGAAGAGGCAACACAGAGCAGGCAGGCAGCAATGACGGGTTTTAACATAGCCAAACGACCTTTAATGTTATGATCTGTTGCTGTCAGTTTATAAAACACTGGATAAACTTCCACTAATTAAAATCCAGTCCGCAGGGTAAGATATGCCGCTTAGTGTTAGTAGTCAGTAAAGAACCATTACGCCGTTGGGGGATAAAGTGAAACATCTGTTAGTACCAGTAATGCTGGTTATTGTGGCCTTGGTTATGGTTTTCTATTTGATGACAGATGGCCGCTACCCTTGGTAGCCGGCATCGAAAGCTTCCAGTAAAGGAGCAGAATGTGAGAATTGGCTATTTGTTTCCCGCCGCCGTCGGTATTGCAGGAGTCACGCTACTGATTTGGTTTATTGCCAGCGGAGCCTGGATGCCGGGATCATGAACCATGTGTGTGCTGCGTCAGTCAGGACGCAGCTGCACTGCGGATAAAGCTCTGTTATTGATTACCCTTAAAAGCCGTCAGCCGGACTTCCTCACGTCACCAAATTTCGCGGCAAAAGCCCGCTTTGATTACGCCCTTAACCGTATATTTTTCAGGACAACGTGAACTGCTGGATAAATCTGTTGCCGCAGATAGCGTCATCTCACGGCATTAGCGTAATATCCGCTAATTATGGCCTTTTCTGAACATGATTATCTTCTGATAGCCAGAAACATCATTTCAGTTTTTATTAAAAAATGAAACTCCCTGAGTTCAAACAGTAAGAAAATTAAATCTTAGCAGGCGAGATAAGAAAAATTAGATCAGAGAAAGAGTTACCTCGCTATCCATTGCATAAAAGAAGCATAAACACACCTCATCACTTATAACAACATCTTATTATGATGAAAGAACCAAAATAATATCAGGAAACCACACCAAAAAAACAACTTAATATGATATCAAAAACAAACCAAAAACAAGAAAGAATATAAGAATAAATTGACAATCAAAAAAAATTATAAAAAAATAACAATAAAATTATAAAAAAATATCTATTCATATCATTTAACCTGGATTAATATAATTTGCGCTGTAATCAGTAAATTTATTTATCATACATAAAGGAGAATTGTAATGAGAGAATTAAATTGCACTGAAGTGCATTATGTCAGTGGTGCAGGAACCAGCGATGTCATTAGCAGTCTGAATACGGTAATGGAAACCATTTCAGCTTCACTGGCAAGTGCGGCTGAATCACTTTCCAGTGCAACAAGTGGCAGAGAGATATCACAAATTTTCCATACCGTGGTAGGGCTTACCAGTCTGTATACCCGATTAACGTTTATCACTGCCCTGTTATCAGCATATACTGAATCAACTACCTCAGAAACAACGACCACCTCAGCGTAAGATGATTTCAGAGAATCGATAAAATACTCTCTTATTTTGTCACTGTTTCCGGGGCGGGTCAGATTGATTCTGCCCCGGAAACAGGTTTATAACATTGTGCGATACCGCTTTGATTGTTTTCCCTTAGCGGTTCCTGTTATCATTTTTTCTTATTTTACCTCGCGCCTTTCTCTCTGCCTCACCCGCCAAAAGTGAATACGCCTTCAGGGAAATGTGGTTGCCAACAGGCAAAACCATATTGACAGCATAGAGATTACACTTTTGTGGCATTGTTGGATCCTGCCACTCCCTTGAATTCTTTTGTGACTTAAATCACATTTCTATTGAAAGGATAGGAAACAAAATTTGACATGCGTAAGCAATCTCTATTTCCTTATTCACGGCTGACGGTACTTTGGTGCAGCGATCGAGACGGGTATTTTATGCAGTCAATACAACGTCCCACCTCTCTCCTGATAACAACTTCTTTGTGTCCCCCGGTAATGCATCGGCACAAGGGGAAAAACGCATGTGGTAATATAATGAAATATAAAATTGTGATGGCTGGTGCTCTGGCGGTACTTTCCTACAGTACCTGTTTGTTAGCTGCAACCGACAATGCTGAATATGTTTCTGACTGGTGGCACCAGAGCGCCAATGTGGTCGGGAGTTATCACACCCGTTTTGGGCCTCAGCTGAATAACGATGTTTATCTGGAATATGAAGCCTTTGCCAAAAAAGACTGGTTAGACTTTTATGGCTACATTGATGTGCCTAAATTCTTTGGTGCCGGAAACACCACTGACCGTGGGATCTGGGACAAGGGTTCGCCCCTGTTTATGGAGATTGAACCCCGCTTCTCCATCGACAAGCTCACCAGTACTGACCTTGGCTTCGGACCTTTTAAAGAGTGGTACTTTGCCAATAACTATATTTTTGATCTGGGCCGCAACAGTGCCAGCCGTCAGAATACCTGGTATATGGGTCTGGGAACCGATATTGATACCCATTCTGATGTTGGTTTATCACTGAACGTTTATGCAAAATATCAGTGGGAAAATTATGGTGCAGCCAATGAAAACAGCTGGGATGGCTACCGCTTTAAGGTGAAGTACTTTGTGCCACTTACCAGCCTGTGGGGAGGAAATCTGACCTACATTGGTTTTACCAACGTTGACTGGGGTTCACATCTGCGTGACGAATCTGATGCTTCCCGCACCAGTAATTCTGTCGCTTCCAGCCATATTCTCTCACTGGGCTACGATCACTGGCACTACTCTTTCGTCGCACGCTGGTTTCATAACGGGGGACAATGGGCGGATGGCCAGGAGCTGAACTTTGGTAATGGTCCGTTTGAGGTGAAATCAACCGGCTGGGGTTACTACCTGGTGGTTGGCTATAATTTCTGATTTGATTTAACTGTTTCTCAACCGCCGGCGCGCTCAAGGCTGGCGGTGCAAATGTCGCTCCCACCACGTTGGCTATCCCATGCCATTCTCGCCTCATCACAGTGATTCCTCCTGCACCATAATGCATCAGCAACCGGGAAAATTTATGTCTGCCACACGGTAAAACTGCAACCGCTGGAATGGGAAGACCGACGTTTTTTTCACCAGGCGAATAATAAGGACAAACGTGATGCGTTGCCGGTTCAGGAAACCCTGTGAAGCCTTTATTGCGCTTACAGAGCACGGTAAAAAAGATATCCAGAGCGGATTGAATGGATGATTATCCCCACGCCCGGCAATCTACAGCAGGGCGCCGGGTATCTCAACTACGTGCGCCGACCGGATTCATAATGATTTTAACCTCAGGCGGTTCGATGTTGTACATACCACCATTGAAGGGATCAACAATCAGCCATCCTGGAAAACCACCGAGGGGAATATTTCCAAGGATGTACCAGAGGTTTGCCCTCTCCTTGAGTGGGATCGTTTGCGGCACGAAACCGGATCGTTCCAGCATAAGCAGATATTTCTTCTTACCAAAATAGCTACCGTCCGATTTCTCAAGCGTCACCGTTTTCGGCGTTATGCCCTCTGCCACAGCCCTTCCCGTTTCATCCTGAACCACAAATTTCACCCCCTGCGGCCAGGTCTGGATCGCCACATCCTGGGTTTTATTTCCGACAATGGTTGCACATCCGCTCAGCAGCCATGCTGAAGCCAGTGCCAGTAGCAGCCTTTTCATAAATATTCCTGAGAAATTAACTTAAGATTCAGTCTAAACGGAGTTCGCCGTGTTTTCATTATGAACGCCCCACAACTGCGAGCGTTATAAGGAAAATTTACAGCAGATTATCGTGAATGGCAGTATTGCGCGATGGCGGTAATATCCGCAGGCGTGGTGCGGCAGCAGCCCCCTATCAGTTTTGCACCAGCATTCTGCCACGCCTCAAGATGAGCAATAAGATGACAGGATGCAGCATCACTGTGCCATGTTTTGCTGATGGCATCATATTGCTCACCTGAGTTAGGGTAAACAACCAGGGGTTTCGCGGTCAGGGATGATAGCGTCTGCAATGATGCCGTCACCTTGTCCAGCGCAATGCAATTAATGCCCAGCGCGACAACCTGTGGGCACTTTTCCAGAAAAACGGCCACCTCACTCAGCGGTGTACCGTCACTCAGGTGCTTGCTGTCACGCAAGGTAAAGGAGAACCACGCGGGTGTATTCGGGAACTCCTTTAACAGCGTGACCAATGCGCCTGTCTCGGCAAAGGAAGGCAGCGTTTCACACGCCAGAATATCCACGCCGGCATCCACCAGCGCACGGATACGCGGTCGATGGAAATCCATCATCTGCGGCTGTGGCAGAGAGTAATCCCCCCGGTATTCGGAACCATCCGCCAAAAACGCACCGTAAGGCCCGACTGAACCGGCAATCAGCAATGTTCCCGTGTTTCGCTGTTCAGCACGGTAATCAGCCCTGGCGCGAATTGCCAGTTCCACGCTACGGGCTATCAGCGCCAGTGAATCCGCTTCGTTAAGCCCGCGACTGGCAAATCCCTGCGGCGTAGCCTGATAGCTGGCGGTAATCGCCACCTGAGCGCCCGCTTTAAAATAGTCAAGATGGACCTGATAAATCAGCTCCGGGTTTTCGAGCAAAACCTTTGCTGACCATAACGAATCGGTCAGATCGCAGCCGCGTGCTTCCAGTTCCGTCGCCATTGCACCATCCAACACCAGGCCGGAAGCAACCTGCTGCTGCACAGAAAATTCAGTTGCTGACATGCCCTACCTTCCTCGCTTTATTGCGTTTGTTCAGTAACTCCGTGAGATGATAAGCACCATAGCAGACCGCGACAAAAGGCAGCCCACAGTACAAGGCAATGCGCTGTGATGGGTCAAATGCCAGACCAACACAGGCCAGCAGGCAGAGCAGGAAGCCAAGGATTGGTGTCAACGGATACCAGGGGGCACGATATTTAAGGCTGGAGAGCGAATTCCCCGCGTTCAGATGTGCACGGCGGAAAAAATAGTGTGCGGCACAGATACTCAACCAGACCGCCACCACCGCAAAACCGGAGATAGCCGACAGCGCAACAAAAACGGTATCCGGTGCTACCACGCTGGAAAACAGCGCCAGTAAACCACCCAACATGCTCACCGAAATGGCCAGCAATGGAATGCCCCGACGGGTTAATCTGGCGAAGCAGCGCGGCAACGTTTGCTGGTTGGAGAGCGACCAGAGCATACGACCAGAGGCATATAAACCAGAGTTTGCCGCTGAAAGGATCGCGGTGAGAATAACAAAGTTGAAAATATCCGCCGCCCAGGGAATACCGATTTTCTCAAACACCAGGACAAAGGGACTTTTAACGATCCCGGCCTGATCCATCGGAATTAATGCGGCAAGCACCAGTACGGTGCCAGGAAAAAAGATGATTAAGCGCGCTACCGTGGTTCGAATGGCGATGGGTAACACCTTATGCGGATTCTCGGTTTCACCCGCCGCAATACCAATTAATTCGGTACCGGAGAAGGCAAAGTTAACCGCCACCATCGTCATCAGAATCGGTAATGCCCCGTGCGGTAGCCAACCGGAAGCGGTCAGGTTGTGGAAAAAGGGAGCGCTGCTGCCATCTTTTAGCGGGATAAACCCAAACATCGCCCCGGCTCCCAGCACAATAAATGCCAGGATGGTGATCACTTTAATGATTGAGAACCAGAATTCGCCTTCGGCAAAAAAGCGGGAAGAGACCACGTTAAGCACAAAAATCATAATGCAAAAAAGCAGGCACCATAGCCAGACGGGCGTCTGAGGAAACCAGTATTGCATACAAAATCCGGCGGCGGTCAGACTGGAGCCAAGCGCAACGGTCCAGGTCAGCCAGTAAAGCCAGGCAACGGTATAACCGGTGGCAGGGCTGAGATAACGCGCGGCGTAAACATGAAAAGCACCGGTTTCCGGCATCGCTACCGATAATTCACCGAGACTGAGCATCACCAGATACACCACCAGCGCGCCGATCAGGTACGAAAGCAGCGTACCCGCTGCGCCAGTAGTGGAAATAATGTAACCCGTATTGAAAAAAAGACCGGTGCCAATCACGCCTCCAAGGGAGAGCATGACCAGATGGCGGGGCTTCATCGTACGTTTAAAATGTTGAGTTGTGTCCTGCTGCATCACTGTGTTATCCGTATAGACGTCTGAACTTCCACATGAGCAGGGTTATACCGATTCCATTGCAGTAAAGCAACGCCAGAGTATGTAAGGTGATTAAAGTGATAAAGAAATGTTTAACACCTTTTGTGTCTGGCATGACAGTGAGCTGGCAGAAATTAACCGAACATCTGGGAGAGGTAACGTTCCAGTGCAGCACGCGAACTGAAGCCATGCGGAATACCATAGTGATGCTGGTTATCGCCGGCAAGGTACATTGGGAACTGTACATAATGCTCACAGGTTTTAATATCAGATGCCGGGTCGGCGTAGCTGTGGCTTTTTTCTTTTAACGTGGGATGGATAACCAGTGCAGTTCGGCCCATTCTCGCTTCACGGTTAACGTATACATAGCTGTCGCCACGACGATATCCGTAAGTTTTCGCAGTTACTGCATCCATTTCAAATCCTGCTTTTTCCAGTACACGGGCAACTTCATCAGGACGTAAATACATGCTTTCTCCTCTCAACTGACTAAGCGATTTACTCTACAACAGCGTAAATGCTGAGGGCTTTCGGAATAATCCAGAAAAGAACTGTTTTATGGCTCAGCCCACTAAAAATGGTCGCAGTGGTCTACAGTTAATCGTACATTTCATTTCCAGCGGAGAGAAATATGTTTAAACGGACACCCAAAAACGACACTGTTGATATCAGTCAGGATGTTTCCGATTTGGCCGATACACTGGACAATTTGCTGAAATCATATGGCAGTAAAACCAGGGATGAGGTTGATTCAGCACGGGCAAAGGCGGAAACGCTACTTAAGGAGACCCGCGCTAAACTGAACGGCCATCATCGCGTTACACAGGCTGCAAAAGACGCTGGTGAGCAGGTTGACTCTTATGTTCGTGACAAGCCGTGGCATGGTGTCGGAATTGGTGCAGCATTGGGCGTTTTTGTCGGTGCGCTCATCGCCACGACCACTTCACGCCATTAAGCTTTGCGGTTTTTTGTAAAAATTCCCACCGTTTTATGGACTGGCTCCCTACAGCTAAACGGCTCATATTAAGCCGCTCTCAAAGCCTGAGTCGGGTATTTTGCCGGACCCAGGCTCACTGTGCGTTGGTGGTTATAAACCGATACCGATTGCTGTC
Organism: Erwinia psidii; assembly: GCF_003846135.1. Taxonomy (GTDB): domain Bacteria; phylum Pseudomonadota; class Gammaproteobacteria; order Enterobacterales; family Enterobacteriaceae; genus Erwinia; species Erwinia psidii. The sequence continues at coordinate 146,789 of NZ_RHHM01000011.1, forward strand.
GTTTTCTTCAGATCGCCAATCGTGTTGAAATTATTCAGTAAAAGCACTCCGGTTACATTGTGCCGAATAAATTTTTTGCGATGCCATTATCCGGGCAATTTCCCTGGCGATACAGACATTGCCCTGTTGCCACTGATGTTAATTTTGCCCAGCCGCCTGCCAACCGGTACTGCCAGCCCTGCTCCGAATGCGTCAGTGGTGTATGTTCCTGTGCTGGCTCTCAGAGCACCTCTTGCCGTACAGGCTTGACCATTTTCATCACCGGCTTTTCTGACAGGCCACGGCAAATTATTTCCTGGCCGGACGCTCAGGAATCGGTGAAAAATTCAGCTTCCTGGCCTGCGACGAGAACACTGTAACATCCGTTAGCCATTTTTCATGCGCTTTTGCCGCACTGAAGTGACAGTGCAGGATATTGCGGCAGCGTTTCCTGTTGCCCGCAGCCATAAGCGGTCTTTCTTCACCCTGCTCAGAGCACTGAGTGGCAGTTTTGCCATCAGACACTGCACTTTTTATGGTTCACTGCCCGCCCTGTTTTCCCAGCGAGAACGCGCTCCGGCGTTAACTCATCGTTTATCATGGCTTTTTGCCGTTTTTCTCGCTTTGGAGCGTTTACATAAGCGTCCTCAGCGCTGAGGTACAAAACTCAGCCAGACGCTATTTCGCAGAGCGCTTTACCAGTGCGTGTGGGGAAAGATTTTTTCATTGTCAGTGCGCTCAAAAATGCCCGGGTTCAAGGTTCAGAAATGTGGCGGAACGATGTCGTTTCGACGCCAAAGTCTACAGCAGTGAGCTGTGTCCATGTTTTCCAAACAGACGGTGATTGACTGCTGCCAGCCTTGTTTCAAAAGAATATTTTGATTTTGTCATACAAACTGCACCTTACTGACCTGGGTGTCCAACTTTTGGCGACAGTTGATTGTTACGGCGGAGGATTTTTGTGCCCGGTTCACCACCGTCATCACCGGGCCGGAAAGGCACCTTCCAAGAAAAGTCCTAATCACCTGCTTATTACGGGGTTGCAATTACCCAACGCTATATCTAGCATTATTCATCAGAAAAAACGCTACATATAGTATCCTGTGACTTTAACAGAGCAGGATCACGCCAGACAAGGCATCAAACAAAGCCAAAGGGTAAATACGAATCATGCGCATTATTATTTATACAAAAAATAATTGTGTCCAGTGCAATGCAACAAAAAACGCAATGGATAAGCAAGGTATTGATTACCAATTGATTAATCTTGACGTTGAGCCAGCCGCAGTGGAAACACTGAAGTCGCTTGGCTACCGCCAGGTGCCAGTTGTGATGGCTGAAGAGGAACACTGGAGCGGTTTCCGCCCCGATAAAATTTCCGCATTGCATCAGCTTTCAGCGGTTCAGAGCTGAGCTGATGTCAACGCTGGTTTATTTCTCCAGCCAGTCTGAAAACACGCATCGCTTTGTCAGGAAGACTGGCTTGCCCGCCCTTCGCATCCCACTGAACGGTGAGCAGCACCTTCGGGTAGATCAACCCTATATTCTGGTGGTGCCAAGCTATGGGGGAGGTTCCGCCAGAGGCGCCGTACCAAAACAGGTTATCCAGTTTTTAAATGATGCAAATAACCGCCAGCTGATCTGTGGCGTGATTGCTTCAGGTAACCGTAATTTTGGTGAGGCATATTGCCTGGCTGGCAGCATTATCTCAAAGAAATGTCAGGTTCCATGTTTGTACCGATTTGAACTGCTGGGCACCAGCGAAGACATCGCAAACGTATCTCAGGGAGTCACCGAATTTTGGCTGCGACAGAAAGCACAAGCATAACCCCGAATCCAGCCGTGCTGGATTACCACTCGCTGAACGCAATGCTCAATCTGTATGACGCCGAAGGCAACATTCAGTTTGAGAAGGATCACGAAGCCACCCGTCACTATTTTTTGCAGCATGTGCTGCCGAACAGCGTCGCCTTCGCTTCTGTGGCAGAGCGTTTGCAATACCTCGTGTCTGAAGGCTATTACGAAGCCGACGTACTTAATGCCTATCCGTTTGATTTTGTCAGCAGGCTTTTCGAACAGGCTTATGCCCATCGCTTTCGGTTCAGCACTTTCCTCGGTGCCTGGAAGTTTTACACCAGCTATACCCTGAAAACCTTTGATGGCAAACGCTATCTTGAAGGCTTCACCGAGCGCGTCTGCATGGTTGCACTGACGTTGGCCAAAGGCGATCGGCCGCTGGCTTTATCCCTGATGGAAGAGATGCTTTCCGGGCGCTTCCAGCCAGCAACGCCCACCTTTCTCAATTGTGGTAAGCAGCAGCGCGGGGAACTGGTTTCCTGCTTTTTGCTGCGTATTGAAGACAATATGGAATCCATTGGTCGGTCGGTCAACTCCGCCCTGCAACTCTCAAAACGGGGCGGCGGCGTGGCGTTTTTGCTGTCCAACCTTCGCGAGGCCGGAGCCCCTATCAAACGGATTGAAAACCAGTCTTCCGGCGTGATCCCGGTGATGAAAATGTTGGAAGACGCTTTTTCTTACGCCAACCAGCTTGGCGCACGTCAGGGGGCAGGAGCCGTTTATTTGCATGCCCATCATCCTGATATTTTGCGCTTTTTGGATACCAAGCGAGAAAATGCCGATGAAAAAATCCGCATCAAAACCCTGTCGCTGGGTGTGGTGATCCCGGATGTGACCTTCCAGTTGGCAAAAAAACATCAGCCGATGGCCCTGTTCTCCCCTTACGACGTTGAGCGGATTTATGGCAAGCCATTTGCAGATATTAGCATCAGTGAAAAGTACGATGAAATGCTGGCAGACCAGCGTATTCGCCGTACCTTTATTAATCCGCGTGAGTTCTTTCAGACCCTGGCTGAGATCCAGTTCGAATCCGGCTATCCCTACATCATGTTTGAAGATACGGTAAACCGCGCTAACCCGGTTGCGGGACGTATCAACATGAGCAACCTCTGCTCAGAGATCCTCCAGGTCAACACGCCGACTGAGTACAATGACGATCTCAGCTATCGTCATATTGGCAAAGATATTTCCTGTAATCTTGGCTCACTGAACATCGCCCATGCCATGGATTCAACGGATTTTGCGCACACGGTTGAAATCGCCGTGCGTGGCCTGACTGCCGTATCGGATCAGAGCCATATTCATTCGGTACCTTCCATTGAGCTGGGTAACGCAAAATCACATGCCATTGGTCTGGGGCAAATGAACCTGCACGGCTATCTGGCACGTGAAGGCATTCAGTATGGCTCAAAAGAGGGTCTTGATTTCACCAATCTCTATTTTTACACCGTCACTTTCCATGCCCTACGGACCTCAAATCTGATTGCGCAGGAGCGCGGAGAACACTTTGCCGGCTTTGAACAGTCCCGTTACGCCAGCGGCGAGTATTTTGATCGGTATATCAATCAGCACTGGTTACCACGTACGGAAAAAGTCGCCGACCTGTTTGCTCGCGCGGGCCTGAAGCTACCTACACAGCAAGACTGGCTTGAGCTGAGAGACGCCGTGATCAAACACGGTATTTATAACCAAAATTTGCAGGCTATTCCGCCAACGGGTTCCATCTCCTATATCAACCACGCCACCTCAAGTATTCACCCGATTGTGTCACGGATTGAGATCCGCAAAGAGGGAAAAACAGGCCGCGTTTATTACCCCGCGCCGTTTATGAATAATGATAATCAGGCGCTTTACCGTGATGCTTACGAAATTGGCCCTGAGGCGATTATTGACACCTATGCCGAAGCCACACGCCATGTCGATCAAGGTCTGTCACTGACTCTGTTTTTCCGCGATACGGCCACCACCCGCGATATCAATAAGGCGCAGATCTACGCCTGGAAAAAAGGCATTAAAACGCTCTACTACATCCGACTACGTCAGATGGCACTGCTGGGGACAGAAGTTGAAGGCTGCGTCTCCTGCTCGCTGTAAGATAACCCTGTGGGGCAAGTCGCGCTGCCCCGGAAGATAACATCATGAAACTGAAACGTATTCACGCCATCAACTGGAACCAGATCGAAGATGAAAAAGATCTGGAAGTCTGGAACAGACTGACAGCTAATTTCTGGCTACCGGAAAAAGTCCCGCTGTCCAATGATATCCCTGCCTGGAACAGCCTCAGTGCTGAAGAACAACAGCTCACGATCCGTGTTTTTACCGGCCTGACGCTGCTTGACACTATTCAGAACACCGTCGGCGCACCGGCGCTGATGGAGGATGCAGCAACGCCCCATGAAGAAGCAGTGATGTCCAATATCAGTTTTATGGAAGCCGTGCACGCCCGCTCGTACAGCTCTATTTTTTCCACGCTCTGCCACAGCAATGACGTGGATGCGGCCTATGCCTGGAGCGAAGAAAATCAGGCGCTACAACGCAAAGCCGATATCGTGCTTGAGCACTATCACCATGATGATCCTCTGAAGAAGAAAATTGCCAGTGTGTTTCTGGAGTCGTTCCTGTTTTACTCTGGTTTTTATCTGCCAATGTACTGGTCCAGCCGTGGCAAACTGACCAATACGGCAGACCTTATCCGTCTGATCATCAAAGATGAAGCGGTGCACGGTTACTACATCGGCTATAAGTACCAGAAAGCACTGGAAAAAGAGAGTCAGGCTCGCAAAGATGAATTGCAACAGTTTGCTGTGGAACTGCTGCTGGCGCTGTATGAAAATGAAATGGCCTACACAGCAGAATTATACAATGGCGTAGGCTGGACAGAAGAAGTCAACACGTTTTTGCATTATAACGCCAATAAAGCATTGATGAACCTGGGTTATGAAGCGCTGTTCCCTGCGGAATTAACTGCCGTTAATCCTGCCATTCTGTCCGCGCTTTCCCCTAACGCAGACGAGAATCACGACTTTTTCTCTGGTTCAGGTTCGTCCTATGTAATGGGCAAAGCCGTTGATACAGAAGACGAAGACTGGAACTTTTAATTTCTCTCCGGGTGGCTGAATAACTCAGCCACGCTTAACTGCTTTCGTACCAGCTGTCCATCAGCTGACTGATCCTCCAGGGAGGAAAAACAGATGGCATGTTCATGCGCTTTATTTCACTGAAAGATATCTCTGCGGTAAATAATTTATCTTTTTACTCTGTGTTTCCTGGTGAAATATGTTTCCCAGCTACTACAAACCTGCGCACTCCCTTACCTGGCCTGGCATAAAAAGAGATCATTATCTCAAAAGTAACTTACATAACAACTCGTAAGGGTTACCTTAAAATAGCAACGTGCCATACACCTCTGTTGCTTGCGGCGATGCAACCTTTATTGCCACCAACAGCAACCATTACATGATGACATGTATCAAGCTGCTGGCGGTGACAGTAAATTTTATCGCCAGGGCGCCTGTGTCTCAGATACAGCCCAGGTATCTTATTGACAAAAAAAGACCGATAAATATCACATCCGTACTATCGACCCGCTGAAAGACCCACTGTTTGATAGCAAGCGGGATGGCATAGCGGATTTAGCTGGCTGTACGCCGGGCCGGGGCTGTCAGGCGGTGATTAATCACCAAGATGGGGCATAGTCAGGGTAATAATTCCGCGCGGATTGCCGACACCCGATTTAAACAGGGCAAGACCATTCTCTACTTCACCTGAACACCTTACCGGGTAAGCAATGTGCTGGTACCGTGCCGCGATGTGGTTTGGCTGCAGGCCACTTCTCTGCCATGTGCGGTGTGCGGTGTGCAGAAAGATATCGATACCAGGTTGCACAAATTGCGGTTTCCCGATTAATCGAATGCACATTCTGGTCTGGCAAAGCCGGGCAGAAAAAAATCCGGCAGCGGCAAAACTGTTCGCTGAAATGAAATTGCCTGTAGCCGATACAAATGCACGAAATTCACCTGTGCATCAGTGACAATCCACTGGACGTAGATATCAATCCACATGTGGAAGCTGGATCAAAGCACATCAGGCGCTGCTTGATACCTGGGTGAAAAACTCAGGCAGCCGCAAAATAATCTTTCCACGCTTTATCAAAGCCATTGACGCTGCTTCATATCTGATGCACTTATTTTGATCTGACTTCCCTCCCGGAGCTGTTGCATGACGTCTATGACAACAGGCGTTTATTACCCCCTCGCCAGGGCAAACCTTACCGGTAGAAGCGTCTCCAACGTCGGCACAGTTTCCAATACCACCATGCACTATAGGTATTTTCATAACCGCGGTTTATCGATAGGGCCACGGGGGTTTTGGACGCTTCCGTTCAGGATTTCTCTGTTTAAGAGTAAATAATTGTATAAATTTCAGGACCAGCGCCTTGTTAAGCGTTTACACTCTCTGGTATGGTTAGCACCGTAGTTATTCAAATTGGTTATTTTTCCTCATGAAACTATTAAGACATCCGCTGGCTGGCACATTGTTGTGCATTGATGTCCTTAGCCCGACTGAATCCAAAAACTTGTTACCCGACTGGCTGATTGACGGAAGACTTTTTTCGCTTCTGACTGCAGGTCATTCATTTCAGCCCATCCGTTGAGATGGGGTTTATGAGTACGGATGTTGTGATACAGAGATGCTGATATGCAACCTGGTTTTCAGCATTACGTACATTTTAGCCTGCCCAGTGGAGTTCAGGCTTACAAGGTTATCCTTTTGATGATACCTGCAACGTGACGCCACAGGCGTTGCTCTGCACCTTGGGTTATGGAGTGACCTGAAATTACAGATGGTGTGCGCGGTTGTTAAAAGTACGTCCTGTTGGCAGGCGTAAACCGCGTTCATAACTATCACTACCATACCAGTTGCAACTAATGAGGTCCCACCAGATGGAAAGTTCGTTCGCCCCCATTGAACAGATGCTAAATTTTCGCGCTAACCGTCACAAGGATTTTCCTTTACAGGAAATTATGCTGACGCGACTCTGCATGCACATGCAGAGCAAACTGCTGGAAAATCGCAACAAAATGCTCAAGGCTCAGGGGATTAACGAGACATTGTTCATGGCATTGATCACTCTGGATGCCCAGGAAAACCACAGTATTCAACCTTCTGAACTGAGTTCCGCACTGGGATCATCCCGCACTAACGCCACCCGCATTGCCGATGAACTGGAAAAACGTGGCTGGATTGAACGTCGTGAAAGTGACAATGACCGCCGCTGTCTGCATCTTCATTTGACTGAAAAAGGTAAGGAATTCCTGCAACAGCTACTGCCACCTCAGCATCAATGCCTGCAATTACTGTGGTCCTGTCTGAGTTCTGCTGAAAAATCCCAGCTGGAAGGAATTACCCATAAACTACTGAACAGAATAGATAAAATGGAGGAAGACGAGGTGATTACCGCGCTTTCCCGTTAACAAAGCCGGCAACGGCCTGGCAAGTGCCATCCCAGCCGCCAGTCAGCACTATTTTCCAATCAATGCCAGCGGATGCGCTGGCATTGATTGGTTCGGACGACGCTTTGCGGATTAGCATCACAAACGAGGAGTACGCTATAAGCGCATGGTCAAAGTGACAGCTGCAAGCTCACAATAATGCAAGAATGCATCAATTTTTGTGGCCGTGTTATTTATCCTGACCGGATCTGCGTGGCTGATTTAGCGTAATTGCTGATGTTGCGTTGGTTTCGGGGTCAGCATTTGGCTTCAGCAGCGACGGTTACTCACACTGAAGCTCGAAAAATAACGGGTCGCCATGACCCGTTATTTTTATCAGGCGTTCTGACGCCACCATTCGGCTAACAAAATGCCTGTCGCGACCGAAACATTGAGACTCTCAACATTCCCTGTGCCCCCAATGGATACGTTCAGTTCTCCTTCCTGCCATGTACTGTCGGAAAGGCCATCACGCTCCTGTCCAAGCACCAGCACAATGCGGGCTGGTAACTGCGCTTCTGTCAGTGGGACGCCTTTGTGGCTGGAGGTAGTCACAATGGCGTAACCTGCTCTACGGAAAGCATCCAGACCAGAAGCAAAACTTTCACCGCTGATGGCCTGAACATACTCTGCGCCGCCTTCCGCCGTGCGCACTGCCGCACCAGACTCAAGCATGGCGGCATCATCCACCAGCACACCTCTTGCGCCAAAATGCGCACAACTGCGCATTATGCCACCCAGATTGTGTGGATTACCGATATCTTCCAGCGCCAATACGCAGTCCTTTTCACCCGCAGATGCCAGCCACTCTCTGACCGGCATCCCTACACGCTTTTTAATCAGGAAACAGACGCCACCGTGATGTTCCGTCCCGGAGGCTTTTGCCAGTTCAGCCTCATCCACTACATGGTATGCCTTACGATTGGCCGCCATCCATTTCAGTGTCTCGCGAAAACGCGGCGTTACGCCCTGAATAAACCATGCGCGCACAATACATTCCGGCCGGCTCTGGAAAAGAGCCTGGCAGGCATTTTCACCATATACTCGCGTCTCTTCCATTCGTTGACGACGAATCTGTTGCGGATCAATATGGCTTTTGCCGCTGATGCCACCGTGATCCTGCTGCTTATCATCGGCATCGTAAGGCGCACGGGAAACCGTACGCCAGGGTGATTCACCGGGTGCAGCTTCACGCCCACGGCCTCCCCACGGCGAGCTGTCAGCATTGCGAGGACGACGATTGCCATCCTGACGAGGGCCACCTTTGCCGGTGCGGGGGTTGTGTCCGCCTTTACTGCTATCGTCATCACCGCGGACGTACATCACTTTGACTTTACCGCTTTTACCTTTAAATTCGTCGTTCATTTTCCCTCCACCTGGCTGAGCGCGCAGCGCGCAGATTACCTGATGTGGCAGCGCTTAGCTATCAACTTCCGATAAATGTCCCCATCCGGGCGCCTTTTCGCAAAGCGGTAAACGCCACAATATATTGTCAGTCACGGCCTATTATACCCATCGAACAAATCACTTTGTTGGCTGAGATAAGGTTCTTCATAATTATTCGGGATTACCCCATTTAACTTTCACCGAGGTGTATCTATGAATACGGTTTGCGCTTCATGTCAGGCAACCAATCGCGTTCCGCAAGAACGTATCAATGACGTAGCCAAATGCGGCCACTGCGGAAATGCGCTGTTCAGCGGTGAAGTTGTTAATGCCACAACGGCGACGTTCGACAAATATCTACAGGATGATCTTCCTGTGGTCGTTGATTTCTGGGCTCCCTGGTGTGGTCCCTGTGTAAATTTTGCGCCGGTTTATAATGATGTTGCTAAGGAACGTAGCAGGCAGCTTCGTTTTCTGAAGGTAAACACTGAAATTGAGTCAGTACTCAGTGCCCGTTTTCGGATCCGCAGCATTCCAACTATTATGGTTTTCAAACAGGGACAGATGGTGGATATGCTCAACGGCGCCATGCCCAAAGTGCCATTTACCGAATGGCTTGATGAGACGATCTGACTGGCGGTGGCCAGGTCTCTCTGGCTACTATTGATCTCCTTATATTTCCGATAGAATAGCGTTTTTAATGAAACTGGCCTCCATGACTCAAAACGCTGTTCTTCGTCTGCGTGCTGAACGTCTTTCCCGTGCAACCCGCCCTTTTCTTGCCCGTGGTAATCGGACACCACGCTGCCAGCGCTGCTTACTACCGAAAAAAAACTGTCTTTGCGCCAGCCTGCAACCACAACAGGCTCGCAGTCGTTTTTGCCTGATCATGTTCGACAGTGAACCTATGAAACCAAGTAATACCGGACGACTGATTGCCGATATCCTGCCAGAGACACAGGCGTTTGGCTGGTCACGCACTGAGCCGGATCCAGCGCTCCTGGCAGCAGTCAAAAATCCACAGCTGCAACCGCTGGTTGTTTTCCCTCAGTCTTATGCCGAACCCGGCCGTCAGGTAATCAATACCCCGCCCACCAGCGGTAAGCCACCGCTGTTTATTATGCTGGATGGCACCTGGAGCGAAGCCCGTAAAATGTTTCGTAAAAGTCCGTGGCTGGACAATCTGCCGCTGATGTCACTGACCTTAACCACGCCGTCGAACTATCAACTGCGACAAATACACGCTGAAGGCCAACATTGCACGGCAGAAGTGGCAACAGAGTTATTGATTCAGGCCGGGGACAGCGCCGCAGGTCAGGCACTACGCCAATATTTTAATCTGTTTCGCCAACGTTATCTGGCAGGAAAACCGCACCATCCGTTGCATCAAAAAAACGGCTGATGCCCACAGGGATCGATACCGTTGCGTTTAATCAGCGTATTCAGTGATAAGCCGCCATGAGGCGCTTATTCAAAATACAGGCCGAAAGCGAATCAGGATGCTCAGTTTGCGATCCCTGCTGCAATAGCTTAAACGGAAACGCAGCAATACTATGTAAAAGCGTTTAAAATCCGTGATAACGCCTGCGTCAGGAGCCAGAAATGAGTCAACGAGCACTGGAAGCGCTGTTACGCCCCAGGTCAATTGCAGTGATTGGGGCCTCAATACGTCCTGAACGTGCAGGTTACCTGATGATGCGCAATTTACTGTCGGGTGGCTTCAATGGCCCTGTCCTCCCCGTCACACCAAAATATAAAGCTGTCTGTGGCGTCCTTGCGTGGCCTGATGTTGCCAGCCTGCCGCTCTCACCCGATCTGGCTGTAATTTGTACGCACTCCAGTCGTAACCTACAGCTTTTACGGGCTTTGGGAGAACGTGGCTGTAAAGCCTGTATCATTCTTTCCGCTCCTACCCAGCAGCTGGAAGCGCTAAAGCAATGCGCCAGCCAGTGGCAAATTCGTCTGCTCGGCCCAAACAGTCTTGGGTTGCTGGCCCCGTGGCAGGGACTGAACGCCAGCTTTTCTCCTGTACCAATTTATCCTGGCAAGCTGGCTTTTATTTCCCAATCTGCCGCCGTTTCGAACACAATTCTGGACTGGGCTCAACAGCGACAGCTTGGATTTTCATGGTTTATTGCACTGGGAGACAGCCTGGATATTGATGCGAGTGATCTTCTTGATTTTCTGGCTCGTGATGGCAAAACCAGCGCCATCCTGCTCTATCTTGAGCACCTGAATGATGCCCGGCGTTTTGTGTCTGCGGCACGCAGCTCGTCAAGAAACAAACCCGTCCTGGTGATCAAAAGTGGCCGTTCACAACAGGCTCAACAGTTGCTGGGCGGACGGGGTGGACTGGACGGCGCATGGGATGCCGCTATTCAGCGTGCAGGCCTGTTGCGAGTGCAGGACACCCACGAACTCTTTTCGGCAGTAGAGACACTGAGTTACATGCGACCATTGCGCGGCGAACGATTGATGATCGTCAGCAATGGCGCCGCCCCAGCCGCTCTTGCGCTGGACGCGCTCAATGCGCACCGTGGTAAGCTTGCCACCCTGGGGAAAGAGACACTTGCCGAACTGCAACGCCGGTTGCCGGAGGATATTAACATTGCCAATCCTCTCAATCTTAAAGATGATGCCACCCGCGAGCGTTATCAACAGGCGATAAGCATTTTGCTGGAAAGTCATGATATTGATGCCTTGCTGATTATCTATTCTCCCAGCGCCGTCGCCCCTGCCACACAGACTGCACAGCGTTTGATCGAACTCATAAACACCCATCCACGTGCAAAACAGATCGCGTTGTTAACTAACTGGTGCGGGGAGTTTTCAGCACCTGAGGCACGCCGTTACTTCAGTGAGGCAGGGATCCCAACCTATCGCACCCCTGAGGGCGCAATAACGGCATTTATGCATATGGTGGAGTATCGGCGTAATCAGAAGCAACTACGCGAAACCCCTGCTTTGCCGGCGGATCTTGCGGTGAATACCGCTCAGGCTCATCAACTTATTCATCAGTCGCTTGAGGAAGGGACCGTTACGCTTGATACCCATCAGGCTCAGCATATTCTGCAGGCGTATGGCTTAAAAACCCTGCCAACATGGATTGCCAGCAACAGCGCGGAGGCAATGCAACTTGCAAACCAGGCAGGCTATCCGGTTGCGCTTAAGCTGCGTTCTCCTGATATTCCACATAAATCTGGAGTGCATGGCGTAATGCTTTACCTGCGTTCCGCTGAAGAGGTTGAGCACGCAGCAGATGCTATTATCGATCGCGTAACGCTTGCCTTGCCACAGGCCCGAATTAATGGGCTACTGGTACAAAGTATGGCGAATCGTGCAGGAGCCCAGGAACTGCGTATAGTGATGGAACAGGACCCGGTATTTGGACCCGTTATTATGCTTGGCGAAGGTGGTGTTGAATGGCAGGCAGAGCAACAGGCTGTGGTTGTGCTTCCGCCGTTAAATATGACTCTCGCCCGATATTTGATTATTCGCGCCATTAAGACAGGGAAAATACGCAACCATAGTGCCATCCTCCCCCTTGATATACACGGACTGAGCAAAGTATTGGTACAGGTTTCCAACCTGATCGTTGATTGTCCTGAAATTGCCCGGCTTGATATCCATCCCCTGCTCGCCACTGGTGAAACTTTTTCTGTGCTGGATGTTACCCTGCAACTTGCTTCTTATGATGGTGATCCTGATGAGAGGCTGGCCATACGCCCCTATCCTCAGCAACTGGAAGAGATTGTCCGGTTAAAAAATGGCGAGCAGTTGCTGTTTCGCCCGATCCTGCCAGAGGATGAACCGCTGCTACAGCAGTTTATTTCCAGGGTAACTAAGGAAGATCTTTATTATCGCTACTTCAGTGAAATCAATGAGTTTACCCATGACGATTTGGCTAACATGACGCAAATCGACTACGATCGGGAGATGGCAATTGTCGCCATTCGTGAGCATCAGGGGACAGCAGAGATAATTGGTGTGACGCGCGCGATTTCTGACGCAGACAATATTGATGCCGAGTTTTCTGTGCTGGTGCGCTCCGACCTGAAAGGGCTGGGGCTGGGACGACGGTTAATGGAGAAAATGATCGCTTATGCCCGCGAGCATGGTTTGCAACAGCTAAATGGCATTACTATGCCAGGCAATCGGGGAATGATTACGCTGGCACGTAAACTGGGCTTCACCATTACTGTCCAGCTGGAAGACGGAATAGTGAGTTTATCGCTAATTTTAGGTAAGCCCGTACAGTGTCTGGAAACGTAAAACTACCGACTTCAGCATTAACTAATGATACTATTCGCTGTTAGGGTAATGATTTTGTGGCAAAAGGCCACTCCATGAACAAAGAAGAAACGCACTTTGATGCTGTCTAAATTTAAACGCAATAAACACCAACAGCACCTTGCGCAACTGCCAAAACTGTCTCAGTCGGTTGCCGATTTTGCCACGCTTTATTCCGCCGTTGATTTTCGTCAGGCGTTGCTGGAAAAAATTGCGGGTGCAACTCAGCGAATCTGGATTGTGGCTCTCTATCTGGAAAATGATGATGCCGGACGCACGATTCTTTCCGCACTGTATGAGGCCAAACGACGCCGTCCAACTCTGGAGGTAAGAATTATTGTTGACTGGCATCGTGCACAGCGTGGACGTATCGGTGAAGCACGTGCTGCGACCAACGCTGACTGGTACTGCGCGATGGCCGATAAAAATATGGATATCGATCTTCCTGTATATGGCGTTCCTGTCAATACCCGTGAAGCACTGGGTGTACTTCACCTCAAAGGTTCGGTGATTGATGACACACTGCTGTACACCGGTGCCAGTCTGAACGATGTTTATCTGCATCAACATGACAAATATCGCTATGATCGTTACCAGCTGCTGACCAATCCACGTCTGACCGATACTCTAATCAACTGGATAGATAAAAATCTCATTCAGGCGGACGCTGTACACCGTTTGGATCAGCATCAGCGCCCCAAAAGCCCGGAAATCAAAAATGAAACACGTCAGTTTCGTCAGGACCTTCGTGGATTTGATTATGATTTTAAAAGTGATGCTGGCAACGAGCAACTGGCAGTCACACCGCTTGTTGGCCTTGGCAAACACAGTTTGCTTAATAAAACCATCTACCATTTGATGCCTGCCACCGAACAGAAACTGACACTCTGTACGCCCTATTTCAACCTTCCGGCTATCCTGGTACGCAACATTATCGGGTTGCTGCGACAGGGAAAGGAAGTAGAGATCATCGTGGGTGATAAAACCGCGAACGACTTCTATATTCCCCAAAATCAGCCATTCAAGATCATTGGTGCCTTGCCTTACCTGTATGAGATCAACCTGCGTCGTTTTCTCAGCCGTCTGCAATATTACGTCACCAGTGGGCAGCTGCGCGTTCGACTGTGGCGCGATAGCGAGAACAGCTATCATCTTAAAGGGATGTGGGTTGACGATGAGTGGATGTTGATTACCGGAAATAATCTTAATCCACGTGCCTGGCGGCTGGATCTGGAAAATGCGGTACTGATCCACGATCCTCTTCAGCAATTGGCCGGTCAGCGGGAGAAAGAACTGAGCTTAATTCGTAAGCACACCACGCTTGTTCAGCATTTCAGCGATCTGGAAAGTATTTCAGACTATCCTGTTAAAGTCAGAAAGTTAATTCGACGGCTTCGACGTATCCGTATAGACAGGATAATCAGCCGTATTCTTTAAGTCCATGTTTCGGTCAGTGGCAGCCCTGTTATTGAACAGGGCTTTTTTACGTCAGTTTCTGTGCGCAAATTGTGCCTGATGATTATTTTTTGCTGCTCAGGGTGCACACATACGGCCCGGGACCGCTGGACGGGAAAAGACAAGGCGCAACATTTTATATCCCCGGCTTTTTATATTCTCCGCTTTTATTTCCGCTGCCGGTACGGCTTATGGACAGAAGCAAAACCGGGGCCACGCACACAGCGGCGGTTATGGTGTTTTCTGTCAGCACCGGTGCAGCGAAAGCGTGGTATGACGCTCGCGCATCAGGAGCCGGGAGCCAGGAGCCAGGAGCCGGAAAGGGATAGCATGACCGCCGGGAAATGTCGGGACATCATTGAACAGCTGAAAATGTTTCATCATGGATGGGTGGGCATCCCACCGGGAGGCTGAAGGCCTGTTTCCTGCTGATTTCTCTCACGGAGGAAGATGTATCAGGCCGGGAATGGCGGTTT
>NZ_RHHM01000012.1 GCF_003846135.1 Erwinia psidii
GAAATAAAAGCGGAGAATATAAAAAGCCGGGGATATAAAATGTTGCGCCTTGTCTTTTCCCGTCCAGCGGTCCCGGGCCGTATGTGTGCACCCTGAGCAGCAAAAAATAATCATCAGGCACAACTATTGCTGATGCGCGAGCGTCATACCACGCTTTCGCTGCACCGGGTGCTGACAGAAAACACCAGAACCGCTGCTGTGTGCGTGGCACTGTGAAGCGCGGACGGAGCACAACACCGGTGTCACTGAATGTCGGCACTGTCAGAAGCAATATTATTGCGGTGTTTCAGGAAAGCAGATCGCCGGGGCAGTTAATATTTGTGAACGCTTCCGGGACGTCATCGAAAGACACGCTGTGGCCCCCGACCTCCTCAAAAAATGACATCACTTTCCTCCCTCCCTTAGCCAGAAAGCCTGCCAGCGTTTCGGCCACGCTGACATGGAGAAGGGCCATGACCGGATGATCACGTTCTGCTGAACGAGACCAGACAGCCGGTGCCGTTTGTTTTGCCTGCCACAGCCGTGAAACCAGGTCGGACGGCAGAGCTGGCGTGTCGCAGGAAGAGAAAGCCGCCCAGTCAGTGTCAATATGCTCCAGAGCGGCGAGCATGCCAGCTAATGGACCAGCAAAGCCAGGAAAAGAATCACCGATCACCGGTAATCCGCTTTGCCTGTAAATTGCCATGTTACGGTTAGCATTAATACAGACCTTTCCTGTCTGCGGCGCCAGCCGGGACAGAACGTGCTGCCAGAGCGGTTTTTCCCGCCAGACGATTAACCCCTTATCTTTACCGCCCATACGGTTATTTGCGTTGCATATGCGCTTTGCCGGTTGGGTTTTGGCAGTGAAGTTGTAAAAAGTGCCGATCGGCACCAATACAATAAGGGCAGTATTGTTCACACTACCTTCCTCAAAAAAATGCCCTGTAAGCGTATGCTTACAGGGCAGTAATAAGCATCTTGCCTGCTGTCAGGGAGTGGGAAGCGGGCCTGGAGTGTTAATGAATAACCTGAGAAAGAAATGTGCGAGTGCGTTCTGATGTCGGATTTGAGAAAAATTCCTGTGGAGGAGCCTGTTCAACGATCTCCCCTCGATCCATAAAGATCACCCGATCGGCCACCGTACGGGCAAAACCCATCTCATGCGTCACACATAGCATGGTCATCCCGTCTTCTGCCAGACCAATCATGGTGTCCAGTACTTCTTTTACCATTTCAGGATCGAGTGCTGAAGTGGGTTCATCAAACAGCATGATCTTGGGTTTCATACACAGTGAACGGGCGATAGCCACACGCTGCTGCTGTCCCCCTGAAAGTTGCCCCGGAAACTTATGCGCATGCTCAGCTATACGTACTCGCTGTAAATAATGCATGGCCAACTCTTCTGCTTCCTTCCTCGGTGTTTTGCGTACCCAGATTGGCGCAAGAGTACAGTTTTGCAACACAGTCAGGTGTGGAAACAGGTTGAAGTGCTGAAATACCATACCGACTTCGGTCCGCACACGTTCAATATTGCGCAGGTCATCATTGAGATGGATACCGTCCACGACAATGCGCCCCTGTTGGTGTTCTTCAAGGTGGTTAATACAACGAATGGTCGTTGATTTGCCTGATCCTGAAGGACCACACAAAACGATACGTTCACGCGGTTTCACTTGAAGATTAATGTCTTTTAATACGTGAAACTGCCCATACCATTTATTCACGTTTTCGAGCGTAATCATCATCGCGTCGTCAGATTGTTTAATCAGTGATTGTGTCATTTTAAGCCTTAGTGCGGTGTACGCCCGGTGTGAAAGCGCTTTTCCAGATACTGACTGTAGCGCGACATGCTAAAACAAAAAATCCAGTAAACCAGTGCGGCAAAAACATAGCCTTCGGTAGACATACCAAGCCAGGCAGGGTCAACCGTAGCCTGTTGCACGCTACTGAACAGATCGAACAGTCCGATAATGATCACCAGACTGGTATCTTTAAACAGAGCGATGATGGTGTTAACCAACCCAGGAATAACCAGTTTTAACGCCTGTGGCAGAATGACCAGCCCTTGCGTTTTCCAGTAACCCAGCGCCAGCGATTCCGCTGCTTCATACTGACCTTTAGGCAATGCTTGCAAACCACCTCGTACCACTTCTGCTACATAGGCAGACTGGAAGAGAATAACGCCGACCAACGCACGGATAAGTTTATCAATGCTACTGCCTTCAGACATAAACAATGGCAGCATCACTGAGGACATGAACAGTACGGTAATCAAAGGAACGCCGCGCCAGAACTCAATAAAAATGACCGATAATGAGCGTACTACTGGCATGGTAGAACGTCGGCCCAGCGCCAATAAAATACCCAGCGGCAAAGCACCGGCTATTCCTACGGAAGCAATAATAAGAGTCAGGGTCAGTCCACCCCACTGGCGGGTCTCCACACGTTCAAGGCCGAAGAAACCACCATAAAGCAGGAACCAAACCACAACGGGGTAAGCAATTGCCCAGACGGCAATATAGATACTACGACGCGGCAGGCTTTTCAGGAACATTGGCACGATGGACAGCAGGCCAATCACCAGTGCGAGGTTGATTCGCCAGCGAAGTTCATGAGGATACAGCCCGTACATAAACTGACCAAAACGGGCGTGAATAAAGACCCAGCACGCCCCTTCTTTGGTGCAGTCGGCGCGCGTTGAACCAAACCAGTTTGCCTGAAAGAACAGCCAGTTCAGCGCCGGAGGAATAACGGCCCAGATAACCCACAGACAGAACAACGTCAGCAGTGTGTTACCCCAGCTTGAGAACAGATTTTTTCGTGCCCAACGGATAGTGCGTGACAGTGAATTTGTCGGCCCCGGAGCAGTATCGTGAGTAGCTAAAGTCATAATTATCCCGTTCTCTTAGCGCTCAATCAGGCGGATTTTGCGGTTATAGATATTCATTAACAGCGAAATCAGCAGGCTGATAACCAGATAGACGCCCATGGTGATCGCGATGGTCTCAATGGCCTGACCTGTCTGGTTCAGTACCGTTCCGGCGAACAGCGAAACCATATCGGGATAACCAATCGCTGCGGCCAGCGAAGAGTTTTTCACGATATTCAGATACTGGCTGGTTAGTGGCGGGATGATCACCCGCATTGCCTGCGGAATGATAACCTGACGCAGTGTCACCGGATTTGGCAATCCCAGCGAGCGCGCTGCCTCATGCTGTCCGTGGGGAACTGATTGAATACCGGAACGAATTACCTCAGCGATAAACGAAGAAGTATAGATCGACAGCGCCAGAGTCAACGCCGCCAGTTCCGGGATTAGAGCAAACCCGCCGCGGAAGTTAAAGCCGCGAAGCGTTGGAATGTCCCAGTGCACCGCTGCCCCGGCAATCAGCCAGGAAATGACCGGGAATAAAATCAGCATGGCGACCGACGCTGGCCATGTCCGCCTGAGCTGACCAGTCTTAAGCTGATATAAGCGGTTATAACGGAACAGGGCAACCGTCCCGGCAACAGCCAATAACAGCGCAATGATGAATGGCAAGGTACCCTGAGCGTACTCTGGCCAGGGAATGTAAAGCCCCCGGTTACTGACAAAAGCTAAATCAAAAGCGCTTACTGCCTGGCGTGGGCCAGGGAGATTACGCAACACGGCAAAATACCAGAAAAAGATCTGCAGTAAAGGCGGAATATTGCGGAAGGTTTCGATATAGATATTAGAAATTTTTCGCAAAAGCCAGTTGTCTGACAGACGAGCAAGGCCAATAAAAAAGCCAAGGAAGGAAGCAAAAACGATACAAAGAGCTGAAACCAGCAGCGTATTTGTCAGTCCAACCAGAAAAACACGAGCGTAAGTATCCCCTTCGCTGTAATCAATCAGGTGCTGAACAATACCAAAGCCAGCGCTACGTTCAAGGAAACCAAAACCGGAAGTAATGCCACGGCTCGCCAGGTTAATAAGGGTATTGTGGATCAGATACCCCGCTACGCCAGCGACAGCGACAATTGCAATGATCTGGTAAAACCAGGCGCGCACCGCAGGATTGCTAAATGAAAAATCCCTTTTCACGGTTGTGCGATGAGACATGTTGAAACCTCAGTAACGAAAATTCTGACGAAGGCACCGGCGTGCCGGTGCCCTGTTAAAGGGGGGAATTAACGTACTGGTGGCGCGTACTGGATGCCGCCCTTATTCCAAAGCGCATTCTGACCACGGGCAATTTTCAGCTGGCTATCTTTACCGACATTGCGATCAAAGACTTCCTGATAGTTACCAACTTGCTTAACAATGTTGTAGGCCCATTTATTGTCCAGCTTCAGGTCTTTGCCGAAGTCACCTTCAGAGCCAAGCAGGTGTGCCATATCAGGGTTAGACGGTTTGGCAGCCAGCTGATCAACGTTTTTAGACGTGATACCCATCTCTTCCGCATTCAGCATGGCAAACAGTGACCATTTCACAATGGTATACCAGTCATCATCACCGCGACGCACTACCGGACCAAGAGGCTCTTTTGAAATAACTTCCGGCAACACGATAAATTCATCTGGTTTGCCCAGCTTGATACGCAGCGCATACAGTTGTGACTGGTCAGAGGCCAATGTATCGCAACGCCCGGTATCCAGTGCTTTCGCTGATTCGTCGGAACGGTCAAAAGTTACCGGCGTGTACTGCATATTGTTGGCTTTAAAGTAGTCTGCCACGTTCAGCTCGGTATCTGTACCGGCCTGTATGCAGACGGTTGCACCGTCCAGCTCTTTTGCACTTTTCAGACCGGCTTTTTTATGCGTCAGGAAGCCAATGCCGTCATAATAGTTCACCCCTGCGAAGATAAAGCCCATGCCTGCATCACGTGAGGATGTCCAGGTAGTATTACGTGAAAGAATGTCTATTTCGCCAGACTGTAATGCGGTGAAACGTTCTTTTGCGGTCAGCGGGGTG
This sequence comes from Erwinia psidii, assembly GCF_003846135.1. Taxonomy (GTDB): domain Bacteria; phylum Pseudomonadota; class Gammaproteobacteria; order Enterobacterales; family Enterobacteriaceae; genus Erwinia; species Erwinia psidii. Next base: position 4,919 of record NZ_RHHM01000012.1, read on the forward strand.
TATTTCACTTTTGATGCGTCACCAAAAACAGCAGCGGCTGCCGCGCGGCAAACATCGACATCAATACCGCTGAATTTGCCACTGGCATCAGCAAAGGAGAAGCCTGGCAGACCATCACTGATACCGCATTGCACAAAGCCTTTCTTTTTAATGGCATCCAGAGTGGTGCCAGCATGTGCCTGATTCGCAACTGCAAACAGCGATGCAGCGGCAACCAAAGTGGAGAGCATCATTTTTTTCATAAAGCATCCTGTGTGGCAAATTCGTTTTATTATGTTTAGCGCACGCTGTGGTGCACTTTTGGTGTCTGTGGCGTTAGCCAACCACCATATTGCAAAGCTAATGCCAAAGTTGCAGGACCCTGAATTTGTTAGACAGGGTTACTAATATTTAGAATTATTCTGAAGGTTTACTTTACTTAATGCCCCATAATGGGGCGAATTAACGTTTAATGATCAAAAATGGTGCAGTGGTTTTACTGTACGGAAGCAACAGCAGCTGACACGCGGTGATATTATTTGAAGTGTAAAAAGGGAAGTGCTCCGGCTCGTCACGCCACGAGCCGGTTCAAAAGAAGGGAGGCATAATCAATATAACGAGTTAGCGCCATCCGGGCGGGTTTTAAACCGGCGGTGTAACCACATATATTGATTGGGAGCACGCATAATTTCGCGTTCAATGACCTTGTTCATATAAGCGGCTGCTTGCTGTTCATCACCGATGGGGTAATCCTTCAGCTCCGGCTGGATCACCAGCTCATAGCCACTGCCGTTTTCATTACGAATCAGCACCACGGTAATCATTGCTGGCTTCGCCATCCGGGCAATCATCCATGTACCGCTGGTTGTTGCGGCCTGAGGGACGGCAAAAAGTGGGGCAAACACGCTGCCTTTTGGGCCGTAATCCTGATCGGGGGCAAACCATACTGCTTCACCCTGTTTCAATGCCTGCACCATGCCACGTAGGTCACGACGATTAATCATGGCTTTGTTGGAACGCATCCGGCCTTTAGTCTGTACCCACTCCATCAGCTTATTATTATGGGGACGATACATCGCCATCATTGGCTGGCACAATCCCATCGCTCTGCCACCTAACTCCAACGACATAAAATGTACACCGATGATTAACGCACCGCGCCCCTGTTGCTGCACCGCTGTAAGATTGTGCAGCCCATTAACGGTAAACCATCGTTTTACCCGACGATCTGACCAGAACCACGCCATTCCCGTTTCCAGTAGTCCCATGCCCAGCGATTCAAAGTTACGTACAATACGCTGCTCCAGTTGACTGGCTGGCATCTCTGGAAAACAAAGTTCAAGATTACGTCGGGTAATACGAATACGTCTCTTTAGAAAATGCATTGAGGTTCGACCCATCCAGCTTCCCAGCTTTTGCAGGTAGGGAAAAGGGAGTTGAACGAGTAAAAACAATAAAATCAGGCCAATCCAGGTTGTCCAATATTGTGGATGCAGGAAGCTGCGGGTAAAACGTGGCGAAGACTTCATATTTCTCTCTGTAGCGTGCGGGTGGAATGTAACGCATAAAGAGCGGAGCTCGCCGCGATACAGATGATAGGACAACACAAATAACAGGAAGTTGGTGTTGGCATGGCGTATTTACACAATCAGAACACTTTTACCTGCTATGGGGTGTTAAAAATGACGTTGGCCGCCACTATGCAGACGGAGCCGTTCTGGTTCAACACTTTATTTTGTAAATATGAATATAATGTACGTCAGTCACTATTTGACCGCTGCGGCGGTATAGCAGGGCGGTGCTTTTCTTTTGTGGTAAATCCGTTATGCGCAAAATCGCCATTGTGAAAACAACCAAAGCAATGCATACAAAAGCGGGTATACGTTGACCGCACGGTGGTGAATCACGGCAAATAAGGGCAGGGAGGCGGTAAAAAAGACACGCCGGGTCCGTATCAATTATTTTCCGGTTTATGCCTGCATACCATCCAGGAAATTTTGAACTCCAGCGACCTGTATATGCCGGGCTGGCTCTCTTCTAAATCAGCCTGTAATGCCTGTTACCGCTGGCGTTATATCTGGCGACCTGATTGACTTAATGTATAAGCTGAAAGCGGAATACCGCAAATGCGGTATGGGGGATGCGTGCTTCCCGGACTGCTGTATTGCAAAAAGTTAAAGATACTGACGGTGATTATATCTGGTACGACTGCCTGACTGAAGGGGCGGAGGAAACGTTGATGAAAAGCGGCGTTGACCTGTACCAACTGAGCGATCAACCGGAGAACGGAAAATGCCATTAATGGCCATTATGATTATTACGGTATCACCGATATTCCAACTATGGACTTAGCGCGCTACCAGCAATTGCTGAACGAAGAGGCTTTTCTCTGGATGGATCACCATGAGTTTGTGAGAAGCACTTTTTCAGGTGAGATTCTGGCAACTAACCGTGAACAGCTTGACGCGCTGATTAAACATCTTCAGCACTACCGGCACGAAATGCCCAGCCAGCAACCCGGTATTGTTTTCAAACTGGCCGCATTGGTTTAAGTTAAAGGCTGGATTAATAACAGAAGGCGCGTATGGATACGGTTGAAGAGCTTAACAACACCTACTTTTACAAAGGTATTTCTAATCTTTCAGCGGGAGAGTTATTTTTCTGGATACTCATTGATGAAGTAAACGACCTCTTAGGGTGTATTACCAATCTCACTGGCATTGCGGCTGTTTTGTCGGGACAACCGGTGCTTAATACACGAGGTAAGCCGATCACAGCCACAAGAGGCACATCAGTGGCCTCTGTTACTGCACGTCATTACCTGAATATAGAGTTACCTTTCAGATTGCCAACATTCACAAATGCAAGCATCCGTAAGCTGAAGCCGATGATGGTAAATAACCTGGGTGCTTTTGTTGGGAGAAGTGTACCTGTCCTGGGTTGGGCTTTGGTAGCCAGTGATGTTGCGGTTATCAGTTTCAGGGCGACAACAAAATATAATGCTATAGCCAGGGGGAAAGATAAGATATGGTGACTGATAATGAGGTCTTATCCTTCTTTCGTAATAAGCTACCTGAAATGGCAACATTGACGCTGAAAAGAATCCCTTTTCAGATGAATGATATATTACAGGAGTTTGTCGAGCCTGATGATATGGCATATGCAATAAATGACTTTGCAGAAAAATTTTGCGTCAATATGATGGCTATGAATTTTGAAAGCTATTACCCCTGGAAAGTGGCATGGTTTTTCCGAAAGTGGTATACCAGCAAACCCCTGAATCAGGAAAAGAAGCCCCTCACGGTAAGAATGTTTGCTGAATCAGCCAAAGCAGGCCGCTGGCTTTATGACTGAGCAACCGGATAAATAATTTGTAAATTATTCGTACCCATGATTACCCGTGCTTACCCCTGTCTCTGACGGGGGTTTTCTTTCTGTTTTTCATCTATATCCTGGTGTGTGGCACTCAGACGTGAGCCGCCACTGGCCGTTAATCAGGCCGTAGCAACTACAGCCTGTGTGATGCAGAAAGAGGTTTAACGTCCTCCCCTTCCCGGACTGGTTTGGGTCGGAATATGCAGAAATCAGTGATTCTCTTTTTGCCCTTATTTACGAGCTGGACGACGAAAGCGAGATTGACTCCCCGGCGTTGTGGATAAAGGTCAATCCCAACCTGGATATCTCCGTTGACGGTGACGCGCTGGCCGACACCATTCAGAAAGCAAGGGGCATTCCGGCTGACCAAACGCTTTAACATCTGGTGCCAGGGGGCGACGCCGTGGATGGGAGCCGGTGCCTGGTCGGCCTGCAAAAGTGATTACGGTGAAGAAGATTTGCAGGGCATGGCGTGTTACGCCGGGCTCAACCAGCGATATTTCCAGCGTCTGCTATGCCTTTCCGTTTGAGCGTGAAATCCGCTTTCTGACCCGTCACTATCTGCCGGAAGCACAGTTAAGTCATGTCGCCAATAATAACCGCGCCATCTACCGCCAGTGGGCCACTGCTGGCTGGTTACGTATCACGCCGGGCGACTGTATTGATGATGACCGTATCCGGGACGACATTCTCCGCGATGCTGAAATCTTCAGCATAAAGCCGGTGGGCTTTGACACCTGGAACGCCACGTATTTACGCACCCAGCTACAGGGCGCCGGGCTTGATGTGAAGCCGTTCCCGCAGACCTGTCTTAAATTCAGCCCGGTGGCGAAGTCGCTGGAGGTGTTCGTTAACAGAAGAGTTATCCGGCACAACGGCGATCCGGTGCTGGCCTGGGCAGTGGGTAACGTGGTGATGGAGAGTGACGCGAACGCCAATATCAAGCTGAATAAAAAGAAATCATCTGACAAAATTGACCTGGCCATCGCGGCACTGATGGCACCTGGCAGGCAGAGCATGAGGATTTCAGCTTTGATGTGTCAGAAGCCCATAAGCAGCGCCTGGCGGCCTTTACCGGCATTTGAGGATAAAATATATTGCAGTAGCGCTGGCCGGAGCCATGCGGGAGGACGGTTACGAGCTGCACAGCAAAAACAAGATTTGTTCTCATGTTTACAGCATTGTTCATCTTACCGTGTATAAACATTTGTATAAACAATAACAAAAAAGGCGTTTAACCATCAGGTTTAACGCCTTTAAAAACAATACGATACTTCTTTTATATCAGTTCATGCCGTATTTTTTTAATTTCTTACGCAGCGTGCCGCGGTTAATGCCCATCATCAGGGCCGCGCGCGTCTGGTTGCCACGGGTATATTGCATCACCATGTCCAACAGGGGCTGTTCCACTTCAGCTAAAACCAGCTCATACAGATCATTCACATCCTGACCATTCAGTTGAGCAAAATAGTTCTTCAGTGCCTGTTTAACCGAATCACGCAGCGGTTTTTGGGTTACCTGGTCCTGTGAGTTAACGGTTGAAACGGTCAGTACGTCAGAATTTACGCGTTGTTCGAACATAGTTCTGTCAGCTCTTTATTTCTATTACGCAAGTTTTTCGAAGTATGCCTCCAACGCCTCCAGCTGTTCGCTGGCATCCTCAATGGCGTTGAATGTGCGCCGAAACTGGTCGTTTGGGGCATGCTCCTGGAGATACCAGGAGACGTGCTTTCGGGCAATACGGTATCCCTTGCTGTGACCATAAAAGTCGTGCAGTTCCCGTAAGTGCCCGATGAGCAAGCGCTTTACCTCAGCCAGTGGCATTGGTGCCAGCAGCTCCCCAGTGTCCAGATAGTGCTGGATTTCCCGGAAGATCCACGGTCTTCCCTGAGCCGCACGTCCTATCATCAGGGCATCAGCCCCCGTATAGTCGAGTACCGCTCTGGCTTTATGCGGGTCAGTAATATCTCCATTCGCGATGACGGGAATAGAAACGTTCTGCTTAACTGTCCGAATGCTGTCGTATTCAGCTTCACCGTTGAACAAACAGGAACGTGTGCGTCCGTGAATGGTCAGGGCCTGAATGCCACAGCGTTCAGCCAGTTGGGCAATATCTACACAATTGCGGTTGTTTACATCCCAGCCAGTACGAATTTTCAGCGTGACGGGTACTTCCACTGCATTGACCACCGAAGAGAGAATAGACTTCACCAGATCGGGGTATTGCAGCAGGGCGGAACCCGCCATCTTACGATTCACTTTTTTGGCAGGACATCCCATGTTGATGTCGATCACCTGCGCACCTGATAAGGCATTAAGGCGGGCAGCTTCTGCCATCTCTTTGGGGTCACAACCGGCAATTTGCACGGTACGGATACCCGGCTCGTCGCTGTGAACCATGCGCAATCGTGATTTGTCACTCGCCCAGACTTCAGGGTTAGACGACAACATCTCCGATACGGTCATACCAGCCCCCATTGCATAACAAAGAGTCCGAAAAGGCCTGTCGGTTATTCCGGCCATTGGTGCAGCAATAAGGCGATTACGAAGCTGGTGGTTTCCTATGCGCATGAAAAAAAGTGACCATAGTGTGTCCGCAAGGCGGCGTATATTACGCATTTTTTGGCCAAGATGAAAGGCCAAACTTTGAACGATTTATCGTCACAGAGCAGTAAAAGCCATTATTTTCCTCAGGTATCGAATGAATGTTTATTATAAACAATAAGTTGAATGTTCATGGTGCTTTTGTGTACAAATATTTTTCTTTTTCCATGAGCAATTTAACGACATAAATAGCGGAATTTTGCCAGGAAAACGATATAACTTCTTCGTTACCCGGCAAGGGAAAGACTTCGGCTTCTGTTTTTACTCAAATCCTGCGAGAGGGTTAATCAACAACCATTCTTCCATGCAGATCTTGTATGGGGCGGTTGTTGGGGTGTTGTAACGCTTCCTTAAAGGCTTTCAGCTGTTCAGCGGACAGCGTGACAGGTTGCTTCATCACCAGCCAGCGAACCCCTTCAGTGCAGGGAGGAGTGGTCAGCGAACCGCTTAACCGGTAATAACGCTTTTCTGAAGGCAGCAGTTTTCTGAGGTCAACTCCCTGTTTGAACACTTCAGGATGATCCTTTTCCGACGGAAAAGCGGCGATAAGGTCAGTGAGTCCTGGGTTCTCCTTTCCTTCTTTAAACATGACGGCAATCACCGCCAGCTCATTGTTGTCATCAGCATGAACAAAGTGGGCTTCCAGCGGCCATGCTTTTCCGTTGATGTGGTTCTCGCTGGGGGCATGAAAATGGAACTGCTTAAGAATAAATTTTTTGTCATCCAGCAAAAAGTGGTCGTTATCTCTGACGGTTACCATAATGGTATGGTCGTTATTAACGATAGTTTCAGTATCAGTGTGAAAATCAATATGAAGATCGGGCAGATGGCCGTGAACAACATGTGTGATATTGACAGGAGACTGATATTTGCCTTCATGACAGGTATGAAATTCTTTGCTCAATTCTGCCCAGTGTTCGGGAGATTGCTGCCCTTCGTATGACCAGTTGGAAGCTGAAAAGGCGGGTGAGAGGGACGCTGCTATGCAAAGCAGCAATACAGACGTTTTAATCTTCATAATCCCTTATTTCTGTGTAATACCGGCACCTTCGCGCTGCCGGTTTAGTGAAGCCGTTAAAGACGTACTGATTGTAATGCTATTTTTGGGTCCGGCAAAGATGCTTATGTGCGTAATTAAGATGCTAATGAGAGCGTCTTACCGACGAATCCCGGTAATCCGGCACCACTCTTCTTTCTCAGCAACCATATCCAGATCAAATTTTTCTGCATAGGCTTCACACACGCTACTGGCCTGGCTTGCAAGTACGCCAGAGAGTCCCAGATGTCCACCATTCACAGGCAAAACACTAATCAACGGAGCCAGTTCACGCAGCGGGCCTGCCAAAATATTAGCGACAACCACATCGGCTTTGAGGTTATCGGGCTGCTGGTGAGGAAGATAGAGAGAAAGGCGGTCTGAGACGCCATTGCGTCCGGCATTGTCACGGCTGGCCTGAATAGCCTGCGGATCGATATCAATACCGATAGCCTTAGCGGCACCCAGTTTCAGTGCTGCAATCGCCAGAATGCCAGAGCCACAGCCGAAATCGATAACGGTTTTACCCGTCAGATCCAGCCCATCCAGCCATGCCAGACACAATGCGGTGGTGGGATGTGTCCCGGTGCCGAACGCCAGGCCTGGATCAAGCATCACATTGACCGCCTGTGGGTCGGGTACATCCCGCCAGCTTGGGCAAATCCAAAGACGTTGACCAAAGCGCATGGGATGGAAGTTATCCATCCACTCACGTTCCCAATCCTTATCTTCAATTTGCTCGATTTTGTAGTGAAAACCCTGACCGAGCAACGCATGATGCTCCAGACCGGCGATGACCTCTGGCATATCAGTCTCGGCATCGAACAACCCGATCACATCCGTATCGCCCCACAGTCGCGTTTCACCGGGTAAAGGCTCAAACACCGGATTGTCGTGGGTATCCTGAAAGGTGATCGAAACAGCCCCGTGTTCGATCAGCGCATCACCAAGTTCTTCAGCCTGAACGCCAGTAGTGTTGATTTTCATTTGTATCCAGGGCATTGCGACTCTCTTTAATCAGTCTGAGTGGAAGCCAGTGCTGATTGCTCAGTCCGGCCAAAACGGTTGCCAATCACAAAAGCAACCAGGCTCAATAACAGTGACGGAACGACAGGATGAAAGCCCAGTGGTTGCAGCGCCAGCCATGCCAGTAAAATATAACAGGCGGCGCCGACGATCATGCTGCAAAGGGCGCCCGCTGAATTGGCTTTCTCCCAGTACAGCCCCAGCACCAGTGGCCACAAAAACACCACCTCCAGTCCGCCAAATGCCAGCAGATTCAGCCAGATGATCATCTCTGGTGGATGCCATGCGGCCAGCACCAGCAACAGGCACAGCACCAAAGTAGTGCACGCAGAGATTTTTTTCAGCAAAGGTTCCTTATTGCCATAATGTGGGCGTGCGCGCAGAAAAAGATCTTTGACGATCGTTGCTGATGATTGCAGTAATTTCGCATTGACCGTCGACATAATCGCTGCCATTGGCGCGGCAAGAAAGATCCCGGCTGCGACCGGTGGCAGGACATGGATCATCAGGGTCGGGATCACCAGGTCAGGGACCGTCAGATCTGGCATCACTGCTCTGCCCAGTGCACCAGCCAGATGCATGCCAAATATCAGTACGGTAACGACGATCGTCCCCAGAATGATCCCGCGATGGACAGCCTTACTGTCTTTGTAAGAAATACAACGCACGGCAGTGTGAGGCAGACCTACAACGCCGAAGCAAACCAGTATCGAAAAGGAAGCCAGAAATGTCGGGCTGATGATGTCATCCAGCCCACCGGGGGAGATCAACTGAGGGTTAATGTGCTGAAGTGTATTCACCGCGCTGTGCAGGCCCCCGGCGGCATGAATCACCGCAAAAAGCAGCAGAAAGGTGCCCGCCAGCATAATCATTCCCTGCATTGCATCGTTGAGCACGCTGGCACGGAAGCCACCAAACGCGGTATAGAAAGCGATGCTGGCACCAAATATCAGTAAACCGGTGCTGTAGGGGATACCAGCAGCCGTCTCCAGCAGGCGTGCGCCACCAATAAACTGTACGGTCATTGCGCCAATAAAGGCCACCAACAAACTGACGCTGGCAATCCATACCAGCAGGGAACTACGATAGCGAGCGAACAGCATATCGTTCAGCGTCACGGCATTATATTGTCTGGCGAGGATGGCAAATTTTTTCCCCAGAATGCCCAGTGACAGCCATACGGCAGGAACCTGCACCAGCGACAGCAGCACCCAGCCCAGGCCGTATTTATAAGCGGCGCCCGGTCCACCAATAAATGAGCTGGCGCTGATATAGGTGGTGGTGAGCGTCATCGCAAGTACAAAGCCGCCCATTGAGCGACTGCCCAGAAAATATTCCATCAGAAAACTGCCCGTGCGTTGTTTACGCATGGCATAGAGAGACAGGCCTGCGATGAGCAGCAGGTAAGCAACCAATGGCAGGATGATCTCAGCATTCATTTATCATCCTCCAGGGGGATATCGCAGAAAATCCGTTTAACCATCAACCAACAGAGAAAAATAAACAGCGCCGGCACCAGCAGACAGGCCATTTCAAACCAGCGCGGTAGGCCAGTCGGCCCGATTTCATTACCTGCAAGGGCAGCCATCGAAGCCCAGCACGCCAGATAAGCTACTGCCAGCCAGAATGACCAGCGAGCTTCACGATTCGCCTGTATGAACCGTTTATCCATCTCTTAACCTCACTTCCCGACAAAGAAAAAGGCCGGTTATACCGGCCTTCCTGGTAACAACAGCGTCGGATCAGGTTTCCTGAAGGCCGAGTTTTTTCTCCAGATAGTGGATATTGGTACCACCACGCTGGAAATTCTCATCGTTCATGATCTTCATCTGAAGCTCAACGTTAACCTTGATACCGTCGATGATCAGTTCTGCCAGTGCATTCTTCATGCGTGCAATCGCCACTTCACGTGTCTCTCCGTAGGTGATCAGCTTGCCGATCATGGAGTCATAGTATGGAGGCACGGTGTAACCTGCATAGATATGCGATTCCCAGCGCACGCCGAAACCACCAGGCGCATGGAAACGGGTGATTTTTCCGGGGCTTGGCAGGAATGTGTTGGGATCTTCAGCGTTAATACGGCATTCCACCGCATGACCACGGATCACCACATCATCCTGGTTGATCGACAGCGGCTGACCGGCGGCAATACGCAATTGCTCTTTGATCAGATCCACTCCGGTTATCATCTCTGTCACCGGATGTTCAACCTGGATACGGGTGTTCATTTCAATGAAGTAGAACTCGCCGTTTTCAAACAGAAACTCAAATGTACCTGCTCCGCGATAGCCGATTTCGATGCAAGCTTTTGAGCAACGCTCGCCGATAAAGCGGCGCTGCTCAGGCGTAATACCCGGCGCTGGCGCTTCTTCCACCACTTTCTGATGACGACGCTGCATCGAGCAGTCGCGTTCTGCCAGATAAATGGCGTTGCCCTGGCCGTCTGCCAGGACCTGAATTTCGATATGGCGCGGATTTTCCAGGTACTTCTCCATATAAACCATGTCGTTATTGAAAGCCGCTTTGGCCTCCGCTTTCGTCATGTTAATGGATTGCTCAAGGTCTTTATCACCCCGAACCACACGCATACCTCGACCGCCGCCGCCGCCAGAAGCTTTAATAATTACCGGATAACCTATGCGCTTTGCAATGTCCCGGTTTTTTTCCATATCGTCGCCCAGAGAACCGTCCGAACCCGGAACGGTTGGCACGCCGCTTTTTTTCATGGCGGTGATAGCGGAAACTTTGTCGCCCATCAGGCGAATAGTTTCTGCTTTGGGGCCGATAAATATAAAGCCTGAACGCTCAACCTGCTCGGCAAAATCCGCATTTTCGGACAGGAACCCGTAGCCAGGGTGAATGGCGACAGCCCCGGTTATCTCGGCTGACGAGATAATCGCAGGGATATTGAGGTAGCTTTTGACTGACTGAGCAGGGCCGATACAAATGGTTTCATCTGCCAGCAGTACGTGTTTTAAATCCCGGTCTGCGCTGGAGTGAACGGCGACAGTCTTGATCCCCAGCTCTTTGCATGCACGAAGAATACGCAGCGCAATCTCACCACGGTTAGCTATAACAATTTTATCCAGCATGGTAGGCCTCGTTATTCGATGACGACCAGGGCATCGTCAAATTGAACAGGCTGACCGCTTTCGAGCAGAATCGCTTTTACAACGCCCGATTTATCGGCTTCGATCTGATTCATCATTTTCATTGCTTCAACGATGCACAGGGTGTCGCCAGCATTAACTTTCTGACCCACTTCAACAAACGCTTTCGCGTCAGGGCTTGGCGTGCGGTAGAAGGTACCGACCATTGGTGAACGTACGATATGACCACTGATCTCGGCAGCCGCAGGTGCTTCCATTGCTGGCGTGGTTGCTGGCGCAACGGCGGTAGCCAGTGCAGGCTGCTGCTGCTGCATCATCGGTGCTGCATAGGCTTGCTGCATCATCGGGTAACCCGTGTTTGCCGGGGAGCGACTGATGCGAACAGACTCTTCACCTTCAGAAATTTCCAGTTCAGCAATACCTGATTCTTCAACCAGTTCGATCAGTTTTTTAATCTTACGAATATCCATGATTGTGGTTCCGTACTCTGTTTAATTAGATTGTGACAGGCGTTTTACAGCTGTCTGTAAAGCCCAGGAATAACCGTCGGCACCAAGGCCACAGATGACACCCGCAGCAATATCAGAAAGATAAGAATGATGACGAAAAGGCTCACGGGAATGCACGTTTGACAGATGCACCTCAATAAATGGGATGCTGACTGCAAGCAGGGCATCACGAAGGGCTACGCTGGTATGAGTGAAAGCCGCCGGATTAATGATGATGTAATCGACATTATCTTTCGCCTCATGAATGCGTTCAATTAGTGCATATTCCGCATTCGACTGGAGATGGCTCAGCTTCACCTTGAGTGCGTCAGCCTGCAATGTTACGTCGCTAACGATCTCTGCCAGCGTCGTTTTCCCATATTTATCTGGTTCACGGGTACCAAGAAGATTCAGATTGGGGCCGTTCAAGAGCAGTATGTGAAACTTTTCAGCCATCTTGCCGCTATCTCCTGCGATAATTGAATCGTCGCACAAAATACAATGGGAAAAGCCATTTGTCACCTTTAACAATGAAATTTGGCTTATCCGCAGGTTCAACGCCGGGCATTATAACGATTTCGTGGCAATTCACAGCAAAATACTGGTCTTATCAGCGAAGATAATCCCTGGCAGCGGCCAATCACCGGACGTTGAAGCCACATTTCGACCGCAAGCTGCTCGCTTCAGTGCATTTTAGTGCCACCATTGGCGAAATTTTTTGTAGCGACATGCCAGCAAAATAAGCGCCAGGACGGCGTAAATCCAGGGCTGAGGAGAGAAAACCTTCACTGACCAAAGATAATGAATGGTCGCAAGGATCAGCACAATATAAAGGGTGTTGTGCAGGGTTTGCCAGCGTTTTCCCAACGCGCTCTGCGCTTTCTGAAATGACGTCAGGGCCAGTGATAACAATATAAACCAGCTGATAATACCCAGCGTCAGGTAAGGGCGGGTGACCATTTCTGAACCCAGCAGAGCAAGGTTATTGATCCCCAGCTCCAACAGGGCATAACTCACCAGGTGGAATGTGGCCCAGGCAAAGCACCATAGGCCCAACATCCGGCGAATTCGGATTAACAGAGGCTGCTTTCCGTAGCGTGCCAGCGGTGTCACCAGCAGCGTACCCAGCAGGAACTTTAACGCCATTCTGCCGGTGAAATGTTGAATGTCTTTTGCAGGATCGGCGCTGAACCCGCCCTGATTGATGGACAAAATCAGCCAGAGCAATGGCAAAAAACCCGCAAGATGCAGGATAATTTTCAGGCCGAAAATCTGTTTTACGCTCAGGCGAGCCATTAAAAATACTCCCGCAGATCCATGCCCCGGTAAAGTGACGCCACCTGCTCTGCATAACCATTAAAAAGCAAGGTAGGCTGGCGTTTCACGTCCAGAATGCCACCGGAACCGATAAAACGCTCTGTGGCCTGAGACCAGCGGGGATGGTCAACATGTGGGTTAACATTGGCATAAAATCCGTATTCGTCGGCGGCAAGCTGGTTCCATGTGGTTGGCGGCATCGCTTTCACCAGGGAGATTTTGACAATGGATTTTATTCCTTTGAAGCCGTATTTCCACGGTACGGTCAGGCGGACAGGCGCACCATTTTGTGGCGGTAACGCTTTACCATAAACGCCGGTGGTCAGCATTGTTAGCGGGTGCATCGCCTCATCCAGTCGCAATCCTTCAACATAGGGATAATTTATTCCCCCGCCGGTGAAACTGTCTTTCTGCCCTGGCATTTCATCCGGTGCGTACACCGTCTGAAAGGCGACGTAACGCGCATTGCTGGTGGGTTCGGCCAGTTGCAGCAATTTACCCAGCTCAAAGCCTATCCACGGTACCACCATCGACCAGGCTTCAACGCAGCGCATACGGTAGATGCGTTGCTCCATGGGAAAGCGCTTAAAAATATCTTCCATGCTGAACGTCAACGGTTTTGCCACTTCTCCATTAATTTCAATTTTCCAGTCGGTTGTTTTCAGCGTCCCGGCATTGGCGGCGGGATCGGCTTTATCCAGGCCGAATTCATAATAGTTATTGTAACCTTTGACTTTATCTTCCGGCGTTAGCGGTAAATTTGCCTGATAGTGTGCCGGGCTTGAAAAATCAAGTGCTTTGCCGGGAACGGCTTTTGGACGCTCATCTGGTTTAAACCATGACAACAGATCGGCCTGCGCCGTGGGGATCGACAGTGCAGCGGTACCAATCCCCAGTAATTTCAGGATCTGACGGCGCTGCACATTGAAAACAGTTTCAGGCGTGACATCGTTTTCGGTCAGTTTATTCACGGGTTTCATCAGACGCTTCTCCGGGAGATGAGCATGTACAGCTCGGCGCATCAGTAAAAAGCACGCACCAGGCTGGTGTGCAATGCCAAAAAGTGATGTTGGTGGAACAGGACGCTGCAATTAACGTATTTTCACCAGAATGCGGCCCATTACTTCATTATTTATCAGCTTCAGTGCACGCTCAGCGGCTTCATACAACGAGGCTTCATGGGACGTCAGTTGGTAAAATGATTCCGGCAAAATAGTGGCAAGTCTTTGCCATGCGGCAATACGACGTGATGTCGGAGTGTTAACAGAATCCACACCCTGTAGCCGCACATTGCGCAAGATAAAAGGCATGACCGTCGTGGGTAAAGCGAACCCGCCAGCCAGACCACAGGCCGCCACCACACCGGAATAGTTCATCTGCGCCAGTATGTTTGCCAGCACCGTATCGCCAACGGTATCCACGGCACCTGCCCAGCGCTGTGTTTCCAGCGGACGTGACTCGCCAAAAGCGCTGCGAGGCAGAATGTCAGTTGCGCCAAGCCTGTGCAGATAATCGTGGGTGGAAGCACGTCCACTGACAGCGGCAACCCGATAGCCCAATGCATTGAGCAAGGCGACGGCCGTGCTCCCCACGCCACCGCTGGCTCCGGTTACCACAACCTCACCGGTTTCCGGCGTAACGCCCCCTTCTTCCAGCGCCATGACACACAGCATCGCGGTCAGGCCTGCGGTACCGAGAATCATGGCCTTACGGCCATCCAACCCGTTGGGCAATGGCACCAACCAGTCAGCTTTCACTCTTGCCTGCTCCGCCAGCCCGCCCCAATGATTTTCTCCCACGCCCCAGCCCGTCAGTAAAACCGCCTGGCCACTATGAAAACGGGGATCGTCGCTATGACGGACTTTACCGGCGAAATCAATTCCCGGGATCATTGGGAACTGACGGATTATTTTTCCCCGGCCGGTGATAGCCAGCGCATCTTTATAGTTGATACCGGACCAGTCAATATCCACCAGCACATCGCCTGCCGGTAGCGCATTGGGATCCAATATTTTCACGTTTGCAAGGGTTTTGCCTTCTGCCTGTTCAATAACAAGTGCTTGCATCAGAATCTCCTGAAAAGTGGGTCATCAGAGTATAATCAGGATCTGACCACACTATACTCCCGATATTCATGACTGTTCTGAAATCATCTGATAAATAATATGCCGGGATGTGTTATTTTCCCCTCAGGTGAACGTCATTAACCTGTTCCAGTCGTTAATGAATCTATTTTTAACCGATGTCAAAGAGCACAGGGATGCGATTAACCACCAAACTTTCTGCAATGATTACGCTACTGAGCGCATTAGCGATGTTGCTGATGCTGCTGGGCTGCGTAATAAGCTTTTTCTATCTCAGCGATGAACGTGCAGGGCATCGGTTGCTGACAATGGCGAAAGAGATTGATAGCACCCTGACGACTGAAACGCCGGAGCAGATGGTTACCTGGTTGCCCCAGGTGATGGGACCGTTGCAAATCCACCAGGTAATCTTTGTTGAAAACGGCCAGAAACGCCTGGCGTTGGCTCGCCATCAGGATGCGGTACTGGAAGATGAGCCAAACAAATATCGTCAGACGGAAATCAGACTGGAAAACCATCCGGCCTTCACGCTTAACATCATTTGGGTGGATACCACCAAAACCTGGCTTTGTTCTTTTGTTGGCGCCTCAATTTTCACCATTATCATTTTTGTCGTCAGCAGCTTGATCCTCATTCTGCTCTTTACCCATCGTTGGCTCTATCGCCAGTTGCAGGGCATGGAGTTTCTGGAACATCGCGCTGGCATGGTCCTGAAAGGGGAAAGGAGCAGCGTTCGACACGGAAATGTGCACGAGTGGCCGCCCAAAGCCAGTAGCGCTATCGATCTGCTTTTGAGCGATCTTCATGAAGCTGGTGAGCAGCGGAATCGCATCGATACGTTGATCCGATCTTTTGCCGCGAAGGATGCCAAAACCGGGCTGAATAACCGCATGTTTTTCGATAACCAGCTCTCCACCATGTTGGAAGATACCGAAGGTACAGAGTCACATGGCATGGTGATGATGATTCGTTTACCTGATCTCGATACGCTGCGTGATTACTGGGGGCCGGGGCAGACCAAAGATTATTTGTTTGATCTGGTCAATTTGCTCTCCACATTTGTGATGCGCTACCCGGGGGCGTTGTTGGCGCGTTATTTTCGCAGCGATTTTGCCGTTCTGCTGCCACATCGAAGTTTGAAAGATGCCGATGGTATCGCTTCACAACTTATCCATGCAGTGGATGCGTTGCCACCGATGCGGATGTTGGATCGTGAAGACATGATCCACATTGGTATCAGTGGTTGGCACAGTGGACAGAGCACACAGCAGGTAATGGAAAGTGTTGAGGTGGCGACGCGACATGCCGCGCTTTCAGGCGGAAATAACTGGTCTGTGGGCGAGGTGCCGCAGCAGGATCGTAGCCGCGGCAGCGTGAAGTGGCGAACTTTACTGGAGTCCACGTTGCAGCGCGGAGGCGTCCGCCTGTACCAAAAGCCCGCTGTGACTGGCGAAGGGAACGTGCACCACCGCGAAATGATGCCGAGGATCTTTGACGGAGACAAGGAGCTTTCATCGGCGGAATATCTGCCGTTTGTTCAGCAACTGGGCATGGCGGAAGGTTACGATCGTCAGCTGGTAAGCCGTATCCTGGCGCTGTTACCCATCTTTCCGGGAGAGACGCTGGCCATTCCACTCACAGTGGATGCGTTATTACGGCGTTCCTTTCAATTCTGGCTAGGCGATATGTTACTGCAATACACGCAATCGCAAAGAAATTACATTTTATTTGAACTTGCAGAAGCTGATGTATGTCAACAGATCAGCCGCCTCAATGATGCCTTTCGTTTATTGAAAGGTTTTGGCTGCCGTATTGCTATAAGTCAGGCGGGGTTAACGGTGGTAAGCACCGGCTACATCAAACCGTTTGATGTGGAACTGATCAAGCTGCATCCGGGGCTGGTTCGTAACATTGAGCGACGTACCGAGAACCAACTTTTTGTGCAAAGCCTTGTGGAGAGTTGCAAACGAACCCCGACACGCGTTTTTGCCGCGGGCGTTAAAAGCCAGGCAGAGTGGCATACGCTGGCTGAGCTGGGTATTCAGGGTGGGCAGGGCGATTATTTTGCCCCTTCTGAACTGCTTAACAGCGAGGTTAAAAAATTTTCGCAAAGATTCAGAGTTTAGCCTGCCGTTAATGCGGATTTCACGTAGAATAGCCGCGCGGTCGTGGTGTCGGCAATGGTTAATCGGTTCAACCAGTCATACCGGGTGATGTTAGATTTTAGTTAGAATTTATGTATGTTATGTCCGTATATTAGCCTCAAAGTAGGAGTCTGAAGCCTGATTGCAGGTGTTCTGAGAGCTTATTTGGGGCCAATGATTAAGGCAGAGATAGCATAATTTTTCACCGAAGTAGAGCGTTTTTGCGCCTTGTCGCTGCTTCGTGTGGTTGGTAAAGTAAGCGGATTTTATTTTCCGCCCCCAGCTAGCAGGATTATCCTTCAGTATGTTTAAAAAATTTCGTGGCATGTTTTCCAACGACTTGTCCATCGACCTGGGTACTGCCAATACCCTCATTTATGTGAAAGGACAGGGCATCGTTCTTAATGAGCCCTCCGTTGTTGCTATTCGTCAGGATCGTGCCGGCTCCCCAAAAAGCGTTGCGGCTGTCGGTCATGACGCCAAACAGATGCTGGGTCGTACTCCGGGTAATATTGCGGCGATCCGCCCGATGAAAGACGGGGTGATTGCCGACTTTTTCGTTACCGAAAAAATGCTCCAGCACTTTATTAAGCAGGTTCACAGTAACAGCTTTATGCGTCCAAGCCCGCGTGTATTGGTGTGTGTACCCGTGGGTGCCACGCAGGTTGAGCGTCGTGCAATCCGTGAATCGGCGCAGGGTGCGGGAGCACGTGAAGTCTTTCTGATTGAAGAACCTATGGCGGCGGCGATTGGTGCGGGCCTGCCGGTTTCTGAAGCCACAGGCTCAATGGTGGTGGATATCGGTGGTGGAACCACTGAGGTAGCGGTTATCTCTCTGAACGGCGTGGTTTATTCCTCTTCCGTGCGCATTGGTGGCGATCGTTTTGATGAAGCGATTATTAACTATGTGCGCCGTAATTACGGTTCCCTGATCGGAGAGGCCACCGCAGAACGTATTAAACATGAAATTGGTTCTGCTTATCCCGGTGATGAAGTGCGTGAAATCGAAGTTCGCGGTCGTAACCTGGCTGAAGGGGTACCTCGCGGCTTTACGCTTAACTCCAACGAAATCCTTGAAGCATTGCAGGAGCCGTTAACGGGTATTGTTAGCGCGGTGATGGTCGCGCTGGAGCAGTGTCCGCCAGAGCTGGCATCCGACATCTCCGAACGCGGTATGGTGCTGACCGGCGGTGGAGCGTTATTGCGTAATCTCGATCGCCTGTTGATGGAAGAAACCGGCATTCCGGTCGTGGTGGCAGAAGATCCGCTGACCTGCGTGGCGCGTGGTGGTGGCAAAGCGTTGGAAATGATCGACATGCACGGCGGCGATTTGTTCAGCGAAGAATGATTTGCCCTGAAGGGGCGTGGTGCCAACCCTGCACGCTCCTTTTTTAAGATGTCGAGGAATACGCCGAATTTATGAAGCCGATCTTCAGCAGGGGTCCCTCTCTGCAATTACGTTTGTTTTTAGCGGTGATAGTGGCGATAGGTGTGATTATCGCAGATAGTCGCCTGGGCGCTTTCAGCCAGATCCGCACCTATATGGATACGGCGGTCAGTCCGTTCTATTTTTTGGCCAATGGGCCACGTCAGGCTCTGGACACCCTCTCTGAAACCCTGGCGTCGCGCCAACAGCTTGAGCTGGAAAACAAAGCGTTACACCGTGAGTTGATGCTAAAAAACAGCGAATTGCTGTTATTAGGGCAATTCAGGCAGGAAAATGCCCGTCTGCGTGAATTGCTGGGTTCGCCTTTGCGTCAGGACGAGCAAAAAATGGTAACCCAGGTGATCTCTACTGGCACCGATCCCTATACCGATCAGGTGGTTATCGATAAAGGCAGCATAAACGGCGTATACGAAGGCCAGCCGGTGATCAGCGATAAAGGGGTAGTGGGTCAGGTGGTTGCGGTGGGTAAAATTACCAGTCGGGTTATGCTGATCTGCGACTCCTCCCATGCTTTGCCTATCCAGGTGTTACGCAATGATATCCGTGTTATCGCCGCCGGTAATGGCTGTACGGAAGATTTGCAGCTGGAGCATTTACCGGGCAACACTGATATCCGCGTCGGAGATGTGCTGGTGACTTCTGGCCTGGGGGGGCGTTTTCCTGAGGGTTACCCGGTCGGTGTGGTATCCAACGTCAGGCTGGACACGCAGCGTGCTTATTCGGTGATTCAGGCACGCCCCACCGCGGGCCTGCAACGCCTGCGTTATTTGCTTCTGCTTTGGGGGGCCGATCGTAACGGTACCATGCCGCTGGCACCGAACGAGGTGCACCGTGTGGCTAATGAGCGTCTGATGCAGATGATGCCGCAGGTTCTGCCATCGGCCAGTGAGCTAATGGGGCCACCAGCTCCCACCAGTCAGCCAACGTCTTCTGTAACGACCCCCTCCGCAGCAGGCACGGTTTCAAAAACTAACCAAACTGCCTCCGATTCCCATGGGAGCCAGCCTTGACCAGCTATCGCAGCCATGGCCGATGGGTTATCTGGCTGTCATTTCTGGTCGCACTGGTGCTGCAAATCATGCCCTGGCCGGACCAACTGATTATGTTCAGGCCATCATGGTTGCTACTGATCCTGATTTACTGGGTGCTGGCATTGCCGCACCGGGTGAATGTTGGCACGGGTTTTATGATGGGCTCTATAATGGATCTCATCTCCGGTTCCACGCTGGGTGTGCGTGCGCTGGCTTTTAGCATTGTGGCTTACCTGGTGGCGTTCAAATTCCAGCTGTTTCGCAATCTCGCGCTCTGGCAGCAGGCGCTGATGGTGATGGTGCTGTCACTGGCGATGGATGTCATCGTTTTCTGGGCTGAGTTTCTGGTCATCAACATTTCCTTCCGTCCTGAAATTTTCTGGGGCAGCGCTGTGGACGGTATTTTGTGGCCCTGGCTGTTCCTGTTGATGAGAAAAATTCGTCGCCAGTTCGCCGTTCAATAAGGACGATTATGATATCCCTCTATCTGGCTTCTGCATCTCCGCGCCGCCGTGAACTGTTAACGCAGCTTGGCCTGCACTTTGCGTCTCTGAGTTCGTCAATCGAAGAAGTTAAGTCTCCAGACGAAAGTGCCGAAGCCTATGTTTGCCGCCTGGCGCGGGAAAAAGCACAGGCTGGTCTGGCGATAGCAGAGCATGATTTGCCGGTATTAGGGGCGGATACCATTGTGGTGTTGAATAACGATATTTTGGAAAAACCGGTTGATGAACAGGCAGCACGCGCAATGTTGGTTAAACTGTCAGGCCAGACGCATGTGGTGATGACAGCGGTGGCGTTAGTGGACCGTCATCAACAACTGGACTGTCTGGTGACTACCGAAGTCACCTTCCGCGCGCTCACCAGCGAAGATATTGCCAGTTACGTTGCCAGCGGTGAACCGATGGATAAGGCCGGTGCTTACGGCATCCAGGGAAAGGGCGGAAACTTTGTCAGAAAGATTAACGGCAGTTATCACGCAGTGGTCGGACTACCGCTGGTGGAAACTGTTGAGTTGCTGGAGCATTTTCAGTCGCTGCGTGACGTGAGGGATATGCATCATGACCGCTGAGTTGCTGGTTAACATCACTCCATCTGAAACCCGCGTTGCCTGGATCGACGGCGGTATCCTTCAGGAGATCCATATTGAACGTGAAGCCCGCAGAGGCATTGTCGGCAATATTTATAAAGGTCGGGTAAGTCGGGTTTTGCCCGGAATGCAAGCCGCTTTTGTGGATATTGGTCTGGAAAAGGCCGCTTTCCTGCATGCTTCGGATATCGTGCCTCACACCGAGTGCGTTGCTGGCGATGAGCGCAAAAATTTTTCCGTCCGCAATATTTCCGAACTGGTTCGACAGGGGCAGGACCTGATGGTACAGGTGGTGAAAGATCCATTGGGTACTAAAGGGGCGCGTCTGACCACCGATATCACCCTGCCATCACGCTATCTGGTATTTATGCCGGGCGCATCTCATGTTGGTGTATCTCAGCGTATCGAAAGCGAAAAAGAGCGTGATCGTCTTAAGACGGTGGTGGCGTCATATTGTGACGATCTGGGAGGCTACATTATCCGCACTGCGGCCGAAGGTGTTGGTGAAGTTGAACTGGCCTCAGATGCTGCTTTTCTCAAGCGGCTGTGGACCAAAGTGATTGAACGTAAGAAACGTAACCAGACCCGCTGTCGCCTGTATGGTGAAGTGGCGCTTTCGCAGCGTATTCTGCGTGATTTCGCTGGGGCCGCACTGGATCGTATCCGCATCGACTCGCGTTTGACTTATGAGCACCTGGTTGAGTTTACCAGTGAATATATCCCTGAGATGACGGCAAAACTTGAGCTTTATACTGGTAAGCAGCCTATCTTTGATCTGTTCGATGTGGAAAACGAAATTCAGCGCTCGCTGGAACGCAAAGTAGAACTGAAATCCGGTGGCTATCTGATCATTGATCAGACCGAGGCGATGACCACTATTGATATCAATACCGGGGCGTTTGTTGGTCACCGTAATCTCGATGAAACCATCTTCAATACCAATATCGAGGCGACACAGGCGATTGCCCGTCAGTTGCGCCTGCGTAATCTGGGCGGCATTATCATTATCGATTTTATTGATATGAATAATGAAGACCATCAGCGGCGTGTTCTGCATTCGCTGGAGCAGGCACTGAGTAAAGATCGGGTAAAAACGGGGATCCATGGCTTCTCACCGCTGGGGCTGGTCGAGATGACGCGTAAGCGAACGCGCGAAAGTATTGAGCATGTGCTGTGCCAGGACTGCCCGGTCTGTAAAGGACGCGGAACGCTGAAAACAGTGGAGACGGTCTGCTATGAGATTATGCGTGAAATTGTCCGGGTGCATCATGCTTATGACTCAGATCGCTTTCTGGTCTATGTTTCTCCCGCGGTGGGTGAAGCGCTGAAAACGGATGAATCCCATGCGCTGGCGGAGGTTGAGATCTTCGTTAGCAAGCAGGTAAAAGTGCAAATCGAACCGCTCTACACTCAGGAGCAGTTTGACGTGGTCATGATGTGATGCTGGCATGGCGGACGGCAAGGAGAAGTATGTGAGGCGATTGCCCAGGTTCCTGCTACTCACCGCAGCAACTGTCGTGGTCCTCACCGCGCTGCTGGTCAGTGGGCTGCGTCTGGTGATGCCGCACATGAACAGCTGGCGACAAACCCTTGAGCAGCAGGTTTCTTTCGCCACGGGTATGCCGGTGCAGTTCAGTGAAGTGAACGGCAAATGGGAAAATTTTGGCCCGGTACTGGACATCAAAACCATTCGGGTTGACCTGAAAGACGAGGGTGAGCTGAAAATTGGCCGGGTGACACTGGCGCTTGATGTCTGGCAATCGTTACTGCATTTCCGCTGGCAGTTCCGTAATCTGACCTTTTATGGCCTGAATCTGGTTACCGACAGGCCACTCGCCACCGCAAGCAACAATAAATTACAGCTCCAACCTGGACAGCTCAGCGATCTTTTCCTGCGGCAGTTTGATCATTTTGATCTGCACCAAAGTCAAATCAGTTTTGTCACACCTTCAGGTCAGCGCGCTAAACTGGATATCCCGCAACTTACCTGGCTGAATGAAAAAAATCGTCATCGGGCGGAAGGACTGGTGAGTCTGTCCAGTTTTACCGGTCAGCACGGCATGGTGCAGATCCGTCTTGATCTCAGTGATAACCGTGGTTATCTGGATACTGGTCAGGCGTGGATGCGGGCTGATGACGTTGATGTTAAACCCTGGCTGGGCCAGTGGATGCGGGATAATACGTCACTAAAAAGTGCCCACTTCAGTCTGGCTGGCTGGCTGAGTCTGAAAGAGGGGGAAATCTACGATGGTGCTATCTCACTGACCAAAGGGGGCGCTGAATGGCAGGGTGACGAACAGTCCCATCAACTCGCTGTTCATGATGTTACCGCGCATATTTCACGCTTTAACGGAGGCTGGCGCGTTGACGTTCCGCACACCAGGTTATCTACCGATGGACAATCGTGGCCGAAGGGGATGTTTTCGCTTCTGTGGCTGCCGGAAAACAGTCTGCTACCCGGACCGGATCACAATCAGGAAGTACGCATTCGGACCACCAATCTGCAACTTGAACGTCTGAATGCACTGGTGCCACTGTTTTCAAACCTCACGCCCGGGCTGCTTGATAACTGGCGGTCTTTGCAACCGCATGGACTGCTACAATCCCTGGCGATAGATATACCGGTACAGCAGCCGGAGAAAAGCCGTTTTCAGGTCCGTTGGAAAAATCTTGGTTGGCAGCACTGGGAGCTGTTACCCGGCATGGAACACCTCAGCGGTTCTGCCCTTGGCAGCGTGGCTGATGGACAGCTGAACTTTGCGTTGAATAACGCCAGTCTGCCCTATGGCAAGATGTTCCGCGCTCCGCTGGAAATTCAACAGGCCAGCGGCACGGTAAACTGGCAGCAGGACCAGCACAGTCTGACGCTGTATGGCCACAATCTGGAGGTCAAAGCACGCTCATTGTGGGCGAAAGGGGACTTCACCTGGGCACAGGGTGAGAACAGTTCATCAAGGCTGGACATTCTGGCGGGTATCAATGTCACCAACGCGGGTGATGCGTGGCGCTATTTTCCTGAGCCGCTGATGGGAACAGCGCTGGTGAACTATCTTAGCGGGGCCATTAAAGGTGGGCAGGTACAGAATGCCTCGCTGATTTTTGCTGGCAATCCGCATCTTTTTCCCTTCAAAAATAATGAGGGCCTTTTCCAGGTATGGGTGCCACTGAAGCAGGCAACCTACCAGTTCCAGCCCGGCTGGCCCGATTTGCAGGACCTTGATATTAATCTGGATTTTGTTAATGACGGGCTGTTTATGAAGGCCGACAGGACAAAACTCGGTCATGTTCAGGGCAGCAATATTTCGGCGGTTATCCCGGATTATCTGCAGGAAAAGCTGATCATTGATGGTGATATTCACGGTGCTGGCACGGACGTGGGCAGCTATTTTAACCAGACGCCGCTGAAAGACACGCTGGGGGCGGCGCTTGATGAACTCAGAGTCAGTGGTGATGTGAGTGGTCACTTACATCTTGATATTCCGCTGGATGGCAAACAGGTCAAAGCAACAGGCGATGTCAACCTTAATGATAATCAGCTGCTTATCCGGCCGTTGAACAGCACTATCAGACAGCTTACCGGACGTTTCACCTATGATAATGGCAACCTGCAAAGTGGACCGTTGACCGGTAACTGGTTTGGGCAACCGGTCAACGTTACGTTTAACACTAAAGAAGGTAAAAAGGACTATCAGATAGGTGTTGATCTTCTGGGCGACTGGCAGCCGGGCAACATGAATGTGGTGCCTGCCGTACTGCGCAAAAAACTGGCGGGCAGCGTTGGTTGGCGAAGCAATGTGCAGGTCACTCTGCCACATGGCGGAGGCGCGGATTATCAGGTAACGATGGCAGGTGACCTGAAGGATGTAAGCAGTCACTTACCGCCCCCGCTGGACAAGCAAAAAGGGACAGCGATGCCGGTAAAAATCAGTGCTGAAGGTAATCTGCATACGTTTAACCTGAGCGGCGTGGTTGCGGATAATCACCGTTTTAACAGCCAATGGTTGCTGGGCAAGCAACCGCGTGTTGAACGCGGGGTTTGGGAAAACGATGCAACCCGGACTCCGGCATTACCAGAGTCTGGCGGGATGATCCTCAATCTGCCGCCGCTGGATGGTCAGGCATGGTTTGCGCTGATGGTCGCCGGGGGGGCCGGGAGCAGTGGAGGAAGTGTTGACGGGCGCGCTTATTTACCGGGTGATATCACGTTGCACACGCCTCAGCTGACGCTCGGTGGTCAGCAATGGCATGAGCTTGATGCCACGCTTAAGCAGACGGTCAGTGGAGATATGCAGGTTCAGGCGAAAGGGAAAGAGATTGTGGGTCAGTTAATGATGAACTCACATACCCCCTGGGTGGCGCACCTTAACTATCTCTATTACAACCCGGAATGGTCCACCAGTGAAGGTGTTTCCTCTTCGCCCGGCGATCCCGTGGCGGTTAACTTCCGCAGCTGGCCAGCCCTTAATCTCACCTGCGACGAGTGCTGGCTGCGTGGGCAGAAGTTTGGCCAGATAAAGGGGAGTCTGACGCATGACAACGATACGCTGATGTTACGTAATGGCCTGATTGATACCGGCAGCGCTCGTCTGAGCATCGCGGGAGAATGGGTCAATCGCCCAGAAGAACAGCGTACTGCACTAAAAGGCGTACTCAGCGGGAAAAAGATTAACGATGCGGTGGACTGGTTTGGCATGAGCACCCCGTTGCGGGATTCTCCTTTTAACATTCATTACGATTTACACTGGCAATCCGAACCCTGGCAGCCTTCTGAAGCGACATTAAGTGGCGTACTGAAGTCCCACTTTGGCGCGGGTCAGATTGCCGATGTCAATACAGGGCGTGCAGCGCAGTTGCTTCGCCTGGTGAGCGTGGACGCATTGCTACGTAAATTGCGTCTTGACTTCACCGATACCTTCAGCCAGGGCTTCTGGTATGACTCGATTAACGGTACGGCATGGATTGATAAAGGGATCATGCATACCGATTCCCTGCTGGTGGATGGCCTTGAAGCTGATATTGCCATGCAGGGCAAGGTCGACCTGGTACGGCGTGAAATCGACATGGAAGCGGTAGTCGCGCCGGAAATTTCAGCCACGGTTGGGGTAGCGGCTGCTTTTGCCGTTAACCCGGTGGTGGGCGCGGCAGTGTTTGCCGCCAGCAAGGTACTGGGGCCGCTGTGGAATAAAATTTCCGTGTTGCGTTACCATATCTCCGGTCCCATCGATAAACCGAAGATTGATGAAGTACTGCGTAAACCCAGAGAAAAGAGCGCGAAGTGAATTTGACGTAACCGGTGAATTACCGCAGGCTATAGAGATACGTTGCCAGTCGTGGCTGGTTCCTCCCAACTGAGCGAGAATACATGAGTCTGAATCTGGTAAGTGAGCAGTTACTTACTGCTAACAATATTAATCAAGCCGACCTTTTTTCCGTTCTTGGTCAGCTCTCTGAACGTAAGCTGGATTATGCCGACCTCTATTTTCAGTCCAGCTTCCATGAGGCCTGGGTACTGGAAGATCGGATTATTAAAGACGGTTCATGGAATATTGATCAGGGCGTCGGTGTCCGTGCCATCAGCGGTGAGAAAACGGGTTTTGCTTATGCTGACCAGATAACGCTTGCGGCGCTGAGCCAAAGTGCCAACGCGGCCCGCAGTATTGTTCGTGAACAGGGTAACGGCAAATCGCATACGTTGGGTGCCGTAATCAATCGCCAGTTGTATCCGGCGGTTGATCCACTGCAAAGCCTGTCGCGTGAAGAAAAAATTGCGCTGTTGCACCGGGTCGATACCGTTGCTCGTGCTGCCGACAGGCGGGTGCAGGAAGTCAGTGCCAGCCTGAGCGGTGTCTACGAGATGGTACTGGTTGCGGCAACCGATGGCACGCTGGCGGCAGACGTGCGTCCGCTGGTCCGGCTTTCTGTCAGCGTACAGGTAGAGGAAGACGGTAAGCGTGAGCGCGGTTCCAGCGGCGGCGGCGGGCGTTTTGGCTATGAGTTCTTCCAGGCTGACGAAGGCGGGGAGATCCGTGCTGAGGCCTGGGCGCGGGAAGCCGTTCGCATGGCCCTGGTCAACCTGAGCGCAGTGGCTGCCCCTGCCGGCACGCTGCCGGTAGTGTTAGGTGCAGGCTGGCCCGGCGTCCTGTTGCATGAGGCGGTTGGCCATGGTCTCGAAGGGGATTTTAACCGTCGGGGGACCTCCGTATTCAGCGGGCAGCTGGGGCAGCTGGTGGCTTCCGAGCTGTGTACCGTGGTTGATGATGGCACCATTGCCGGGCTGCGTGGTTCACTGGCTGTGGATGATGAGGGCGTGCCGGGGCAGTACAACGTATTGATTGAAAACGGTATTCTTAAAGGCTATATGCAGGATAAGCTCAATGCCAGGCTGATGGGCGTTAACCCCACCGGCAATGGCCGCCGCGAGTCCTATGCGCATCTGCCGATGCCGCGCATGACGAATACTTACATGCTGGCGGGCAAATCCACGCCGCAGGATATCATCGAAAGCGTCGAGTACGGGCTGTACGCGCCAAACTTTGGCGGCGGCCAGGTTGATATCACCTCTGGTAAATTTGTCTTTTCCACCTCTGAAGCCTATCTGATTGAGAAGGGTAAAGTGACGAAGCCGGTAAAAGGCGCGACGCTTATTGGTTCAGGGATTGAAGCTATGCAGCAGATATCAATGGTAGGCAATGACCTGGCGCTGGACAAAGGGGTGGGCGTTTGCGGGAAAGAGGGGCAGAGCCTGCCGGTGGGTGTTGGTCAGCCAACCCTGAAGCTGGACAGGATCACCGTAGGTGGTACCGCCTGATTTGTTATTTGAACGGGGCATTCTTTGCCCCGTTTATCCCGCCCTGAATTCCTGATAAACCTCCGCGACCTTATCGAAATAGTTCGTCAGATAGTTAATACATACCTGTACCTTAAGTGGCAGTTTGTCCTTCTGGGTATAAACCGCACAGACCGGATGAGGGTTGGCGTGATAGTGGGTAAATAAAATTTCGGTTTTCCCGGCGTTAATCTCATCAATCACCCACATTAGCGGTACACGGGCGATACCGCTTCCCGCCACCAGCCAGCGGATCAGGATTTGCGAGTCATTGGTGGCGAAGCGTCCCCGTGGCGAAAAACAGATGGAAGTCTCCTCAGGTGAAGTCAGCTCAAAATTGTTATCGGGTCGCACGCTGTATTCAAGTCAGGAAAAATTGCCGATATCAGCCGGTTTTCCGACGTGCCGTGTTGCGTGAGATAGCTCCTTGCAGCACAGACCACCATCGGCATTGCGCCCAGCTGCCGCGAAAACAGACTTGAATCCTGCAGGGCACCTACGTGAATAACCAAATCCAGTCCGTCAGTAATCAGGTCGGGTGCAGGGATGCCGCTGACCAGATTGACCGTCAGCCCGGGGTGCTCCCGTAGCATTTCTGCCGTCATGGTTGCCAGCACATTTTGCGCCATTGTCGATAAACTGCCGATCCGCAACGCCCCGACCGATGTGTTGTTGAAAGCCCAGGGCTGTTCATGAACCTGTTGTGCCTCCGACAACATCCGACGGCAACCCTGAAAATAAAGTTTTCCGGCCTCGGTAAGCCCGATATTCCTTGTGCTGCGATTCAGTCATTTGACCTGAAGTTCGTTTTCCAGCCTGGCGACAATCTGGCTGATGGCAGAGACGCTCATCTGCAACTGATTTGCTGCTGCCGTAAAGGAGCCAGTCAGGCTCAATGACGCGTGCAGACACGGGCATTCCTTTCAGTCTTTCCATTATTAACCCCGGCTTGAAAGTGATTTAGATTACATTAAGTAGATAACACATAGTCAATCGAGTTACTATGTTGCAGTCGGGTAATCCTTCTGTTGCTCAATGGGGCAAAGTGTCGGGCATATTACGCTACTATTCATTAAGCGTCGGTTAAGCGGCTGAACCGCCATTTCATTATCACTTTCTGAACCAGAGGTCATTCTGTTACAGGAGATGCGTTGGATGTGGCGAAAAGTGTGCCCGGTCATGTACTGACAAGGATAATAAATGAGTGTGCTTCCTGTTATTGTCATATCTGGGCTCTCTTTTCCGCCCATATTTTTTGAAATCATAGTGTCACTGATGCTGTTCTGGTTGGTGCGTCGGTTGCTGACGCCCACCGGGATCTATGACTTTGTTTGGCACCCTGCATTGTTTAATACCGCGCTCTGGTGCTGTCTGTTTTATCTGGTTTCCCGATTGTTTGTCTGAGGTCATAGTGAAAGCATTAACGACAAAAATTTCCCGATTTGCCATTACGCTTATCCTGGTCCTCCTTGCCGTGATCGTCATCTTTCAGGCATGGGTCTTCTATACCGAATCTCCCTGGACCCGTGATGCGAAATTTACTGCTGACGTGGTGGCGATTGCGCCTGACGTCAGCGGCCTGGTTTCTGACGTACGGGTACGTGACAACCAGCTGGTTAAAAAGGACCAGGTGCTGTTTGTGATCGATAAACCACGCTATCAGCAGGCGCTGAACGAGGCCGAGGCAGACGTTGCCTACTATCAGGCGCTGTTGAACGAAAAGCAGCGTGAAGCCTCCCGTCGCAATCAGCTGGGAGTGTCAGCCATGTCCCGCGAGGCGATCGACCAGGCAAATAATGATTATCAGACCAGCGAACACCAACTGGCAAAGGCTATTGCTACCCGCGATACCGCAAAACTTGATTTGGATCGAACCGAAGTGAAAGCCCCCGCAGATGGCTGGGTAACCAACCTTAACGTTTATCGTGGTGAATTTATTACCCGTGGCTCCACCGCTGTGGCACTGGTTCAGCAACACTCTTTTTACGTACTGGCTTATATGGAAGAAACCAAGTTGGAGGGGGTACGTGCTGGCTATCGGGTGGAAATCACGCCACTGGGGAGTAGTCGGGTGCTGTATGGCTCTGTTGACAGTATTGCGGCCGGTGTCACCAACAGCAGCAGTACCGTCGACAGTAAAGGCATGGCGACGATTGACTCCAATCTTGAGTGGGTTCGTCTGGCTCAACGCGTACCGGTTCGTATCCGCCTGGATGAGCAGTTTGGCACCCTTTACCCTGCGGGCACCACCGCGACGGTGGTGGTGACGGGGGCACGGGACCGTCAGCCTGAGCAACAGCCACCGCTGATGAGGCTGATGCAGCGCTTGCGTGAGTTCGGTTAATTTTATGCAATGGTATCGTCTGCGATTTCCGGCCAAACTTACCTTTGCCATCCTACTGGCGTTGTTTATTGGCTTTCATTTTAATCTTGAAACACCTCGCTGGGCGGTAATGACTGCCTGTATTGTCGCCGGAGGCACCGCATTTGCGGCGGGTGGAGACCCGTTCTCCGGTGCGCTGCGTCATCGCGGGATGTTGCGTATCATTGGTACCTTCCTTGGCTGTGTTGCTGCCCTGACAATCATGATCGCCACCATTCGTGCACCTGCTCTGATGCTGTTGCTGTGTTGCATCTGGACGGGATTCTGCGTCTGGCTCTCTTCACTGATTAAGGTTGAAAATTCCTATGCGCTGGGGCTGGCAGGATACACTGCGCTTATCATCGTGATCAGTGTCAATGCCAATGGCTCGGCGTTATTGGCTCCCCAGTTTGCTGTTGAACGCTGTAGTGAAATTATTATTGGCATTGTATGTGCCATTCTGGCCGATCTGCTGTTTTCACCGCGTTCGGTAAAACAGGACATCGATCGTGAAATTGATACATTGCTGGTTGATCAGTACAAACTGATGCAAATTTGCGTGGCCCACGGAGACAAAGAAGAGGTTGATAAGGCCTGGACCGGTCTGGTGCGACGCACCGCAGCGCTGAATATGATGCGAACTCATCTGATGATGGAATCTGGCCGCTGGCAGAAGATCGATCGGCGGATGCGGGCGATTAACACGCTGTCACTGGCCCTCATAACGCAGGCTTGTGAAACCTTTCTGATCCAGAATACCCGGCAGGAATATATACCGCCGCAGTTTCATCTTTTCTTTGAAAGGCCAGTAGAAAACATCGGAGATATCCACAAACGGATGAAGATGATGCGACGGGTGATCACCACCAGCGGCAGTAAAAATACGCCGGTGACCATCAGTAACTGGGTGTATGCTGCCACCCGCTATTTACTGCTGCTGAAAGGTATTCATACCAACAGCAGTATCAGCCGGATTGAAGAAGAGGTGCTGGTTGGGGAGCCGGTAGTGAAAATGCGTTCTGCTGAATCCCGCCATGCTCTGGTTAACGGGCTGCGTACCTTTGCGGCGACGGCTACGGGGTCACTGTTCTGGTTGTGGAGCGGCTGGACTTCCGGTAGCGGTGCGATGGTAATGATTGCAGTGATCACGGCGCTGGCCATGCGGATGCCCAATCCACTGATGATGGCAAAGGATTTCCTGTACGGCATGATCGCGGCAATCCCCCTGGGAGCGCTGTATTACATGGTGATTATGCCAGCCACGCAACAAAGCATGTTGCTGTTATGCATTGCGTTGGGGGTGATGGCGTTTATTGGTGGGATACTGATCCAGCGACGCCAGGTCGGTACTCTGGGGGCGCTGGTAGGCACCATCAATATTCTTACACTCGATAATCCAATGACGTTTAAAATCAGTACGTTTCTCGACAGTGCTCTTGGCCAGGCTATCGGTTGTTTTCTGGCTATGCTGGTTATTTTACTGATCCGTGATAACAGTAAAGCCCGTACTGGCAGGATATTGCTGAACCGTTTTATGTATTCTGCAGTGTCAGCCATGACCACCAACCAGGCCAGACGTCGGGAAAACCATCTACCGGCCCTCTATCACCAGTTGTTTATGCTGTTAAATATGTTTCCGGGAGACGTCGATAAATTCCGCATCGCCCTGATGCTGATTATTAGTCATCAACGCCTGCGTGACGCTGATATTCCGGTTAACAGCGATCTCTCTGCATTCCACAAACAATTGCGGCGAACGGCCGATCGTGTGATTGCTACACGAAGTGATGCAAAACGACGCGACTACTTTGGGCAATTGTTGGCCGATCTGGAGAGCTATCAGGAAAAATTACGCCATTACGATGCGCCGCTGAATGTTACCGAACCTGTGCAACGGTTGTCCGGCATGTTGAGGAAATATCAAAATACGCTTATTCAAATCTGAAGGACTGGCCTGGTGTTATTATTGAACCTGGCCTGCAAGCTGTATTTACTGCGAATGGTCTGTCAAATGTTCAAAGCTATGCATTTTTCCAAGGGAGTTATTTTGGCGCTGGTCATGCTGTAGCGGCAGTGTTGATCAAATCAAGCTCGCGGCGTATGGGTTATTGCTGAGATAAATGCCCGTTCTGAACATTTGACACTGAATAAGCGGCCCGCCAGGGATTCGGCTCGTTTATGAAATGTGATAATCGTTGGTTTGCTGTCTTTACTTTCAAAAATTGAATTTATTCATCCGGCAAATGGACAGAAGCGGTGATGATGATGTGTCGCACTGATTCTGTTGGCGGGGGCGCATGAGATGCAGGGAAAGCATCTGCGAGCAAATAGATCGTGGCAAAAAGCCCCGCTGAACGGGGCTAAAACGTTTAATACAGATGGTGTTGACACAGCATTGTTAATAAAGGGGCATTCTGGCAGCTCAGTCTTATTTGTACAGTTCAGCGGTAGCATGATAGTTGCCGTTAATATAAGCCTCAATCACCCGATAAGATTTTGCTCCCTGTTGGTCAGCTTTCTGCGAGAGTTCCTGACGAATATCCGTTGGTGCACCCGAAACGCCACTCACGCTGATGGTTCCGACAGATTGCAGATTTTCGTTCTCAACCTGTTGGCTGGTGACGAGATTTGCGGCGTTTGCACCAAATGAAAGAATGGAAGTGAGGCTCAGTACAGCGATGATAGTTTTCATAGTCGTTCTCCAGATAGGATTGTCGTTTAACCTGAGGGTATGAAAAGAAGGCGTATTCTTTGGTGACCCTCGGTACAGTATTAAAATTATTGTCGTTTAACGGGAATGAAATTATTTATACAGCTCTGCGGTGACGTGATAGTTGCCATTGTTATAAGCCTCTGTCACACTCCAGGCAGTTGCGCCGCGTGATTCTGCTTTCTGATTAAGTTGGTCGCGGATATCCATAGGGGAGGCGTTCACGCCGCTGACACTGATCGTACCGAGAGATTGCATGTTTTGCGCCTGGGCCCTATTTACAGAATCAGCTGCAAAAGCACCAGAAGAAAGGGTAAAAAGAACACTCAGCGTTGCGATGGCAGTGTTAAATTTCATGATTTTTCCTCGTTATTCATTCTTCTCTTTTTGTTAAATGTGAGCTTAATCACGAAATAAGTATAGATCTGATAACTGCTAAAATTAATAGTCTGCTAATAATTTTTTCTCGATATACATAAGCAAAAACTGTGTTTTTAATGACTTTTGGTTATAACAAAAGCGTAGATTTTAGCCTTGCTATGTTAAGTATATGTATAATATGAGAATGTATCGCTTTGGCCATTTGTGCGTTTCTTAATGGGTCAGAGTGCCTGGTTGTACAATCAGAGCCATTTGGCACTGACATTATGCGAGGCGGGAAGTGGGCTTATCCTGTGTGATTGAGGTAAAGCTGATGGAAACCTGATGGCGGTGGGCCGTAGCTGTTTCTGTTGAGTACAGGCGGTTCAGGTGATTAAGGTGCTTAACATCTGACTTATTTTTTGTTCAGAGAATGCATTGATAACTGAAAATAAAAAAGCGTCGTTACCCTGGGTTTTTAATTTTCGTTATTCAGTGAACTGCGTATGACCGCTGGTGAAATGAAAGTAATATTTCCGCTTGGAATGTTACGTTATATAATTTATTCAGTAATGTGTTTAAAGGCAGCTTATGTTAAGAAAACAACATAAGGATCTGAGGAGTTGATAATAACTCGATGAAATACCAGCTTAGTCGAATAAAAGGCCATTCAGGTTAATTAACGCCCTTGGCGAATAATATTTTCTGATTACGGTTAAGCTAATATTTTTCCTTTCAGGAAAAAATTGTAATATTGATGTTCTCAGTGACGTCAGTGCAGGGCCAGTAAATTCTTTTCCATCGAGGCCAGAACCATCCATGAAGGCATCACAGGTTGCAGGCTGTTGCTTATTCCTAAACAATAGCCCTGAGAAAGTGAACGCTCAATTTACTCTGGCTTTTGCACCGCAGAGGAAATTAAAATTTGCTCTATTTAAAAGCGGGTGCCGGGAAAAAACTGTTAACAGTAATTCCGGCATGATGTGCGATTTACTTTATTCCTGAAGACGGTCTCATAGCCCATAATGATAAAGAAAAACGCATGGATATCATGATGGCAACAGATCTGATTATACCTGTATACAGTCCTGATAACCGATGGTGCCGGGCAACTTTAACATTCAGTGCAACATCATTTTAATACAGATAAAGATATCTTTATCACAGGCATTGATTTTCTTCTGGAATGTGGCCGAATTGTCATCAATATAAATGGCTTAAAACAGTCGCTGCAAATAAGCAGGGAAAACTAACAGAAGATACAAAAATGATTGGACCGCAGCCGACACCGTGTGTACCTCATAATTCCTGCTCAAATAACACCAGTACCGAGTCAAGGAGCTTATGAACGTTAGTGTGGCGCGCCGGAGTAATAAATATAGTATCGTCACCCGCGATTGTGCCCAGGATACCTTCCGGTTTACCCAGGGAATCCAGCATTCTGGCGATCAGCTGAGCGGCCCCCGGACTGGTATGGATTACAATCAAGGCGTCGTTGTAATCAATATCAAGCACCAGGTTTTTTAGCGGACTGGTGGTGGTTGGTACGCCAAGTTCGGTAGGTAGACAGTACACCATTTCCATTTTTGCATTTCGTGTGCGTACCGCGCCAAATTTTGTCAACATCCGGGACACCTTTGACTGGTTGATACTGTCAAACCCCTGTTCCATCAGTGCAGTAACAATTTCCCCCTGTGAGCTGAATTTCTCTTCTCTTAACAGGGCCTTGAAGGCTTTGATCAGGTCTTCTTGTTTTGATGGGTTGCGCATGATATGTCCGCTATACAATGAGAAAAGGAGCCCTCCCGGCGAGGTATCGCATCACTATGCAATTAAGTGAATTTTTATGCAAACAGGAAATGCGTTGCTGCTATCCATAGCGTCGGGAGCGGCAGTCTGACAAAATTCAGGGCAAAAAACAAATTGTGCACCATAATAATGCAATGCCGGAAAAGTGAACAATATGTTATAATATTGATATTGTTGTCACGGGCGCTACTGACCTTATGCAACATCTAAGACGGTTGTCCATACGTCTGCTATGAACCGCGCTTACCTCCTGACATAATGCAGCCGGTCTCCTTAATTTGCATTTGGTTATCTGTATTGGTTTGCAGCACGAAATGAATTCTTTGCTACGACCAGTCAGGTCGCCATTCGATATAACCATATGAATTAACAGCAGTTAACATTTACTATAATAAGGAGTTTAAGATGAAAGTTGCAGTTCTCGGCGCGGCTGGCGGCATTGGCCAGGCTCTCGCACTTCTGCTTAAAACCCAGCTTCCGGCAGGTTCAGAACTCTCTCTGTATGATATTGCTCCTGTTACTCCCGGCGTTGCCGTTGATTTGAGTCATATTCCTACCGCTGTGAACATTAAAGGATTTAGCGGCGAAGATGCCACACCTGCGTTACAGGAAGCAGATGTGGTACTTATTTCTGCGGGTGTGGCACGCAAACCCGGTATGGACCGATCTGATTTATTTAATGTCAATGCGGGTATAGTTCGAAATCTGATGGAACAGGTTGCTGGCGTTTGCCCCAGGGCACTGATTGGTATTATTACCAACCCGGTAAACACGACGGTGGCTATTGCCGCAGAGGTACTGAAAAAAGCGGGCGTTTACGACAAAAACCGGCTTTTTGGCATTACCACTCTGGATATTATCCGTTCAAATACTTTTGTTGCTGAACTGAAGGGTAAAAATCCGGCTGAGCTGAATATCCCGGTAGTTGGAGGACACTCTGGTGTCACCATTTTACCGTTACTGTCACAGATTCGTGGCGTGAGTTTTAGCGAGCAGGAAATTAATGAACTCACCAAACGTATCCAAAACGCAGGAACCGAAGTGGTGGAGGCGAAGGCCGGTGGTGGGTCTGCAACACTTTCTATGGGCCACGCAGCGGCACAGTTTGGCCTTTCGCTGGTGCGTGCGCTTAATGGTGAAAGCAACGTTGTAGAGTGTGCCTATGTTGAAGGTGATGGTGAATATGCCCGTTTCTTCTCACAACCCCTGCTGCTGGGCAAGAACGGCATCGTGGAGCGAAAACCGCTGGGTAACCTTAGCGCTTATGAACAGCACGCCCTTGCTGGTATGCTGGACACATTGAAGAAAGATATTGCGTTGGGTGAAGCATTCGTTAAATAAGGACGCGTCGGGCCAGATTCTACTGGCCCGTATTTCCCTGGAATTAATTCGCTGGATATTCCAGCACGGTTACTGGCAGCGTCATTTTGTGTTCATTACGCATAATATCCAGCTGGATAACCGTCCCAGGTCGAATTTCCGCAACCTGATCCATGGTTTCGAGTGCCGATAGCGCGGGTTTATGATTAACGTTAACGATCACATCATTTACCTGTAGCCCAGCTTTGGCAGCCGGTCCCCCCTGAGCGACATTGGTCACAACAATTCCCTGAATACGGTCCAGATTGGTATTTTGGCGGTGAATTTGTGGGATCTCCCGGCCACTTATACCGATAAAACCGCGTATCACGCGCCCGTCACGAATCAACTTATCCATGATTTTTACCGCCAGGGCGGTGGGGATCGCAAAGCCGATGCCCTCTGGCGTTTCACCATCGTTGCTTTTATCGAATGAGAGAGTGTTAATGCCCATCAGCTCACCCAGAGAGTTGATCAGTGCCCCACCGGAATTGCCTTTGTTGATGGAAGCGTCCGTTTGAAGAAAATTCTGGTAACGGGATGGACTCAGGCCCACGCGTCCGGTCGCGCTGATGATCCCCTGAGTTACGGTCTGACCGATGTTGTACGGGTTGCCGATGGCCATCACCAGATCGCCAATGTGGGCGATGCGTTTGGCATTAATCGGAATAACGGGCAGAGCAGAGGCGGTAATTTTCAGCACGGCCAGGTCAGTCATGCTGTCAGAACCAACCAACATCGCCTCAAATATCCGCCCATCCTGTAGCGCAACGATGATCTGATCGGCATCGCTAATCACATGTCTGTTGGTGAGGATATAACCCCGGCTGTCCATGATTACGCCAGAGCCAAGCGTGCGGATCTCCAGATTATCGGCGGAAGCATTGGCGCTTCGGTTATAGACATTCACTACCGCAGGCGCGGCACGTCTCACCGCCGGATTATAGCTGACAGGCATTTGATCGGGGGTGCCATCCTTGTGCGAGAAAAAATCGTTGCCGATCCTGAGTGTCGGTACTGCACACAGCAGAATGCCAGCCACGACAAGGCCAAGGAGCACTGAACGTAATAGTTTAGGGAACATGGCGTCAAAGGGTGAATGAATGAACTCTGGCAGGATAACATGAGTTAAGCGGACACGCAGGTGTCCGCTTAATGATTTAGCGTAAAAGAAGATAGATGTTTTGATCGCCGCGGATGATATTCAGCGCCAGTAGTGGAGGTTTGGCTGCAAGCAGCTTACGCAGTTCCGCAAGGTTTCCGACAGGAGAGCGGTTCAGGCCAATGATCACATCCCCTTTTTGCAACCCGGACTGTTCGGCAGGGGTGGCCTTATCGACCGCATCGACACTGACCCCTTTGGTCCCCTCTTTTGCCACGCCATCGCTCAGTGTCGCTCCCTGAAGCGCCGGGGAAATCTCCTCTGCACTGGTGACAGTCTGTGCGCTGACATCCAGCCTGACCGTGACCGTCAGCGGTTTACCGTCCCGCAGCAGGCCAAGTCTGACCTCTTTGCCGGGGGCCGTTGTACCGATTTTCACTCTGAGCGCGGCGAAGCTGTCAACCGGTTTGTCATCCAGACGGGTAATGATGTCGCCCGCTTTGACTCCTGCCCTGGAGGCCGCAGAACCGGGTAATACTTCGTTGACAAAAGCACCACGCTGCGCGTCCACGTTAAAGGCCTTCGCCATTTCGGCGGTCATTTCAGTTCCCTTAATGCCCAGTTGGCCACGCTTAACTTCACCAAAGTCGATCAATTGTTGCGCGAGATTCATTGCCATGTTGCCAGGAATAGCAAAACCAATCCCGATATTGCCACCAGCAGAAGCCAGAATAGCGGTATTAATGCCGATAAGCTCGCCGTTCAGATTGACCAAAGCGCCGCCGGAGTTACCCCGATTAATTGCCGCATCGGTTTGAATGAAGTTTTCCAGTCCTTCAAGATTGAGGCCGCTGCGCCCCAGTGCGGAAATAATGCCGGAGGTGGCTGTTTGTCCCAGGCCGAAAGGATTGCCAATGGCTATCGCAAAATCGCCGACTTTCAACTGGTCTGAGTCGGCAATTTTGACCTGTGTCAGGCCTTTGGCTCCGCTGATTTGTATCAAGGCGATATCCGTTTGCTGATCGTGACCTATCAGTTTGGCATCAAATTCACGGCCATCGCTCAGCTGGACGCTGATTTTGTCTGCACCGCTAATAACATGATTGTTGGTCAGGATATAACCCTTGTCGGCATCAATGATCACGCCGGAGGCCAGACCTTCAAACGAGTGCGGTTGGGTCTGCTCGCTGCCCTGGCCCTGTTGCCCAAAGAAGCGCTTGAGAGGCTCAGGAATATCCTGTGCCTGAGACTGACTTTGCGTACCCTCTACGTGCACGCTGACAACGGCTGGCAAAACTTTTTCCAGCATCGGTGCCAGACTTGGCATCGGTTGTCCCTGAATCTGCGCGGGAAGCACGGCCATTACGGCGGGTGCACTGGCCATATTCAGAGCAGTACTCAATGCTAATGCGCTTAACAGTAATGATTTTTTCTTCATTGCCAGGACGCTCTCGCTGGATGTAAGGGTAAATCGACGTTAAAACGTACTGATGCCTGCGGGCAATATTTTGCGAACTGAACCGGCAGGCAAAAAAAGGATACCGGGTATCCCTCATTTTATTTCTCGCGTGAGTTCCGCTCACCACGCAGCAGGCCAGATGCGCTATCGGGATAGTCGCGTGGCATCTGCACCGGAGCCTGATCGTTATCGGCTTCAGACTCGGTCAACTGATAAGCAAAGGGATTTTTTTCACCGGGCAGATTGGGTAGCAGGTCATTCGATCCTTTTGCCATATGCTGATAAAGCTGGCGGTAATCACGTGCCATATTATCCAGCAGTTCAGCACTTTGGGCGAAGTGATTGGTCAGTTCTTCACGGTAATCAGCCAACTCAGCCTTGGTCTTTTCCAGCTCGTATTGCATGCTTCTCTGTTCACGCAGTTTCCGGTTACCAAAACGCATTGCTACCGCGCCGATAAGCACGCCAACTACCAAACCGATAAGCGCGTATTCCCAGGTCATAATAACTCCCGTGTTGTCTTGATTGTTCCGTAGGGTCACCTGGCGATTGCCAGTTCACAATGAGTCACTATAACCGCTAATCTGATGGAAGTGGAATCCCGAGGCTGTATCGCTTAGTGTGGAACGGCCTTTTTTTCGACAATTAACCACCTGACGCTACAAATATTTCAGGGAATGTGAATAAATTATGCAAACGATGTCTCCTCTGGCGCTCTATCACAAGGCGCTGGAAAAGGGTGAATATCAACCTGATGATGTTCAACGAGCAGCCATAACCCGGCTGGAAGGTATATATCAAAGCCTGATCAGCCCTGCACCTGGCTCATCCCCATCAGGAAAAGGGCTGTTTGGTAAGCTAAACAGGCTGATAGGTAAGGGAAAAGAGCAGGTACAAAAGCCGGTGCCCGGCCTCTATATGTGGGGTGGCGTGGGGCGGGGAAAGACCTGGCTGATGGATATGTTTTTTCAGTCTATTCCTGGAGAGCGTAAGCAGCGGCTGCATTTTCACCGTTTTATGCTTCGCGTTCATCAGGAATTGACCGCACTACAGGGTCAGAGCGATCCCTTACAGACTGTGGCCGATCGTTTCAAAAGTGAAACCGATCTTCTGTGTTTTGATGAATTTTATGTTTCAGATATTACGGATGCGATGCTGTTGGGGACACTGATGGAGGCGCTGTTTGCCAGAGGGATAACCCTGGTTGCCACCTCAAATATTCCGCCAGATGAACTCTATCGTAACGGTTTACAACGCGCACGTTTTCTGCCAGCGATAGCCCTGATCAAGCAGCACTGTGAGGTGATGAACGTCGATGCCGGGATTGACTATCGTCTGCGTACCTTAACATCAGCTCACCTGTGGATGATGCCGTTGGATCAGGCTACCTCGCAGGAGATGGATCGCATGTTCACCGCGCTGAGTGGCAACGTCCGCGTTGAGAAACCGGTGCTGGAGATTAACCATCGCCAGTTGCCGACGCTGGGGATGGCAAATGGTGTAGTGGCGATGGATTTTGTTACGCTGTGCGGAGAAGGCCGAAGCCAACATGACTACATTGAACTGTCACGACGCTTCCACAGCGTGCTGCTTTATGATGTGCCGGTGATGATTTACAAATCTGAAGACCCGGCGCGACGTTTTCTGGCCCTGGTCGACGAGTTTTATGAACGGCATGTCAAGCTGGTGGTTTCTGCTGAAACCTCTCTGTATGAGATTTACCAGGGTGCAAAACTGAAGTTTGAATACCAGCGCTGTGTTTCTCGTTTACAGGAGATGCAAAGCGAGGAGTACCTGAAGTTGCCACATTTACCGTAAGACGGGAAAAACCCGTTCGGGTGTGTATTTTAGTAAAAAAGGGTCGCGCTTTGCGGGCAACTTCTCTATAATCCTGCGACCCCACGTTACAGCAAAGGTTTTTTCCCAAAAGCTTTTGTGTATCAGTAACGCTATCCGAGGGGGTGGCTTACTGGTCAAAATGGTCGTGTGAGCCTCAACCGTTTATTCAGGCGTTTGGGTTTTCACCAACGTGTAACTTATATTTGGGTAAGCTTTTAGATGAAAACTTTTACAGCTAAACCAGAAACCGTTCAGCGTGACTGGTATGTTGTTGACGCGACAGGCA
The DNA here is from genome assembly GCF_003846135.1 of Erwinia psidii. GTDB lineage: Bacteria > Pseudomonadota > Gammaproteobacteria > Enterobacterales > Enterobacteriaceae > Erwinia > Erwinia psidii. The sequence continues at coordinate 45,759 of NZ_RHHM01000012.1, forward strand.
AGACTTTGGGTCGTTTAGCGACTGAACTTGCTCGTCGTCTGCGTGGTAAGCATAAAGCGGAATACACCCCGCATGTTGACACCGGTGATTACATCATCGTTCTGAACGCAGAGAAAGTTGCCGTAACGGGCAACAAACGTAGCGATAAGATTTATTACCATCACACTGGCCACATCGGTGGTATTAAGCAAGCGACCTTCGAAGAGATGATTGCTCGCCGTCCTGAGCGTGTGATTGAAATCGCGGTTAAAGGCATGCTGCCAAAAGGCCCGCTGGGTCGTGCCATGTACCGTAAACTGAAAGTTTACGCAGGTAATGAGCACAACCACGCGGCACAGCAACCGCAAGTTCTTGACATTTAATCGGGATTACAGGCAATGGCTGAGAATCAAAACTACGGCACTGGTCGCCGCAAAAGCTCTACCGCTCGCGTATTTATCAAACCGGGCAGTGGTAACATCGTTATTAACCAGCGTTCTCTGGAACAGTACTTTGGTCGTGAAACTGCCCGCATGGTAGTTCGTCAGCCTCTGGAACTGCTGGATATGGTTGGTAAGTTCGATCTGTACGTCACCGTTAAAGGTGGTGGCATCTCTGGTCAGGCTGGTGCGATCCGTCATGGTATCACACGTGCGCTGATGGAGTACGACGAATCTCTGCGTGGCGAACTGCGTAAAGCTGGCTTCGTTACTCGTGATGCTCGTCAGGTTGAACGTAAGAAAGTGGGTCTGCGTAAAGCACGCCGTCGTCCACAGTTCTCCAAACGTTAATTTATTCTGCTTCGGCAGTGTCAATTATCGAAAAACCCGGTGCATCAGCACCGGGTTTTTTCTTTTCTGCATGGTGCAATAACGGCAAAACGCATGTTGCTTCGTCCTTTTCACTTCAAATCCTTATTCCTGCCCCCACAAGTTGTTTAAAATCTGGTAGACTATGTGGCACTTTACGCCCATATCGCAGGGCATTGATGTGAGATTTCCTGAGGGGATGGGTTCATCTCTTTTGATGGCATTTTAAGCAAGCCCGTCATCGTATGGCGGGCTTGCTCAGTAATTTTCTGGATAAACTTGGAGGTTTACATGGCTGTCGCTGCCAACAAACGTTCGGTAATGACGCTGTTTTCTGGTCCGGCTGACATTTTTAGCCATCAGGTGCGTATCGTCCTGGCGGAAAAGGGAGTCAGCGTAGAGATCGAACAGGTAGAGATGGATAACCTGCCTCAGGATCTGATCGACCTCAATCCGTATCGCACTGTGCCTACGCTGGTTGATCGAGAACTGACGCTCTATGAGTCCCGAATTATCATGGAGTACCTAGATGAGCGTTTTCCCCATCCTCCGCTAATGCCTGTCTATCCGGTCGCCCGTGGAGAAAGCCGTCTGATGATGCACCGCGTTGAGCAGGACTGGTACAGCCTGATGCGTAAAGTGGAAAATGGCACGGCTCAGGAAGCAGATGCTGCCCGTAAACAGTTACGGGAAGAGCTACTGGCGATTGCCCCTCTGTTTTCGCGCACACCATTCTTTATGAGCGAAGAGTTCAGTCTGGTCGATTGCTATCTTGCCCCTTTGCTCTGGCGTTTGCCGCAGCTAGGTATTGACCTGATAGGGGCTGGTTCGAAAGAGCTTAAGGGTTATATGACACGCGTCTTTGAACGTGATTCCTTCCTTGCTTCTCTGACGGAAGCGGAACGTGAAATGCGCCTGCATACACGGGGCTGATTAAGATGGAAATGTCCCAACTTACCGCTCGTCGCCCATATCTGCTCCGGGCGCTCTATGACTGGCTGCTGGACAACCAGCTGACCCCTCATCTCGTGGTGGATATTAATTTACCCGGGGTGATGGTGCCACTTGAGTACGCTCGTGATGGCCAGATCGTTCTCAACATTGCTCCACGCGCCGTTGGCGATCTGCAACTGGGTAATGATGAAGTGACCTTCAATGCCCGTTTTGGCGGCGTACCGCGTCAGGTTACCGTGCCTCTGGCTGCCGTAATGGCCATTTATGCCAGAGAGAATGGGGCTGGTACAATGTTTGAGCCTGAGACAGTGTATGAAGCAGAAGACAATTCCGTTTCGCAACAGAATGCATCACCGGAATCAGTCATGTCAGTAATTGACGGCGATCGTCCCGATGACAGTGAAGCTGATGATGGCGGTTCAGACGATGAGCCACCACCACGCGGTGGACGTCCGGCGCTACGTGTTGTGAAGTAGTCGCCGTTCGTTAGCATCAGCCTGAAAACGGCCCCAAAAAATAAAGAGGCTGCGGATTTTCCGCAGCCTCTTTATTTGTCAGTAATGATTAGCCCCTACACTTCCAGCCAGTCCATAATACCTTCCGCTGCTTTACGACCTTCAGCAATTGCGGTAACAACCAGATCCGAACCGCGAACGGCATCACCCCCCGCGAAAATTTTGGGATTGCTGGTCTGGAAAGGATTATCACTGCCTTCGGGAGCGATAATACGGCCCTGTGGATCCAGCTCCACGCTGTGCTGTTCAAGCCATGTCATGGCGTGTGGGCGGAAACCAAAAGCCATCACCACCGCATCTGCTGGCACAACATGTTCAGAACCGGCAATGATTTCAGCGCGACGTCGACCATTCGCATCTGGCTGCCCCATTTCTGTACGGGCCATTTTCACGCCAGAGACGCGGCCATTACCGTTGATTTCGATCCCCAGCGGCTGCACGTTGAACTGGAACTCAACCCCTTCTTCACGGGCGTTTTTCACTTCGCGTCGAGAGCCAGGCATATTCTCTTCATCACGACGATAGGCACAGGTTACATGGGTGGCCCCCTGTCGCACCGAAGTGCGCACGCAGTCCATTGCCGTGTCACCGCCCCCCAGCACCACCACACGTTTGGCATTCATCGAAATGTAGGGCTCTTCTGTGGAAGGGGAAAAGCCCATAGTGTGTTTAGTATTGGCGATCAGGAATGGCAGGGCATCATAAACACCCTCTGCTTGCTCATTTTCCAGTCCTCCCTGCATTGACTGATAAGTGCCAACGCCCAGAAATACTGCATCAAAGTCAGCCAGCAGTTCACTCATCTGCATGTCTTTGCCCACTTCAGTATTCAGATGGAATTCAATGCCCATGCCGGAAAAAATTTCACGACGTTTAGTCATGACCTCTTTTTCAAGCTTGAAGGCAGGAATTCCAAAGGTCAGCAGCCCACCGATTTCAGGGTGACGATCATATACCACGGCTTTTACGCCGTTACGCGTCAATACGTCAGCACAGGCAAGCCCGGCCGGACCTGCACCGATAATTGCCACGCGTTTGCCGGTCTGCTTTACGCCATCCAGGTTCGGTTTCCAGCCCATTTCCAGCGCTTTATCGTTAATATAGCGCTCAATGTTCCCAATGGTGACTGCGCCAAACTCTGCATTTAGTGTGCAGGAACCTTCACACAGGCGATCCTGTGGGCATACCCGCCCACAGACTTCAGGCAGACTGTTGGTCTGATGCGACAGCTCGGCGGCCTCAATGATCCTGCCTTCATTGGCCAGTTTCAGCCAGTCGGGGATGTAGTTATGTACCGGACACTTCCACTCGCAATAGGGGTTACCACAGGACAGACAGCGATCTGCCTGCGCCTGCGCCTGGCTTTCAGAGAATGGCTCATAAATTTCCACAAATTCGATTTTGCGGATCTTGAGCGGCTTCTTCGGCGGATCGACGCGTTGCAAGTCGATAAATTGATAAACGTTTTGACTCATCGTGACCTCTTACTGCGCCTGCACCCGCAGCTCCGCTGCGGAACGACTACGGTGCCCCAACAATGCCTTCACATCACTGGACTTCGGTTTAACCAGTGAGAATTTAGACGACCAGACAGGCCAGTTTGCCAGTATCTCCTCACCACGTGATGAACCGGTATGATGAACATGTTCGGTGATAAGGCCACGCAGATGTTCTTCATGGATCGCCAGCTCATCAACATTCAACACTTCAACAAGCTCTGGATTTACCCGTTTACGGAACTCACCGTCCTCATCCAGCACATAGGCAAAGCCGCCTGTCATACCGGCACCAAAGTTGACACCAGTACGACCCAGTACACAGACAATGCCGCCGGTCATATACTCACAGCCGTTATCGCCAATGCCTTCCACTACGGTGATAGCGCCTGAGTTACGCACCGCAAAGCGTTCGCCTGCACGGCCGGCGGCAAACAGTTTGCCACCCGTCGCACCATACAGGCAGGTGTTGCCGATAATGGTGGCTTCATGGCTGCGGAAAGCCGAACCAATCGGTGGGCGAACTGCCAGTATGCCGCCAGCCATACCTTTACCCACATAGTCGTTGGCATCGCCCGTTAACGTAAGCTCGACGCCGCCGGCGTTCCACACGCCAAAACTCTGGCCTGCGGTACCATTAAAGTGCGCTTTGATCGGATCGGAGGCCAGCCCCTGATCGCCATGCAGCAGCGCAATTGCGCCTGACAGTGTTGCCCCGACTGAACGGTCTGTGTTACGGATATCGAAGTAAAACGTCTTGCTTTGTTTCGCTTCGACAAACGGCATCGCCTGGTCGAGCAGTGCCTTGTTCAGCACGGCATTATCAAACGGAGGGTTGTTCTCGGTACAGTATACGGTTTTGCCTGCCATCGGCAGCGCGGTTTTCAACAGGGCAGAGAGATCCAGGCTTTGCTGTCTGGCGGTGAACCCGTCCAGCTCAGTCAGCAGATCGGTACGGCCAATCAGGTCAACCAGACGTTTTACTCCCAGCTCGGCCATGAGCTCACGCGTTTCACGGGCTATGAACTCAAAGTAATTGGTCACGCGGTAAGGCAGGCCGTGGTAATGGTTCTTGCGTAACTTCTCGTCCTGAGTGGCAACACCGGTTGCACAGTTATTCAGGTGGCAGATACGAAGGTATTTGCAGCCCAGAGCAACCATTGGACCGGTACCAAAACCAAAGCTTTCAGCACCCAGAATGGCGGCTTTAATAATATCACGTCCGGTTTTCAGGCCGCCGTCCACCTGCAGACGAATTTTGTGACGCAGACCGTTTGCCACCAGCGCCTGTTGTGTTTCCACCAGACCCAGCTCCCACGGGCATCCCGCGTATTTTACTGAGCTGAGTGGGCTGGCTCCTGTGCCACCATCATAGCCCGCGATGGTAATCAGGTCCGCATAGGCTTTTGCCACGCCAGTGGCAATAGTGCCTACGCCGGGTTCTGAAACCAGCTTCACCGAAATCATCGCTTTCGGGTTGACCTGTTTCAGGTCGAAAATAAGCTGAGCCAGATCCTCAATTGAATAAATATCGTGATGTGGCGGTGGAGAAATCAGCGTCACGCCGGGTACGGAATAGCGTAGTTTCGCAATATAAGGGGTCACCTTGTCACCCGGCAACTGACCACCTTCGCCAGGTTTCGCGCCCTGAGCGACTTTAATCTGGATCACGTCTGCGTTCACCAGATAAGCGGGTGTTACACCAAACCGGCCAGAGGCGACCTGCTTGATGCGCGAGACTTTATTGGTGCCATAACGTGCGGGGTCTTCGCCACCTTCTCCTGAGTTAGAGAAGCCGCCAAGGCTATTCATCGCTTCTGCCAGCGATTCATGTGCTTCCGGGCTAAGCGCACCGATCGACATCGCCGCAGTGTCGAAACGTTTGTACAACTCACTGGCTGGTTCCACGTCATCAAGGCTGATAGCGCTGCCAGATGGCGTTACCGCCAACAAATCGCGCAGGGCCGCCACCGGTCGCTCGTTCACCAGCTTCGCATACTGTTGGTAGTCGCTGTATTCACCACTGTTTACCGCTTTTTGCAGCGTGCCAACCACATCCGGGTTATAGGCGTGATATTCGCCCCCGTGCACATATTTAAGCAGGCCGCCATGATCCAGCGGTTTACGCTGTAGCCATGCACGACGGGACAGATTGACCAGATCCTGCTGGAAATCAGCATAGTTGGCACCGCCAATACGGCTTACCACACCCTGGAAGCAGAGATCGGACACATCACGATGTAATCCCACCGCCTCAAACAGTTTGGAACAGCGGTATGACGCGATGGTTGAGATCCCCATCTTCGACATAATTTTGTACAGACCTTTATTGATGCCGTTACGATAGTTCAGCATCAGGCTGCGGTTATCTTTGTTAATCACTCCACTCTCTGCCATCTTCGCCAGTGACTCGTAGGCAAGATAGGGATAGATAGCCGTTGCGCCAAAACCTAACAACACCGCGAAATGATGCGGATCGCGGGCGCTGGCGGTTTCAACAATAATATTGGCATCGCAGCGCAGACTTTTATCCACCAGCCGGGTCTGGATTGCGCCGACTATCATCGGGGCCGGAACGGGCAGGCGTGTAGGACTAATGGCACGATCAGAGAGCACCAGCAATACGGTGCCGTTGCGTACCAGCTGTTCAGCCCGATCGCACAGCGTCAGGATCGTCTCTTTCAACGAGGATTCGGCTGGATCGAAGGTGCAGTCAAGCGTATCAGCACGATAAAACTCTTCTTCCTGAGTGGTCAGCTGCTTGAAGTCGGAATAGAGCAGGATCGGAGATTTAAAGCTCAGACGGTGTGCCTGGCCCTCTGCTTCACAGAAGACGTTCATTTCCCGGCCAATGCTGGTCGCCAGCGACATGACATGTGCTTCACGCAGCGGATCGATCGGTGGGTTAGTGACCTGAGCGAATTGCTGACGGAAATAGTCGTAAATCACCCGTGGTCGGCTGGAAAGCACGGCAAAAGGCGTATCATCACCCATCGAGCCAACCGCTTCCTGGCCATTTTCCCCCAGTACACGAATAATAGAATCCAGTTCTTCGCTACTGTAGCCAAACTGCTTATGGAAGGTCGCCAGTAAATTATCATCCATTTCGCGGCTGCCCATCTGATCATCGGGCAGATTTTCGAACGGCACCAGGCGACGGACGTTTTTTTCCATCCACTCTTTATAAGGATGACGGCTTTTCAGATCGTTATCGGTTTCGGCAGAGTGCAGAATGCGACCGGCACGGGTATCAATAACCATCAGCTCGCCAGGTCCTACGCGGCCTTTTTCCATCACCTCATCCGGCTGATAGTCCCAGATACCGACTTCAGAGGCACAGGTGATCAACTTGTCTTTAGTGATGACATAACGGGCAGGGCGCAAACCATTACGGTCAAGGTTACAGGCGGCATAACGACCATCCGACATGACAATACCTGCGGGGCCGTCCCACGGTTCCATATGCATGGAGTTGAAATCAAAGAAATCACGTAGTTCAGGGTCCATATCCGGGTTATTTTGCCACGCTGGCGGAACCAGCAGGCGCATGGCGCGGATCAGATCCATGCCGCCACTGAGGAACAGTTCCAGCATGTTATCCATGGAACTGGAGTCAGAACCGGTTTCATTAACAAAGGGGGCGGCATCCTGCAAATCGGGGATCAGCGGCGTGCGAAACTTGTAGGCACGCGCTTTTGCCCACTGGCGGTTACCGGCGATAGTGTTGATTTCACCGTTGTGCGCCATATAGCGGAACGGTTGGGCCAGTGGCCAGCGTGGCACGGTATTGGTGGAAAAGCGCTGGTGGAACAGGCAGATGGCAGATTCGAGACGCAGGTCGGCCAGATCCAGGTAGAAGCGCGGCAGATCCGCCGGCATACACAGACCTTTATAGATGTTGACCTGGTTGGAGAAACTGCACACATAGAATTCTTTATCTTCGATGCGTTTTTCAATGCGGCGACGCGCCATATACAGGCGGCGCTCCATATCGCGCGGACGCCAGCCAGCAGGGGCATTGATAAACAGTTGTTCGATACGTGGCATAGAGGAAAGCGCGATTTCGCCCAGCACATCCTGATTGATTGGCACTTCGCGCCAGCCAACCACGGAGAGGGTTTCACGTAAAACTTCTTCTTCGACAATACGACGACTTTCCTGTGCCAGCTCGTCATCCCGATTGAGGAATAACATCCCCACCGCGTAGTTCTTGGCGAGGCGCCAGCCGCGCTCCTGCGCAACCACACGGAAAAAGCGATCGGGTTTTTGCAATAAAAGTCCACAGCCGTCACCGGTCTTGCCATCGGCAAGGATCGCGCCACGATGCTGCATTCTGGCCAGTGCGTGAATAGCAGTACGCACCACCTTGTGGCTAGGTTCGCCTTCTATATGGGCGATTAAGCCGAAACCACAGTTGTCCTTTTCAAGGGATTTATCGTACAACATCTCAATGAACCTCCCCAGGCTCTGCGTGAGTCCCCGTGCCGATAAAGGGCAGACGCAGTAAGGGTGTGGCGACAGGTTTGAGCTTAATGCTCACCTCTTGTGTCGCCCCTCTTGTCTGTCCTTTAGCATCGGTGTCACAAGTGTTATGAACTTGCTACAGAGGGAATCTCAATAACTGCATAAGAATGACGGGTTGAACACCCGTCCAGAAAGCTTCCAGCGGATTTCCAACTTATCGGGAAAGCGTACTCAGGTCAAATAGCCCTTACACTGTAGGCTTTTTTCGCTTTTTATGATTTATTTTTATGATTAATAAGGTTTTTTTTGCATTTTTTCTTGATGTTGGCATACCGTCATATGGCATTAAAGTGTGAGCTGTCACACTATAGTGCAGGCGACAAATCTCTGCACCATGCTGGCGCCAGGGTGATTGTTGGCATAATATTCTGCTATTATTACCTTGCTTGTTTAAATAAACTGTTTTTCGCCCGTTGTCTTATTTGAATCAAACCTGTCCACGTCATTAGTAAAATTAATTAGCCTTGGTGTGGTTAATTATTCATAAATAATGATTTTTTATTCATTTTAGTTGCCATGTTGTCGGGGGGTAACACGCTTATTACTTTGAAAATCCTCTGGCAGAAAAGCATTTTTCTGTATCTAGCCAGAACCATGCATTATGCAATAACTGAAAACAGTCTAAGGCAATTTTTCACTGGTTTACGTAATGAAAAAAAGGCGTTGTGAGTGTCATCCTGTATAGCGCTTCCTTGCCTGAAGGCAAAGCATACTGCTGCTTTACCGCTAATGCGCCTGAAGAACGCTCACACGACAATGGTTGGCAATCACGGTTGCGCACACCTTTAAAAACCTCTTCCTCTCTGGAATTTAAGCAGATTGTGCCGCTATACGTCGGCCCGCTTATGAGCACTGTCGTAGCAACACACTGTTCGCCGTGGCGTTAATTGCGATTTATTCATTTATCAGTCGGTCCGCCTGCACTAATTGAGTGCGAAGTAAGGTAAATACTGGCCGCGTTGGTCTTTTAAGCTTTTACGGTATGATTGAAAAGACCGCCCCGGAGGGAGTTTTTTATGAAACAAATTCGTTTGTTAGCTCAGTATTATGTCGATTTGATGGTGAAACTGGGCCTGGTTCGTTTTTCTCTTTTGCTGGCTTCTGCATTGGTAGTGCTGGCAATGGTTGTGCAGATGGCTGTGACAATGGTATTGCACGGCCATGTTGAAAGCATTGATATGGTTCGTTCGGTGTTTTTTGGCCTGCTGATCACCCCCTGGGCAGTTTATTTTCTCTCTGTTGTGGTGGAACAGCTCGAAGAGTCCCGTCAGCGGCTTTCGCGTCTGGTAGACAAACTTGAGGAGATGCGACATCGCGATCTGGCGTTAAATCAGCAGATGAAAGAAAACATCACTCAGCTCAACCAGGAAATTGCCGATCGTATCCGGGCTGAAAAAGCACGTTTGCAGGTGGTTGATAAACTCACCGAAGAGATGGCCCGGCGTGAGCAGGCTCAGATTGAGCTGGAACAGCAGTCCATCTTTTTGCGCTCTTTCCTTGATGCTTCCCCCGATCTTGTTTTTTATCGCAACATTGATCAGCAATTCTCCGGCTGTAATCGCGCAATGGAATTGTTGACTGGTAAAAGTGAGAAGCAGCTGATTGGTCTGACACCGCGTGATGTTTATGACAAGGAAGGTGCAACTAAAGTGCTTGAAACGGATGAAAAAGTTTTCCGGCATAATGTCTCATTGACCTATGAGCAGTGGCTGCAATACCCGGATGGCAGAAAAGCCTGTTTTGAGATCCGTAAGGTGCCATATTATGACCGGGTAGGTAAACGAAGTGGGCTGATGGGTTTTGGGCGCGATATTACGGAGCGTAAGCGCTACCAGGACGCGTTGGAAAATGCAAGCAGGGAAAAGACCACATTTATCTCAACAATCAGCCACGAGCTTCGTACGCCGCTTAATGGCATTGTCGGCCTGAGTCGCATCCTCTTGGATACGGAACTGGATCCTGAACAGCTGAAATACCTCAAAACCATCCATGTGTCGGCTATTACGCTTGGGAACATCTTCAATGACGTTATTGAGATGGACAAGATAGAGCGGCGTAAAGTGCAGCTGGATAACCAGCCCGTTGACTTTACCGGTTTTCTGGCCGATCTGGAAAATCTCTCCGGCCTGTTGGTACAGCCGAAAGGCTTAAAGTTTATGTTACAACCTGAGTTGCCTTTGCCTCATACCATTATTACCGATGGAACGCGCCTGCGGCAGATTCTGTGGAACCTCATTGGGAATGCGGTGAAATTCACCGGTAAGGGTAGCATTGTGGTTCGGGTTAGCTATCAGACGGAAGAGTGCCTGCGGTTTGAGGTGGAAGATTCCGGTATGGGTATCCCGCAGGATGAGCAGGACAAAATTTTTGCCATGTATTACCAGGTGAAAGATCAGCACGGCGGTAAACCTGCAACGGGAACGGGGATCGGCCTGGCCGTTTCCCGGCGTCTGGCACAAAGTATGGGCGGGGATATTACGGTACGCAGTGCGACAGGCGCAGGCTCCTGTTTTACTCTCACCGTCATGGCTCCACGGATTTCACAACCGGATGATGAACAACCAGCAACGGACGATCTGCCGTTACCGGCGCTGCACGTATTGCTGGTGGAAGATATTGAACTCAATGTAGTGGTGGCTCGTTCAGTGCTGGAAAAATTGGGAAACAGTGTTGAGGTGGCGATGACCGGAGAGGACGCGCTGACCATGTTCGAGCCGGATGGATTTGATCTGGTATTGCTGGATATTCAGTTGCCGGATATGACCGGTCTGGATGTGGCGAGAGAAATTCATCAACGCCACATCGGTAAGCATATACCGCCGCTGGTCGCACTGACGGCAAATGTGCTCAGGGATAAGCAGGAATACCTTGATGCAGGAATGGACGATGTATTAAGTAAACCGCTTGCTGTACCGGCACTCACCGCGATTATTAAGAAGTACTGGGATCATCAGCAATATGATGATCACGTCCAGCATGACAGAATGAACGAAGAAAAACGTGGGCTGCTGGATACCGATATGCTGCAAGGCTATATTGAGCTGGTTGGTGCAAAACTGATCCACCAGAGTTTGGAAATGTTTGAACAGATGATGCCTGGATATCTGGCGGTCCTGGATTCCAACATGATGGCGCGCGATCAGAAAGGCATAGTGGAAGAGGGACACAAAATTAAAGGCGCGGCTGGTTCGGTAGGGCTGGTGCATTTGCAGCAACTGGCGAAACAGATTCAAAGTCCTGAACTACCAGCCTGGTGGGACAATGTACAGGAATGGATAGATGAGCTGAAACAGGAGTGGCGAAATGATGTTGATGTACTTCGGGAGTGGGTTACTGCGCTGGAAAAAAAATGACCCCGACCGGAGTCGGGGTGCGCGAATACTGCGCCAACACCAGGGAAAAGAGTAACCTGCGCTATTCTGATAGGAATATAAAGGCACAGGCAAGGTATTGGTTAAAACGCTTAAGCACCACCTTAGCAAATCTTACATCACATGTTACCAGATTCATTAAAATCTGTGATGTTGAACAGCGTTTCACAACAGAAAACATTAATTTGATGATACAGTCAAGCACGGAATGAATTTATACGCGATATTGCTCAATAAATGTACATATTTGGTGTTTTTTATGTGTCTTACAGCTACAAGTTCCCATAACTGCTTCCAACGATCGCTAGCAGTAATGCTGGATAAAACTCTCTACAACGGGAAAATATTTAACTGACTGTAAAACATATTTTTTGTGAGATTGCTGTCTCTGATGCAAAATGATTTCCTGACGGATTTCCGAAACGCTTTTTGAAAGGTTTTTCAAATCAGTTTTGCAAAAACAATAGCCCAATCTTTGCTGCCAGATGCATTGCCAGTATCTCCTGCAAAAAGTCCTTGGATCGTCTTAGTATGGTGATATACGCGCTGTAAGATTAATTTTTTAAAAGCCAAATGATGAAATCCATAAGATATGTGAATCTTTTTTTTTGCATTCTCCAGTTACGCGCAACATGTGCATCATGCTCTGTCATATTGTTTAGTGAATAAAACAATGCCTGGTGATGTGGAAGTGGTTGAAGCCGTTGAGGCATTTAATTACTCCTGAGGACAGAAGGGCGCATTACAGAATTTTTTATCAACTGATCAGACCATCTTGTCTAATGAGGCGCAGGTGTTCACTGCGATAAATTGTTCAGGAATTAATTAAGAATGTTATGGGTACCCCTGTATGAAGCAGTCTGAGAACACAGCTTTTCAGCTTATTAAGAAAGGCATTTTAAAACCCCTGATTTACATAACAGGGTTGTGGTTGGCTGGAATTGTGCTGTTTTCCTTTCTTCCGGTTCCTTTTTCTGCGGTGATGGTTGAGCGTCAACTGGCAGCATGGTTTAGCGGTGATTTCGGCTATATGGCTCATTCTGACTGGACTGAGATGGACGATATTGCTCCCTGGATGCCACTGGCAGTAATAGCATCAGAGGATCAAAAATTCCCTGAACATTGGGGATTTGACGTAAAGGCTATTCAGACCGTTCTGGAAAGCGATGACAGACGGATCAGGGGTGCATCCACGCTGTCGCAACAGACGGCGAAAAACATGTTTTTATGGGATGGGCGCAGCTGGGTGCGAAAAGGCCTTGAAGCAGGTCTGACAGTGGGCATTGAAACGGTATGGACCAAGAGAAGAATTCTGACTGTTTATTTGAATGTGGCTGAGTTTGGTAACGGTGTATTTGGCGTCGAGGAGGCCTCGCAACGCTATTTTCACAAGCCAGCCAGTCGTATGACCATGTCAGAGGCAGCATTGTTGGCTGCGGTACTGCCAAATCCGATTCGCTTCAGGGTGGAGGCACCTTCTGCCTATATTCGTCAACGACAACAGTGGATTTTGCGTCAAATGCGCCAACTGGGCGGAGAAGGTTTTTTGAGAGAGCATAAATTGCGTTAACTGCGGATGTGCCAGGAAGACAGAATTTCCTGGCGCTGAGGTATATCAGTCCTCGTCGAAACCCGCATTAAACAGTTCAATTACCGCCGCCAGTGCTTTTTCTTCTTCCGGGCCTGTTGCCTCAATTTCGATATGCCCTCCTTTTGCTGAATCCAGCATCAACAGGGCGATAACACTACTGGCTTCTGCCTCTGTCCCACTCTCATTCCGTAACAGCACTTCTGCCTCAAAGCTCTGCACCAGTTCGAAAAGCTTCATTGCCGGGCGTGCGTGCATTCCCAGCTTATTTTTAATCTCAACGGTTTGTCTGACTGTCATGATTTGCGTTTTTCCAGGGTACGGTGACGGGATTGCACGTTTTTACCGCGTGAACGAAAGTATTCGGCCAGCTGTTCAGCAATGTAAACTGAACGGTGCTTACCGCCGGTACAGCCAATGGCGACGGTAAGGTAGCTACGGTTATTGGTTTCCAGCATTGGCAACCACAATTCCAGATAACTACGGGTCTGGTAGATAAAATTGTGTACTTCAGTATGGCGATCCAGGAACGCAGCCACAGGGCGATCGAGACCGGTCATCGGGCGTAACTTAGGATCCCAGTGTGGGTTAGGGAGAAATCTAACGTCAAAGACGTAATCCGCATCAATCGGGATACCATGCTTGAAACCAAATGACTCGAAAACCATTGTCAGTTCACGTTCGCGTTTACCCAGCAGACGGGTACGTAGCATCTCAGCCAGCTCGTGAACCGACATTTCAGAAGTATCAACGATCAGATCTGCTTTTGATCGTAAAGGCTCCAATAAGTCGTTTTCTTCATCAATGGCGCTTTCCAGTGACAGGTTTTTATTTGAAAGGGGATGCAGCCGACGGGTGTCGCTGTAACGGCGGATCAGCGTATTTCGGTCAGCATCCAGAAAAAGCAGCTGGGGAGAGAAACTCTCAGGGAGATTAGTCAGCGCTCTTTCGAACACTTCAGGCGATTCCGGCATGTTACGCACATCAATGCTGACTGCCGCAGAAATATTGCGGTCCACCAGAGAATTTGCCAGTTCTGGCAGAAGCACGACGGGCAGGTTATCCACGCAGTAGAAGCCCATATCTTCCAGCGCCCGCAACGCCACTGACTTGCCTGAGCCAGATCGACCACTAACGATCATCAGCACCATGACTTGTTCTCCTGATTGGTCGGTTAGCGACTATTCATTGTTTTCAAGGGGGATGCCTTAGCCTGTCGTCTTCATCTTTCAGATGAGGCCAGGCCCCTTTCTTCAGGGCTTTCTGCCATGATCTCGAAAAGTTCTTCATCACTCTGTGCCGCTCGCAGGCGGCGGCAAACCGTTTTATCGGCAAGACGTTTAGCGACAAGTGACAAAGTATGCAAATGCGTTTTGCACTGATCGGCGGGTACCAGTAATGCAAACAGCAAATCAACTGGCTGATTATCTATCGCGTCGAAAGCCACTGGCTGATCGAGGCGAATAAAAACGCCGACCGCACGCAACGTATCCTCAACCAGTTTACCGTGTGGAATCGCGATGCCGTTGCCAATGCCGGTACTGCCCATACGTTCACGAGTCAGGACAGCTTCGAAAATCGTTTGATGCGGCAGATTGAGTTGTTTAGCTGCTAACTCACTGATAATTTCCAGCGCCCGCTTTTTGCTTTGGCAATGTACGCCGTTGCGGGTGCATGAGAGACTCAGTACCGAGCTCAGTTCCAGTGTTAATTCATTGTTCATCATAGTTTCACTTACGTATTTATCTTCGCCTGGCAAGTTGGCTGATTGAAGGTATGCAATATACCTTTTTTGCCATTGATCAATAGCTCATGCCTTATTGATTAACGGCCCGTACCTTGTGAGTAAAGTACGGGCCGACACATCTTACGTCACGTTCTTATTAAATAGAGGTGGCGAAAAAATATCCAATTTCTGAGTGAAATTTAATGCTGTTTCAGTTTGTTTTTATGTTTATTGAGCTGGCGTGCCAGCTTATCTATTAAGCCATCAATCGCTGCGTACATGTCTTTTTCTTCTGAAGTGGCATGCAACTCGCCGCCATTCACATGCAGGGTCGCATCGGCGATTTGCGTCACTTTTTCAACCTTGAGAACAATATACACCTGATTGATCCGGTCAAAATACTGCTCCAGCTTGGCAAATTTAGCCGTTACAAACTCACGTAATGGTTCAGTAATTTCTACATGTTGTCCGGTAATATTGAGTTGCATACGCTTTCCTTATCTGTTCAATCAGACCAGCTGTTTACGTTGGTTTGATGGCGGGATGGATAAAGACTCTCGATACTTCGCGACGGTGCGTCGTGCCACCATAATTCCCTGTTCGGAGAGCAGTGTGGTCAGCTTACTGTCGCTCAGTGGCTTGGCGGGATTTTCCGCCGAGATTAACTTTTTCACCAGTGCGCGAATGGCGGTTGAGGAGGCTTCGCCTCCGCCTTCCGTATTCACATGGCTGGAGAAAAAATATTTCAGTTCAAAAATCCCGCGTGGGCTGTGCAAATATTTCTGCGTGGTGACGCGGGAGATGGTGGATTCGTGCATATCTACGGCTTCTGCGATATCAGCAAGCACCATGGGGCGCATAAACTCTTCGCCTTGTTCGAAGAAGGCCTGCTGCTGATCGACAATACAGCGGGTCACTTTTAACAGCGTGTCATTACGACTTTCCAGGCTTTTAATCAGCCATTTCGCTTCCTGCAAATTACTGCGTATAAACTGACTGTCATTATCATTGCGACCCGAACCACCCAGCGACGCATAGTGCTGATTGATTTTTAATCTGGGAACACTGTCAGTGTTAAGCTCGACTGTCCAGCGCGTGCCGACCTTGCGCACCAGCACGTCAGGGATAACATATTCAGGCTCGCTGGTATTTATTGACTGTCCGGGACGGGGATCCAGTGACTGAATGAGTTGCATCGCATGTTTCAGCACATCTTCCTTCAGTCGGGTGACGCGCATCAGGGTACGGAAATCATGATTTGCCAGCAAGTCCAGATGTTCGCTGACGATCAGACGCGCTTCCCTGAGGAAGGGCTGCTCTGTGGTAAATTGTGAAAGCTGAACCAGCAGGCAGTCCCGAAGATCGCGGGCACAGACGCCAATTGGATCAAAACGCTGTATTCGCTTGAGGACGGCTTCCACTTCATCCATCGTTAACTCTTCATTGCCAATGCTTTCCAGAATGTCTTCCAGAGGCACCGTCAGATAACCGGTATCATCAACCGCATCGACGATCGAAGTGGCAATGGCCCTGTCGGTATCGGTGAATGGCGTCAGATCCATTTGCCAGGTCAGATAATCCTGTAATGTCTGGGTGGTTTCCCCCTGATAGACAGGGAGTTCATCATCATGATAATCGGTTCCTGTGCCTGAAGGCGTACCGGCAGTGTAAATTTCGTCCCAGGTGGCATCCAACGGAAGCTCTTCCGGCATATCCTTTTGTTCCAGTGCTTCACGTGTATCAAGCGCTTCTTTTTCCTGATACTCCCGTGAATCGACTTCCTCATGAACATCGGTTTGCTCAAGCAATGGATTGCTTTCCAGCGCCAGCTGAATTTCCTGCTGTAGTTCAAGCGTAGAGAGTTGCAGCAGGCGTATAGCCTGTTGCAGTTGTGGCGTCATGGCAAGCTGTTGGCTGAGCCTGAGTTGCAAACCCTGCTTCATATTCAGAATACAATTTCCTCAAAAATCTTAATTATTTTAATACATTATCAGAGTCTGAACTCTTCGCCCAGGTAGACCCGTTTGACCTGCGCATCTTCCAGAATTTGCTCTGGCGAGCCATGGGCAATCAGATGTCCCTGACTGACGATGTAGGCTCGCTCACAAACCGCCAGCGTTTCGCGCACATTGTGGTCGGTGATCAACACGCCAAGCCCACTGTCACGCAGATGTTCGATAATTTTTTTGATATCAATAACTGAAATCGGATCAACACCGGCGAAAGGCTCATCCAACAGAATAAACTTTGGATTGGCAGCCAACGCTCTGGCAATTTCAACGCGGCGGCGCTCACCACCGGAAAGCGCCTGGCCCATGCTGTTACGCAGGTGGCTGATGTGGAATTCTTCCATGAGTTCATTAGCACGATCTTCGCGTTGCTCTGGCGTCAGATCGTCGCGAATTTGCAGCACGGCCATGAGGTTATCAAATACGCTCAGACGTCGAAAGATAGAGGCCTCCTGCGGCAAATAACCAATCCCCCGGCGCGCACGAGCGTGCAACGGCAGAATACTGATATCTTCATCGTCAATAATGATGCGCCCGGCATCGCGGGGCACAATCCCCACAACCATATAAAAAGTAGTGGTCTTACCGGCCCCGTTTGGTCCCAGCAGACCGACAATCTCGCCGGATTTAACCTGTAGGCTGACGTCTTCGACCACCCGTCGGCCCTTGTAGGCTTTCGCCAGGTTTTCTGCAATTAAAGTCGCCATAGCTGATTAGTTACTCTTTTTCTGTCCGGTTGACTGGGTGCCTTTGTCCTGTAATTGCGATGGAACCAGAACGGTGGTAACGCGCTTACCAGTATTACCATAAGCCTGCATTTTCTGCTCTTTGACCAGATAGGTTATCCGGTCACCTTTGATGTTGCTGTCCAATTGCTCAAGATAGGCATTGTCGGTAAGCTCAACAAAATCTGTGGCCAACTCATAGTGCATCTTCTGGGCATGGCCTTTAACCGGTTTCCCGTTGTCCTGCATCTGATAGAACGTGGCAGGATTGCCATAAGCATCAACAATCGTTTTTTTACTGTCTCCGCCTGGGCGGGTCACCACCACTTTATCCGCAGTGATCCTGATCGATCCCTGAGTGACGATGACATTGCCGGTAAAGGTGGCCACATTGCCTTGCATATCCAGCGCCTGGTTTTCGGAATCCACGTTGACCGGTTTGTCTGAATCTCCCGTCAGTGCAAAAGCTGGCAGGCTGGCAGCCAACAGCATGCCGAGTGTCAAAAACTTAAGGTTGTTTAGCGTTTTGAATTTCATAGGAGGTTTTGACCTTTTCAATCAACTCGGCAGTTTTGTTCCGTAAATTTCCGCGCATTTTCATGCCGGTAGAGTTAAAGCTGATGCCATAAAGCGTCACCTGATCTTCTGAGGTCACATCCTGAGTGACGAGGTTTACTATGGCATTATCGGTTTTGATTCTTTGCAGTTGAGCATCCTGAGTCAGGCTGTTGACCTCGACATGACCATACAGATACAGCATGCGATCGTTGGTCAACTTCGCTTTGTCAGACCGTACCGACCAGGTGGGAATTTTATTCTGGTCATAGGTGGTCATAATCGGATTATCAAACCAACTTACTCCGTCAAGAGAAAAATAGGTCACTTTGTCAGAAATGAGCTTATAGTTCAGTGCTCCCTGTGGGTTGTATACCACGGTGTTTGACGTTTGGCTGGTATAGTTCGGTTCCTGACCGTTGCCTGCTGCGGGGGCGGTACTGTTGTCAGTATCGGCGAGGTTCCACCCGATAAGCACGATAGCCACCAGGGCCAGCAACAGCGTAATCCAACGCCTGGTTTTACTCATATGGACTGCCCTTTGGCCTTATCAAACTTATCCTGTGCGATCAGGATCAGATCGCAAATTTCGCGTACCGCACCACGACCGCCAGCAATTCGCGTGACGTAATCAGCGCGAGGGATAAGCACTGGATGGGCATCTGCCACCGTTACGCTCAGTCCAACTTGCGCCATCACTGGCCAGTCGATCAGGTCATCACCAATATATGCCACTTGTTCTGGCTGAAGCGACAGTTTATCCAGAAGTTCACGGAAGGCCATAATCTTATCAGACTGGCCCTGGTAAAGATGCGTAATTCCCAAGGTTGTACAACGATCTTCCAGCAATTTTGCTTTGCGACCAGTAATAATAGCCACTTCCACGTCTGAGGTCAGCAGACAACGTATGCCATAGCCATCCCGAACATTAAACGCTTTCAGTTCTTCGCCATTATTGCCCTGGTAAATCACCCCATCGGACATTACCCCGTCGACATCGCAAATCAACAGTTTGACCTGTTTTGCGCGGTTTATGACCTCCTGGCTTACGTTGCCATAACAGGTTTCAGTCCACTCCACGGCTGTGCTCATTCATTTTGTTCCTTGTTAAACCACACCTGCCCGTAGCATGTCATGCATATGCACCACACCGAGCAGTACATCACCATCTGCAACCATCAGCGCGGTGATATTACGACTTTGCATCAGGTTCAGAGCGTCAACAGCCAGCATGTTTGGCCGCACGCGAATACCGCCTGTCGTCATTACGCTGGCGATGCTGGCTTGCTGAATATCGATACCCATATCAAATACGCGGCGCAAGTCACCATCAGTAAAGATACCTTCAATTTTCATCAAATCGTTACAGATTACTGTCATGCCCATATTTTTTCGGGTAATTTCCAGCAATGCATCGCGTAAAGATGCATCACGGCTGATATGAGGAATTTCGTCGCCACGGTGCATTATATCATTGACCGTTAACAGTAGCTTCCGGCCCAGTGCTCCACCGGGATGGGACAAGGCAAAGTCTTCTGCGGTAAAGCCACGGGCTTTCAACAGTGCCACAGCCAGAGCATCACCCATCACCAGCATGGCGGTTGTACTGGTTGTGGGAGCCAGTCCAAGCGGGCAGGCTTCCTGAGGGACTCTGACACACAGATGAATATCAGCCGCTCTGCCCATGGTACTTTCCGGGCGACTGGTCATGCAGATCAGTGAAACCTGCAAACGCTTCAACACCGGGATCAGTGCTGAAATTTCCGAGGACTCTCCAGAATTAGAGATGGCAATGACAATATCGCCTGCGCTGACCATACCCAGATCGCCGTGACTGGCCTCTGCCGGATGAACAAAAAAAGCGGGAGTACCGGTACTGGCAAACGTGGCTGCCATTTTTTTACCAATATGGCCCGACTTGCCCATCCCCATGACCACCACTTTGCCCATGCAACTGTAAATACGCTTACAGGTTTCAGTAAAGTCAGCATTGATGTACTGGTCGAGTTGTTCCAGGCCCTGACGTTCTGTATTCAGTACCTCTTTTCCCGCCTGTTGAAAATCGAAACCGGGTTCAGGGATGAACGTTGGCATCATTTCTAATCCTTTAACCAAAAGGTGGTTGAGGGCAGCCAGTACAAGACGGCAACCCAGGCAATAAAACCGCTCACAAGCAGTGCTCCTGCCACTCGCCCAATACAGCGGCTACGCCGCAGGCAGATAACAGTGAACAGTGCGCTGACGCCGAGCATGACCCAATAATCACGGGCGAAAGCGTGTATATCAACACTGCCGGGATGGATCAGTGCCGGTATGCCCAGCACAATCGCAATATTGTAGATGTTAGAACCAATCAAATTTCCGACGGCCATGTCATCTTCACCCTTCAAGGCTCCGGCGATGACGGTGGCCAGCTCCGGCAGGCTGGTGCCAACTGAAATAATGGTCAGCCCGATAACCAGTTCGCTGATACCAAAGAAGTCGGCAATCACCGTCGCGTTGTCAATCACCATACGAGTCGACATCGGCAGAATAATCAGGGCAACGGCCAGCCATAAAAAAGCGACCGTATTACCCGCATCCTCCTCCGGCAGCTCGGCCAGTTGCTCGCGGGTAAGAATATCATTGTTATCGCGTTCGGCTTTGCGAGCGATTTTGATAATAAAAAACAGGTAAATCGCGGCGATAGCAATCAGCGCCAGCCCATCATGACGGCTGAGGGTATTATCAAACAGCACCACACCACACAGCAGCGTCACCAGCAGCATTAGCGGCAGCTCCCGGCGAATTAAATTTGAATGAATAGTGAGGGGATGAAGCAGGGCTGCACCACCAAGGATCAACAGGATGTTGGTAATGTTCGATCCTATCGACGTGCCGACAGCCATATCCATTTGTCCGTGGGTTGCTGCAGAGAAAGAGACTATCAGCTCAGGAAGTGAAGTGCCGATGCCCACCACGGTCATGCCGATAATTAATGGCGGCATCCCCAGTTTGCGGCAAAGGATGGCGGCACTGAACACCAGACGATCCGCACCATATACCAGTAGGACTAATCCGATAATCAATAGTGCTGTAGCTACAAGCATGTAATGTCCTTTGGTCGGATATGATCGTTTGTTGGCCTGGCGTGACAAGTAAGGCAGGGGCACAAAATAATGCGCTGATTTTGACGATCTGAAAGCAAAAAGTAAAACTTATGCCAATTTTAGCCACGTCGCAGAGGTAAGTTTCTGTAAAAGTGTCCGGTACGAAGCGATATGCGGTAAGATCGCAAACATGTCATGCCTGAATAAAGAGGACAGGAGATAACGATGGGCCATACGGAGATGAATTTAGTTGATGTCCGCGGAGTGAGCTTTGCCCGTGGCGATCGGCCGGTTTTCGACAACATCTCGCTTACGGTGCCCAGAGGAAAGGTCACTGCTATTATGGGACCTTCTGGCATTGGTAAAACCACCTTACTTCGTTTGATAGGCGGTCAACTGCGACCGGACAGCGGAGAGATTTGGTTTAACGGCGATAATATTCCCAGCCTTTCGCGGTCCCGGTTGTACGAGGCCAGGAAGAAAATGAGCATGCTTTTTCAGTCCGGGGCATTATTTACCGATCTCAGTGTCTTTGATAATGTCGCCTGGCCATTGCGTGAACATACACGGCTGCCACCTGAGCTGTTGCACAGTACGGTAATGATGAAGTTGGAAGCTGTCGGGCTGCGTGGTGCGGCACGGCTAAAGCCCTCTGAATTGTCCGGTGGCATGGCGCGTCGGGCCGCGCTGGCGAGAGCGATTGCACTGGAGCCGGATTTGATTATGTTCGATGAGCCTTTTGTCGGGCAGGATCCTATCACGATGGGCGTGTTGGTGAAGCTGATTGATGAGCTGAATCACTCCCTTGGTGTGACCTGTATTGTGGTTTCGCATGATGTGCCGGAAGTGCTTAGCATTGCGGACTATGCGTATATCATTGCCGGAGAGAAGGTGATCGCACATGGATCGGCACAAGCACTACGCGATAACAGCGATGCAAGAGTGCGACAGTTTATTGATGGTATTGCAGACGGCCCTGTGCCGTTCCGTTTTCCCGCAGGAGATTATCTGCAAGATTTAACCAGCTCAGGGAGTTAATTAACTGATGTTTCTACGTTCGCTGGCATCGCTGGGACGCAAGGGAATTAATACCTGTGCCTCCTTTGGCCGCGCCGGATTGATGCTTTTTCACGCGCTGATAGGCGTGCCGCATTTTCGTAAACATGCGCCACTGGTAGTGAAACAGCTATATAGCATTGGCGTTCTGTCACTCCTTATCATTGTTGTTTCCGGCTTGTTTATCGGCATGGTATTGGGGCTACAGGGTTACCTGGTACTGAATACTTACGGCGCTGAAAGCAGTCTGGGCATGTTGGTTGCGTTGTCATTACTGCGTGAACTGGGGCCGGTAGTGACCGCGCTGTTGTTTGCTGGCAGGGCCGGTTCGGCACTGACCGCTGAAATTGGTCTGATGAAGGCAACGGAGCAACTCTCCAGTATGGAAATGATGGCTGTTGACCCACTCAGGCGGATTATTTCTCCACGCTTTTGGGCCGGGTTCATTAGTATGCCGCTGTTGACGTTGATTTTTGTCGCTGTGGGAATACTGGGTGGGGCGATTGTCGGTGTCGGCTGGAAGGGCATCGATACCGGTTTCTTCTGGTCAGCAATGCAAAATGCCGTTGATGTGCGAACCGATATTGTTAACTGCGTTATCAAAAGTGCGGTATTTGCTTTCGCAGTAAGCTGGATTGCACTCTTTAACGGCTATGATGCGATTCCAACCTCAGAAGGTATCAGCAGAGCCACGACGCGCACTGTGGTTCATGCTTCTCTCGCGGTACTTGGTTTAGATTTTGTGCTGACAGCACTGATGTTTGGGAACTGATGTAATGCAAACGAAAAAAAGCGAAATTTTGGTAGGAGCATTCTTATTGTTGGCACTGGCTGCCGCATTGTTCCTCTGTCTGCGGGTGGCCGACCTGAAATCGTTGGGTAGCGAGCCAACCTGGCGGTTATACGCCACCTTTGACAATATCGGTGGTTTGAAAATCGGCTCTCCGGTCAAAATTGGCGGAGTGGTGATTGGCCGGGTGACGGATATCGGTCTGGACAGCAAAACGTACACCCCTCGCGTAACGATGAATATCAACGATAAATATAACCAGCTACCGGATACCAGCTCACTGGCGATCCGCAGCTCCGGGTTGCTTGGCGAACAATTTCTGGCACTGAACGTTGGCTTTGATGATCCTGAAATGGGAACATCTATGCTTAAAGATGGTAGTACGCTACAGGACACCAAATCAGCCATGGTGCTGGAGGATTTGATTGGCCAGTTCCTCTACAAGAGCGGTAACGCCAATGACAACAAAAACGCTTCGTCGGTGGCACCAGACGTAAATGGACACCAGACGCCGACTGCAACGACTCACCCAGAAGAGGGCAAATGATGTTTAAACGTTTCCTGATGATAGCCATGTTAGTTGTTGCCCCGGTTGCGGCTAACGCCGCAGTGGATCAAACTAATCCTTATCAGCTGATGAATGAGGCGGCAGAGAAAACCTTTACTCGCCTCAAAAATGAGCAGCCTAAAATCAAGCAGGACCCAAATTATTTGCGGCAGGTCGTTCGTGAAGAATTACTGCCGTATGTTCAGACTAAATATGCCGGCGCTCTGGTGCTGGGCCGTTACTATCGGGAAGCGACTCCCGCGCAACGTGAGGCCTATTTCAACGCTTTTGGTGACTATCTTGCTCAGGCATACGGCCAGGCGTTAGCACTTTACAACGGTCAGACTTACCAAATTGCACCTCAGCAGCCTTATGCTGATGCCAGCATCATTGCTATTCGTGTGACCATTAACGATCCAAATGGCCGTCCACCGGTTCGTCTCGATTTTCAGTGGCGTAAAAACACCCGTACCGGTGACTGGCAGGCGTACGACATGATTGCTGAAGGTGTCAGTATGATCACCACTAAACAGAATGAATGGAGCGATGTGCTTCGTCAGAAAGGGATTGATGGCCTGACTCAGTTGCTTAAATCCTACGCTAATCAGCCTATTAAGCTGGATAAACAACCGCAATGAGCGACCAACTTAAATGGCATCTGGTTGATAATCAGCTGCTTTTATTCGGTGAACTGGAACGGCAGACGCTGGCAGCGTTGTGGGAGCAGCGTGAAACGGTCATGGCGCAGGTTAATATCATTGATGTTTCTGCGTTGGAAAGGGTGGACACCGCGGGTCTGGCACTGTTGGTTCACCTGCGACAGCTTGCTGTACGATGGGGAAAAAATCCCCGTTTTACAGGGGTTACCGATAAACTGCGTACACTGATTTCGCTGTATAACCTTGAGCAAATCATCGTATCCCATTCCTGAAAAATGTGGATAACCCCTGTTAAAAACCTCTGCTGTGGCAGAGGTTTTTTTTGCCTGTTTAAGATAGCGCCACTTTCCACTAAGATGTGTGGCTCGTTAATCCTTAAGTGAATTTTGAAGCATGATGGAAACCAGTGAAATTCAATCCGTGCTGATGGGCGCGTTACCGTTGCAGGAAGTCCACGTTACTGGCGATGGCAGCCATTTTCAGGTGATTGCCGTTGGTGAGTTGTTCAGTGAACTCAGTCGCGTGAAGAAGCAGCAAACGGTCTATGCTCCGCTGATGGCTTACATCGCCGATAACCGTATCCACGCGGTATCAATTAAAACCTTTACCCCGGAAGAATGGGCCCGTGACCGTAAGCTTAATGGTTTTTAAGCAGTGATTGTGTTCACCGCACTGGTCATGGTGCGGGGACAGAAATTTACGTCTGATCAAAGAGAGCTGGTGTAATGGATAAATTCCGTGTACAGGGTCCAACCCGCTTAAGTGGGGAAGTTACAATTTCTGGCGCAAAAAATGCGGCGCTGCCGATCCTGTTCGCTGCCCTGCTGGCGTCCGATCCTGTCGAGATCCAGAATGTCCCGAAACTGAAGGACATTGATACCACCATGAAACTGCTCAGTCAGCTTGGTGTGAAGGTGGAACGCAATGGTTCAGTGCATCTGGACGCCAGTGAGGTCAATATCTACTGTGCGCCATATGAACTGGTGAAAACCATGCGTGCTTCTATCTGGGCGCTTGGTCCACTGGTGGCACGCTTTGGCCAGGGACAGGTTTCCCTGCCCGGCGGCTGTGCAATTGGTGCCCGTCCGGTTGATTTGCATATTACTGGTCTGGAACAGCTGGGCGCTGAAATCAGGCTTGAAGAGGGCTACGTAAAAGCGTTTGTTGATGGGCGTCTGAAAGGGGCGCATATCGTCATGGATAAGGTGAGTGTGGGCGCGACAGTCACTATTATGAGTGCAGCAACTCTGGCCACCGGCACGACGATAATAGAAAATGCGGCGCGTGAGCCTGAAATCGTTGACACCGCAAATTTCCTTAATACATTGGGCGCAAAAATCAGCGGTGCCGGCAGCGATCGTATCACCATTGAAGGCGTAGAACGTCTGGGTGGGGGGGTATACCGCGTCCTGCCAGATCGTATTGAAACGGGGACTTTCCTGATTGCGGCGGCAATTTCCGGTGGGAAGGTAACTTGTCGGTCTACTCAGCCGGACACCCTGGATGCGGTTCTTGCCAAGCTGCGTGAGGCTGGCGCGGATATTGAGCTGGGGCAGGACTGGATTACGCTTGATATGCATGGCAAGCGTCCAAAGGCCGTTAATTTCCGCACGGCCCCCCATCCTGGTTTTCCTACTGATATGCAGGCGCAATTCAGTCTGATGAACCTGATTGCCGAAGGAACGGGTGTCATTACTGAAACAATCTTCGAGAACCGGTTTATGCATGTGCCAGAATTAATTCGTATGGGTGCGCATGCGGAGCTGGAGAGCAATACCGCTATCTGCCATGGCGTTGAGAAACTTTCTGGTGCCCAGGTTATGGCTACAGACCTGCGGGCGTCAGCCAGTCTGGTTCTGGCAGGATGTATTGCTGAAGGTACTACGATTGTTGATCGTATTTATCACATTGACCGTGGTTATGAGCACATTGAAGATAAGCTTAAGGCGTTAGGCGCTAATATCGAGCGTGTAAGCGGCGAAGAATAAGTATCCTGTGTTATGAAGGCCGGTAGTACATATGTACTACCGGCCTTTTTTCAGGGGCGGATTAATCGCTTGCGATCGATAAGATTGTGGCTTACTGGATCGTAGTAACGACTCGGCCAGATTTCAGCGGGATGAATCATTAACGCATCAGCAATAAGCCACTCTCCTTTTGGCCATGGGCGAAACAACGCGTTGGCCAACGTTGAGGAACTTAATCCTGCTTCACGGGATAGGGCCGCCAGCGTGGTACCCTGTTTACGCAAACCTGCAATGATGTCGGCATTGTGCCAGTCTTTTTTCTTTTGATGCATCTGCTCGTCCTCCATGTTCGCAGGATGATTTTATAGCAATAACATTCCAGTAATTTCCAATTCTTTCTTAATGTTTAATCGATTTTGTGCCGCATTACGCAAAAGTAAGGAAACAAAGTAAGGTTTTTGCAGCACAGATTGGCGCTGATTTGTAAGCGAAGTGCATTATGGAGATCGTGGTTCAGAGATGAAAAGCGCGGATTACCGCGCTTGTGTATGATCAGAACTCGCGTTGAACCGACATGTGCGCTAATGCTTCGAGTGCGCTACGCCAGGGTGATTCTGGTAATGCTCTGAGCGCGGCAATCGCTTTATCGGCTTCCTGTTCTGCGATCTTACGCGTCCATACCAGTGAACCGCATTGATGCATGGTTTCCAGCACAGGCTTCAATAAATGGCGACCATTTCCCTGCTCAATGGCACTCCGAATCATTGCCGATTGCTCTGGTGTACCGTTACGCATGGCATGAAGCAGGGGAAGTGTAGGTTTTCCTTCGCTAAGGTCATCTCCAACGTTTTTACCAAGGGTTTTGCCGTCAGCGTCATAATCCAGCAAGTCATCAATTAACTGAAATGCAGTTCCAATAAATCGACCATAATTCTGCACCCCTTTTTCCTGCTCGGGCGTGGCACAGGCAAGGATCGCAGAAGATTGCGCGGCAGCTTCAAACAGACGCGCCGTCTTACTGTAAATCACCCGCATGTAGGTCTCTTCGCTGATATCTGGATCGTTGCAGTTCATCAGCTGCAGCATTTCACCTTCGGTAATCACGTTCAGGGCTTCAGACATCAGGGCCAGTACGGGCAAAGAGCCAAGCCCAGCCATCATCTGGCATGCGCGGGTATAGATAAAATCCCCTACCAGAACGCTGGCAGCGTTGCCAAAGGTCGCGTTAGCGGTGGCTTTGCCGCGACGCATGTCTGACTCATCAACCACATCATCATGCAACAGTGTGGCGGTATGAATGAATTCGATCACCGCGGCTACGGTAATGTGTTGTTTACCATCGTAATTAAGCGCACGAGCTGTCAAAGCGGCGATCATTGGGCGAATACGTTTCCCCCCGCTGTTAATGATGTAGTAACCCATCTGATTGATGAGGGGAACCTCAGAATTCAGCTGTTCAAGAATTGTAGTATTAATGTCCGCCATGTCTTGCGCGGTGAGTTCGTTTATCTGTTCTAAGTTCATCAGTTTGTTCAGCTATTGCTCAGTGTACTGCTATGATAAGCGTCTTTACCCGTGCCTGCGGCAATGAGTAATGTATAACAGATTGTACTTGAAAATCCCGGTGGAGAAACGTTTGCATACGTTTTGCATTTTTTTCTGCAATACCCTGCAACAGCCCCTTGTCATTGCCTGTGAACTTGCGTAGAATTCGCGCCCTATTGTGAATATTTATAGCGCGGCCTGAAACCTAAGATGGCAAGCGCGAAAGCGGAGTTTATATGTACGCGGTTTTCCAAAGTGGTGGTAAACAACACCGAGTAAGCGAAGGTCAGACCGTTCGCCTGGAAAAGCTGGATATTGCAACCGGCGAAACAATTGAGTTCGACCAGGTTCTGATGATTGCTAACGGTGAAGATGTAACTATTGGCGCGCCTTTAGTTTCAGGTGGCGTGATCAAAGCAGAAATTGTTGCTCATGGTCGTGGCGAGAAAGTTAAAATTGTTAAGTTCCGTCGTCGTAAGCACTACCGTAAGCAGCAGGGTCACCGTCAGTGGTTCACTGATGTGAAGATCACTGGCATCAGCGCCTAAGAGGAGATCTGACAAATGGCACACAAAAAGGCTGGCGGCTCCACACGAAATGGTCGCGACTCGAATGCAAAACGTCTTGGTGTTAAGCGTTTTGGCGGTGAATCAGTTTTGGCTGGTAGCATTATCGTTCGTCAACGTGGAACCAAATTTCACGCAGGCAACAATGTAGGCTGCGGCCGTGACCACACCCTCTTTGCAACTGCAAATGGTAAGGTCCTGTTTGAAGTGAAAGGCCCGAACAACCGTAAATATATCAGCATCGTTGCTGAATAAGGTTTTCGTGCCCGAGAGCGCTATGTAACAGCACTTTCAGCAGCGAATAAAAAGCCCCGCTAATAATTGCGGGGCTTTTTACATTCTGCTTTCAGCCTGTTGGCGCTAAAGTCAGCAGGTCCACCGCAATTTTTTTGCTGTACACTTTATCTGTCAGGTTGCACGATGTCTTGAGAACTCCCTTTCAGGAGCGTAATGCAACGCCCGATTTTTTGGCTCCGGGCACTCTGCTCCCGTCATCAGGTTCCGGCCTGTTCTGACGGATCGTTCCTTACCATCATTGCAGAGCGACAGGGCCAGTGATTTACGGAGAAGTAACATGAAGTTTGTTGATGAAGCGACGATCCTCGTTGCTGCGGGTGATGGTGGTAATGGCTGCGTCAGCTTCCGTCGTGAGAAATATATTCCTAAGGGTGGACCGGATGGCGGTGATGGCGGAGACGGCGGTGATGTTTACCTTCAGGCTGACGAAAACCTGAACACGCTGATCGACTATCGCTTTGAGAAGTCTTTTCGGGCGGAACGCGGTCAGAATGGTCAAAGCCGTGATTGCACCGGTAAGCGCGGACAGGACATTATCATTAAGGTGCCGGTTGGAACCCGTGTTATAGATCAGGGTACTGGCGAAACGCTCGGTGATATGATGAGCCATGGTCAGCTACAAATGGTTGCTAAAGGTGGCTGGCATGGTCTGGGTAACAGTCGTTTTAAATCATCGGTGAATCGCACCCCGCGTCAGAAAACCATGGGTACACAGGGTGAAAAACGTGATTTACAGCTTGAGTTGTTGCTGTTGGCGGATGTAGGCATGTTGGGGCTACCCAATGCCGGTAAATCAACCTTTATCCGTGCCGTATCTGCCGCGAGGCCTAAAGTCGCTGACTATCCTTTTACCACCCTGGCACCCAGTCTGGGTGTGGTGCGCATGGACAGTGAGCAAAGCTTTGTCGTCGCGGACATTCCCGGGCTGATAGAAGGCGCTTCTGATGGAGCAGGTCTGGGGATCCGCTTCCTTAAGCATCTTGAGCGTTGCCGCATATTGTTACATACCATCGATCTGGCACCGATTGATGAATCTGATCCGGTAGAAAATGCCCGTATTATTCTGGCTGAGTTAAAAAAATACAGTGAAAAACTGTATAACAAGCCGCGTTGGCTGGTGTTCAATAAAGCCGACCTGCTGGATCCAAAAGATGCTGAATCCCGCGCCCGTACCATTGCCGAAGCTCTGGGCTGGAGCGATAAATATTATCTGATCTCTGCTGCCAATCGTGCAGGTGTCACTCCACTTTGCTGGGATGTGATGGCTTTCCTCAAGGCCAATCCGAAAGAGGCAGAAGTCACTGAGAAGCAGCCAGAGAAAGTAGAATTTATGTGGGACGACTACCACCGGCAGCAGTTGGAAGAGGCTGAACAGGCGGTGGAAGAAGACGATGACTGGGATGACGACTGGGACGAAGATGACGACGAAGGTGTTGAGATCGTCTATCAGCGTTAATGCATTAAAGGGACACAATTTGTGTCCTTTTTTTTATTATCTTTTGCCAGAAACGCCTTCATCTCCTGCCTGTGGACAAAGGCTTGCAAGGGCGCAAATCGTATCTGGCAATTGGTCATTTCTACTTATTTCCGGGCGATAAAAACGACCGGCTGCAGCTTAATTCAGTTTAGTGGGTAGCCAACAGCTAGCGTTTAAGCCGCTACGCTCCAGGCGGTTACTTAAACGTAGTTCTCCGCAATGAATTTGTGCAATTCGCTGGACGATATTAAGTCCCAGTCCACTTCCTCCATAACGCTGATCCATACGGCGAAATGCTTTGGTCATGTCTGATGCACAGCAGGGATCGATACCGGGACCTTCATCCTGAACCGTAAAGCTACTGCCGTGTTTTTCCTGTTGTACAATCAGGCTGATATGGCTACCTTTTGGGCTGTATCTGCAGGCATTTTCAAGCAAATTACGTAGCATTAACCTTAGCAATACGGCGTCACCCTGAATATGGTGTGTTACATCGCCATGCAGGCTGAGCGTCTGATTACGCAGGGTCAGCATTTCGATCATTTCAGCCCGTAATGGTTCAAACACCTGTTGCCAACTGACAACCTGATAATGGCCGCTTGCCAGCGCCTGTCCTGCCCTTGAGAGCATCAACAGTTGCTCAATGACGAGTACCAGTTGATCAATGCGCTGAACCAACATAGGCCCCTGTGCAATACCCTGTTGCTCAAGCAACTCAAGATGCAGCCGTAATCCGGCAAGTGGGGTTCTTAGCTCATGTGCTGCGTCTGCGGTGAACAGCCGTTCCTGTTGCAAGGTATTATCCAGCCTGGCCAAAAGCTGATTCATTGCTCCGGTTACCGCCGCGATCTCAGTCATGTCAGAAAAATGTGGCAGAGGAGTTAGCTTATCCGCAGAACGTTCTGACAGACTTTTTTGCAGTGATTGCAAGGGGCGGATAACCCAGCTTATTGCCCAGAATGACAGTAATAAGGTAAAGCAAACCATCACCACGGATGGGAGCAACAAAGAGGCGATTGCTTCGTGTATCTCTCTTTCAACCCGCTCATTACGTGCGTGTGCTGAAAGTGTTTCATTGACCAGAAAGCCTATCTGCTCGCGGCTTTCGTGCCACAACCAGGCAGCGCTGATCAACTGGCAGGCCGTCAGTATAAGGGCCAGCATAATCAATAAACGCCGACGCATGCTGTTCACGATCTTTCTTCCAGACGATATCCAACGCCGCGCAACGTTTTGATACGATCCTTGCCCAGCTTGCGGCGCAAATTATGAATATGCACTTCTAACGTATTGGAGCTGGTATCATCCTGCCAACTGTAGAGGTCCTGTTGTAAGGTTTCCCGGTGAACTGTCTGACCAATTCTCATCAGCAGGCGGGTAAGCAACGCAAATTCTTTGGGGGTAATCTCCACTGGCTTGTTGTCCAGATAAACCTGCCTGGAAGAGAGGTTTAATGAGATATCGCCATGTTGCAGCAAATTATCACTTCGTCCCTGATAACGACGGATCAACGCCCGAACGCGGGCTTTCAGTTCGACAAGGGCAAAAGGCTTGATCAGATAATCATCAGCACCCGCATCCAGTCCATTCACCCGGTCTTCCAGAGCATCGCGAGCCGTAAGTATCAGCACGGGCAAATCGACATGCTCTTTGCGCCATTGACGAAGCAGATCGCTTCCATCTCTGTCCGGCAAACCAAGGTCGAGTATGATCAGGCTATATTGCCCACTCAGCAACAGGGCACAAGCTTCTGCCCCCTTTGTTGCTGAGTCCACTGCGTAGCCCTCACTGGTAAGCGCCTGAACCAACCCGCTCAATAACAGAGCATCATCTTCCACAATCAATAGTTTCATGGTCGTCAGTTGTTTTGGTAAACATCTTTATAAAGTCGGCTTTCAAAGCGAACCAGCGGAATGCGACGCTGTTTTTGATCCTGTGGCGGAACAGCATAGCCAGAAAGATACTGAACAAAAGCCACGCGCTGACCGCTGACGGTGGTCATAAAACCAGCAAGATTGTAGACGCCTTGCAGTGAGCCCGTCTTGGCTGACACCTTGCCATCGACACCCGCCTCATGCAGACCGCCGCGATAACGCAATGTGCCGTCATAACCTGCGAGAGGTAGCATGGAAATAAAGTTTAATTGCCGATCATTTTTTGCAATGTACTGCAACACTTGCATCATCGTGGCGGGAGATATCAGATCGTGTCGCGACAGGCCGGAACCATCAACCTGAATACTGTTGCCCAGATCAACATCAGCCTTTTGACGCAGGATTTGCCGCACAGCATCTGAACCAGCGCGCCAGGTTCCAGGCACACCGAAGTGCTCGTGGCCAATGGTGCGAAATACGGTGTCCGCAATCATGTTGTCGGACTTCTTCAGCATAATTTTCAACAGATCGTGCAACGGTGCAGACTGCGTTTCTGCGAGTACACTGGCCGGAGGAGTGACTTGTGTCTGACGCACCAGATGGCCTGAATAGTCGATACCGGCATTCTGCAATTCTGCTTTCATCAAAGCACCGGCATAGCTGGCACCATCCTGGATAGCAAAGGCTAACGGCAGGGGCTCTGCACGTTGAGTCATACAGCCAGTAAGGGTAAAGCGGTTCAGTTCGCCCGGCATAACGTCCAGTTCACAATATTGTCCATCGGATGATCCTCGTGCCAGCGTGCGCACTTCGCTGAACATATTGACCGGATAGTAAGATGCCACGCGAATAAAAGCCTTATCTCCCGGGGTAGGGGCACTGTAAAGCGATACAGAGAAGCAATTGCGGTCGACGATAGCAGCTCCCGGAGGTGCGCTGAAACACTGGGTAAGGTCGTTCCATGGCCAGCCTGGCGCTTTATCATGACTGGCAAAAACGGAGGTATCGATGACCAGATTCCCCTGAATGTGCTGGATGCCCTGCTTTTTGAGCGAGGAAACCATGTTGCGTAAATCCTGTCGTGTCAGCGTGGGATCGCCGCCGAAGCGTGCGACGAGATCGCCTTGTAGCGTTCCATCACTGATTTTTCCCTTACTTTCCAGCTGGGTATGAAAACGGTAATCAGGTCCCAGTTGCAGTAACGCCGCCAGTGCAGTAATCACTTTCATGGTGCTGGCCGGAAGCGCCATCTGCTTGCTGTGATAGTCGATTGAAGGGGTGCTTGCGCCTATTTTTTGGACAATCAGTGTCAGATTTGCGCCGTCAGGAAGATACTGGGTGTAGTCTTCGACCTGAGCAGCGTGAACATTTAGTATAAATGCGCTGGTCAGAGCGGTTATAAATGATGAAAATCGCATAATCTCGCGTTTACTGGCAGGTGATGTTGCCATACTACGGTGCTTCAAGGTGTAAAGTAAACGATGACCCACCCGGAACTCTGCGGTAAAATACGTATCAAAATGCAAAATCTTCAGGCCCTGAGACATACCTCCGGGTCGGCGTTATTTTTTTGTAATTCAGAGGCAAGCGCCGCAGAACGCGTTTTCTGCATCAACCTGTCAGGATGACTGAATTTTGCACAGGACAGAGTTTACGAGGTATTGAGATGAATCAGATTCCAATGACGTTAAGGGGCGCCGAGAGACTGCGCGAAGAGCTGGAAGAGCTGAAAACCATTAAACGCCCCAGAATTATTGCCTCGATTGCTGAAGCGCGTGAGCACGGCGATTTAAAAGAGAATGCAGAGTATCATGCGGCGCGCGAAGAGCAGGGGTTCTGCGAAGGTCGAATTCAGGAAATTGAAGCCAAGTTGTCTAATGCACAGGTGATTGATGTCACTAAAATGAATGCAAATGGCCGTATCATTTTTGGCTCCACCGTTACTGTATTAAATCTGGAGACAGATGAAGAGTCGACTTACCGTATAGTTGGCGACGACGAGGCTGATTTCAAACAAAATTTGATTTCCGTGAACTCGCCAATGGCACGAGGTTTGATTGGTAAAGAAGTGGATGATATTACCGTTATTAAAACCCCGGGTGGTGACGTTGAGTATGAGATTCTTAAGGTCCAATATCTCTGAACGCCAGGCGGTTAATCACTTCCGCAGATTGTAAAGAAAGGAAAAGGCCGCGAAGCGGCCTTTTATCAGCATCAGAGGCGTGGCAATTTCTCTTGGTTGATTTCAGGCAGTTTCCTGAAATCAGCGTGGAAGGGAAATTTTACCTTCCTTTGAGGGGCGGTAAAGCACCAGTGTTTTACCGATCACCTGCACGT
This sequence comes from Erwinia psidii, assembly GCF_003846135.1. Classification (GTDB taxonomy): domain Bacteria; phylum Pseudomonadota; class Gammaproteobacteria; order Enterobacterales; family Enterobacteriaceae; genus Erwinia; species Erwinia psidii. Next base: position 80,214 of record NZ_RHHM01000012.1, read on the forward strand.
TAGCGGCATTGGTCTCACGTACGATAGCATCGACAACCAGGCTTTTCGTCTCACGGTCTTCCGTGGCGATTTTAACCTTAATAAGTTCGTGGTGTTCCAGTGCCTGTTCGATTTCGGCCAGCACTCCTTCGGTCAGGCCATTGTTACCCAGCATTACTACGGGTTTCAGAGGGTGGGCCAGTCCTTTCAGGTGTTGTTTTTGTTTGGTACTCAGATTCATCGTATTTTTTACTTACATTGGGATTGAAAACGGGTCATTCTACCGCCATCTCAGGTATATCGCCAAATCGGCGTGGTTGTTTGCGTGGTTTATTTATCGCATACGTTGAATCATAGTTGGAAATTGTATGACTGGTAAAAAGCGTTCGGCCAGTTCCAGCCGCTGGTTACAGGAACACTTTAGCGATAAATATGTGCTTGAGGCACAGAAAAAAGGGCTACGCTCCCGTGCCTGGTTTAAACTTGATGAAATACAGCAAAGTGACAAGCTGTTTAAGCATGGTATGACGGTAGTTGACCTTGGTGCCGCACCGGGGGGCTGGTCACAATATGTGGTAACGCAGATTGGCAATAAAGGTCGCGTTATCGCTTGTGATATCCTGCCTATGGATCCCATCGTTGGCGTTGATTTCCTGCAGGGTGATTTTCGTGATGAACTGGTGCTGAAAGCGCTGATGGATCGTGTCGGAAATGACGAGATACAGGTTGTGATGTCAGATATGGCACCAAACATGACCGGAACACCAGAGGTTGATATCCCAAGATCAATGTATTTAGTTGAGCTTGCGCTGGAAATGTGTCGGGATGTACTGGCACCTGGCGGTAGTTTTTTAGTGAAAGTGTTTCAGGGAGATGGCTTTGAAGATTACCTCCGGGAAATTCGCTCCCTGTTTACGAAAGTAAAAATTCGTAAACCGGATTCTTCGCGCTCTCGTTCGCGCGAAGTGTACATTGTAGCGACTGGGCGCAAACTATAGTACCCTACGCTGTCTGTTAACACAGTTGTAATATGAGGTTAATCCCTTGAGTGACATGGCGAAAAACCTGATTCTTTGGTTAGTCATCGCAGTTGTGCTGATGTCGGTCTTCCAGAGCTTCGGGCCCAGCGAGTCAAACGGCCGTAGGGTTGATTACTCAACTTTCCTGTCCGAAGTGAATCAGGATCAGGTCCGCGAGGCGCGTATAAACGGGCGTGAAATCAACGTTACCAAAAAAGACAGTAATCGATACACGACCTACATTCCCGTCAACGATCCCAAGTTACTCGATAACCTGTTGACTAAAAATGTAAAAGTAGTTGGTGAACCGCCTGAAGAGCCGAGCCTGCTGGCATCGATCTTCATTTCCTGGTTCCCGATGCTCTTGCTTATCGGTGTCTGGATATTCTTTATGCGTCAGATGCAGGGCGGCGGCGGCAAGGGCGCGATGTCCTTTGGTAAAAGCAAAGCCCGTATGCTGACAGAAGATCAGATTAAAACCACTTTTGCTGATGTCGCAGGTTGCGATGAAGCGAAAGAGGAAGTGGGAGAGCTGGTTGAATACCTGCGTGAGCCAAGTCGCTTCCAGAAACTGGGTGGTAAAATCCCGAAAGGCGTGCTGATGGTCGGTCCTCCGGGTACCGGTAAAACATTGCTGGCCAAAGCCATTGCAGGTGAAGCAAAAGTACCATTTTTTACCATTTCAGGTTCTGATTTCGTAGAAATGTTCGTTGGTGTGGGTGCTTCACGCGTCCGTGACATGTTTGAGCAGGCAAAGAAAGCCGCACCTTGCATCATCTTTATTGATGAGATAGATGCTGTCGGTCGCCAGCGTGGCGCTGGCTTGGGCGGTGGTCATGATGAACGAGAGCAGACGCTGAACCAGATGCTGGTTGAGATGGATGGTTTCGAAGGCAACGAAGGCATTATCGTTATTGCCGCCACTAACCGGCCTGATGTGCTTGATCCTGCGCTGCTACGACCTGGTCGTTTTGACAGGCAGGTTGTCGTAGGTCTTCCTGATGTACGTGGCCGTGAGCAAATTCTGAAAGTTCATATGCGCCGTGTTCCGTTGGCCACCGATATTGATGCAGCAATTATTGCACGTGGTACGCCAGGCTTTTCCGGTGCGGACCTCGCGAATCTGGTGAACGAAGCCGCCCTGTTCGCTGCTCGTGGTAATCGCCGTGTCGTGTCGATGGTTGAGTTCGAGAAGGCGAAAGACAAGATCATGATGGGAGCAGAACGTCGCTCCATGGTGATGACCGAGGCACAGAAGGAATCCACCGCCTACCATGAAGCAGGCCATGCCATCATTGGTCGACTGGTTCCTGAACATGATCCGGTTCATAAAGTCACCATCATTCCTCGTGGTCGCGCATTGGGCGTCACCTTCTTCCTACCTGAAGGTGATGCAATCAGTGCCAGTCGCCAGAAACTGGAAAGCCAGATTTCCACTCTGTATGGCGGCCGCCTGGCGGAAGAGATTATTTATGGTGTTGAGCACGTTTCTACCGGTGCATCTAATGACATCAAGGTTGCAACATCCATAGCGCGTAACATGGTAACGCAATGGGGCTTCTCAGAGAAACTGGGTCCGCTATTGTATGCAGAAGAAGAAGGTGAAGTTTTCCTTGGTCGTTCTGTCGCCAAAGCGAAGCACATGTCTGATGAAACTGCCCGCATTATCGACCAGGAAGTCAAATCACTGGTGGAAGGCAACTATGAGCGTGCCCGTCGTATCCTGAATGAAAATATGGATATCCTTCATGCAATGAAAGATGCGCTAATGAAGTATGAAACCATTGATGCTCCGCAGATTGACGATCTGATGGCACGTCGTGAAGTGCGACCGCCTGCGGGTTGGGAAGATCCCGGAACTAATAATTCTGATAATAATGGTACGCCAAAGGCACCGCGACCGGTTGATGAACCGCGAGTGCCAAATCCAGGTAACACCATGTCAGAGCAGATGGGCGATAAATAATCCTGTCTTAGCGAGCCAACCACAAACCCCGGCGCTGACCGGGGTTTTTTATATTCCAAAAACGCAATACGATCGGCAACCCCCTCAGGAGAGATACCGTTATGAAGCTTTACGCCAGAGATTCCGTGCTCGATCTGTCACATCCCCATGTTATGGGTATTTTAAATGTGACGCCGGATTCTTTCTCAGATGGCGGCAAGCATAACGATTTAATTCAGGCGGTTACACACGCTAATGAGATGATCAATGCAGGTGCAACCATCATTGATATTGGTGGGGAGTCCACGCGTCCGGGAGCCAGTGAGATTAGCCTTGAGGAGGAACTGGGGCGGGTGATACCGGTTGTGGAAGCAATTTCGCAGCGCTTTGAAGTGTGGATTTCAGTGGATACCTCTAAACCTGAGGTGATTCGTGAATCAGCACAGGCTGGTGCACATTTAATTAATGACATCCGTTCATTACAGGAACCGGGAGCGTTGGAGGCTGCGGCAGCGACAGGGTTGCCGGTCAGTCTGATGCATATGCAGGGAGAGCCACGCACCATGCAACAATCTCCCCACTACCGGCACTTGCTACGCGATGTTGAGGCATTTTTTGTTGAGCATATTTCCCGTTGTGAAGCCGCAGGAATAAAAAAAGAGCAGCTGCTGCTCGATCCCGGGTTTGGTTTTGGTAAGAATCTCGGTCACAATTATCAGTTGCTGGCGCACCTGGCTGATTTTCATCGATTTGGTATACCGTTGCTGGTGGGAATGTCACGTAAGAGTATGATTGGTCAGTTGCTGAATGTCGGACCATCGCAGCGTCTGACCGGCAGCCTGGCTTGTGCCGTGATTGCCGCTATGCAGGGTGCGCACATTTTGCGTGTCCATGATGTTAAAGAAACCGTCGAAGCAATGCGCATCGTCGAAGCAACACTGTCAGCGAAGGAAGAGTAACCCTATGAGCAATCGTAAGTATTTTGGCACTGATGGTATTCGCGGAAAAGTTGGCGAATCTCCAATTACCCCTGATTTCGTGCTGAAACTTGGCTGGGCTGCGGGTAAAGTGCTGGCGAGAAACGGCTCAAAAAAAATCATTATTGGCAAGGACACGCGCATTTCCGGTTATATGTTGGAGTCTGCGCTGGAAGCAGGACTGGCTGCGGCAGGCCTGTCGGCGGCTTTTACCGGACCGATGCCAACGCCAGCCATTGCTTATCTGACCCGTACCTTTCGGGCAGAAGCCGGGATTGTTATTTCTGCTTCACACAATCCTTTTGATGACAACGGTATTAAATTTTTCTCCATTGAAGGGACCAAACTGCCTGACGACGTTGAGGAAGCCATTGAAGCTGAAATGGAAAAGCCCATTACCTGCGTGGAATCAGCCGAACTGGGGCGTGCCAGCCGAATTGTTGATGCTGCTGGTCGCTACATTGAGTTTTGCAAAGGAACCTTTCCAAGTGAACTGAGTCTGAACGGGCTGAAAATCGTCGTGGATTGTGCCAATGGCGCCACCTACCATATTGCGCCGAATGTATTGCGCGAGCTGGGAGCAACGGTGATTACGCTGGGCGTACAGCCAGACGGTATGAACATCAACAAAGAGTGTGGTGCAACCGATGTTCGTCAGCTACAGGCACGCGTACTGGCAGAAAAAGCAGATATTGGTCTTGCTTACGATGGCGATGGCGATCGTATCATGATGGTGGACCATCTTGGTCATAAAGTGGATGGCGACCAGATCCTGTACATTATTGCGCGTGAGGGCCTGCGCCAGGGGCAACTGCGAGGTGGCGTGGTAGGCACACTGATGAGCAACATGGGGTTGGAGCTGGCTCTCAAGCAGCTGGGCATTCCTTTCGCCCGTGCTAAAGTGGGCGACCGTTACGTTTTGGAAAAATTGCAGGAAAAAGGCTGGCGTTTGGGGGCGGAAAACTCCGGCCACGTTATCCTGCTGGATAAAACCACCACCGGAGATGGTATCGTTGCAGGTTTGCAGGTGCTTACTGCTATGGTACGCAACCATATGAGTCTTCATGACTTATGTAGCGGAATGAAACTGTTGCCGCAAATTCTGGTAAACGTCCGCTTTAGTGGCGAAATCGATCCGTTGGAAGATGAACTGGTTAGATCAGTCACCGCTGAGGTTGAAAAGGAGTTAAGTGGGCGAGGACGTGTACTGCTGCGTAAATCTGGTACGGAGCCATTGATTCGGGTGATGGTTGAGGGTGAGAATGAGGAACAGGTGAAGTTGCTGGCACACCGTATTGCTGACTCAGTTAAGGCGGTTTAAACGCGGACAGCTTCCGGGCGGAGTAGATAATTAAATTGCACAATATTTGCCTGGTTGTCCGCGTTGCGTAAATAAACGGCGGCGAACGTCTGATTTATCGACGTTTTTTTTATGCGATCGGTTTTTTTGCTGTTTTTTTCTGCAAACGACAAGGTGGCAGTAAATTACCCTTGCGTGGGCAGACCGCTTTGGTTAGTATTCACACCCGCTTCTGATGGGTGGCGATGATACTCAATCCCTGATGAGTTTGACGCTTTTGATGTGCGACACGTGCGCAAGGAACAGGTTGAATTATGTACGAAGCTCTTTTGGTTGTTTTCCTTATTGTGGCAATAGGCCTTGTTGGTCTGATTATGCTGCAACAGGGTAAAGGCGCTGATATGGGTGCGTCATTTGGTGCTGGCTCCTCGGCAACGCTGTTTGGCTCTAACGGTTCAGGCAACTTTATGACCCGTCTGACCGCAGTACTGGCGACGTTGTTCTTCATCATCAGTCTGATTCTGGGCAACATCAACAGTAACAAAACTCAGAAAGGAAGCGAGTGGGAAAATCTGACTCAGCCTGCACAATCTCAGCAGCAGGGCCAGCCAGCTAAGCCGGCCACACCGGGTAGTGATATCCCTCAGTAAGTAGTAAATGTTGTTATGTTCGACGCGACAGAATGAAAAAAGTCGCAATCTTTTGTGCCGTGGTGGTGGAATTGGTAGACACGCTACCTTGAGGTGGTAGTGCCCGCATGGGCTTACGGGTTCAAGTCCCGTCCTCGGTACCAAATCTCAGTTTTGCTTGCATTTTTTGCAAGTTCGGCGTAGTATTTGCCACGTTTTCGGACGCGGGGTGGAGCAGCCTGGTAGCTCGTCGGGCTCATAACCCGAAGGTCGTCGGTTCAAATCCGGCCCCCGCAACCATTTTCCCTTAGAGTTATTTTCAAATATACTGTGTGTCTGAAAGTAGGCATCAACAGCAGATTTTGAAAAAGATTCTTCTGGATTGTGCCGAATCCGCCATTTATGGCGTACAGGGTCCAGTCGCTTAACGCCCCGAATTTTCGGGGTTTTTTGTTATCAGGAAACAGCAAACTGGGCTATTAGGCCCTTTTTTTATGTCTTGGGGGTGGGATTGTCCACATTAGAGCAAAAATTAACAGAGCTGATTGCAGCACCGGTAGAAGCGCTTGGCTTTGAGCTGGTCGGTATTGAGTTTATACGCGGCCGCACTTCTACATTGCGCATCTATATTGATAGTGAAGATGGCATCACTGTTGATGATTGCGCCGATGTCAGTCACCAGGTTAGTGCCGTGTTTGATGTTGAGGACCCCATCACCGTGGCTTATAACCTTGAAGTCTCCTCACCAGGCCTTGACCGCCCACTCTTTACCGCTGAACACTATGCAAGATTTACGGGTGAAGAAGTGAGTCTGGTGTTGCGTATGGCCGTACAGAACCGCCGTAAATGGCAGGGGATCATCAAATCTGTTGAGGGTGAGATGATTACTGTTGCTGTTGAAGGCAACAACGAAGTGTTCGCGCTGAGCAACATCCAGAAGGCGAACCTGGTTCCCCACTTTTAAAAGTCCGGATTGAGGCATACCAGGATGAACAAAGAAATTTTAGCTGTAGTTGAGGCAGTATCTAACGAGAAATCCCTCCCGCGTGAAAAGATTTTCGAAGCGCTGGAGAGTGCACTTGCCACGGCTACCAAGAAAAAATATGAGCAGGAAATCGACGTGCGCGTCAGTATTGACCGCAAAAGTGGTGATTTTGACACTTTTCGCCGCTGGCTTATTGTTGATGAAGTTACCATGCCAACCCGTGAAATCACCCTGGAAGCGGCACGTTTCGATGATGAGTCATTGAATGCAGGCGATTTTGTAGAAGATCAGATTGAGTCGGTTACCTTTGACCGAATCACCACCCAGACGGCTAAGCAAGTTATTGTCCAGAAAGTCCGCGAAGCAGAGCGGGCGATGGTGGTCGACCAGTTCCGTGAGCAGGAAGGGGAAATTATCACCGGCGTGGTGAAAAAAGTTAACCGTGACAATATTTCGCTTGAAGTGCGGCCAAACGATGGTTCCAGTACCAACGCCGAAGCTGTGATTATTCGTGAGGATATGCTGCCACGTGAAAACTTCCGCCCGGGCGACCGTATTCGCGGTGTGCTTTATGCCGTGCGTCCTGAAGCTCGTGGTGCGCAATTGTTTGTCAGCCGCTCAAAACCAGAAATGCTGATTGAACTTTTCCGTATTGAAGTGCCTGAAATCGCTGAAGAAGTGCTTGAGATTAAAGCAGCTGCCCGCGATCCTGGCTCACGCGCTAAAATTGCGGTGAAAACCAACGACAAGCGTATTGATCCGGTCGGTGCCTGTGTCGGAATGCGTGGCGCGCGCGTTCAGGCGGTTTCCAGTGAGCTGGGTGGCGAACGTATTGATATCGTACTTTGGGATGATAATCCTGCCCAATTCGTGATCAATGCTATGGCTCCGGCAGATGTCGCATCCATCGTTGTTGATGAAGATAATCACACCATGGATATCGCTGTTGAATCTGGAAATCTGGCTCAGGCGATTGGCCGTAATGGTCAGAACGTTCGCCTGGCTTCTCAGCTGAGCGGCTGGGAACTGAATGTGATGACGGTAGACGACTTGCAGGCCAAGCATCAGGCTGAAGCCCACGCTGCTATCGACGTCTTTACCCGCCATCTCGATATTGATGAAGAGTTTGCGACCGTTCTGGTTGAAGAAGGTTTCTCTTCGCTTGAAGAGTTGGCTTACGTACCGATTAACGAGCTGCTGGAAATTGACGGTCTGGATGAAGAGACCGTTGAAGCGCTCCGCGATCGTGCAAAAAATGCGTTAACCACACTTGCTCTCGAAAAAGCAGAGAACCACGGTACGAATCTGCCGGCAGAAGACTTGCTGAGTCTGGAAGGTCTGGATCGTGAGCTGGCATACAAGCTGGCGGCAGCAGGCGTTTGCACGCTGGAAGATCTTGCCGAGCAGGGTGTTGACGATCTGTCAGATATTGAAGGCCTGAGCGATGAACAGGCTGGTGAGCTGATTATGGCTGCCAGAAATATCTGTTGGTTCGGTGACGACGCATAACAAACTGTAGCAGGAAGGAACAGCATGACAGATGTAACCGTAAAATCGCTGGCCGCAGAGATTCAGACTCCGGTAGAACGCCTGGTACAGCAATTCGCTGATGCAGGGATCCGTAAGTCTGCCGCTGATTCTGTGACGCAGCAGGAAAAAGAAACGCTCCTGACTTATCTGAATCGTGCTCAGAATGGCGATTCTGGTAAACTTACTTTGCAGCGCAAGACGCGCAGCACCTTGAATATTCCTGGCACCGGGGGTAAAAGTAAATCGGTGCAAATTGAAGTCCGCAAAAAGCGTACCTATGTAAAAGGCGATCCTGCAGAGGCTGAACAGGCTGAAGCAGAAGAGCAGGCACAGCGTGAAGCGGAAGAACGGGCGCGTCGCGAGGCTGAAGAAAAAGCCCAGCGCGAAGCTCAAGAGAAAGCGAAGCGTGAAGCCGAGGAGCAGGCTAAACGTGAGGCAGCTGATAAAGCCAAACGTGAAGCAGCGGAAAAAGATAAAGTGAGCAATCAACATACTGACGAAATGGCCCGGGCAAACCAATCTGATAAAGCCCGACGGGAAGCTGAAGCTGCTGAACTGAAGCATAAAGCTGAACAGGAAGCACGTCGCAAGATTGAAGAAGAAGCGAAGCGTGTTGCAGAAGCTGCCCGTAAGATGGCGGAAGAAAAAGGCTCCGAGTGGGCTGAAGCGGAGAAAGAAGTGGAAGACACTGCTGACTACCATGTCACCACGTCTACACATGCCCGTGCTGCTGAAGACGAAAACGATGCGCAGGTCGAAGGCGACCGTCGTTCCCGTGCAGCTCGCCCTGCTAAAGCTACGCAACGTAAAAAAAGCAATAAGCATTCTGAAGCGAAAACTGACCGTGAAGAAGCGCGGGCGCAATTCCGTGGCGGCAAAGGCGGTAAGCGTAAATCCAGTACGCTGCAACAGGGCTTTAATAAGCCTGTGCAGGCGGTTAACCGCGACGTCATCATCGGTGAAACCATCACCGTAGCGGAATTAGCCAACAAAATGGCGGTGAAAGGTTCTCAGGTCATCAAAGTGATGATGAAAATGGGAGCCATGGCCACTATCAATCAGGTGATCGATCAGGAAACTGCCCAGCTGGTAGCGGAAGAGATGGGACATAAAGTGACGCTTCGCCGTGAAAACGAGCTGGAAGAAGCGGTAATGAGCGATCGTGATACGGATGCAGCGATGGAATCGCGAGCCCCTGTTGTGACCATCATGGGCCACGTCGATCACGGTAAAACCTCTCTGCTGGATTATATCCGCTCCACTAAAGTCGCCTCTGGCGAGGCGGGTGGTATTACCCAGCATATTGGTGCCTATCACGTTGAAACTGACAACGGAATGATCACCTTCCTGGATACGCCGGGCCATGCTGCCTTTACCGCAATGCGTGCTCGCGGTGCTCAGGCAACGGATATCGTTATTCTTGTGGTTGCAGCCGACGATGGCGTAATGCCTCAAACTGTCGAAGCCATTCAGCATGCCAAAGCGGCAAAAGTGCCTGTTGTGGTTGCGGTGAACAAGATCGACAAGCCAGAAGCCGATCCGGATCGCGTTAAAAACGAACTCACTCAGTACGGTATCATTCCCGAAGAGTGGGGCGGCGAGAACATGTTTGTTAATGTGTCTGCCAAAGCCGGTACCGGTATTGATGACCTGCTGAATGCTATCCTCTTGCAGGCGGAAGTTCTGGAACTAACCGCAGTTCGCCAGGGTATGGCAAGCGGTGTGGTAATCGAATCTTTCCTGGACAAAGGTCGTGGTCCGGTTGCTACCGTACTGGTGCGTGAAGGTACGCTGAATAAAGGCGATATCGTGCTGTGCGGCTTTGAATATGGCCGTGTGCGTGCAATGCGTGATGAGCTGGGACGTGAAGTTTTAGAAGCAGGTCCTTCTATTCCTGTCGAAATCCTTGGTTTATCAGGCGTTCCTGCTGCTGGTGATGAAGCAACAGTGGTGCGTGATGAGAAAAAAGCGCGTGAAGTGGCTCTCTATCGCCAGGGCAAATTCCGTGAAGTTAAGCTGGCACGTCAGCAGAAATCCAAGCTTGAGAACATGTTCGCTAACATGACGGAAGGCGAAGTCTCTGAGCTGAATATCGTGCTGAAAGCTGACGTTCAGGGTTCTGTCGAAGCCATCTCTGATTCGCTGCTTAAACTCTCTACTGACGAAGTGAAAGTTAAAATCGTTGGTTCCGGTGTGGGTGGTATCACTGAAACTGACGCCACACTTGCGGCTGCATCAAACGCAATTCTGGTTGGCTTCAACGTTCGTGCTGATGCTTCTGCACGTCGCGTCATTGATTCAGAAAGCCTGGACCTGCGTTACTACTCCGTCATCTATAACCTGATTGACGAAGTGAAACAGGCGATGAGCGGTATGCTGGCACCTGAGTACAAGCAGCAGATAATCGGTCTTGCTGAAGTACGTGACGTATTCAAATCACCTAAGTTTGGTGCCATCGCTGGTTGTATGGTGACGGAAGGTAACATTAAACGTCACAATCCAATCCGTGTTCTGCGCGACAACGTGGTTATCTATGAAGGTGAGCTGGAATCTCTGCGCCGCTTCAAAGATGACGTCAACGAAGTGCGTAATGGCATGGAGTGCGGTATCGGCGTGAAGAACTACAACGATGTACGCGTTGGCGATATGATCGAAGTGTTCGAAGTGATCGAAATCCAGCGTACTATCGCTTAATGGTCGCCTGAAAAAGTGACTTATTTGGGAGGCTGGCGCGCCTCCCATAGGCTGTATCCCACCATTGTGCGTGAAGACCGCCAGTGGTCAAATAGCGTTGCAGTAAGGCGTTCGCCATTTGTTTGGTTATCCAAACAAATGGCGAATCACGCAGGAGCAACGTGATTTGTCCCCGGCCCTTCGGGTCGCGCACCATTAGTCCGTTCTCTGCGTTTTCAGGTTTGAACATAGACGGCTATGCTTTGCACCTTCCGCCTTGCTAACGAACTATTGGTACTACGACGGTCTCACGAACAACAGTGGGATACAGCCTTAATTTGGAGAGAATAATTATGGCGAAAGAATTTGGTCGCCCACAGCGTGTTTCTCAGGAACTGCAAAAAGAGATCGCGATTATTTTACAACGTGAAATCAAAGATCCGCGCCTGGGCATGATGGTTACTGTTTCCGGTGTGGACGTTTCCCGCGATCTTGCCTATGCCAAAGTGTTTGTCACCTTCCTCAATGACAAAGATGAAGATGCGATTAAAGCGGGGCTGAGGGCGCTGGGTGATGCGTCTGGCTATATTCGCACCTTGCTGGGGAAAGCAATGCGTCTGCGTATAGTGCCAGAGCTGACTTTTTTCTATGATAATTCTCTGGTTGAAGGAATGCGCATGTCTAACCTTGTCACTAATGTGGTGAGAAACGACGCTGAACGCCGGGGTTCTACGGAAGAAGACGAAGATAAGGAAGCGTAATGAGTCGTCCTCGTCGTCGTGGCCGCGATGTTCATGGGGTGCTGTTGCTGGATAAACCCCAGGGGCTCTCTTCCAACGATGCATTGCAGAAGGTCAAACGTCTGTTCAATGCTAATCGTGCAGGTCATACCGGTGCGCTGGATCCTCTTGCGACCGGTATGTTGCCGGTTTGTCTTGGCGAAGCCACAAAGTTTTCCCGCTATCTGCTCGACTCCGATAAACGTTACCGGGTGATTGCCCGGCTGGGACAACGTACTGATACTTCAGATGCTGATGGTCAGATTATCTGTGAGCGGCCTCTTAATTTTACTCAACAACAGCTCGACGATGCGCTTGACGGTTTCCGTGGTGAAACTCAACAGGTGCCGTCAATGTACTCAGCACTTAAGTACCAGGGCCGTAAGCTATACGAGTATGCGCGTGAGGGGATTGTTGTCCCACGTGAAGCCCGTAGTATTGTGGTTTATGAGTTGAAGTTTATCCGTTGGGAAGGTCACGAATTGGAGCTTGAAATCCACTGCTCAAAAGGAACTTACATCCGCACCATTACTGATGATCTGGGCGAGATGCTGGGCTGTGGTGCACATGTGATTTATCTTCGACGTCTGCAGGTTGCTACCTATCCCATTGCCAGCATGGTGACTCTTGAACAGCTTGCCGCGCTGAACGAAGAAGCGCTGCGTAGTCAGCGCTCGCCAGCGGATTTACTCGACCCGCTGTTGATGCCGATGGACAGTCCGGCTGCGGCTTACCCGGAAGTAAACCTGCTCAGCGTGGTAGCGGCTTACTTTAAGCAGGGCCAGCCGGTGCAGGCTGCGAATGTGCCGGCTGAAGGCCTGGTGCGTGTCACCGAAGGCGCTGAGCGGACGTTTATCGGGATGGCAGAGATTGCTGAAGATGGCCGGGTCGCGCCGCGTCGCCTTGTTGTGGAATATTCCGACTAGTCATTTGCGTAAGCGTGGCGCTGAGAGTAGAATAGCGCGGCTTTACCATTGGGTTGCTGAATTAGAGATCGGCACCTGTACATTTATCTTTTAATTTGGAGTTGTATCATGTCTCTAAGTGTTGAAACTAAAGCGCAGATCGTCACTGAATATGGCCGTGACGCAAACGACAGTGGTTCTACCGAAGTTCAGGTTGCCCTGCTGACCGCTCAGATTAACCATCTGCAAGGTCACTTCTCTGAGCATAAAAAAGATCACCACAGCCGTCGCGGTCTGCTGCGTATGGTTTCCCAGCGTCGTAAGCTGCTGGATTACCTTAAGCGTAAAGATGTTGCGCGTTACACCAGTCTGATCGAGCGTCTGGGTCTGCGTCGCTAAGTCTTAACGAGTCCGTCCAGCCTTTTAGTGTTTTCTGAAATAAAAATGGGCAAAAAGACGGATTCGTGCGAGTTTCGCTTAAAAGGGGCCTTTATGGCCCCTTTTTTCAGGCAGACGGCAGCAATTCAGGCCAAACTATTGTATTGTTGCTCAGTGTGATCTTCAGTTGCAGAGATTCGCGCGGCTAATGAGAGGCTTTGTCCTGGGTGGGATTGAAGGTTGTCATTAGTCGCGAGGATGCAAATGAGGATTTGAAATCCACGGCAGGGTCAGTGCCTTGCCATGACGTTAAGGACAAAATTTTGCTGAACCCGATCGTTAAAAAATTCCAGTATGGTCAGCATACCGTCACCCTTGAGACCGGTATGATGGCTCGCCAGGCAACAGCAGCCGTAATGGTAAGCATGGATGATACCGCCGTGTTTGTTACTGTTGTTGGTCAGAAAAAAGCCAAGCCAGGACAGGACTTTTTTCCTCTGACCGTAAATTATCAGGAACGTACCTATGCCGCGGGTCGTATACCCGGAAGCTTCTTCCGCCGTGAAGGTCGGCCAAGTGAAGGCGAAACCCTTATTGCGCGTCTGATTGACCGTCCCGTACGTCCTCTTTTCCCTGAAGGCTTCGTGAACGAAGTTCAGGTTATTGCCACCGTGGTTTCGGTAAATCCTCAGGTTAATCCTGATATTGTGGCAATGATTGGTGCTTCTGCGGCGTTGAGCCTGTCTGGCATTCCGTTTAATGGACCGATAGGTGCTGCCCGTGTAGGCTATATCAACGATCAGTACGTGTTGAACCCGACCTCTGATGAGCTGCCCGAAAGTAAACTGGATCTGGTGGTTGCGGGTACCCAGGGTGCCGTACTTATGGTGGAATCTGAAGCCGAACTGCTCAGTGAAGACCAGATGCTCGGTGCCGTAGTCTTTGGCCACGATCAGCAGCAGGTAGTGATTGAAAACATCAAAGCACTGGTTGCTGAAGCCGGTAAGCCACGTTGGGACTGGCAGCCAGAAGCGGTTAACGAATCACTGCATTCGCGCATCTCTGCTCTGGCTGAATCTCGCCTGAGCGACGCTTATCGTATTACTGAAAAACAGCAGCGTTATGCTCAGGTCGATGTGATTAAGTCAGAAGTGACGGCAGCGCTGCTCGGTGAAGACGCATCTCTGGACGAAGCTGAAATCGGTGATATTCTGCACGGTTTGGAAAAGAGCGTTGTGCGTAGCCGTATTCTTCGTGGTGAGCCGCGTATTGATGGTCGTGAAAAGGATATGATCCGTGGTCTGGATGTGCGTACCGGCGTATTGCCACGTACTCACGGTTCAGCATTGTTCACACGTGGTGAAACTCAGGCACTGGTGACGGCTACGCTGGGTACTGCACGCGACGCGCAAAATCTGGATGAGCTGATGGGTGAACGTACCGACAGCTTCCTGTTCCACTACAATTTCCCGCCATACTCCGTTGGTGAAACCGGCATGGTTGGCTCACCTAAACGTCGTGAGATTGGTCATGGCCGTCTTGCGAAGCGCGGCGTCCTGGCGGTAATGCCAAAAGGCGATGCTTTCCCTTATACCGTTCGTGTGGTATCTGAAATCACCGAGTCAAATGGTTCATCTTCCATGGCTTCTGTTTGCGGTGCCTCTTTGGCGCTGATGGACGCCGGCGTGCCAATCAAAGCAGCCGTTGCCGGTATCGCGATGGGCCTGGTAAAAGAGGGTGACAACTTTGTGGTGCTGTCCGACATCTTAGGTGATGAAGATCATCTGGGCGACATGGACTTCAAAGTAGCCGGTAGCCGTGAAGGTATCTCGGCGCTGCAAATGGATATTAAAATCGAGGGGATCACCCGCGAAATTATGCAGGTAGCTCTCAATCAGGCTAAAGGTGCGCGTCTGCACATTCTTGGCGTGATGGAGCAGGCTATCAGCACGCCACGTGGCGATATTTCTGAGTTTGCTCCTCGTATCCACACTATCAAGATCAGCCCGGACAAAATCAAAGATGTGATCGGTAAAGGTGGCTCGGTTATTCGTGCACTGACTGAGGAAACGGGTACTACCATCGAAATCGAAGATGATGGCACGGTGAAAATTGCTGCAACTGACGGAGACAAGGCGAAATTTGCTATTCGCCGTATCGAAGAGATCACGGCTGAAATTGAAGTCGGCCGTATTTACAACGGCAAGGTGACTCGTATCGTTGACTTCGGTGCTTTTGTGGCAATCGGTGGTGGCAAGGAAGGTCTGGTTCATATTTCGCAAATCGCCGACAAGCGTGTGGAAAAAGTGACTGATTATCTGCAAATGGGCCAGGAAGTACCGGTCAAAGTGTTGGAAGTTGATCGTCAGGGGCGGGTGCGCCTGAGCATTAAAGAGGCAACAGCGCCAACTGAGCCAGAAGCGGAAGCAGTGTCGCAGCTGGACGCAGAGTAAGGTTGTCACACTTCAGTTCTTCATGGTCAACCATGGCATGGAGAACTGCTTTATCTTCATCGCGAGGGCAGGACGACACCTTGTGCACGGCAGGCGGATGAATGGAATGCATCCCATTGTTTGTATTCGGGAGTGGGAAATGAAGCCTTTTTTGCGCTGGTGTTTCGTTGCGACAGCTATCATGCTGGCAGGATGCAGCAACTCGAATTGGCGTAAGAACGAGGTTTTGGCTGTTCCGCTACAGCCAACCCTGCAACAGGAAGTTATTCTGGCGCGCATGGAACAAATTTTTGCCAGTCGTGCTCTTACCGATGATGAACGCGCACAGCTATTATATGAGCGCGGAGTGTTGTATGATAGTTTGGGTCTGAGGGCACTGGCGCGAAATGATTTCTCACAAGCGTTATCCATCAGGCCTGATATGCCTGAAGTTTTCAATTATTTAGGCATATATTTAACGCAGGCAGGCAATTTTGATGCTGCCTATGAAGCGTTTGATTCTGTACTTGAGCTTGATCCAACTTACAATTACGCGCATTTGAATCGGGGTATCGCTTTGTACTACGGCGGTAGGTTCAAATTAGCGCAAGATGATCTGCTGGCGTTTTATCAAGACGATCCTAACGATCCTTTCCGTAGTCTGTGGCTTTATCTCGATGAACGAGAGATGAATGCAAGCAAGGCTGTCGTTGCGCTACAACAGCGTTACAACAAAGCGGTAAGAGATCAATGGGGATGGAATATTGTCGAGTTCTACTTGGGCAACATCAGCGAAAACAAGCTGATGGAACGTCTCAAGGCGGACGCAACGGATAACACCTCGCTCGCTGAACATCTCAGTGAAACCAACTTCTATTTAGGTAAACACTACCTGAGTCTGGGGGAGAAGGATAACGCAGAAGCGTTGTTCAAGCTGACGGTAGCCAACAATGTTCATAACTTTGTTGAGCACCGGTATGCATTGTTGGAGCTGGCGCTACTCGGCCAGACACAAGACGATTTATCAGAATCTGACCAGCAATAGCTGACGAACTTATATTGCCTGAATTTCCGAAAAGTCATCATCTTAACGGATGAAGGCCTTTTTGTTCGTCGAAACCACTAATATGAGCCGGTTCACACTTTTTGATGAAAATGACTGAAAATTTTCACGACGAGTTATGTAGACTGGCCGCCGAAATCTAAGAGGCACACGTACTACATGACTGATATTCAAACTACTTTTGCTGACCTTGGCCTGAATGCCGACATCCTCGAATCATTGAACGGTATGGGTTATGTTAAGCCATCCCCTATCCAGGCTGAGTGCATTCCTCACCTTCTGGCCGGCCGTGATGTATTGGGTATGGCACAGACTGGCAGTGGCAAAACAGCCGCTTTCTCTCTGCCCCTTTTAAACAATATTGATCCAGATGTTAAAGCTCCACAGATCCTGGTACTGGCACCAACACGTGAGTTGGCGGTACAGGTTGCTGAAGCGGTAACCGAATTTTCCAAACACATGCGTGGTCTTAATGTGGTTGCCCTTTACGGTGGCCAGCGTTACGACGTACAGCTACGCGCACTGCGTCAGGGGCCACAGGTTGTTGTGGGTACGCCCGGTCGCCTGCTTGATCACCTTAAGCGCGGTACGTTAGATCTTTCTAACCTGCGTGGCCTGGTGCTGGATGAAGCCGATGAAATGCTGCGTATGGGTTTCATTGAAGATGTTGAAACCATTATGGCGCAGATCCCGGAAGGTCATCAGACCGCGCTGTTCTCTGCCACAATGCCTGAAGCGATTCGTCGTATTACCAAACGCTTTATGAAAGATCCTCAGGAAGTGCGTATCCAGTCAAGCCTGACGACGCGCCCTGATATCAGCCAGAGCTACTGGACTGCCTATGGTCGCAAGACTGACGCACTGGTCCGTTTCCTTGAAGCGGAAGATTTTGATGCGGCAATTATTTTTGTGCGTACCAAGAATGCGACTCTGGAAGTGGCTGAGGCGCTGGAGCGCAGCGGTTACAACAGTGCGGCACTTAACGGCGATATGAACCAGGCGCTGCGTGAGCAAACGCTGGAGCGTCTGAAAGATGGCCGTCTGGATATTCTGATCGCGACCGACGTTGCTGCCCGTGGTCTGGATGTGGAGCGCATCAGCCTGGTGGTCAACTTTGATATCCCCATGGATGCAGAGTCTTATGTCCACCGTATTGGCCGTACCGGTCGTGCAGGTCGTGCGGGTCGCGCGTTACTGTTCGTCGAGAACCGCGAACGCCGTTTGCTGCGTAACATTGAACGCACCATGAAGTTGACTATCCCGGAAGTTGAACTGCCAAATGCAGAACTGTTGGGGCAACGCCGTCTCGCTAAGTTTGCGGCTAAAGTTCAGCAGCAGCTGGAAAGCAGCGATCTGGAGCAATACCGTGCTCTGTTAAGCAAAATGCAGCCTGAAGAAGAGCTGGATATTGAAACACTGGCTGCTGCACTGCTGAAAATGGCTCAGGGTGAACGTCCTCTGATCGTTCCGGCTGATCCTGCTCCGCGCCCACGTCGTGAATTCAAAGAGCGTGATGATCGTCGTGGCGATCGTCCTGAGCGTGGTTCTCGTGAAAGCCGTGATGGCGATCGTCCACGCCGTGAGCGTCGTGATGTGGGTGACATGGAAGTTTACCGTATTGAGGTGGGCCGTGATGATGGTGTTGAGGTTCGCCATATTGTCGGTGCCATTGCCAACGAAGGTGATATCAGCAGCCGTTATATCGGCAACATCAAGCTGTTCGGTACACACTCCACCATCGAGCTGCCAAAAGGTATGCCGGGCGACATTCTGCAACACTTCACCCGCACGCGTATTCTGAACAAACCTATGAATATGCAGCTGATTGGCGATGCGCAACCTCGCAGTAACGATCGTGGTGGTGAACGCCGTGGCGGTGCTGGCGCGGGTCGCGGTGGTTTCGGTGGCGGTCGTGAAGGTGGCCGTTCTGAAGGTCGTGGTGAGGGTGGTCGTCGTTTCAGTAGCGATCGCGGTGGCGAACGTCGTGGCGCTGGCTTCAGCCGTGATGGCGGTGGTCGTCGTCGTGATGAGGGTAGTGCAACACCCCGCCGCCGTGACATTTAATAGCCGTGCTGCTGGTAAACGTCCGCCAGTAAGTTAACGAGCGTTTACATCATATTAACAACCCCGTCCTGCGAACGCATGACGGGGTTTTTTAATATAAAGGTACACCCGATTTAATCGTGGGCAACAAAGTAACTGGCCATACGGAAACGTGGCCTCTGATTACAATGACCGGTGTGCTGCCATTGTCAGCGCAAAAGAGTGAAGACGGGCCTGTCGATCAAAAATCTGTCCATTGACCATAATTTCATCTGCCCCTGTTTTGCGAATCAAAGCGTCCAGCCCATGACGGATCTTATCCTTGCTGCCAACCAGAGACATACTCAGCGCCTGTTGTACGCCATACCGCTCGGAAGAAGACCACAGGCTGTCCATATTTTCCACCGGGGACGGAAGGGGACCCGGCATTCCCCGCCGAAGATTAATAAACTGCTGTTGCATTGAGGTGAACAGGTATTCCGCTTCACGCTCATCGTCGGCGGCCACCACGTTGATACATATCATGGCATAGGGGCTCTGCAGTCGCGCCGAAGGAATGAAATCTTGCCGGTAAAGGTGCAAAGCGTCGAAGAGTAAATCCGGTGCGAAATGCGACGCAAAGACAAACGGTAGTCCCAGTTGCGCGGCCAGCCTCGCACTGTAAAGGCTTGAGCCAAGTAACCAGACGGGTATTTTCAGCCCCAGTCCGGGTACGGGTTTCACCACATGAACGGAGCTTTGTTCAGCATCGAACCAGTCGGTTATCTGCCGGATATCAGCGGGAAAGTTATCACTCTGTGGCACCCTATGGCGGCGTAATGCCATCATGGTTGGTTGATCGGAGCCGGGGGCACGGCCAATACCCAGATCGACCCGCCCCGGGTAGAGAGAATCCAGCGTCCCAAACTGCTCTGCGATCACCAGCGGAGAGTGGTTAGGTAACATCACGCCACCAGATCCGAGACGCAACGTGGTGGTGTTTGCTGCCAGATAGCCTATCAGCACGGCTGTGGCGGCACTGGCAATGCCGGTCATATTATGATGCTCAGCCAGCCAGTAACGGTTAAAACCGAGTGTTTCGGATTGCTGTGCCAGCGCCAGTGACGTGTGAAATGCATCACGTGCTTTGGCACCCTGCGGAACAGGGGCCAGGTCGAGCACCGACAAAGGGACGTGTAAAGTATCAGACATAATTGCTCACTTATCCGAAGGGCATTTGCGCCAGAGTAGCTTCAAAGCCTAAGTGATAGCGGGCGACCGGTATTGACGATTCACAGCAATTTTTGAATTTAATTTTGCCTGATGCCAGGCAACCTGCTGGCTCACTGTGGTTTAGCTAATCAGCTCCATTCCGGCAATATGGCGCCAGTAGCCGTTGCACTGCTGTTGAGCAACCAGCGTAAGGGGAGATTGCCCCATTTCATTCTTACGGAATGCATCAATCAGAGCCAGGGTTTCACCGTCCTGCGGCGAGAAACGCACAATATCGACCATCCCCTGCATGGAAATCAGATCATTCCCCAGATTGTAGCAATAGCCACTCATGGTCTGAATGCCGTTCAATACAAATACCTGTTGATCTTCCTGTGTGCGAAGATTTCTGCCGTTAGGATAATTGATGCAACAGCCTTGACACTCATCCTTGCTGCGATTTTCCGCTCTTGCCGTGAAGCAGCGGGCCGAGAGGGCAAGCGGTAAATAGCCGTAGCTGAACACCTCGACCTCAAACATTCCACGAATGTTTAACGCTTCGCATTGATCCAACAGATCCGCCAGCCAGTCTCGCGATAGCTCCACTGGCATACACCAGCGCATCATGCCCATCCTTAACAGTATTTTCAGCGCCACAGCGTTGTAGCAGTTAAGCGCATGACCGGCGACAAAGGGCAAGCCAGCCTCAGAGGCCATATTAACCGTGCCCATATCATTGGCTTCGATCAGAAATTCACCGTTATCGACAAAATGCTTAAGTTCGCTCAGTTCAGAGGGTGATTGCACCAGTGCCAGCGTACTCAGTACCACCTGTTTACCCGCTGCACTGAGGTCTTTTGCCATGGCCATCCAGTCTGCAAATTTTGTGGCGCGCCGCTTACTGCAAACGGTTTCTCCAAGATAGATAATCTCAGCGCTACTCTCTGCTGCAAGCTGGTAAAACCTCTGCAATGTTTCTTTCTGCCAGTACCACAGTACCGGGCCTATGGAATATTTCATCAATGTCTTACTGCCATTTGCGATGGTATGCACCCAACGTGGTTTGCGTTCCTTCACTTAACGCACTCAGCGTATTCATCCAGTGTTGCTGAGCCAGGAATTCGGTAGGACTGGCTTTGCAGCAGTCAATTGCCTGTCGCCAGATACGGGCGACCTGACCGACATAGGCCGGGCTGCGTTGGCGGCCCTCAATTTTTACCGATGCAATATTCGCCGCCATCAGTTCCGGCAGGAGTGCCAGCGTATTCAGACTGGTCGGTTCCTCAAGCGCGTGATAGCGCTGTTCATCCACTTTATAGCGGCCTTTGCAAAGCGTGGGGTAACCGGCGTTTTCAGCATGCTCATACCTGTCGATCAGCACCTCATTCAGTCTGGATTCAAGGCCATTTGCGGTTTGCTGCCACCGTACAAAGCGTGCGGGGGAACAGGCTCCCACGGTGTTAGGGGACTGGCCTGTCAGATAGGAAGAGAGATAGCAACGTCCTTCAGCCATGATACACAGGCTACCGAAGGCGAAAACTTCAAGTGGTACGGTAGTTGCGCGCGAAAGCTGACGTACCTGATGAATTGATAACACGCGCGGTAGCACAATCCGTGAGACATCAAAGTTGCGCTGATAAAATTTTGCTGCTTCGGCATTGGTTGCAGACGCCTGTACCGAAACATGCCGCTCAATATGTGGATAGTGATGTGCGGCATATTCCAACATAGCGATGTCGGCAAGGATCAGTGCGTCCACGTTGGCAGCAGCAGCCATATCGACCGCCCTTTCCCAGCGCGAGTAACCATCAGGATGAGCAAAAGTATTGATCGCAACATGCAGTTTGCGTCTATGCTGATGAACATACTGGGCGGCTTCTTCCAGACGCTTCTGGGTAAAATTCAGTCCGGCAAAGTGGCGGGCATTGGTGTCATCTTTCAGACCGATGTATACGGCGTCCGCACCATTTTCAATCGCCACTTTCAGCGCTGGCAGGCTGCCAGCAGGGCAGAGCAGTTCCATAGAACGATAATCCGCATAGACAAAAGTGCTATTCAGTGTAGTCAGGATGACGATGACAAGTTTTGATTTAAGGCAGTTATTAACATATTGATGGAAAAGAATTTGCTATGAAAATGTCGGGGTTTAGACACTTTGTTGATCCAGCCCGCTGATGCGCCAGATCGTTATGGCAAAATAGCTGAAAATTTTTCAGAAGGAGTGAAAACAGTGTTGAACCAGTTACGTGCTCAGCTAGTCCGTAAAGGCCCGTTTTTTTTGCGCTTTCCTCTCAGCTGTACCCCTTTTGCCGTAAAGCGATATGGCCTGCAACAACTTTTGAGCTGGCATTTTCATCATGTTCTGGCTGAAGGTGAATTACACTTCCTTGAGGGACGGTGGTTAGGCATAGAAATTCGTGACCTTGGATTATGCTGGGCAACGACTGTCGAACAGGGAAGGTTGCGGGTTGAAGCGAGGAAAGAAGCAGATGTGTGGTTTCGGGGTGATGCTAATGATTTCTTGCTGGTAGCTGCCCGCAGGCTCGATCCTGATACCTTGTTTTTTCAGCGCCGTCTGGTCATTGAAGGCGATACTGAACTCGGCCTCGAAGTGAAAAATCTGATGGATGCTATTGATGTTGAATTTATTCCGGTGCTGATGCGTACCGGACTTATGCAATTTGCTGACCTCATTGAGGCAGGACTAACTGAGGACGCGACTTCCCAGGTGGATCGCGCAGGTGCTTCATGTTAATTCGGACGGAAATCGGTGTTGATGCTGCCAGTATCGACAGCTTGTTACGTCGCTGCTTTTCAACCACGGCAGAAGCTGAACTGGTCCAGCAGCTGCGTGAGGATGGGTTGCTGACGCTGGGCGTTGTTGCTACCGATGACGAAGGCCAGGTCCTGGGCTATGCAGCATTCAGCCCGGTGACCCTGAACGGTGAAGATAACCAATGGATAGCGCTGGCACCTCTGGCGGTAGATCAGCGTGTACGGGGGCAGGAACTGGGTAAGCAACTGATTTACGAGGGTCTGGATACGCTGAATGAGTTTGGATACGCAGCGGTGGTGGTTGTGGGGGATGCGGCATTCTACTGTCGGTACGGATTTGTTCTGGCGGCAGATTACCAGCTTTGCTGTAGCAGGTCAGGGACCGGGAAACCATTACAGGTCTACAGGCTGTCTGATAATGCATTTGCTGGTGCGCAAGGCAATATTGAGTACTCTTCGCCATTTAACCGTTTTTAAGTGCGTTTAGCCACAGTCTGAGACAAACTGGCTGGTGAGCAACCAGCCTAATCTTATCCTGTCGCTTAAGCTGTTTGACCTGATATTCAAGCTTCGATGCGCTGGAGCGATCGCCTGCTTCACAGTAAAACAGCAGCTCAAGCGGACCTTTTCCACGCAGCGCTTTGGCACCTTTTCCGCTCTGATGCTGAGCAAAGCGGCGTGCGACATCGTTGGTGATGCCAGTGTAGAGCAGCCCGCTGGCTGTGCGAAGAATATAAAGACGCCACTGCGTCTCCTTGCCATTGTTCATTGATGCTGCCCGCCTGTAAGATTACCTGATGTTTTTACCTGTGCTGTATCTATTGCTACTGTGCATGTTGCCATGTCCTGAGTCCCGGCACAGACCATTATTTTACAGGATGATCCGAATGTTTGATCCTCAGCCGTTGGAAGCGATTTCTCGTTATTTGCAAAAACAGCACGTGCTTTCTGTCTGTGGTGGAGAGCCTGTCTGGTGCGCTAACTGCTATTACATTTTTGATCCGCAAACGGTGATTTTCTGGATCATGACTGAACAAAACACCCGTCATGGTGCACAGTTCAGTCGTCATCCTCAGGTTGCTGGCACGGTCAATGGTCAGCCTAAGAGCATTATGCTGATTAAGGGCGTACAGTATTCTGGCAGGATCACGCTTCTGGAAGGACAGGCGCAGGTGCAGGCCCGTAGAGCCTATATAAAACGTTTTCCGGTGGCGATAAAATCTGCCGCGCCGTTATGGCAGATCCAGCTGGATGAACTCAAAATGACCGATAATACGCTGGGATTCGGAAAGAAAATAACCTGGAAAAGACAAACTTAAGATGATTTCTCCCCTGAGAATATTAGCCAGTGATTAAGATCAATTCTCAGGATAGTCATCAACCTGTAATGTTACCGTATTGATATTTACTTGCACCTGTATTATCACCCAGGCAATAGCGTATTGGTGATATCAAAGCTGATTAATCCCCTGATGTAAAAAATCCCAGGTCTGTTGGGGCTGAATGAAAAAAGTGAAAATCATTTTTCTAACAAATATGCGTAGTTACAAATTTGACGCGGTATTAAGTCTATTACGATGTGGGGCGGGACTGTTTTAGATCGGAGTAGTGAAATAAGACCATTTTACAGAGGGTCTAAATTATCGTTTGGAGTAATTAAGGAGGTGGGTAGGCAATTTTTAGGAATGCAGATGCCTGCAAAAAAAATACGATTAACATTTATATTTATTTGAATTTTATTTTCATAAGTAGGGTAATTCTTGTGCCAAAAATAAATAATAATGCTGTCTGCTATATCCTTCAGGATAAAGTATCTCACCAGGTAAAGAAAAAGTTATCTCATGTTGTTCAAAATATAATAAATGTAAGCGAATCGGCTTCTTTAATAAAGAAGTCTCCGAATTCATTGCAACAAAACAGGGGGGATATATCGGATAAGAAAAATAAAACGCATGAGCCTGGCAGTTCAAAGTTATCAAATCAAAAAAAATATGCAACAATCTCTGCGAAAGGCTGTAATCCTAATGGTTATTTTAATGAACTGAAAGAAAGGTTATTTTCAAGAAGAAATTCTTCAGAAGACATTAACTTAATTCTTGAAGATCATTTCAAACCAACATGGTTTCAGGAGCTTATCAAGTCTAAAGTAACATACGCACAGGCGAAAACAGAGCGAATAGCTTTAGAAAAAAAAGAAGAAATAAGAATTGACATGGCACTTGCCGCCGAAAAAAAAGAAAAGGAAAAGATAGCGTTAGCAGAACAGGCAGAAGCTGAAAAAATCAGCATGATCATTGCAAACACGAAACGGGACGAAAAAGGTATTCCGATTCCGCCGCCACCGCCGCCTTTAACAAATACAACATCTTCATGGCAGGAAAAACGTTCAGCTGATCCGAAAGCAACGTCTCGCTCAAAAGACGCATCGGTCTCAAAAGAGCGTCAAAATGCCGTGATTGAAGAGCTGAAATTGAAACTGAATAAAAGATCTTTCGCTCCACCTGTCTTCTCTGGAAAGGGTCTGAAACCATGGCAGCATGACCTTGTTAAGGCGGTGAAGCGACATGAAGAGACCAGGCCAGAGCGGGAAGCGGCAGAGAAAAAGGAAGAAGCAAGAGTCGCCAATGCGTTTGCAGCTGAAGCAGCAGAAAAAGAAAAAAAAGCGGCGGCAGAAAAAGCAGAAGCTGAAAGAATTAGCCAGGTTGTAGCGAATACGAAGCGCGATGATAACGGTATCCCGCTTCCCCCTCCTTTGCCTGGCTGATGGGATAAATTAAATAACCTGGTGTACAGTAAGTGTTAGCGATGTTGTTTTAACTGTGCTTTGGTCATCGCCTTTGCTGTACACCGTCTTACCAGCGTGGTTAATGTCTCCTGCACTGATGAGTGTTCTCTGATATTCAGACTCAGTTGGCCGGCATGTGGGATATCCGGTTGGTAGCTTAACCGGATATCTGGCGTAGGTAGTGAATAGTCTGATTGCTACTTCCTCGCCAGGGCAGCGAGGGATCCTTCAGCGCCTGAACGAACCGGCCATCCACCAGGACATTAATTTGTGCCACCACCGACTGTTGTGGCGCGCTAAGCTCTTCCAGCCGGTAGCCTGTCCATAGCCAGATATCCTTTCCCGGACAGTCATGCCGCACACGCTTCACCAGTCTCAGCACGTCTGCCACGTTGGCAGGATGCAATGGATCGCCTCCCGATAGCGACAGGCCCTGACGGGGGATACGTGTGTCGTTGAGATCGGCAATCAGCTGCTCTTCCTGCTGTACAGTGAAGGGGTGGCCTGATGACAGCCGCCAGGTGCTTTTGTTATAGCACCCAACACACTGATGTTCACAACCTGCGACAAACAGAGTACAGCGTGTGCCGGGGCCATTAACGATATCGACCGGATAGTACTGGTGAATGTTCACCCCGGTTACCCTGCTGCCATATGTTTGACGCGGCGCTTCACTTCTTCCTGTTTACCCGCGTTGAAGGGGCGTGCATCAGGACTACCCAGATAGCCGCACACCCTGCGTGTTACCGATACCTGCGATGGCTCATGGTTGCCGCATTTCGGGCAGGTAAACCCTTTGCTGGTACAGGAGAATTCGCCGGTGAAGCCGCAATCGTAGCACTCATCAATCGGCGTGTTGGTGCCGTAATAAGGCACGCGGCTGTAGCTGTAATCCCAGACATCCTCCAGTGCTTTCAGGTTGTGCTGGATATTTGGATATTCGCCGTAGCAAATAAAGCCGCCATTGGCGATGGTGGGATAGGCCGCCTCAAAGTCGATTTTGTCATAAGGGTTAACCTTCTTCTCCACATCAAGGTGGAAGCTGTTGGTGTAGTAGCTTTTGTCCGTCACGCCACTGACGATACCAAACTCGGCGGTATCCAGCCGGCAAAAGCGGTCGCACAGGTTTTCGCTTGGTGTGCTGTAAAGACTGAAACCATAACCGGTTTCTTCTTTCCATGTATCCACTGCCTCACGCAGGCGTGCAACAATCGCCAGTGCCTTCTCCCGCAGCTTTTCATCATCATAAAGGTGTGTTTTTCCACCGCTCAGGGCATTGATGGTTTCGTGAATACCGATGTAGCCCAGTGAAACAGAGGCACGACCGTTGCGGAAAATATCCGCGACCTTGTCATCCGCCTGCAGACGTACACCGCAGGCACCTTCCATATACAGGATAGGTGCGACGCGGGCTTTAATATTTTCCAGTCGGGCGATGCGGGTCATCAGTGCTTTCTTTGCCAGCAACAGACGTTGATCGAGCCGATCCCAGAATGCGGCCTCATCGCCTTTTGCCTCCAGTGCGATACGCGGCAGATTGATACTGATAACGCCAATATTATTGCGTCCCTCATGCACCAGCCTGCCATTTTCTTCCCATGGGCCAAGAAAGCTACGGCAACCCATAGGTGTCTTGAATGACCCGGTGACTTTCACCACCTGTTCATAGTTGAGGATATCGGGATACATCCTTTTGCTGGCACACTCCAGCGCCAGTTGTTTAATGTCGTAATTGGCGTCGGCTGGTGAGCGATTCAGCCCTTCTTTAATGGCAAACACCAGTTTTGGAAACACTGCCGTTTTATGATTTTTTCCAAGGCCCACAATACGGTTGCGCAGAATGGATTGCTGTACCAGACGTGCAGCCCAACTGGTGCCCAGACCAAAGCCAAAGGTAACAAAGGGGGTTTGCCCGTTGGCGGTGTGCAGCGTATTCACCTCATATTCCAGCGACTGGAATGCATCAAAACACTCTTTCTCAGTACAGCTACGGGCATAGGCTTCAGCCTCGGTAATGTGCCATTTCAGTGCGGTCTGGCGGTGTTTTTCCAGACTGGCCTCAACAAACGGCGACAGCACTTCATCAATGCGGTTAATCGTGGTGCCGCCATAAATATGGCTGGCGACCTGGGCAATAATCTGAGCCGTTACCGCCGTGGCGGTTAAAATTGACTTTGGCGGTTCGATTTCCGCATTACCCATTTTGAAACCACGCGTCAGCATGCCTTTCAGGTCGATCAACATGCAGTTGAACATCGGGAAAAACGGAGAATAGTCGAGATCGTGATAGTGAATTTCGCCGCGTTCGTGCGCTTTAACGACATCACGCGGTAAAATATGCCGGGTGGCGTAATGTCTGGCGACAATCCCAGCCAGCAGATCACGTTGAGTGGGAATAACTTTGCTGTCTTTGTTGGCATTCTCGTTCAACAGCGCCGGATTGGTCTGTTCGACCAGCCCCTGGATCTCTTTATTCAGCTTGCCACGCAGTTCGCGAGCCACGTCCCGGTCATGGCGGTATTCTATGTAAGTTCGTGCCAGCTCAGGGTAGGGCCCTGCCATCAGTGCATTCTCCACGGTTTTTTGAATATCGTGGATATCAAGCCGTTCCTGCATTTGCAACCGCTGGCAAATCTGACGGGTCACCTCAGTGCAGTAATCATCGTCCTCAGTACCCGCCGCGCGGGATGCGCCTTTAATCGCGTCCAGAATTCGTGTTTCATTAAAGGCGACCTTACAGCCGTCTCGCTTTATTACCATTGACACCATTATCGCCATCCCGGATTACTATATGTAGAATTTATTTTTATATTAAACGCTATATGTTGTGTTTATTCCTGGTATAACCGCAGCTTTATTGACCTGAAGCAAAGATTGAAAAACGATGGTGTAAAATTAGTCACCCATACTGGCAGTAATTTTTTTGTCTGCTATTGGGCGCGGCGAGGTTGCATTCCCTGTTGTGGGTTCCCTATTATGGCCTGTTACGCAGAGCGCTTACGCCTGTGCTCTGGCTATCTCAGGATACTGTCTGATGCCTTCTGTGACGTACAATGAAAAACAGATCAATCGCTGGATTGGTACGCGTACCGTCGCCAGAGCACAAGAGCTGGTGGCAAAAGCGCAGAATATTCAGTGGCAAAATAATCTGTTGACCGGTGAGGTTCCTGGAAGACAAATTGAACCTTTTCAGGTTATGGTGCATTTCAGCCTGCCACAGGGGAAGTTGCACGCCAGTGGCGAATGTACCTGCCCGGTCAGAAATAATTGTCGCCACGTTGCGGCCGTTATGCTGGCTTATTTGCAACGGCATTCGGTAAGCCTGGCGGAAAAACACGTTGCAAAACTCCCCGGTGTTAAACCGGTTCCCACCTTACGGCTGGAATCCCGCGCAAAGTTTGTCAGTGGCTTTGGGCGCTATGGCCATCGGCAGAAACGGTTAGACTTTGCATCCGTCCATTTTGACTATGGCAGCGTCAGCGTGGCGGCCGGTAGCAGCGGCGAGCGTTTTGCCGACCGGCAGGGCACGCTGTTTCATATTGAACGGCGGTTGGAGTTGGAGCAGAACTGGCTACGTGAGCTTAACGAAGCCGGTTTGCGAAGCGTCTCGTCAGGCCACATCTATACCCCAGCGTCATCTCCGCTGCCGCCCGTTATCTTTGCCCCGGAATCCCCCGCGCAATGGCGTGATTTCATGCGACTGACGTTGCCTGAACTTGGCAGGCGCGGCTGGAAGGTGAGTACCGATGATGACTTCACCTGGAACGTTGTCGGGCTGGACAGTATCGACGGACGCGTAACGCAGGGCAGCGACGGCTGGTTTACGCTTGAGATGGATGCTCGCGTTGGCCGTCGCCAGGTTGCACTCCAGCCGCTGTTGGCCGGGTTGTTGCAGAAAGATCATCGCTGGCAGTCCGGCAATCTTTCTGTCATTCCTGATGGGGAGGTCATCGAATTGCGCAGCGAGCGTAACGAGCGATTTCACATCACTGCCGATCGTCTGAAGGCCGTCGTCGCGAACCTGGCCGATATTTTTGCCGGGGATGTCAGGGCACCGCTAATGATTGCGCCTTATGAAGTGGGCAGATTAATTGCCCTCAGCGATACCGGTGACTGGCAGTTTCAGGGAGAGGGCGGTGCCTGTCAGCTCGTCAGTTGCTTACGTTCAGGCGAAGGGATCGCTGCGGTAAAACCTCCGAAAGGTTTGCAGGCCGAGCTGCGGGACTACCAGCGGCTGGGCCTGAACTGGATGCAGTTTTTACGGGCGCAGAATCTGTCCGGTGTGCTGGCTGATGATATGGGATTGGGTAAAACGGTTCAGACGCTGGCCCACCTTTTGCTTGAAAAGGAAGCGGGGCGACTTGATCGTCCGGTGCTGATCGTGGTGCCCACCACGCTGGTCTATAACTGGATGCAGGAAGCTGGTCATTTTGCGCCGACCCTGAGCGTGCTGGCCCTGACCGGCCCACAGCGTAAAGATTTTTATCACCATATCGGGCAGTACGATGTGGTGCTGACCACCTATTCTTTATTGTGGCGCGACCAGCCCCAGTTGCTCAGCCACAGCTACCATTTACTGATCCTTGATGAAGCGCAATATGTTAAAAACAGCGCTTCCCGCGCCTCTTCAGTGATCCGGGCGCTCAAGTCACGTCACCGGCTCTGTCTGACCGGAACGCCGCTGGAAAATCATCTTGGTGAGCTGTGGTCGCAGTTCGACTTCCTGCTGCCGGGCTTCCTGGGAAATGAAAAACAGTTTACTCAGGAGTGGCGTATTCCGATTGAGCGCAACGGTGACCTGGTGCGGCGTGAGTTGCTCTCGCGCCGGATACGGCCATTTATGTTGCGTCGGCGTAAGCAGGATGTGGCGAAAGAGCTGCCGCCAAAAAACACCATCATCCGTTCTGTACGGCTGGAAGATACTCAGCTTGCGCTGTATGAATCGGTTCGCAGTGCCATGCAGGACCGGGTAAAACTGGCGGTGGAACAGCAGGGCGCTGGCCGCAGTCATCTGCTGGTACTGGATGCGCTGCTGAAGCTACGGCAAATATGCTGCGATCCCCGGTTGATTAAAACCGATAACGTACTGGGTGCAACACCGTCAGCCAAACTGACGTTGCTGCGTGAGATGCTCAACGATCTGCTGGCCGACGATCGCCATATTCTGATTTTCTCGCAGTTCACCACCATGCTGACGCTGATTGCCGACGAGTTGCGAAAAGCAGGCATCCCCTTTGTCACCTTAACCGGTAGCACCCGCGATCGAACGGCACCGGTGCAGCGTTTTCAGAATGGGGAAGTGCCGGTATTTTTGATTAGTCTGAAAGCAGGCGGCGTCGGCCTG
Source organism: Erwinia psidii (assembly GCF_003846135.1). Taxonomy (GTDB): domain Bacteria; phylum Pseudomonadota; class Gammaproteobacteria; order Enterobacterales; family Enterobacteriaceae; genus Erwinia; species Erwinia psidii. The sequence goes on from NZ_RHHM01000012.1 coordinate 110,946, forward strand.
AATCTGACGGCAGCGGATACGGTGATCCACTACGATCCCTGGTGGAATCCGGCCGCAGAAAATCAGGCAACCGACCGCGCCTGGCGACTGGGGCAGGATAAGCCGGTCTTTGTTTACAAACTGATTGCAGCAGGCACGATTGAAGAAAAAATCGTGGCGCTACAACAGCAGAAAGCCGAGCTGGCAGAGGGTATTTTGCAGGATGAACTGAGTGATACCACCCTGTTCAGCAGTGATGAACTTGCGATGTTATTCGATCCGCTGTAACGCCCCTTTATTGCTTCTGATACCACCAGACAGCTTCCCAGGGGCGAAGCATCACTTCTCCTGGCGTAACGTGGGCGTCCTGATAGTTACTTATCAGCACTTCCCACTCGCCGTGGTATGCCGACGGATGCCACACCTGGGTTTCCGGGCTGAAATTGGCAGCAACCACTAAAGTTTCCTGCTGATAGCGGCGACAGTAGCACCACAAATGAGTGTGTTCTGGCAACAGATCGAGATAATCGCCCCACGTCAGTATCGGATAATGCTTACGCAGCTGTATTAGCCGTTGGTAGGCATAAAACACCGAGTGCTTATCTGCCAGAGCCGCCTGTGCATTGATGGTTTCCAGGTTGTCGCACATACCGATCCACGGTGTGCCGGTGGTAAAACCACCGTTTTCTCCATCATGCCATGGCATGGGTGTTCGGCCATTGTCTCGCGACTTGCTGGCAAGGATCACCAGCAAATTATCGCTGTTGTGTCCCTGCGAGCGTAGCTCTGCAAACATGTTGTGGCTCTCAATATCCCGGTAATCAATGATGCGGGTAAAGTGGGGATTGGTCATTCCCAGCTCCTCGCCCTGAAAAATATAAGGCGTCCCCTGCATTCCGTGCAGCACCATCGCCAGCATTTTGGCCGATGGCACCCGATATTCCCCTTCATCGCCCCAGCGGGATACCACCCTTGGTTGGTCGTGATTACACCAGAACAGCGCATTCCATGCCTGATTGTGCATTCCCCGCTGCCAGTGGGTGAAAATCGCTTTCTGGGCGACCAGATCAAGCGGGGTCAGTGTCCATTTCTGACCGTTATAAAAATCCACTTCAACATGGTCGAAACTAAAGACCATCGACAGTTCTTCGCCATTCAGATTGCCGTAACGCTGGCAGTGTTCAAGCGTTGCGGAGGACATTTCACCTACCGTCATCAGTCCACGCGGGCGAAAGACATCGCGGCTCATCTCCTGCATATATTCATGGATCCGCGGCCCATCGGTGTAGAGTCGTAATCCGTCGCCGCCGGGATCGTCAGGAAAATCCTGCCGTTTAGAGACCAGATTAACCACATCCAGTCGCAGCCCGTCGATCCCCCGATCTGCCCAGAAGTTAACGATCTGCTTTAGCTCTGCACGCAGGTTCTCATTCTCCCAGTTGAGATCGGCCTGTTCCGGTGCCCACAGATGCATATAGTACTGACTGCTCTCGGGATGCCAACGCCAGGCGCTACCACCAAATTTCGACAGCCAGTTATTCGGCGGACCGGCTGGCGTTGCATCGCGCCAGATATAGTAAGAACGGTAAGGGCTGTCGGGATCCAGCGCCTCATGAAACCAGTGATGCTGCGTTGAACTGTGATTGAACACCATATCCAGAATCAGCCGCATCCCGCGTTTATGCGTTTCTGCCACCAGATTATCGAAGTCGGTAAGGGTGCCGAACTGCGGGTCAATGGCGGTATAGTTCGCTACGTCGTAGCCATTATCCACCTGGGGCGAAAGATAAAATGGTGTCAGCCAGAGGGCGTCCACACCCAGCTCTTTAAGGTAGTCCAGATGTTGGATGACCCCCGCCAGATCGCCGCTACCGCTTCCGGTCGTGTCCTGAAAGCTCTTGGGATAAATTTGATAGATAACGCCGTTTTGCCACCACGGGGGAAGTTTGGTCATTGCTCAGTCCTGGTTATCAGGTGAAAAGATATAGGTATTGAATTAAGGCTGGCTTTTTTCTTCTTGTATAAGATTAGCCATTAACGGGCAGGGTGAAATGGTCTGAGCGACAGGAAAGGTGAAAAAATTTTCCAGGGGGATGGGATAAAACGGATGTTCGGGCAGTGAACCGGCACATTGCGCACCTCTCCCGAACGGGAGAGGTGACGATGTTAGCGACGAACGGCGATCGCCTCGATTTCGATTTTTACGTCTTTTGGCAGACGAGCCACTTCCACACAGGAGCGGGCCGGGAAGCTGGCGTTATGTTCGGTGAAAAAGGCTTCATAGGCGGCATTGACGGTAGCGAAATCGTTTAAATCCTTCACAAAAACGGTGGTTTTGACGATATCGCTGACTTTCAGTCCGGCAGCTTCGACAATGGCTTTCACATTGGCAAGTGACTGGCGGGCCTGAGCGGTCACGTCGTCGGCAACCGCACCGGTTGCAGGATCGACCGGAATTTGACCGGACGTAATAATCATGCTGCCCAGATCAACGCCCTGTACGTAGGGACCAATAGCAGCAGGGGCATTTTCAGTGCTGATTTCGCGAGACATAATTTCTCCAGATTAACAGGGAAAGTGGCGCAGGCATGTTCGTTATAACAGCCGGTTTATGCTGGTATAAGAGAAAGCATTGCCCGAAACCGGCTCATTATAAGCCGCTGACGCCTGATTACCAGTTTGCCAGTACCACATGGTGGGCAAACTCTTTCTCACAGTATTTGCACGTTAACTGCACATCTTCGTTGCGCTTTTTTACGCTGAAGCTGGAATTTACCGGTTCGCTGCGGCTGATACAGTTGCTGTTAGGGCAGGTCAGTACGCGGTCAATGCGATCGGGCAGCGTCGGCGCAATTTTGCCGACCACATCATAATTATCAATGCGGTTCACCGTGGCATGGGGCGCATACACCGCCAGTTGATTGATCTGATCGTCGGTCAGAAACGTGTTTTCGATCTTGATCAGATCCTTGCGTCCCATCTCGCCGGAAGGCAGATTCAGCCCGATCGTAATACGTTGATCCGTTTCGGTCAGGCGGAACAGCGACAGTAGCTTAAAGCCGATCTGTGCCGGGATATGATCAATCACCGTGCCGCGCTTAATCGCTTCAACCTGCAATTTATTATCCTGTGTCATGATTCCTCCTTACAGTGTCAGTTCGCGGGACAATACCAGGGCCAACAGTGCCTGGCGTGCATAAATACCGTTACCCGCCTGCTGGAAATACCAGGCGTAAGGTGTTTTATCAACGTCAGGGGTTATCTCATCTATACGTGGCAGGGGGTGCAGCACCTTCATCTGTTGGCGTGCGCCGGTAAGGTCAGCCGCGCGCAGAATAAACTGTGCCTTAACGTTGGCATATTCCGACGGGTCAAGGCGCTCTTTCTGCACGCGGGTCATATACAGAATATCCACCTGAGGGATCACCTCTTCAATACTGTCATGGCGGCTCCAGCTAATCCCTTTCTCGTCCAGCATATCGGTAATGTAGGACGGCATCGCCAGCGCATCCGGCGCGATAAACATAAAGCGGTTGCCATCAAATTTAGCCAGCGCCTGGGCCAGAGAATGAACGGTGCGCCCGTATTTCAGATCGCCCACCATGGCGATATTCAGATTGCTCAGACGTCCCTGAGTTTCCAGGATAGTAAACAGGTCGAGCAGGGTTTGGGTGGGATGCTGGTTGGCACCATCTCCGGCGTTAAGAATGGGGACACCCGAAGAGAACTCCGTCGCCAGCCGGGCAGCCCCTTCCTGAGGATGCCGCATCACGATAGCATCAACATAGGTGCCGATAACGGAAATGGTATCTGCCAACGTTTCACCTTTCTTGCCCAGTGATGTATTACTGGCGTCGGGAAAGCCAACTACTGATGCGCCAAGGCGATGCATGGCCGTTTCGAAAGAGAGACGGGTACGGGTTGAGGCTTCAAAGAAGCAGCTTGCCACCACGGTGTGCTTTAATAATTCGGGCTGCGGGGTAGCCTTCAGGCTGGCGGCGGTGCGTAGTACCAGCTCTAACTCGGTACGATCGAGATCGTTGATCGAAATGATATGTTTCCTGTACAGCGGGTTAGTCATCTTCTTTCTCCTCGGCCCCGTGAGTGCTTAACGGACAAAAAAAAGCCCCTCAATGAGGGGCCTTCTTTTTTTAAAATTGATGGTGCCAGGTAAGGAAAAACGGTGCTGTCCGCCTGCAAAAAGGCGCGTCTCGGCAATCATGTCAGCACTGTTTAACAGCATAGTTCCTCCCGGCAAACGGGCGCAATTATACGCCGTTTCCCTGTGACTTCAAGACGCAATCCGTGGTCGTCCGGTGTCGTCCACTGCTCATTTCATCTGCTGACAGCATCAGTAGGATCACCAACGCTGCCTGTTGCACGGTATGGTGGCCGGGATGTTCTGTCTCAGAATTCTTTCTGTCCACCCAGCTCGATAACCCGATTGGGCGGTATCATAAACTGTTCGTGGGCGCGCAGTGCATTATGCTGAAAGAAATGAAAAATCCCGCCTTTGAGCCGCGATAATCCCCGGCGCTTTTTCATAATCAATGTGTCATGAGAGGTAAAGAACGACGCTTCATTCACCGTACAGCTGAACCCGGATAAGCCACAAAGATAAAGAATTTCCTGCATCGCCGGGATCTCATGCCAGCCATAGGAGGCGGTGACCTGCCAGAACGTGGGTGACAGCTGTTGCAGAGAAATACGATTCTGGTTGTATTCTCTGGGTTTATCGGTGGTACGGATATGCAGCAAAACCACCCGTTCATGCAGCACGCGATTATGCTTCAGGTTGTGCAACAGCGCCTGTGGGATCTCACTGACCTTTTTGGTCAGAAAAACAGCGGTGCCTTCCACCCGTTTGGGCGGCGACGCTTCAAGTGAATTGATCATTGCTCTCAGGCCTTCCGCATCGTCACTGAGACGTCTGATAAGGCGGGAACGTTCACTGTTCCAGATCAACATCAGCACCAGCATCACCATGGCCAGCAGTACCGGCACCCAGCCGCCGGACAGCAGCTTGATCAGATTCGCGCTAAACAGCGTTATATCTATCACCAGCATACAAAGCAGCAGCAGTAGCGCCACCGGCAGCGGCCATTTCCAGTTTCTGAACGCCACAATGCCGGTCAGGAACGCCGTCAGCACCATCGTGCCGGTGACCACAATGCCGTAAGCCGCAGAGAGTGCGGAAGAACTTTCAAAGGCAACAATAATCACCGTCACGGCGGCAAACAGCGACCAGTTAACTATCGGAATATAAATCTGACCGGACTCGGTGGATGAGGTGTAAACAATCCGCATCGGCGGCAGAAAGCCCTGGCGTATGGCCTGGTGGGTCAGAGTGTAAACGCCGGTGATAATCGACTGTGCCGCAATAACCGTCGCCAGCGTTGAGATAACGATCAATGGGATCTGAGCCCAGCCGGGTGCCAACATATAAAACGGGTTTTTAACCGCCTCCGGCGTGGCAAGCACCAGGGCACCCTGGCCGAAATAATTCAGTATCAGCGATGGCATCGCGATAATTAACCACGCCATTCTGATTGGCGTTTTGCCCAGATGTCCCATATCGGCGTACAGCGCCTCGGCACCGGTAACGGCCAGCACCACCATTCCCAGCGCGGCAAAGGAGAGTGCTTTATGGCTGAGTAAAAACGCCAGCGCGAAGGAAGGGTTCAGCGCATGCAGCACTCCCGGATTCATCATTATTCCTCTTAGCCCCAGCAGCGCCAGAGTGATAAACCATACCAGCATCACTGGCCCAAAAACCCGACTAACCCGCTCTGTACCGTGCTTCTGGATGATAAACAGCAGTGCGAGAATGGTCACTGAAAGCGGTACGACAAAGCGGTCCAGCGCCGGGGCGACGACCTGAATCCCCTCAATGGCCGACATTACCGAAATGGCCGGGGTGATAACGCCATCGCCATAGAAGAACGCGCCGCCGGTCAGTCCGGCCAGCACGATCAGATGAACGGCACGCCCCTGGACGCTTTGCCGTGCCAGCGACATCAGTGTCAGGATCCCACCTTCGCCATCAATATCTGCCCGCATCACAAAACAGACATACTTAACGGTGACGATCAGCGTCAGTCCCCAGAAGATAAGGGAAAGAAAGCCCATTACCGCCGTTTCAGTTGTACCACCGGCAGGCAGAATAGAAAGACATTCCTTCAGCGTGTAAAGCGGGCTGGTACCAATATCACCAAACACGATGCCTGCTGCGGCCAGCATAGCGACAGGCAGGGACTGTTTTTTTGAGGTCATAAGAGATGCATCTTATTCGTAAGTTGTCTGAGACAAAGAACGGCCCACAAAATAAAAATCAGCGCAGGTAGTGTAAAAATGCGCGACGTTCTCATCCTGAACAGGATTTTTTGCTGAAAGTTTACAACACTTTCAGGGCCGATTTATTGCAAAACGATAACATTATTAAACGGTTTTTTTACTCCCTCTCCCTGTATTTTTACGCTTTTTTTATACCCGACGCCGCTTAATTAATGGCTCCGGGTGCATCGCTATCTTTGTAGCTGGCGCAAAATACGTTATCAGGAAAAGGTGATGTCAGATTTGATGCTGGTTTCTCATAATATGTCTTATCACTCCACGTTCTCTGCCCTGTATAAAAGCATTTTCACCGGTGGAGATGGTGTGGGTTTATGGATTGGCGTGAAGGATAAACGGCGGTCCTGAGCATCAGCGGGAATTTATCTTCAGCATGACCTGATGATAACTCACTGACATTTCCTCTCAGCGAAGCGGAATTTTCCCTCGCGGGCAGGGGGAAAGCTATCCCGAACTGGCGCTGGCTGCATCACTGTTCTGCTGCGACTCGCCTCATATGGACACCCCGCGGATAACCCGGCGGTGAAGCGTGGAATGATCAACGATAATCCCCCGTTCTGCCATCATCTCTTCCCGATTGTGCAAACTCAGTGAGTAAGCCAGATATCAGCGAACGCATTGCGCGATAACCTCTACCGGGTAATGCAGGTGGCTGAAGGCTTTTTGGATCAGAGACATTGCCAGACAACATAAAAAAACAGGATGCTATCTGACTAAGCCTTAATGCGACAGAACCTCAGGGGGACACCCTGCACGCCAGTTAGCGGCAGGGTGTCAGACCATAGTTCCTCGCGGCGAACGGGCGCGATAACCCCGGTTCTCCCATCACTTCAGAACGTAATCCGGCTTCCTGCTACCATACCGGGCCACGTTTCCTCATCTGCCGGGGGATTTAACAGCCTGAGGATCCGGCGATGCAGCTGACGGGTTTGCCGGGTATTGCGTGGGGCAATCCATATACTGTTGTTGGTGGCTACAATACCCAGCACTTCCGGCAGTTCAGCATGTTCAATCACCCGGGCTATGGCGCGGGCATACCCTGCAACCACATGAACGATAACAAACTTATCGTTAAAATCAGTATCGGTAACCATTGCGGAAAGCGGACTGATCGCATCGGGCTTCGCCTGCATCGCCGGGTTTAACGCGTAGATTTTTTCTCCTCTGGCATTGGTTATTTTAATCACATCCAGCAGGGTCATCAGCTTTGATATCGTTGACTGGCTGATATCAGGCCAGCCACGCTGTTGGAAAGCCAGCCTGATTTCCTGCTGACTGCGAAAGCTGTGGTTGGTGATAAGCTGGCGGCAAAGTGCAAGCTGCTGCTGTTCTTTCTCTAATGTGGTTCTGGATTTTTTTACCATCGCATTATTTTACGCTGTGGTGGGTGGGGAATAAGGCCGTGATGAAGCAATAAAGTTTCGATTAATTATGAGGTTATAATGTGGCTGCAACGCCAATCACCCCCATCAGCAACACAAAGAGGAGCAACAACAACGGGGCTATCCATTTTACCCAGCGCAGATAGGGAATACGGGCAATCGCCAGGCCACCCATCACTACGGCGGAAGTGGGTGTGATCAGATTGACCAACCCGGAGGCTGACTGATAGGCCGTCACCACCAGATCCCGGTTGATGCTGGCGAAATCGGCCAGCGGGGCGAGGATCGGCATGGTTAACACCGCCAGCCCGGAAGAGGAGGGGACCAGAAACGACAGAATCGCCTCCAGCATAAACATCACGCTGATAAAGGCGACGGATGAGAGGCCAGTGACGATCTCCTCGGCAGCATGCAAAACGGTATGGGTGATCATTCCGTTATCCATCACCACCACGATGCCGCGGGCGATACCAATAATCAGCGCCACGCCCAACAGGTCCCGTGCGCCATCGATAAAGGTAGTGGTCAATTCTTTTTCACTCATGCGGGCGATCAGTCCGATAACAATCGCAGCCACCAGAAACACGCCGGAGATTTGCGCCATCCACCACCCCTGCACGGAGACGCCATAAATCATGATGGCAAAGGCTAAAGCAAACAGCAGCAGGATCACTTTACGCACCGGCGTGAATGCCAACATATTGTCACTGGGTTGATTACGCAGGAAAAACGTCCGGTGTTCTTCCTGCAGATCTGCCACAATCGATTTTGTCGGATCGTTACGGATACCGATCGCATAGCGCATGACCCAGGCGACGCAGATCAGCCAGCCGATCAGCAGAATGATCAGCCGCAGCACGATCCCGGAGGTAAATGAGATACCTGCGGCATTGGAGGCAATTACGGTAGCAAAGGGATTGATCGTCGATCCTAGCGTGCCGATCCCGGCCCCCAACATCACCACGGCAGCGGCAACCACCGAGTCGAAACGGGCGGCAAGCATTACCGGTACCAGCAGCGAATAGAAAGGTAGCGACTCTTCGGTCATGCCATAAATGGTGCCCCCTGCGGCGAACAATGCCATCAGAATAGGTATCATCCACTCTTCTTTACCCCGAAGCCGCTGTGTCACCCGCTCAATGCCGGCATCTATTGCCCCGGTTTTGGTCACCACCCCAAGAAATCCGCCAATCACCAGGATAAATAGCGCGACATCAATCGCGCCGGCCTGGTCAGTTTTATGGTTATAAAAGCCGTCACCAGGGGCCAGCACAATCGCCACCAGTCCCTGTGGCTGTGGCGTCGTTGGTTGCCATGTCCCGGCTACGGGTACCTCTTTATTCAGTGCCGTATTCATCTCCATCTGATATTGCCCGGCAGGAATAATCCAGGTGAGACCGGCCACCAGAGCAATCAGCACCAGTAAAATGGTATAGGCCGAAGGAAAGCTGAATTTACGCATAACGTCGTGTCCTTTTTCGTCAGCCAGCCGCCCCGGCATCTGTTGCGGAGGCGGCGGAGGGAGTTAACAGCCCAGCGTCGCCACCATCACTGCTTTGATGCTGTGCATACGGTTTTCCGCTTCATCAAAGACAATCGAGTGAGGGGATTCGAAAACATCTTCGGTGACTTCCAGCCCCTTCAGACCGTATGCCATTTCAATTTCGCGCCCGGTTTGCGTTTGCTCATTATGGAAAGCAGGCAGGCAGTGCATAAATTTCACCTGCGGGTTTTGTGTGGCCTTCAGTACGGCAGCATTGACCTGATAAGGGGTCATCAGTGCCACCCGCTCTGCCCAGGCGTCCTTGTTCTCTCCCATTGAGACCCACACATCGGTATAAAGAAAATCCACGCCCGCTACGCCTTCTTCCACATCCTCGGTCAACATGATCCTGGCACCGCTCTCTTTTGCCAGCTCGCGACATTGCGCGACCAGCTCTTCCTCAGGCCAAAAGGACCGCGGTGCCACCAGACGAATATCCATCCCCATTTTCGCCGCGCCCACCATCAGGGAATTTCCCATGTTGTTGCGGGCGTCGCCGAGATAGGCAAAGGCGATTTGATGCAGCTGTTTGCCCGGCGCGTGTTCCAGCATGGTCATCAGATCGGCCAGGATTTGCGTGGGGTGAAACTCGTTGGTCAGGCCGTTCCATACCGGCACGCCTGCAAAGGCGGCCAGCTCCTCGACGATTTGCTGCCCAAAGCCGCGATACTCAATGCCGTCATACATCCTGCCCAGCACCCGGGCGGTATCTTTCATCGACTCTTTATGGCCAATCTGAGAGCCGCTGGGGCCGAGATAGGTCACCTGAGCGCCCTGATCGAAGGCGGCTACCTCGAATGCGCAACGGGTACGGGTGGAAGTCTTCTCAAAAATCAGCGCGATATTTTTCCCGATAAGCTTCTGCTCCTCGTGCCCGCTGTATTTGGCTTTTTTCAGCGAGAAGGAGAGGTCAATCAGGAACTGAATCTCTGTGCGGCTGAAATCAAGCAGCTTGAGAAAATGGCGATTATGTAATGAAACAGGCATGATTTTTCCTTTTATTTTATTGGGTTAGTGGCAATAAGGGTGCCTTTATGGCCCCGGAGAATATCGGCGGCATCCGTGAGGGAACCAATGCCTGCTATCCCTGTTCCCTGGGTGACAAATTCACAGACCGCAGCGATTTTCGGCCCCATTGACCCGGCATCAAAAGCCATGTTCAACAGCTCGTCAGGCGTGGCGTGATGCAACGCGCGGCTGTCAGGTGTTCCCCAGTTGAGGTACACGGCGTCGGCGTCGGTGAGGATCAGCAGGGCGTCGGCGGAAAGTTGGGTCGCCAGCAGGGCGCTTGCCAGATCTTTATCAATAACGGCTTCGGCTCCGTGGCGCTGGCCTTGCTGGTCGCGGATCACCGGAATGCCGCCGCCGCCGTTGCAGATCACCAGATGTCCCCGCGCCGACAGTGCGAGAATGGCGTCATGTTCCACGATGGCAACAGGCAGGGGAGAAGGCACAACCCGACGGACATACTCGCCATCGGCTTTCATCGTCCAGCCCTGTTCTTTCGCCAGTTTCCCGGCTTGTTCAGCGGAATAAACCGGGCCGATGTATTTGGTCGGGTTACGGAAGGCAGGATCGTCGGCAGCAATTTCCACCTGGGTAAGCAGCATGCTGATTTGCTGTTCCGGCAGACGATTTTGCAGTGCCTGCTGAAGCAGGTAACCGATCATTCCCTGGGTTTCTGCCACCAGAATATCCAGAGGCCAGGGCGCTGAAGCGTTACAGGCGCTGTTCTGCAAAGCCAGTAAACCTACCTGCGGCCCGTTACCGTGAACCAGCACCACCCGCCATTGAGTGGTGAGGGCGGCAATGGCATCTGCCGCCTGCTCGATATTTCTGCGTTGGACGTCCGCTTCCAGCGGTTCGCCGCGCCTGAGCAGAGCATTGCCACCCAGAGCCACGACCAGTAAAGGTTTATGCATTGTTTTCTCCCTGTTCAAATGCCGTCACGTTCCAGTGGACAGCTCATACAGCGTGCGCCTCCGCGTCCTCTGCCCAGTTCGTTGCCGGGAATTGGCAGCACCGTGATGCCTGCTTTGTCATACTTTTCATTGGTATACGTGTTTCTTTCGTAGCCAATCACCACGCCCGGCCGCACGGTCAGCACATTGTTGGCATCGTTCCACTGCTCGCGTTCGGCTTCAAAGCGGTCGCCGCCGGTGGTGATCAGACGTAACCGGTCGAGACCAAGTGCCTGCTCAATGGCGTGCATAAAACTGCGTTCTTCCTGACGGATCAGGCCACCGTGTCCGTTGTTGGTGAGGGTCCAGGTACGGGTTTGCCGATCGATAACTTCCGGGTAGACGGAGAAAATGTCGTGGTTCAGTTGGGTCAACACGGTATCAAGATGCATACAGGCGCGATGTTTAGGTAGCTCAATGGCGATCACCCTGCTGGCCTGCTGATGCTGAAAGAGTGAGCAGGCGAGGAACTCAATGCCACAGGCGGTGGTGCGCTCAGACATACCAATCATCACCGTGCCATTGCCCAGAACCAGCACGTCGCCGCCTTCCAGCGTGGCATGCTCATAATTAGCCGTTTCATCACCGAAATACTTGATAAAGTCGCCCTGCGAAAACGCCGGGTGCCAGCGATAGATTGCCCTCAGATTGTTGGTTTCCCGCTGGCGGGCGGTTTTCGCCATCGGATTGATTGAGACGCCGTTGTAAATCCAGCAGGAGGTGTCGCGGGTAAACAAATGGTTAGGCAAGGGCGCCATGATAAAGTCATCAGGCGAATGTAAATCGATGGCGATATTGCTGAAGGCCGTCGGAATTTCCCCGTAGGTAAGGCCACCAGAGAGATAGCGGGCCAGTTGGCGATTGCCGACATCGGCCAGCCAACTACGAATATCACTGGCAAAAGAGGGACCGAGGTTATAGTCTGACACTTGGTTATCCAGCAGCCAGTCTTTCGCATCGGGAATGGTGAGTGTTTCGGTCAGCAGATCGGTAAAAAGCAGCACCTCAACACCCTGCTGACGCAGCGTTTCAGAGAAGATGTCATGTTCTTCTCCGGCTTTCTCTACCGACAGCACGTCGTCAAACAACAGCGACTGACAATTGGAAGGCGTTAATCTTTTCAGGCTTAAATTGGGTCGGTGTAGCATCACGGATCGCAGTTGCCCAATTTCAGAGCCGACAAAATGTCTGTTCATCTTAAGTTCCCTACGTTTTAAGCAATAGCGGACCCTGGTGAATATTGCTATTCACATTGATTTCATCCGCGTGGTGATTAATTTCGTGAGAATAATAAGCCATGATGAAATGCTGAATGTGATTTTTATCACGTTAAAAAAAGCGGGGAGAGGGAATTAAACTGAAGTTGATAAACGTCATCTTTAATAGATTTAAGCTTTTTATCTGAGTGAATATTTAATGATTAATGATGATTGATTTAAAAGAAAATCCTTCGTGCAATGTATTTTATGATATTCACTTTTTTTTATCTTTATGAATTTAAATGTTTTTATTTGCTAATGGAATTTTTATATTTGGCAGGCGATTAAATATTCTGGATTAAGCCAGCTGAGTGAAATTATTATTCATTTATCAGTAAGGTAAGCATAAAGTTATTCCTGTGACTCTCTCGTGGTTTTTAATTTTTCAAGTCATGGGTCAATGAGTTATGACGACAACCTGCATTGATTTCGCAGGGGATATGTTCAGGTAGTGAATAATTATTTTTAAATGGCATTGGCAGAAATGGATAGATGGAAATAATTATATTTCCGGCGGGAGGGATGGCTTTGCGGTGGGCCAGTTTGGCTGGCCCACCGTTTTATATTAATGCTGGTCAGAGAGTGTCGCCACCATCACCGCTTTGATGGTATGGAGCCGGTTTTCTGCCTGATCGAACACCACGCTGTGCCCAGATTCAAAAACCTCATCAGTCACTTCCATGCCGCCGTGCAAATCATATTGCTCTGCCATCTGTTGGCCCAGTGTGGTCTGGTCATCGTGTAAGGCGGGCAGGCAGTGCAGGAACTTCACCTGAGGATTGCCGGTCAGCCTCAGCATTTCGCTGTTAACCTGATAGGGCCGCAGCAGGGCGATGCGACTCTGCCAGACCTCTTTTGGTTCACCCATTGACACCCATACATCGGTATAGATGAAATCGGCACCGTTCACGCCCCCGGCGATATCCTCAGTCAGGGTTATTTTACCACCGGTTTTCTCTGCCGCTTTACGGCATTCCTCCACCAGTTTTGCATCCGGCCAACAGCTTTTTGGTGCTACCAGGCGAAGATCGAGGCCAACCAGTGCCGCCGCTTCCAGCATGGTGTTGCCCATATTGTTGTGGGCATCACCGACGTACGCAAACGTCATTTCACTGAATGCTTTCTCTGGCAGATGTTCCTGCATGGTCAGCAGATCGGCCAGTAACTGAGTGGGGTGAAATTCATTGGTCAGGCCGTTCCATACCGGCACACCGGCATGTTGCGCCAGGGATTCAACCAGTTCCTGGCCGTGGCCGCGATACTGAATACCGTCATACATCCTTCCCAGTACCCGGGCGGTATCCTTCATTGATTCTTTATGGCCAATCTGGCTGCCGCTTGGGCCAAGATAAGTGACATTAGCGCCCTGATCGTAAGCGGCAACTTCGAAAGAGCATCGGGTGCGTGTCGAGTCTTTTTCGAAGATGAGCGCGATATTTTTACCTTTCAGATAGGGGGTTTCCTCACCATTTTTCCTGGCCTTTTTTAACCTGGCGGCCAGCGCCAGCAGGGCGGTAATTTGCGCTGGGGTAAAATCCAGTAGCCTGAGAAAATGGCGTTTATATAACTGACTCATACAGCACTCCGGTGTGCAAAATTGAATTAAAATTCAATTTAACCGTATGAATATGCATTTTCAACCCCGAAATACAGAAACTTTTTGATAAAGGTAGAGGCGCGAAGGGCACTGTGGGAAAATAACCGCAAGAGCAGCCACAAACTGAGGACAGGATCATGGCAAATGAAGCATTGCTGGAAGAGCAACGCGAAGAGACGCGACTGATTATTGAAGAATTACTGGACGATGGCAGCGACCCGGACGCACTTTACACCATTGAGCATCATTTTTCCTGTGCCAACTTTGATGCGCTGGAAAAAGCGGCGGTAGAAGCGTTCAAATTAGGTTATGAAGTCACCGATGCCGAAGAGCTGGAACTGGAAGACGGCAGTAAAGTAATGTGTTGCGATATCCTGAGCGAATCCGCGTTGAAAGCGGAGCTTATTGACGCTCAGGTCGAGCAACTGGTCAACCTTGTCGCTATGTTTAATGTTGACTACGATGGTTGGGGAACTTATTTCGAAGACCCGGATGCGGAAGAAGAAGAGGACGAGGAAGAAGGTGACTACCTGAAAGATGCCGATGACAATGGGGTTCGTCACTAAGCCTTCGCAACATTACTGGCGGCAGCACATCGTGCTGTTTCCCACGGTGCCGGGCAACCTGTGTCCCGGTCACCGACTCCACCGTTATGTCCTGAACGCGACGAAATCGCTAGCCCTATGAATATTGATCTTCTTCTTGGCCCTGTTAACGCCTTTTTACTGTGCCGTACGCCGCAGGCGTGGCTCGACGAAGCACGTAAACCTGAAAATTTACCGTTGCTGTTAACCGATCATCTGGTCTGTGAGCTGAAAGCCGCGCAGACCGCCATGTGGCTAATTCGTAAATACGTCGCCGATGGTGAAAGCGGCGATGCGCTGCTTGCCTGGCTGAAGCCGTGGGAGCAGTTTGTTCACAGTGGTGACAGCGATATGACCTTTCTGGCAGAGCATAAAGGACTGTCAAAAATGATCATCAGTCGTGCAGATGTCAGCTATGGTGATACGCTGGTAGACAAAATGATCTTGCTGATAAAAGAAGAGCTACACCACTTTTATCAGGTGATGGAAATCATGCAGGTGCGCAATATCCCTTATGTCAAAATTACCGCAAGTCGCTATGCCAAACGGCTGCTTGGTGAGGTGGCCACCCATGAACCGCAGACGCTGGTGGATAAACTGATTTGTGGTGCCTACATTGAAGCGCGATCCTGTGAACGGTTTGCCAGTCTTGCACCGTATCTGGACGAAGCGCTATCTGCCTTTTATATCTCATTACTGCGTTCAGAAGCACGTCATTACCAGGATTATCTGGCGCTGGCTGCACAGATTTCCCCTGTCGATATTTCTCATCGGGTGAGAAAAATTGGTGAGACGGAAGCCTGCTTAATTAACGAACCGGATAACGAACTGCGTTTTCATAGCGGAGTGCCTGCATGGCAGTAGTGAAATTACACTGAATGCAATCTGAGATATTTACCCTGAATAATGGATGTAGGTAACATGTTTTTTAACTATTGTGTAGAGGCGGGATTTATTATTATTAGTGTAATTAACCTCGTAATTAAATAAAAGCTTCTGCATGGTCTGATTTTTTTTTGAGTACCAGATCACAATAGATAACTCTCTTCCTTTTTTCATGACATCCTGGTATGTATGTTTCCGAACAGATATCAGGGTTGTTACTTCGGGCAAAACCTGGTTCACTCACTTCAGTTTTTTGGCTGAAAAAAGTGGATCAGGTTTTTTCATTTTTAACGTTCCAGTCCGTTAGCCAGGAAAGTAATGTCAGCAGATCATCACCAAAGGTGAGGGATATCTTCTGAGTGACTTTTTTGTAAAGGAATATGAAATGAAAAAAAGGATGGTTTTTTGTATTACGCTCCCGACTTTATTATCAGGAACACCCGCAGAGGCACAGAATATTTACAACATAACACTATCTCAAAAGAATAAATTGCTGAACGAGACGCATCTGGATCTGACCCTGCGTAATCACTGGAAGCATTTAAAAGAGAATGAGGCACAGCCGACAGCGGTGCATAATGCATGGGGACAGGCCGCTAATGTCAATTTACAATCCGGTTACCTGTGGAATGTTATCGGCGTCGATGCGACATGGACCCGCGCCGTCAGGGTGGGCGCGAGCGATTACTTCTCAACACGCGGCCTGCTGTATAACCAGGGTGAAGGCATTGAATCAAGCAATCTGGCTGAAAGCTATCAGCAGGTTGCGGAACGCATGACCAGTATCATTATGCAAATTGCCCGCGATGCCCGGGAGCAGGGCGGGGGAAACGTGCTGGTGGTGTCACATGGTATGGCGGTTATTAAAGGAGCTGGGAGATACCACGCTTAATCACCCGTTGAGCAATGCCAGCGTCACCAAATTGCGTTATACCGATGAGGGACAATTCGTTATCGAGTCGATTAATGATATGCACTACGTACAAAGCGATTTATAAATTGCGCAGCATGGTTACTTCGCAGTCCACATGCCCGGTGCATCCCATCGGGCTGTCAATGTGCTTAAAACCAAGATGTTCATACAGGCGTATGGCGCGGGTCAGGGAGGCGGTGGTTTCAAGGTAGCAACGTTTAAAGCCGCGAACGCGTGCGAATTCCATGGCCTGCATCGCCAGCTCTCTCGCTATTCCCATTCCGCGCACCGGGGGCATAAAGTACATTTTTTGTAGTTCGCAAATGTCAACATCGCTGCACAGCAGCGGGGCTACGCCACCGCCGCCCATGATCGTGCCATCCTGTTCCACCACCCAGTAAGCGCTGTCCGGTTTGTTGTATAGTTCGAACAACCGATCAAGGTTGGGGTCGGCCACGGTGAAGCCCTTGTCGGCCGTCAGACCAAACTCGGCGGAAACGTCGCGGATGACGCGGGCGATATGAGGATTGTCAGAGGGGCGCAGAAGGCGAACCTGTATTTTTACTGAAGGGATATGGATCATAATACGGTGTCATTTACGGGGTGTATGGCAGATGTAATAACATCTCATCACGGTAGTTGCAATCATCCGTTGAACATAATTTTTAGTGCTGACATGGTATTATTCGTTTAAAGGAATGGATGTTGAAAGTCTCTGATTTACCTGAGTGATAAGTTGTAATCATTTTTAACCAGTGGAAAGCGTTTCAACGATCGATAAAGTCAGTATTCACTGGCTTGATTATATAAAAAATATCGCTGACATCAGCGAAAAATCCCAGGGTGGCGTTCTTTAGCTGTATAAGATATTACTGAATTAATTAGTAAAGGCATGATCCGATATTATCATTAATAACGTGGTTAATTATAATGCCCAAAGCATGCTGATGTAATGTGTTGGGAAATAATTAAAGCAGCGGGAAGATATGGAAATCTTTTAAAGATAAAAAAATTTTTTTTAAAACTGAACAAACCTGTTGCCCTGAGAAGGTGTTTTCGGACCCTGCAAATAATGCTGTGTATCTGCCACCGCATTATGGGCGATCGTTCAGATGGTCACCGGGCGGTGGCCGGTGTGGATTGCGTAACCCGCTCTTTAACGGCATCCGTGACTTCAGATATCAGCGCCTGAGACACATTTACGTCGTATCGTCACACAGCACTGTTTCAGACAAACCGCCGTTGCGGGTGTATGTGCCTTATACTGGCAAACACAATTTAAGTTACCGGTTTCCGGTCCTACTGACAGCGGACCGGGTAACTGCCACAGCGTATATTTTCAACATCTGTCTCAATCGTCGGATCATTTAAAACGTTGGCCTCATGTCGTCTGCTGCACTTTACATTTTTAATGTGCAGGAGTAACTAACAGTATATAGCAACTGGTTTTAAACAGGCCTGTGAAAAAAATCGTCAGACAGCGCACCGGGCTGATAGTGACTCAGAAGCGTCATTACCAGAAAATTTAAAAACACCATAATTAAGCAAGTTGTCTTACACTAAAAAATTAGCCATGGAATATTGTCTGCTATCTGACTGTACGTCATGGTGTTTATTAATTGTCCTGGTAAATGGACAATATTTAGTATTGCACCGTTATAAAATCCTTCTTATGATCATTAGAAAGCGGTAAACAGAGAATGGCAATATTGAGCGATTAAATATATTTATTAATCTGGTCTGTAACCAAGGGTAAAAAATGAATAAAATTACCTCACGACAACACAGATTATTACGGTTCCTGTTACAACAACAGAAATACACCACATTCCTGAATCTGGCAGAGCATTTTTCCGTGTCAGAAAAAACCATTCAGCGCGATCTGAATATAATTAATAATTATCTCGCCGAGTGGAATGTTCGGGTGGATAAAAAAGTTGGGACGGGTGTTATGCTGGCGGCTGAGAATACAGTCGATCTTTTACAACTGGAACAGAAAATTAATGGAGAAAATGACGAGGTGGTTATTATGGGGCATGCCCGCCGGATAAAAATAGCCTCTCAGTTATTGAGTGAAACCCCAAAAGAAACCTCAATCAACAAGCTTTCAGAGCGCTATTTTATTAGCAATGCTTCTATCGTTAATGATTTAAAAATTATTGAACACTGGATAACCCCACTGGGATTACAGCTGATTCGCAGCCAAAGTGGCACCCATATTAAAGGTAGTGAAAATAATGTGCGCCAGGCGATGGCCGCACTGATTAACGAGCTGATGAATCACCAGATGCCAGGCACTGTGAACCATTCACGGCTGGATCCCAGCAGTCATAAAGCGTTAGTTCAGTATTTTGGCGAGAACGATGTTACTTTTGTGCAGGCTATGTTACAGGAAATGGAACAGGCGCTGGCATACCCTTTGGGAGAGCCTTACTACATCAATATTTTTACCCATATACTGATCATGATGTACCGCCGTACCAGGGGAAATTTACTGGATAATCCTGCCCATGCTTCCCGGCAGCATGTGGAAGATCCGGTATTTTCTGTCGCGGAGAAAATGGTGGTAAAAATCGAACAACATATTGGCTTACCATTACCTGAAGATGAGGTGTGGTTTATTTACCAATACATTATTTCATCCGGCATACTGGTCGTTGAAAATCACAACATCAGCTTATTGCATCCCGAACCTTTTAGCCATGAGACACGTGATATTACCCTGCATTTGGTGACGCGTTTTTCACAGTTAGTCAATATTGAGCTTGGTCAGGATCAACAACTATATGATGGGCTGACAGTGCATATACGGCCACTAATCAACAGGCTTCAATATAATATTATCATTCGTAACTTATTACTGGATGATATTAAAAATGAACTGCCAGATGTTTATCATCTCACCCGTATTGCCGTGGAAGATGTTTTTATCAGCTATACACATCGGGCAGTGTCGGATGATGAAGTGGGTTATCTGGCTGTGCATTTCCAGGCGGCTATTGAACGCCAAATTACCCACAAGCGTGTGTTGCTGGTGTGTTCTACTGGCGTAGGCACAGCACACTTGCTAAAAAGTCGCATTTTGCGGGCGTTTCCCGACTGGGAAATCGTTGCAGCGGTTCCCTCTGATATTTTGCAAAGCGCCAGTCGGCAACTGGCACCTGACCTGGTGATTTCAACTGTTCATGTGCCGGAGATTGAAACGCCAGTGGTGTATGTTACGGCGTTTCTTAATGATGCGGATCTTCAGCGGGTGACTGAAAAATTAATAACGGAGAAACTACATCAGGCCAGAAATGCATATGTTTTTACTCAATCTTAACTCGACGTCAGTAAAGGTGGTTTATGAATATTACAGAAATACTTAATGCAAGAAATGTGAAATTAAATATGGTTGCCAGAAATAAAAAACAAGCAATTGAAGAGTTAACGGACTTATTATTGCAGGATGGTTCTGTGACTAACCGGGATGACTTTATTCGTGATGTCTGGCGACGCGAGGCTCAGGGGTCGACCGGATTTGAAAACCATATTGCGATCCCACATGGTAAATCATCGGCAGTAAGCCATACTACATTGGCCATAGGACGTACCCAACATGAAATACCTTGGGAAAGCCTGGATGGCAGTGATATCCGCTGCATTATTTTATTTGCTGTTCGCCTGGAGGATCAAAATACACCTCATATTCGTTTATTAACCCAGGTTTCCAGTGCACTGGCAGATGATAAAGTGATAGCCTCATTACTGGTGGAGAATAACCCGGAAAATATTATCAATATATTCAGTAAGTATGCCTGAATATATTTAATGCTAATTTATCTCTGTTCAGACTGGTTTTTGCCAGCTACAGGAATCATGAACTAATTATCGGGGGTATTATGAATATTGTCGGCGTTTCAGCATGTACGGTTGGAATTGCACATACTTATATTGCACAAAAGAAAATTGAAGCAGCAGCAAAAAAAGCCGGGGATAATGTAAAAATAGAGACTCAGGGAACGATTGGCATTGAGAATGCTTTGACCGACGAGGAAATTTCACAGGCCGATGTGGTCCTGCTGGCTGTTGATGTGAATATTTCCGGCGAACAGCGATTCATCGGTAAGAAAGTTGTTAAAGTGACCACGGAAACGGCAATTAAATCACCAAATAAACTGATCGAGAAATTACACGAATTAGTTAATAAATAATTTAACACTAAGCGTTATTGAAAAATAACTAAGGATTTATTCATGAGAATTGCAGGCATATGGCAGGCAGCAAATCCGAAAGGTCATCTGCTTACCGCTATCTCATTCCTGATTCCTGTTGTCTGTGGTGCCGGCTTTATTATTGCTATCGGTATGGCTTTTGGAGGGACAGTACAGGATGTGCTGGTACCCGGCAAATTTGATTTGTGGCAGGTGTTAACCACTCTGGGAGCAAAAGCGCTCGGACTTTTACCGGTTGTGATTGCGTGTGGGATTTCCGGTTCGATTGCCGGTAAGCCAGGCATTGCACCAGGCTTTATTGTCGGTCTGGCGGCGAACTCTGTCAGTGCCGGATTTATAGGTGGCATGATCGGTGGTTATCTTTCCGGTTATATCGCACTGGCTATCATTAAAAATGTTAAGGTACCCGGCTGGGCGAAAGGATTAATGCCAACATTGATTGTTCCTTTTTTCGCATCCATTATCAGCGGTCTGACCATGGTTTATATTATTGGCATCCCTGTTGGTATATTTACCGATGCGTTGACCTCTTTTTTGAGGAGCATGGGCACCTCGTCTAATCTGATTGCCGGCGCAGTTATTGGGGCTCTGTGTATTGTTGATTTTGGTGGCCCCATCAATAAGACATGCTTTGCATTTGTTTTGACGCTTCAGGCTCAGGGGATTAATGAACCCATTACAGCACTTCAGTTAGTCAATACTGCGACACCGATCGGCTTTGGATTAGCCTGGTTTATTGCCCGTCTGCTGCGGAAGAATATTTACAACAAGGAAGAAATCGAAACGCTAAAATCGGCTGTCCCTATGGGCATAGTCAATATCGTTGAGGGCGCTATCCCAATTGTTATGAACGATATCGTTCGTGGTATCGCTGCTGCCGCAATCGGCGGAGCCTGTGGTGGTGCGGTCACCATGGTGTATGGTGCTGACGCGACTGTCCCTTTTGGTGGCGTCCTGATGATCCCAACGATGTCGCATCCGATGGCCGGCGTTATGGCATTGCTGGTCAATATTTTTGTCACTGGCATGGTGTATGCGGTTATCAAAAAAGAAGTTCCTCGTGATGTTATTACCGATACCGATAAGCAAGAGGAAGATATCAAAATGGATGATATTAAAATCTACTGACGTCTGCTCCATTATTGCCTGACGCATTTATATCAGCACGTTAAGGTGCTATCTGATAATCACCGGCATTATTGACAGGTTAACGGCTGTGGCTGTTGCTTGCGGTGAATATCCGGGAGGCGACAATATCTTAAAAAGGTGTTATGCCACTATCGGGTTAAAAGGGCATGGGATGAACTGCCGGGCGTTTTTTCTCAGGGGATGCTGTCTCCGTTCTGCCTGATATTTCTTCTCTGTTAATCACAAATACGGCACCTGATGTAACAACGTTTGATAACGCGGATATTGCTGTCACTGGTACAGTGACCTGATATATAACCGCTCCGTTTTTCCAGGTGATTCGGCATAAAATTTATTAAGGATACGGCCATGAGAGCGAAATTTTCTCCATCACTGATGTGTATGGATTTGACTCTGTTTAAAGAGCAGATCACCGCAATGAATTCAAAAGCAGATTTTTATCACGTTGATATTATGGATGGAAGTTATGTTCGTAACATTACGTTATCGCCATTCTTTATCGAAAATCTCAGAAGAATAACCAGAGTTCCCATTGATGTTCATCTTATGGTGAATCACCCTGAGGATATTATTCCTCTGTGTCTGGATGCCGGGGCAGATATCATCAGTTTCCACCCGGAAACTGCCGGTAATAAAATATTCCGCTTACTGAATACAATAAAGAATGCAGGCAGGAGATGCGGTGTCGTTCTTAACCCTGCAACCCCCGTGGAAAGTATTAAAGAATATGCCCATCTGCTTGATAAAATCACCGTTATGTCAGTAGAACCGGGATTTGCCGGGCAGGAATTTATTCCCGGAACACTGAATAAGATCAAACAACTGATTAGCATGCGAGAAGAGAACGGACACCATTATCTGACGGAAATCGATGGGGCATGTAACGAAAAGACGTTCAGACAGATATCGGAATCTGGCGTTGATGTTTATATTGTCGGGGCATCGGGATTATTTTCATTAGATAAAGAGGTAAGCCAGGCCTGGAATAAGATGATTGACATCTACACCCGCGAAACAGTCACCTTTTCATGACTAAGGCGTCTCTCTGCGAGATGAAAGTGTTGAGATTAGCAACGCTGCGATCTTTGTAAAAGTGCTGTATTTTTGACGCCGGCCAGGGATGATGCATGTCTGAATCTGCCTGGAACCGTGGGGAACAGGCCCGTCAACCTTTTATAAGAAAGCGCTAAATAACCGCGTTTGCTACCGCTACAGTAACCGGTTTTGGAATCTGTCCAGTCAGAAGTGAAGGCCCGCAAGTCCATATGGTGACCGGATTTCTTACCTCCAGAGCAGCAACCCTTGGCAAAAAGTGGAGCACCGTTGCGCGCAGCTATTCAGCGAAGGGAAGTAAGCGCCCGGCGATCACCCCATCATTTGGTTGTCACCACATAATGCATCAATAAAAAAACCCGGCGAGACGCTCTCAACCGGGCCTTGTTGCAGGGTGATAACTGCTTAAAGCGCTGCGATAACCGCCTGCTGCTCAATCAGTTTTACTTTCGCCTGTTCAAACCCGGTCATACGCTCACGCTCTTTCGCCACAACGTCCGCAGGTGCGCGGGAGACAAAACCTTCATTTGAAAGCTTACTTTCGATCTTGCCGATTTCCACTTCCAGTTTGGCTACTTCTTTCGCCAGACGCTCCAGTTCGGCCGTTTTGTCCACCAGGCCTGCCATCGGGATCAGCAGCTCCGCACCGTCGATGATTTTGGTGACAGAAACCGGACCTTTCTCGTTCGCCGCCAGACAGGTGAGGCTCTCCAGACGCGCCAGCGTTTTCAGGAAGTTGTGGTTGTCGTTGACACGACGAACCACCTCAGCACTTGAGCCGCGTAACAGCACATCCAGCGGTTTGGCTGGCGACAGATTCATCTCCGCACGGATATTGCGCACGGCAACGATAGCCTGCTTCAACCATTCAGTATCATTGAGCGCGGCGTCATCCACCTGTGCCGCGTCCCAGGCTGGTATCGGCTGTAACATGATGGTGTCGCCAGTGATGCCTTTTAACACCTTAACGCGTTGCCAGATGGTTTCGGTGATAAACGGAATGACTGGATGCGCCAGACGTAACAGCGCTTCCAGCACCTCTACCAGCGTGTTGCGCGTGCCGCGCAGCTCTGCTGCCGAACCGCTGTTCATTACCGGTTTGGTCAGCTCCAGATACCAGTCACAGAACTGATTCCAGGTGAACTCATACAAAATGTTCGCAGCAATATCAAAACGATAGCTGTCCAGCGCGTCGCGGTATGCTTTCACCGTCCGGTTGAACTCGGCACGGATCCAGCGATCGGCCAGCGACAGCACCTTTTCACCGCCGTTGAAACCGCAATCCTGATCTTCGGTGTTCATCAGCACGAAGCGGCTGGCGTTCCACAACTTATTACAGAAGTTGCGATAGCCTTCCAGTCGTTTCATGTCCCAGTTGATGTCGCGGCCGGTCGAGGCCAGCGCCGCCAGCGTGAAGCGCAGGGCATCGGTGCCGTGCGGTTCAATGCCGTTCGGGAACTGTTTCTCAGTGCGCTTACGGATTTTCTCCGCCAGCTGTGGTTGCATCATGTTGCCGGTACGTTTCTCCAGCAAATCTTCCAGCGAAATGCCGTCGACCATATCCAGCGGATCGATGACGTTGCCTTTTGATTTCGACATTTTCTGACCTTCCTCATCGCGGATCAGACCGGTCATGTAGACGGTCTTAAACGGCACCTGAGGTTTGCCGTCTTCATCTTTGATAAAGTGCATGGTCAGCATGATCATGCGGGCTATCCAGAAGAAGATGATGTCAAAGCCGCTGACCAGTACGCTGGTGGGATGGAAGGTGCTCAGGTCCGGCGTTTTTTCAGGCCAGCCCAGCGTGGAGAAGGTCCACAGGCCGGAGGAGAACCAGGTATCCAGCACGTCTTCGTCCTGGTTCAGCACCACGTCGGCAGCCAGATTGTTTTCAGCACGCACTTCTTCTTCGCTACGACCAACATAGACGTTGCCCGCGGCATCATACCAGGCCGGAATGCGGTGTCCCCACCACAGCTGGCGGGAAATACACCAGTCCTGAATATCACGCATCCAGGAGAAGTACATGTTTTCGTACTGCTTCGGGACAAACTGGATATCACCCTGTTCAACGGCTTCCACCGCCACTTTGGCCAGCGGCGCGGTGCGCACATACCACTGGTCGGTCAGCATAGGTTCAATCACCACCCCGCCACGGTCGCCGTAGGGCACGGTCAGGTCGTGCGGCTTTACTTCGGCCAGCAAACCCAGTGCGTCCACCGCTGCCACAATGGCTTTACGGGCAGCGAAACGCTCCAGTTTCTGGAATTCAGCTGGGATCGTCGCATCGTAAATATCAGAGTCTTCGCCGTTGCAGTCGTATACCTGGGCCACGTCACGGATATCACCGTCGAAGGTCAGAATATTGATCATCGGCAACTTGTGACGGCGGCCCACTTCATAGTCGTTGAAGTCGTGCGCCGGGGTGATTTTCACGCAGCCGGTGCCTTTCTCCATATCGGCATGTTCGTCGCCGACAATCGGAATACGGCGGTTTACAAACGGCAGCAGCACAAACTTGCCAATCAAATCCTGGTAACGTGGATCGTTCGGGTTGACCGCCACGCCAGTATCACCGAGTACGGTTTCGGGACGGGTGGTTGCCACCACCAGATAATCTTTGCCATCGGCAGTTTTCGCGCCATCGGCCAGTGGATAGCGGATATGCCACATGGCGCCTTTGGACTCGCGGTTTTCCACTTCCAGATCGGAAATCGCCGTGCGCAGTTTGGGATCCCAGTTTACCAGGCGCTTGCCACGGTAAATCAGATCCTCTTTATAGAGTCGAACAAAGACTTCTTTTACGGCGTTGGAAAGGCCTTCATCCATGGTGAAGCGTTCCCGCTCCCAGTCCACGGAGTTACCAAGGCGGCGCATCTGACGGGTGATGGTGCCGCCTGATTCTGCTTTCCACTGCCAGATTTTCTCGATAAACGCATCGCGACCGTAATCCTGGCGCGTTTTGCCTTCTTCAGCCGCGATTTTGCGTTCAACCACCATTTGGGTGGCGATACCTGCATGGTCAGTCCCCGCCTGCCACAGGGTGTTTTTCCCCTGCATACGCTGGTAGCGGATCATGGTGTCCATGATGGTTTGCTGGAAGGCGTGACCCATATGCAAGCTGCCGGTAACGTTCGGCGGCGGGATCATAATGCAGAAGCTCTCCTGGCTGGTGTCACCATTAGGCTTAAACCAGCCCTGCCGTTCCCAGTGTTCGTAAAGCGGCTGCTCGATATCTTGCGGGTTATATGTCTTTTCCATTTCTGCTATGTCGTTGGGGGCGTCGGCGTTGCCGTATTCAAGAGGAATCCAACGCTGCGATACGCTTTGTAGCGGTCGCGCGCCAGCTGTTTCAAAGATGCTTCATAGGGCACGAAGTCTATCACTTCATGGAAAGCGGTAGCAAAATCTGCAAACTGTGGTAGCAGACTGATCAGCAAATCTCGCGGCGCGTTACCCCGGCGCTGTGGCCAGGCCAGTTCCACCGGCGCGCCGTATTTTGGCCCTTCACCGGCAAGGTTATGTGGCACAAAGGCGCTGGCGGGGCGCTGCCATAAAGCTTCATCAAGGCGGATTGCCTGTGCTTCATCTTCACAGGCAATCAGCACCCGCGCACCACTTCGCCAGCGTGCCTCAGCCAGATCGCAGACCAGCGCCTCAAGGGCGCTGATCCCGCCCACCGGCGTATCGGTTTCCAGAAGCCAGAAGGTGGCGGTTTTCATTGATTAATCGTCGCCGTTGAGACCGGCACGATTCAACAGGAACTGTGACAGCAGCGCCACCGGACGTCCGGTGGCGCCTTTTGCTTTGCCGGAGCGCCAGGCGGTTCCGGCAATATCCAGATGCGCCCAGTTATATTTACGGGTAAAGCGGGCCAGGAAACAGGCTGCAGTGATCGCCCCACCGGGACGCCCGCCAATATTGGCCATATCAGCAAAATTGGAGTCCAGCTGATCCTGATACTCATCCGCCATTGGCAGACGCCAGGCGCGATCGCCGGCTTGCTCAGATGCGCCGATCAGTTCGTGTGCCAGCGGGTTATGATTCGACGTCAGCGCGCTGATATGGTGACCCAGCGCAATCACGCAGGCGCCGGTCAGCGTGGCCACATCAATAACCACTTCAGGATCAAAACGCTCAACGTAGGTCAGCGCATCGCATAAGACAAGGCGGCCTTCCGCATCCGTATTCAGTACTTCCACGGTCTGGCCGGACATGGTGGTCAGTACGTCCCCTGGGCGATAGGACCGACCGCCTGGCATATTTTCACAGCCTGCCAGTACGCCCACCACATTCAGCGGCAGGTTCAGCTCGGCTACCATGCGCATCACGCCATAAACGGAGGCGGCTCCGCACATGTCGTACTTCATCTCGTCCATCGCTTCGGCTGGCTTGATTGAGATACCGCCGGAGTCAAAGGTGACGCCTTTCCCCACCAGGACGATGGGTTTGCTTTCCGGGTCAGGGCTGCCTTTGTATTCAATCACCGACATCAGCGATTCGTTCTGGGAGCCATGGCCCACGGCGAGGTAGGCATTCATGCCCAGCTCTTTCATCTGCTGCTCACCAATAACGCGCGTGGTGATGTTCTTACTCCATGCATCCGCCAGCTGGCGTGCTTGGGAGGCGAGATAAGCGGCATTACAAATATTTGGCGGCATATTGCCGAGATCTTTCGCGGCTTTTATCCCCGCTGCAACGGCCAGACCGTGCTGTATGGCACGTTCACCACTGGTTAGTTCGCGGCGGGTGGGGACATTGAACACCATTTTGCGTAGCGGACGACGCGGCTCAATTTTGTTGCTTTTGAGTTGATCAAAGCAGTACAGCGTCTCTTTCGAGGTTTCGACTGCCTGGCGTACTTTCCAGTAAGTGTTACGCCCCTTCACATGCAGTTCGGTAAGGAAACAGACGGCTTCCATCGAACCGGTGTCATTGAGCGTGTTAATGCTTTTCTGGATGACCTGTTTATATTGACGTTCATCCAGCTCACGTTCTTTTCCGCATCCGATGAGCAAAATACGTTCAGAAAGGATATTAGGCACATGGTGCAGCAGTAGGGTCTGACCGACTTTACCTTCCAGTTCGCCGCGGCGTAGCAGCGCGCTGATGTAGCCGTCGCTGATTTTATCCAGCTGTTCAGCAATGGGTGATAACCGGCGCGGCTCAAATACCCCGACCACTATGCAGGCACTGCGCTGTTTCTCTGGACTACCGCTTTTTACACTGAACTCCATGTACTCTCCTGAATCTTAAAGACAACAGCGTTTGCTGCGGCTAGAATGTGACGCTTGTGTTGTCCGTGCAATACCGGGCAACATGCCGTTAGCATAACGAGTATCAGATTTGGTTTCGGGTGATTATCCTGAATTTACATCGGATAAAATAATTTTTTACATCACCAGAACACGATTATTGTCATACTAACTTAGCTATGACCGTTGCCATCACTAAGAAAAATGGCGTATAAGCGATGAAACTAGCTATTTTCCCGCAAAAAGACAAGTTTTCACAGGCGTACTCAGTGTGATCATCATTAGATATCTGGTTAGGGAAACCCTCAAAAGCCAGCTGGCAATCCTGTTTATCCTGTTACTCATCTTCTTTTGTCAGAAGCTGGTCAGGATCCTGGGTGCGGCAGCGGATGGTGAGATCCCCACAAATTTAGTTCTGACATTATTAGGCCTTGGCGTTCCCGATATGGCACAGCTGATCCTGCCACTCAGCCTGTTTCTGGCCATTTTAATGACGCTTGGGCGGCTGTACACGGAGAGTGAAATTACCGTGATGCATGCCTGTGGCCTGGGCAAGTCGGTACTGGTCAAGGCGGCGATGGTGTTGATGCTGTTTACCGCGGTAGTGGCGGCGGCTAACGTTGCCTGGCTGGGACCGTGGTCGGCGCGCTACCAAAATGAGGTGACGAAAAACGCCAAGGCTAACCCAGGGGCCGCCGCACTGGCCGCTGGGCAATTCCAGCAGTCTGGCGATGGTCAGTCGGTGATGTTTATCGAAAACGTGAAAGGGAATGATTTTGGTAATGTCTTTCTGGCACAGCTCCGGCCCAAGGGCAATGCCCGCCCGTCGGTGGTGCTGGCTGACAAAGGCCATATGAGCCAGCGCGCTGATGGCTCTCAGATTGTCACTCTGGATAAAGGGACGCGCTTTGAAGGTACGGCGATGCTGCGTGATTTCCGCATTACCGATTTTGAAAACTACCAGGCGATTATTGGTCATCAGGAAGTGATACTGGACCCTAATGATGCTCAGCAGATGGGGTTCAGCGCATTGCGACATTCCCAAAATCCTGAGTTCATTAGTGAACTGCACTGGCGCTTTACCCTTATTTTCTCTGTACTGGTGATGGCGCTGATGGTGGTGCCGTTGAGCGTGGTCAACCCGCGTCAGGGTCGCGTCCTGTCAATGGTGCCCGCCATGTTGTTGTATCTGGTCTTCTTCCTGCTGCAAAGTTCGCTGCGTTCCAGCGGTTCAAAAGGACGCCTCGATCCCGCTGTCTGGATGTGGGTGGTAAACCTTGGCTATCTGGCGCTGGCAGTGATGCTTAATCTGTGGGATACCGTGCCGTTGAGGCGTATTCGCGCCCGCTTCAGTAAGGGAGGCTCAGTCTGATGTTTGGCGTACTCGACAGATACATCGGCAAAACTATTTTTAACACCATCATGGCGACGCTGTTTATGCTGGTGTCGCTCTCCGGCATTATTAAGTTTGTCGACCAGTTGCGTAAAACCGGCCAGGGGGATTACACCGCCCTTGGTGCCGGGTTGTACACCATCCTTAGCGTACCCAAAGATATTGAGATCTTCTTCCCGATGGCAGCACTGCTGGGGGCGCTGCTGGGATTGGGCATGTTGGCACAACGTAGTGAGCTGGTGGTGATGCAGGCATCGGGTTTCACCCGTATGCAAATTGCCGCATCGGTAATGAAAACCGCTATTCCGCTGGTACTGCTGACCATGGCTATCGGTGAATTTGTCGCGCCGCAGGGCGAGCAAATGGCACGTAATTACCGTGCACAGCAGTTGGTGGGGGGATCGTTGCTCTCCACGCAGAATGGCCTTTGGGCAAAAGATGGGGACAGTTTTATCTTCATCGAACGGTTAAAGGATAACAATGAGCTGGCCGGTGTCAGCATTTACAGCTTTAACAAAGCGCGTCGCCTGCAATCGGTTCGCTATGCGGCGGTGGCAAAATACAATGCCGATAAAAAGCTGTGGGATTTGTCAGAAGTCGATGAGTCGATTCTCACCGATCCCAAACAGGTGACGGGGAATCAGACCTTAAGCGGAGAATGGAAAACCACGCTGACGCCCGACAAGCTTGGCGTGGTATCGCTTGACCCGGATTCACTGTCAATCAGTGGTCTGTACAGCTACAGCAAATATCTCAAGCAAAGTGGGCAGGTTGCCGGTCGTTATCAGCTGAATATGTGGAGTAAAATCTTCCAGCCGCTGTCGGTGGCGGTGATGATGCTGATGGCGCTCTCCTTTATCTTTGGCCCTCTGCGTAGCGTGTCGATGGGAATGAGGGTGATTACCGGCATCAGCTTCGGCTTCCTGTTCTACGTGCTGGATCAGATTTTTGGTCCACTGAGCCTGGTGTATAACATCCCACCACTGTTGGGTGCGTTGTTGCCCAGTGCGGCTTTCTTTGCCATCAGTATTTATATGTTGCTTAAGCGGCGGTAGTGCCGGTGTCAGACAGCGGTTGCCGGGATAGCAATTGACGGCGCCATGATGAAAGTCAGCGTCAGGTCGCGGCAACGACAGCGGTGTGCGCAACAAGACCCTGCCAGATGGCGGGGTCTGTGTTTACTGGCTGAGCATCAGAAGCGGTAGTTAACGCCAGCTATACCGCTGTAGTCGGTGCGGAAGGTGCCGCCAACGCTGCTCCGGGCTTTCATCTCTAACGACCATTTATCCGCAATTTTGCCCTCTGTTCCTACATGGAAGCGGTAACGGTTATCCGATAATGCAGCGAATTCGCGGCGGGACTGGCTGTCTGACAGCGTAAGGCTGGATCCTGCTTTCCCGGGTGAATACTGATATTCGATACCTGCGGTCACCATTACATCCGAATTGCTCCGCCACAAGCCACCTTTCTTCACTTCCAAACCTGCGGTGGCAAAGTAAGGGGTGCTGGAGCTGAGACCAACCTGTGCCGTGTTGCTTTCGAGCCTGTAGCCAGACAGGTGGCTACCGGTCAGGCCAATATAGGTGGAAATAAACAGCGAGTGTTGATCGACAGCGAACTGATAGCCGCTTTTAACACTTCCTGAGAGGATATGGCTGTTCGCTTTACCGTGGTGAATACCCAACAGCGGATCAAAAGTCAGATCCTGGCTAAGGTGCATATAGCGGGCAGCGGTATCAATAAACCAGCCTGCCGGGGATGACCATGAATAATCAGCACCTGCGCTTGCCAGATGGTGCGTTACCTGTCCGTTACCTTTGGTTTTTCCCATGGTGTATCCGGCATTAAAGCCAAACATCTGCTGTCCCTGCACGGTGTCCCAGCCGAGATTCAGCGACTGCTGATTCACTTTAAAGCCCTCGAATCTTCCTTTGCCGTGCTCAACTGACACCCAGTCACCGCTTTTTTCCGGTGAGTTACGCAGTAGCGAGGCACGGCCATGCAGCTGGCTTATTGCTTCGCTAAAGACATACTGTCGGGAGGCCAGCAATAAGCGGGTATGACGAACCAATGGCTTATTGTCCCTGATGGTAAACCAGCCAGACGGTTTACCATCAGTTGGGTCAGCCGGTGTTTCAGCTTCTGCCGGTATTTCCGCTACGCCAGCGTCTTCAGACTCAGCCGGGGACTCAGGTTCTGGCGATGTTTCCGCTACGCTGGCGTCTTCAGACTCAGCCGGTGTTTCAGCTTCTGGCGATGTTTCCGCTATGCTGGCGTCTTCAGACTCAGCCGGGGACTCAGGTTCTGCCTCGGCGTTATGGGCCAGCACCCATTGCACGCGGTCATCTTTTTCGATCACCCGGTAGTCCGGGGTATACAGGCTGAAGCCGCTGGCAACCGACGGTACGGTAAAGTAATCATGCGCCGTACCCGCAGGGGCATCAAGCAGTACAATATCATTCAGCAATTGCACCGATTCATCAGAAGTGGTCAGCACGCTGATATCCAGAGTGTTACTGCTGCCGGTAGCAGTATTCACAATTGTCACTCTGTCGCCCTGTTCGTTCGCAGGAGAAGCGGCCAGGCTGATACTCAGACCTGTGGCATCCAGCGAATCAACAGTGAGCTCCGCCGGTGACCAGGTTGTGCCTTCTGCGGCAAGCAAGGAGATCGTGGAACCCGGCAGCGCTTTTAAATAGCTGACGCTGCTGTTGCCGGTCAATTGCCAGTAAGCACCGGAATTCATGGTCATGGTGCTGGTGGTCGTGCTGCTGATTGCTCCCTCGTAATTAACCTTCCCCAGATACAGACTGGTATTGTCGCCCAGCGTGATATTGCCGGATACGGTGCTGGCGGTCAGCGCAGCAAGTTCAGTGGCACTGCGTACCGGCTGACTGCAGGTGGTGGTATCAGTATTAATCACCGAATAGCAGCGCCAGATTTTGTCAGTATCTGAAGTACTGGTGTTGTAGCCCAGCATTACCTGTGAGGAATCCCCCGCCACGATATCTGCCTGGACCTGGGCATATTCTCCGACTTGCAGAGTACTGCCTTCATTAACGGCAATCTGGTTAGCGCTAAAGAGGGCGGTAGCCCAGTCATCATCTTCTACCAGGCCGCCAGCATGAGGGACAGGCTGGCCGGAGAGCAGAACGGTTCCCTGCGACACGGCCAGGTTACCCTTCAGGTCCATCCCGCCGGTTAACGCCGTTATGGCTGAAGAGCCGGGCGTATCCACATTAACGTTCAGCACACCGCTGCTGTCGCTGTCGCCGAGGAAGCCGCGAAAGACTGTCTGGTTAAGCTGGGCCAGACGGTAGTCGATTGCTGCACTGGCATCGGTCCCTAAATATGTCCAGATTGCGGTGCTGCTTTTATCGGTAGGGAAATACCAGTAGGAAGACTCGTTGAGCTGAAAGTACTCGGTCTCTTTGGTATAGGGATTGGGATAGATATAAATCGACCCGACCGTGCCTCGCGGATTACTCTCGCTGAATGTCTGAAAAGAGACGTCTGCACTGCTGTAGCCAGTCAGGTTAAGTATTGCAGCTTGCGTGGTGTTGTGGTTCACCAGCGTGGCACCGCTGTCAGTATGATTGATTTGTTTAAACGACAGGCTGTTGCCATTGAGATCGAGTTTACCTCCCCGGTAACCAAAGAAGATATGCTCTGTCGCGACCTGCTCTGCGTCATTCAGAACGACCGTCGGGCGTCCGCTAACTAAAGTCACTGAAGAGAATGCCTGTTTATTGCCGTCAGCATCGGCTTGCTGATCCAGTACCACCGTACCGTCACCGGTATTCAGACCGCCGCCATTAATGCCTGTGGCATTGACATACAGCGTTCCCGCACCGATTTTATGCAGATCATCACCGGCCAGCCCGTTAACCTGCCACTGCACGGTTTTGTCTGCATCGACGTCGATACCGCCACCCGTCCAGCTGCTGTTGGCGCCATCGGCGGATATCACCTGATAATTATTGGAGAACTGAAGTTTGCCAGCGCCCATGTTAACTGACTGAGCAAGCAGCAGCGTACCGCCATCGCCGTTAAAACGCAGATCTTTACTGGCATCAAGTGCTTCATTTGTCGCCTCGCTGGGGAGTAGGGTGTCCACTCCGTGCCATTCCCAGCTGTTCGTGCCCTGAGTGATGTCGGAGGCCCCCCAATAGATCGTGCCATCGTTACTGCTGTCGGTG
Source organism: Erwinia psidii (assembly GCF_003846135.1). Classification (GTDB taxonomy): domain Bacteria; phylum Pseudomonadota; class Gammaproteobacteria; order Enterobacterales; family Enterobacteriaceae; genus Erwinia; species Erwinia psidii. Next base: position 144,663 of record NZ_RHHM01000012.1, read on the forward strand.
ACATCAGGATCGGTATTAGCGGCAATCAGTTGCTGAATAAACGCATCCTGAATATAGATGGAATGTGTATCCAGGCCGTAGGGGTAGGTGCCGGAGATCGTGGCGGTAACACCTGCCAGCTTCCAGATTTTATCGATGTTGTCATAGACCAATACCGGACTGCCACTGTCCCCACCCTGAGCGCCAATATCGAGCGCGGTAACATTGGGATCGTCCGGTGACAAGGTGGTCCAGGTGAGCCGGTTCGTTGAGAAATCAGGGGATAAAATCGTACCACCGGTTCGGTAGTTGTAGGCGCCTGACAGCTGAATAACCGTCTGGGTTTCTGCATCCACCTGTTTCTGGGTACCGGTTCCCACACGGGCATAGTATATGTAGCGGCTGGTGTCTCTCAGTTCCTCACCGGTGACATAAGAAATTGCCGCCGTTTCTGTCACCACTTTGTTTAATCGGGGGGTATGAAAGTCCAGCGAGCCTTCTTCATTACGATTAATTAACGTGTAAGAGGTGCTGTATTTGGCGTTATTGCCAAAGGTAACCGTTTTATAGCCCCCATTGTGCGTTACCCCAGCCACATAAGAGGGTGAGATTAAAGTGGCATAGCCCAGAGAAACGACCACGCCAAAATCAGGAATGGGAAAGTTAAGGGTGCCTGCCAAAGCACCATCGGTGGTATAGACATCAACATCTGTATTTCCCACGGCATATTTACCGAGATTTTCCCCAAAGTCACGATAGTCCTGAAGATTAATATCCTGCCGCATAATCCCGGCGTAAGATGCCGCACAGACAAATAGAGTGCAATAGCATGCAGCGTTTTTTTTCAAAATAATAATCCTTTACATTTATTCCATTTATACATTAATGGTTGAGGTTATGTATTTTATTTTTAACGACTTTATAGCGATTTTCGCTTGTATTAAAAATGATTTTACTGGCGCAGTAAATATAATTATTGGAATGCATGATTTTATGTTGTGAATGGTCTTTCTCTGAAATTTGTTAAAATTTAACTCAATGTCTTTATCCGTATTTTATATGGCGCTTGACCAGCGGTATTTTGATGAAAAAACAGGTTTCTTCCTGGGGGGACGCTGGTTTAATATTTACGATACATCACGTGAGAAAATGAAGATTATTTTTAATATTACGTTATTATTCTGTTTAACAAGGTGCGGAAGAGATGGATTTGTCACCGGGTTACTGACCACCTCTCACAAAAAAGGTATTATGTCAGCCTAAGTCAGACTTGATTAATGGCTGCTGCGGATGTTATTTATCTCAGTACATAATTTTTTGCTAACTGAGACCGTGAAGGCGTCGGAAGTAATCAGCATTTAGCCTGTTTTCAACATCAGCAGGTTGGCAATAATTTCAGCACAGGAGCGGGTTACGGAGATAAGGATGTAGTGATTCCGGTGGCTGAGAATATCTTGTTTAACGATCGGGATACTAACGCTTTCTGCAATGCAGTCGGTGAGCCAGTCTGGTGTGCATAACCATCAGCTACCATGTTGAGTCAAGAAAAACATAGTTCATTGACTGCGTGCTGGTCCCTTGACGTGCCAACAAATTTTGTTAGCACCCCGGCTACAAATACACTTTTTTATATATATTGCTGTATTAGTGATGATTTTTTCTGACAGACAATTGACCTCAATGGTATTAACAATACTCAAAGACTGTAAAAACGCTGACCGCCCATAAGGGTAAACAATATAAGGAATACATATGCAAGGAATAAGTGGCCAAAATCGCATTTCGACATCCTCAGTATATCCTGTTGCTGAAATTAGCACTGCATCTCCAGGTCCCGTAGCAAGCTTTCTCAACGGTCTCAGAAGTGTTTCCAATTCAGTCATGAATCGGTTTACTGTTCATGCCGCACCTTCATCACCGTGGAATTATGATCGTCGTGGTGGTGTTCGCCCAACTGAATCCTCTTTTTCTGCTTCACCAAAAGTGGGTGCAAATACGACAAGGGAATCATTAAAAGCTGAGTATAAAAAAAATGCCAGCGAGTACCGCAACAATCCATCTTCATTTAGAGGTGTGTTAAATAATACGAGTGAAAAATGCAGGCAACATCATTATGATAAACGAAGCCATCCCTCCAGATAATTTTTGAATCTGTCAGAAATTACTACTGTGTACTTTTATCCCCACACGATAGCAATCTGGTGGGGTTTTATTGAAAATCGGCGTGGAATGGTTGTTGAGTATGCAGTACGCCATAACACCGGTGAAGGAGTTTCCGCATCAGTGCGCCAATTGCGCACATTTTTGCTTTTCCTCTCTGACATAACTGCTCATACATGGCCTTCATCACCGGATTAAACCTCAGTCCACATAACGATGCCAGATACAGCTTTGCCCTGATTTGCGGTGGTCCGATTTTTGACAATCCCGGTTTCCCTCTGACTGAGGTGCCGGAGGATTTTTCAACAGGAACCACGCCTAAAAACGCTGCAACCTGCTCTGCTGTGTCAAAATGATGACTCCGCAGGATAACCAGCATATTCAAACCTAACTGAAAACCCACGGATTTTATCGATGTCAGCAGGTCAAAATCATTTTTTTAATCAGGATGCTGCTCAAGGTGCGCGCGGATAAGACCGTCCAGATAGTTACGTTCTGTACTCAGGTCACGGAGCACATTTTCGATGGATTCAGTAACCGCAGAAGGCGTGTCCGTTGCCCGGGATTTTCCCAGCCTGTTTTTTCACGGGTGCTGTCAGTGACAAGTGCATTACGGCGACGTAAAAGTGCGCTGAGATAACGGACATCCTCTGGCTGAGGAACCCATGGCTCCGGCTCTTTAAGTGCAAGCATCAACCTGGTCGTTTTTCGTCAGCATTCCCATACCACGTGCAAATTCTCTGCTACGTTGCGGGGCAAGCGATACCCTGGCTCCAGCCTTATGAAGGCCATATGCTAATGATTCGCGATAAACTCCGGTGGCTTCCATGATGATATGGACCTCAGCCGGTTGGCAGTGTTGTTTATGGAGCCAGTTGATTACAGCACTGGTAGCCGCAAAGTCGTTTTTAAGCTTGCGCGTTTTTACCCTGCCTTTTACACCTTCCCGCAGCAGGCATAAATTCGGGGGTTTTCTTGCTAACATCAATACCTAACTGAAACATAGCCTTTTTCTGCTTTCACTAAACCATCACGCCGGTGACCCTTGTACATGCAGAGTCATCGCGCCTGGCAACCGTTCAATGTTAATGCTGGCGTGAAGGTGAAGCAGAGAGCTTTAGCTGATGCCTCGACATTCAGGATGGAAACAAGCTCACTCTGCTTCATGTGACGGTAGCCAACCATCACCTCTCTATTACATACAAGGATGGAAGGGCACTGACGCAGCGCCTGCGGTAAATAAAAAGAAGAGATCGGTGAAGACAGAGAACGGCCTGAAACCGTGAAAACAGTGTACGTCATCACGAAGTAAACGCAGTGACAGCGGATTTGCTGTCTGAAGAAGACGATCTGGCGCATCACAATCATTCATACGCCAGCAAAGGCTATCCGCCATAAACCGGGGCGAGCAGAGTGGGAAGCCCGGAGAGTAAATATAAAATTAAACCGATAACGCCACCCACCACCGTCCCATTAATGCGGATGCGTTGCAGATCTTTACCAATATTCAGCTCGACCTGGTGCGACATATCCCGTGCATCCCAGCCTTTTACCGTGTCGCTGATATGACGGCTGAGAAATGCCGAGAACTCTGGTGCGGCACCGGTCGCGGCGTCTTCTATGTGTTGATTCAGCGAGGCGCGCAGCTGAACATCCTGCATCAATGCTTGCCCCAGCCACTGTCCTGTCGCACTCACTTTTGTATGAAGCACCGAGTCTTCCTTATCAAGATCCTCTTTTAACCAGCGACGCAAATCCCCCCACAGCTGGCTGATATAGGTGTTCAGCGCGTCATCCTGCTTAAGATAATCCTTTATTTCTTCCGCTTTGCGCTGCATCGCGGGATCTTCCCGCAGTCTGCCGATCAGCCGCTGCACCGCACGGTTAAAGCCCTGCCTCAACTCATGTGTGCCATCCTGCTCAATATCGTTAAGCACTGACTTCACCGCATCTGCCGCCAGTTCAGCAAATTTGTCACCGACCCATTCAGTCGGCAGCATTTTTTCTATGGCAGGATGCTCACGCTTCAACCAGCGGATCGCCTGTTGGGCAATAAACGCGTGGGTGCCCGGTTTGTTCACCAGATGCAGCAACTGGCTGATGGCATCATCCAGCAGTTCCTGATGGCGGTTATTTTTGGTCAGACTCTCCAGCACTATTGCCGCTGAACGGGACAAATCGACCTTATCGATGGCGTTGTGAATGGCCCGGCGCATAAAAGCCTGGATACGCTGGTCATCCGCCAAATCCAGAAATCCCCGGACTACCTTCAGCAGATAGTGGCTGAACGTCGCCGCATTGGCAGGCACACTCAGCCAGCTGGCGACTATATGTGCCGGATCGTGGCGGCGGATCAGCGTCAGCAGGGACTCGGTGTTAAGAAATTTATCCTGCACGAACAGCGCAAGATTATCAGCAATACGATCCTTATTACGCGGAACGATCGCCGTATGACGGCCTACCAGCGGGATCGGCACCCGACGGAACAGGGCGCTGACGGCAAACCAGTCGGCCAGCGCACCAACCATTGCGGCTTCGGACACGGCCTTCAGTGCACCGATCCAGGCGTGCGGTTTAAACCACAGTGGGCAAAGTACGGTGGCGACAAAAACAACCGCAGCAGCACACAGCAGCAACAAGGGGAGCCGTTTTGCTCTCGCCAGTTCGGATTCTTTATTCATCAGCACTTCCTGTTTTCTGTTCTGATTGCTGCCTTAAAGCTGCCAGTAATCACTGTTGTCTGACCAGACATAATTTCTTAATTGCTCACTGTTGAAATCGACAGAGTAGCTGGCCTGTTCGCCGCCAGAAAGAGCGGTGATGACACCTTCATCCACGTGGCCGCTTTTTTCACGCCAGGTGGCGATAAGCACATACTTCCCGGCCCTTTTTTCCACCCGCAGCCAGAGGGTATCCAGAATGTCGCTCCCCTGAATCGTTTTACCGTTATCAAAGCTCAGCCGCGTATCTGGTGCGGGTTTCATCATCAGCGTGGTTAACCACAGCCCGCGATCGCGGGTCTGGAAGAAATCGCAGATTTTTTGCAGACGCGACGCGTTGAGCGGCGCATGTTTGACAATCGCATCAACCAGCTGACGATTACCTACCAGGCTTTCCGGCTGAGAAAAGGCTTGCCGGAAGTTATCCCGCGAAAGGATGAAATAGGGTTTTCCTTCACCGAAAGTGGAAATGCTCATGTCCAGCCCGTTGGCAATCTGGCTATCAATCATCGCGGCCAGCGCAGGCACATCCGGCGGCGTTGCCTTCAGTTTATGCTCGATACGGGCAAAAATAAGTGTCCTGTCATCGCCCTGCCACAGCGTTTTTTTCTGTTGTCCCAGCTCGTTGATCAGCGCATCGATGGCGCTGCTGTCTGCATCAATATCGATGAGGTATTTTGCCAGTTCAATGCGGTTGTTCGCTGATTTAAAGCGCATCAGATTCTCTTCGGCAAACTGGCGGGCGCGTTGGTCATCAAACTGCTTAACATTGGCAAACGCATCCATCAGGACATTTTCATCGTAGGTGGCGTTTCCGCTATTGAGCATCTTCAGCGTGAAGGGTAAGAGGGCGCGATCGTTACTCATCGCTTCCAGCACGGTGACTTTCTTACCATTGTTGTAATGGTTGTCCGCCAGAATGTCAGCGATTTTTTTGCCGGTTTCATCGGCCATCACTCTGCCGAAAATTCCCCGACTGGCGATAATCAGGTTCAGCGCGTCTCTGAACTGATAATCATCAGCGGCGGGATTCAGGATAATTGACATCAGACGCTGTTTTTCAGCCTCATTGAGCGTCGGCGTAAGGCTGCTGTGGGTTTTCTCACGTGCAAAGCGCAGGCTCAGGGAATCCAGCAGGGCGCTGGTACGCAGATTATCCAGTATCTTATGGCTCTCGCTGTTGCCATCATCAAAACGCAGCCAGTTATGGATCGTGTCGGTGTAATAAACCGTTAACTGTCTGGTCAGCCCGTTTACCCCAACAAAACCGATAACGGCCAGCGTAACGGCCAGCGCACTGACGATAGCCAGCAACCAGGCTCGCGTATGGTTAAGGACTGCCATCGTTTTGGTAATGGCGCTTTCGGTGATTTCTGCTTTGGCGTTGTCGATTTTATTACTGACCTGTTGCAGTAAGCGCTGATTCTCTTCGCGCAGCTTTTCCAGTTCTGCCCTGTGCTGTTGTGCATCTCGCTCTATTAGCAGCGTGGTTAAATCCTTTTGCATCGTTTTCTCACAGAAGAAAAATTTACATTTGGCGGCTAATGATAATGCAGGCTGACCGGATGATATGCAAACCAGGTGACCGACATTAACCTCGAAAATGAAAAGGAGATCGGTGTCGATAAAAGTGGCAGTTCCGTACTCTGTTTTCTTTTCTGATGGGGATGAAAAATGGACACGGGCTGTATGGCGATAGTGACAATATTCGGCGCGCTGCTACTGTTCTTGTGCCGGATTTATTCTGGTCGCACTTTTCTGGCTTTTGCACGCCGGGTAGGAATGGGACTGCATTGAGGATGGCGACCGCATCGCTGATTATCTCCACGGTTGCACTATCGGGCTTGCATACCTGACTTTCCGCAGTGCCGTGACGATTGCTGACACGCAAGACCGCTGGCAGACTGGATCTGCTGTAAATGGCGGTTAACATGTTCAGAGACGCAAAACAGCAGCCAGGGTCAGCAACCCGTCTGGTAATGCCCTCAGTTTTCGCCGCACATTTTTTGTCGCATTGGACAGGCAGATCGGCAACCCGAAAACAGTGGTGGTGTTTGCCGGACGTTTTGCCGCGCTGTTGCTCGCGCATATCACACTGGTTATGTATGCTGTCCTGCCACTTATCGTAATGTTGGCAGATAGGCCTGGTATGCCTTTGTGGCCTGTGCGTTGTCATCGGGTAGCCTTCGCCGCGACTGCCTGTCAGCCTCAGAAAGCGATATTTGACCGACCCGGTGGAAGCATAATCACTGTCTGGGATCCGGCCGAGCGTCAACCAGGCAAGGAGCCACCGTTGAGGTGGCTCCATAAGGTTAAGAGATAAACTGTTTTCCCTGCTTCAGCACAAGATCACAGGCTTTGGTTTTCACCTTTTTACCCAGTGCCGTGTTGCCAAGGCTGCTGAGGTTAACCTGCTGGTTATTGCCGGTATTGAGAAGTCCCGCCAGACCCTGTTTGTAATCGGTGGTCTCCTGAGCCTTCTGCGTATCGTCGAGACCGAGTTTGCTCATCAGTTGATCTTTTACCGAACTCACGTTGTTATCGACCACATTGTTTTGAACACAGTACTGTAAAACGCCCGCGGCATTTGTCATGCTGCTGGCGCTCAGTGACTGATTACCACCGTTGAGCAGGCTGGTGAGAGAGCTCATCGAGGTGCCTGCCTGGTTGCTGGCTGCCGTCGAACCGGAGTTCTGGCTGAGTGAATTCGCCGCGCTGCTGAGTTGATCCTGCCAGCTGGCGGCATAAGCCGCACCCGTCAACAGGGAAGAAGAAACCGTCAAAGCCAGAATTAAGTTAACCGCTATTTTCATGTTGTTGCCCTTTATAAAGTTATCCTGCGCGGCGTTATTCCATCGCATACCGTTCGCTACATTCGGACTGTATGCTGATGGGGGAGTTCCCTCGCTGACGGAATGGTTATCTTATGGCAAGCTTTTTGAGATAAATCCCAACTGTGGTTTTTCTCAGAGCTTTTCCGGTGATGGCACTTATAAGCCCGTGCGCTAAATAGCTATATGGACACCTCTCCGATGCAAGCACCGGCAGGTCTCTTTCTGACAAAGTAGCCACACACATATATCCGGCTTCGTGAGCCCCGATGAACATCCGTACTCTCTGTCCTCAT